>NZ_JBIOQP010000004.1:0-1556 GCF_051713805.1 Enterococcus sp. DIV1314a | reverse complement strand
TACTTTTTCATCTTCACCCGTTAAGTGATGAAAAAAGAACCCCTTTCTGCTATGGTTAAAGTGACTAAACCAACCAAAAGAAAGGAGTTCTTTTCATGACTAGCTTACACAAAAACCAAGTAAAATTCAATTCAAATATCACTATTTCTCATACAGGTGGTCAATTATCGAGTGATTCGGGTCTCGTCCTAGTGAAAGAGCTGATGAACATCTTTGGTTTTTCTGAACTGGCTAAGCAACACATTCACATTGAAGACGAACGAGCGTATTTTACTCATGACAACTTATCCATACTTGAGCAGTTCATTATGCAATTAATTGCTGGTTACTCAGCTGATTCTGCAGCTAATCTCCTGAGACAAGATCCTGTGTTTAAAGCTGTTTTAGATAGGAAAGAACTCGCTTCTCAATCTTCACTTTCCCGATTTTTAGATCGACTATCTGAGGAGAATATCCATGAACTTCAAGCTTTGAACCAAGAACTTATCGATAAAGCACGCCTCATCCGTAATGATACGGAATTAATCATTGATTTAGATTCGACCCATTCAGATACATTTGGTCACCAAGAACAAACGAATTATAATACACACTACCAAACCTATGGTTACCATCCATTGGTAGCTTTTGACGGATTGACTGGTGACTTCTTAAAAGCTGAACTACGTTCAGGAAATCAATATACATCAAAAGGCGTAAAGGAGTTTCTCACACCTTTATTAGAGCACTATAATCACTCTCTACCAAACACTGACATCTTGGTTCGTGGAGACAGCGGGTTCGCTACACCTGGTGTGTATGATTCGTGTGAATCAAAAAAGAGTCATTATGTTATTCGACTGAAGAATAATCGTAGACTAGGTCAAATAGCTGAGAAATCAGTACTTTATGGCGATAATCAAAAGTGGGAAGAACGAGAA
The DNA here is from genome assembly GCF_051713805.1 of Enterococcus sp. DIV1314a. NCBI lineage: Bacteria > Bacillati > Bacillota > Bacilli > Lactobacillales > Enterococcaceae > Enterococcus > Enterococcus sp. DIV1314a. The sequence goes on along the minus strand of NZ_JBIOQP010000004.1, from coordinate 636 downwards.
GTTCAGTACTTCTCGACCACTTATCAAGCACAATCCTGGTCACAAAGTCGTCGCGTGTGTATACGCTCAACACGTGAAGCGGGCGAACTACTCTTTCGACATGAATTTATCGTGACGAATCTATCAGAAAATGTTTCTCCTGATACCATCTTTTCTATCTATGCCAAACGTGGCACAATGGAGAACTTCATTAAAGAAGCGAAAGCTGGCTTTTACTTTGACAAAACAGACAGTCCTCGCTTTTTGGAGAATCATGTCCGAATGATGCTCAGCTTGATAGCTTACAACTTAGTCAACTTCTTAAGAACGATTGGCTTTGAAGAAGTCCAAAAGGGAATGACCATTCATTCTATTCGATTGAAGTTTCTGAAAGTTGCTGGGAAATTAGTCCAAACGGGTAGACGAGTCTATCTCAAATTATCTAGTTATCATGTGTATCAGAATGAATTCTACAGGGTCTTTGCTCGCCTGAGGCGAGCCAGTCAATGGATCTAATCCAACAATCTAACGATTTTTTTACTGGGAAGTTATCCAGGGAGAAGTATGCTCAAAATGCCTTACACCCAAAATTTATTCCTCAATATTTTTGAACAGTGAATGTTTGAAGTAACTTTTTAGTCAAAATCAGTTGATAGG
>NZ_JBIOQP010000002.1:0-9308 GCF_051713805.1 Enterococcus sp. DIV1314a | reverse complement strand
TTTGTCTATCAATCCAAGCTTGAAAATCTTCAATTGTCCGCTCAGTAGTTTCTCTAGTTAATTTTAATTTCCCAACATTATGCAATAAAGTCTCCCACCACTCCGCTGTCTCCCAACTTCTTTTCCTGGTATTTTCTTCATTGGGTATTAAAAAACGGATATATTGATTTAAAACGGCTAAAGCAACTTTACCAACACCTTCATCATTATTTTGCAGAAAATATCGTGATAAATATTTCGCTCGATCTCTTCTAAAAACAATCTCTAATCGCGTCCACTCTAAAATTTCTGGTTCAATTTCAACGTAATTTTTAGAAATTCTTTCCAATCCTTTATCATAAATCCGACAAAATATATCAGAAGTCTGTTTACCTAAATAAATGGTTCGCCCTTTAAATGAATTATCACCGAGGTTTCGACTTAAAATTAGATCCCACGTCTTCCATTTCGAGGACACGTTACCTTGCTCTAATTCATGCCAAAATGTATCAAAATTAATGATTTCATCTTTTTTATCATCGATGGCTAAGTCTATTCTTGTAAATTTATTTTCTTTTGATTCAGCCAGTACTAAATAAAAAAGCTTGCGGAAATTACCTTTTGCTTCAAAAGCGCGGCACCCTTGCCCAGTCATAATCACATGAACGCCATTTCGATCATTTTTGATAGGATTATCTGCAAAGTCAGAATTATATAGAATAAAAACTAGCCCATTAGACCATTTGAGCTGCGTATTGTATCCAAATCGTCCTTTTGGTAAAGGTTCAAAATCAGCGGATTTCATCAATAACATTTTTTCGATGATGTTATTTAAACAATCCTTAAACACAGTAAATTCCAACCAGTCAAAATTTGCACTTAAAAAGTCGCTCAAACCGTTGTCACGATTGAAATCTTGCACTATCTAACCTCCTTAATAGTTACACTGTTCAGGACATCACGCCCCCCTATTAGTTACCGGGGGCGTGACCTGGAACTTTCACTCATTTTATTTGTTTTTGTTATTTCTAATTAATTAAAGTGACCCAGTAATCTTCATTTTTATCAAAATAATAACGTGCTCTTTCCACATGTAGATCGCCAACTAAAATAATCGAAGCAACAATATTGGTTAATGGTTCTTGATATAGAATTCTGCAGATGTCACAGTCATGATCATAAATTACAATGCCATTTCGAAAAAATGGTATCGGGACAAGCTCATCATCTTCCTCTCCTATAACATCCAAATAATATTTTTTAACCCAGTTCATATTATCGCTCCCTTTTTTAGGTGATAGAACCATGCGGATTTATTGCGCCGATCTCGATGTAACCATATCCTGTTAATCGTGGTTGGCATGCCCATAATTTACCTTCAGCGACTACAATATTATCAAACTTGATGATATCGCCTTTTCTCATTTGCGCAATCAGGCTACCTTTATTAGATGGTTTAGTCAATAATTTAACAGGACCATTCAACGTATATTTTTTCAATTTTATTTTCCCTCCTAATATTGTGATTGGATTATTACTACTATTGTTTTTGAGACGGTAGCAATAAAAATACATACGACCACTATTTAAAAAAATGATGGCATAATCATCAATGCTAATCCCATTCCGACCATAATTGCAATGGATCACGTTTTTGCTATCAATAAACATACCAGTATGCCCGTTAGCATACGCACTTTGGCCTTTCTTTCCCCAAATAAATATGTCGCCACTCTGAGGTACCCACTCACGATTTTCAACATGTAATTGATAGCCATTTTTGACTAAATAAGTATGTAAAGTTTCCGTTGATGGCGGATATTTTTCAGTGGATCCACCACCTTTTAACAGCGCTGCATATAAAACACCACTACAATCACCAGTGCCATCTGTACCAGTTCTACTGCCGTACATCGAGTAAGTAATTTTTTTCGCTCGTAAATTTTCAAAATGATTAATGGCTGTATTTACATTCATTTTTATTTTTTCTCTCTCCTTTAAACCTTGCCCTTTTGGAAAAGGGCAAACCCTAAAACTTAAAATCAACCCCAACCCCACTCATGGGGCTTACGGTTCGCCACCGTGGGGCAAGGGAATGGTCTTACCATCCCCTGGGCTTCTAGCGTGGAAACTAGATACTAGCTATCAACTCCTTATCCTCAGTCGCTCACGCTCCTTCCGGTACCGTTGACAGCGCCATGTATATTTATTGGCGGTATATCAGACTAAACTAATTGTTAGCTCATATTTGTAAACGATAGTCTAATCTCGGTGCAGTCAATGGCAAGCGTAGCGATAATTGACGGCTAAACCACTAGCTAGACGCTAAGTTTGCGGGAATGGCAGACCATTCCCCTGCCGTTAGACGGCGAGTCGAAAGCCCCATGAATGGGGTTGGGGTTGATTAACAAAAGTTTTGGATTTGCCCTTTTCCAAAAGGGCAAGGTCTTGTCATTTAATTATTTTGCCAAATGGTTGGCGCGATTGATTTAAAATTGATTTTGGCTTTTTGTGTGTAGTGAGCTGTCATGTTGATGTTTTTATGGCCCATTAAGCGCCGAATTTGCTCGATTTCAACGCCTTTTTCCAGGAGTCTAGTGGCAAAAGTATGACGTAGTGTATGACAGGACATTTGGATTCCGGAAATATTGCTGAATTGGGTGGCATATGTTTGGAGTGTTCTGGGGCTACAGCGAGTGACAGGTAAAGAGGAAATATCTAAATCAAGTGTATGTTCATATATTATTTTGGCGGCATTGGAACACATGACAGGGACCTCTCGATCACTCCCCCATTTTGCTCCTTCAATTGTTAAATATAGTGCGCCATTTTTATGCAAGCTAATATCTGAGAGTTTTAATTTGCAGGCTTCACTGACACGACAACCACCAAATAACATGAGTAAGAAACCTACATAGAGATTTTTTTGTAAATTGGAAGCCCAAGATAAAAATTGTTGCTGTTGATCGGATGTTAAAACTTTGGTATCTGGGTATTTCGCTCGTAGTTTGAGTGGGGCCAATACGGGATTAAAATCGGTTCGCTCGCCATTGAGTATTAAAAAATCAAAATAATTTTTGACGACGGATAAGATATTATTGATGTATCGTTCGGATAGTCCCTTATTCAATAAATCGTTCTTAAATAAAATCATTGTCGCAGGTGTTAGAGTTCTTGGATCGTTTCCGGTCGATTTTAGAAAGTCATGAAAGATTTTAAGTCGAGCATAATACGTGTCAATCGTGCTATTGGCTTTGTTTTCCGTCATCATTTGACTGAGAAATTTTTCCAAATTTTATTTTTCACTCCTCTCAAAATGGCATAGATTAAAAAATCTATCGTGTGCTATTTTTGCCAATCGCAATTTTTTCAAAAAACGACTGGCAAAATTTATTACTTATTTTCTTTTTTGAATTCATTTAGCAATTGATTCATTGTATCGTTGAATTTTTGCAACGTGTTTTCTAAGCGAAGTAACATGAATAATGCAACAAAAATGGGAAATCCTAAATTGGCAATCTGCGAAATAATATCCTCAGTCAAATGAAAAACCTCCCACTTTGCGTTCTTTTACGACCTTTTGACCTATGATATCTGCAAAGTTTTCTCCGCAAATGTTACATAAATCAAATGAACCGCAAAGCATTGTTTGTGTTTTTGCATCAAGCATTTCACAACGATAAAAGATATCTTTTACACGCTCACATGATTCGCATTTTTTGTAGCTGGGATTTTGGAATGTTACGATTTTAAATGCATTCATAGCATTTTTTACGCTGAAATATCGAAGTCTGTTGTTAATACAGTACGTTCGATAATTTCTGCTGAATCCTTTCCAATTAATCTACTTGCGGTTTTCATAAAGTAAAAAACATTTGTATTGATGATAGTATCCATTGCAGCTTCGATGATTTCTTTGGTCAAATCCGCTCGTGGATAAGGGATTTGAATTGAGGTTGTGCGATCGCCATCATTCGTTTTAAACGTTAGACGTAAAAACTTTACAACTTTTACTGTTTCGACTGGTTCTGACATTTTCTTTTTAGCTCCTTTCAATTTGATGATTTTCAGATTACAAAATTAAAAAATGACAAATGTTTGAATATCTTCGACTCCTTCCAAATAGGAATCATCTTCTGCGTTAGTGACGAGTGCTAAGATTGTTGTTGCGACAGCTTTTAGATCGTCATCAGTGACGTCTTGACTGACGTTACTCATTGACAATTTTTTGAGTTCTGACTTTGGATCGTGCTCCCAATTGTCGTGATTAAACAACAAACGAATTCTACGACTATTCCAAGTTTTGATTGCTTGTTTTTCTGACATAATAACACCTCCTTGTGTTAAATCTAACTTGTTGTAAGCGCTTTATCAACGCTATAAAAAGATTATAAAATCTACGCTGTTATAGGTATGTACGCGGTTTTTGAACAGTCTGATTTATCAGTCTGTGATTTTGTTCTTTTGCACTTTGTCGTCGTTTTTTTGACGACTGAGTGCTTGAGCGCAAGTGAAAAAAAGACAGTCTGCGATAGCAGTCTGTCTGATGTTTTTCGAAGTGGCGCTGTGCGAAGCAGTGCGTCACGAGTTGCGCCATTTATGGCGCAAAGGCACTCTGGTCTAAGCGAGCGTAGCAATCTTGTTGTGAGTGTTTCGACGGAGGTCGAAACAGGAACGACAAGCTCCCCCCCTCAGAAAATAAAAGTTGTAGTGTGTTTTACTTCAATCCCTCCTCTAAGAGCGCGGTTTTTGCGCTCAATGAGGGGGGGTGTGACCACTCGCTTGGTAGACCAACCTGAACAAAAAACGCAGGGGGGGAGTGTGATTGTGGAGCGAGCGGTGTTAATCGAGTTAAAGTGCAGTGGTAGCAAACTTGGGTTGCGTCAATCAGGGCGAATGCTGCGACAAATTCGTGTGTAGGAACGGATAAAATGCCAGTGTAAGCAGACTTGGCAGTAGCTGCTCCGTGAAGCCCGTAGGGTAGGAGGAGCGAATGCGAGTCAGCTTACACGCAATCTGGATATAAAAGCAAATTATTTAATAAAGCGGAATGCCAAATTTATTTTAATTAGTTGGCAATCGTCTTCTTCATATATATCCCCATAAAAATGTTTTTTCTTTGAACCCTCTTCAAATCTCACATTGTTAAATAAATAATCTTTTAATGCATTTCTATTATATAAATGGAAGCATGCAAGTTCTCCGTTATCTTTAACTACAATATATCCCCCAGTTGCTTCATCATTACCGTCCCATTTTGTTCCAGGAACCATACCAAGTGCTGAACTCATTAGGAATTTTTTTACTTTATATTCATATAATTTTTTATCGTTATCTGATAAATTGCTAAGATGAGAATCAAAAACATCTTTAATGTGTTTCACATTATTTTTTTTAGCTTCATAAATTATTTCTGCTAAGATTTTAGGCATAGAATAGTCTATCATCTTTAAATTAAAATCGAAGGTGTCATTATTCATTTTTACAAATTGCAGAGAACTTCCTAAAGATTCAATTTCTTTTATTTTAATAGGGGGATTAACTTTACCACCTTTTTTATTTCTTATACCATTTATTCTTAGCACATCATTGTTACTTATTTTAGGTTCGATTTTATAAATAAAATTTGTAGCCTGGGAAGAGTTTAATAAAGTAGCTGGTTTTCCATATTGTGATTTGATACTAAATTCTAAAACAGGATCAGAACCCGTTAACACATCGTGTATTTTTATTGTGATATCACTTTTCTTAGTACTGTCTTTTTTAATTTTAGTAATTTTAATTTTCTCTATAAAAGGGTTTAATTCAGGGATAACGTTATTTTTATTATTAACACTTTTAATCTTTTGTGAAAAAATTTGAGCTGCTTGATCAAAATCAGAAAAAGAAACAAAGAAATTTTCGTTTTCTGTTTGTATTAAAACAGAGCGTTGATTTTCAACACGTCTGTATTCATTGTTATCTGTAAATATACTGAGAATGTTATACATTAAATGGGATTGAAGATTTAAATCGGCATCTGCCCCATACAATACTCCTTCAGCTAGCAGTTTTACGAGCACGTAAAATTCACTCCATTCGCCTATATTTCCTTTATAAATCATTTAATCCCCCCTAAACAGTTGATCTTATCAGACATAAAATATGCCATTTCCTCTATTACAGGGATTGTAACGGAATTCCCAAATTGTTTATATTGTTGTGTATCTGAAATTGTATCAGGGAAAGAGAAATTGTCTACTCCATTATCATCAATAAAAGCATAGTTGATAAAACCCTGCAATTTCCCCCATTCTGTAGGTGTCATATTTCTAATCCCTACATTATTTATAGGAGTATGTTTATTTGGTACAGTTTCTCCAGCATATTTATTACTATCCAATATGAGATTTCGTTCTTTCCCTGACCCCCCCGTGGCTAGTAGTGCATTAGAAATCGGATTTTCTATATCTGGACTATTGACAATCATATATCCAAATCCATTTCCTTTTGATTTATGTCTGTTTTTATGTTTTTCTAAAGTCTGTAACATACCAGAGGCTAAGTAATATTTTTTAGGAACATCTTTTTCTAATACATCATTCAAATTATTATAAATAGTTCCACGTCTTCTTGTTTTGGGTAATTCTCCAAGGATAGATTGAATATCTTGTTTTTCTATTTTTGAAAAAAATGCTTTATTATTAAATCCCATTAAATAAACTCGAGGTCTGTTTTGTGGCATACCAAAACTTTTAGAATTTCGAATCAAAGAATTTTTATTCCAAGTTAATCCACCATTGTTATCACTATGAACACCTACTATTGTGTAGTCCAGTTCGTTAATTAGAACATTTAAGATTACTTGAATAGTTTTTCCTTTATCATGAGACAATAGATTATCTACATTTTCCAGTAGAAATGCCTCGGGTTTGTTTTCTTTAATGATTTCAGCAATATCAAAAAAAATAGTTCCTCTAGTATCATCTAAAAATCCTTTTTCTGTACCAGCTCTACTAAAAGATTGGCATGGAAATCCGGCTAGTAACACGTTGAAATCTGTTTTTAAAATTTTATTTTTAAATTCTCGATCTGTAATATCTCCAGAAGGATCTTCGTTGTACAAGTGCCGATAGGTTTGAATTGCATATTTATCTATTTCTGCAGAAAGTACATTAGAAAAATCGCCAGTTAATTCGAACCCTTTTCTAATACCTCCGATTCCTGCACATAAATCGATAGTTTTCATCATAAAATGTTCCACCTTTATAATTTTTATTACAAAATATTTTATTAAAGCTATATTATTTTTAACTAAAAGAAGAATCAATATAACTTTTATGTTATTTAAAGCTTTGGGTAACATAATCACCATTACAAGAACCTGCCCGTCTCCCAAGGGATACAGCCGTTTTGTTTGTGAATTTTATTTTTGATTAAAAATTAGAGCATCCACACCTTGATTTTATAATGTTTTAATTCTTTCTAACTTTGTGAATTAGAAAAGAAAAAGTATTGATGAATGTTATTTTATGATTCATTAACGATACATCATCTTATATATCCTTGTGTAAGATTACTCCATTTTTGATTGAGTATCAATAAACTTCCGATTTATTAAGTTAACCTCTTTTTATTTATCGCTTTCATTGATACAATCAATAGTAATAAGTCGAATCAATATGAATCGGAGGTGAATTGATGGGTGAATCACTTAGAACTACTAAAGAAATAGCTGATTTATTAGGTGTTAGCAAGTCTACAGTGTATAGATACATCAAATCAAACGCAATTCATGAAGCGAGTCAGAACGGTTCAGCTTTGCTTTACGATGAATCAGCACTAAAGCTTATAAAACAAGGTTTATCAATCCCCACTGAATCAGAAGTTGATTCAGACAGAATCACTAAAGAATCAGTCGAATCAGTGCAAAAAGAGCTTATAGAGACATTAAAAAGTCAAATTGAGTCACAAAAAGAACAACTAGATATAAAAGATACGCAAATAGCAGAATTACAAAAAGCAAATGACCAATTTCAGCAATTATTACTATATGAGCAACAAAGAAACACTAAATTAATTGAAGAAAACACAGATAAAAAAAGATGGTGGACCTGGTGGAAATAAAATTGGCTAGAAATTAATCTTCTAGCCAATTATGCATAGGTACGCTTATTTTAGTATTATCATGTTCTTTCTCATGAAAGAAAAATTCTAGGCGATCAATCCGATTGCCTTTTTTGGCTTTTATTTTTTTAATCTCAAATGGCTCGAAGTATTGAGACAACTCTTTTTTAATTGGATGCAAAACTTTTTGTGTGATATGTGTCATACGATAACTTCGTGGAATATCTAAAAGCTCCCTAAAATCATCCATTTTAACGGTATAGTAGCCGCTGCTTTTAAACTGCTTTAAAAGGCGATACATTGACTTTGAATAACTCGATGACAAAGATGTAAACTCTTTTAATTCGAATTGCGTAAACTCGCTAGAAAGCTCGTTTAAAATGTACTCTAACTCAGGTTGTACAGAAATCTCTACGTATTGTTGCTTAGGATTGATTCTAAATTTAGTAAATAGAACAAATTTATCAATCACGCCCTCGTCGTCCTCGAAGCGATACTTTAAATCTAACATTTTATCGTAGACGCCTTCTAAATCTTTTACAAAATGCTTAGTGGCTGTCATTTTATAGTCACTAAGGTCTTTTAATTCTTCAAAATCAAATTTAACGACACTAACGCTTTTGTTTTTCATTTTAGCGCAAATTGAAAAAAATAAATCCATTTCTTTTGTGTTAAATTTTCTCATTGGTATCGTATTTAATTCATTTTTATATTTTACTGTCAATTCTTGCATATCGATCACCTCACGTCTATCATACTATAGACACTTTTTAAAATCAACGGTGTCTTTATCAAGATAATTTGGTGTCCTTACTCAGATAATTTGGTGTCCTTACTCAGATAATTCGGTGTCTTTACTCAGATAATTTAGTGTCCTTACTCAGATAATTCGGTGTCCTTAGGGTATCTCTAGCCTTAGAGCCCCAATGGATACAGCTCCCCTAAAAAGGGTTTAAAAAGGTTTAAAAAAGATATTAAAAAAGATATTAAAAGAATAGGCGTATAGTTATATTTATTTTTCTATCTTTTAAAGAATAAAGAATCTCTAAAAATCCACTATTCAACATTCTGACTATCATTCGCTAGATTTACTTGTCTATGATATTTAACAATCGCTTCTTCATGTTTTGGTTTAAGTCGTGTCACAGCTTCGTTTATAATACGATTTAACCAATCGGTTTCGCCTTCTTTTGCCTTCATGATTGCTGCTAAAGTTGGACCGA
>NZ_JBIOQP010000001.1:1297500-2536080 GCF_051713805.1 Enterococcus sp. DIV1314a | reverse complement strand
AAATACATTGACAATAAATATGGGGTCATTGAATCGTTAAAGATTTACTTTGATCGAGTTATTCGTTTTGATTTATGGCCAGCTATTCGTGAAATATTAAAGTCTAAAGATTCAGAAGCACAAAAGAAAGTTTTTGAACAACTTATTATAATGAATCAAAAGATGCCTAAACAACTATTCTCAGAAAATATGTTTTATTTCCAAATGCTGACGACTGAGCTCGTTGAACGATTTACGTTTATCCAACGAGAAGCATATAACGAATATATTATGTTACTAAAAAGTTTATTTCAACATATGTCACCTGGAACAGTAGCTCATATACAAGATAATATACGTATTCAAGATGCTAACAAAAAAATGATTGCCTTAAAAAGGAGTATCCATTTAAAAACAACAGCTCCAATAGTTCTTTACTTAGGGAAACGTCGGTTTGCAAAAGAAAGCAAGATTCTGACAAAAAAAGCTGGAACAATGTTCAAAACAGTAGTTTTACGTAAAATATTGTTTCCCATATATAAAATCTCATTGCCAAAAACAAAAATTTTGTTTATGACAAATAAAGATGAGAAAATGACGGGGACTTTTCAAATGATTTACGATGAAATTTCTGAAAATAATATCAATAAAGAAAAAGTTTTTTGTTATTTAAAGGCGAATAATCGTTCGTTTTCGGCACAAAACAGACTTTTAAGAGATGTTGCTAGTGCAAAAATTATTTTTTTGGATGATTATTATCGTCAAATATATGGTTTGAAATTACCCGAAAAAACAAACGTTATCCAATTGTGGCATGCAGCAGGAGCTTTTAAAAAATTCGGGTTCGGAGCAATTGGTAGTTTAGATGCAAATACTGCTGCATTTGAAAAGGCGGCACATCAAAACTATTCTAAAGTTATTTGTTCCTCTAAAGAAATTGTTCCATTCTACGCAGAAGCTTTTCATATTGCAGAAAAAAATGTGTTGCCCTTAGGGGTACCTAGAGCGGATAAATTATTAGATCAAGAGTATCTTGCTTTTACAAAAACGAAATTTTTAAATATGCATCCAGAAATTAATGGACGAAAAATTATTACCTACGCTCCTACCTTTAGGGGCGGACCAGCAGAAAGAAAAAATTTCTCTATGATGTTGAATATCAGAGAGTTTGTTAAACGATTTTCTGATGAGTATGTGTTAGTAATTAAGATGCACCCATCAGTCAGCAAATCACAAGGTGTACCTTATGATTTAAAAGAACATGTGTTGAATCTTAGTGGAATGGATATGAATGATTTGTTAATTGTAACGGACATTTTAGTCACAGATTATTCATCTGTTATATTCGATTACTCATTGCTAAAAAGACCAATGATTTTCTTTGCATATGATTTAGAAAACTATTTAGCTGAACGCAATTTTTATTATGAATACAGAAAATTTGTTCCTGGACCGATTGTGGCAAATAATGATTCTTTATTTCAAGCAATAGAAATGATTGAAGAACAAGACTTAACAAAAGTTGTTGAATTTAGAGATCGATTTTTTGATGAATTAGACGGAAAGTCAGCCCAACGTATTGTCAAAGAAGTGCTTTCGCTATAGATAATGACTAAATGAATAAGTATCGCCTATCATCATTTATTAAGTTATAATAAACGATGATAGGCGATATTTCATTGATAAGTCTGATATTTAAATTTCTCGACAAATCTATCGATATTTTTCATAAAGAATTTTTCAAAAAGAAGAGATAAAATTAATGTGAAAAATAAACTAGAGACGAAGAAAATAACATAATGTTGATTCAAATTAAAATGTGCCAATAAAGTCATAGGAATTCTTTGTAAAATATAAATAGAAAAAACTCTTTTTCCTAACCATTCCAATAAAGGATTAATTAAGATGATTTTTTTTGAGAAAAGTACTAGAATTAATGAAAAACTTACAATCCAAACTGAGTAAAACTCAATACCACCTGAATATCTTTTAAAGTAAGTAAAAGAAGTAATTCCGTATAGCAACAGTAATATGCCTAACCATCTTAAGTCGTTATTGATAAATTTATCAATATATTCTTTGAAATATGAATATATCATTCCCAAAGGAAAAATAATCATTGTATTGTATGTATACCCAGGTCGATTAAGTTTCATTTGAATATATACGATTGTAATAGTTAGAAACAATGTCAGACAAATCCCTAATAAATACTTATCTTTAGCTATGATAAATGAAATAAAAACGGATATGTATAATAGAAGTACAGCTGTGATATACCAGTTACTATTTCCAATAGATGTCCAACTAGTTATTGCAAGTAAAGTATGCCTTAGTGGATAACTTTTTTGGAGAAAAATATTTAATAAAAAGTATAATGAGAGTGCCGCATTGAAATAAAGAAATAATTTTATAGTTTTAGAAGGTAAACTTTTAATATAGTTATTTCCTTTTAATTTGATTCCTTGCATAATACCATAACCAGAATACATTAGGAATGTAACTACAACTCCTTGGCCTAAAAAATTTTTGAATATTTTGTAATATTGATGAATTTCTTGATCTATATTAAGATATTGACTGGAATGAGATAATAAAACAAGAAAAACAAAAATACCGTTTATATTTGTAGTTTGTTTTTGTAATAAATAATCTTCATTAAATTTATCCTCAGGTAAAAATATCAAATCCCGAGAAAAAAACATAAGAAATAAAAATAAAATGATGGACATAAATTTTCTCCTTTGAAATAAGTGGTAAATCTTATTATAGTATAATAAATTACGATTTGAAACTTTTTAAAAAAAGAGAGCTAAATTTATTAGTAATAAATAATAAAGAACATAAAATATTCCGAAACACACGTATTTCATGTATAATAGAAAAAGTTAGTATTTTGAATGTAAGGAGGATTTGTTTTGTCAAAACAACATCCAGAGGAAGAATCGATTAAAGATCGAGTGATGAATTCCTTAAAAAAAGAAATTCCCGATAATAACGAACAACAAAAAATGAATGACCCTGAAATTGAGACTGAAGCTGAACCAACACTCACGCGGTCAAATCAGAAAGGAAGAGCCAACACGGTGAGCCCAAATAAGAAGACCACTAATAGTCAATCTTCCGATAAAAATAGTCAAAAAAGAAGTCGTCAAAATGAAGATAAAATTGTTAATCGAATTGTTATGATTGTTGTCTTAACCTTGATTCTAGTTTTTTCTATTTTAGGATTTTCCGCGTATCGTTATGTAACGGATAGTTTAAAACCATTAGATAGTACGAATGATGAAGTTGTTTTTGTGGAAATACCAATAGGCTCTTCAAACAAAATGATTGGTGAAATCTTAGAGGAAAGTAATATTATTAAAAATGGGACAATTTTTAATTTCTTTACTAAATTTAATAATTTGAGTGGTTTTCAAGCAGGTCGCTATCAGCTTTCGCAAAATATGACACTTGATGAAATTAGTGGGATATTAAAAGAAGGTGGATTGGCAGCAGATCAAGCGGATGCCCGCTTAACCATTCCTGAGGGATTTGATGTGAGTCAGATTGGGGATGCAATTGAAAAAGACACCTCATTCACGAAAGAAGAATTTCTAGCAGTGATGGAAGACCAAACCTTCTTTAATCAGTTAAAAGATCGTTATCCTGCGTTATTAACGGAAGTTAGCCAAGTAAAAGATGTTCGCTACCGTTTAGAAGGGTATTTATTCCCGGCAACTTATGATTATTTCGAGGGAATGACATTGGAAAATTTTGTCTCTCAAATGGTTGCGAAGACGGACGAAGTGATGGCCCAGTACGCGGATGCGATTGAAGCAAGTGATTGGAATATTCATGAAATTTTAACATTAGCTTCTTTAGTTGAAAAAGAAGGAGTAGAAGAAGAAGATCGACGAATGATTGCTCAAGTCTTCTTTAATCGTTTGGCTATCGAGATGCCATTACAATCAGATATTTCGATATTATATGCCTTAGGCGTACATAAAGAATTAGTTACTTACGAGGATTTAGAAGTCGATTCTCCGTATAACTTGTACAAGAACACAGGCTTTGGTCCAGGACCCTTTAATAATCCAGGAACATCTGCAATTGAAGCAGTTTTAAACCCACTTGATAATAGTTATTACTATTTTGTGGCGGACCTAAAAACAGGGAAAGTGTACTTTTCGGAGACGCTTGAAGAACATAATGTCCTTGTGGAACAATATGTAAATAATTAGGCGAAAAACAATAAAACGGTTTACATTTAAATAAAAGAATGGTAATCTTTTGTGGATTCAAGCAAAAGGTTACCTTTGTTTATTAAAAAAAAAACATTTTAACATAGCGGAAGTGACAGTCCTCTATCTAACAAAAATAAAATCAACGAATAGTATATGATGCAAAAGGAGATAGTAATCATGGTAGAAAAAGTATATCCAATGACAGAAGAAGGTAAAGCAAAATTAGAATTAGAATTAGAAGAATTAAAGACAGTAAAACGTGGTGAAATTATTGAACGTATTAAAATCGCGCGTAGTTTTGGGGACTTATCTGAAAACTCTGAATACGAGTCTGCGAAAGATGAACAGGCATTTGTCGAAGGTCGGATTACGACATTAGAAACGATGATTCGTTTTGCAGAAATCATTGATAATAACAATGTGAATCAAGATGAAGTGGCTCTAGGTAAAACAATTACATTTATTGAATTACCAGATGGCGATGAAGAAGAGTATATTATTGTCGGTAGTGCCGAAGCGGATCCATTAGCTGGTAAAATTTCTAACGACTCACCGATTGCTCGTGCTTTAATCGGTAAGAAATTAAATGATGAAGTAACCATTTCTACTCCTGGTGGAGACATGTCTGTCAAAATTGTTGGCGTAAAATAAAAATAGAAAAAGAAGGTGTCAATTTGACCCTTCTTTTTCTATTTTTCAGTCTAAAGGTGGATGCAAAATCTGATAAAATTGGTATGATAGACTGGAGAGAATAGGAGGATTGAAATGAATAAATCATGGCGTTTTTTCATTGTGATTGAGTGTTTATTTGCCTTATTAGCGATATGGCAAATTATTAATAATTATCTTGTCATCGTAATGTTAGGAATCGGTCTGTTCTTGATGGTCTTATCTCAAAACAATGTGTCAGAGACGAAACCTAAAAATATAAAAAGAATGATTGGGTTAACGCTTATCTTTTTTAGCTTATTGAATATTCCAGCCGTTTGGTTTATGTTGATTTTTGCGATTATCTTTATTGGACTAACAGGCTTGGAGTTATCTGGTCTACCGTTGTCGAATAGTCCGTTTCATTTAAGAAAAAAAATGATGATTGTCGAAACGATGGAACCTCGTAATAAAAACGGTCGATTAGAAAAACAACAACTTTTTGGTAATAAACGTTTAGGTAGTCAAATCTATGAATGGGATGATATTAATTTAACGATTGCAAGTGGTGACACGATTATTGATTTAGGAAATACGATTTTACCTAAAAAAGATAATGTCATCTTAATTCGTAAGGGGTTTGGACGAACGAGAATTTTAGTTCCGCTCGGAGTGGGGATTCATGTAGATTGTAGTGTTTTTGCAGGGACGGTTGTATTTGACGAAAGCCGAATTGCGATGCGTAATGAACATTTAATGCTTTATAGTCCAGAATACGATACTTCTTCACGCCGAATTAAAATCATTGCCAATACCTTAATCGGAGATGTTGAGGTTATTCAAGTATGATGAAAAATAACCCTAAATTTTTTATTGCGATATATACTGGATTTTTAACATTTTTAATTTTAGTCCTCGTATTGTTTACATATGGGATGGCGCTAGGTCACGATAAGTGGTTACTCGAGCTTTTTCAAATTAAATTTTTGTTTATTCCCTTTGTTTTTTATCTATTTGCACTATCAGTGATTATAGGACTAACCAATTATATCCTTATTTCTTTTTACCAAAAACGTTTATTAATGCCGATTGAAGAAAAATTACGTTTATTAGCAGGTGGAAATTTCGATAATCCGATTTTAGATGAAAGTATGCCTTATTCGATTTCGAATCAAACGCTTTTTGAAATGGATAACGATTTTTATATGATTCGAATGAAACTAAAAGAAATTTTATCGGAATTGCAACTTTTAAACAGTCGACCGCAATTAATTGATGGTGTGACGAAAGAAGAAATTCTGGAAAAGGAACGACATCGTCTAGCTAGAGAACTTCATGATTCTGTTTCACAACAGCTATTTGCAGCGATGATGTTACTTTCTGCGTTAGATGAACAAGGAGAAGAAAGTGGGATACCTGAGACCTATCAGCAGCAATTAGGTGTGGTGACAGGCATTATTAATGCAGCCCAATCTGAAATGCGTGCCCTGCTCCTTCATTTACGACCTGTAACGTTAGAGGGGAAAACATTGAAAGAAGGAATCGAACAATTATTAATTGAATTGAAAACGAAAGTCACGATTCAATTAAAGTGGGAAATGGAAGATGTCGCGCTCCCATTAGCGACGGAAGATCAACTGTTTCGTGTGGTCCAAGAACTCCTTTCGAATATCTTGCGACATGCAAAAGCTTCAGAATTAGAGGTTT
This sequence comes from Enterococcus sp. DIV1314a, assembly GCF_051713805.1. Taxonomy (NCBI): domain Bacteria; kingdom Bacillati; phylum Bacillota; class Bacilli; order Lactobacillales; family Enterococcaceae; genus Enterococcus; species Enterococcus sp. DIV1314a. The sequence continues at coordinate 2,529,517 of NZ_JBIOQP010000001.1, read as the reverse complement.
ATCTACACCGAGTCAATCAATCGATTCTACTCAGAATTGTGGATGATGGTGTCGGTTTTGATGTGAGTAGCCAGAATAATAAAGCCGGAAGTTATGGCTTAATGAATATTCGGGAACGTGTGGCGAGTACGGGCGGAACATTAAAAATTATTAGTTTTCCGAAACAAGGGACAAGTATTGAAGTGAAAATACCGTTACTGGGAGGGAACGTAGAATGATAAAAGTATTGTTAATTGACGATCATGAGATGGTAAGATTAGGTGTTTCTTCTTATTTATCGATTCAAAAAGATATTGAAGTGGTCGGAGAGGCTGAGAATGGTTTAATCGGCTATGAGAAAGCATTAGACTTAAGACCAGATGTGATTTTAATGGATTTGGTGATGGAAGTAATGGATGGCATTGAATCCACTAAGAAAATATTAGGTGAATGGCCCGCAGCCAAAATCTTAATCGTCACTAGTTTTATCGATGATGAAAAAGTCTATCCTGCAATACAAGCAGGCGCAAGTGGTTACTTACTAAAAACGTCTACTGCCCGTGAAATAGCGGATGCCATTCGAGCTACTCAAAGAGGGGAACGCGTCTTAGAACCAGAAGTGACGACGAAGATTGTACAGCAGGCAACGAAGCCTCGAAAAGAATTGCATGAGGACTTAACAAAACGCGAACAAGAAGTGTTATTATTAATTTCAGAAGGAAAAAGCAATCAAGAAATTGCCGATCAATTATTTATTACCTTAAAAACAGTGAAAACCCATGTATCGAATATTTTAGCGAAATTAGAAGTAGAAGATCGAACGCAAGCGGCGATTTATGCATTTAAACATCATTTGGTAAAATAAAAAGGAGCGCAAAAAGATGAAGCAAAATTATGCCATTATTGGATTAGGACGTTTTGGTGGAAGTATCTGCCGTTCTTTAGTAGAATCAGGACAAGAAGTATTAGTCATCGATAGCAACGAAGATCGGGTAAATGAATATATGAATATTGCAACGCATGCAGTAGTGGGAAATGCTCAAGATGAGATGACGTTACGATCTTTAGGGATTCGAAATTTTGACCATGTTATTGTCGCGATTGGTGAGGATATTCAAGCGAGTATTCTAGTGACATTGATGTTAAAAGAGATGGGTGTGCCAAATGTTTTAGCGAAAGCTCAAAATGAGTATCATGCGCGGGTGTTAGAGAAAATAGGAGCCGACAAAGTGGTTCATCCTGAAAGAGACATGGGAGTCAGAATCGCTCATAATCTTGTTTCAAAAAATATTTTAGAGTTTATTGAACTATCGGATGAATTTTCATTGGCAGAAATTCGTGTAACGAATGCCCGCTTTTTTAATCGAACACTCATTGAACTGAATTTTCGACAAAAGTATGGCTTGACTGTGGTTGCGATTCGTCGTGGAAACGGGAAAGTCGTTGTCTCGCCAGATGCGACAGAAGTCGTTCAAGAATATGATAATTTACTCGTGATTGGAACAGCAGAAGATGTCGATATGCTCGATGAAAAAATAAATAAATAGAGGTGTCGGTAAGATGAAAGTGACAGTTACTCCAAAAGTATTAGAATGGTTCAAAAAAGAAATTGTTCTGGAACCAGGGCAAGGCATTCGGTTTTTCGGGAAAGTTTATGGTAGTACACAAGTCCATGAAGGCTTCTCTGTTGGGATGTCTGTTGATCGTCCAGAACGCGTCATGTTTCAAGAGACAATAGATGGAGTATTGTTTTTCATTGATAAAAACGATGATTGGTTTTTTAGAGGATATAATGTTGTTGTTGATTATGACGAAGAATTACATGAGCCAACTTATATTTTTTCGGAAGAGGCATAAAAAGATTCCCTTGGTGTTCCAAAAAGGATACCAAGGGAATCTTTTTTTAAATAATCTTTTTCTTATCAGAATGCTTATTCAATGAGAAAAGAAAGATAAAGACGCTTGCGATGAGAATAAATGTATCCCCGATAAAACTCGGATTGAGTAAGTTGATTAGTGTAGTAATGATAACAGGCAATGTACTACAAAAAACAATAATCTTAAAGTTATTTAAAAAACCATCATATCTTCCGCGCATTCGAGAAAAAAGATTGGCGAAAAGAGTTGCAATAGCAATTGTAATGATTAGAGAAAGAAAAGCCGGATAAATGGCAATCAAAAATGTTAAAGGTGCTAGCCACCAAGGCATTTCGTTTTCTAAAATACGTTCTCTCAGATTTTCGCCTGTTAAATCATTCAATTGAGTTGAAGTATACGGAATCGTTAATTGATTCGAACCAAAAAGTGAATTGATATTTTCAGTAGCAGGTAAAGTAACGACTAATTCTTTTTGCAAAAGTCCGATACTCAAAAAATTACCCAACATATCTTTAGAAATGTCATCTGCAGTCCGTTTACCTTCAGGGTCAAAGGTGAAGATAATCGAGTCTGTTTGATAAATAAAGCCCTCAGCACCATCTTTCGTTACAAGGACACCTTTTTCAATCGTAAAGTCAGGGATTTTTTGAGCAATTTCTTTTCCATCGTCTTGAATGGTCGAAAAAACTTGAATGACTTGTAAAGAAATCGGAATTGCTAAAACAAAACTTAATAAAAGAAGATGAAAAATGACAACCCCTAGATTCATTTTTTTTGCTTCTTGTAATTGATCCAATTTAAATAGTGAATGTTTTACATTTGTTAGATATAACATAGTCTAGCTCCTCAACAGTAAGTAGTGGTAATCCCCTTCATTTTAACGGAGTCAGATAGCAATGACAAGAGAATAACTAGAAAGACGACTGTTTTTGAAAAATAAAAGAGTGATTTAACCTAAAAATAGAAAAAACCCAAGCATATGTTTTGAAGAAAGTGCTAAACTTTGTTAATCTTAAGATTGTAAATATAACATTTAGGAGGAAAATTTTATGACTTATCAATTACCAAAATTACCTTATGGGTACGATGCTTTGGAACCTTATATCGATGTTGAAACAATGCACATACATCACGAGAAACATCACAATGCTTATGTAACAAATTTAAACGCAGCAATTGAAAAACATCCTGAGCTTGGATTAAAATCAATTGAAGAACTGATTGCGGATATCGATGCGCTTCCAGAAGACATTCGTACAGCCGTTCGTAATAATGGTGGCGGACATGCTAACCACACATTCTTTTGGGAAATTATGGCACCAAAAGCTGGCGGCGAACCTGTTGGTGAATTAAAAACAGCGATTGATGAAGCTTTTGGTAGTTTTACTGATTTTAAAGCTAAATTCAAAGCAGCAGCAACCACTCGTTTTGGTTCAGGTTGGGCTTGGTTAGTATTAAAAGATGGTAAATTAGAAATTACTTCTACTCCAAATCAAGATTCTCCATTAATGGAAGGCTTAACGCCAATTTTAGGTCTAGATGTTTGGGAACATGCTTATTACTTAAACTATCGAAACGTACGCCCGGATTATGTCGATGCATTTTGGAATGTTGTAAACTGGGATAAAGTAAATGAACTTTATTTAGCAGCAAAATAAAATTCAAATATTAATTAAAAGAAGCCTCTCTCAATTTCATCAAGAAGATGAAATATAAGAGAGGCTTCTTTCGTGGCATGATAAAAGTTAACCTTCCGCTAATTCTGCCATTACTAGTTGCTATTTTAGAAGATATTTGTTATCGTGATGAAAGTAAATGAAACAATTGAAAATGAGGTTAAATTATGAAACGAGTAATTACTTATGGTACCTTTGATTTATTACATTATGGACATATTAACTTATTGCGTCGGGCAAAAGAACAAGGCGATTATCTTGTAGTCGCTTTGTCAACGGATGAATTTAACTTTCAAAAAAAAAAAGAAAAATGTTATTTTTCTTATGAAAAGAGAAAGCAATTATTAGAGGCTATACGATATGTTGATTTAGTTATTGCTGAAGAAAGTTGGGACCAAAAAATCACAGATATTAAAGAATATCAAATTGATACTTTTATTATGGGAAATGATTGGACTGGGAAATTCGATTTTATTGAAGACAGCACGGCAGCAAAAGTTATTTATTTAAGTCGTACCCCTGAAATATCAACGACAAAAATTAAGAAAGATTTAGAAATAGGTTTTTAAAATAGCTAAAATTTAATTTTTCGTGACGCCCTCTGAAAAATTAAATTTTGATTATAAAGTGGAAAAGTGGTTGTATCCTTTGTCATAATATGGGAAAATTTTTCTGACAATTCTAAATAGTTGAAAGAGGTGCGTTATGCGACGTTATCAAAAAGTAGTCATCTCCATCTTAAGTATCATGGTCGTTGCAGTGGCAGGGATAACGATCTATGCGATGCAAGTTCTAGGGGACGCAAATAGTATGATGGACAATATTAGTCAAGCAGTCAATCGCACGACTCAAAAAAGAGATGTTGCGATGAGTATTGAAGAAAGAGACCCATTTTCTATTTTGTTATTGGGAATTGATACTGGCGCTCTAGGACGAACAGAACAAGGTCGTTCGGATAGTATGATGGTTGTAACGATTAATCCTGAAAAAAAACAATCAACAATCGTGAGTTTAGATCGAGATATTTATGCGGACATGTTAGATGGGGTGACTTTTGATAAATTAAATCACGCCTATGCCTATGGTGGCGCAGAACTAGCGATGGATGCGGTTGAAAAACTCCTCGATATTCCAATTGACCACTATGTTAGTATCAACATGCAGGGGATGCGTGATCTTATTGATGCAGTCGGTGGCATTGAAGTCGATAACAAAATTGAATTTACCTTAGAAAATGTTCATGTCCCTTTTGGTAAAATTACTTTAGATGGTAAAACGGGTCTTGCTTATGCCAGAATGCGTAAAGACGATCCCGCTGGAGATATTGGGCGTCAAGCACGTCAGCGCGAAGTACTAGAGAAAATTATTGCTAAAGTACTTAGTTTAAATGGCGTCAGCAATTATCAAAAAATCTTAAAAGCAGTTGAGGAAAATTCGAAAACTGATTTAACTTGGAATGAAATGCTAGATATTGCGACTAATTACTATCCGGCTTTTGAAAATATTGAACAAGAGCAGTTGGAAGGTAGAGATGAACAAATGAATGGCATTTATTACCAAATTTTGGGAATGCAAGAATTACTGACTGTTCAAAATAGTTTAAAAGAGCAATTAGAGTTACCGACGAATGAGGAATTAACGATTGATCCACAATTCGAATACTCTTATAACGGTTTTATCGGAAATCAGTTTTATGATGATCGCGTATCGGAAACAGAAGAAACAACACAGGACGTTGAATCAACTACTAGTTGGTAGGAATATATACGTAACTACCGTGAAGAAAAGGACAGAATCTTTTTGATTTTGCTCTTTTTTTTTTGCGACTTATCCACACATCGAAGGGTATGGAAATGTTTCACGTCGATTCATCTTCATGGTAGGGGGAATTGATTGTTTTATCTGGTTTTTTGTACAAGGAACATGAATTAGCGAAAGATTGTGTGAAACAAAATAAGTGTTTTAAATTTTAATTAAAGTGTGAAATTCACCCTTTTTCTCTGATTTTTTTGGTAAAATAGAACGTAGACATTGCAAGGAAGGAAATCAATACATGCAGAAATTAAAAAAAATGTTTTCAGATACCAGACAAACAGAAAACAATGCCAAAAATAAACTGAAATCACACATACCTTTTCGTTTGAACTTATTATTCTTTGTTATCTTTGGATTATTTGTAGCTCTAATTGTGCAACTGGGATATTTACAAATTATCAATGGTGATAGTCTCCAAGCAAAAATTACTGCTTCTTCGGTACGCAAAATTGAAACAAGTACGCCGCGGGGGATGATTTATGATGCAACGGGGAAGGTTCTCGTAACGAATAAGCCAAATCCAGCAATCACGTTCACAAGAGGCTTGAATATGACGGCCAAAGATTTACTTGAATTAGCTGAAGAGCTAGTAACACTTATTGCGATTGATATCGATGAGAATCTGACTCAGAGGGATTTAAAAGATACGTGGTTAGCTAGAAAAGAAAACTTAGAAGTTGCTCGGGACCGTGCTTCCAAAGAGGCATTAGCGGAAAATGAATATCAAGCGATTGTCGATCAAGTGACAGATGAGGAAATTGCCTTTGATGATCAAGCGCTGAAAGTCGCAACCGTTTTTAAACGATTAAATAGTGCACAAGAATTAACAACGATTTTTGTCAAAAATCAAAATGTTACGGATCAGGAATTAGCGATTATTGCCGAACGGAGTAGCGATTTGCCTGGGATTTCAACTGGAATGGACTGGACGAGAGAAGTAGTCCAAGAAAACAGTTCATTGCAAAGTATTATTGGGAAAGTCTCCACGGAGCAACAAGGACTTCCAGCGGATGAAGTTGAAGCCTATTTAGCAAAAGGCTATGCGCGAAATGATCGTGTCGGTACGAGTTTCTTAGAAAAGCAATACGAGTCTGTTTTACAAGGAACAAAAGCGCAACAAGAAATTGCCATTAACTATTCTGGTGGAATTGAGGCGATTACCGAAATCTATCCTGGTGAGAAGGGTGATAACCTTGTTTTATCGATTAACGCTGAGTTTCAGCAAAAAGTTGATGAAATTTTACAAAAGAACTATCAAAAACTCATTGATGATGGCTTTGCCGATTATTCACCGGGGGCATACGTAGTGGCTATTAATCCCAAAACGGGTGGCGTACTCGCGCTATCGGGGTATTATCATGAAGTCGGAGCAAAAGAGATTCAAGAAGATGCGATTGGAATCTATAAAAAAGCGTTTGTTCCAGGATCGGTCGTAAAAGCGGCAACGTTAACGGCAGGTTGGAACAATGGGGTCTTAAATGGGAACGAAGAGCTTTATGACCAACCAATTCGTTTAAAAGATTCAAATCCAAAAGCCTCTATTTTCAACCCAGATGGTCGTGGAAATCGCTGGATTGATGCGCGTAAATCATTAGAAATTTCTTCCAACTCATACATGATTCAAATTGCCTTGCGCTTGTTAGGAATCGAATATGATGGGAGTGAAATTTATGTCCCTTCAGTACCTGAACAAAAAGAGGCATATGAGAAATTACGTAAAGCAATGGCAGAGTACGGAATGGGCGCCGTTACAGGAATTGACTTGCCAGGAGAAGAAATAGGGATTCAAACAGCAGTGAAGTATTTATCCGATGCGAACTATGATGGGGGTAAGTTACTCGATTTGGCGTTTGGCCAGTTCGATACGTACACGCCTATTCAACTCGCTCAATATGTCGCAACGATTGCCAACGATGGGGTTCGTTTACAGCCGCATTTAGTGCAAGCCATCTATGCTAATGACGAAGAAGGCAAGCTTGGTCAACTGAAAGAATCGCTGCAGCCTATTGCGCTAAATGAAGTTGATTTAACAGCGGCAGAATTGGCGATTATTCAAGATGGCTTCCGTGATGTTGTGACTGGAACGGATGCCAATACAACAGGGACGATGTTACAAAATAGCAAAATGGAAATTTCTGCGAAAACAGGGACCGCCGAGATGACAGTGACGGATAATGGAAAAGAATTGGATGTTGAAAATTTAAATGCTGTTTCATACGCACCAACCTCGGATCCAGAAATTGCCTTAACCGTTGTGATTCCACAATTACGAGGTGAAAAAAGAGGGTATCCAAATTTAACTATCACAAAAGAAATCATGGATGTCTATTACGACATGTTTATGAATAAAGCAGAATAAAAGAAACAAAATGGAAAGTGATTCATTTAGGAGGCTATTTTTTTGAAAGAATTAAAGGTTATTGATTTGTCAAAAACATATGGAACAAAAGATATTTTTAATCAAATTTCCTTTATCATCCGAACCAATGATCGAATAGGATTGATTGGTGTAAACGGCACTGGTAAAACAAGTTTGCTTTCTATTCTTTCAGGAAGAGAAAAAGGTGACGGTGATCGTCAGGCAGTTTTTTATCCGAAAGATTATCGTGTTGCTTATTTAGAACAAGATAATATTATAGGAGAAGAACTAACGGTTTTAGAAGCCGTCTTTCAAGGAGAAAATGAGCAAGTAAAAATCGTGCGGCGCTATGAAAAAGCCTTGCTAGAATTACAACTAAGTGGAGATGACCCAGCGATTCAAAAAGAATTTGAACGTGCTCAAGAAGCTATGACGGAACACGATGCTTGGTTAACGGATACGAATGCCAAAATTATTTTACAACGCTTAGGCATTCAGGAGTTAGATAAAAAAATGAAAGAATTATCGGGTGGGCAAAAAAAGCGTGTTGGACTAGCTCAAGTTCTAATCGATGAGCCGGACTTATTATTACTAGATGAACCGACTAACCACTTGGATTATCAAACGATTGAATGGTTAGAAGGATATCTAAAACAATATCGCGGTTCGCTAGTGATGGTGACACATGATCGCTATTTCTTGGATCGTGTTTCGAATCGAATTTTTGAATTAGCTTTTGGTCAACTTCATGAATATAAAGGGAATTATGAAGAATACCTCATTGCCAGATCAGAACGCGAACGAGTCGAAGAAGATCAAGAAGGCAAGAGAAAACAATTATTTAAGCAGGAACTTGCTTGGATGCGTGCGGGAGCGAAGGCTCGGACAACAAAACAACAAGCTCGTATTGGACGATTTGAAGAATTAAAAGAAAATCTGCATCAAGTCAAACGTACAGGTGACATTGAGATTGATATTGCGAGTCAGCGTTTAGGGAAACAAGTCTTAGAAATCAAAAATGGGGACTTCACGATAGGGCAACAAGCGATATTAACGAACTTTGACTTACTGATTCAAGCCAATGAACGCTTAGGGATTACAGGTGAAAACGGCGCCGGAAAATCAACATTACTAAATATCTTAGCGCAACGATTACCGCTGGATCATGGAACATTGATTGTTGGGGAAACGGTTCGATTAGCTTATTATACTCAGCAAAATGAAGAGATGAATCCTGAAACACGCATGATTGCCTATTTACAAGAGGCCGCTGAAGCTGTTTCGCGAAAAGACGGCTCTCAGATTAGTGTTGCGGAACTTTTGGAGCGATTTTTATTCCCGCGTCACTCCCATGGAACAAAAATCGGGAAGCTATCCGGTGGCGAAAAACGACGGTTGTATTTATTAAAATTACTCGTTGGACAACCGAATGTTTTATTATTAGATGAACCGACCAATGATCTAGACATAGATACGTTAACCATTTTAGAGGATTATTTACATTCGTTTCCAGGAGCCGTGATTACTGTTTCTCATGATCGTTATTTCTTAGACAAAGTAGCTGAAAAGTTATTAATTTTTGAAGGAAATGCGCAGATTCGTTCCTATTATGGGTCAATTAATGATTACTTACGTGAATCTTCCAGTGAAGAACAGCTGAAAATGATTGCCAAAAAAGAAATGATTCAAATAGTTGAACCGAAAAAAGAGAAACAAAAGTTAAGTTATATGGAACAAAAGGAATGGGAAACCATTGAAGATGACATTGCCGGACTAGAAGCAAAAATCGAAACCTTAACAGAAGAAATGAATCATCAAGGTTCAAATTTTACTGAGTTACAGAAAATTCAAACCGCGATTAGCGAAGTGGAAGCACAGCTTGAAGAAAAAATGAATCGCTGGGAATATTTAAGTGAGTGGGTAGATTAGGGAAAAGGGGTAGGAAATTGGAGCAAGCATATTTAGATTTAGGGGAAAAAATTTTGCTAGAAGGCAATCACAAAGAAGATCGGACAGGTACGGGAACCAAAAGTATCTTTGGCCATCAGATGCGCTTTAATTTACAAGAAGGCTTTCCACTATTGACAACAAAACGCGTCCCGTTTGGGTTAATAAAAAGTGAATTACTATGGTTTATCAAAGGGGATACCAATATCCGTTATCTCCTTGAAAATAATAATCACATATGGGATGAGTGGGCTTTTGAACGGTATATCAAGTCAGAGGCCTATAAAGGACCAGATATGACTGATTTCGGGAATAGAGCCTTACAGGACGAAGCATTTAATGAACAGTATCAATTTGAGCTAAAACAATTTTGTGAAAAAATCGTGTCTGATGACGATTTTGCCCAACAACATGGTGATTTGGGGAAAGTTTACGGGTATCAGTGGCGTCATTGGCAAACGACTAAAGGCGAATGGATTGATCAATTAAAAGAAGTGATTGAAATGATTAAAACAAATCCAGATTCTCGTCGTTTATTAGTCTCTGCTTGGAATCCAGAAGATGTTCCAACGATGGCGCTTCCGCCTTGCCATACAATGTTTCAATTTTATGTTCATGATGGGAAATTAAGTTGCCAATTGTATCAACGAAGTGCCGATGTTTTTTTAGGTGTTCCGTTTAATATTGCAAGTTACGCCTTATTGACTCATTTAATTGCGCATGAAACAAATTTAGAGGTCGGGGAATTTGTGCATACGTTAGGTGATGCCCATTTATACCTGAATCATTTAGAACAAATGAAAGAGCAATTAACTCGTGAGATACGAACGGCTCCTAAACTAAAATTAAATCCAGAAAAGCAATCGGTTTTTGATTTTGAGATGATGGATATTACCTTAGAAGGCTATGATCCTCATCCAACTATTAAAGCACCGATTGCCGTTTAAAAGGAGGATAACAACATGTTAGCAGCGTTATGGGCAGAAGATTTACAAGGTGTCATCGGTAAAGATCAGACATTACCATGGCATTTACCCAATGATTTAAAATACTTTAAAGAAATGACGATAGGCAAAACAATTGTCATGGGAAGAACAACTTTTGAAGGGATGGGTTCACGGCCTCTACCGAATCGACAAACGATTGTATTAACGCGTAATCCAGACTACCAAGCAGAGGGTGTAACGGTGATGCATAGTGTAGATGACGTATTAGCCTATGCAAAAACCAAGGAGGAGCCAACGATGATTATTGGCGGAGCCGTCGTCTTTCAGGATTTTCTTCCGTACTATGATCTCTTATATCGTACAGTTATTGAAGAAAATTTTTCAGGGGATACGTATTTTCCATCAATAAATTGGAATGAATGGGAATTAAGAACCTGGAAACAAGGTGTAACCGATGAAAAAAATAAATATGCCCATCGTTTCGAAACGTATAGACGAAAAAATAAAAATTCTACATCAAAATAACACGACGATACTTATTTGGATGTAAAGCTTGGGAGCGAGTGATTACAGGACATCTATAAAGATGATAGACCTCCAAGTATACTAAAATCATCAAGTATATTTGGGTTGTTCGTCAAATAGTGTTGATGGACACAAAATGAATCAAATATAGTCGTCGAAATCGGTGGAAAATATTCTGCCGATTTTTCTTTCTATAGATAAAGAAGATAAAGAAAAAGACTCTCAGTGATGGCTAAGTACCATTGTTGAGAGTTTTAATCAATTATTTATTATTCTCTTTTTTAAAAACCAAATATTTACTTAAAACATAATTAATAATAATTGCTAAAAATTGTGTCAGTAAGGCAAAGATAAAGGAGTTCAAAGTTACCGGATCACCGATATAGGTTTTTAAAAATGGAAAAGCAAAAATCCCTGTTGCATAGTCTAGTTGCTCTAAGCGCAAGAGGTCAATAAAAAAAGCGCTATACCACTCGACTGTGAACAGAGTGATACCAATATCCAAAAGAAAAACAAATCCCCTCGCTAAACAGAAAAGGGCGAATTGGTGTAACAAATCTTGAAAGTCCTTGGCTTGATTTTGAAAGACAAACCATTTATTCGTCGCAAAAGCAAAAATAATTGCTGCGATTTGGGCGATTATAACGGATATCAGTCCTGATTGCACGATTGAAAAGACTGAAAATCGGACGAGGAAATAAACCGCAGTCGTAAGAACACCGATAATTAAATAGCTAACAATTTCACGGTGTTTAAAATTTTGAATTCGTTTCATATATTCACTTCTTTCTTTAATCATATTATCTTTTTCATTCTACCTATAATTAATGTTGCTTTCAATAGTTTTTATGTTCTAATAAAAATAGAATCATGTAACAGCTCGAATCTAACTTAACTGCTTAGGTAACAAGCTCATTAAACTAACGTGACACACAAGCATGAGCGTGATAATATATAACATGTATTGAAAATACAACTAATCTCAATTATATAAAGTAGCTTATTCAAAAATATATAGAAATGGAGTTTCAAGATGAAATTAGAAAAAAATATAAATAAGAAGGATTTTTATGAAATAATTGTTATATTTATTGTCTACCTAGTGATTGGACGATTGCTTATTCATTCTGGAGATGATTGGGCTTGGGGTGGAGAGATAGGAATGGAAAGATTACGAAACGGTTTTGATAACTACAATGGCCGATATATCGGAAATCTAGTTGAAATGCTCATTACAAGAAATATGATTATGCGACTAATAATATATTCTCTCGTTAATACTGGAATTATTTTTCTATTATATGAGTTGCTTAATCGAAAGTTTGAACCTAGATATTTTTTTCTAATAATGCTCCTCATTCCCATAGATATCTATAAGCAAACTTATGGTTGGTTAGCTGGATTTGCTAATTATAATATATCTACATTTTTTATTTTATTGATTTTTTATCTAGTTCAAAAAGGAAAAGATAATTATTTGAGTTTTATTCTTATCTTAATTACCTCTTTTATTAGTCAATTTTTTGTTGAAAACTTTTCAATCGCTAACGTCTTTCTAGCAATCGTAGGTCTCACTATAGCTCTTGTTTGCAAAAAAAGAATTAAGCTTTATCTAGCTTGGCTTTTCTCTTCAGTTGCTGGTCTATTAATTATGTTTTCAAATACAGCATACCATGCACAAGATAATATGAGAGGATTATCAAATATCAATCTTAGTAATTTTATAAAGTTTCTTTTAACTTCTTGGACAGAATTATTTGTTAAGAATAATGCTTTACTACTTTTATTTTTTGCTATTTGTATTTATTTAATAAATAACAAAAAAGGATTCCTATCAACTGTACCATTAATGATTGCAACATATTTTCTAATACGTAAAACTTTAGATATTTCTTACAATTTACACCCCACGCTCATATTGTGGATTGAATTTATAATGATTATAATATTCTTAATTATACTCATTATAACTGTCGGCAATGCAGCTCAAATAAAAATCGAAAGCAAAATTGTTTTTTACTTTTATTTATTTGCATCAGTTATCTTACTCGCGCCTTTTCTAATCTTGACGCCGTTCGGTCCTAGAAATATTTTAACCTCATACGTATTACTTGTACTTTGTCTTTTTGAATTACTAAAATATCTTGAAATAGATATAATCCCTTCAAAGAAAATAATTGGTAGTCTAGTTCTCATCTTGTCTTTCTTTTTTATTAGTTTACATGCTATAAATAAAATTGAAGAAAATAAAAGAATTCACCAAATGAAAACTGATGTAGAATCAGGGCTAAAAGAAATTGAATTTCCTAAACTTCCTTACGAATTTTTAGGACATGATTTAACGCCTCTTGATGGTAGCGTTCAGAGCAACCGACAAAAAACATATCACGGTGTCTCACAAGATATTAAGTTTAATATTGTTGGATACAAACCTAGATAAATGATAATAATGAAAAGAAGGTATTTTGATGAAGATGATTTCAATTCTTACACCTATGTACAATGACCAAGAGAATATCTTGCCTTTTTACTCTCAAGTAAATAGCGTAATCTCGACTTTGACTAATCAGTATACATTTGAATTCCTCTTTATTAATGATGGCAGTTTAGATCACTCTCTTGAGGAAGTAATCAAACTCCAACAAAAAGATTCACGCGTAAAATTTATCGATCTGTCAAGAAATTATGGTAAAGAAATAGCAATGTTAGCAGGGATGGATTATGCTAAAGGAGATGCTGTAATCATTATGGATTCTGACTTACAACATCCACCAGACGTTATCCCAAAATTGATTCAAGAATGGGAAAATGGCTACCACGACGTATACGGAAAGCGCGTTTCACGTCATGGTGAAACCTTTTTAAAGAAAAAATTTTCTAATCTTTATTATAGAATTTTAAGCATGTTATCTGAAGAGCCTGTTTTACCAAATGTTGGGGATTTTAGATTATTAGACCGTCTTTGCATTGATAGTATTACTCAGATTAGAGAGTCCCAACGGTACACCAAAGGACTATATATGTGGATTGGTTTTGATAAAAAAGAAGTTGAATTTGAAGCAAATGAACGATTCGCTGGTGAAACAAAATGGAAAATGAGCAATCTTATTCAGTTAGCTGTTGATGGTATCATTTCTAATTCTAATATCCCTTTACGATTTTCATTTTATATGGGGATTCTACTTTCTATCGCTGGATTCTCCTATATGATTTATACGTTTATTTCTGCTCTTTTTTTCGGAAATGAAGTTAAAGGTTATCCAACTTTAGCTATCCTGATTCTATTATCTAGCGGATTCCAATTTTTATTTCTCAGTATTATCGGTGAATATGTAGGGAAAATTTTTAAAGAAGTTAAAAATCGTCCAGTATACTTCATTAAGCGGTATTCAGAAGAATCAAAAGATAATAAATCGTATAATTCAAACTTAAAACACAACGATTCTTTGGAAAATCATGTTGAGAAATAAATTTAAGTAATTGGAATCTTAGAAGGTTCAGTAGACTAAACAGTCTATTGGGTCTTCTTTTTTCATTCTTAATAATGAGTCGGTTAATTGCACACTCACGATTATAGTGCGTGAAAAGATACTACAATCCCATACATTTTAGAAGTTTCATTTTTGGCGATTGATCCTTCATTCACACTACTCTAGTTCTCACAGTATTTTAGCCAATAGGTTAGTTTTCCAGAGATGACTGTTTTTTTCTTGCTTTAACGATTCGTTTTTCTAACCAATTTTCATTAAAAGTAAGATTTTTGTCTGCTAATCCAATTAATTTACTTGTATTATTATCCATTGAGATTTTCTTTCTAGGTGTGGTTTTGATCGACTAATATTTCCCCATTTCGGGAATCATTTTTATATATTCATATAAAAAAGTGTTGAAGAATGATACGAATATCACTCATCAACACTAAAAGTTATAAAATATCTTTTTCTCACGTATAAAGTAAAATAGAAAAGTAAATCAAGCCAGCACCTAACATGACAAACAAATGCCAGACGACATGCATGAAAGGGACATTTTTCAAGCGATAAAAAATCGTTCCGAAAGTGTAGGCAATTCCTCCACTAGCTAAAAGCGCAGTCCCTCTAACTCCTAACGATTGGACAAGGGGATAAAAGGCGATTAAACATAACCAACCCATGACAATATAGATCATCGTAGAGATTTTTGGATTAGGCTCTTTTTGATGCAATGTGAGCGATTTATAGATGATACCGGCAATCGCGATGAGCCATATAAAAACAAATAAGGTCCAACCAAGCCACCCTTGAATGCTAATTAAGCAAAAGGGCGTATAGCTTCCGGCAATGAGTAGGAAAATAGAACTATGGTCGAAAACTTGAAAAACTGTCCTTGCACGTGTGAACATTAAACTATGAAATAACGTGGAAAACAAAAAAAGTAGGATCATCGTTGAGCCGTAAATAGCATACGAAACAATATGAACAGGAGAACCTAACTGTGCACCTTTGACTAATAAAACGACCAAACCGGCGATACTAAACCCTAGTGCAATTCCGTGAGTTACCGCATTTAAG
This sequence comes from Enterococcus sp. DIV1314a, assembly GCF_051713805.1. Taxonomy (NCBI): domain Bacteria; kingdom Bacillati; phylum Bacillota; class Bacilli; order Lactobacillales; family Enterococcaceae; genus Enterococcus; species Enterococcus sp. DIV1314a. Next base: position 2,513,841 of record NZ_JBIOQP010000001.1, on the reverse strand, counting down.
ATTTCATTTAAAATTAGGTAATTCCGATTATCTTTTGACATTTCCATAAAACCACCTCAACTTTGATTAATTGATGAAAAATTGATTTGAATTTGCTATACTATTCTTATAGAATATTCTTGTTTATTTTAACATGAATAGAAGCTGTTTTAAAAGGAAGAGTGAAAAAACATGAAAAAACTTAAAATCGTTACCGATTCATCTTGTACAATGGATAGTTCTGTTGCCGAACAATTAGCGATTCATATTGTCCCACTTTCGGTGATGATTGATGACGTCATTTATGCAGATGATGATCATTTAGGCCGTATTCAGTTTATGGAGAAAATGGCTGTAGCTAAAAATTTACCTAAAACAAGCCAACCCCCAATCGGGAAGTTTGTTGAACTTTATGATCAATTAGGGGAAGACGGTAGTGAAATTTTATCGATTCATATGACAAGAGCTCTAAGTGGGACGGTCGAAGCAGCTCGTCAAGCCTCACAATTAACGAAGTCGAAAGTTGTCGTGATTGATTCGAATACAACTGATCAAGGCCTTTCATTTGCCGTGATTAAAGCGGCTGAACTAGCGCTTGAAGGCGAAACATTGACAGAAGTGCTGCCAGTTGTTGAGAACTTACTAGCTCACAGTAAACTATATATTGGTCTTTCCACACTTGATAACTTGGTAAAAGGTGGCCGGATTAGTCGGGCTAAGGGAGTGGTCTCCAGTTTTTTAAACATGCGTGTCGTAATGGAATTAAAAAATGCAGAATTGATTCCGGTTATCAAAGGTCGAGGCAATAAAACATTTTTGAAATGGTTTGAAGGATTCAAAGAAGAGCTGAAACAAACACCGAATTTAAAACGGATTGGGATTTCCTACGCGGGAGAAACTGAGCAGTTAAAGCTGTTTCGAGATGAATTACAAGAACTCTTTCCTGAAGTGATGATTACCTTTTTCCATACAACGCCTGTCATTTCTACTCATACAGGCAGTGGTGCCTTTGCCATCATGTACTATTCAGAGTAGTAGATCGTCTCCATAATACGTATTATGGGGATTTTTTTTATTTTTTTAACAAACAGTAAAGTTCGAGTGATGCTTAGTATTAAAATTCATGGTTTTCTGTTAAAATAACGAATAAATGATTAGATGGATGGAAGGGAACCTTAATGAAGATAAATAACATGTTAATAACGACATTTGGTTTTTTGGTGGTTACCTTGGCTAGCTTTTTTGTTTTCTCGCAAATGATTCCCAAAGCACCGGCTCGTTTACGGACAGATGAAACAGCCACCCAAGCAGTTGCTGTTAAAAACAATATTCGTTTTGTGGCGATTGGCGATTCGCTGACGGAAGGCGTGGGTGATGAAACAGCGAGTGGGGGGTATGTCCCACTAGTTGCCTCTAATTTGGAAGAAGCCTTTTCAATCAATAGTATTGAAATTGAAAATTACGGTGTAGCGGGTGATCGTAGTACGCAAATTTTAAAGCGGATCAATGAACAACAAGAGATTCAAGACGACATTGCCTCGGCAGAAATAATCAGCGTAACGGTTGGTGGTAATGACTTAATGAAAGTCATTCAAAATAATATCTTAGGCTTATCAGTGGAAAAGTTTGAAAAACCTGGTGAGAAATATCAAGCGAATTTAACGAATTTACTGACTACTATCCGTCAACTCAATTCGACTGCTCCGATTTATGTTTTAGGGATTTATAACCCTTATTATATTTATTTCCCAGAAATCACGGAAATGCAGACCATTATTGATCAGTGGAATACACGGACGCAAGCGGTCGTGGAGCAAGAAGAAAGAATGTATTTCGTGCCCATTAATGATTTGATTTATCAAGGGATTATTAGCGATGAAGAAGCAAGTGAAGTCCCTGACGCGGACACGTTAAATGAATTGCGAAATAACGCAATTTATGAAGGAGATAATTTTCATCCGAATTATAACGGGTATCAACTGATAGCGAAAGCCTTTACGAATAAAATGAAGGAAACCAAGGATGATTGGTTAATAGAGGAGTAAGTCATGGAAAAAAAGAATGTTACGTTAACGAAACTCAATCCATGGAAAGCGGCCTTTCTTTTCTTAGTTGCCGTTTTAATTGGTGGATTTTTACTACTTTTCACTCGTCTCACACAAGAAAGAGAAAATGTTTCACAAATTATTGCTGAAAATGTGGTGCGCGAAGGAGATCCCGTGATTACAATCAATAGCAATAAAGAACAAGTCAATCGTTTTGTTGATTTCTACTTAGCGGATCTTCAAAAAGATGCCGAGCAACAATACCAGTTTGTCTTAAAAAATGAAGCTTTGTTAACAGGAGAATTCGACTTGTTAGGTTTTCCGGTAAGTTTTTATTTATACTTTGATCCGTTTGTAATGGCAAATGGGAACATTCAGTTGAAAGCCAAAAGCCTCTCGATTGGGGCACTCGGCTTGCCAATTAATCAAGTATTAAAAATGATTCAAAACAATAGTGAAATTCCAGAGTGGATTGACATTCAACCGAAAGAAGAAATGATTATTTTAAGGTTGGATCAATTTGAATTAAAAAATGGGATGTTTTTTAGAGCAGATAAAATTAATTTAGTCGATAATGAAATTCAGTTAAATGTGTATTTACCTGAATAATAAAAAAGGAGAAGATGAAAATGGAACAAGCAATTTTTGCAGGAGGCTGCTTTTGGTGTATGGTACAACCTTTTGATGAGGCCCCAGGAATTCATAGTGTGACTTCTGGTTATACAGGAGGACATGTGGCGAATCCGACGTACGAGCAAGTATGTAGTGGGACAACTGGCCACACAGAGGCGGTTGAAATTATTTTTGATCCAGAAAAAATTTCATATGACGAACTACTAACGATTTATTGGCAACAAACAGATCCAACGGATGCTTTTGGCCAATTCCAAGATCGAGGAGATAGTTATCGTCCAGTTATTTTTTATATGAATGAAGAGCAAAAACAACAAGCAGAAGCCAGTAAAGCGGCGTTAGCGCAAAGTGGGCGTTTTGATCGACCAATTGTTACAACGATTGAACCTGCTGTACCATTTTATCCAGCAGAGATGTACCACCAAGATTATTATAAAAAAAATCCTGCCAATTTTTCGCGCAATCATGCTAAACGTGCCGCCTTTATGAAGGAAAAGTGGGGCGAATGAGAAAAACGTTCTATCAATATTTAATGACGTTAAAAGATGCCAAAATTCCGACAGATACGAGTCAGTTGGCAACTGCCGTAAGTTTAGATAACCAATTTCCTCGATATAGCGAAGAGTATCATGAAATTTCTGAGTATTTAGAAATGAATACCAATTACTTGCCTGATTTGTCTTTGTTTGATCGTTTGTGGGAGATTTATGTAGAAGAAAATATGTAGATAAAGGAGTCACATTGTGAAGGAAAATACGGTGCCATTTCATCGTCATATCATTTCATTGATCTGTGTGGCAATCATTAGTGGTGGCGTTGTTCAAATGTTGAATAAGCCGAAATTAATCGACCAGACAGAGAATGACGAACTAGCAAAAGTACACACGTTATTTCAAAATATTCAAGAGGATTACTACGAAAGTGTGGATCCAGATGTGCTAATTGAAGGGGCATTACAAGGCATGACGGAAGCGTTAGATGATCCTTATACGTCATACTTCAATCAAGAAGACTCGGAAGCTTTTTCTGAAACATTATCTGGTCAATTTGAAGGGATAGGGGCGACATTAATGCTTCAAAATGACTTGCCAGTAATCGCTGAACAACCTGCCCCAGAAAGTCCTGCTGCCCAGAGTGGATTGCAAATGGATGATCAAATTTTAAGAGTAGACGGGAAAGAAACAAAAGGTGAGTCTCTTACTGAGATCGTTTCGTGGATTCGGGGAGAGCAAGGTACGACCGTTACGCTGACGATTCAGCGAGAAGCCGCAGTTTTGGATGTTGAAGTGACCCGTAACGTGATTGCAATTGAATCGGTTTACGGTTCAATCGATGCGCAACATTCTGCAGTCGGAAAGATCGAAATTGCCACTTTCAGTGAGAATACCGCTGCTGAACTACAAGCAATGATTGAAAAATTAAGAAAAGCGGGTGCGACGTCTTTTGTCCTTGATTTACGGGGCAATCCAGGAGGCTACCTCGATCAAGTGGAACGTATGGCGAGCATGTTTTTAGCAGATGGTGACGTGATTGTACAATTCGGCCTAAAAGAAGAGATTGTCGGTGAAGTGAGAGCATCGAGTGAGCTCGATCAAGGATTCAAAGTGACGGAACCCGTTGTGGTGTTAGTCGATGGAGGGAGTGCCTCTGCTTCTGAAATTTTAGCGGCTGCTTTACAAGAGTCAGCGGGTGTACCCGTTGTTGGTATGCAAACGTTTGGTAAAGGGACCGTCCAAGGGGTTCAATCTTTAGATGACCAAAGTGAAATAAAATTGACGATTCAAAAGTGGCTGACACCTAAAGGAAATTGGTTAAATGAAGTGGGCGTAACACCAGATAATGTGGTTGATTTTCCAGAATATGCCTATTATTCGTCTTTATTACAAGATGAATTTGTTGTGTTGGGTGATACGAGTGAAAAAGCGCAAGAGTTGAATCAGTTTTTAGAAGTATTAGGATACATGGATGACGTTGAAGACACGTTTAACGAAAACACGCAAGCAGCACTCTCGTTATTTCAAGAAGAAAATGAGTTGACGGTCACAGGAGCCTTAGATTTAGCAACGGCTGTCAAGTTAGAAGAACAATTGAGAGCGAAATTAAGAGAAAACGATCCGATGTATCTAAAAGCGATCGAAGTATTATTAGAAAGAATAAATTGAAAAGGATGACTTTCATGACAGGGGAACGATTAAGAGATGGCTTTTGGTTAACAGTCAAATATATCTTTCTAGCGGGCAGTTTGGCTTTGATTATTAGAGGCTTTTTTCTGATTCCAGTACCGGTGGAAGGAACATCCATGCAAAGTACGTTGAATCAAGGTGATTTCATTTTAATGGAAAAATTTTCTTCAGTGGAACGCTTTGATGTGATTGTTTTTCAACGGCCAGATGGCACGACGTATATTAAGCGAGTGATTGGGTTACCTGGTGAAACGGTGAGTTACCGAGAGGGGCAACTCTATATTAATGATGAAAAAGTCAGCGAAGATTTTTTAAAAGAAAACTTAGCACAAGATGAGGAGCGTTTGCCTTTTACCAATGATTTTGAATTCCAAGAATTAATGGGTGTTAAAAAACTAGGAAAAGATAGCTATTTTGTGTTAGGCGATAATCGACGCTTGTCTAAGGATAGTCGCTCATTTGGAGCCATTTCGGGTGATAATATTTTAGGTAAAGCGCGCTTTGTTTACTATCCGTTCAGTCATATCCGTTTTGTCTAGTTGTCTCCTCAAAAAAGAGCTGTGAGCATTCACTCACAGCTCCTTTTTTGAGGAGATTTATGTGACATTTTAAGGAGTAGTAGCGGCTTTTATTTGTTCTTTTTATCAAAGAATAGGGTTCAATGACTCAGATTATCATTCAAGTGTGTTACAATATGAAGCGAAAATCAATGACCGATGTCGTTGAGATTAGGAGAAAGAGGGAAAGATAAATGACAATCCAATGGTTCCCAGGACACATGGCGAAAGCTCGTCGGGAAATAAGTGAAAAATTAAAATTTGTTGATATTGTGTTTGAATTGGTAGATGCACGATTACCAATTTCTTCACGAAATCCAATGCTCGATAAAGTATTGCAACAAAAACCAAGACTCGTATTAATCAACAAAGCAGATTTAGGTGATCCCCAACAAATAAAATTATGGGAAAAATATTTTACCAATCAAGGATACTATACGTTAGCAATTAACGCGCAAGAAAATAAGTGTATCAAAGAAATTATTGCAAAATCTAAGGAAGCATTAAGTGAGAAAATGGCGCGTGATCAGCGTCGTGGCATCAAACCTCGAGCGATTCGAGCGATGGTGATTGGGATTCCAAACGTTGGGAAATCGACGTTAATGAATCGATTAGTCGGTAAAAAAATTGCCCAAACAGGGAATAAACCAGGAGTAACAAAGGGGCAACAATGGCTGAAATCAGGAAAAGAATTAGAATTACTTGATACGCCAGGTGTGCTGTGGCCACGTTTTGAAGATCAAGAAATCGGCAAAAAATTGGCTCTCACAGGTGCCATTAAAGATCAGTTGTTACATTTAGATGACATTGCGATTTACGGTTTATCGTTTTTCACGCGCTATTATCCAGCTGTCATTAAGAAACGTTACAATCTAACGGATGAAGATTTAACGTTGAAAGGGTCCGATTTACTCATTAAAATCACGAAAAATCTCGGATTAAACGATCAATATGACCGAGCGAGCGAGCGTGTCGTTCTAGATATTCGTCAAGGAAAATTAGGAAGTTACACTCTCGATCGTTACGAAGAGGAAAGTGGTGAAGGCCATGACGAAGCCTGAATCGATTGCACGGATTAAAGAAACATTGCAGGCGATCACAAATAAAGAAGATCCGTATATACAAAGTCTTCGAGCCGATACTCGTCAAGGTGTGCAAAAATTAGTAGTCCAATTTGATAAAAAATGGGAGAAATTCGTACAACTTCAAGAAAAATATGAGGAAATGTTGGCATTTGAAAAATCGGCGTATCTTCAAGGTTACCAAGCGATTGCGGGGATTGATGAAGTCGGAAGAGGCCCGTTAGCTGGTCCAGTTGTATCAGCGGCAGTTATTTTACCAAAAGACTGTATCATCTTAGGTTTAAATGATTCAAAGCAACTCAGCGCCCAAAAGCGCGAAGCATTAGTGATTGAAATTAAACAAAAAGCTCTGGCAATCGGTATTGGAGTGGTAGAAGCGCCAGAAATTGATCAAATCAATATTTATCAAGCAAGTAAAAAAGCAATGGTTGAGGCAGTTGACGCGTTAGAAATGGCACCTGATTTTCTGTTAATCGATGCGATGCAATTACCAATCGCACTTCCACAGGAAAAGATTATTAAAGGTGATGCGCGCTCAGTCTCGATTGCGGCAGCGAGTATTATTGCGAAAGTCTACCGTGACGAATTGATGGCAACATATGATCAGTTATATCCGGGCTACGGTTTTGCGAATAATGCAGGTTATGGCACGAAAGAACATTTGCTAGGCCTTGAAAAACATGGCATTACTCCGATTCATCGCTTGAGTTTTTCGCCTGTTTCAGCGATGCTCTAAAAAAATGTACCTTCTTTTTGCGAATCTATTTTAAAAATAGAGCAGAAAGAAGGTTTTTTTGTGGACGAAGTGGAAGAATTATTATATAAGTTAATTTACTGTGAAGGATTAGGGATTGTTGGGAAGTGGCGTTTACTCCATTTTGCGATGAAATTTGAATATACCGATTTTAACATCGATGAAGTGATCAAAATTACCAATACGTCAGGAAATAAAGGCGCACTAAAGGAAAGTTGGCAAAGGCTAACGACTGAATGGTTACAAGAAAAACGCAATAGGCAAAAAAGTGTTTCATTTTTTTCAGAGCGCTATCCAGAAAGTCTAAAAAATATTGCTCAGCCTCCTTTAGCGCTCTTTTATGAAGGGAATATTGACTTTTTAGAATATCCTTCGATTGCGATGGTCGGTGCGCGCTTGGCGACGCCTTATGCGAGTCAGGTACTCTATCAATTAATTCCTAAACTCGTCTTAGAAAATCTTGTCATTGTCAGTGGCTTAGCAAAAGGCGTCGATCGTTTAAGTCATGAACTCGCCATTTTAGCTGGCGGCAAAACGATTGGAGTCATTGGTTGTGGACTCGATCGCTGTTATCCAAAAGAAGTCAGCGACCTATTCCAAGAAATGAAACAAAAACAGTTAGTGTTGAGCGAATATCCCTTAGGCACACCGATCAAAAAACATCATTTTCCGATGCGCAATCGTATTATTGCAGGGTTAACCCAAGGAACCTGTGTGATTGAAGCCAAAGAGCGGAGCGGCTCGTTAATTACCGCACAACTTGCCTTAGACAACGGCAAAGAAGTCTTTGCGATTCCGGGAGAAATCCTTAGCGGTCAATCAAGTGGTTGTCATCGACTTATTCAAGATGGGGCAAAATGTGTCTATCGAATGGAAGATATTTTAGAAGAATTACCTCAATATCGCTTGGATTTCTTAAAACCTTAAATTTCGCTTCTTGACAAAATATTCTCTTACAGATATGATAAGCTACGATTTGTTGTTATTGAACGAATGAGCTATTATATAGTAGGAATTTGTTTTGAAAGGAGCCAAAATGAACGATGGCCTATAAATATTTAGTGATTGTAGAATCACCTGCAAAAGCCAAAACGATTGAAAAGTACTTAGGAAAAAATTATAAAGTGGTGGCGAGTGTGGGGCATGTTCGCGATCTTCCGAAAAGTAAAATGGGTATTGATGTCGAAAATAATTACGAGCCCCATTATATTTCGATCCGAGGAAAAGGCGATGTGATTAAAAGTCTGCGCTCAGCTGCTAAAAAAGCTGAAAAAGTCTTCCTCGCAAGTGACCCGGATAGAGAAGGAGAAGCCATTGCTTGGCATCTGTCATTTTTACTCGGTTTAAACTTAGAAGATAAAAACCGCGTCGTCTTTAATGAAATTACAAAAGACGCCGTAAAAGCGGCCTTTAAAGAACCACGCTCAATTGATGTCGATTTAGTGGATGCGCAACAAGCACGTCGAATCCTTGACCGCTTAGTAGGGTATTCGATTAGTCCAATCTTATGGCGTAAAGTCAAAAAAGGTCTTAGTGCCGGACGGGTTCAATCGATTGCGCTAAAAATGATTATGGACCGCGAACAAGAAATTCGTGATTTTAAGCCAGAAGAATATTGGAGCTTAGATGGCAATTTCCAAAAAGAACGTAAAAAATTTAAAGCGAGTTTCTGGGGTGTGGATGGTAAGAAGAAGAAATTACCGAATGCAGCTAGCGTAAAAGAAGTCACAGATCGCATTTCAAGTAAAGACTTTGAGATTACGAAAGTTGAAAAGAAAGAAAGAATGCGGCAAGCAGCGGCACCTTTTACAACAAGTAGTTTGCAACAAGAAGCAGCGCGTAAATTGAATTTTAGAACACGGAAAACGATGATGGTTGCGCAACAATTGTACGAAGGTATTGCGTTAGGAAAACAAGGGACGGTCGGTCTGATTACCTATATGCGTACCGATTCCAAACGTTTATCCGATACGGCTAAAGTCGAAATTGCAGAGCTAGTGGAAACGACGTATGGCAGTGAATACATTTCGCGTAAAGTTAAAGCGCAGAAGAAGGCAGCCGGTTCTCAGGATGCCCATGAAGCGATTCGTCCAACAAGTGTTTTACGAACACCAGAAGAAATGGAGAAATTCCTAGACAAAGATCAATTAAAACTATATCGTTTAATTTGGTCACGTACCGTAGCGAGTCAAATGACGCCGGCCGTGTTTGATACGATGAAAGTCACGCTTGAACAAAATGGTGTTCGTTTCATCGCTAATGGATCTAAAATTAAGTTTAAAGGATTCATGCAAGTATATATTGAAAGTAACGATGATGGTAAAGAAGAAAAAGATAATATTTTACCGGATTTAGCTGTTGGAGAAACCGTTACGTCCGTTGATATTGAGCAAAAACAACACTTTACACAACCACCTGCTCGATTTAGTGAAGCGACGTTGATTAAAACGTTAGAAGAAAACGGGGTAGGAAGACCCTCTACTTATGCACCAACTCTTGAGACGATTCAAAGACGCTACTATGTAAAATTAGCGCAAAAACGTTTTGAACCGACAGAATTAGGAGAGATTGTCAATGCCATTATTGTTGATTTCTTTCCACAAATTATTGATATTCACTTTACGGCTGAAATGGAACGTGATTTAGATAAAATCGCAGAAGGGCAAGAAGAGTGGAAAAAGGTCGTCGATCATTTTTATCGTCCTTTTGAAAAAGAATTGGCGAAAGCTGAAGAAAATATCGAAAAAATTCAAATTAAGGATGAGCCAGCTGGTTTTGACTGTGATTTGTGTGGGCAACCAATGGTCATCAAATTAGGCCGTTATGGGAAGTTTTATGCGTGTAGTAATTTCCCTGAGTGTCGCAACACCAAAGCGATTGTAAAAGAAATTGGTGTTACGTGTCCGGCATGCCATGAAGGCCAAATTATTGAGCGAAAATCAAAGAAAAATCGTTTATTCTACGGTTGTAATCGATACCCAGAATGTGAATTTGTTTCGTGGGATAAACCAATCGGCCGAAATTGTCCGAAATGTGATCATTACCTCGTTGAGAAGAAGGTCAAAGGTGGGAAACAAATCATCTGTTCAAATGGGGATTATGAGGAAGCTGTACAAAAATAAAAAATAAGAGACAATGCCTGTTTTTTGGGAATGAACGTTATATCGGTTGATTCTCTTAAGACAGCCTGGCTTTTTCGATAAAGGAGAAATTTATGAAACATGTAAATGTAATTGGTGCAGGTCTTGCCGGAAGTGAAGCCGCTTGGCAAATTGCGCAAGCAGGGATTGAAGTCCATCTTTATGAAATGCGTCCAGTAAAAATGACAGACGCGCATCATACAGAAGATTTTGCGGAATTAGTGTGTTCAAACTCGTTACGTGGCAATAGTCTTGCCAATGCAGTCGGAGTATTAAAAGAAGAAATGCGTCGATTAAATTCAGTCGTCATTACTTCGGCCGATGAGACGGCTGTGCCTGCTGGCGGCGCGCTTGCTGTGGATCGTCATGCTTTTTCAGGAATGGTCACTAAAAAAGTGAAGGAACATCCATTAGTGACGGTCTTTTCAGAAGAAGTCACAACGATTCCTGAAGGCGTAACGATTGTGGCAACGGGCCCATTAACTTCAGAACCTTTAGCAGAAGCAATCAAAGAGTTTAATGGTTCCAATGGATTTTATTTTTATGATGCAGCAGCGCCAATTATCGACAAATCAACAATCGATATGGATAAGGTGTATCTGAAATCACGCTATGACAAAGGGGAAGCAGCTTATTTAAACTGCCCGATGAATAAAGAAGAATTTGAAGCGTTTCGTGATGCGCTGTTAGCAGCAGAGGTTGCGCCATTAAAAGAATTCGAGCAAGAAAAATTCTTTGAAGGTTGTATGCCGATTGAAGTGATGGCAGCTCGAGGACCCAAAACGATGCTCTTTGGACCCATGAAACCAGTTGGCTTAGAAGATCCTAAAACGGGTAAACGTCCGTATGCGGTGATTCAGTTACGTCAAGATAACGCGGTTGCAAGCTTGTATAATATCGTTGGATTTCAAACACATTTAAAATGGGGAGAGCAAAAACGTGTTTTCCAAATGATTCCTGGTTTAGAAAATGCGGAGATTGTTCGTTATGGGGTCATGCATCGCAATAGTTTTATGAACTCACCAGAATTATTAGAACAAACGTATCAATCAAAAAAACGTTCTGATTTGTTCTTTGCGGGTCAAATGACTGGCGTCGAAGGCTACGTTGAAAGCGCAGCGAGTGGTCTATTAGCAGGTCGCAATGCAGTGCGTTTAATCAAAGGGGAAGAATTAATTACGTTACCACGTGAAACGGCGATGGGAAGTTTAGCCTATTATATTACACATGCGTCTGGGAAAAATTTCCAACCGATGAATGTCAATTTCGGCTTATTCCCAGAAATGCCTGAACGGATTAAAGATAAAAAAACACGTTATGAAGCGATTGCGAACCGAGCGCTTGAAGCATTAGAAAAAGAAATAGAACACGGATTATAAAAATAACCAATACGATACGTCCTGGGTCTGAGAATCTTCTTGGTCCTCGGACGTATCTTTGTGTTTGAATTCGGCTAATACTTGTTTCTTTTTCAAGCCTGCGTTATGATTTGATTAGAACAATTGAAAGGGATGAATAAGTGATGGGAAGTCAAGTAACAACCGAAATTGAATCATTGTTTCAAGAATTGATGAACCAATCAGGATGGATTCAAGTCATTATTTGGTTACTGATTCTCATTAGTATACTCATTGTAGGCTACTTGTTGCTTAGTTTGCTATTTTTTCCTTTGATGTATCTGTTTAACCGCTTAACAGACAAAAATCAAAGCAATCCTCTTTCCAAAGAAGAGTTATTAATAGGAGAACTAACAGAGAAAATTACTGGCTTTTCGACAGGGGAAGTAATGGCCATTGATGGCATGAGTGCTCGTTCGCTTTATCCTGCTCAGTTGTATCGAGAAACGGAACAAGAAAGTGGCTTGTTATTACCAAAAGGAACAAAAGTATTAATTGTCGGTTTTAATGATCAAGGGATTGCTTTAGTGGTTGAAAAGAAGAGCATTTAGAAAGGAAGAAAAGGGTATGTCAATTGTTTTTGGTTTATTCGAGAGTATCATTTTTTGGGCAGTGCTTGCAGTCGTAATCGTTTTAATTTTTTTAATGGCGCGTTATCGTATTGGAAAGCCTGATGAAGCGTTAATCGTCACCGGTTCATTTTTAGGAAAAGAAGGAATCAAGATTTTAAAAAATAGTGGGACATTTGTGATTCCCATTGTCCAAAATGCGCATAAGTTAAGTTTATTGACGCATAAATTAGAAATTGGGACCCCAGAAGTCTATACCGAACAAGGTGTTCCAATACTAGCGAGTGCAACGGTTTTAGTCAAAGTAGGCAATAGCGTGGAGTCGATTAAAACAGCTGCGGAGCAATATTTAGGGAAATCGACTTCTGAACTTGAAGATGAAGCAAGAGAAGTACTAGAGGGACACTTACGTGCGATTTTAGGAACGATGACGGTCGAAGCAATCTATAAAAATCGTGATGACTTTGCTGAACAAGTTCAACAAGTGGCATCGACTGATTTAAGCAAAATGGGATTAGAAATTGTTTCATTTACGATTAAAGATGTGAGTGATCCAAATGGCTACTTAGATGCCTTAGGTCGTCCGCAAATTGCGGAAGTTAAAAAGAATGCAGAAATTGCTGAGTCAAACGCCTTAAGAGAAACCCGAATTAAACAAGCGGCTAATGAGCAGTTAGCCCAACAAGAAGAAATTCAACGAAGAACAGAAATCGCGGAAGCTAATAAAGAGATGGCGTTAAAACAAGCTCACTACAAACAGGAACAAGAAGTAGCGGTTGCGCAAGCAGAGCAAGTCGCAACGGGCGAACAAATGAAGGTCCAATTAATCGAACAAGAAAAAAATATTGAAATTCAAGCGAAACAAGCTGAATTAGCAGAGAAAGAATTGACTGCAACACTAAGAAAACGGGCAGAAGCAGATAAGTACGTAGTGGAACAACAAGCATTAGCGGATAAAGCACGTGAAATTGCCAAAGCCGAAGCCGATGCCGCAAAAGTTCGCTTAGCAACACAAGCGGAAGCCGAACGAATTGAAAAAATTGGGTTAGCCGAAGCCGAAAAAATTACTAAAATCGGACAAGCGGAAGCCGAGTCACGAGAAAAAATGGCATTAGCACTTCAAAAACTAAATGAAGCTGGTATTTTAATTGAATTCATTAAAGTGTTGCCTGCTATTGCGAAAGAAGTCAATGCTCCGATTAGTAACATTGAGAAAATGGTTAGTTTTGGCGGTGCAAGTGACATCCATCAAATGGGTGAAGCAGGACTAGCACGAACCTTTGATACGATTAAAGAAACGACTGGTTTAGATTTAGTCAATTTGATTAATGAATCGATGGCTGTTAGACAAGGGAATAAAGAAGTCGTCGCCGCAATTGATGGGACCCGACCAATTGAACCAATTGAACGTGTTCACGAAATATAAGACAGCGTAAGATTTACTAAAATAAGAGTAAAGTTAAAAAAGAAGGACAATTGTTCTTCTTTTTTTTGATGTCGCTATTGATGACTTTTGTTTGAAAATATTGTGGTAAATTTTAGTATGAAAAGCCGTTTTAACTAGTGGGCTTCTAGTAATCAAAAATTCTGCAAGAAAGTTCTAAAAAAATTTCAGCTGTTTATTGTCATGATCGTCTGCAGATCATTCAGTAAAGGTTATTAGTCAAGTTGCAATAGGTTCATCATAATCATTCTCTTCCAAAAAAGTCATTTTTGAAGATTTTATTCAATAAAAATTCTAAAAATCTTCTTTATTATCCCTTACGATAGAGTTGATTTAATAAAAATCGAACCGCTTTCAAACGCTAGGCTAAGCAATTTCGAGAAAATTAATCTAAAAAAATTATGTGATTTTAAATCGAAATTCGACACTAAATCGTAGGTCTGTTAATCAGATTGTCACACTATTGTTAATTTTGTGTACAATTCTGACAATGTATACTATAAACCTTCTAGGCACTGATATATCAATGTTTAGAAGGTCTCTTTTTTACTATAAAATCAAAAAGTAGCATAAAAGTAGCATAATACGAATAGCTTTAATTTCTCTCGCTTTCGTTCAGTTTCTCCAATAAGTTTTCTTCCATCTTCTGAGTCACGTGAGTATAGATTTTAAGAGTGGTGCTAGGGTTCGCATGTCCTACACGAGTCATGATTGATTTGATTGGCAAGCCCAGTTCTGACAACTTAGAAATATGAGTGTGGCGAAAAATATGAGTCGACAATGATTTGTTCAGTTTTCCTTTTGCTTTGAGACTTTCCGATACCACACCTAACATATGGTTAACGGTTGTCAGAGATAATGGCAAACCGTAAATGTCACAATAGATAAAACCTCGTTCGTCATAGTTGTCGCTGAGTGCTTGATTATAAGCATTTTCCTTTTGCCACTTATCAATAATTTCTATCGACCGATTGGACAAAGAAATGGTTCGATTGGAGGTTTCATTTTTAGGAGAACTCAGTTGAATATTTTTTGAATTGCCGCGATGCAAAATCGTTTCATCAATGCGTAGTTGATTTCCATCGATATCATCGTTTTTAAGCGCCGCTAACTCACCGTAACGTAAACCTGTCAATGTCATCAGTTCCATGCCCTCAGCGTACCTAAAACGCCTTTTAGGGATACCTTTCATGGTTCTTATCTCTTCTAATATCAAATCGATTTCATTTTGTTCTAGATATTTTTCTGTGTTACTCTCATTTTGCTGACTTTTTTTCTTTGGAAGACTGACTTCTTTCATGACATTTTTATCTACAGCTCCAATCCGTTCACCGTATTTAAAAATATTACTTAACAACGTCCTCAAAGTATTGGTATAGTTTCGAGAGTACCCTTGAGCATAGTAAAAGTCATCAAGCTTGCTTTGGATATATTGGGCACTCATATTACGTACCAGCGCATTCTTGTCGATTAACTTGATCACGACAAGGTAGGTCCTTTCCGCAACGTAGTATGTTTGTATTTTTACAGTATTTTTATATATAGGGAGCCATTTTTGGTAGAGCTCTTCAAACGTCATATCGATTTGCATTCTTCTTACTATTTTTTCGTCAACTTTTTTATCAAGCATCGATTGTGCTTGTTTCTTTGCCTGGTTGGACTTGCTATTGAGCGTAACCGATACATACTTGTATTTCTCAGTCAACGGATCAATGTATCGTTCATTGTATTTATATTTTCCATTTGGTAATTTTTCCATCCACATGTTGTTTCACTCCTATTATTTGTTATAATAGGACATAGCTAAATAAGGCTATGCCTATTTAGTTCGTATTAACACGCTCTCTGTCCGCCAAGATTGAGGAGCGTGTTTTTTTATTTATTTAATAATTCTATTACTTTTTGTTTTCTTAGTTTTAAATCTCTTAAAGAAGTAGCGACTGAAGGTTTACCTGTAAAAAAATCGATTCCTTGATTAATTATATCAAGCTCAGATTCATAATCCTTTTTCTTCCTATACGCAATCGCCAACCGTTTATATACAGCTGGGTATTGATTTCCTAGTTCTATTGATTGTTTAAAAAGATGAATGCTTTTATCAACTTTTCCTTCTTTGTACATTTTCATAGCATAATCAAACTTATGCAAAGAGTGTTCAGAAGCTTCAGGAATATCGACTTCTTGTAAAATTTTTAAAATGTCATCATATTCAATATTTGGATTTTGATTCAAATTAACACCGAATTCTTTGCTAGCAAATTCATCTAACGAAGTACCAAAAACTTCATTGTATTCTTTATCAATGGTTTTAGTTTCATTGGGCGCTTTTCTTCGAAAAAAATTTAATATTCCCATAGAAAACCCTCATTTCTGTTATAATAATAAGTCTAGAAAGGCTTTTGTTTGAATGCATCACTCAAACTTTCGACGGGGAGAGGGATGTGTTTTTCATTATTCTAAACCTCAATTAAATACGAGGAGTCTGTTTGGGTCAGTAGAGCTTTAATTCCTTGATACCAACCTAAAAACATTGGGACAGATGTCCAGGAGAAAAGAAGATACCATAAACCTTTGCTATACTGTTTGGCATAAAACCAGTGGATTCCAAAAACACCGAAGAAAATTGCTAGAAAAGAAAAAACAAACTTATTTACTTTTGTTTTAGAATAATAAATAGATTTATTGGTATTACTGTTATTGTTTGATTCTCCAGATATTTCAGAAAGAAACTCATCGTATTCCGTATTTGGCATTAACAATCCCACCTTCATTATTTTTTAGTAAATTAAGTGAAAGCATCACAAACCAAGTATTTGTGCTTTCTTGGCATTAAATTCTTCTTGAGTAATAATTCCCTGATCTAATAGATTTTTAAAAGCTAAAATTTGTTCAGCATCTGTAGGACCTGCAGTTTGCGTTGTAGCTGGGGATTGATGCATTCTTAATTGGGTTTTTTCGATGAATGTTTTGAGCGATTGTATTTGATCCCAGTACTTGTTGGCGAACATAACTGTATTCTCATCTTGTGTAGCAGCACTTAAACCACCTCGACTTTCATTACCGCCAAGAACAGAAAACTGAATATAACCATTTGTCATTCCCGGTTTTTTTAATTGAACTGCTGTGATGTTACGGATGGGAATAGTCTTATCACCTTTAATGCCTTGGTTCAAATAATTTAAAAGACCTTTACGCGTGATGGTGATAGTCTCAGGTGTCACGCTAATAACAGTGTGACCTGGACTTTTGATAATAATCTCGTTAGCCATTTTTTTAGCCCCATTTCTTTGTTATAATATATTTAATCGGTTTCAGAAATGAAACTATACTTTTAAGCTAAGCGATGCCGCAAACATTGCTTAGCTTATTTTTTTGTCTAAAATTAAGAGGTTATCCGTCATAAAAATAAACAACTTATCTTTGTATCGATGATTCATACCGTATTTCGCATGATAATGATTCAATGTGTCGCGCAGCAAGTCATGCGTTACTGCTAAATATTCAGCGCATTCATAAATAGAGGTACAACCATAATCGCGACACTCGATCAGATCGTCTAACGTGATAATCATTTCGATTGAATACCTACGTGCTTTTAACTCTTGTTTGCGATTATCAATTTCTTCGTAGTTAATAATATTACCAACGCTTGTTTTAAAGTGAGCATATTCTTCTGACAAAATCTCTCGCTTTTTATTTTGAGTGAGAGAAGAGTCAATGAAAATCATTCCATCAAAGTAGTTACCTTCAAAACCTAAGGGACTAAGAGGTAACTCTATCACTGGTAATTCCTGTGATATTTTATCTAATAGTAGTTCGTATTTATTCAAAAAAACACCTACTTATTTTTATTTAAGTAATCTTCTTTGGCTTTGCTTAAATATGCTTTTAAACCATCGATTTCTTCTTCGGTAAATTTTCGTGTGGGATCAACTAAATGTGCAGCTAGATCATCTTCAACATAATCATCTCGTTTAGGCAATTCAACAATTTTATTTTTTAATTGTTCTTCAAGTTGTTTTTGTGCAAAAGAATTTACCTTTATTTTTCTAGAATTATCCAGTTGAGCGAATAAGTTCATATGATCGTTGTCAATTGAACTATTCTGGTTAGATAAGTCGGTATTCATTAAATCAGAGATGGAAACTTTAAAAATTTCTGAAATATCATTAAGAACACCAATTCGAGGAGTATATTTACCTTTTTCCCACTCGCTAATAGTCGAAGAACTTTTTTTACCAAGTCTTTCAGCTAGTTCAATTTGTTCCATATTGTGTGATTCTCTTAAATATCTTAAATTTTGTGCAAACATGTTTTCACCTCCGACATTTGTTAAAAATATTATACCACCATTTCGGATAAAGTGAAATAGATTTCACGAAAGTTATTTCGGAAAAACTGAATTAAAACTTGACTTCGGAAATTCCGAAATGTATACTAAGGGTGAAATAGATAGGAGGGATGAAATTGAGTGGTAATAAATCAACACTATATGATTTGAGACGTTCAAAACGAATGACTCAAAAAGAGTTGGCTGAGCAGACTGGACTGACGGAACGGACTATCATCACTTATGAAATGGATATCAAAAAATTTAGAAAAGCAAAGTATGAAACGGTTGAAAATATAGCGAAAATCTTAGGTGTTAGTATAGACCAAATTTTTTTGTCTGACGTTTCGGAAATTCCGAAATAAGGAGAGGAGGTGGGATAGGTGAATATTTCTGAAGCAACAAAAAAGGCGATAAAGGATACCAAAGAAAAAGAAAAGGAGTGATTTAAATGGGACGTCCTGAAAGCAATGTTATCGAAGTCGGTCGAGTAGTGCCAGTAGAACAACTTTGGGCGAGTAAGTCCGAAGCTCGTGTAATGTTTGGTTACAAAAATCACGAGGCAGTATTCAATCGTTTGTGGTCAACTTTTAAGAACCACAAGGATTATAGAGAAGGTTATATATCACCAACCTACGGTGTGCCAATTGTTCAAATTAATAAATTTGAAGAGTTCTTGCGTTGGAAGAATGATAACAAATTTATAGGAGAGAAGGCATGAAGCGTAAAACGATAGGATTGTACTTAGTCTTGCTAATAGGCTTATCCACAATTAACTGGCGTGGTGCCATTGGGATTGTAGTTCTGATATTGCTGTACGATTGGTTATTTGAGCTTGAGGATGATCAGGAGCAAGAAGAGAATCAGCGGTACTATCATTATTTACAAGAGTGGGAAGCCGAAAAAAGACGGGATGAAAAATTTAAACAATTCATGGAAGAGGAGTGATGAGAAATGAGTACATTTTTATATGGAAGAACATACGTAGTAGAGCGTACAGCAACCAGTATTACTGCTTTTGAAATTATGAGTAGAGGCGAAGATTTTATACATGCTTATATTCGTAAATACACACCAGAATCAAACGATATTGAATCGCTCTCAGTTAGCCTTCATGTTTCTCGGGATGAAGGTGAATGGATACTTTATAAAAATCCTGTTCACGCATCTGATGCGGTTTATGAAGGGGAGTTGTACATCTTCACGAAAGAAGGATTAAAAGAATACGATGCCCAGTTAGAACAAACAAAGGATTGATTCCGTGCAACTATCACTTTTTGAATCTTATGGTGCTTTAGAATTTAACGGCACCATACTAAAAAAGGATTGGTCCTATGAATTTAAACCAGGTACCAAAGATATCGTTATTAATAACCATCAGTTGCTAACGAAAGAAGAGTTGTTGCTACTCGTTAGCAAGTCGATTAAATCAAGAAGAGCAGTTTACGGATATAACATTTACTACACAGATTCAGATGGCGTTAACAAAGATTTATTTATCAGATTCATAAACAAGAAAACAAAAGCAAAAGAATCGGTTTCGGAATTTATCGAAAAACATTTTGATAATTTGGCAGATAGGGAAGCTAGATGAAAGGAGGTTGACGATGATGAAATATAGAAAGAAATCAGTAGTCATTGAGGCGATGCAGTTTGATGCAGAAGAATGGATTTACAAAAGAAAAGAAGCTTACCCCATGGTTGAATCGGTACCAGCTATATCAGGGAGTACCCTTGGAGCATATTTCAGCTATCAACCGGTCATCCGTACATTAGAAGGTGATATGACTGTATCGCATGGTGATTATATTATCAAAGGTGTACAAGGTGAATTTTATCCATGCAAACCAATATTTTTTGAAGCGACTTATGAATTGGTGCCCGATCAGATATAAATTAAAGGAGTGATTTCATGAGCGTTATCCCTATTGTTTCAAAAATGAGCCACGAAATACAAATGGCCGATGATGTTTTATTTAACCTTCCTTATCCACTTCCTAAATCAAGCGGTAATCATAACCCTATAGAATCTCGAAATAATTGGAAGAAAAAACAAAAAAAGGCGTTAGTTAATTTTTTATCGAGTAAAAAATAAGGAGTGAACATCATGGAAAACAGTAACCGAAATGATGCACTAAAATTTTTCGAAAGCATGACGGTTGAAGAGCAAAAACAAGCGATTATTTACCTTCAGAAAGTAATTAATAAACCGCACGATTGCAATCGAAAAGAAGCACAGGAGGGGGAATCAAATGAAAAAAGTCCTACTTAACAAAGTTCTACTTCTGTTTCGTGACATGTCCCAAAAATTGAATGCGTGTCAACATGAATACGAAATCATTGCCCACATCGGCGGAGACGCCCAAGCTAATGCGCTAAAGTGCAAAGTGTGCGGTAAGCAAAAAGTTGAGTGCGATGGCATTCTTGGTTATATTCCGTTTGACGAAATCGTGAAGCGAGGTAGCAAGTAGTTGTCTGAAAGGCGGTGATTATATGATGCCAAAAAATTGGATACCAGGATACAAAGGGAAATACTTTGCTACTATTGAAGGTCAAATTTTTAGAGTTTACAAGAATGGAAGAACAAGAGAATTAAAAGGATATAAAAAAAGAAACGTCTGGTGCGTGAAATTAACGGATGAACAGTCCAATACGAAAGAATTGATGTTTCAGCGAGTGATCTGGGAGACTTTCAAAGGTCCAATCCCACCAGGTTATCTAGTAACGCGTAAGACGCCTCTTTTAAACAAGAATAATCTTCACAATTTAAGACTCAGAACAAAAGAACAAAGCGGAAAACGCACAGGTCCGAAATCGAGAAGTATGCCAGTCGTCTTAATGGATGATGATGGCGGAATTATTGATTCGTGGCCAAGCGCTCGCAAGGCTGCCAAAGATTTATTTGTTAGTTATCAAACGGTCATGGATGTCTGCAACGGAAAAGTAAAAAAGCCGGTAATCAGCGTTCGATGGCAAAAAGAAAATGACATGGGCTATCAAAGGTTGCCAGGAGAATTCGCAAACATCCAATACAAGTGAGGAGGGATTCGATGAATAACTTAATAAAAATCACAACAAATGATAACGATGAACAGTTAGTGAGCGGACGTGAGTTGCATGAGTTTTTAGAGGTGGGAACGAAATATGAAGATTGGTTTCCAAGAATGACTGAATACGGATTTGAAGAAAACAATGATTTTCATGCTCTCAAAATTGAGAACATGGCAAGAGGGCGAATTTACTTCAAAACAGATCACGCATTAAAACTAGACATGGCCAAAGAAATCTCGATGATCCAACGTACCGAAAAAGGGAAACAAGCGCGTCAATATTTTCTGCAAGTCGAGAAAGCGTGGAACAATCCAGAAATGGTTGTCCAACGAGCGTTACAAATTCAAACTCGGAAAGTAGAGCAGTTAAAAATTGAAAACGAAGCGATGAAGCCCAAAGCGATTTTCGCTGATGCCGTTTCAGCAAGTCATACCTCAATTTTAGTAGGAGAATTAGCGAAGTTACTCAAACAAAACGGTGTCAATATGGGCGCGAATAGACTTTTCGATTGGCTACGAGACAACGGATTCCTAATTCGAAGAAAAGGAACTGACTGGAATATGCCCACTCAATATTCGATGGACTTGGGATTGTTTGAAATTAAAGAAACAACAATAGCGAGAAGCGATGGAGGTATCAGTATCTCAAAGACGGCTAAAGTCACTGGAAAAGGGCAGCAATATTTTATTAATAAGTTTTTAGGATGAAAGGCAGTGAAGGAATGGATAAGGAATATCAAAGAGGATTTATTGTAACTGGTGACAAACCGTATATGACCGAAGAATGGCGATTTCAAAAAAATCAAAGTAACAATAAAAAAATTGTCTTTTATGGATACGATGCCAATCTTTGTCCGATGTCAGCTATGTCGACTTGGCCAGAAACAAAATGGAAGAAAAAAGTAATTAATATCGCTCTAAAACTTACGAAAGATTTTAAAGGCGAAGTATGGCTAGACGATGTTCGTATAAAAAACAAAAAAGACTGATCAGCCGGCAAGCAATCAGTCCATCGAGAAGTAAATGTAAGTTAATTATAACATATTTTTAAGGAGGAGAAACATGAAAAATAAAATCAACGTCCAATTATCCGAAATTGATAACGGCGGACTACAACAACGCTTTGAAAACGAACTAGCAAGAGTGATCGAAAATATCATTGATCCTAACACTGATCCAGACAAAAAACGCAAGATTCAAATCAACATCGAGGTTGTACCAAAAGGAAATCGCGATGATGTCGCACTTGCGATGGAAGTAAAATCAACGCTATTACCACGTAGAAAAGTTTATGCAGATGTATTAATCGATACAGATGGAGAGGGTGTATATGCGAATGAATTACGAAGCGGTGTGCGAGGTCAAACATACTTTGATCCGACTGATTCCACCTTAAAAACGGATGAGGGCGAACCAATAGAGAAAATCGAAGAAAAAGAATTAGAGAAAAGCGAACCAAGCGAAAAAGAATCAACGGTTAAAAATAAAATTCATAGTTTTAGGCAAAAAGCGTAATGGAGGAATAAATAATGTCAGAAAATATTAAAGCAGCAATTGAGTACGGTGTTGAGTTATCAAAAAAACAAGAAGTCATCCACGTAATTGATGGCAAGACTTACTACGACGAACGTCGAGCGGATTTACGTGAGTTAGAACCAACGAAATTAGCGAGTGCGCTGAGAGTCAGTACGTTAAGTGGTCTTGTTGGATATTTAGAGAGTCGTTTTGATACCAACAATCCGCAAGTGAATTATCAAGTATTAATTAATGTCGAATCAGCAACGCATGTGAAAGTATACTCTCCTTTAAATCAAGATAAAAAAAGAGAATCATTAATCGAATCATCTGCGGTGTTAGATAAGTTTCCGTTTGGCCAGTTCGTAGACTCAGAGAATTTCATCATTCAAATTCAGTCATTTTTCCAACGGACTCGTGAAGCGGAAAACATCATTAGACTAGCAAGTGGCATCAAAATCGAAGGTGGCGCTGATCTACGAGATAACGGAATCTCTCAAACAGTGACTGTGCGAGAAGGCGCTAACGTTGAAAGTGTCGAAGTGCCGAATCCAATTGATCTACAACCTTTCCGGACATTTTTAGAAGTGGATCAACCTACTAGCGCTTTTGTTTTTAGAATAGATAAAGCTGGGCGTTGTGCATTATTCGAAGCGGATGGCGGAATTTGGAAGAACGAAGCGATGGAAAACATCAAAGAATATTTAGAAGAAAAGTTATCAGAAGAAATCACGACAGGCTATGTGACAGTGATTGCTTAATTAATTAATTGAATAGATTAGAGGTGTGTGTTGCTCATGCGCCTTTAATTTTTTTGAAATTTTTAGGTAGAAAAGAACAATAAAAAAAAGCACATCTGCCAGGATGCGCTAAGTGGTTGGAGCAATACATTTATAAATTAATTATATCATACTCCAACACATTTTAGTAGTTTAACGTTGATTTAGCAACGTTTATCGGACTTGTAATCAGTATTAACTTAAGGACGTAATGTGAAGAATGTGGATGGTGGAAGAACATGACGATGATTAATAGAGCAAATAGATATTACTGC
The DNA here is from genome assembly GCF_051713805.1 of Enterococcus sp. DIV1314a. NCBI lineage: Bacteria > Bacillati > Bacillota > Bacilli > Lactobacillales > Enterococcaceae > Enterococcus > Enterococcus sp. DIV1314a. The sequence goes on along the minus strand of NZ_JBIOQP010000001.1, from coordinate 2,490,109 downwards.
AATGATTATCAAGAAGTGGCCATAGTACCAATTATCGCTGAAGAAGCGAAGAGAGGGAAAAAGGGAGTAGCCAATAAAGATGAGTATCTAACTAGACCAGAACAACGACTTGTAAACGACAGAAATACCTATCGATGGATGAGGATCGCATTACAGGGGAATTTTGGCAAAGGAGACTACCATTTTGTACTCACATTTAAATCAGGGGAACTTCCACCTCCAGAAAAAGCAGAAGAAGCGAAGAAAGTCCTATCGAGTGTTTTTTTAAGAAAATGCAGAGAGAAGTACAAAGCAATCAATCAACCGTTTAAATATATCTGGGTGATGGAATACGAACTAACCGAAGAGGATGATTATCTCAAGAGAGTCCATTTCCACATCATCATCAATAGCGTTCCTGGCATTTCGAGGGATGACATTGAGGATTGCTGGGCAAAAGGCAAAGGAAAAAGTAAAAAGATACTCGGAGCGGTCCATACGAAAAGGCTAATCTCTTTTAACGGAGCAGGGCTTGAGGCGTTAGCAAAGTATTTGTCAAAAGGCATGCGATGGGTAAAAGGGAAGAAAGTTTGGAACAGCAGTAGGAACCTCGTGAAAATTAAAAAGAAAAAGCGTGATCGAATCTTTAGTAACAAACAAATGGAAAAGATGGCCTTGTCTAACGATCAGGGCGCAGAAATCATTGCTAAGAAATATCCGAACTATGACATTGTCGAAATAGAATTTAAGCACAATGAGTATAAAGGGTGGCACTTGTATCTCAAGATGTGGAAGAAGGAGCGAGCAGGATGAAATATTATTTAGTCGCGTGTTTTGATTCAAGCGATGCAATCAACACGATGCAACAAACATATCTCAAAATGAAAATTGATTTTGGAGAAAAGCCATTGTCATTCAACAAGAAACAAAAAAGCATTATTGGAGAGAGATTCAAAATATTCTTTTTAACGACGCAACAAATCGAAGTAGATGGTTATCAATTTGACGGGGTAATAAGAAATCGGCAATTCATCCGAAAAGCCAATAATACAGCAAGAAAAAACTACGCGATACATCTGGAAACAACAAAAGCGATAAACGGCGTCAATAATAGAGATGGCATTTTGAGAATGTATGTGGAAGGAGGAAGGTAATTGAAGTATCCATCGAATATGCAAAATAAAGCAAACAATAATCAAGGAAAGATTTTTGAAAAGCTGATTGAACTGGGGTGTCAAAAATACGCTCGAGCGAATAAAGCATTCATCGAAAAAATACCGGAAGATTTTCATCCTCAAAAAATCGATAAAACAAACGGTAAAGCAACAGGCTATTACAAAGCAAAAGCGCAACCAGATTTCCAAGGGACGTTACACGGTGGGAGGAGTATTTGTTTTGAAGCAAAATACACTAGTGCTGATCGCATAAAAAGTTCGGTCATCACGGAAAATCAAGCGGAATGCCTAACGATGCATGCTAGATTAGGGGCTTACGTGGGTGTTTGTTGCCAGATCAACAAGACCGTCGCATTCATTCCTTGGGATGTGTGGAAAAACATGAAGGGAATATACGGGAGGATGTACATCACCGAAGAAGAAGTGAAAGTTTATCAAATACCGTCACCGATGTACATCGATTTTCTTTACATGCATGAATTAGGAGTGTGTTAGCGATGAAGAAGAGAGGTCCAAGCGAATTTGATTTACAATACAAGACTTTTGAATTGTTTTGCCAGGTCCGCAAGTGGAATGTGTGGCGGTTTGCACCCAATAGGAAAAATCCAAAACAATATATTGGCTACGCCTTTGACGAAGAAGGAAATGAATTGATATTTTTGATCAGCGAGAACGGCAATTATTACAAGTTTGTAGATGTGAAGAAGTGGGAACCTTACGAGTATGCGATGAAAAAGGAGGAAATGAGCGATGTATGCGGTGAGACGGAATATTTATCAAGGTAGTGACGGTGTGCAAGTGGATTGCTTGTCTGAAGTCAAAGGATTTACAGAACTTAAAGAAGCTGAGAGAGTTGCTGAAAATTGTAATGGACGTGTTGTACGAGTAATTAAAGGCAAAAGACCACCAGGTAATCCGATAAAAGAGAATCAGCGATGGATGAGGAAGTGATCCTGTGAAATATAAAACGATTCAAGGGCGTGAAATCACCGGAGATGTAATTAATCGCTATACAAAAATCATGTCTGTTGCAGGCGATGATGGTCGTAATTATGTTTGCTGGTTAGTCGGCGATCCTGCTCCATTAAAGACGCATTCAATTATGCCGACAAGACCGGATACGTTTAAGGGCATTGAGCAAATAAAATGTAGGGTTATTAAACCGAATGGTGAGTGCCGTACTTTTGATTCCATAGGTGCGGCCGCGAATCATTATCGTACAGACAGAAGTACAGTCTCCAGGAATTGCGATAGCGAGAAGATGATGGTGAGAGGTCGCTTGAAAGGTTATAAATTTGAAAGATTAAGTTAGAGGGTGTGAGCGATGAGCGATAACGGATCAGCAATTAATTTAAACACCAGAGAAATATTTTGGTTAAACGTAAAAAGATACCTAGCGTTAAAAGACATGAGCAATCGTACGTTAGCAAAGCGAATCGATAGCAACGAATCAGTCGTTGTGAAATTGATGGAGAAGGAATCCAATATACCGATTGAAAGTATCGCGAAATATGCAAGGGCATTGGAGGTTCAACCGATTGATTTATTTGAAATATGGACGGATGAGGAATGGGAAGATGTAAGAATGTGGAGGGCTGAATAAATGGAAAAACTAAAATTTTTTAAGTTCCAAGGGACGTGTTACTATGCATTGATTAAAGCGGTTGATAGCACTCACGCTTTAGAATTGTATGATCAGTTGGTATCAAAGATAGATACAAAAGAAGATGAGGATAACTTAATAAGCGAAATGGCTGAATTAAAGTTATCGGAAGTATTGAAAGAAATGAAAAGTTATAGAGATAGCGGTGATACGCCATTATCAGATTCAACAGTATTAGATTGGATTTCCGATAATAGTATATTTTTGCTAGGCATTGATGGTTCATTGGTCTAAGGAATTGGAGGGATCAGCGTGAAAAGTTATAAAGTGTACTACGTAAATTATAAAGGCAAAGATTTGACTTGTTACATACATGCGAAGTCTGAAAAAGAAGCACGCGAAACAGCGAGCGTTATGCAGGGAATGTTTAAAATTATAAAGGTGGAGGAATCATAATGAATTACGAAGTACAGATAGACGGAGAAACGATTGTCTACGGACCGTTAATTAAAAGAAGTCGTTTTTCCGATGAGCAATGGAGCGCAATCAATCATGCAATGGCTAAGAGAAACTTTAGTGCATCAGAATATGAGAAGTATAAAAAAGATGAATTTGTTATTGGGTTGATGGCAGACAGAACTGACTTAGCGGAGCGTTACGAAGCGCTTTTAGAACTGTTGCCTCAATCGGCTTACAGTAAAGCAGGGACTCATCCCGAATGGGTAGCAGATGCTGTTGAACACAATATCTTGATTAAAGGGATTACTCAAGATGATGTAAAGATGCTTATTGAAGGATCAGATGATATGAGGGAATTGATTCGTTCCCTAGAAGAGTATTTTCACATCGAGGAGGAAGAAGGATGAAAGAAAACAATGAAGTACAAGAAGCGATTGAAACAATAGTGATGGCAATGGTTATTTACGTATTATCCATTTTAATGTGCGGCTTCACAGTAATGTATCTGTGGAATAATATATTGCCGGTAATCTTTGGCGTTCGAACAATTACATTAGCACAAGCGATAGCGATTGATTTGTTAATCAGCTTTATTGTTACGACGCAGACCAAGGATAGGAATCTTAATTTAAAAGATGTGTTTGTTAAAGTATTGTCGACATGTTTAAACGCGTTACTGGTAGGTTGGATTGTGATTCAATTTATTTAGGAGGAATCAAAATGAAATCAGAATTAGAATTGGAAACACCTCGGAAAGTAGAGTTACTAGAAGTTATTCATACAGAAGCAGTTCGTGGCAAAGGAACCAACGAAAACCCAGTACGAGTTGTTCACCAGTACTGGGATAAAGAAGGGAATTTATTGGCAGAAAAAGATGACTGCAAATAAAAAATGCCACCTCTTATACTAACGAGATGACAACTACAAAATTAATTATATCATAAGGGGTGGCGTTTGTGAGATTTAGATGGTTAAAAGATTATCAAGCACTGGACGAACAGATCCTTTACCTAAAGTGGAATCTAAACAAAAGCAAGTTAGAGTTGAGCCGATGGGTATCAGGAGATTTAGTCAAAGTCCGATTAGAAAAGAGTTCTCGTGCGTCATCCCTTGAAGAAAATATTGAAGCGATGAAACAAGAGATAACAATCCTTGAAAAGCAAAGAGAAGAAATGAAGGCACTTGTTAAATCATTTAAAGGCATTGATCAAGAGATTATCCGATTAAAGTATATCGATGGCTACAGCTTAGAATGTATCGCAGAAAAAACAGGATACAGTGAATCATATATAAGAAAGAAACATGCTGATATTCGTAATACATTATCATTCCTCGATCAGTATGAAGCCAATCAACCAGCGAATAATAGAAAGAGAAATGAAATTGAATACTACAACGAACACAGATCAAGAGAAAAACAAATATCATTATTCTAAAAAAACCAATGTTCAGTAAATGTGTGAACGTTTAGTGTATGGAGATATTGATGTATCCGTATTATAGTTATAGCGTAATAGTTTATCTGATTGGGAAGTAGTACATAGAGGACTGCTCACATAAAAATCTATGTATAAAGAGAGGAGTGCATCCTCTCATCGTTTAGACAGGACTTAGGTTCTGTCTTTTTGTTTTATTGAATGGGAGTGATTACATCGATTACATGACACCATCAATCCTCAAGAGATTAATCAAATGGATTGAAGATGATAAGCTCGTTCGTTTCTATCAGACAAAAGAATGGCGAAAAGTTAGACAGATTATTTTAAATCTGAATGGTGGTAAGTGTGCCAAGTGCCATAAGAAAGCACACATGGTCCATCATCTAAAGAAAGTCAAAGAGTTTCCATTACTTGCGTTACTAATAACAAACCTTGAACCACTTTGCAACAGTTGTCATAACGAAGAACATCCAGAGAAGTTAGCAGCAACAAGAAAAAGAAAATTTACAAATGAAGAGCGCTGGTAGTCCCCCGGTCGAAACCAAATGGCAATTCTTTTGAGGAAAACACGAAACGGGAAAGGTTGATGCCGGAAGAACAAACCTAGCGCGCGCATGATAGGGGGGGTTAAATGCCTAAAATATCAAGAAGTACGCGTAAAATCAAGCTTAAAGTTGGTTTGTTAAAACAGTTGGAACGTGATGGAAAGACGGAAGAGCATTGGTACGACTTAGTTTTAGACTATTTAACCTTTTGGGAAATCAAAGAAAAGTTAAAAACGGAGATCGAACGAAATGGCGCGATGATTACGGTCCATAACGGAAAACAAAAATTCCGAAAGAAAAATGATGCAGTGACAGAACTTCCGAGAATTCATAAACGGATGACTGAAATTTTGGATGTACTGGACATCAAGCCGATTGAATCCGAAGAAGATGACGATGGCTACTAATAAAAATTTCCCGAAGCATCCACAAAAAATCCATCACGCAATATCAGAGTGGATGTATCTTGTTGAATCTGGAGAAGTCGTTACTTGTAAAGAACAAAAAGATCTAATGCAATATGTTCGAAAGAAATTAGATCAAGAAGACGTCATTATCGATGTTGAAAAAATCGAGAAGGTAATCGAACGATCAGAAAAATACTTTTTCCCGTTGCATCCATTTCAGACGTTCTTTTTATCTTTTGTTGTTGGCGTCTATTATAAAGATAATACTCTTGTGTTCGATGAGTATTTATTTTTGTCTGGACGTGGTACAGGAAAGAATGGTTTGTTAAGTGCTTTAGCATTTAACTTAGTTGATATCAATGACGTAAAAAAATACAACGTTGACATTGTGGCCAACACCAAAGATCAAGCATTAACAAGTTTTGAGGATGTTTATGACGTTATAGATGAATCAAAAGTTTTGCAAAAACATTTCAAGCATACGAAATCAGTGATCACTCATAAAAAAACGAGATCACGCATTAAATACTATACGAGTAACGCCCGAACAAAAGATGGTCTGCGACCAGGAGCGGTTGTTTTCGATGAAATTCACGAATATGAAACAGAAGATTTAATTAACGTTTTTTCTTCAGCGCTCGGGAAAGTCGGATTTGCTAGAACGTTCTATCTGACAACAGACGGATTTGTTCGCGGTGGTGTTTTGGATAGTATGAAAGATTTAGTGAAACGTATTTTCTCTGGTGAAGTAAAATCATCGAAGTTGCTACCATTCATTTTTAAATTGGACAGCTTAGAAGAAGTCCATGATCAAAAGAATTGGGTCAAAGCGATTCCAAGATTGTTGTATGACAAGGTACTTCGCAACCAAGTTGAAAAAGAGTATGACAAAGCGTTAGAATCGCCATCGAAAATGATTGAGTTTTTAACGAAGCGTATGAATATTCCAACACAAGATGCCTTTGCTGCAGTTGCTGAGTGGGAAGACATCATGGCAACTGATCAAGAGATACCTGATCTAACAAATGTGCCATGTGTCGGAGCGATTGACTATGCCGATATTCGAGATTTTGTTTCATGCGGCATGTTATTCCGGATTGGAGAGAAACGCTACTTTATCCAACACACATTTATTTGTCATAAGTCATTAAGGATTACAAAATTTAAGTTTGATATTGAGACAGCAGTAAATGAAGGGTACGCCACAATCGTGAACGATGACATGGTGAAACCGGAGTATTTAGCACAGTGGTTCTTAGAACAACGTAAGAAGTACAAGATTACAGAAATCGCCGCCGATTCTTGGCGTTTCTCGGCTTTAAAAGATAAGTTCGATGAATACGGCATTGTGCTTAAAGAAGTGCGTAGTGGACCAATCACGCATGGAAAGATTGCTGGGCTAGTTGATAGTTTATTTTCTTTAAAAAATATTGTTTTTGGGAAAGATATAATGATGCGATGGTATACAAATAATGTTTATGTCAAATTCGACAGCAAGGGCAATAAAACCTATGAAAAAATAGAACCGAAAACACGAAAAACAGATGGATTTATGTGCTTCATTCATGCACTGGTCATTGAACCGCCATATAAGAAACCAAGAAATAGACCAAGTAGAAAATTAAGAAGCTATGTCGGAACCTGAAGGGAGTGATGAAATTTGGGAGTATTTTCAAGTATTAAAAATTTCTTTGTTAATTCAAGCGATGATTCACTGGATATTGAAGCAAGACCGCCTATTGAGAAATCATCGAATGAGCGGACGGTTGTGTTCAGAGAATCTGTGAATCATGTGCGTTACAAAAGTTATGCATTAAGCATTGCAATTAGTCGTATTGCGAATGCTGTTTCTTTATGTGGGTTTCAAACGTATATCCGAGGTAAACCAGAAAAAGGCGATTTGTGGTGGCGTTTAAATTATGAACCAAATCAAAACCAAAACCAAACCGATTTCTTTTATTCTTTAGTCCATAAAATGGTTTACAATTCTGACGGCGCATTAGTGATACAAGCGAAGTCAGGAGATTTAATTGTCGCTGAAAGCTTTACGATTGAAAAATATGCTTTTCTACCAAACGTTTATTCGAATATTATTTTACCTGGTGGCCTAAGCTATCAAACAAAATTAAAAGAATCAGACGTGATCCACTTGAAATACAACAATAGTAAAGTTAAAGCAATTGTTGACAGCGTTTATGAAGATTATGGGAAACTGTTAAATGATGCCATTAAAAATTATAAACGTGGGAATGCCATTAAATTAAAATTATTAATGGATGCTCAATTCGATCAATTTAAAGAGAAAGATGTCTTAGATGAAGAAGGGAACGTCATAGGCACTGAATACGATGAAATCTTAGATGATTTATTTCAAAAGCGTTTTGGTGCCATTTTATCAGATAAAGATTCGATTACTCCTTTGGAAGATGGCTTAACATTAAGCAACGTCGATGCTACTACTGGAAACACAAAGAGTGGTGCTTTTACATCACGTGATATCACAAGTATTTTTGATGATATTGTCAATCAAGTAGCGGATGCCTTTTTAATGCCACGCGGAATATTTCGTGGCGATGTTGCAGATAATGAAGGGATGCGTAAAAGCATGATTGATGACGCAGTACGTCCCTTCATCGAAAATATTCAAACCGAAATCAATCGGAAGAAATATGGTAAAGATGAATTTTACAAAGGTAATAAACTTAAAATATCAACTGATTTAATTTACACAAAGGATCCAATTGCTTTTGCTAATGCTGCAGAAGCCTATTTACGCATTGGCGTTTATTGTGTTAACGACATTCTGGAAAAACTAGGCGAGGAAATCATTGACGAAGAGTGGGCGTGGCGCCATTACGTAACGAAGAACTATGAAAATATTAATAATGCCGCTGAAGATATTGAAAAAGCAGTTTCCAATATGATGAGGGCACTAGGAAGGGGAGAACCAAGTGAAAAGAATTCAACTTAATTCAAAAAATTTAAAGCTAGGAACAATCGAATCAAAAATCCAATTTAATGCGAGTGTCGAAGGCGAAACTGATTTATATCTACATGGCGATGTTGGTGAAACATGGTGGGATGATAGTGGTATCACAGCAAAAAAAGTGATTGATGCATTGGATCAAATCGAAACAGAAACAGTGAACGTCCACATTAATACTTATGGTGGCGATGTTTTTGAAGGGATTTCAATTTTTAATATTTTGAGAGCTTCCGGAAAAAACATTGTGACAATTGTAGATGGGATTGCCGCTAGTGCCGGTTCTTTAATTTTCTTAGCTGGAGATACAAAAAAGATGCCGGGAAACACGCAATTAATGATTCATAATCCATGGACCTATGCACGAGGGAATGCCAATGATCTCGAAAAAGTCGTTGATATGTTACGCACGACAGAATCAGCAATGACTCAAACGTACATGGAAACATTTGTTGGAACAGAAGAAGAACTCAAAGAATTACTTGATTCAGAAAAATTCATGACGGCTGATGAAGCAAAAACGTTTGGCTTTGTTGATGAAATAATTACGAAAGAGCCTGAACCAGCAGCACAAGCAACAATTGCAGAAAGATTGATGAGTAAGTATGGCGGCATGATAAACGAACCAAACAAGAATCAAGAAAACAAAAAAAGAACAAACCCATTACAAAATTTTATGAATTTATTCGAGGAGGAAACAAATAATGTTTAATACAGACTTAGTAAAAAATCAATTGAGTGAGCAACGTGCAGCGTTTTTCGCAGCAATGAAGAGCAGTGATGAAAAAGCCCAGGAAACAGCGTTAAATGATTTCTTGGAAGGTATCCAAACCGTTGTCGTATCAGAAGCTGAAAAAGCATTTGAAGAAGAGGGAGAACGATTTAAAGATGAAAATGTGTTAGTTGCACGTGGAATTATGAAACCTCAAACGTCAGCAGAACGCAAATACTTTAATGCTGCTGTTACGAAGCAAAGTTTTGATAATTTAGATGAAGCATTCCCACAAACGATTGTGGAAGATATTTTCTCTCGTTTGACAGAAGAACATCCATTAATTTCATTAGTTGATGCCCAAACAACGGGAGCGATTTTCAAGTATATGTACGCTGATCCTACAAAACAATTGGCATTCTGGGGAACTTTACCGGACAACATTAAACAGTTGCTAGTGAATAGTATTAAAGTAATCAGCTTTGAAACAAGTAAATTATCCGGATTTTTACCAATCGTGAAAGGATTCTTTGTTTTAGGTCCAGCGTGGTTAGCGCAGTATGTTACAACTGTAATGTATGAAATTATGGCTGCGACATTAGAACTAGCGTTAATCCAAGGTACAGGTAAAAACCAACCAATTGGGATGAACAAAAAATTATCTGGAGCAGTAGATGGTGTTTATCCAAACAAAGATAAAATCGCCTTAACCGATTTAGAACCAGAATCATTAGCAGGTGTCCGTGCAGCCTTTGCCCGTGACAAATTAGACAATGGTCCAATGGTCGCGATTGTCCATCCAGTAACATATTGGTCTAAACTGTTTCCAAAACTAGCGTATAAGAGTGAACCAGAAGGGAAATGGGTCTTAACACAATTGCCGACCGGTGAAACTATTGTTAAGTCTTATGCACAAGAAGAAGCAGCTATTACAATCGGAAATCCGAAAAATTACTTGTTAGCAGTATCTAGTCAAACTGAATTGAAAAAATATGAAGAAACGTTAGCAATTGAAGACATGGATCTATTCATTGCTAAATTTACTGGCACAGGGTTAGCGAAACATAAAGATGCCTTTTATGTTTATAACATTAGCACAATGACAGGCGCAACCGTTCCAACGGCTAGTGGAGATGCTGATATCAAACGACCAACTCCAACAGGATTGTTAAATGAAACAGACACAACCGAAGAACCTTAAAAGAAGAGGAGTGGGAATATTGGACTATTTAGTAATCCGCCGATTTGCTGACAAAAATGCAGAGGGCCGTATCTATGAAGTAGGGGAATTGTACGAAGGGTCTAAAGCAGCGAAAAGAATTTCAGAATTGACTAATCCTGAAAAAAATAAATATGGTCGAGTTTATTTGCAAAAAAAACCAGTTGAAAAGACAGAGGAACCGAAAGAATAGGAGTGATTTAATGGATGAAGTAACATTATTTAAATCAATTAAAAAGCGCCTACGAGTCTCCTTTGATACGTTTGACGATGAAATCAAAGAGTTAATCGAAGAAGGCCAGTCTTATCTTGTTGATAAGGCTGGTTCTTTGCCGTTTATAGAAGAAACGAAAACGAATCTAGGAAACAATTCACGTGCTTTATTAAAGTACTATTGCCAATATAACTGGAATGATAACGGACATCTTTTTTACAACGATTTTAAACAAAAGATTTTAGAGTTACAAATTTCCGCTTTAAAAAGTCGTAATGGAGGTGGCAAATAGTGTCGGATCGTTACGAAAGTTTTAATGATGGATTACTTCAGTATGGTACAAAGAAAACAAAACTAAGCCCTACGAAAAAATCAATCGGTTATACGTTTACGGAATTAGGTACCTTATATTTTAATGAATTAAGCGCACGAGATCAAGATTATGACTTGGCTAAAACGAAAGGTAAAGAACTTGAATTAAAAATCAAAACATTTTACCCACCACAACTAACGCCTCGATCGCAAGATAAGTCTGACTTAATTATTATCATCGATGGTATTGAATACGAAATATTTAAAGTTGATTCAGATGCTGATAAAAAATATCTTTTTTGGTATTTATCAAAAGTGGGTCCTGCACAATCAAAAGTAGGTGATACCGATGATAATTAATCAAGAATCACTAATCGACTATTTGAATAAATCTAACGAAAAATTGATTGAAGAAATTAAGAAAGTCATTGAATTAGAAGTCTTTCAAGATACTGTCAGCGATGATTCGTTAAAAGAAGTAATCACAAAAACAGGTGGTTACAATTATTTTCGTTTTGAGACGGGTGGTATGCAGTTATCAAGCGATGAAGCAACAATCACACAAGACATTCTCGTCTCTTTTTATTCAGAAAATCGTGACGACTTAGACGTGCAATCTATCAAGTTGATTGCAGGTATTCATGGGAAACTATTCAAGTTCAAAAACTCGAAGAAATATTTGATTAAAAAGAACAAAGAAGACCAATACATCGATGAAATTCAATTGTTTTTTACAAGGAGAATGAAAAATGTCTGCTGATTGGAGAGAGAGTAGTTGGGTTGTTGAATTTGTTGAAATTGATCGATTACAAGAAAAAATGCTTAAGATTCCTCATCTATCTGAAGTAGTTATCAATGAAAAATTACAAAATAAAGTAGAACCAGAAACACCAAAAGAAATGAGAGAAATCTTTCCTATGTCCAAAAGGAATCCTCAAATGCCCATCACATTAGAAAGTGGGAAGAAAGCAGTTGTCGGTCATGCAAAAAGTAGTGAGTCATTAAAAGTGACGCATGAAAATCTAGGATTTACGGTTAGGCCAAAAACAAATTGGAGATACTTGGTTTTCCCCGATTTAGGAATTGGCGATGCAAATCCATTGCCACTTGAGTTTTTGCGACAAGGAATGGAGCGACGTGTACCAGTAATTGCACAAGATTTAGAAAGCGCCCTAGAGGTAGCAATCAATAAAGAATTAGGAGGAAATTAATTATGGTCTCAACTAAATTACAAGAAACATTTACACCCATGGAAATCGAAAAAGTTTCTTTACAGTTTAAAGGTAGCGAAACATTATCTTTTGGATGCGCTGCTGTCTTAGCATCTGAAACAGAAATGGCATTCAAACAAGTGAAATGTGGTATTCAAACGATCAAACGGAAAGGAAAACCGGTGCAATTAAATGTGACGTTATCCGGTCACGCGAAAACAGGAACGATCCGTAAGATTTTTGGTTTATCGAATGAAGGATTGAAGCCAGGGGTTTATTCTTACGATGGGGATAGCAGTTCAGGGGATTTTGTCCTGACAGCAGATGTTATTGATGACTTTGATGAAGTAACAAAAATCATTGCGTTTCCAAAGTGTACAAGTGAAACAGGACTACAATTCACTGTTGATAAAACGGCGGATGAATTCCAGGCAGTTGAGTACTCCTTTACCGCGATGTTTACAGACATTAATGGGAAATTGCGTGCATACGTTGAAGCGTTTACGGATGAAGTTGACGAAGGAACATTAGAAACGTGGCATACAGCATTTACACCAGAATTAGTATCAGCTACTGAATTACCATAAGGAGGGAAGTAAAGATGGCAGAGAAGCAAGAAAACAAACAACCAAAAATAGTCACACATATCACGCTTGGTGATAAACGTGTGCCCGTTAATCCCAAATTCAACGCGTATCTCCTTCATCAGTTACGCGTAAAAGAAGGGTATCGAACACGCCTTGTACTGAATGCGATGGTTCGCGATGAGGAAATCGATGAGATGGCATTAGTAGATGCCGTCTTTATTTCCTACCGTAATGCCAATGAAGATGGCATGGAGTACATGGATTTCTTAAAAAATTATGAACTAGATATTGAAGAAGCAGGTCCCTTGCTAGGCGCAATCCTAACAAAAAAAGGCCGCAATCAATTTGCACAAGAATTTATTAATAAAACGCCAAAAAAGCACAAACGAAATCATTCCCAAAAATCAAAATCGAAGAGCTAGAAGACTTATACGCCGTTTATGTATTACTCGTTGGAATCGATGAGAATGATTTTTGGCATTTGCCATTGCAAGACGTGAATACCATTGCGATGAATAAGTTAGCGATTGAAAACTGGAGAAGCGCTGAGCAAGAGAAAAAATAAGAGAGGAGGGAACATGATTGGCAAAAGGTGCAGAAGCTAAAGTAACCTTTAAAGCATTTAACCAAGATTATAAAAAGAAAATTGATGAGAATGTTGCTGCCGGAAAAGGTCTGAAGCAAGACTTAAAGTTGACGCAAGAACAAATGAAATTTACTGGAACAAGCGTTGAAAAACTAACCGTTACTTTGGATAGTTTGGAAGACCAGTATAAGTTGCAAAAAAGCACCACTCAAGAAACCAGGAATCAATTAGAACTTGTTAAGAAACAATTTGGTGAGAATTCCGTTGAAGCTGGGAAATTAGAAGCCGCTCTTAAAAAGAACGAGATTGCAGAGCAACAATTAGCCAACAAAATTACTCAAACGAGTTTTGCGTTAGAAAAGGCTGAATCAGCAAATGATGGGTACATTGCAAAATCGAAACAGTTGGAACAAGAACAAAATGACTTACAACTGTCAGCGGATAAATTAGCATCGGAGTATAAGTTACTACAAGAAACGACGCTAAAGACAGCCGATGAATCAGAAAAATTTGCAGCAGCTCAAAAGTATGTAGCGGAACAAGCCGAATTATCCGAACGTAAAATTGATAGCATGGAGCGCCAATTATCTGAAGTAAAAAAAGAATATGGCGAAAATTCCACTGAAGCAAAGAAAATGGAAATTCAAGTCAATGAAGCAAAAATTGCCTTTTCCAATTTAGAAGCAGAAGCCAACCAATTAACAGATGGGTTAGGTGAAGCAGGAGACTCCATGCAATCGCTTGGCGATAAACTCGATGCAAGCAATCTAATGGCAGCCGCTGATGCATTAAGTGGTATCGGTGAAAAGCTAAAAGAATTTGGCCGATCAGCACAAGAAGCATTTTTGGAAGTCGATGAAGGCGCCGATATTATCATTACAAAAACCGGTGCAACAGGAGAAGCAGCCGACAGAATGGCGGAATCCTATAAAAAGATTACGAATTCGATGCCTGTTGATTCATTTGCCGATGTAGGGTCTGCAATTGGTGAAATGAATACACAGTTTGGCTTTACAGATGATCAATTAGAAAAAACGAGTGAGTATTTATTAAAGTTTGCCAATATTAATGACACGGATGTTAGCGAATCGGCAATCAATGCAAGAAAAGTCATTGAAGCATTTGAATTGTCGTACGATGACTTTAATCAAGTGCTCGACACGACAACTAAAGTCGCTCAAAACTCTGGTGTATCAGTAGACAAATTATTCGAAGCAGCGGTCAAAGGTGCACCGCAAATAAAAGCGCTAGGTTTGGAATTCGATGAAGGTATTCAATTGCTTGGTCAAATGGAGCAGGCAGGTATTTCTTCCGCTGAAACATTAACAGGTTTAACAAAAGCGTCTGTAAATTATGCAAAAGAAAACAAGACTTTGTCTCAAGGACTAGGTGAATTACAAGACAAAATCTTAAACGCCTCTAGCGAAACAGAAGCACTAAATGCAGCTGCAGAAATATTCGGTACAAAAAACGGAGAAAAGATGGCTGATGCTATCCGAAGAGGCGCATTAAATTTAGAAGATTTATCAAGTATTGCTACTGAAAGCGCCGGTGTCGTGGAAGAAACATTTACAAATACTTTAGATCCGATTGATGCTCAAGCCCTTGCGATGCAAAATGTAAAAAATATCATGGCTGAACTCGGCAATGAATTAGCAATTGTTTTTGAACCAATCCTAATGGCATTAATACCAATCATGCAAAGTCTTTCTGCATGGTTTGGGAACTTACCAGAGCCGGTAAAATCTTTTATTGTTATTCTAGGGATACTCATTGTTGTCTTTACAACGATGATGCCAATCATGGCCGCGATGGTCGTCTCAGTCGGAATACTAGCTAGTCCTTGGCTGTTAGTCGTAATCGCTGTGATGGCCGTAATCGCGATTCTCATTTATCTTTACGCGAAATTCGAATGGTTTCGAGATGGAGTTAAACTTTTCTTTGTTTTTATAAAAGACATTTTTGTTGCCGGATTTAGTTTTATGGGTGGGTATGTTGAAAGTCAATTTGAATCAATCCTTAAAAACTTTACCAATTTTTATGAGGCTGGGAAAAGGATTCTGAATGGTTTAATGGATTTCTTTACAGGTGTATTTACTGGAAATTGGTCGAAAGCTTGGAAAGGGCTATCGAACATTGTCGGAGGAATATTAGATGGTCTATCTGCAGTAGTTAAGACACCATTAAACACTATGATAGGCATAGTCAATGGATTTATTGGTGGGATTAATAATATAAAAATACCAAGTTGGATTCCTAAAATTGGCGGGAAAAATGCAAGTATTCCTAAAATCCCACTATTAGCAAAAGGTGGTTCATTTTTTAATGGTTCTGCAATTGTAGGGGAAGCTGGACCGGAATTAATTAGTACGGTGGCCGGAAAAACAACCGTACAACCACTAAGCCAAAAAGAAAAATCAGGCGGTATTTTAAGCGCAATGTTGAAAATGTTTGAAGGTGGCGGAAATATACCACTACTAAGCGGATTGACTGAAGCAGCAACTAATAAAATTACCGCAATTAATAATAACCAAAATAGTAATAATCGTTTGGAATATCTACTAGAAATATTAATCGAAGTCGTTCAAGAAAAAAATATGATCGTTCAAGTTCCTGGTGGGAGCGGAAGCAGCTTAACAGGATTTGATCGATTTGATACACCAAACAAAGAAATGGCCGCGGCTGAAATGATTAGAAAGCTAGGGGTGAGGTAAAAGTATGATCGAACCATTTTTTATATTTAAGAAATTGCACTCCATCGAAGACATGGAGTGCTATACCGGATATTTACCAGAAATAGCGCCGGTTAAAATATACGAATCAAAAAAAGTACGTGGCAGAAGCGGTCGATTGAATATGACCTATGGCGATTACGATGCATACGAATATCCAATTGAAATACAATTAGCTAACTTTGACCGATTGCAAGAAGTGAAACGCTGGCTAACTGGTTCTGGTAAGCTAGTATTATCTACGGACATGAGTAAATACCGCGATGTAATCGTGACGAATTCAAGCAAACCAATCGAATTTGAGAATGAAGATGGATTCTTCTGGAAGTTCCAAGTCACATTTCAAAGCGAACCATTTCGTCGGTATGTTTCTGAAAATAAAATAGCATTAGAACCAAATAAAGAAAAAATAATCCACAACAGTGGGGATGAGATTGCTCGTCCTCTTATTCGTGTTGTTTCAAGAGGTGGCAATATTACCGTCGATTGCAACGATGAGACTTTTACATTATTAAATACGCCTACAGGATTAATCGAAATAGACTCTGAAAATGGACTAGTGATAGCAGAAGGTGCCAGGATCAAGAACAAAGGGAACAGACCATTACTTGCTACGGGCCATAATCGTATTAAAGTGTCTGGTAACATCAGTGAGGCTGACATCGTTAGAAGGTGTGTATTCCTATGAGTTTTTCGGAAGATTTGTATATCTATGATTTAGGCGAGACGGATTTTACCCATAACGGGTTCCCTATTGTCGATTTCTGGGAAGAACCCGAGATTAACCGACAAATAAATGGTCGTTATGCACTGACAGGGTTGTACATGAAAGAAGGCCAATTGTCTGAATTAATTGTGAAAGATGCAGTTATTAGAGCGCAAGTACCGGATCGCACTTGGCAACTTTTTAGAATAGCAACGATTAAAGACGATGGTGAATATATCCAATTTACAGCAAGATTTAAAGGTCTGGACGTCAATCGCAATTTTATTGACAATATGATTGCTAAAAATCAAACAGTCACATCAATCATGCGAATGATTGGCGAATCATTAGAGTTTAGCCAAAACTATCAATTTCTTTCGAACATGGGGAGTCAGCACCAATTTACGATTAAACAAAATCATCCAATTGATGCAATCATTGGTAGTAACAGTGGGAATCAAAATTTGATTAGTGTTGTTGGCGGTGAACTAGATATGTATGGCAACACCTTTTATTTAAAAGAACAATTGGGAAATGACAATGGATTTCGTATTGATTTTGGAATCAACTTAGAATCAATTGTAGAGATCATTTCAGAAGAAGAACCACCCAATACTCTTTATCTAATCGGAGCTACACCAGAAGGAGATTACGACGAAGAAAGAGAACCAATCACTTTGAAGTATCTTGAAGCGCCAGGCATGGTGATTACTGATGAAAATCGGGTCATAGCTACATATACAAATGAAAACTGCAAAACAGTTGCTGAATTAAAAGAATGGGCGGACACAGAATTATTCGGACGACAAAAAGTACACATGCAAAAATCAGCCCATGAAATTTCGTTAGTTGATTTAGCAAATACCTTAGAATACAAAGACTATTTAGCATACGTCGAATTACAATTAGGCGATTTAATACATGGCACCTTACAACGATCAAGGAAAAATGTAACAGAACGAGTGATCGAGTACACCTGGTATCCTCGTTTAAAAGAATACAAAAAACTTGGGACCGGAAGCAGTGTTGATTATTACACCGAAAAAGCCGAAAGCAAAATTAATACCCTGTTAAAAAAAATCGATCATAATACTGATTTTTTGAAAGAAAGTATTATTAACGCTACACAATTAATCACGGGTAATGATAAAGGGCATATCATGTTTTGGCCTAAGAACAGACCAAGAGAACTAAGAATAATGGATACAGATGACGCCAATACAGCAAAATATGTTTGGCGATTTAATTTAGGTGGACTAGGACACTCATCGAATGGTGTGGATGGTCCATTTCCTCTAGCCATAACCCAAGACGGCAAGATTGTCGCTGATTACATTTTAGCCGGAGTACTCCGAGCTATCGACATCATCGGTGTAAACATCTATGGATCAATGATATCTGGTGCTGAAATCATTGGATCAGTTTTAAAATCAATAGGGCCTTATGGAAATCAAGTTGTCATCGATGGTGGTGGTTATGCATTTGAAGATACACAAACCGGGCAAGTGATAGCAAAATTACACAACAATGGCAATGTGTTAGCACTTGAGAGAAAACGTAATAATAGTGGTTTTAATGATCTATTGTCATTTAGTGATGATTTAGCAGTGCTCATGCATCAAAACTTTTTTGAGATTAATGCTCCAATCACACGTATGCAAAAGTTGGAAGCCCAATCTGCAGTAATCGATGGTAGATTGGATGTCGACAGTATTTATATTAATGGTGTCCAATTAATCCCCGGCCAAGGTGGCGGTGGTGGTGGCGACTGGAACGGCACATACCCACCAGGCGTGACCTCAAGCGCTGATAAATTCGCTTGGCAAGCGTGGGCGATACTCATTGGCAAAGGTTACAGTAAGCAAGCAGCTGCCGGAATCCTTGGGAACATCCAAGGCGAAGTTGGCCCCGCGATGAATCCGGATATGTCACAAGTCGGTGGTCCTGCCTATGGTGCCGTACAGTGGGATGGGTCCGCTTATCCATTAGTTGGTAGTCCAACATGGAACGGTCGCGAATACGTCCAACGATTAATGAGTTCGGCAGGTATCACTAAAGACTACACAACAATGTCCGCACAGATGGACTTGCTTGATTGGTGTATGTACAACGGGCAGTGGATTGGTGCCGTATCACCAACAACCGTAGCTGGATTTAAATCGATTAGCGATGTTTCTCAAGCAGCACATGCATTTGAAAGAAACTTCGAACGCCCAGCCGTCGCTCATCCGGAAAGAGAAGGTTGGGCCGTTACCTGGTACAACAAGTTTAAAGATTTAGAAATCAGTACAGGCGGTGCATGGCGCGCACCAATTGACAATCCTATCACAGTGACATCGGAATTTGGTTGGCGCACAGATCCATTCGGCAGTGGCGAACAAGAATTCCATAACGCAATTGATTTAGTAGGCGGAACAGGTAGCACAACAAATATCTACGCATCAGGCGATGGCACCGTCGTTTTTGCTGGATATGAAAACAGCTACGGCAACTACGTAATTATCAAACATGCGAACGGTTTGTTCACAGGCTATGCGCATAATTCATCGTTATCCGTCGCAAATGGCGATGTTGTTACCCAAGGACAAAAAATCGCAAATATGGGAAGTACAGGATCATCAACAAACCCACACACCCATTTCCAATTTTTCAGGAACGGTCCATGGCCATCAAGCAGCAGCGATTTTATCAATCCACGGGAATATATTAATTTTTAAAAGGAGTGAGGGAATTTGGAATTAAATCAATTTCGGAATGTCGATGTCGTATTAGACAAAGCAAATGACAACATTATTCAAAAACAATTCGTTTCAGCAGGAGACAAAGACGGCAGATCGTTAACAGCACAACTCACGGATAATGGTGTCATCGGCGAAATCATTGGAGCAGCAATGAATTTATACTGGCACAACCAAGCAAGCGGACTAACAGATTTGTCCGCTTTTTCTGTTGTCGACAGAGCAACGAGCGTCTTTAAAATCGACTACCCACAAAACATGCTAACGCCAGGTAAAGTCACAGCATACATTCAAATCCTACACGGCGGAAAAGTAACACACACCAAACCGTTCGAGATCACCGTGCAAAATTTAGCCGGAACAACAAGAGGTGTGTTAGCAACTGCAGAGTATGGAGCGTTGGTTACGACGTTAGCGAAGGCGAATGAGTTTAGCGCACAGTTGGCACAAACCGAGAATCAAATCAACCAGTTAACAGACGTCAAGGCTGATAAAAGCGAAGTGAATAGCCTTGCTACTGCGAAAGCAGATAAAATATCTTTACAAAACACAGATAACACAGTCGCTCTTAAAGCTGATAAAACTTACGTGGATGATCAGATTAGCAATATCGGAAATGCATCACCAAAAGGGACATATGCAACATTGTCGGAATTACAAACAGCATTTCCTAGTGGAACAGTAGGCGTATATGTTGTCGCTGCAGATGGAAACTGGTATTACTGGGACGGTAGTGCTTGGACTGTTGGAGGCGTGTACCAAAGCACAGGCATTGCGGATAAAAGCATAACTAGTACCAAATTAGCAGATGATTGGGCGATAAAGTCTTATTTAACAACTGGACAAAATGTATTCTCTCTCACGGAGGAAGGTAACTACTTAGCGTACCAAGCTACAAACTGTCCTACGAATGATGTTTTGTATCATATTGAGGTTAGACGAGGTAAAACGACCCCGTCAAATCCGGCTTGGATTAAATTTGAAGCAACTGCGTTGAATGATAATCAATATAAATACGTTGCTCATGTTTATGGTAGTACAATTAGAAACTGGAAGCTTGCAGGAGGTATTGCACGTCCAAACTCAATCACAGTAGATATGTTAACTAACACATATAGATTTAGAGGGTTTAAATCTACTGTTTCAATTAATACATTTTTAGATGATGGTGTGTACATTGCAACTAATACATGTACTGATTTTCCTCCTTTCGACTACTGGGGTATTACAAAACACTCTTCGAGAGTTGAAGTTACTCGTGTAAATCCATCAGTTATTGAGCAGAGGTTAAAGACTACTAATCTATTACTTGCGCACCAAGAATTTTATCGCGTTACTACAAACGGAAGTTTTGCTGGTGTTCCGTGGATTCCACTTCACAGAACCAATCTGCCATTGTACAACAAAAATGTAGTTTTGCTTGGGGATTCCATGACGGAGTTTGGTTCACAACACGTTGAAATATGGAAACTGACAGGAGCAAATACAAGTAAACTTGGCTTTGGCGGTACGCGGATGGCGGTGCATAGCAATCCTTATTATGCTGAGTTTTCATTTTTCAAAATAGCCAAAGCTATTAAGGACAATGACCTTACTACACTTATTGAAACAGCAGATACAATGCACGATTTAGGAATTGACGAATATCAAGATATTGTAGCTAATCTAGTTGCTGTTGATTGGACTAAAGTTGACTATATTACAGTTATGTATATGTACAACGATTATGCAGGAGCTAATCCAATCGGCACACAAGGCAGTTACGATACATCTACATTTATTGGTGCTTTTAATCAAGGGATTAAGGATATTTTAGAGACATATCCACACATCAAGATATATGTATTCTCAGAACATTGGACAGATTCAACACTGTTTCCTGATGTGGACGTAAATACAAACTCACTAGGTTTATACTTTAGGGATTATGTAGTGGCGTTAAAAGAAGCCTGCGAAAAATTGCATATACCTTTTTTTGATATGTTCAACAATAGTGGAATCAACAAGTATACAAAAAGTGCTTATATTAGTATCGATGGTGTTCATCCAAACACTAAGGGCTATGAATTGATTGGGTTAAAAAAGTCGAATGCGTTAGTATCAAAATAAATGTTTGCAAAAAATGTGGAGAAACAATATTACTTAAAAGCGATGGGACAGGTCCTACTATCAATTATTATGGTAAATGTGATAGATTCGGTGTTAGGTACACGCGAAATAAAGAAGCAAAATCAGGGAAAGAAATTATTTCGAAGAACAACAAGATAATATTGGATTAACAGAGCTTCCGCATAAGGATGATAAAAAGTAGAACCAAACTGCGCGGTAGCATTTCGTAAAGTTTTAAGAAACTGTGCGGTAGATGAGAAAAGTTGCACAAAAGGATGGTCAATATTCTGACTGTCCTTTTTACATTGTTAAAAAACTAAGAAAAGGTGGTACAAATGGAGATGATCGATTGGCTACAGAATTTACTACAAAACAATAATACGAAGTTATACGTGTTTATCGTCGTTTATATTTTCGCAAACATGTTTGACTTTATTTTAGGATACGTGATTTCAATTTTTAACGGCACGTATTCATCCAAAAAAATGAAGATTGGGCTGGCAACGAAACTGGGAATGATCTTACTTTGTATTATCATTATCCCGGTTTTTTTAATGTTTGATGTTTTAGGATTAGCAACACTGTTTTTAGTCATCGGCGCGTTTATTGCAAACGAGTTGTGGAGTATTATCAACCATATTAAAAGTGGACAGGGCGACGGCAAGGATCATAGCGCGTTAGATATGTTATCAAATCTTATTAATAAAATTACAGGCAACAAAGAGGATTAGCAAACGCTAGTCCTTTTTCTTTACCCAAAAAATAAAAAAGAAAGTAGGAATTATTATGTTTGAACCAGGCGAGAAAGTGTCCATTATCGGTACATTTATACTCAGCGCAATTGCGGAAGAAGGATTTTTAGAATTCGATCCATTCGAACGCGGTCAAATTGAAATGAATAACGAACAAAATTCATCAGAATTAATTGAAGTGACCGCAAGTGGAAAAGAAAAAGAATTCGATGGATTTAACATCGGTGATTTTTTTGTATTGTCCGGAACGTTCGAGGTAGAGCGGTCTAATGATGTTTTTACAAAAATTAAAGTAGGGAACCAATTGATCTCGGTGCCTAATCACAAAATTATGGAGGTGGCTTAGATGGTTAAATTTTATCGTGGAGTAGCAGGTAAACGACCAGGAGCGGCTAAAGGTTGGGTTTTCCATAATGATGCAGGCTCTAAAAATGCAACGGCTGCTTTTTATCGGGGGTGGCTACCAAATCACCAAGCGGAATCTGGTTTCGCACATGATTATATTGGGACTGACGGTGTATATAATGCTGAAAGCTACGACTATATGGCATGGCATACAGCAAATGCTGAAGGAAATACTTGGTACTTAGGAGTGGAAAAATGCCAGTCGCAAGGTGATGAAAAAACATTCTTGCTAATCGAACAAAAAACGTATGATCATGTTGCAAAGTGGTACAAAGAAAAAGGGATTACTCCCAATAGAAACAACGTACGGTTGCATCACGAATTTGTTTCAACATCTTGTCCACATCGTTCGATGGCATTGCATGGTAAAGTAACAAATGCTGTTAAAGACTACATCATTGCGGAATTAATCAAACGTTTAGGAAAAGCAACAACTCCTTCTTTGCCAACAGTTAAACCAAATACCGCTAATATTAAAGTGGGTGACACTGTAAAAGTGGTTGACTCTCTTTATCGTGATTCATACGGTTCTGGCCGCTCCACTGCTAAACGTGGCCAAAGCGGAAAAGTTAAATCGATTTCTGGCCCAGGTGGAAAAAAATACCTCATCGAAAACTGGGGATGGGCGCACGCTAATGACATCCAATTAGTAACAAGCGCACCTGCACAAACGGATTGGAGTAAGCAGTATTACACGACTAACCCAGGTAAAGCGAAATTGTTAAAAGCTGATGGTCTATACGGAGCAAGTGACGTAGATTTTAAAGGCGGCAAAGTTGGTGGTGATTATCCAGTGGGTACTGTATTTGTCATCACAGACGTTAAAAAGCGTAGCGACGGACTACCTCGATTAGTCACGCAATCAGGTTATTTGTTATCCGCTAATCGCTCGATCGTGCAGCAAGTGACAACTACAACGACAACCGCACCAAAGAAAAAAACAAACCAAGAAATCGCTAAAGAAATCTATCTCGGCCAAGGCGGTTGGGGAAACGGCACAACTCGTACCACGAAATTAAAAGCAGCGGGATATGATCCTGTGGTTATCCAAAACTTAGTTAATAAAATGTATTAATTCAAAAGTCGGTCGTCCTTAGTTGGATTGACCGGCTTTTTTTGTTAGATTTTATTTTCAAAAATTCTCTAAATATTCTTATTTATTGAATATAATGTGAAGTATAGACTTTTGAGTGCTAAAATAATCCGTTCAAGAATCAATTCAAAGAAGTTTTTTTAGTTTTACAATATAATAGAAGAAACACGTTTTTAAAAAGTAGCACAAAAGTAGCATGAATGTGCTACAAAGTGTGATAGTGTGTGCATTTGAAATTATCAAAATGGCTTTAAAACAGGCGTTTAATAGGACATTGTCACACTATTGTTAATTTTGTATACAATTCTGACAATTCAATTGTATTTTTTGATTGGCTATGCTAATCTTTACAATATTAGGATGGAGGAATGTTATGGGAGAACGAAATTGGGTCTATGAATTTGTTCGCTATTTGACTGTGGAACGAGGATATTCCGACCAGACACAACTTGCCTATGAAAGAGACATCGCTGATTTTTTACAATTTTTAACCGATTCAGGGAATGCGAATTATCTTGAAGTTGACTATCGAGACGTCAGGATTTATTTAGGTTATTTGACGAATGATAAAAAATATAGTCGAAATACGATTAATCGTAAAACGGCAAGTCTCCGCTCTTTTTATCAGTATCTTTTAGGGCAGAGTGTGATTTCAGAAAATCCTTTTAGTTACGTTCATTTAAAAAAACAAAACCAACGCCTACCTCATTTCTTTTATGAAAATGAAATGAACCGTCTGTTTGAAAGCATTCAAGGGAATACTCCTCTTGATCAACGAAATCGCGTCTTGCTAGAAGTTCTTTATGGTTCTGGTTTGCGTGTGAGTGAATGTTGCGATTTAGAACTCGGAATGGTCGATTGGGAGCATGCGGTTTTTCGCGTGACAGGTAAAGGGAATAAGGAGCGCTACGTTCCGTTTAATACATCTACTTATCGCGCCTTAAAATTATATTGTGACGCTGGACGTGCTCATTTAATGGACAAATATCAGCAGATGCATCCGTATGTTTTTGTCAATCACCGTGGGGAGCAGTTAACACCCAAAGGGATTAGTTATATCTTAAATCAAATCATAAAAAAAGGGAGTTTGGATTTACAAATTCATCCCCATAAATTACGACACACGTTTGCGACACACTTATTAAATAATGGTGCAGATATGCGGACAGTGCAAGAATTACTAGGACATGAAAATTTGTCTACGACACAAATTTATACGCATGTTACAAAAGAGAGTCTACAAAAAAATTATCGTCAATTTCATCCAAGAGCTTAGTGAAATTGATCTATCTATAGGAGGAATACATCAATGAAATCAGATTTTCACTCAACCACGATTTGTGCGATTGAAAAAGACGGCAAATTTGCGATGGCCGGAGATGGTCAAGTAACAATGGGCGAACAAATCGTTATGAAAGGCACAGCCAAAAAAGTAAGACGAATTTATCATGATCAAGTAGTCGTCGGTTTTGCAGGGAGTGTGGCCGATGCCTTTACGTTAGAAGGAAAATTCGAGAATAAATTAAATGAATATAATGGTAATTTACAACGAGCAGCGGTCGAACTTGCGCAAGAATGGCGAACCGAGCGTGCGATGCAGAAGCTGGAAGCGATGTTGATTGTGATGAATGACAAAGAAATGTTACTCGTTTCCGGAACGGGCGAAGTGATTGCGCCAGACGATGGTATTTTGGCAATTGGTTCTGGTGGGAACTATGCGCTGGCTGCAGCACGAGCGATGAAACAATATGGCGGTTCTGAATTATCCGCTAAAGAAATTGCGAAGAACGCTCTTACTGTAGCAGCCGATATTTGTGTCTTTACGAATCATAATATTATTGTGGAGGAATGTTAAGCCATGGTTAATCAAGATATTTCACCAAAAGAAATTGTTAAAGAATTAGATCGCTATATTATTGGGCAAGAAGCCGCCAAAAAATCAGTCGCTGTAGCCTTACGTAATCGTTATCGTCGGTTACAATTAGAGGAAGAAATGCAACAAGAAGTGACGCCAAAGAATATTTTAATGATCGGACCTACTGGGGTTGGGAAAACGGAAATTGCCCGTCGTTTAGCGAAAATTGTACAAGCGCCATTCATTAAAGTTGAAGCTACAAAATTTACAGAAGTCGGTTATGTGGGACGCGATGTCGAGTCCATGGTCCGCGATTTAGTTGAAAATGCGATTCAAATTGTCCGAAAAGAGCAGTATGCACGTGTCCGTGTCCAAGCTGAGAAAAAAGCGAATCGCCGCTTAGCCAAATTGTTAGTGCCAGGAATCAAAAAAGAACAAAAGAAATCAGTCAATCCTTATGACCAAATGATGTCAATGTTTAACCAAATGCAACAACCTGAAGAGACAAAAGAGGAACTAACGGATGAAATTCGGAGCAATCGTCAATCGATTTATGAACAATTAGAACGTGGGGTTCTTGATCAACGGGAAGTAACCATTCAAATCGAAGAACCGAAGATTCAGACACCTTCAATGAATCAAGGGTTTGAACAAATGGGAATTGACTTGAACGAAACGTTAGGTGCTTTAAAACCGAAGAAGAAAATCGAACGGACGGTTACCGTAAAAGAAGCCCGAGAACTTCTTTTACAAGAAGAGTCCTCGAAACTAGTAAATGATGCGGATATTCACAGTGAAGCCTTACAGTTAGCAGCTTCAAGCGGTATTATTTTTATTGATGAGATTGATAAAATCACTTCAAAATCCCAACAATCGGGAGAAGTTTCAAGAGAAGGTGTTCAACGGGATATTTTACCAGTTGTGGAAGGATCACAAGTCAATACCAAGTATGGTGTGTTACAGACTGACCATATCTTATTTATTGCTTCTGGTGCATTCCATCTATCCAAACCGAGCGATTTAATTCCTGAATTACAAGGACGTTTTCCGATTCGTGTCGAGTTAGACGACTTAACAGCGGATGATTTTGTCAAAATATTAAAAGAACCTAATAATGCCTTAGTGAAGCAATACGTTGCGTTACTCGGTACGGAAGGGATTAAAGTCATCTTCACCATTGAAGCCATTGAACGCATTGCGCAAATTGCCTTCCAAGTCAATCGCGATACCGATAATATCGGTGCTAGACGTCTGCATACCATTCTAGAAAAATTGTTAGAAGATTTATTATTTGAAGCTTCAGATATTCAAATGGGGGAAATTACAATTACTGAAGCATATGTGAATGAGAAATTAGCGTCAATTGCAGAAAATGAAGATTTAAGTCGTTACATACTTTAAGCTACTGGGGGAGTAAGAATGAGTACATTATTAAATAAGACGCGTCAAATTAATGAGTTGTTACAACAAAAAAATACGTTTGATTCGGCAACTGATTTGCCCTATGATCAAATGGCCATGGTCTTAGGCGAAATTTTGAATAGTAACACGTATATCATTAGTCAAGCGGGTGCGTTGTTAGGGTTTACCGAAAAACACGATGTGAATAACGCGCGTGTTAAAAACATGTTTATTGAAAAACAGTTTCCAAAAAGTTATACGGATATGGTCGACCGCTTATCGATGACAGAAGCGAATATTCCAATTAGTAGTGATTTAACGGCTTTTCCCGTAGAATCACGTGAACTTTATCCAGATGGTGTGACAACAATTGTCCCCATTTATGGTGCAGGCGCTCGTATCGGTACGATTATTTTATCAAGAATTGATCGCTTCTTCGACGATGATGCATTAGTATTAGCAGAATATAGTGCGACGGTTGTCGGGATGCAAATTTTGTATCAACAATCACGGACCATTGAAGAAAATGTTCGGAGTGCAACGGCTGTTCAAATGGCGATTAGCACCTTATCGTACAGTGAATTAATTGCCGTACGTGCCATTTTTAAAGCATTACAAGGAGACGAAGGTCGTTTAACTGCCTCCAATATTGCGGATGAAATTGGGATTACGCGCTCCGTAATTGTGAATGCACTCAGAAAACTTGAATCAGCTGGTATTATTGAATCGCGATCTCTTGGTATGAAAGGGACTTATTTAAAAGTATTAAATCATCGCTTCAAGGAAGAGCTTCATAAAGCATAAAAGTTAGGGGGATGTGGGATGAAATTTACGATTGAAACAGCCTATTTACAAGCAACGCTCGACTCAAAAGGAGCAGAGTTACATAGCTTATACAGTAAAGAACATGAAATCGAATATTTATGGCAAGGGGATGCCACTTACTGGGGACGTCGCTCACCGGTTTTATTTCCTTTTGTTGGTGCTTTAAAGGATAATGAATACACCTATCATGGCCAGACGTATCCGATGAGTCAACACGGCTTTGCACGAGATATGGAATTTGAAGTGTATGAACAGTCATCAGACGCGATGACGTTTGTTTTAAAAAGCAATCAAGAAACACGCGAGGTGTATCCCTTTGATTTTGAACTCTATCTTTCCTATCAATTAGGGGGAGACGGCCTATCCGTCACTTATAAAGTAGTCAATCCGTCTGATGAGCAGATGTTCTTTTCAATTGGTGGTCATCCTGCATTTAACGTTCCCTTAGAAAAGGACTTAACGTTTGAAGATTACTATTTAAAATCGTCTCCAATGAAATCAAGAATTATGATTCCTTTAAAAGGTCGTTACATTGACGTGGAAAATCGAACGTTAGGACAAACGAATGCAACCATTGCCTTAACACGCGACTTGTTTTCAAATGATGCCTTGATTTATGAAACAAAAGGATTGAACTCTTTTTCGATCTGTAGTGAAAAGTCTCCTCATAGTGTCACGTTATCCTTTAACAATTTGCCGTTTGTGGGGATTTGGACGCCTTATGGTACCGATGCACCCTTTGTTTGTATCGAGCCTTGGGCAGGCATTGCGGATTCAACGGATGCTAGCGGGAAATTAGAAGAAAAATTTGGGATTCAAACCTTACAAGCACAAGAAACGTTCACAACCAAATATGCGATTACTGTGAAATAAGCCTGAAAAGCTGGATTTGCGGGAAATCGACGCCCTCTTTATAGTGTTGGTAAACATTACCAGCACTATTTTTATCTGTTTCGTGCGAGCTTTCATTCAGGTGACCATGTTAAATAGTAAAAAGGCCAAGCAGCTGCAATTGCTGTTTGGCCTTTAAGGTGTTAAGCTAGCGATAAAAAGAGCGTATCGGGTATTATTTTTTTTTGTGATTTAATCCAAAAGGAACTTTGTTTTCAGTTCCGTCTTTTATTCGCTTTATATTATCTTTGTGGCGATAGAAGATAAAGATTGTGACCGCAAGAGCAATCGCCGTTAATAGCCAGTTATGCTCTGGTAAAATAGCAGGAGCGACATACGGTAAGGCAATCGTTGAGAGGGTAAAAAAGATGGCTGTCAACATACTTGAAAGACTGACCATGCTTGTTAAGTAGAGCATGATTAAAAAAAAGACAGCCGAATAAAAAAAGAATAGGGGATTATAAGCTAATACCATTCCGGCGCTTGTCGCAACAGCCTTTCCGCCTTTAAAGCGTAGAAAGATTGGGAACGTGTGCCCAAGAATCGCCATACAACCAAACCATAATGGGTTCACATTCTCTAAATGGAAAATCGTAGGCAATAAGGTAGCTAGTGTTCCTTTTAAAATATCCATCAATAAGACGACGACACCGGCTTTGGTTCCTAACACACGGAACGTATTCGTTGTACCCGTATTGCCACTCCCAAATTGACGAATATCCTTTTTGAAGAAAAATTGGCCAATCCATACACCTGAAGCGATGGATCCCAGTAAATAAGCAGTAAGTAACAAAATAATCGTTTTCATAATAACTCGCTTTCTAAAAATATCTAGTCATATCTTAGCATGAAAAAGACGATACAACA
Source organism: Enterococcus sp. DIV1314a (assembly GCF_051713805.1). Lineage (NCBI taxonomy): Bacteria > Bacillati > Bacillota > Bacilli > Lactobacillales > Enterococcaceae > Enterococcus > Enterococcus sp. DIV1314a. The sequence continues at coordinate 2,460,304 of NZ_JBIOQP010000001.1, read as the reverse complement.
ATCGATTTCGTACAATCATCAACGATAATCGAAAGAAAAATATTTGGATTTTTTTGCGATAAGGATCGATTATGATGTATAATGACTCGAGTGATTTTGATAAACAAAGGAGCGTTTGCTTTGACAAAGAAAAAAACAATGGAATATAACGATGATTCGATTCAAGTATTAGAAGGGTTAGATGCTGTTCGAAAAAGACCAGGAATGTATATTGGTTCAACGGATGGACGGGGGTTACATCATCTCGTTTATGAGATTGTCGATAATGCAGTCGATGAGGCTCTTTCTGGATATGGCAATCAAATTGATGTTGTAATATATTCTGATAATAGTATTAGTATAGAAGATAGTGGTCGGGGGATGCCTGTTGGAATGCACAGTTCAGGTGTTTCGACCGTAGAAGTGATTTTTACTGTTTTACACGCCGGGGGAAAATTTGGACAAGGGGGCTATAAAACGTCAGGTGGACTTCATGGCGTTGGTGCCAGTGTTGTAAATGCCCTTTCGAGTTGGTTAGAAGTATCCATTTATCGGGATGGCATTGAATACCGTCAGCTCTTTAAAAACGGTGGCAAAGCGCAAGGAACCTTAAAGAAAATCGGGAAAACAAAGCGCAGCAATGGGACAAAGGTCCACTTTTTACCAGATGAAACGATTTTTTCAACGATTAAATTTTCGTATGAGACCTTGGCAGAGCGTCTGAGAGAGTCCGCGTTCTTATTGCGTGGCATTCAAATTAATTTAACCGATCAACGGACTGAGCCCGCTTTAGAAGAAAATTTCCACTACGAAGAAGGGATTCAAGCCTTTGTTGCTTATTTGAACGAAGAAAAAGATCATTTAACACCGATTGCCTATTTTTCAGGAGAAAAAGAAGGAATCGAAGTCGAGGTTGCGTTACAATATAATGATGGTTTTTCTGAGAACTTCTTGTCTTTTGTTAATAACGTTCGGACAAAAGACGGTGGGACGCACGAAGTCGGGATGAAGACTGCCTTAACCAAAGCGTTTAATGAATATGCTCGTAAGGTTAATTTATTAAAAGAAAAAGATAAGAATCTCGAAGGTAGTGATTTCCGAGAAGGACTGGCGACGGTTCTATCGATTCGAGTGCCGGAACATTTATTGCAATTTGAAGGACAAACCAAAGAAAAACTTGGCACCCCAATTGCGCGCTCCGTAGTGGAACAAATTATTAGTGAACAATTAGGCTATTATTTACAAGAAAACAGCGAAATTAGCCAAATGTTGATCCGTAAAGCACTAAAAGCGCGTGAAGCACGTGAAGCAGCGCGTCGTGCACGAGAAGAAAGTCGCAACGGCAAGAAACGCAAAAAAGGCGAATCGTTACTATCAGGGAAACTAACACCGGCTCAATCGCGCAATCCTAAGCGCAATGAACTCTACTTAGTCGAGGGGGACTCAGCGGGAGGTTCGGCGAAACAAGGGCGAGAGCGCAAGTTTCAAGCGATTTTACCGTTACGTGGAAAAGTCATTAATACGGAAAAAGCGAAAATGCAAGATATTTTAAAAAATGAAGAAATTAATACGATGATTTATACAATCGGTGCTGGTGTGGGTCCAGAATTTTCATTAGAAGATTGTAATTACGATAAAGTCATTATTATGACCGATGCGGATACCGATGGTGCCCATATCCAAGTGTTACTGTTAACGTTCTTTTACCGTTATATGAAACCATTGATTGAAGCGGGCAAAATCTATATCGCGCTACCACCTCTTTACAAAGTATCAAAGGGAACAGGGAAAAAAGAAGTGATTGAATATGCCTGGACGGAAGAGGAATTGCGTGAAAAAATCACGAAAATTGGACGCGGCTATATGATTCAACGATATAAAGGGTTAGGTGAAATGAATGCTAGCCAGTTATGGGAAACAACGATGGATCCGACGACGCGTACGCTGATTCGTGTTCGAATTGACGATGCTGCACAAGCAGAGCGACGCGTCACGACCTTAATGGGCGATAAAGTTGAACCACGTCGCCGCTGGATCGAGAACAATGTCCAATTCACTCTTGCGCAAGATAGCAGTATTTTAGATAAATCAACAATGAGTGACGATCAATTTAATCAAAAACAAGCGATGGATTCATTTGAGAAGTAGGAGGGATCACTGAATGACTGACCAACAACAGATACAAGAATTAACATTAGAAGAAGTGATGGGTGATCGCTTTGGGCGTTATTCAAAATATATTATTCAAGAAAGAGCATTACCTGACATTCGGGATGGGTTAAAACCCGTTCAACGTCGGATTTTATATTCGATGCATAAAGACGGTAATACTTACGAAAAAGCTTTTAGAAAATCAGCGAAGTCTGTCGGAAATATCATGGGGAATTATCATCCTCATGGCGATAGCAGTATTTATGATGCGATGGTTCGAATGAGCCAAGAGTGGAAATTACGTGAAGTTTTGATTGAAATGCATGGAAATAACGGAAGTATGGATGGGGATCCTCCGGCTGCGATGCGGTATACAGAAGCACGACTTTCTCAGTTAAGTGGTGAATTATTAAAAGATATTGAGAAAGAAACGGTCGATTTTGTCTGGAACTTTGATGATACCGAAAAAGAACCCGTTGTCTTACCTGCACAATATCCGAACTTATTAGTCAATGGTTCAACCGGAATCTCAGCAGGTTATGCGACTGAAATTCCAAGTCATAATTTAGAAGAAGTCATTGAAGGGACCATTTATTTAATCGATCATCCGAATGCGACAGTTGATAAATTAATGGAGTTTATTCCAGGTCCTGATTTTCCGACAGGTGGCATTTTACAAGGAAAAGAAGAAATTCGCCGTGCCTATCAAACGGGTAAAGGTCGTGTCATCTTACGGTCGAAAACAAAAATCGAAACGATCAAAGGCGGCCGACAACAAATCGTGATTAATGAAATTCCTTATGAAGTCAATAAAGCCAATCTTGTCAAAAAAATGGATGAAGTCCGTCTCAATAAAAAAATTGACGGTATTAGTGAAGTCCGTGATGAGAGTGATCGAAACGGATTACAGATTGTTGTTGAACTAAAAAAAGAAGCGAATGCAGAAGGAATTTTAAATTACTTATTTAAACATACTGATTTGCAAGTAAACTATAATTTTAATATGGTTGCGATTGATCATATGCATCCGAAACAAGTTGGTTTAAAACGAATTCTTGAAAGTTATATCGCGCATCGTCGTCAAGTGGTCTTACAACGAACACAATTTGATTTAGAAAAAGCTCAAAAGCGTCAACATATTGTTGAAGGGTTAATGAAGGCCTTATCGATTTTGGATGAAGTCATTGCGACGATTCGTGGAAGCAAAGATAAGAAAAATGCCAAGGAACAACTCGTTATCCAACATCAGTTTACAGAAGAACAATCAGAAGCGATTGTGATGTTACAGTTGTATCGCTTAACGAATACCGATATTACACAATTGCGCAGTGAGGCCAAAGAATTGGCAGAACAAGTCACACACTTGACGAAAGTTATTTCTGAAGAAGCGGAATTGTTGCGCGTCATCAAAAAAGAGTTGCGCGACATTAAGAAAAAATATGGTCATGCACGCTTAACGGAAATTGAAGATAAGATAGAAGAAATTATTATTGAAACAGAAGTGTTAGTCATACCAGAAGAAGTAATCGTAGCTGTGACAAAAGAAGGCTATCTCAAGCGCAGTAGTCTCCGTTCATATCAAGCTTCAAAACCGGAGGAAATCGGAATGAAAGATTCGGATCAACTTCTTTACTTGAAACAATTAAATACACTGGATCATCTTTTACTCGTGACAAATCAAGGGAACGTCATTTATCGTCCGGTTCACGAAATAACGGAATTGCGTTATAAGGAACTCGGAGAACACATGTCTCAAACAATCGCGAGTTATTTACCGGAAGAAGAAATCATGGCCGTCTTTGATTACAAAGAAATCGATCCTCATAAACAACTCGTCTTAGTTAGTCGTGAAGGATGGATTAAGCAAACGAAATTAAGTGAATTTGCACCTTGGCGTACGTATAAGAGCCGTTCACAAACAGCGATGACCTTCAAAACAACAACCGACGTCCTCGTTCATGTGCAATTAGTCGATCAAAATGAAACAGACTTGGATATCTTCCTGACAACTCATGCATGCTACGGGTTACGTTACGGACTAGCAGAAGTACCAGTTGTGGGACCAAAAGCGGCTGGTGTCAAAGCGATTAACTTAAAGGATCAAGATTTTATCGTTCAAGCATTAGTGGTCTATTCACAAGGCGATACGCCAATCATCATCGTGACGCAACGTGGTGCGATTAAGCGGATGTTAGCGCAAGAAATTGCACAGACGAGTCGTGGGAAACGCGGACAGATGGTATTAAGAGAATTAAAGAATAATCCTCATCGAATCATTTTTATGGATAATGGACAGGATGGAGAATTTTTACTGCAAAACGAAAAAGGCGAGCAAGTGACAATCAACGCCCAATCATTCCCAATTGCCGATCGGACATCCAATGGTAGCTTTGTCATGGATGAAAAAGTTGGGGGTAAAGTCTTCCAAGTTCGAAAAATCAAACAGGTAGAAATCGAAAATAGCTAAACTGTATTATTAAAAATAGAAAACAGCGCATTCTGTACCAATACAGAATGCGCTGTTTTTTAGATTGTTCATTGATTATTATATTCTTAAAATAAAGTTAGAAAAATTAATCACAAATTAAAAACATTGATAAATAAGGGTTTATGACGAATTAATCGAATTTTTCGTCATTTATGCTCAATATATTTTAGGTTAAGGCTTGCAAAAGAATGAGTATGTGTTATACTATTCACGTAGAGCTGTTACAACAAATGAGCAGAAAATAAGGAGGACGAATCAATGTCATCTATCGTAGAAAACAATGTAGAAAAATTTAACACCGCTTGGGAAGGTTTTAAGGGTGGTCGCTGGGAGTCAGAAGTTGATACACGTGGATTTATTCAAGCCAACTATACCGAATACCGTGGCGATGATAGCTTTTTAGAAGGAATTGCACCAAGTACAGATCAATTATGGACTAAGTTACAAGAATTATTTGAAGTACAACACGAAAAAAATGGTGTGTACGACATGGATACAAATAACCCTGCAACCTTAACTTCTCATGCACCAGGCTATTTAATTAAAGAAGTTGAAAAAATTGTTGGTTTACAAACAGATGTTCCATTGAAACAAGCCTTCCAACCTTTTGGCGGCATTAACATGGCCAATGGCGCGCTCGTTTCAAACGGCTATGAAGTCGATGAAGATATGAAAAAAATCTTTACTGAATACCGCAAAACACATAACCAAGGTGTATTTGATGCTTACACGCCAGAGATGCGTTTAGCACGTAAAAACAAAATTATTACTGGGTTACCAGATGCTTATGGACGCGGACGCATCATCGGTGATTACCGTCGTATTGCATTATATGGTATTGATTTCTTAATGGAACAAAAGAAAAAAGACCATGAAAACACTGGAAATAAAGTAATGACAGACGATGTAATTCGTTTACGTGAAGAAATTTCAGAACAATACCGTGCGTTAAATGACTTGAAGAAAATGGCTGCATCTTATGGCTTTGATATTTCACGTCCAGCTGAAAATGCACAAGAAGCCGTTCAATGGTTATACTTCGGTTACTTAGGCGCAATTAAAGCACAAAACGGAGCAGCGATGTCAATTGGGCGTATCTCTACTTTCTTAGATATCTACATTCAACGTGATTTAGATAAAGGAATCATTACTGAATTTGAAGCACAAGAATTAATCGATCACTTAATCATGAAATTACGTATGGTTAAATTTGCACGTACGCCAGAATACAACCAATTATTCTCTGGTTATCCAATTTGGGCAACGTTATCGATTGCGGGAATGGGCTTAGACGGACGTTCATTAGTAACGAAAAATGATTTCCGTATCTTACATACGTTAACAAACATGGGACCATCACCAGAACCAAACTTAACAGTTTTATACTCTTCACAATTACCAGAAGGATTCCGTACATTCTCAGCGAAAATCGCGAAAGAAAGTTCTTCAATCCAATTTGAAAATGATGACTTATTACGCGCAAACTGGGGATCAGATGACTGCGCGATTGCTTGTTGTGTTTCTGCAACGGTAACAGGTAAAGACATGCAATTCTTCGGCGCGCGTGCGAACCTTGCTAAAGCGGTCTTATACGCAATCAATGGTGGTGTCGATGAAAAAACAAAAATGCAAGTTGCGCCAAAATTCCGTCCAATGACAGGTGATACCCTTGAATATGGTGAATTTATGGAACACTTCAAAGAAATCATGGATTGGTTAGCAGAATTATATGTTAATACATTAAATGTTATCCACTATATGCATGATAAATATGCGTATGAAGCAGCACAATTAGCGTTAATGGACAGCGATTTAAAACGCACATTTGCAACAGGTATTGCAGGGATTTCTCATGCTGCCGATAGCGTAATGGCCATTAAACATGGTAATGTCAAAGTGATTCGTGACGAAGATGGCATGGCAATTGATTATGTTCCACAAAATGAATTCCCAACTTACGGAAATGACAATGCGGAAGCAGATGCAATGGCAAACTGGATTTTAGATTACTTTATGACACAAATTAAACGTCAACACACTTACCGTAACTCTCGTCCAACAACTTCACTATTAACCATTACTTCAAACGTGGTTTATGGTAAAGCAACTGGTAATACACCAGATGGACGTCGTGCAGGTAAACCATTAGCACCGGGGGCAAATCCAAGTTATCAAGATGGTAAATTCTTAGGAGAGAAAAATGGTTTATTAGCATCATTAAACTCAACTGCTCGCTTAGAATATACGCATGCACTTGATGGGATTTCAAATACACAAACGATTAATCCAAATGGTTTAGGTAAAGACGAAACAACACGTATTAACAACTTACGTAATGTGATGGACGGCTACTTCAACAATGGCGGTTACCACTTAAACGTCAACGTCTTCACAAACGAATTATTATTGGATGCTCAAAAACATCCTGAAAAATATCCAAACTTAACGATTCGTGTTTCTGGTTATGCGGTGAAATTCCGTGATTTAACGGCAGAACAACAAGCAGACGTTATTGCAAGAACTTCACACGATAAGTTATAATAGATTGTAATAAAGGGTGACAGCCTTAGCTGCTCACCCTTTTTTTAAAGAGAGAGAGGGATTCGTATGGCAACTCCAATCACAGGGAGTATTCATTCAACAGAAAGCTTTGGTACCGTCGATGGACCAGGCGTAAGATTTATCGTGTTTACGCAAGGTTGCCGGATGCGTTGTCAGTTTTGTCATAACCCAGATACGTGGAAAATTAATGATCCAAAAGCATCGGTTCGTACCGCGGATGATGTTCTAGAGGAAGCATTAAAATATCGTTCGTATTGGGGAAAAGATGGCGGGATTACTGTCAGTGGTGGCGAACCGCTATTACAACTTGAATTTTTAACGGATTTATTCAAAAAAGCCAAAGCGTTAGGTATTCATACAACGATTGATACATGCGGTAAACCATTTACAAAAGAAGAACCATTCTTTTCACAATTTAACGAATTGATGAATTATACCGATTTATTGTTATTTGATATTAAACATATTGATAACGAAGGACATAAGGAATTGACCACGCAAACGAATGAAAATATTCTGGAAATGGCGAATTATCTATCTGAAATCAATCAACCGGTTTGGATTCGACACGTTTTAGTGCCAACGAAAACGGATTACGATGACTTTTTAATTCGGTTAAATACTTTTATTAAAACATTAAAAAATGTCGATAAAGTAGAAGTCCTTCCTTACCATACAATGGGACGATATAAATGGGAGGAACTTGGATTGAAATATCCGTTAGAAGGAATTGAACCGCCAACCAATCCTCGAGTAGAAAATGCTAAAAAACTGCTCCATGTTGAAGATTATAATGGTTATTTAACGCGTTCATGATCAGGATATAAAGGGAACTTCAAAGAGTGACAAGAATTCTTGTTGCTCTTTTTTCTTATGAGATAAACATGGTAATTTTCATCGAAATTTGCTATTATGAATATTGAAATGGAAAGAATGGAGCGAAAATCATGTCAAAAATTTTAGTCTTTGGACATTTAAATCCAGATACAGATGCAATTGGCGCAGCCATTGCCTTTGGACACTTGCAACAAGCCTTAGGAAAAGAAGCAGAAGCCGTTGCTTTAGGAGAACCAAGTGAAGAAACACAATATGCACTTGATTACTTTCAATTAGCTGCACCACGAGTGATTACGCAGGCAAAAGAAGAAACAACTAACGTCATGTTAGTCGACCACAATGAGTTTCAACAAAGTGTATCTGACATTGCAGACCTTACAGTGTTAGCAGTCGTTGATCATCACCGTATCGCGAATTTTGAAACAGCGAATCCACTGTATTACCGTGCAGAACCAGTCGGATGTACAAGTACGATTATTGCGAAAATGTACAAAGAAGAAAATGTCGAAATTCCGCAAGCAATCGCTGGTATCATGTTATCCGCCATTATTTCAGATACATTACTCTTTAAATCACCAACATGCACGCCAGATGATGTGCGGATTGCAAATGAACTTGCAGCGATTGCTGAGGTAAATTTAGAAGAGTACGGACTTGAAATGTTAAAAGCTGGAACAAAATTAAGTGATAAATCCGTTGATTTCTTATTAGATTTAGATGCGAAAAGCTTTACCATGGGCGATAAAATCGTTCGAGTCGCGCAAGTGAATACCGTTGATTTATCAGAAATTTTTGATAGACAAGCAGAATTAGAAGTTAAAATGGCGCAATTATCGGAAGAAAATCATTACGATTTATTCTTATTAATTGCGACGGATATTTTAGCAAGTGATTCAGAGTTATTAGTGGTAGGTGAACCGGTTGCGAATGTTGAACAAGCGTTCCAAGTGACACTTGTCAATCACCGTGCTTTCTTACCTGGTGTGGTTTCACGGAAAAAACAAGTTGTTCCTCAATTAACAGAGAGCTTTAACCAATAATAAAAAGGCTTGTTACAAAAATGACGAATCGAATGTCGTCAATTGTAGCAAGTCTTTTTCGTCAGGAGATTTGATTATGAAAGTAATGGTGAAGACTGAAAATCAGTCACTGGAAGCAATTTTAAGTAGTTCTTTTTTTCAAGAGTTAGGCAATTTACTAAATAACGAAAGCAAGCCAACGTTAAGAGAGATTAAGCAACAAATCAGCACGCCAAAAATTGATCAGCAACTCGATATGTTAATTAAAGAAGCAATCGTTAAAAGACAAGATAAACGGTATTCCCTTTTATTGCCGACAATGCAAGCGTCAACGTCGATGACTTACGAAATGGTAAAGGAAAAAGTAATCTCGTATCTAGCAGCACTTTCGTTAGAAGAGCGATCTATTGCGTTCAATCATTTGTATCCAAAAAACAAAGACTATTCTCCTTTTTTATTAGATGAGACAGTGCCTTTTTCGTATTACGCGACGATTTCCAATGATCTAGTCACGATTACTTCTTTAGCGACACAAGAAGATGCTTGGACCTTGCCACATTATTTTCAATCACACCTTAAATCAGCGGCTAATTCGCTCTTTGAACCGATGGAGTCGCTGATTGGCGATGTCGATCCTCATTATTATCTAGATCAAGTTTGGACGATTCTCGATAAAATCCAGCAGCAGCGGCGAAGAATTCGTGAAAATATCTTTTTAACATCGTTACAGCAATTTCAACTGATTGACTACCAGGATCGATGGGTCGTCACTGTCCCTATTCAAACGTCACTGACAACATTTGGATTAAACCATGAGTTGGAAGAGGAGTTCTCATGCTTATCGTTTGCAGAACAATGCATGCTCCTTGGTGAATGCTTGCAATACTTTGGGCTTAGTCAGCTAACCGTCATTACGATGTTAAAATAGGGAAAAACCTTCTGATTCAATATTATATTTGGAAACCACGGAAAAATATTTCGGTGGTTTTTTAAGTTGTGCGAAGTTTGGTCATCTGGAATTTTTAAAGAGAACTGATTTTCGAAGAGGAATGATACATACCGGCAATCATTGCACAAAAATAAAAAGTACGATGATTGATTAAGGAATAAGCTGGATTAAACTATTGACAAAGTGAAATAATAATGATAAATTCTATTAAATCATTAATCTAATTCTAATAATGCGAACTTAAAAACGATGAAGAGAAGAGTAACTGACGAAAGCGATAAAAGAGAACCCGGATGGTGAGAAAGGGGATGGCGGCAATCGGTGAAGATGAGCTCGGAGTATTTAAGTAGTTTACGCTACTTAAACGGAAGCAACCGTTATCTTGCCAGGTTTCACTTAAAGAAGTCGAACTGTTGAGGTGGTAGGTTATCCCTATCATGAATAAGGGTGGTAACACGGAAAATATCCGTCCCTTTGTTTATCAATCATTGATAAACAAAGGGATGGGTATTTTTTTGTGTATACCTTATTATTTTTTCAATAGGAAAAAAACAGAAATTTAAAGGAGCGTGAGAATAAAATTGTCAAAACACTCAAATATCTACCAGAAGAGAGAGTTGAGCGATGGGGGATGAAGGTTCTAGATTTAAAAAGGATATCTAACAATAAAACTGCGATTTTTATTATGAGGTTACCACTTAGAATTATGGAAATCTTCGTATATGAAAAGTTGTTAGTTAAAAAAATGAAAGTAATTAAAAAAGATGGTGATGGATAAATGAGTAGTTTAGTCTGCTTTACAGATTTTGTAAAAGAATATGAGTCTAACGGTCAGAAAATAAGAGCGTTGGATGGTATTAACTTAGAAATTGAGTCAGGTGATATTTATGGAATTATTGGATATAGTGGCGCTGGTAAATCTACATTGATACGCGGAATAAATGGTATTGAAAAACCAACAGAAGGAACAATTACAGTAGGTGAACAAAAAGTTAATGAATTAAGTACAAAGTCACTTAGAGAGTTTCGAAAAAAAACAGGAATGATTTTTCAGCACTTCAATTTAATGCCTTCGCGAACAGTATTTGAAAATGTGGCCCTACCTTTAAAAAAGAGTGACTTATCTTCGGGAGAAAAAAAAAGGCGAGTGGACGAATTGTTGGATTATGTCGGTTTACTAGATAAATCCAATGTCTATCCGGCTCAATTATCCGGTGGTCAAAAGCAACGTGTTTCAATTGCTCGAGCTTTAGCGCACAATCCTGAGATTCTCCTGTGTGATGAGGCAACTTCTGCACTAGATCCGCAAACAACGCTATCGATTCTTTCTTTATTAAAACGATTAAATCAAACGTTGGGGATAACTATTGTATTAATTACACATGAAATGTCTGTCATTAAAGAAATATGTAATAAAGTCGCCATTATTGACGCTGGCAAAATACTCGAACAAGGTGATGTTTTCGATGTTTTTACTAAACCTAACTATTCTTTAACAAGAGAATTTATAGAAACAACATCAAATTTGGCGAAAGTAAAGGATGTTATCAAGGTCTACATTGCAAAGAAACAGCCAAAGATAGACGGTGTTGTGTTTTTAAGATTAAATTTTGTGGATAATCAAGTACAAGATTCGGTGATTATGTCTGTTGCAAAAACACAAAGAGTTGATATTAATATACTTTTAGCCGACATCGCTTTTCTTGATAACAAACAACTAGGAAGTTTGTTCGTAGCACTCACAGGTGAAAATAAACGAGAAGCTATCGAAGCGTTGAAGAAAAAAGGAGTACAAGTTGAGGTGGTTATTTATGAATGATTTTGTTCAGCAATATTTACCGGGAGTATATGAATTAAGATTTGAACTATTGGAGGCGATTGGTCAAACGATTATTATGGTCACGAGTTCAGCATTTATTGCCTTTATCATAGGCCTTCTGTTAGGTGTGATGTCAGTAGTCATGGGACCAAAGGGGCTTTTAGAAAATCTGTGGATATACAATATCATTGATAAGAGCATTAATTTATTCCGATCGATTCCATTCATAATCTTGATTGCAGCTTTGATACCGTTGACCAGATTAATTTCAGGAACTTCTATAGGAACAACAGGTGCAATTTTTCCATTAGTTGTCGGTATTACACCGTTTTTTACGAGACAAGTCGAAGCGGCTTTGAGTGAAGTTGATAAGGGACTTGTCGAAGCAGCTGAAGTAATGGGCTTTTCGCCTTTTGAAATTATTATTTATGTTTATTTAAGGGAAAGTCGTGCATCACTGGTGAGAGCTACAACTATCACATTGGTTAATCTAATTGGTTTGTCCGCAATCTCGGGTGTTGTCGGTGCGGGTGGACTAGGAAATTTTGCGATTCTTAGAGGTTTTCAACGAAACCGATTGGACGTAGTGTATGTGAGTATATTCTTGATTTTAATACTCGTATTGGTAATTGAATTAATTGGGAAAAAACTAATCAAAAATATTAAGTCTATTTATTAGGAGGGAATTTTTATGAAATTTATTAAACCATTATTCAGTATTTTATTGATAACAATATTATCCGCTTGTTCAACAGCGACGGCAAAAGATGATGTCAAAAAGGATGAGCCGACTATTGTGAAAGTAGGGGTTGTAGGAGATAGCACGAATTTCATTTGGGATATTGTAAACGAGAATCTGAAAGATGAGAACATCATTGTAGAATTACAATCATTTAGCGATGGAACGTATACGAATATTGCACAGTCCGAAGGTGAATTAGATTTAACATCATTTCAGCATCATGCTTTTTTGAATCAAGAGATTAACGACAAAGGGTATGATTTTACGGCAATTGCAGATACATACGTTGCACCATTGAATATTTTTTCAGAAAAAGTTGAGAGCGTATCAGAAATTAAAGAAGGAGATACTATATTAATTCCTAATAATGTAACGAACGCGGGACGGGCGTTGATTGTCTTAGATCGTGCAGGTCTAATCACAGTTGATCCAGAAAAAGGAAATCTACCGACTAGTAATGATATCTTGGAGAACCCGTTGAAATTAAAAATTGAAGAGGCTGATCCAGCAACAATCTTACAATTATTACCTGATGTAGCTGCAGGAATTACCAATGCTGGTATAGTCCAAGATAACGGGAAGGATCCGATTGAAGATGCGATATTCAATTTAGAAATCGATCCTGATGATGAAGCATTCGCCCCCTATATAAATGTAATTGTAGCTAGAACGGAAGATAAAGATAATGAAATATACGCAAAAGTAGTTGAAGCTTATCTGCAAGATAATGTAAAAGAAGCAATTACAAAAGAATATGGTAATGTATTTATCCCAGTGTGGTAAAAAGCGATGAAGCTAAAATTGACTATAAAAAAGGAGCCATGATGAGTAAAGTGTTTGAGGTAGAAATAAAAAAAATGATGAATCAGACTGTAAGATGGCGGAGATATTTCCATCAGTATCCAGAAATTTCTAACGAAGAATATCAAACAGCCGATTATCTAGAAAAAGTGATTCAATCGATGGATGCTAAGTTAACCGTGGAACGACCATTACCTACTACTGTAACAGTTTGCTTAAAAGGAAAGTTTCCTGGAAAAAGAATTATTTTCCGAGCTGATATTGATGCATTACCTATTGAAGAACAAACGGATTTTAGTTTTAAATCCGTCTATCAAAATCGGATGCATGCTTGTGGTCATGATGGTCATATGGCAATGCTTTTAACGGTATTACAAATACTTTTAGGTTATAAAGAACAGTTGCATGGTGAAATTCTATTTATCTTTCAATCCGGAGAAGAGATTGGCGGAGCGAGAGAGTTAATAAAAACCTCTATTTTAGATAATGTTGAAGCGGCGTATGCTGTTCATTTATGGCCTGATGCGAAAGTAGGTAAGTATCAATTAGCGAGTGGACCTATTATGGCAGCAGGCAGCTGGTTTCATATTGAAATCATCGGACTTGGAGGACATGCTGGACGACCACACCAAGCGATTGATCCAATTAATGCTACATTAGACATGATTCAATCTATAAAAGCTCAAATTAATAGAAAAATTGATCCGTTGGTTCCTAATGTATTATCAATCACATATATTCAGTCAGGGGACGCTACAAATGTAATTCCCGACAAATTACGTTTTGGTGGTACTATTCGCACGTTAGACCAAAGGGCGCTATTAGATTTACATCGAATAATCAATGAGACCTTGCGAATCTATAGTGCTCTTTATGAATTTTCCTATCATGCTGAATTTGAAATTGATCATTTAAAAGAAGGCGATGCACCATCCTCACCACTAGTTAATGATGAAAAACTAGTAAATGAATTGAGAGAAAATTTAATTCGAAATTACGGAGATTGTGTGGAAAAATTTCTACCAACCTTAGCAGGTGAAGATTTCTCTTTTTATAGCTTGAAAGTACCTGTTTCTTTTGCAATTGTTGGTGCCGCACCCACTAAAACATATCCACTTCATCACCCAAAATTTGACTTTGATGAGAATGCATTAGAATGGGGCGTTCGATTATTTTTAACAGTTGCAGAAGGAATGATAGGTAGAGAGAATTGAATATCAATATAAACACTTGAATCTATTAAAATATTCCTTTATAAAAATAACCATCGATTAACAAAGATGGTTATTTTTATAATCATGAAGCAGGAAAATAATTGAAACGGAGTCCGAAATTAACTGTTACTGATCCCCATGATTTAAAAAAAGCGTAACTTATATTTAGCTTAAATAATATCAGAAACAAAAAAATCATAAAATCGCTAACTGGAAATATTTTATTCTCTTTCGTTATGCTTTTTATGAGAAATGCCATTACAATCACTCATTTTATATTAAGAATGTGCTATAATATTATTAAGAATTAGTAACAAGATGATTAGATAAAAGAATCACAAGGAGGTTGTTATGAAAGAACAGTTACGAGCGGCTTTTGAGGCAGAAGAAAGATTCTTAACCGGAGAAAATTTCTATGCGCAACACTTTCTTGGCATTCAAAAAACAGGAAGTCTATTCACATTCCGTGTTTGGGCGCCAAATGCACAACAAGTATGGCTTGTCGGTGATTTTAACCAATGGGGAGACTCATTACCGATGATGCGACGAGAACGGTCAGGGGTCTGGGAAGTTGAGACTGATATTCCACAAGAAGGACAGTTGTATAAGTATAAGGTGCGTCAAGCAGACGGGCGAGAAATCATGAAAATCGATCCTTTTGCCATTCGTTTTGAAGCACGACCTGGAACGGCAGCGGTCATTCATACTGTTCCAAACAAGAAGTGGAAGGATGGATTATGGAGAGGACGCCAAAAACGTTCGAATCATTTTAAACGACCGATTAATATTTATGAAGTTCATGCGAGTTCTTGGAAACATCAAGCAGATGGGCGACCTTACACATTCAAAGAACTAAAAGAAGAACTGATTCCTTACGTAAAGAAAATGAATTACACGCATATTGAATTTATGCCTTTAATGGAACATCCGCTAGGCGCATCCTGGGGTTATCAATTAATTGGTTTTTTTGCTGTATCTTCTTACTACGGGACACCGGAGGAATTTCAAGATTTTGTCGAAGCTTGTCACTTAGCTAATATTGGGGTGTTCATTGATTGGGTTCCAGGTCATTATTGTGCAAATGAAGATACATTGCCTTATTATGACGGAACACCGACGTTTGAATATACGGATCCTAATCGCGCTAAGAATAATCGCTGGGGCACGATTTGTTTTGATTTAGGGAAACCACAAGTTCAAAGTTTTTTACTTTCGAGTGCGCTATATTGGATCGAGATGTTTCATATTGATGGCATTCGAGTGGACGCGGTTTCGAGTATGCTGTACTTAGATTA
The DNA here is from genome assembly GCF_051713805.1 of Enterococcus sp. DIV1314a. NCBI lineage: Bacteria > Bacillati > Bacillota > Bacilli > Lactobacillales > Enterococcaceae > Enterococcus > Enterococcus sp. DIV1314a. Next base: position 2,444,448 of record NZ_JBIOQP010000001.1, on the reverse strand, counting down.
TGACGACGGTCCTTGGACACCCAATCATGAAGGGGGAAATCGTAATTTCGAAGGCTATTATTTTTTACAAAAATTAAATGCAGTCTTGAAGCTTGCCCATCCGCAAGTCATTTTGATGGCGGAAGAAAGCACTTCACAAACGCAAATCACGGGTTTAATTGAAACTGGTGCTTTAGGTTTTGATTACAAATGGAATATGGGCTGGATGAATGATATTTTGCGTTTTTATGAAATGGATCCATTGTTTCGAAAAAATCATTTTGAGTTAATAACGTTTTCTTTTATGTATCGTCACAATGAAAATTATCTCCTCGCTTTGTCGCATGATGAGGTGGTACATGGGAAGAAAAGTTTGATGCACAAAATGTGGGGCGAGCGATCACAGCAATTTGCTCAACTTAGAAATTTGTATGCGTTTATGTTTGCCCACCCTGGAAAAAAATTGTTGTTTATGGGAAGTGAATGGGGACAATTTTTGGAATGGAAATATGATCATGGCTTAGAATGGCAGGATTTACACGATGAATTGAATCACAAAATGCAACAGTACACCCAACATTTAAATGATCTATACCTTCGTGAACGGGCTTTATGGGAAATCGATTATTCCCCGACAACGATAGAATGGATTGACGCGGATAACACAGAGGAATCCATTTTAACCTTTATTCGTCAAGGCTCACGCAAGAAAGACTTTTTAGTTGTTGTAGTGAACTTGGTACCAGTGGAACGACAAGATTTTGTAATTGGTGTGCCTTACGAAGGTGAATATGAAGAGGTTTTTAATACTGAAATGATCGAATTTGGTGGGACGTGGCAAGCGCATAATCCTATTCGAGTAACAAGGGAAAAAGAGACTAATGCTTTCAGTTACCAAATTAAAACCGTCGTACCCGCTTCAGGTGTCTTATATCTTCGTCCTAAAAATATCCAGATAAAAAAAGGGTTATCAAGTAAAAAGTAAGGGAGGGAAGGTGGATTTATTCACCGTGGCAATGAAGAATGAAATGATTGCGATGATTTTGGCAGGAGGACAAGGGACGAGACTTGGAAAGTTGACCAAAAGTATTGCGAAACCTGCTGTACCATTTGGTGGGAGATATCGGATTATTGATTTTACGTTAAGTAATTGTGCCAATTCGGGAATCAATCACGTAGGAGTCGTTACGCAATATGAACCGTTAGCCTTGAATACGCATGTCGGAAATGGTGCCAATTGGGGATTGAATGGGATTAATTCGGGTGTGACTATTTTACAACCCTATTCTAGTTCGGAAGGAAGCAAGTGGTTTGAAGGAACAGCGCATGCGATTTATCAAAATATTGATTATATTGATCAGTTAAACCCCCAATACGTATTAGTCTTATCAGGAGATCATATTTACAAAATGGATTACGAAGAAATGTTAATGGAGCATAAAAAGAAACAGGCGTCATTATCGGTAGCCGTTTTAGAAGTACCACTTAAAGAAGCATCTCGTTTTGGTATTATGAATACAGATGATAATAATCGTATTATAGAGTTCGAAGAAAAACCTGAAAATCCTAAAAGCAATCTTGCTTCAATGGGAATTTACATTTTCAATTGGGGACGTTTGCGTAATATCTTAACGACAAATTATGCCAAAGATAGCACGATGAATGATTTTGGGAAACATGTGATTCCGGCTTACTTGGAGAGTGGAGAGAATGTGATTGCGTATCGTTTTGATGGCTACTGGAAAGATGTCGGTACGATTGATTCGTTATGGGAAGCCAACATGGAATTTTTAAATCCTGAAATGGCTTTAGATATTCGTGATAAAGATTGGCGGATTTATTCACGTAATAATATTTCGCCACCTCATTTTATTGCAGAGACAGGATCAGCTAAACAATCATTGATTGCCGATGGTTGTTACGTTGCGGGTGAAATCAATCATAGTATTTTATCAGATGATGTCCAGATCAAAGAAGGGGCTAAAATTACCGATAGTGTCATTATGTCAGGTGCCACGATCGGCAAAAATGTGATATTAAATCGTGCAATAATTGGGGAAAATGCCATTCTAGGGGACGGAGCAATATTAGATGGAACTGATGAAATTGCAGTGGTGGGTTATTCTGAAGTGATAGGAGTGACGATTGATGAAGACTAATAAAATGTGTGCCTTGATTGGGAATATTCACCGCTATGATGAATTATTACCATTAACTGAAAATCGACCGTTAGCAACCTTACCGTTTGATTGTAAATATCGTTTAATTGATTTTAATTTATCCAATGTTGCCAATGCCAATATTAAATCGTTGTTTATGGTTTTTAATGAAGGCGAAACAAAATCAGTTTTTGACCATTTAGGTGGCGGGAAAGAATGGAACTTAGACGGCGTACAAAACCGTTTCTTCGTTCATATCTACCAAGATTATATTCGTCGTTCCGATAGTAATCGTCGTTATTATGAATTAGTGATTGACTATTTAACGAAATCAAAATCGGAATATGCGGTCTTTATGGGATCGAAGTTTCTTTGTAACATTGATTTGCGTGCACTACAACAAATTCATCAAGCACGAGAAGCGGACTTGACGGTGGTTTATAAACGAGCGACTAAAGAAAAGCTGCATTCTTCTGATATTGTGTTGAAATTAGATGATAATAATATCGTCGTAGAAAAAGCCTCTGTTAGTACGTTAGAACCGACAGAACGAGTGAATCTTTGTACGGATACGTATATTATCAAGACTGATTTGTTAATTGATTTACTTCGAAAACGGCAATCAGCAGGGATCGTAGGAAGCATTGAGAGCTTACTCCGGGATACGATTGGACCGAATACGATTGCTTATGAATATACAGGCTATTTAAATAATATTTATGATATTAAATCATATTATGATGCCAATATGGATATGCTCGACGTGAAAAAATTTAATTCTTTAATGTATTCCAGTCAAAAAGTCTATACGAAGATGAAAGATGAAGTGCCCACTTATTATTCCAGCACTTCCGTTGTTCGCAACAGTCAATTTGCAACAGGTTGTACGATTGAAGGCAAGGTCGACTATTCTCTCATTAGTCGCGGAACACATATTTATGAGGGTGCAGAAATTTCCCATTCCTTAATTTTTGCAAATAATAAAATTCATTCGAATGCTGTTGTTCGTTATGCAATTTTAGATAAAAATGTCACAGTCGATGCAGGAGTGAAAATTGAGGGGACAAAAGAAAATCCTGTCGTTGTTTCAAAAGGAACGCATGTGACACAGGATGTCATTGGAGGATAAATAGATGAAAATACTTTTCACCGCATTTGAATGTGCCCCATTTTTTAAAACAGGTGGTTTAGGTGATGTCGCAGGCGCATTACCCAAAGAGCTCGCTAAAAAAGGACTTGAAACGATTGTTGTCTTACCCTATTTTACAAAGATGGCTAGTAAGTATCAGGATCAGTGTGAGGACGTGCTCTCATTTTCTGTCAACGTTGGCTGGCGCAAGCAGTATTGCGGAATCAAAAAGTTGAAAGATGAAAACGTCACGTATTATTTTATTGATAATCTGTATTATTTTGATCGAGAACAGTTATACGGTTATGACGATGATGGCGAACGTTTTGCCTTTTTTCAACAAGCAGTAATCGAAATGATGGAAAAAATTGCGTTTATTCCAGACATTATGCATATCAACGATTACCATACAGCAATGATTCCATTCTTATTAAAAGAAAAATATCATTGGATTGAGGCTTTTCAGTCTATTCGTACGCTACTAACCATTCATAATATTGAGTTTCAAGGAAAGTACGGCGCAGATGTCCTACCGGATTTGTTTGGTGTAGGCAAAGAGCGTTTTGATGATGGAACAGCTCGTTGGGATGGCGCACTTAATTTTCTCAAAACGGGTATTCTTTATGCCAATCATGTGAATACGGTTAGTCCTTCATACGCCGAAGAAATCATGACACCCGCATTTGGTAATGGCTTAGAAACCGTCTTACAAATGGAACGTCAAAAGCTTTCGGGGATTCTAAACGGAATTGATTATGATCAAAATAATCCAGCGACGGATCCAGCGCTGATTGCGCCATATTCTGCAGAAAATAGTGCAGGTAAACAGGCTAATAAACAAGAATTGCAACGAATCATGGGACTGCCACAAGAAGCGCATACCCCAATCATTGCTGTAGTCAGTCGGTTAACGTATCAAAAAGGTTTCCATTTAGTCTTGGAAGAATTAGAAAACTTATTACAATTTGACGTACAGTTCGTATTATTAGGGACTGGCGATCCGCGTTTTGAAGCTGCTTTTTCACATATCGCACAAAAATATCCTCATAAATGTGCGGTTGATATTAATTTTGATGTTCAACTGGCTCAGAAAATTTATGCTGGTTCCGATTTATTCTTAATGCCTTCTGCCTTTGAACCGTGTGGCTTATCGCAAATGATTGCGATGCGTTATGGGACGCTACCAATTGTTCATGAAATAGGGGGATTAAAAGATACCGTCCAACCCTTTAATCCGATAACGGGAACCGGAAATGGGTTTGGTTTTGTGGAATTTACCGGTTTTCATTTGATGCAAACGATCAAACAAGGGCTCGTGTTATATGAGCAGTCACCAGAAACTTGGAATATCATACAACAAAATGCAATGAATCACGATTTTAGTTGGACAACTGCTTGTCAGGCGTACATTCATTTGTACCATCAGCTTTAAGAAATGACTACAAATGCAGACTGAAACAACGATGAATTGTTCCAGTCTGTTTTTGTCATTAAAGGGGGAAAAGGAATGATCACCAAAAAACAGTTAATCAAGGAACTACGTAAAAATGTACAGGAAATGTATGCTATTGAAATCGAAGACGCCACAGAACAAGAGTTGTTTTTTAGTTTAGGTACGACGATTAAAGGGATTTATAATAAGAATTGGCAAAAAACATGGAATAATTATTTAGCGGAAGAACAAAAACAAGTTTATTATTTTTCCATTGAATTTTTACCCGGTAAGTTATTAAAAAGCAATTTGTTAAATCTTGGTATTTTAGAAGTTGTCAGAGAAAGTTTAGCCGAGTTTTCGGTTGATTTAGAAGATTTGGCCGCAGTCGAAAAAGACATGGCTTTAGGAAATGGTGGGTTAGGACGGTTAGCTTCTTGTTTTATGGATGCCATCGCTTCTAGTGGGTTACCCGGCAACGGGAATGGTATTCGCTACGATTATGGGTTGTTTAAACAACAATTCGTCGATGGGTATCAAGTAGAATTACCCGATGAATGGTTAAGAAATGGGAATGTTTGGGAAATTCGCCGAGATAGCAAAGCGGTAAATGTTCATTTTGGTGGAGATGTTTACATGCAACCAAAATCCAATGGAAAATTAGGTGTCGTCGCGGAAAATGAAACAATTTTACGAGCAGTTCCATATGATACGGGAATGGTTGGCTTTGAAAATGGGATTGTCAATACGATGCGTCTTTGGTCTGTCGAAATACCTTCATCAGAAGAAGGAAAATATCGTAGCATTGAAGAAAGGCGCGTCTTTGAGGATTTAACAGCCGTTTTATATCCCGATGATTCGAATGCCCGTGGCCGATTGATTCGCTTAGCCCAAGAGTATTTCTTTGTTTCGGCAGGCATTCAAAGTATTATTCGTTATTTCAAAAAATTAAATCATCCGTGGCATGTCCTGAGTGAAAAAGTGGCGATTCATATTAATGATACCCATCCAGCGTTATGTATTCCAGAGTTAATGCGTATTTTAATGGATGAATATGAAGTCAGTTGGGAGCAAGCGTGGGATTTAACGAGTAAAGTCATGAGTTACACGAATCATACAATTATGGCCGAAGCATTAGAAAAGTGGCCGACCTATCTAATGAAACGAAGCTTGCCAAGAATGTATCAAATTATTAAAGAAATCGATCGACGCTATGTGGTCTCAATGAGTGGTATTCATGATGCTGCCTTAATCGAGCGAACAAGAATTATTCAAGGCGAAGACATTCACATGGCCAACTTAGCAATTATTGGCAGCCATAGCACAAACGGGGTCGCGAAACTGCATTCAGATTTATTAAAGGCAGTGGTCTTACATGATTTTTATACGATTTATCCGGAACGTTTTAATAATAAAACGAACGGTATCGCTCAACGACGCTGGTTACAATTATCCAATGAACCGTTAAGTCGCGTTTTAGATGAAACAATCGGAAAATCTTGGCGTCATGAACCAGCCGATTTAAAATTATTAATGAATTATCAAAATGATCCGATTGTCCTCGAAAAACTAGCCAAAGCGAAGCAAGAAAAGAAAGAAGAACTGGCGAAATATATCCAGGAAACAACCGGGATTATTGTGAATCCTACAGCAATATTCGACGTGCAAATTAAACGTCTGCATGCTTACAAACGTCAACTGCTTAACTTATTGCACATCTTAAAACTTTATTTTGAAATCAAAGAGAATCCGCAAGCATCTATTTATCCAAGAGTATTCATTTTTGGTGCTAAAGCCGCACCAAGTTATGCCTATGCCAAATCAATTATCAAAGTCATCAATGAAGTGGCAAATTTAGTCAATCACGATCAAACAATCGGAGATAAACTTAAAATTGTTTTTCTTCCGAATTATAACGTCAGCTTGGCCGAAAAAATTATTCCAGCAGCTGACGTCAGCGAACAAATCTCATTGGCATCAAAAGAAGCGTCCGGCACAAGTAATATGAAATTAATGTTGAATGGGGCGATTACGATTGCGACACTCGATGGGGCCAATGTTGAAATTCGTGACGCTGTGGGGGATGAAAATATCTATATATTTGGTCTCACAGAAGCGGAAGTCTATGCCTATTATGAAAATAAAAACTATTCTGCTCGAGAAGTTTACGAAACCAATCCGATTGTTCACCGCGTATTAAACGCTTTTGTTGATGGTAGTATTCCGAATATTGAACGCGAAGGACAAGAAATAGTCGATTCTTTACTACTGTATAATGATGAATATTTCTTGTTAAGAGATTTCGATGCTTATTGTGAAGCGCAGGCAAGATTGAATCAGGCTTATCAAGATGCAACACACTGGCAAAAATGTAGTTTGATTAATATTGCGAATGCAGGGACGTTTTCAGCAGATAAGACGGTGAAACAATATGCAGAAGATATTTGGCAGATTGAACCCCTATTTGCTCATACTCATCAAGGAAGATAGAAGGTGGAGAGACTGGTATTCATTCGTTTTAATCCATGGAAAAAGAGCTATAAACAACCGTTTGGGGCGGCCAGAGTCAACAGTCTCGTCCGTCTATCAATTGAAGTGATCGCGCAAGAAATTGCAGCGGTCACTTTAGTGATACATAAAGACTTTGAAGAAACAACTTTTATCCCAATGGAAAAACACGAAGGCGATTTTTACTCGTATGAGTATTTTTTAAATCAAGGTCCTGGGCTTTATTATTATCATTTTGAAGTGGAACTTCATATCGATGGACAGCGACAAAAGGTATTATTTGGTGCCAATCAAGAAGGTGGAGAAGGTCAAATTCAGCAGCTCCAAAGTGACGTCTGGGATTTTCAATTGACGTGTTATGCGCAAGATGATGCTGCGCCACAGTGGTATCAAGAAGGAATTTTTTATCAAATTTTCCCAGATCGCTTTTACAACGCCAATCCATCAGGGGTACTGAATCAACGTAAGAAAAACTCTTTTGTGTATGGCACCTTAGAAGATGAGCCACTGTACATTAAAAACGAGAAAGGTGAAATTTTGCGATGGGACTTCTTTGGTGGGAATTTAAAAGGAATTCAAGCGAAAATCCCTTATCTAAAAGAGCTCGGAGTAACGGGACTTTATCTAAATCCAATTTTTGAAGCAGCCAGCAATCATCGATATGATACTGCTGATTTTCTAGCAATTGACCCAATGTTAGGTACGGAAGCGGACTTTATAGCATTAGTCGAGTCGCTACATCGCAACGATATGCGAATCATTTTGGATGGTGTATTTAGTCATGTGGGTCAAAATAGCCGGTATTTTAATGTCGATGGGCGTTATGGCGACGATCAAGGAGCCTATCGGAATATTCGCAGTCCATATTATTCTTGGTTTCAATTTATTAACTATCCTGAGACATATCGCTCATGGTGGGGCATTGCAGATTTACCAACGATTGATAAAACGAATCGTTCTTTTCAAACGTTCATTTATGGAGGAGAAGATAGTGTCATTTCAAAATGGACACGACTTGGGGTCGATGGGTGGCGTTTGGATGTGGCAGATGAATTACCCGAGGAATTCATCAGAGGAATTCGCGAAAACTTAAATCAATTTTCAGATAAAGTATTAATCGGTGAAGTCTGGGAAGATGCTTCGAATAAAATTTCTTATAAAGAGCGACGCAACTATATTTTAGGGAATCAGCTGCACGGTGTCATGAATTATCCACTAAGAGAAGGCGTCATTGCCTTACTGACCAGTCAAGCCTCACCCGAAAAAATAGCGCGTTCCTTTACGCGATTGTATGAAAATTATCCCAAAGACATTTTTTTTAATAATTTTAATAATATTGGAACGCATGATACGGAACGTATTTTTTCGGTGTTAGGTGAACAAATAAAAAAAATGGATTTGGCAATTGGGTTGTTATTCTTATTTCCTGGAGTTCCTTGTATTTATTACGGAGATGAAGTGGGCTTAACAGGTGGGAAAGATCCTGAAAATCGTAAATTTTATCCGTGGAATCGAGAAGATAGGACCATCTATGATCTTTATAAAAAATGGATTACGATTCGTCAAACGACCCCCACGGTGATTGATGGCGAGCTCGCTTTCTTTTATACGGATCAATTATTTGGACTCTTACGATACCAGCAAGATCAATATGTGGCACTTGTTCTCAATCCGACAAGTATTCCGTGTCTTGTCTCTGAAACGCTCACTTTTTTAACGGAAGAAAATAAGGTCACAAACGAGATTGGTCAACGGTTGGCTAATCAGACGATCGCTGAAAATAGTTATTTCTTGCTTTCTTCGCAGTCATAAGAAAGCTACTAAAACTTTCTTTTTATTGGAGAGATAGTGTCAATCCTGTTTGAAAATATGGTACTATGAAGGAAATCTTGATTTAAAGGATGAGATATATGGGAAGTAACAATGAAATCAAGCGAAAACATTTTCGTTTTCCTGCTTATTCAGATGAAACAGGTGTCAAAATTAATCGGGAAGGTGATTACACGCCTTTTTCCGCGCAAGAGTCGTGGATTTTGACAGAGGATTCAACGGATACGCCTTTTTATACGCAAAAGCAACCTGTGGATGAGCCGAAAGAATTACGACGATCGCTACGTCAAACGCACTCGAAAGCAGGACATAGTCTCGCGCAAAAGGAAGAATTGAAACGCCACCGCACGAACTTACCCGATTATACGAAGCGGACGACCGTTGAAGTAACCAAAACCGGGAAGAAACAGCTCTTTGGTGACATGACGAGCAAGCCTTTATTTCGTGTAAAAGAGAAAAAATCAGAAGTTGTTCCCTCTGTTAAACGAGAGTATTCAGGACGCTCGTATTTTGTTCCCAAGTACATACCTGCGTCAATTATTCCTGAAGAAGAATCAACATCATTCTCTGAAGCAGATTTGATGCAATCGATGCGTAAGACTAAAGAGAGTTATTTATTATTTGATAATGAACAGACTCCTTATCAAGAGCGCAAAGATCATGAACCGAGTGTCAAAAAATTTCCTTCTACCGAGGGATTGCTGACAGATGAAGTTCCTCGGAAAGAAAAAAAACGTATGGCATTAAATCGTTCACTAGATGGATTAATTGCGAAAGAAACGAATGATTTAAACGAAAATAATTATTTTAAATAAGTCTTATTGACACGCTCACAATCGTTTGTAAACGAAAGAGAGCGTGTCTTTCAATCCTTAAATGCTGAAATAAAAAGTTGTCGATAACACGATCGATTCATTTTCTTAAGAGGAATGAGTCAGGCCGGTTCATCAGGGAATCCTAAAGTCTTTATTTTTTTGCAATTTTTTGTTGACAAGAACGTTATTTATCGTTAATATCTTATTATTGTCATTGCTTCACTTTTGCTATTTATCTTCATCACTGGATAGGCATCTAAAAGAGAATCAACGAATCATTTTCGTGGCCATGGCGGAATTGGCAGACGCGTACGCTTGAGGGGCGTATAAGGAAACTTGTGTGGGTTCGAGTCCCATTGGCCGCATTATGCATTAAATTAAAGAGGCGACGTTCTTCATAAGGAAGAGCGTTTTTTGTTTTTTTCGGATGAGGAATACAATCTGTTTTGAATCATCATTTTTTTTAGTAGTTTTATCCGATTCACAAAAAAGTTTGGTATAATAAGGCACGTTAAAAGATTCATAAAAGAAGCAGCGATGATATTTTTCGAAAAGAGGAATTTGGATGAAGAAATTTGAGAAATCAACGAAACTTGACGGTGTGAGCTATGATGTACGAGGACCTGTTTTAGAAGAAGCGGAACGGATGCAAGAAGAAGGCATTAGTATTTTAAAATTAAATACAGGCAATCCGGCAACGTTTGGTTTTGAAGCACCGAATGAAATTATTCGCGATTTAATTTTAAATGTTCGTGAGTCAGAAGGTTACTCTGATTCAAAAGGGATCTTTTCTGCGCGCAAAGCCGTAGAACAATATTATCAAGTCAAAGATTTTCCGAATTTATCGATTAATGATATCTATACCGGCAATGGGGTAAGTGAACTGATCACGATGTCAATGCAAGGGCTATGCAACAATGGCGATGAAATTCTAGTACCGATGCCAGATTATCCTCTATGGACAGCTTCAATCTCACTTGCAGGAGGCAAAGCCGTTCATTACATTTGCGACGAAGAAAGTGAGTGGAACCCTGACCTTGGCGATATCCGGTCAAAGATTACATCGAAAACCAAAGCCATCGTTTTGATTAATCCGAATAATCCAACGGGAGCTGTTTATCCGAAAGAAATTTTAGAGGGGATTGTCACTATTGCACGAGAATTTGATTTGATTATTTTCTCAGATGAGATTTATGACCGTTTATTAATGGATGGCCATAAACACATTCATATTGCGGCTTTAGCTCCTGATCGTCCAGTGGTTACGTTCAGTGGATTGTCAAAATCACATCGGGTTGCTGGCTTTCGTGTCGGATGGATGGCGATCAGTGGTGATAAGTCCAATATTAAAGGTTATATTGAAGGCTTAAATATGTTATCTTCTATGCGCTTATGTTCAAACGTTTTATCACAACAAATCGTTCAAACCGCTCTTGGTGGTTATCAAAGTGTCGATAAACTATTATTACCTGGGGGTCGCATTTATGAACAAAGAGAATTTATCTATAATGCCATCAATGATATTCCAGGACTTTCTGCAGTCAAACCAAAAGCTGCCTTTTATCTGTTTCCAAAAATTGATACAAAGAAATTTAATATTTTAGATGATGAAAAATTCGTTTTAGATTTCCTTCATCAACATCATGTCCTATTGGTGCATGGTGGCGGCTTTAATTGGCAAGCGCCAGATCATTTCCGCATTGTCTACTTACCGAATATGGATCAGTTAAAAATGACGGCGGATCGGATGCGGACGTTTTTAGCTACTTATCAACAAAAGTAATACTCATCATACAAAGAGAGATTCAGAAAAAAACGCAATAATTCGCTCCCTGTTTAGGGGAATGAACTTTTGCGTTTTTTTGTATCGCACGTTTTGTTAATGGTAGTCAAACGAATTCATTGACTAACGATTGTTTAATTCAATATTTTCTCACAGATTTTTTTACTAATTACCATTCTTCCATTATATTTTTCCATGATCTCTTTCGAAGGATTTTCGACTTGGACTAAAAAAGAATTTTCGTATTCTTTTTCAATGGCCCCCATAAGTCTTAAATTATCCCATTTAAAAGTGACGTCTGTTTGTAGTTCGATTGCTTGCGTTTCCATAAAAAACCACTCCTAATCTGTTAACAACATATAACAAGTATTTTAATAAATAGTATCATTTTATGTATTATGTGCTAAAATAGAACAAATGAAAAATGCATATCCGCATTTATGGAGGGCTTATGGAAAAAGAAAGACAATCAATTGGTGAAACCTTAAAACAATTGCGACAAGCACGACGATTAACCCAAAAGATGTTGGCTGCGGACATTTGTGCCCAAAGTGTGATTAGTCGGGCTGAAAATAATGAAGAACTGCCAAATGTGATGGTATTGCATCAAATCTGTGAACGACTAAATATCACGATTGATCAATTAATGCTTTCTCAACCAAAGAATGAGAGTCAAATGGGACTTCGTTTTCAGGGGATTTACCGCTATTTTGTGCAGCGTGATTATGAAAGGGTTTCCTTACTACTTGAAGAACCAGAGCTATTAGAGACCTTATATTTAGAGACAGATTTACAACTGTATTATTACTATTTAGGAAGTTGTGAATTTTTTGTCGAAAAAAATCATGTCACAGCACTTCAATCTCTACGAAAAGGATTATCCTATACCTATAATCAAGATAAACAGTTTGTCTCGACCATTGAAGTTCAAATGTTAAGTTGTATTGGGTACGTCTTAAAAGAAAGTGGTCAACGAGAGAAGGCGCTCGTAGAATTAAAAAAAAGTTATGATTTTGCTGAGAAACTACCTTATGAAAGAAAAATTTTTGAGTTAGCAAAAGTGTATTACCATTATGGTGAATTTTTATTTGAGGAAAAAGACTATAAAGAAGCCTCCATTGTGGTGGCTAGAGGCTTATCTTTCGTTCAGCAATTTTGTAGCTATTATTATTTGGCAGAATTAACTGACTTAAAGGGGAAAATTTTACAACGATTAGGAAAGAAAGAGATGGCACTACCGTTTTTTTCGCTAGCAAAAAATATGGAAACCCTAGATCTTGTCAAATCTCTCGATAGCCTTGACTTTGAAAACGAATAAGAGTACTTTATTTATAGAAAAGACGAAGAAGGGACGGGGAAAAAACGTGAGAACATTCGTATTAGCAGATAAATTTTTTTTTCATTCAGCAACTAAAGGAAAAGGGTACTTAGAAATCACAGATGGCATTATTGGAGAATATCTGACAGAAGTACCACAAGAAAGCCAAGTCATTGATTATAGTGGGAAATGGATCGGTCCTGGTTTAGTCGACACGCATATTCATGGGTATCTAAATCATGATGTGATGGATAACGACGCTCAAGGGCTACATGTCATGTCAGAATCCTTGTTGTCGTGTGGTGTGACTTCATTTTTACCAACGACGTTAACTTCAAGCCGGGAGTTACTCACTGCTGTAGCGAAGACAATTGGTGAAGTACAAAAAGAGGTTACTGGAGCAAAAATAGAAGGAATTTACTTTGAAGGTCCATTTTTTACAGAAGAATATAAAGGCGCTCAAAACCCTTCGTATTTTGGTGATCCGAGCCTTGAAATTTTTAACGAGTGGCAAGAGGCTTCAGGTGGGATTATCAAAAAAATTGCCTTAGCTCCAGAACGAGAAGGCGTGGAAGCGTTTGTTGAAGCAGTGACACAGACTGGTGTGGTTGTCGCATTAGGTCACAGTAATGCGACGTTAGAAGAAGCAACGAAGGCGGTAGAAGCAGGTGCCAGCGTCTTTGTCCATGCTTTTAACGGAATGCGCGGCTTGAATCATCGTGAACCAGGAATGGTCGGTGCTTTAATGACGTTGAATGATGTCTTTTCTGAATTGATCTGTGATGGGCACCACGTCCATCCGCAAGCAGCGAAAGTCCTAGTTGAGACAGCTGGTCACGATCATGTGGCTTTGATTACGGACTGTATGATGGCTGGCGGGATGCCGGATGGCGATTATATTTTAGGTGAGTTCCCTGTTATTGTGAAAGATGGAACAGTTCGGATGGCGGAAGGGAATTTAGCTGGCAGTATTTTGAAATTAAAAGAAGCCATTAAAAATGTGGTCGATTGGGGATTAGCCACTCCTGAACAAGCAATACTCATGGCTAGTTATGTGCCGGCAGTGAGTTGCCGGATCGATGATGTTTGTGGTGTATTAAAAGCAGGTCGTGCAGCAGACTTTATCGTTTTAAATCCTGATATGACGTTAGAAGCGACATTTTTAGATGGCGTAGAACGGTTCCATATCTAATAGAATACTAAAAGGAAGGAAGAGAATGGCGCAAACGGTCTCTTCTTTTTTATTGAATGCCAAAAAAGTAGCCAAAGACAGGTTCTTATCGTTGCTTTCCGATAGAAAAAGATTGATAATCCAATCATAGATAAGAAGAAAATGGGGGATGACAGCCGATGAGTTATATTGAAGTCATTGACGAAGTAAAAAAATATCAGATGGGTGATACGGAAATCATCGCCAACGATCATATTAATTTTAGTATTGAACAAGGAGAAGTTGCGGTTATTTTAGGGCCTAGTGGGGCAGGTAAATCGACCGTTTTAAATATTTTAGGCGGCATGGATAGTTGTGACAGCGGTCAAATTATTATTGATGGCGTGGATATTGCCAATTATAACGCACACGAACTGACAACGTATCGGCGCAATGACGTCGGCTTTGTTTTTCAATTTTATAATTTAGTTCCGAACTTGACGGCCAAAGAAAACGTCGAACTCGCTTCACAAATTGTTGAGGAAGCGCTCGATCCAGAAGAAGTCTTATTACAAGTCGGATTAGGTCGCCGAATGAATAATTTTCCAGCACAGTTATCAGGGGGAGAACAACAGCGCGTCACGATCGCGCGAGCGTTAGCAAAGCGTCCAAAGTTATTGTTATGCGATGAACCAACTGGTGCCTTAGATTATGAAACAGGCAAACAAATCTTACAAATATTGGAAGATACTGCCCGTCAAACGGGAACAACAGTAGTTATCATTACGCATAATGCGTTAATTGCGCCGATGGCTAATCGCGTGATCCGAATCAATGATGCTAAAGTCCGTAGTATTGAAGTGAATGAACATCCCACCCCAATATCGGCAATTGAATGGTAGGTGAGATTGATGCAAAAAACAGCACTACTTAAAACAAGCATTCGAGAAATTAAACAGTCACCAGCCCGTTTCTTGTCCATTTTAGGGATCATTTTTTTAGGCGTGGCATTTTTTGTGGGAATTGGTGCGACCGGACCAGATATGATCAAATCAGCCGATCATTATTATGAAAAAACGAAACTGGCGGATATGAGTATTTATTCTTCATTAGGGTTTTCGGCAGAAGATAAAGCGGTGTTGCTCGAAGAAGAAAACATTCAAACCGTCAATTTACAATATTTACTTGATTTACCGTTAAGCCAAAAAAATACGGTTTTTCGCTTTCTAAGTCTGACCGGCAAAGACGAATTGAATCAATTACATGTAGTGGAGGGTCAGCTTCCTAAAGCCAAGAATGAAATATTGTTGGATAGCAATTTATCTGATGCAAAAGATTATCAAATTGGAGACACGTTTGAAATCTTAGCAAAAGATGATCCGGAAAATCAGTTAAAAGAGCACGAGTTTAAGATTGTTGGTTTTGCTCAGAGTCCTGAATTTATTGATAATTCTAAACGAGGGAATACCAATGTTGGAAATGGCTCGATTACGGCTTTTGCTTATTTGCTGCCGGAAGCTTTTCAAATGGATGCCTACAGTCGTATGTTGATCTCATTTGATGATCTACGTACAGAAGTAGCGTATTCACAAAATTACGTCGATTTAATGAACAAAAATAAAGCGCAAATTACGTCCTTATTAGCGCCCCGTAAACAAGGGAGACTCGATGAAATTCGGGAAAAAGCGTTAAAAGAATTGAATGACAATCAACGCGAAATCGATGAAGCCAATGCGCAAATTGAAAAAGGTGCGAAACAATTAAACGACGCACTGAAAACGTTAGAAGCAGGGAAAAAAGAGCTTGAAGCCGGACAACAAACGTTCGACTCTGAGATGGCTAATGCCGAAGCACAAATTCGTTATCAACGTGATCAATTAGTGAGTGCACAAGCTGAGTTAGATCAGCAACGAGCAACGTTGGAGTCACAGCAACAAGCACTTAATCAACAGAGCAAGGAACTAACGGCCGCTGAGGAGCAATTAGAACCTCTTTTAGCCCAAAAAGCAACACTTGAAGCCAGCTTAGCCCAATTGGAAGGCGTTCAACAACAATATGGGGAGCTTGTCGTTTTACTCGATGGCTTCGTCGAGGTACCCAAAGAGGCGCAACCCAGCGCAATCGAAGCCATCAAGAGCACGGCGTCAGCATTAAGCGCCCAGTTATCCGCTTCTCCGGAGCTATCGGGTGCGTTTGCGACATTTGCCGCTGAAGTAACCGTCGAGAATATAGCGGAAACGCATACCGTAATTCGTTCAGCGGGGGATTTGATCGAACAACAACGATTAGAAGTTCAACAAAGCTTAACGACTTTAGCCACACAGCAGCAAGAATTAGCAGCTGCTCGCCAAGCATTAGTGGCTGGACAAGCTCAAATTGACGCTGGTCGCGATGCGTTAGCGCAAGGGCAAGCCGAAATCGATCGCGGTTTTGAGCAATTGAATCAAGGCGAACAGACATTGGCAGAGCAGCGTCAACAAGGTCAAAGTGAATTAGATGCTGCACGGCAAGAGTTCGAAACTGGTCAAGAAGCGTATGAAAAAGAAGCACAAGCATTTCAAAAACTCCAAGATGAGACGCTACCTGATTTAAAAGCGGCACAACGAACAATCGATCAAGAAAGAGAGAAGCTGGATGAATTAGAACCCGCGACTTTCACCTATGTGTTACGCGATGACAATCCAGGTTATTTAGAATATGAAGAAAATGCGAATCGGATTTCATCGATTGCGACAGTATTCCCGACGATTTTCTTTTTAATTGCCGCACTCGTTAGTTTGACTACGATGGGACGAATGATTGAAGAAAAACGAACAGAAATCGGAACATATAAAGCACTTGGCTACAAAAATAGCGAAGTATCACTTAAATTTATCATCTATTCGTTAACAGCCGGTTTGACCGGAACGCTGTTAGGGCTACTTGTCGGATTTTACCTATTTCCAACCATTATTATCAATGCCTATGGACAACTGTATAATATGACAGAGTTTCCAACACCATGGTACCTTTCGTATTCCTTAATTGGATTCGCTGTCGGATTATTTTGTACCGTGGGAATTTCGATGATTGTGCTTCGAGTTGATTTAATGAGTTCTCCTGCAACTTTATTACGACCAAAAGCACCTAAAGCTGGGAAAACCATTCTACTTGAACGAATTCAACCACTTTGGCGACGATTGAATTTCAATCAAAAAGTAACAATGCGTAATCTATTTCGTTACAAATCACGGATGTTTATGACCGTCTTTGGGATTGCGGGATGTACGGCGATGATCTTAACCGGTTTTGGACTAAAAAATTCCATCAGTGATATCGTACCTATTCAGTTTAATGAGGTTTGGCGTTATCAAGGAATTGTCACGTTTGACGAAGAGGCATCCACTCAAGCCATAGAAGAGTATCAAGCGGCTGTTTCACAACTTGATTTATTAAGTGCCACACTTGGAATGACTTCTGAGAACTTGACGGTCGCTCAAACAGGTAAGGCGAGTCAAGAAGTAACTGTTTATGTGCCAGAAAACCCAGCTGAATTATCTGATTTTGTCTCATTTACGGATCGTAAAACGGGAGAAGTGTATGCGCTAGGAGATAATGGCGTGATTATTAATGAGAAATTAGCAAAGCTCTTTCAATTGGCAATCGGCGATACAATTGAGCTGAAAAATGGTGATAATGAGATTTTTGAAGTGAACATTTCAGGCATTACAGAAAATTATGTGGGCCATTTTGCTTATTTTTCTTCAACTTATTATGAAGAAATTTTCGGGGAAATCCCGACGTATAACAGTGAGCTCCTCTTATTTAGTGAGGCATTAACAAAAGAGCAAGAAAATCAGATCGCGAATGATTTAATGAAGCAAGACCGTGTGCTAAACGTGACGTTCTTATCTGATTCGTCGACGGCCTTGGATGATACAACTGAAATTCTAAACATTGTCGTGTGGTTATTGATTATTTCGGCGGGATTATTAGCCTTTATTGTGTTGTATAATCTAAACAATATTAATATTTCTGAACGTATTCGTGAGTTATCGACGATTAAAGTTTTAGGATTTTATAATAAAGAAGTCACGATGTATATTTACCGTGAAAATATTTTTCTGACGCTTTTTGGCATTATCGCTGGGTTATTCCTAGGGCAGATTTTACACGGATATGTCTTAGCGACCGTAGAACTGGATATGTTGATGTTCTCACCAGAAATCCATCTTCTTAGTTACCTTTATTCAAGCCTGATTACGCTTTTCTTTACGATTATTGTTGGGTTTGTGATGTATCAAAAACTTAAACATGTCGACATGATTGAGGCGTTAAAATCGAATGATTAAAAAAATAGTCAGACTTCCTAAAAATTATAGGAGGTTCTGACTATTTTCATCTTTTTTAGGCGTGGGTAAATAATTCAAGCCAACAGCGATTAACGTTCCAATAAAGGTATCTAAAACGCGCTGTAGAGCAAACGAAAGGGGTTGATCACCTGAAGAAGTACTTAAAGCGATAAGTAATAACGTTGCCACGCCAGAAATAATGCCAGCGTGATTATTAATGCCATCGGATAATACGATAACAAAAGCAACAGCAAGAGGAACTAGCAACAATTCAGCGATAAAGGAATGATTGAGCTGATCTTGGATGACGAAATAAGCGATGGCGGTACTACCACCAATAATATTCCCCATAATACGTGATTTACCAAAACTTAAAGTAGTTGGTAAATCTTGTCTTAAGGAAAAGACAGCAGCCAAAGCCGCAATCATTGCTTCCCCACGATTGAAAAAGTGAAACAATAAAATACACAGCATAACAGCCAAAGAAGACTTTATGGTTCGCATGCCGATTCGAAAACGACCGAAATTCATCTTATTCACTTCCTTTTTTTTATTCTAACGAAAATATATCAGAAAGGCTAGTGAAATTTTCTAAAAACTAGCTTAAAATGAAAGAGAAGGAGGCGAACAAATGAAATTTGGAATGCGTACAATGAAAACCGTGCTAGCCTGCTTTTTGTCGATGGTGATTGCCCAGCAAGTGGGACTGCTTTATGCACCGGCGGCTGGGATTATCGCGATCTTAAGTGTCGGAAATACCAAAAAGAAATCATTGGATACAGGGATTGCGCGCTTAGTTTCGCTAGGAATTGCGACGGTCTTGGCATTCTTTGCTTTTCAGTTATTAGGTTATGGTGCTTTAGGTTTTTCGCTATATCTCATTTTTTTTATTCCAATTACGGTCAAATATGATTTAACAGATGGGATCGTCGTGACGTCTGTTCTAGTGACGCACTATATGTTGGAACAAAGTTTTGCGCTATCATTGATATTAAATGAATTTTTATTAATGGGATTAGGGGTTGGTTTTGCTCTTATGCTAAATTTGTATATGCCAAATTTAGAGTCGAAAATTAATGAGGAGCAAGAAAAAATTGAAGAAGGTTTTCGTGAAATCTTTTTATCAATGGCAGCTTCTTTGAATCAGAAAGAGGCGAGCGGTCTCCTTAGCTTTTGTGATAACTTGCTAGAAAGAATTAACCAAGGCCGTAAACATGCTCAACATTACGATGAGAATCAGTTGCTTTCGAATAATTGGTATTACGAAGAGTATTTTGCGATGCGTCGCTCACAAGTTAAATTGATCAAAGAAATGATCTTTTTAATTGGACAAATTCAAGTTGAAGAAGTGTTGGTGGAAGATTTGCGAATTTTACTAACCAATACAGGAATGACGTTGTCAGAGGAAAATGATGGGCAAAGCATCCTTAAGCAAATTGACTTGGTCAGTGAAAGTTACCGCTTAAAACCCTTACCCCGTGATCGACAAGAATTTGAAAATCGAGCTCGCTTGTTTCAATATCTACAAACATTTAAGAACTTTATTGAATTAAAAGCTGTTTTTTATAGCGAGCAAAAGGATGAATCGAGTAAGTCAGTTGAAAGGATTTATTGATGCTGTTCGTTGGTTGAAGCCTTGAAAATAATCCTAGTTATATTGATGCCAATCTCTTTTAAGGAAAAATCATTTTTCAATGATTTTGAATCATGATATTTTGCCATAACGCAACTTGCTAGGGTATAATGTTTAAAGGAGAACCTTTGTTAAATTTTGTTCAATTAATACGTTCTCGTATTTCATTTCTTCAGTAATAAAAGTAGAATAATCATTAGGAGGCCAAAGAAAATGCATGAAATATATATAGAATTAGTGTTAAGCGGAATTTTTGAAAAATATGACTCTGAAGTGGCATTTTATAAACATCATCTAGGGTTATCCCAAGAACATTGGGAGCAATGGAAACAAGGGAAAATAAGTTTGAATCCTGAAGAAAGTCAAAAAATCAAAAATATCTTTAGTGATTACGAATGGATGTTATTGCAAAAAATCTTAAGACAAACGATTATTTATCCCGAAAAACGCCAAGTTGCAGTGGAAGAATATAAAAAATTAAAGATTAAGATTGCACAAAAATGGTTGAATTCTAATTGTGGAATCGTTGAGTTCCAACAAATTAAAGAAGAAGATAAAAAAGAGCACTTAATTGACTTGCGTGTGAGTTTGCAATACGGCGAGTGGGGTTTTGACGATGTGTTGAATTTCCGTTTACCTGCGGCGATTCAACATCAAGTTGTGAGTCAAAAAGTGGCCTTGTTAGATTGGGTCAACCAGGAATTAGAAAGTGCATATGTATGATCGTAAGGTTAGAGGGTTAAAGAGTGAAAATTAAAAAAATACTTAGTATGAGCTTTCTTTTCGTTGTGGGTGTCGTCGTCATTTATGGCTTGAACCGGTTTGTGACGAGACCATATACGTCAAATGCAGCGGAAGAAATCGCTGAGTCACAAATAAAAGCGACTATTGAGAAAAATAAAACGCAGGAAAGTTCTACAAAAGAACAACAAGCAAATAAACAAGAAGAACAAGAGAAACAAAAGGACGTGAAATTGCCAACAGGTGAAGCGACGGATTGGAATCTTCTGCTAGTTAGTCCAACGCATCCTTTGGAAGTTGATTTTTCTGAAGAAAATTTTTCGACGTTAGCCAATGGGATGCAAGTTGATAAACGCATCGTATCCTCTTTAGAGCAACTTCAAACAGCAGCTGCAGATGCTGGCTATCCGTTAGTAATCGTTTCGGCATATCGTTCGATTTCGTATCAGGAACAAATTTTTCAGGATTATTTGAATAATTGGGCTGCCCAAGGATACACGGATGAAGAAGCGTTAGAAAAAGTGAAAGAAACATCAACAGAACCAGGATTTAGTGAACATCATACGGGTTTAGCAATTGATCTCGTTGATGAAGATTGGTCCAATAATTACCCGCAAGAAATATTAGAAGCAGGTTTTGCAGAAACGGCTGGTGGCAAATGGTTAGCTGAACATGCATGCGAATATGGGTTTATTTTACGCTACCCTAATGGGAAAGAAGCCCTCACGAGTATTAATTTTGAACCTTGGCATTTTCGTTATGTTGGAGTAGAACACGCGAAATACATTGAAGCGCATGAGTTAACGTTAGAAGAATACTTAGATTTATTAAATGCAAAGTAGTGATGGAATGAAAAAAAAGAGAAATAAAAAAAAGAATACGTTACGCTTCCCAGCAATTTTAGCCGGTATATTATTGATTTTCATTGCCTTTATTTTTTCACTTAAAAGTCTTTTTGAAATGCCTAACGTGATGGGCGATGAAAGTGCGCAAGTCGAAGTCGAATTATCAAAAGAAGATTTTATCCAGCAACTCTTGCCACATGCTAAAACGTTGCAAGAAGGTTATGGGGTCTTACCGAGCATTATCATCGGACAGGCAATTTTAGAATCCAATTGGGGTGCTAGTCAACTATCGAGTCAGTATAATAATCTTTTCGGGATCAAATCATTTGGCCATTCTGATTCTGTGACGTTAGATACGCAAGAATATGTCAATGGTCAATGGATTGTGATTCAAGGTGATTTTCGCGTGTATCAAAGTTGGGAAGAATCGATGACTGCTCACACGATGTTGTTTGTGAACGGAGTAGATTGGAGCCCGACAAAGTATGAAAAAGTGCTATCCGCGACGAATTATCGGGAGGCAGCATTGGCGCTACAAGAAGCCGGTTATGCAACCGATCCTGATTACGCAAATAAAGTGATTCAAGTGATTGAAACATATGAGTTGGATCAATTTGATTAGATTGGAGGAGAAGGAATGGGAGAGAAATTTATACCGAACATTACAACCGAGTTACGCAAAGATATTGTTCGAGTTCCCGAAGTGATTAATGAAGCAAGCGGAATTATTATTTTTGGTAAGAAAATCCGCTCGATTATTTTTACAACAGATATTGCGATTATTCGCAATACGAATGCCAATGCAGTGATTGCAGTCTATCCTTTTACTCCGCATCCCGCCATTACAAAGAGCATTATTGAAGCCGCAGATATTCCTGTTTTTTCTGGAGTTGGGGGTGGATTAACGCATGGGACACGGGCGAATTATATGAGCCTTTTTGCAGAAGCACAAGGATCAATTGGCGTTGTATTAAATGGTCCGACTCCGATTGAGACGATTCGAGCCGTTTGTAAAGTTGTTGATATTCCCGTCGTTAGTACGGTGACGAGCCAGTACACACCGATTGATGAAAAAATTCAAGCAGGTATAAAAATAATAAATATTAGTGCAGGTAAAAAAACACCTGAAGTTGTTCGCCATTTTCGTGATCTTTATCCAGAATTACCAATTATTGCGACAGGTGGACCAACAGATGAGAGTATCCGCGCCGTCATTGAAGCAGGTGCTAACGCAATAACCTATACTCCTCCTTCAAATGGCAAGTTATTTAGTAAAAAAATGGAAATTTATCGCGAAAAAGAGCGATTAGAATATGAAGATTAAAAAGTAATGAAAAAGAGGAGAAACCAATGAGACTCTGTGGTTAAAGCTTGTTTTTTTCGTCGATTCAGGAGATAATAATCTTTGTGTTTTTCATAATTAGAAATTACTTATATATCGTCGTAATTGGTCGACAGTTTCTACCCAGTACCGCAAATACTGGACTATAAGTAAAAAAAGTGTTTCGTGACACCTTTTTTGCTCTGGATGCAAATAAGGTGTCTTTTATTTTGACTATAAAAGGAGTTAATTATCATGCAAGAATTAGTGAAACGAATTCAACAAGATGGAAATGTCCTAGGCGATGGCGTTTTGAAAGTTGATAGTATTATTAACCATCAAGTCGATCCTCTTTTAATGAAACAAATGGGTGAACTTTTTGCCAAGGTGTTTGCTAAACGGAATATCACAAAAGTAGTCACGATTGAATCTTCTGGTATTGCACCCGCTATTTTTTGCGCATTAGAACTAGGTGTACCGATGATTTTTGCCCGCAAATCAAAAAGTCTAACAATGAACGAAGAGTTATTAACTTCTTCCGTCTATTCTTTTACAAAGCAAGTCACAAGTACCATTTCGATTTCACGTAAATTTTTAACGGAATCCGATAACGTCTTAATTATTGATGATTTTTTAGCGAATGGTCAAGCAGCGAAAGGGTTAATTGAACTCTGTCAACAAGCCGGCGCCTCTGTTGAAGGAATTGGCATTTTAATTGAAAAATCATTCCAAGATGGTCGTCAACTACTCGAAGATATGGGAATTGATGTGGTTTCACTTGCGCGTATTTCTTCGTTAGAAAATGGGGAAGTAACGTTTATCGAAGCAGATGCATAAGAAAAAGAACTAGAAAGGTCATTCCTTCTAGTTCTTTTTTTTTTCAAATATAAAAAGAGAAATACACGGAATACAAGATACGATTCTAGTTAAAAACGAACAATGTTAATTGATGTATGTTTAAATATTCGATATTATTTTGACTTTAAAGGATAGGGTTGGTAAAATAAAAGTAAAGTTAAGTGCAAAAGGGGAAAATGACATGAAACCACAAGTAGCTGTGATTATGGGAAGTATCTCAGATTGGGAAACAATGCAAGAAGCATGTATTCAATTAGAACATTTTGGAATTGCTTACGAAAAAAAAGTCATCTCGGCACATCGAACGCCTGATTTAATGTTTGCCTTTGCTGAAGAGGCGCGCGATCGAGGGATTAAAGTAATCATTGCGGGTGCAGGCGGTGCGGCTCATTTACCAGGAATGGTAGCCGCTAAAACAACGTTACCGGTGATTGGCGTTCCTGTTCAGTCTCGAGCGTTAAGTGGTTGGGATTCGTTACTGTCAATTGTTCAAATGCCGGCTGGAATTCCGGTCGCGACAACAGCCATTGGAAAAGCTGGGGCAAGTAATGCGGGAATCCTTGCAGCCCAGATGCTTTCGATGTATGATTTAGATATTGCTAAAAAAATTGCAAAAAAAAGAGAGCAAATGAAAGAAATTGTGATAGAAAGTAGTGATCAACTTGGTTAAAGAACTAAGACCAGGAGCAACCATTGGGATTATCGGTGGTGGTCAATTAGGAAAAATGTTAACAATGAGTGCCAAAAAAATGGGTTTTCAAGTTGGCGTTTTGGATCCTGCAGAGAACTGTCCGACAGCTCAAATTGCGGATTGGCATATTATTGCCGATTATGATGATGTCCTTGCGCTAGAGGAAATGGCGAGACGCAGTGACGTGGTGACGTATGAGTTTGAAAATGTTAACGTCGATGCTCTTAGTACCATTACGGGCTTAGTCCCTGTTCCACAAGGGACGGATTTATTAGCGATTACTCAAGATCGTTTAATGGAAAAATCATTTTTAGAAGCAAATAATATTGTCATTGCGCCGTACGCGACGATTATTAGCCCAACGGATATTCAAGATGCAATTGAAAGTATTGGCTATCCCTGTGTGTTAAAAACGACCCGTGGAGGCTACGATGGTAAAGGTCAATACGTCTTAAAAGACAGGTCAGATCTAGCTCCGGCAATGAATTTACTAAGAGAAGGTACCTGTGAATTAGAAGCTTGGATTCCATTTGAAAAAGAACTATCGATTATGGTTGCCGGCAATGGTCGAGAATATATGACGTTCCCAATTGTGGAGAATATCCATCGCAATAATATTCTTCACCAAACCATTGCACCTGCTAATATTTCGCCTGATGTTGCGAGTGAAGTAACACGGATCGCTAAAGTTATTGCCAAAGCAGTCGACCTGCATGGCGTATTAGCAATCGAAATCTTTTTGACATCATCGGGTAGTATTTACGTAAATGAGCTTGCGCCGCGTCCGCATAATTCAGGGCACTATTCAATTGAAGCGTGTAATACGAGTCAATTTGATGCTCATATTCGAGGGATATGTGGATGGCCTTTAGGGGAAGTCACGTTATTGTCGCCAGCCGTAATGGTCAATATTTTAGGTGAAGACTTAGAAAAAACCTATCAACAAATTCAACGACAACCTGATTGGCAATTCCATTACTATGGTAAAAAAGAAAGTAAAAAAGGCCGAAAAATGGGTCATATTACAATCGTTACAAATGACGTAGAAGCAACAAAAGAACAAATTAAGCAAACAAACATTTGGTTGCGCTAACCTTCTTATCCAATGTTTGAAGAATAAAATCCTTCACTAGAGAATTTCTTTAGTGGAGGATTTTTTTCTCTTGGTTAAACACGAACGATTAAAAGGTTAATCGTCATTAATGTAAATAATTCGTTGACGAGAGAATGTTTGGCTTGCTACAATGAACACGTGAATGAGAGATATTTCAATACGATTTTTGATTAAAATCAGTGGATAGTATGGTTTATTCGTCTGTTTCTTTCTTTTTTTATCGTAAATTAAAAAAAGAAAGAGGGAAATAGATCTTAAGGTCATTATCCACAGGAAACATCACGCGAGCAAAACACGAACATTTTAATGAAAAATGTCAACGAGTACTCTATTCATGGTTTTCCTCGTTGAGAAAATTTTCAGTGTAAAAACAAAATAATAATGTTATCAAAGGAGAAGAATGCTATGTATTTCGTTAAAGTTTATGTTACTTACAAAGAATCTGTTTTAGACCCTCAAGGAGAGGCTGTTAAAGGAGCCGTTCATCGTTTAGGATTTACTGAAATTGAAGAAATTCGAATTGGAAAATATTTTGAAATAAAAGTTGAAAAATCAGACCGTCCAATTGAAGAAATGATCGAAGAAGTCTGCGATAAATTATTGGCAAATGTCAATATGGAAACGTATCGCTATGAAATTTTAACAACGGAGGAAGTTTAACATGAAATTTGCGGTCGTTGTGTTTCCAGGTTCGAACTGTGACCTTGATTTACTATGGGCGATAAAGGATATCTCGGGAGCAGAAGCTGAGTATGTGCGTCACGATGCAACAAGTTTAGCCGGTTTCGATGGTGTGTTATTGCCTGGTGGATTTTCGTACGGGGATTATTTAAGATGCGGGGCGATTGCGCGTTTTTCGAATATCATGAAGGAAGTTGTCCGTTTTGCAAACGAAGGAAAACCAGTATTTGGCACGTGTAATGGCTTCCAAGTGTTGACAGAAGCTGGCCTTCTCCCTGGTGTGTTAAAACGTAATGAATCGCTCCATTTTGTTTGTAAAACGACGCCCATTACTGTTGTAAATAATCAGACGAAATTCACTTCAGAATACGAGGATCAGCAAGTATTACAATTGCCGATTGCGCATGGTGAAGGTAATTATTATTGTGATGAAACAACCCTTAAAGAACTCGAAGAAAACAATCAAATTGTGTTTAAATACGTTGAAAATGTGAATGGTAGTTTAGAAAATATTGCGGGAATTACGAATAAGGCAGGAAATGTTTTAGGGATGATGCCCCATCCTGAAAGAGCGATGGAAGCCTTACTTGGTTCAGAAGACGGCAAAAAATTCTTCGCTTCAATTTTAAAGAACTTTGGAAAGGTGACAGTTTAAATGACAAAAATGATGGAACCAACCCCTCAAGAAATTAAAGAACAAAAAATTTATGCACAGTGGGGT
The DNA here is from genome assembly GCF_051713805.1 of Enterococcus sp. DIV1314a. Taxonomy (NCBI): domain Bacteria; kingdom Bacillati; phylum Bacillota; class Bacilli; order Lactobacillales; family Enterococcaceae; genus Enterococcus; species Enterococcus sp. DIV1314a. The sequence goes on along the minus strand of NZ_JBIOQP010000001.1, from coordinate 2,417,409 downwards.
TTAACAGACGAAGAATACCGTATGATTTCACAAGATATTCTTAAACGATTGCCTAACTATACGGAGACAGGATTATTTTCCGTGATGTGGAGTGAACATTGTTCTTATAAAAATTCGAAGCCAGTCTTAAGAAAATTCCCGACTGAAGCGCCACACGTGTTACAAGGACCAGGTGAAGGTGCTGGAATTATTGATATTGGCGATAACCAAGCAGTTGTTTTTAAGGCGGAAAGTCATAATCATCCATCTGCAGTAGAGCCTTATGAAGGTGCCGCAACAGGAGTGGGTGGGATTATTCGAGATATTTTCAGTATGGGTGCACGCCCGATTGCGATGTTAAATTCATTGCGGTTTGGTGAGCTGGATAACGATCGTACGAAATATCTTTTTGAAGAAATCGTCGCAGGGATTGGTGGATATGGAAACTGTATCGGTATTCCGACTATTGGTGGCGAAATCCAATTTGATGCTTGCTACGAAAAAAATCCTCTTGTAAACGCGATGTGCGTAGGCCTAATCGATCATAAAGATATTCAAAAAGGACAAGCCAAAGGGATTGGCAACTCCATTATGTATGTCGGTGCGAAAACAGGGCGTGACGGGATCCACGGGGCGACCTTCTCTTCTGAAGAGTTCACTGAAGACGGCGAACAACAACGTTCGGCTGTTCAAGTGGGCGATCCTTTCTTAGAAAAATTATTAATGGAAGCTTGTTTAGAATTGATTTTAGAGCATCATGACATTTTAGTCGGCATTCAAGATATGGGGGCGGCTGGACTTGTTTCTTCTAGTTCAGAAATGGCGTCAAAAGCCGGTTCTGGTTTAAAACTGTATCTAGATGAAGTTCCTCAACGTGAAACGAATATGACGCCTTATGAAATGATGTTATCTGAATCGCAAGAGCGCATGTTACTTTGTATTAAAAAAGGCGAAGAACAACAAGTGATTGATCTTTTCCATAAATATGAATTAGACGCGGTGACGATCGGTGAAGTAACGGATGACGGGCTCTATCGTTTATTCCATCAAGATCAAGAAGTCGCGAATTTACCGGTCGATGCTTTAGCAGAAGATGCACCGACTTATTACAAAGAATATACCCAACCGGCACGCATCGAAGAATTTGCCGCATTGGCTGATTTTGTACCAGAAGTTGAAAATGCAACGGAAACATTATTGGCGTTATTACAACAAGCAACGATTGCGTCAAAAAAATTAGTCTATCAAACCTTTGATTCGCAAGTTCGGACCAATACAGTGGTTGGACCAGGCAGTGATGCGGCTGTCCTTCGAGTCCGTGGCACGAACAAAGCATTAGCAATGACGATGGATTGTAATAGCCGTTATTTATATTTAAATCCAGAAGTGGGTGGGCAGATTGCAGTCGCAGAAGCTGCGCGTAATATTGTCGCATCAGGTGGTAAACCCTTAGCGATTACCGATTGTTTAAACTTTGGCTCTCCTGACAAACCAGAAGGATTCTGGGAATTATGGACGTCGGCAGATGGGATTTCTGAAGCGTGTCGCGTATTAGAAACGCCTGTCATTTCAGGGAATGTTTCGTTATACAATGAAACCGATGGACAAGCGATTTATCCAACACCCGTGATTGGGATGGTGGGGTTAATTGAAGATTTAGCGCATGTGACTACCCAACACTTCACAACTGTCGGAGATGGCATTTATGTTGTTGGTCAAACAGGAAAAGACTTTAATGGTAGTGAAATTCAAAAAATGCAACTCGGACGGATTGAAGGGAAATTGATGACCTTTGATTTGGTGGCGGAAAAAGCCAATCAAGAACTCGTATTAGCAGCGATTAAAGCAGGATTCGTTGCAAGTGCGCATGATTGTGCAGAAGGAGGACTTGCAGTCGCAATTGCAGAGTCAACTTTTAAAAATGAATTGGGTGTTTCAATCGAGATGCCACTTTCGAAAGAAGCGCTATTTTCTGAAACGCAGTCGCGCTTTATTTTAAGTGTGACACCAGAAAATCAAGCAGCATTTGAAGCACTAGCTGGAACGCGTGCGGTGAAGGTTGGAACGATAACAGATACAGGTCGTTTAGTAATTAAGGCTGAAAACGATCAAATTGATGTCGCAACAACAGAAGCGAAACAACTATGGGAGGACGCATTGACATGTCTGATGAAATAAAAAGTTTGAATGAAGAATGCGGAATTTTTGGCGTTTGGGGGCATGAATCTGCTGCTCGCGTCACGTACTTTGGCTTACACAATTTACAACATCGTGGGCAAGAAGGTGCTGGAATTGTTTCGAATGAAGAAGGATACTTACATGGTTATCGTGGTCTTGGGCTATTATCAGAAGTATTTTCAAATGAAAAACGATTAGATAAGCTACGCGGTGACGGGGCGATTGGTCACGTGCGTTACGCCACTTCTGGTAATGGACACGTCGATAATATTCAACCTTTCTTATTTCGCTTTTATGATAGTCAAGTTAGTCTGGCTCATAACGGGAATTTAACGAATGCGAAAACGTTGCGAAGAGAATTAGAAGAAGAAGGAGCCATTTTCCATTCGAGTTCCGACACCGAAATTTTGATGCACTTAATTCGTAAAAGTACGAAAGAGACGTTTTTGGATCGGCTTAAAGAAAGTCTGAATCAAGTCAAAGGTGGGTTTGCTTATATTTTAATGACGGAAGATGCGATTTACGCGGCACTTGATCCCAATGGATTTCGCCCGCTTTCGATTGGCCAAATGAAAAACAAGGCTTACGTCGTTGCCTCGGAAACATGTGCTTTAGAAGCAATCGGCGCAACCTTTGTTAGAGACGTTCAACCTGGTGAAGTAGTCATTATTAATGATAAAGGGTTAACAATTGATGTTTTTACGACGCAAACGCAACCAGCAATTTGTTCAATGGAGTACATTTATTTTGCGCGTCCAGATTCCAATATCGCTGGTGTGAATGTGCATACCGCTCGTAAAAATATGGGCCGGAATTTAGCAAAAGAAGCCCCAATTGAAGCAGATATGGTCATTGGGGTGCCGAATTCTTCGCTGTCGGCCGCAAGTGGTTATGCGGAATATTCGGGTATTCCCTATGAGCTTGGCTTAGTCAAAAATCAATATGTCGGTCGGACATTTATCCAACCAACGCAAGAATTACGTGAACAAGGCGTTCGAATGAAATTGTCAGCTGTTCGTGGTGTCGTTGAAGGAAAACGAGTGATTCTTGTTGATGATTCAATCGTTCGCGGCACAACTAGCCGCCGTATTGTTCAATTATTAAAAGAAGCAGGAGCGAAAGAAGTTCATTTACGAATTGCCTCGCCGCCGTTAAAATTCCCATGTTTTTATGGGATTGATATTAAGACCCGTAAAGAATTAATTGCCGCTGATTTAAGTATTGACGAGATGAATGCACGCTTTGGTTCTGATTCATTAGCCTTTTTAAGTGAAGATGGTTTAATTCGCGCTATTGGGTTAACATTTGATGCGCCATATACGGGATTGTGTATGTCGTATTTCAATGGGGATTATCCAACACCTTTATATGATTATGAAGACGAATATCAAGCATCTTTAAAAGATCGAAAATCAAACTTTTAATTGGAGGAATGACAAGTGCCAAATGCATATGCACGCGCGGGTGTCGACGTAGAGGCCGGCTATGAAGTGGTTGAACGGATTAAAAAACACGTTAAAAAAACCGAACGACTAGGTGTTATGGGAGCGTTAGGTGGTTTTGGTGGTTGCTTCGACCTCAGCGTATTAAATATTAAAGAACCTGTTTTAGTTTCTGGGACAGATGGTGTCGGAACCAAATTAATGGTGGCCATCCAAGAAGACAAACATGATACAATTGGAATCGACTGTGTCGCGATGTGTGTCAATGATATCGTCGCACAAGGTGCTCAACCACTTTACTTTTTAGATTATATTGCGACTGGGAAAAATATCCCTGCCCGTCTTGAAGCCGTTGTGGCAGGTGTGGCTCAAGGATGTCTAGAAGCGCAAGCAGCCTTAATTGGAGGCGAAACGGCTGAAATGCCGGGGATGTATGGTGAAAATGACTATGATCTCGCTGGTTTTGCAGTTGGGGTTGCAGAAAAAAGCCAATTGATCACTGGAGAAAAGATTGCGGAAGGTGATATTCTCTTAGGTCTGCCTTCATCTGGTATTCATTCTAACGGGTATTCGTTAGTTCGAAAAGTCTTCTTTGATCAAAAGGGAATGACAGGCGACACGATTTTAACGAAGAGCCAACAAGCATTGAGTGAAGCATTATTAACGCCAACTAAAATTTATGTCAAAGCGGTTATGCCACTCGTAAAAGCAGGTTTAGTGAACGGAATGGCTCATATTACGGGTGGAGGCTTTGTTGAAAATGTGCCGCGAATGCTCTCAAAAGACCTTGCCGCGGTGATTGAACTAGGTTCATGGCCGATCTTACCGATTTTTGAGGATTTGCAAACGGAGGGAGAAATTCCTGCGATGGAAATGTATGAAATCTTCAATATGGGAATCGGGATGGTGCTAGCTATTTCACCAGATAAAGTCGAAGCTGTCAAAGAAGAATTAGCGAGTATTGGCGAAAAATCTTATACCATCGGCTCGGTAAAACAGAAAGAAACGGCCGAAATTGAATGGACTGAGGCACACGCATGAAAATAGCCATTTTTGCTTCTGGAAATGGGAGTAATTTTGAAGCCATTGTCCAAGCAGTGAAAAACGGAAAGATTCCGGGGGGAGTTGCCGTCCTTTTTTGTGATAAAAAAGACGCTTTTGTCCTTGAACGGGCAAAAAAACATGGAATTCCTTTCATCACGTTTTCACCCAAAGAATTTCAGTCAAAAAACGCATACGAAGAAGCGATAAAGGAACGACTCGCCGAATATGCCATTGATTTGGTTGTATTAGCTGGTTATATGCGGATTGTCGGAGAGACGTTACTGAAAGCCTATCCGAATAAAATCATTAATCTTCATCCTTCGTTATTGCCAAGTTTTCCTGGACTACATGGGATTCAAGAGGCATTCGAGTATGGGGTAAAAGTTACGGGTATTACAATTCATTACATCGATGCGGGAGTCGATACCGGACCTATTATTGCGCAAGCGACAACGGAAGTGTTACCAACGGACACGTTAGAAGCGTTGGAAGAAAAAATCCATCGTCTTGAACATTACTGGTACCCGAAAGTGCTAGCAGAAATTATGCAAAAAGGAGCTTCAATTACATGTTAAAAAGAGCGTTAATTAGTGTTTCAGATAAAGCAGGCATTGTTGATTTTAGTACCGAATTAGTCAAATTGGGTTTTGAAATTATTTCAACCGGTGGAACGAAAGCTGCGCTAGAAGCGGCAGGAATTCCAACGATTGGAATTGAAGAGGTAACGGATTTTCCTGAAATGATGGACGGACGTGTCAAAACGTTGCATCCTAAAATTCATGGTGGGTTACTCGGTCGACGCGACCTGGTCAGTCACACTGAAGCGATGAAAGAACATCAGATTTATCCGATTGATTTAGTCGTGGTGAATTTATATCCATTTAAGGAAACCATTTCCCGCGAAGACGTGACCGAAGCAGAAGCCATTGAAAATATCGATATTGGTGGTCCAAGTATGTTACGTTCGGCCGCTAAAAATCATCAATTTGTAACGGTCGTTGTTGATCCAAGTGATTATCAAGTTATTTTAGAGGAATTAAAAGAAAGCGGCGAAACGACTTTTGCGACACGTCAACGATTCGCAGCAAAAGTATTCCGTCATACAGCGGCCTATGATGCCCTTATTGCATCCTACCTAACAGAAGTAGTCGGTGAAGCAGAGCCGGAGAAATTAACGTTGACTTATGATTTAAAGCAATCGTTACGTTATGGCGAAAACGGTCATCAAGCAGCCGCTTTTTATCAAGATGCCTTACCGATCGCATTTTCGATTGCGCAAGCGAAACAATTGCACGGAAAAGAGCTTTCTTACAATAATATTCGTGATGCTGACGCTGCGATTCGAATTGCCAAAGAATATGATCAGCCAGTAGCAGTCGCCGTCAAACACATGAATCCATGTGGGATTGGAACGGGTGCGGATGTCTATGAAGCATATATGAATGCTTTTGAAGCGGATCCAGTCTCGATTTTTGGAGGGATTGTCGTCGTCAACCGACCAATCGATCTAGCAACTGCGAATGAAATGAAGAAACTATTCTTAGAAATTATTATTGCGCCAGCCTTTGAAGAAGCGGCTTTTGCTGAACTGGCGAAAAAGAAAAACTTACGCTTAATGACGTTAGACTTTGCAGTTAATGCAAAATTCAAATCAGAAGTCGTTTCCGTTTTAGGTGGCTTACTTGTACAAAGTCCCGACCATCAAGTCGAAATGCCAACAGATTGGAAAGTCGTGACGAAACGACAACCGACTGCGACAGAACTTGCAACGTTAGCTTTTGCTTGGAAAGCAGTCAAACATGTGAAATCCAATGCGATATTGCTCGCAAACGAAGCGGGAACGGTTGGGATTGGTGCCGGACAAATGAATCGTGTCGGGTCTGTTAAGATCGCGATCGAACAAGCAAAAGAAAACGGGAAACTTGCAGGAGCAGTACTCGCCAGCGATGCCTTTTTCCCAATGAGTGATAGTGTGGAATATGCCGCAAAAAATGGCATTCAAGCAATTATTCAACCAGGTGGTAGCATCAAAGACCAAGAGTCAATTGATATGGCAGATGAATATGGCGTGACAATGATCTTTACGGATCTTCGTCACTTTAAACATTAAACGATTTTTTTAAGTGAAGGAGATTGAAATGAAACTTTTAGTAATTGGTAGCGGCGGTCGGGAGCACGCGTTGGCAAAAAAAATGTTAGCAGATGATAAAGTGACGACCGTATTTTGTGCGAAAGGCAATCCAGGGATGAAACAAGATGGGATTGAAATCGTCGATATTGCAGAAGATGATCATGAGTCCTTAATTCAATTTGCCAAAGACCAAGCCGTCGCTTGGACATTTGTTGGTCCGGAAATCCCATTGTTAAATGGAATCGTAGATGATTTTGAAGCAGCCGGATTAGCTATTTTTGGGCCGAACAAAGCAGCCGCTTTAATTGAAGGTTCAAAAGAATTCGCCAAGGAACTGATGACGACAATGAAGATTCCGACAGCGAGTTATGCTACTTTTTCTGACTTTGAAGCGGCCAAAGCTTATTGCATTGAACAAGGAGCGCCGATTGTCATTAAAGCAGATGGGTTAGCAGCTGGTAAAGGTGTCGTAGTTGCACAAACCGAAGAAGAAGCAATTGAGGCTTTATATGAAATGCTTGAAGAACAAAAGTTTGGTGCGAGCAGTGCCCGAGTTGTGATTGAAGAGTTTTTAGGAGGAGAAGAGTTTTCGTTGTTGGCCTTTGTTGACGGAGAAAATGTCTATCCAATGGTGATTGCGCAAGATCATAAACGTGCGTACGATGGCGATGCTGGACCAAATACTGGTGGGATGGGCGCTTATTCACCAGTCCCACAAATTCCTGATTCGATGGTGGCCCAAGCAGTTGAGGAAGTCCTTCATCCGACAGTACAAGGAATGATTCAACGAGGAACACCTTACCGAGGCATTCTATATGCCGGCTTAATTGCAACGGTTGAGGGTCCTAAGGTTATCGAATTTAACGCTCGTTTTGGCGATCCAGAAACACAAGTTGTGTTAGCGCGCTTAGAAAGTAGCTTAGTCGATATTATTACGGCGTTGTTAGTTCATGAAACACCGGAAATTAAATGGAATGAACAAGCATCAGTTGGTGTCGTTGTCGCAGCTCAAGGGTATCCAGGGGATTATGTCAAAGGAGCAGTTATACCTGACTTTTCGAATGAAGAGACGTCGGTCTTTTATGCAGGTGTTGCTGAAGAAAATCAAAAACTTGTTTCGCAAGGGGGCCGAGTGTTACTCGTTGAAGCACATGCACCATCGATTGCGCAAGCGCAAGAAAAAGTGTATCAAACGCTTGCGAATCTTGATACCGATCAGTTATTTTATCGAAGTGATATCGGCCATAAAGCACTAAAATAAACAGATATAAGAGGAAGCCTGATAAAAAGGAACTTCCTCTTTTTTATGCACAGAATCGCCACGATATTGAACATCACTTTTTTAACATGAAGAGAACGGCAATTGAATGGTAGCGTTTTTAACTTCATATGGTAAAATACGAAGTAGAGGATTTTGTTGTGGTTCAAAAAACAATCCTTTGAAGGAAACAAGAGAACGATGAACCAAAAAAATGGATGGAGATGAAAAGAATGAAACAATTAACATTTGGACAAACAGATTTAAAAGTTCCTGCAGTCATCTTAGGCTGTATGCGTTTATTAGCAGCAGATAATCCGGTGGCCGTATTAGAAACAGCCGTCGAAGAAGGAATCACTTTTTTTGATCATGCGGATATTTATGGGAATGGCGAATGTGAAAGTGTTTTTGGACAAGCTTTAAAAGAAAGTTCACTAAAGCGTGAGGACTTATTCATCCAATCAAAATGTGGTATTGTGCCGGGTGTCATGTTTGATTTTTCGAAAGAACATATTATCTCATCAGTAGAGGGAAGTTTAAAACGTCTACAAATTGAACAATTAGATGCGCTATTATTACACCGTCCAGATACATTATTTGAACCAGAAGAAGTGGCAGCTGCCTTTGATCAATTAGAAACGCAAGGGAAAGTAAAATATTTTGGTGTAAGTAATCAAAAGCCAGGACAAATCGAACTGCTGAAAAAAACAGTTCGTCAACCACTCGTGGCCAATCAATTACAATTTGGGATTAAGCATACCGAAATGATTGATCAAGGGTTTCATGTCAATATGAGTGACGCGCCAGCTGTGGATCGTGATGGTGAAATTTTAGAGTATTCACGGTTAAATGACATGACGATTCAAGCTTGGTCACCTTATCAATATGGCTTTTTTGAAGGTGTCTTCATCGGTCATGTTAAATTTCCAGAGCTAAATAAAACATTACATGAACTGGCACTTAAATATGATACGACGCCTACGGGAATTGCTTCCGCATGGATTTTACGTCATCCAGCCAATATGCAAGTCATTGTCGGTACGATGAATTTAAAACGAATTCGTGAGATTTCACAAGCATCAACGATTGTATTATCACGCAAAGATTGGTATGCCATTTATTTAGCTGCAGGAAACATTTTACCTTAAACACGAACATTCATCCGATAGATTTCAAAAGAAAGAGTAATCTTAGTTGCATTTTCTTACTAAATCGGCTAAAGTAGCTAGGGCGTTAGTAAAAGCCCAATAAATTTTTAAATGAAGAAATTTTGAGAGGATGTTTTCGATGTTTGATATGCAAGTCTTTGATTATGAGGATATTCAATTAATTCCGAATAAGTGTATTGTGAATAGTCGTTCAGAGTGTGATACTACAGTGACATTGGGGAAACACACGTTTAAAATGCCTGTTGTTCCGGCGAACATGCAAACCATTGTAGATGAGACGATTGCTGAATTTTTAGCAGAAAAAGGCTATTTCTATATTATGCACCGTTTTGATGAGGAAGGTCGAATTCCTTTTATCAAAAAAATGCGTGAAAAAGGATTAATTGCTTCCATTAGTGTTGGGGTAAAAGAGTATGAGTATGCCTTTGTTGAGCGCTTAGCATCAGAAAATGTCGTTCCTGATTATATTACTATTGATATTGCGCACGGTCATTCCGCTGCTGTCATTAATATGATTCAACATATTAAAAAAGTGATGCCTGAAACGTTTGTTATTGCAGGTAATGTTGGAACACCTGAAGCAGTCCGTGAATTAGAAAATGCGGGGGCAGATGCGACAAAAGTTGGAATTGGTCCTGGTAAAGTCTGCATCACAAAAATCAAAACTGGTTTTGGTACAGGAGGATGGCAATTAGCTGCCCTTCGTTGGTGTGCCAAAGCGGCGCGTAAACCGATTATTGCAGACGGTGGAATCCGCACACATGGCGATATTGCCAAATCTGTTCGTTTTGGAGCGTCAATGGTGATGATTGGTTCATTATTTGCCGGTCATGATGAATCACCAGGTGAAACAAAAGTAGAAGATGGCGTAGTCTTAAAAGAGTACTTCGGTTCTGCTTCTGAGTTTCAAAAAGGCGAAAAGAAAAACGTTGAAGGAAAGAAAATTTGGGTTAAACACAAAGGCTCTTTAGCAGATACGTTAGTTGAAATGCAACAAGATTTACAATCATCCATTTCATATGCAGGTGGGAAAGATTTAGAATCAATCCGCAAAGTGGATTATGTGATTGTGAAAAACTCCATCTTTAACGGAGACACGATTTAATCATCAATTGAACAGTCGATCACCACTTTTATCCTAGGGTAGAGGTGGTGTTTTTTTAGTCTGGAGAAATGTTAAAACTTTGTTATACTAAACATAGTAGAGGAATAGGAGTGATGAAATGGCATTCAAAGTATTTTCTGTATTCGGCACAAGACCGGAAGCAATCAAAATGGCGCCATTAGTAAAAGCGTTAGAAGCCGATCCGAGATTTGAATCAAAAGTCATCGTGACAGGACAGCATCGTGAAATGCTCGATCAAGTCCTGCGAATTTTTGATATCCATCCAGATTACGATATCAACATTATGTCAACAAATCAAAGTTTAACAGAGATCACAACCAAAATATTACAGGCTTTACAGCCCATCCTAAGCCAAGAAAAGCCCGATTTATTATTGGTTCACGGGGATACAACCACGACATTTGCGGCTTCTTTAGCGGCTTTCTATCAACAAGTGAAAATTGGACATGTCGAAGCGGGGTTGCGCACGTGGAATAAATATTCACCATTTCCGGAAGAAGCCAATCGCCAGATGACGGATGTGTTAGCCGACATCTATTTTGCTCCGACGGCGATTAGTCGTCAGAACTTGATAGACGAAAATCATCCAGCAGAAAAAATTTATGTTACGGGGAATACCGCAGTGGATGCGATGAAATATACGATTTCAAACACGTATGTTTCCAACGCATTTGAGATCACAAACGATAAAAATATTGTGTTAACAATGCATCGTCGGGAGAATATTGGGGAGCCGATGAGACGGGTGTTTTCAGCAATCAAACGTATTGCAAAAGAGCATCCTGATTACACCATTGTTTTTCCAATGCACAAAAATCCTCAAGTTCGTGAACTAGCACAAGCAGAATTTGCAAACTTTGCCAATATCCAATTAATTGAACCGTTAGATGTTGTTGATTTCCATAATTTAATGGCACGTAGTTATTTCATTTTAAGCGATTCTGGTGGCGTGCAAGAAGAAGCACCTTCACTGGGTGTACCGGTTTTGGTTTTACGTGACACCACTGAAAGACCAGAAGGGGTGACGGCTGGAACGTTAAAATTGATTGGAACAACGGAAGAAGTCGTCTATCGAGAAATGAAGCAATTATTGACGGATTCAGATTGTTATCAAAAAATGGCTCATGCGAAAAATCCTTATGGTGATGGTCAAGCAAGTGCCAATATCATTACGGCCATTACTGATTATTTTTCACTATAAAGAAATGAAACGTTCAACGTGAGTGGAGGATGAGAAATAAAAATCACGCAAGTTGTTCTATGGTTATTCATTGACAATGAGAAAATGGACGTCTATAGTTAGAAGTGAATAAAATAATTGTTAGGTGAGGCTCCTATAAAGAAATAAGCTGCTGCCGCGAAAGTATCGAGAGATTCTTAGTTGGTTGAACAGGGATGGTCGCGAAGGTCATCCATAATGTAGCTGGTAAGTATCGTTTACTTATCTACGCTTTATAGTGCTAAAGCTCAACGATGACTATGGTGGAATAACGAACGCATACTCATTGTTGAGTGTGCGTTTTTTTCGTCACCAGCAAGAAAGGCGGTAAATACAAATGGATCACCCAAGTCCCCAGAGTATCAAACGAGCAACTCAATCTTTAGGAGGCTCAGATAGAGAATCCTACTAAACAATAGGAGGTCTAGGACATGTTAAAAAAACCAGAGACAAAAGAACAAGAATTAAAGAAAATGGCATTCTTGACGGAACGAGAACTTTACACTGAGTTACGCTCTGCTCCGCAAGGGTTAACTCAAGAGGATGCGAAAGAACGATTAGAAGAGTACGGTCCTAATAAAGTAGATGCAGAAAAACCAAGTTCTGCTTGGCGCATTTTTTTATCGGCCTTCAAAGATGCGTTCGTTTTAGTTTTAAGCGGCTTAATGGTTGTTTCTTATTTAGCACGCGACTATGAAGCAGCGATTGTGATGGCAGTGATGATTTTTGCGAGTGTCACGATTAGCTTTATTCAAAATTACCGTTCTCAAAAAGCGAGCGAAGCCCTAAAAGAATTAATTGAAAATACGTGTGCGGTGATTCGAGATAACGAGGTCAAAGAAATACCGATGGATGAAGTCGTGCCGGGCGATATCGTCTCGCTGGCAACAGGTGATATGATTCCGGCTGATGCGGTTTTAATTTGGACGAATGATTTATTTGTCAATCAATCTTCTTTAACCGGTGAATCGATGCCAGTTGAAAAATTTGTAGATTCAGGTATCGACAAAAATGAGCGCGAAATCTCTGCGTTAGACATGCAAGATTTAGTCTTTATGGGAACTGACGTCTTAAGTGGTCAGGGAAAAGCCATTATTTTAAAAACAGGACAACATACGTTTTTTGGCGACATTGCTAAAAATGCTACGAAAAAAAGAGGGAAAACGACTTTCGATGATGGGTTAGTACGCGTCAGTAAGCTCTTATTACGAATGGTCTTAGTGTTATTTCCAGTTGTCTTTTTACTAAATGGTTTTACAAAAGGTGATTGGAGTGAAGCCTTCTTCTTTGCTATCGCCGTGGCGGTTGGTTTAACGCCTGAAATGTTACCAATGATTGTCACGAGTAACTTGGCAAAAGGGGCGTTAACGTTATCGAAAGAAAAAGTGATTGTCAAAGAACTTCCTTCGATTCAAAACCTAGGAAGTATGGATGTGCTTTGTACGGATAAGACGGGTACCATTACAGAAGATCGCGTGGTATTAGTGCAACACTTAAACCCGCTCGGTGAAGCGAATGAAGAGGTTCTAAATATTGCCTATCTTAATTCTTCTTATCAAACCGGATGGAAAAACTTAATGGATATTGCTGTCATTAATTATTTTGAAGAAAATAACTTACAACTTCCGTACCATGAACTAAAGAAAATTGATGAAATTCCGTTTGATTTTTCTCGTCGTCGTTTAACTGTTGTGATGGAAGCGGATGGGCACCAGTTGATGATTACCAAAGGTGCTGTTGAGGAAATGGAAGCTGTTTGTTCTCACGTTAACATTAATGGCGAAGTGATGGAAATTACAGAAGATTTACGTCAGCAAATGCGTAAAGTCAACCGTCGTTTAAATGAACAAGGAATGCGAGTTTTGACCGTTGCGACTCGCCAAGATGCGCATAGTGACGCGGTTTATTCCGTGGCTGATGAAAAAGAAATGACAATCATTGGCTTTATGGGCTTTTTAGATCCTGCGAAGAAAAGCGCAGCGACTGCTATCCATTCTTTACAAGGTCACGGCGTCAATGTCAAAGTATTGACCGGCGACAATGAAATTGTGGCGCAAAAAGTTTGTAGCGATGTCGGGATTGATGCGCAACGTTTCTTATTAGGAACAGATATCGATCAAATGTCGAATGAAGAATTAGCGAGTGTGACCGAAGAAGTGAATTTATTTGCGAAACTTCATCCGATGCAAAAATCACGAATTATTGCGGCAATCCAAAGTAAAGGGCATACGGTTGGTTTCATGGGTGATGGGATTAATGATGCGCCGGCGTTAAGAATGGCGGATGTCGGAATCTCAGTTGATACCGCAGCGGATATTACCAAAGATGCTAGCTCAATTATTTTATTAGAAAAAAGTTTAGATGTCCTCGATTATGGAGTGGGGGAAGGTCGCCGCGTCTTTAGTAATATTATGAAGTATATTAAAATTACCATTAGTTCAAACTTCGGGAATGTCTTCTCTATTTTAACGGCTAGTGCTTTTTTACCCTTTTTACCGATGCTCTCGATGCAACTTCTCGTTCAAAACTTAATTTACGGGATTGCCCAACTGACCATACCTTGGGACAATGTTGATGAAGAAGAATTAGAGAAACCCGTAAAATGGCAAATTGGAGGATTATTGAAATTCACTCTGTGTATCGGACCGGTGAGTAGTCTGTTTGATATTTTAACGTTTGTCGTCTTGTGGTTCGTTTTTTCTGCCAATACTGTCGCCGATCAAGCGCTCTTCCAAGCAGGATGGTTTATGATTGGATTAGTCACACAAATCTTAGTGGTTCATGTGGTGCGAACCAAAAAACTACCTTTTATCCAAAGTATTGCCTCTTGGCCAGTCATCGTCTCCAGTTTAGCGGCGATTGGTGTGGCTTTTGTAATTATCCTAACACCACTACGTCAGACGTTTGATTTTGCAAAACTACCAGATAATTACTGGATTTGGTTTGTCGGAATTGTCGTGGCCTACCTAATAACATTAGAAGGGGCCAAAAAGATTTACATTCGTCTAACAAATGAATGGTTATAAAAGAATAAAAAATCACCAAAATAGAAAATAAATGAAAAAGAAACGGTTTCTTTGAATAGTCAAAGAGAAACTGTTTCTTTTTTTAACGGTTCTGTCATATGATTTGTGCTCAAAAATGGATAGAAAAATGTATCGTTTGGAGATTCACAATTCAAAAAATCATCCAAATCGATGGTAAGATTCGAAAAACTGTTACTACTGATAAGATTACTGTATTATTTTTTGATGAAAAACGATTTGAACACAAAACAATGTGAGAGAATTCACCAATGAATCTTTTCAGAATAAGGATTTTCATCCTAAAAATAGCATTAAATTAAAACTTAATACTTGTCTTTCTGTCATAAAAGTGATAGTTTATTAATGTAATTGATAATAACAGTGGTACAGAAAAAGACTGCTGTTGCAATTTAACAATAGAAAGAACTTATTTAAGAGAGGAAAGTGTGACAAGATGGCAAAGAAAAAAACAATTGACTTCCAAACGTTACTTGACAAGGTACAGTCGGATTTCCCGATGTATCAAGCATTAGACAAAGATGGGAACGTTGTAAACGAAGCGTTAGTTCCAGATTTAACAGATGAAGAATTAGTAGAGTTAATGACTCGTATGGTATGGTCTCGCGTTCTTGATCAACGTTCAACAGCCTTAAACCGTCAAGGTCGTTTAGGATTCTTCGCGCCAACAGCTGGTCAAGAAGCAAGTCAATTAGCAAGTCATTTTGCTTTTGAAAAAGAAGATGTATTATTACCAGGTTACCGTGATGTTCCACAATTAATTCAACATGGTTTACCTTTATCGCAAGCATTCCTATGGTCACGTGGACATGCTGCAGGTAACTTCTACCCAGAAGATTTAAAAGCCCTACCCCCACAAATTATTATCGGAGCACAATACGTGCAAGCGGCAGGTGTAGCACTTGGCTTAAAAATGCGTAAAAAACCAAACGTAGCGTTCACTTACACAGGTGATGGTGGTTCTTCTCAAGGAGATTTCTATGAAGGAATTAACTTTGCTGGCGCATACAAAGCCAACGCAGTCTTCTTCATTCAAAATAACGGTTTTGCAATCTCTACTCCACGCGACAAACAAACAGCAGCTGTTACATTAGCTCAAAAAGCAGTCGCAGCTGGAATTCCTGGTATTCAAGTAGATGGAATGGATCCACTTGCAATGTATACTGTCACAAAAATGGCTCGTGATTGGTCAATCGCAGGAAATGGTCCTGTTTTAATTGAAGCAATGACTTACCGTTATGGTGCACATACGTTATCAGGAGATGATCCAACTCGTTACCGTTCAAAAGACATGGATGATGAGTGGGTAGCAAAAGATCCATTGATTCGTTTCCGTAACTACTTAGAAGCAAAAGGCTTATGGAACGAAGAAAAAGAGAACGAAGTCATTGAACAAACAAAAGAAGAAATCAAAGTAGCGATTGCTGAAGCAGACAAGCAACCAAAACAAAAAGTTTCAGATTTCTTAAAATCAATGTTTGAAGTTCAACCGCAAAGCATTAAAGAGCAAATCGAAATATTTGAAGCGAAGGAGTCGAAATAAACATGGCACAAAAAACAATGATTCAAGCAATCACAGATGCACTTGCTTGTGAGTTAGCCGCTGATGAAAACGTAGTGATGTTCGGTGAAGACGTTGGTAAAAACGGAGGAGTTTTCCGTGCAACTGAAGGCCTACAAGAAAAATTTGGTGAAGATCGCGTATTTGATACACCTTTAGCTGAATCAGGAATCGCAGGTCTTGCATTTGGTTTAGCATTAGAAGGTTACCGTCCAGTACCTGAATTACAATTCTTTGGTTTTGTCTTTGAAGCAATGGATGAAGTTGTCGCTCAAATGGCTCGTACACGTTACCGTATGGGTGGTACGCGTCAATTACCAATCACAATCCGTTCACCATTTGGCGGAGGCGTTCATACGCCAGAATTACACTCAGATAACTTGGAAGGCTTAATCGCGCAATCTCCTGGTATCCGTGTCGTGATTCCATCAAATCCATATGATGCAAAAGGATTATTAATCGCTTCTATTAGAAGTAACGATCCCGTTGTATTCTTAGAGCACATGAAATTATACCGCTCTTTCCGTGAAGAAGTTCCAGAAGAGTCTTATGAAGTGCCACTTGATAAAGCAGGAATCACACGTGAAGGTAAAGATGTTTCAATCATTACTTACGGCGCAATGGTTCGTGAATCAATCAAAGCAGCTGAAGTATTAGAAAAAGAAAACATTGATGTTGAAATCATTGATTTACGTACGGTTGCTCCTTTAGATATCGCAACAATTATTGCTTCTGTTGAAAAAACAGGTCGCGTTGTTGTTGTACAAGAAGCACAAAAACAAGCAGGTGTTGGCGCTCAAGTTGCTGCTGAAATTGCGGAACGTTCAATTCTTTCATTAGAAGCACCAATTGGTCGTGTAGCTGCTCCAGATACCGTATTCCCATTTGGACAAGCAGAAGGCGCATGGTTACCTAACGCAAAAGATATTGAAGATAAAGTAAGAGAAATCGCAAACTTCTAGTAGCGAGGACGAGAAAGGGAGATATCAAACATGGCATTTCAATTTAAATTACCAGACATTGGTGAAGGAATCGCAGAAGGCGAAATCGTAAAATGGTTTGTTAAAGTCGGCGATACAATCAATGAAGACGATACGTTATTAGAAGTACAAAATGATAAATCAGTGGAAGAAATTCCATCTCCAGTAACTGGAACAGTCACAAACATTGTTGTAGCAGAAGGCGTTGTTGCAAACGTCGGTGATGTGTTAGTTGAAATCGATGCACCTGGTCACGAAAGTGCGGAAGCAACACCAGCTCCAGCAGTTGCACAAACTCCTGCATCACCTGCAGCAATCCCAACATCAGAAAGCGTTGGCGTTTTCCAATTCAAATTACCAGACATCGGTGAAGGAATTGCAGAAGGCGAAATCGTAAAATGGTTTGTTAAAGTTGGCGATACAGTCAATGAAGACGACACACTATTAGAAGTACAAAATGATAAATCAGTGGAAGAAATTCCATCTCCAGTAACTGGAACAGTCACAAATATTGTTGTAGCAGAAGGCGTTGTTGCGAACGTCGGTGATGTGTTAGTTGAAATTGACGCACCTGGTCATAACACTGCAGCATCTGTTGCAGAACCAACAGCAGCACCTAAAGCAGAAACAGCGTCTGCTGGAAGCGCACCGGTTGTGGCTGCAGCGAATCCAAATGCAACTGTTTTAGCAATGCCATCTGTTCGTCAATTTGCACGTAAAAATGACGTGGATATTACCCAAGTGACACCAACTGGTAAAGGTGGACGTGTGACAAAAGAAGATATCCAAGCATTCTTAGCTGGCGGTTCTGCAGTCGCAGCTCCTGCAGCCCAAGAAAGTGTGGCATCTACTGCAACGACACAAGCTCCAGCAGAAGCAGCAGCTCCTAAAGAAGCACCAAAAGCATTCAGCTCAAACTTAGTTGAAATGGAAACACGTGAAAAATTAACACCAATGCGTAAAGCAATTTCTAAAGCAATGGTGAATAGCAAACACACAGCTCCACATGTAACCTTACATGATGAAGTAGAAGTTTCAAACCTATGGGATCAACGTAAGAAATTTAAAGATGTTGCCGCAGCGCAAAATACGAAATTAACATTCTTACCATATGTTGTAAAAGCATTAACGGCAACGATGAAAAAATTCCCAATTATGAATGCATCAATTGATGATGCAACACAAGAAATTGTTTACAAAAACTATTACAATATCGGAATCGCAACAGATACTGCGAACGGCTTATACGTACCAAACGTAAAAGACGCTGACCGCAAAGGTTTATTTGCCATTGCAGATGAAATCAACGGTAAAGCAGCTTTAGCGCACGAAGGTAAATTAGCAGCAGATGATATGCGTAATGGTACAGTGACAATTAGTAACATTGGTTCAGTAGGCGGAGCATTCTTCACACCAGTTATTAACTACCCAGAAGTAGCCATTTTAGGTGTTGGTACAATTGCTCAACAACCTGTTGTGAATGCAGAAGGCGAAATTGTCGTTGGTCGCGTAATGAAATTATCATTAAGTTTTGACCACCGAATTGTTGATGGTGCAACAGCACAACAAGCAATGAACAATATTAAACGTCTGTTAGCAGATCCAGAGTTACTATTAATGGAAGGATGATAAACACATGGTAGTTGGAGATTTCGCTTTAGAATTAGATACAGTTGTAATCGGTTCGGGACCTGGTGGCTATGTAGCTGCCATCCGTGCCGCTCAAATGGGCCAAAAAGTAGCGATTATTGAAAGAGAATATATCGGAGGCGTTTGTTTAAACGTTGGATGTATCCCTTCCAAAGCATTAATTGCTGCAGGTCATCATTACCAAGAGGCATTAAACTCTCAAATGTTTGGCGTAAGTGCAAAAGAAGTTGCTTTAGACTTTACTCAAACACAAGATTGGAAAGATAATGGCGTAGTAAATAAATTAACTTCTGGTATTGGTTTCTTATTAAAGAAAAACAAAGTAGAAATCATTGAAGGAGAAGCATTCTTCGTTGACGATAAAACATTACGTGTTATCACAGAAGATGCCGCTCAAACATATGAATTCAAAAATGCAATTGTGGCAACTGGTTCTCGCCCAATTGAAATTCCTGGATTTAAATTCAAAGGTCGTGTCATTGATTCGACTGGCGGATTAAACTTAAAAGAAGTTCCTAAAAAATTAGTAATCATCGGTGGCGGTGTTATCGGTGCTGAGTTAGGTGGCGCATACGCGAACTTAGGCGCAGAAGTCACGATTTTAGAAGGTTCACCACAAATTTTACCAACTTACGAAAAAGATATGGTGAAAATTGTTGAAGATGACTTCAAGAAAAAAGGCGTTAAAATCGTTACAAAAGCGATGGCAAAAGAAGCCGTTGATAATGGTTCTGACGTGACTGTTTCTTACGAAGTCGATGGAAAACAAGAAACAATTACTGCTGACTATGTCATGGTCACTGTTGGTCGTCGTCCAAACACTGACGATATGGGCTTAGAATTAGCGGGTGTGACAATTGGTGAACGTGGATTAATTCCAGTTGACAAACAAGGTCGCACAAACATTCCAAACATCTACGCAATTGGGGATATCGTTCCTGGTGCAGCACTTGCGCATAAAGCAAGTTATGAAGCGAAAATCGCTGCTGAAGCCATTTCAGGTGAAAAAGTAGAAGTTGATTACAAAGCAATGCCTGCAGTTGCTTTTACAGATCCTGAATTAGCCTCTGTTGGTTTAACAATCGCAGAAGCAAAAGAAAAAGGAATTGAAGCAAAAGCAATTAAATTCCCATTTGCTGGTAACGGCCGTGCGTTATCACTTGGTAAATCAGAAGGATTCATCCGTTTAGTAACAACTATCGAAGATCACGTTATCATTGGCGCACAAATCGCTGGTGTTGGTGCTTCAGATATGATCTCTGAACTCGCATTAGCGATCGAATCTGGCATGAATGCAGAAGATATTGCCTTAACGATTCATCCACATCCATCATTAGGAGAAATCGTAATGGATGCTGCTGAATTAGCTTTAGGATTACCAATCCACGCATAAAAGCCAATAAACCCTTTAGAAGCTGTGCTTCTAGAGGGTTTATTTTTTATTTTCATCAAAAAGAGGCAAACAAGGAATTCTTCGCCAAATGGTGTGGATGGAATCGCGCTACTCTAAGAAAAATCGCTTTGTAAGGGGTAGATGAGAGACCGCATCGAGCCTACGGATACAGTAACAGGCTTTTGTGTAACACTTAGCTAGAAAGCTTCAAACGCTAGGAATACTAAAAATGATCTATCCAGAAAAAAGTGTTGAAGGATGATACGAATATCACTCGTCAACACTAAAAGTTGTAGAACAACTATTTCTTTTTAAACGCAAAGATTGTTTTTTTCGTATCATACTGCAACTTTCCAACTAAAATAAATAAACAAATGCCACTAAATGAGATTAAATAAATAATCGCTTGTAACCAAGTGGGTTGGAAATCGCCAAATTCACTCTTAGAAAAGAGGAGTTCGGGTAAATTTAAATAGCCAAAAGGTAAATAAGCCATGAATGTTGCTGGAATGACGGCCAAAACTTGAGGCATCATCGCTGGTAGAATAAAGGCTAGGCTTAATGCAAGTGTCGCAATCGTGCTCTTAGTGAGCGAACTAATCAAATAAATAACTGTTACAAGGAACAAGGTTAACACTACTAATGAGACGCCAAGTTTGAATGTGTACTCGCCAGTAGTAATCGACTGCACTTCTTTTTGATAGTTTAAATAGAAAAAAGGGAATTTCCAAGAGCCGAAACCGTACCTAGGTGCAGTTAACAAGGTCAAGATTACTGCTATAGTGGTCCAACTTGCTAAAACCCAGAGATAGGCTGCCGTTATTTTATTAAAGGCAGTCGTTGTTGTTTTTTGTGGAAGTGTTGCTAAGAAAGCACTCGTCTTGTCGCGGTGTTCCATTGTTAAATAAAAGGCGAGGATGACAGTAATGAGTAGCAATAAAGTAATAATTGGTGTGAAGCCAAATAAGCGTGTAAAATAATAACTTGTAGGGAGCTTCGAAAAATAGGAAGCATGGATATATTCAATATCAGGATTTTTTCTGAAGAAATCAAGTTCTGCTAGTTTTAAATTTAAGTAATCAAAACCCAGACCAGATATTTTCCCCTGTTGAAGCAATTCAAGATCGATTTTAGTTGAGCGATAGTCTGCTTCTAAGGTTGCCTGGATATTGTTTTCTTCAAGAGCGTTTAATTGTTGTGTTTTTAATTGTTGTTGTTCACTAAGGGTAGCAATAAAATCAGCAGGGAAATCTTTGCGTTTCATATCCGCTACGACTTCCTTAATACCACTAACTTCGAAGCGTGTCATAGAAAGATGCGCTTCAGGATTCGTGTGAAGTGTTTTGCTGTAAGGGATAAATGAAAACAGCACAATTGCTAAAAGACAAATTGGTAAAATAAAGAGATAGTTCGAGCGGTAAATTTTTAATCCTTCAATCTTCATCTACAATACCTCCCGTGTAAAAAAGAGTTGTCGGTAAGTAGCATCAAGGTCTTTTCCGGTATTAATTGAAATATCCTCAGTAATAATTCCTTGTTTTAGAAACAAAACACGCGTACAAATTTCTGAAATGTTTGTTAAGTTGTGAGAAGACATTAGAATGCAGCAACCTTTATTTTTAGCGTGTGTAATCAGTTGATTGAATAAATAAACGTTTGTCGGATCTAGACCAGTTAACGGTTCATCCATTAGCCAAATTGGGCAGTTGCTTATCAAATACATCGTTAAGATTAGTTGTTGTTTCATCCCGAGAGAGAGCGCTTTAACTTTCTTTTTTCGAAACGATTGAATATTAAAAAATAAAATGGCTTCTTCCAAGGCTATTGGAGAATTCCAAGCTTTCTTGACCAGTAACAAGTGTTCTTCAACGGTTAAATAATCATACAAATTAGCGCTGCTTTCAATAAAGAAGAGTTGTTGCAAAATAGCCTCTCTCGTTCGAAGCGGTAAGCTGGTATCAGAAAGGATGAGTGCTCCTTGGTCTATTTTTTGCAAACCAATCATCGCATTTAGCAAGGTCGTCTTGCCGGTACCATTTGGTGCGATCAGTCCAACGACTTCTCCGGATTGTAGTTCAAAAGAACACTGGTTTAAGACTGATTGTTGCTTGAATCTAACACTGATATTCTCAACTTTTAATTCAATAATTAGAATCACCACTTTTTATTTATTTTTTTTAAAACCTTAAAATTATTTTACCACGTATTTTCTATTTTGTAAAAATATATTCATAGTTGATGTTTTTTTTTAAAACGTGATACTCTTTATTTGTTACAAAAAACAAAAAAGAAGGAGTGTTTTTAAATGAAGTTATTCAGTAAAGTTCTACTTGGTTTTTGTTTGTTAGGTACGCTAGGTACGGGATTAGCACAAACCACTGCAAAAGCAGAGGAAATCAATCCAGAAGTAACACCAAGGATTCAAAAAGCAGAGGTTGTCGATCGCTTTAAAAAGAGAAGAGACTTATCAACCGGCTTAATGAGCGGGCAATACGATCAAACGTATAAAATCATCTCGTTTCATAGTTCTTTTACAGTGAATGACCGCTACTTAAGTGAGTATGTGTCATCAGATGGAAAATATCGGATTTTTCAATATGAGAAGGTTTATTACTTAAATTAACTAAAAACAAGCGCTATGAATCCTTTTGAATAGAGGATTTATAGCGTTTTTTTCCGTTTTTATCATTCTCATAAATTCTTCGTATAGTCCAATCATTCAATCCTCATCTATTTTTGGTTTTCTTTGAAGTTATGTTAAAATAGAAGCAGTAAATATAAAAATGATCGAGGTTTTAAAAAATGAAAGATTATGAATACCCAATTGACATTCAGTGGACCACCAATCAAATGATTACCGTCATGGATTTATGGGAAGCGTTAGAACAAGCCTATGAAAAGGGCATTTCGAATCAAGTGTTTTTAGAGAAATATCAAGCATTTAAAACGGTAGTGAAAAGTATTGGAGAAGAAAGAAGACTAGGCAAAGATTTTGAACTGATTTCAGGTTACTCGCTCTATCACACTGTAAAATTCGCGAAAGAAAATAAAAAAGCCCTGCTCAAAATGAAAGGATGATTGCATGCAAATCTTAATTAATGAAGTGAAATATTGGATGACGGAAGCCGGTGAAATGTTAAAAAGTGCGTTATTAGAAAATCAGCTCGTCGTGGATACAAAATCGAGTCGAACAGATCTTGTGACGAATTTGGATAAAGCGATTCAAGATTTTATAGTGTCGAAAATTGCTACGTTTGATCCGACAGCTAAAATCCTAGCGGAGGAAAATGATCGAGATCGCTTAGAAGACGTCACTGGCCGCGTGTATATTATTGATCCCATCGATGGGACGATGAATTTTGTGCTAGAAGGCGAGAATTTTTGTATCATGGTAGCGGTGTATGAAGACGGAAAAGGAATCCTTGGATTCGTCTATGATGTTATGAAAAATGAATTTCTTTGGGGTGGACCGAGTGTCGGTGTCTTTCGTGACGAAGAACGCCTTGCTCAGCCGCTAGACTTAGGGTTAGAAGATGGTTTACTAGGTGTAAATACGAAAATGTATCGCGAGAATGTACGAGATATTCAACAGGTAACCCAACAAGCGATGGGCGTTCGCATGTCTGGTTGTGCCGGTGTTGAACTAAATCACATGGTCATGGGACGGCGCGTGGGTTATATTTCAAACCTTGCTCCTTGGGATTATGCAGCGGGTGGTGTCTTGATTGAAGCAATGGGAATGAAAATGTCTCGCATCGACGGGAAGCCACTTGATCTTCAAGATCGTCAACATTTTTTAGCAGCTACCCCAACGGCTTATCAGCAGATTTTAACAATTACCCAAGGGAATGAAGAATAATCCGCAAATAGAACGTTAGAACTTTTTTTTAGTTCGTATTTGTTGTATAATCAAGGGTTGAAGAGTACAATGCGGTGCTCTTTGATTTTTTCATTAAAGGAGAAAATATGTTTTCAAAATACAAACCAACTTGGATGTTAGAAGCGATTTATCAAATCACACCAGAACAACTTGAGAAACAAGGTGTAAAAGCAATCTTAGCAGATTTAGATAATACCTTGATTGCTTGGGACAACCCCAATGGTACAGAAGAATTACGGGCTTGGTTAGCAACGATGGCTGCAGCAAAGATTCCGGTCATCGTGGTTTCAAATAATAACCATGATCGGGTAGCAAAGGCACTAACTGCTTTAAATCTTGATTTTATTGCGCGCGCGCTCAAGCCTTTTCCAAGAGGCATCAATCAAGCGTTGACGCGTTTAAATTTACCGAAAGAAGCGGTCATTATGGTAGGCGATCAAATCATGACAGACATCAAAGCCGCTCACAGCGCTGGTGTTCGAAGTGTCCTAGTGAAAC
Organism: Enterococcus sp. DIV1314a; assembly: GCF_051713805.1. Classification (NCBI taxonomy): domain Bacteria; kingdom Bacillati; phylum Bacillota; class Bacilli; order Lactobacillales; family Enterococcaceae; genus Enterococcus; species Enterococcus sp. DIV1314a. Next base: position 2,392,857 of record NZ_JBIOQP010000001.1, on the reverse strand, counting down.
CAGTGATTGCAACAGATAGTTGGAAAACCCAATTTAATCGTTTGCTTGAAAGAAGAATTATGAAGTATTTATTAGCGAAAAATCCAGAAATGAAATGGCAAGGGGAGTTAAAATGACAGAAAAAATCCAATGTATTGGTTGTGGCGTCACCATTCAAACAAATGAGAAGACAGGACTTGGATTCACACCAGCATCGGCTTTAGAAAAAGGATTAGAGACTGGGGAAGTGTATTGCCAAAGATGTTTCCGTCTACGTCACTACAATGAAATCCAAGATGTGTCATTAACCGATGATGATTTCTTGCGATTACTAAATGAAATTGGCGATACGGAAGCGTTGATTGTTAATGTTGTCGATATTTTTGATTTTAATGGTTCGCTGATTCCAGGATTACATCGTTTTGTAGGTGATAATCCAGTCTTATTAGTCGGGAATAAAGTGGATATTTTACCAAAATCATTAAAACCAGCTAAAATGACGCAATGGATGAGAGAGCGTGCGCATGAAGTTGGCTTACGCCCGATTGATGTCTTATTAACGAGTGCGAAAAAGCCACAAGAATTAACCCAACTACTCGATGCGATTGAGGAACATCGCCACGGGCGCGATGTCTACGTTGTTGGTGTTACAAACGTTGGAAAGTCGACCTTAATTAATCAAATTATTAAGCAAACTTCTGGTATTCAAGAGTTAATAACGACTTCACGTTTTCCAGGAACAACATTGGACAAAATTGAAATTCCGCTAGACGATGGCCATTTCTTGATTGATACGCCAGGAATTATTCATCGCCATCAAATGGCACACTATTTGGGCGAAAAAGATTTAAGAATTGTCACGCCACACAAAGAAATTAAACCAAAAACGTATCAATTAAATCCAGCACAGACTTTATTCTTAGGTGGATTAGCACGTTTTGATTTTATTCAAGGTGAGCGTTGTCCGTTTGTGGCCTACTTATCAAATGATTTAGATATTCATCGGACAAAGTTAGAAAAAGCGGATGAATTTTATCAAAAACATGTCGGAGGGTTATTACAGCCACCTCGTGAAGAGGAAGTAGCTGATTTCCCTGAATTGGTTCGTTATGAATTCTCAATCAAAGAAAAAACAGATATTGTTTTTTCTGGCCTTGGGTGGATTACTGTTACAAAACCTTGCGTTGTTGCAGGGTGGGCGCCTAAAGGGGTAGCCGTATTAAAAAGAAAAGCGTTAATTTAAGGAGAAAATCATGGCATTAAGAGGAAAACAAAAAAGTTATTTGCGCAGTCAAGCGCATCATTTAAATCCAATTTTTCAAGTTGGAAAAGGCGGAGTAAATGACGCAATGATTCATCAAATCGGTGAAGCGTTGGAAAAAAGAGAATTAATTAAAGTATCATTGTTGCAAAACACGGATGAAACACCAGAAGAAGTCGCTGGAATTTTAGAACAAGCGTTAAAATGTCAAGTTGTTCAAACAATTGGTAAGATTTTGGTGGTATACAAACCATCAGCGACTGATAAATATAGAAAAATTTCACTTGAAGTTAATAAAATTTAGTGGAGTGTGATATGGCAATGGCAATCAAAAAAAAGAACCGAACATTGGCCCTTGTGGAAGAAGAAAAAAGTGAAACGACCATTCGCAAACAAGTTGGCTTGTTAGGGGGCGCTTTTAACCCTGTTCATATCACCCATTTAATTGCAGCTGATCAAGTTGGTCGTGGGTTAGGATTAGAGAAAGTGTTTTTAATGCCTTCTTATACATCGCCCCACATCGATCCTAAACCGACGATTGCCAGTGAGCACCGTTTGAAGATGTTACAACTGGCGATTGAAGATAATCCGTTGTTAGACGTTGAAACGATTGAACTTGAACGTGGCGGCAAAAGTTATACGTATGATACGCTGGTTGCGTTGAAAGAAAAAAATCCTGATACTGATTATTTCTTCATTATTGGTGGCGACATGGTCGATTACTTACCAACATGGCACCGGATTGATGAACTAGTCGATCTTGTACAATTTGTCGGGATTCAACGTCCTGGTTATCCAAAAGAAACGCCGTACCCACTTATTTGGGTCGATGTACCATTAATGGAAATTAGCTCAACGATGATTCGACAAAAAGTCGCGCAAGGATGTTCGATTCAATATTTTGTCCCTCAAAAAGTGAATCAGTATATTCAGGAAATGGGGTTGTATCGCAATGATTAAACTTAATCCGTATACCGAAGAAGCGCGTTTGCTTTTAGTGCAACAAGTTCAGATGCAAATGAGTGAAGCGCGCTTTGAACATGTGCTTGGAGTGGAACAAAGTGCGATTGCTTTAGCGAAACGGTATGGATGTTCGGTTGAAAAAGCGAGTATCGCCGCGCTCACGCATGATTACGCGAAAGAACGCAGTGCTGATGAGTTTCGTTTTATCATTGAGAACAAGGGATTTGACTTGAATTTACTTCGCTGGGGGAACGCCATTTGGCACGGCTTGGTAGGTGCCTACTTTGTCGAGCATGAACTAGGAATTACTGATCATGATATTCTAGAAGCCATTCGCTTACATACCACGGGAGCACCTCAGATGAGTCTGCTCAGTAAAATTATTTACGTGGCCGATTACATTGAACCAGGCCGAGATTTTCCTGGCGTTGAAGAAGCAAGGCGCTTAGCGGTACTCGACTTAAATCAGGCAGTTGCTTTTGAAACAAAACAAACGTTACAATATTTGATTGGAAAAAACTTTCCAATTTATCCAAAAACCATTGAGACATACAATCAATGGGTTGCGAAACATTCATAGGAGGAGATTATCATAGATAGTAAACAAATGTTAGAAATTGCAGTCAAAGCAGCCGATAGTAAACGAGCAGAGGATATTATGGCGTTAGAAGTAAAAGAAATCTCACTGTTAGCCGATTACTTTTTGATTTGTTCAGCAAACACAGACCGTCAAATTTCGGCGATTGTGGATGCCATTATTGAAGAAGAACAAAAAGCGAAGGTTCAAATTCGCCGTGTGGAAGGAAAAGACGGTGGAAAATGGATTTTAATTGATTTAGGTGATGTGATTGTTCATGTCTTCAGTACTTCTGAACGAGCATTCTACAACTTAGAAAAATTATGGTCTGATGCACCACTCGTAGCCATTTCAGATTGGATCGACGAGTAAGATGGCTTATGAAACATTTGCTTTTGTCTATGACGAAGTGATGGATACCAGTTTATATCAACGTTGGCTGGAATTTTCATTACGTCATCTTGGTCAAAAGAAACAAATTTTGGAACTCGCTTGCGGTACAGGTGCTCTAGCAGTGGAATTTGCCCGTAATGGGTTTGACGTGACGGCTTTAGATTTATCCGAGGAAATGTTAATGATTGCGAGTGAACGTGCGCGTGAAAGTGATGTCGAAATTCAATTTGTTGAAGGCGACATGCTCGATTTAGCGGACACAGGGACTTATGAAGCGGTCACGTGTTTTTCCGATTCACTGTGCTATATGAAAAATGAGATGGAAGTCCAACAAGTATTTGATGAAGTCTATCAAATTTTAGAAGACGAAGGGACATTTATCTTTGACGTTCACTCCACGTATCAAATTGACGAGGTCTTTCCTAGTTATAGTTATCATTATCAAACCGAGGAATTTGCTTTTCTATGGGAAAGCTATGCGGGTGAAGAAAAACATAGTATTGAACACTTTCTTACGTTTTTTGTGCAAGAAGAAGATGGTTCGTTTACGCGAGAAGATGAATTACATCAAGAAAAAACATATCCTTTAGAAACGTATGGCTTGATGCTCGAAAATGCAGGCTTTCAAAAAGTTGAGGTCTATGCGGACTTCATTGATAGTGAACCGAATGAAAAAAGTCGTCGATGGTTTTTTGTTTGTCATAAATAAAAATGAAACAGAGGAGAGAGTGAACGTTAACTTTTTCCTCTGTTTTTATTGAAAGATGAAGGAGGCTTAAAGATGGAAGCTTGTGGTGTTATCGTTGAATATAATCCCTTTCACAATGGCCATTTATACCACTTACAACAAGCGCGTGCACAATCGAAGGCAGAAGTTGTGGTAGCGGTAATGAGTGGCAATTTTTTACAACGGGGCGAACCTGCCGTGATTGATAAATGGAAAAGAGCAGAAGCGGCGTTAGCCAATGGCGCCGATTTAGTAGTGGAATTACCATTTGAATGGGCCGTACAATCAGCGGATTATTTCGCTAAAGGCGCGGTGGCTATTTTGCAATCTTTAAAATGCACGTCCTTGTGCTTTGGGACAGATAGTGCTGTCTCGATCGATTATCAAGCGTTAGGGCGTCGATTGGTCGATGAAAAAGAAGTGATTGACCAACTTTTTCAAGAAATGACGCAACCCAATCTTTCTTATCCGGAGAAAATGGCACAGCTAACGCGTCATTTATTTCCGACATTGCCACAAAGTGAAAATAGTCCAAACCATATTTTAGGCTTGAGTTATAGTCAAGAAAATACGAAATATCCTTCTCCGATGACCTTGATTCCAATTACAAGGAAATCAGCGCCGTATCACTCGACTAATCTGAGTGGATCAATTGCGAGTGCAACGGCTATTCGTCAAGCATTAAAAGAAGAACGCGCGATAGAAAAGGTCGTCCCTTCTGAAACGGCTGCTCAACTGTTGGACTATCAAGTTTCTTGGGATGATTTTTGGCCGTACCTACAGTATCAACTCGCGGTACAGTCGCCGGAATCGCTCCAACAAATTTATCAGATGAATGAAGGAATTGAGTATCGTTTAAAAGAAGCGGCCAAAAATGCCACTCATTTTGATGCGTTTCTTCAGCTCGTGAAAACAAGACGCTATACACAAGTGCGCATTCAACGTTTGTGTTGTTATGTCCTCCTTAACATGAAAGAGCAGGATATCCACGATGCTTGGAATCACCCATCTATTCGCGTCTTAGGTTTTACTGCAGTCGGAAAAGAATATTTAAAAAAGGTCAAAAAACAAAGTGAATTACCAATTATTGCGAAAATAGGGAAACAAGAAGCGCAACACTATTCATTAACCATTCGAAGTGATCAAGTCTATAAAATGGCAAAAACGGCCATTCTAGAACAAAATTTTGGGCGCATTCCTTTTTCCTATCAAAAATAAACAAAAAAACCTTCACATCTGGACCTTTGACAAGTATAATAATGAAGGATATTTGAGCAATTGAGTACAATTGAAAATAGCAGAAAGAGAAGTGAGACCATGGGTCGTAAATGGCAAAATATCGTAGAAAAGAAAACCGCAAAAGACGCAAATACTAGTCGAACATATGCGAAATTTGGAATTGAGATTTATGCAGCAGCAAAAACAGGAGAGCCAGATCCTCACTTGAATCAAAAATTAAAATTCGTGATTGATCGTGCCAAAACCTATAACGTTCCAAAACATATTATTGATCGAGCGATTGATAAAGCGAAAGGTTCAGGCGATGAACAATACTCTGAATTACGTTATGAAGGATTTGGTCCGAATGGCTCAATGGTCATCGTCGATACCTTAACGAACAATGTGAATCGTACAGCAGCTGACGTGCGTGCGGCGTTTGGTAAAAATGGCGGAAACATGGGCGTATCAGGTGCGGTAGCCTACATGTTTGACAATACGGCATTATTTGGCTTTGAGGGCGAAGATGCTGACGGAATTTTGGAATATTTGATGGAAAAAGAGATTGATGTGCGTGATGTGGAAGAGCAAGACGGACAAATTATTGTTTCGGGTGAACCAGAAGATTTCCACGCCATCCAAGAAGCGTTAAAAGAAAAAGGAATTGAGAAATTCACCGTCTCTGAAATGGAAATGGTTCCTCAAAACGAAGTAACATTAAGTGCAGAAGATTTAGTCATTTTCGAAAAAATGATTGATGCTCTTGAAGATTTAGAGGACGTTCAAAAGATTCACCATAATGTTAGTTACGAAGACGCGTAATGCATCAAAACGACAGAAGTTCTTTTTTAAAAGAAACTTCCGTCGTTTTTTTTCGTAGAATGAACGATAGCCCTCTCAATCAAGAGAAGGCTATCTAACGAATCAATATTCATAATTTAAAGTTGTTGGTGACTATTACTAAAGTTTAATTCTTTCTCATTTAAACGATGTACTCCCTAACCTCTAGTACATCCTTGTAACTCTTTGTTACGCCAGTTTGAATAAATTTCTTCAAAATAAATTAAAGTTATTGCATAAAAATATCTTTCGTATAGTCCTATTATACTACATATTTCCTAAAATGGTTAATTTCTTTAAGAATTTCTTAAGAGGATGCTAGGATGAGGAGACTGTTTGTTATTTCTTCATGAAATCAACGACTGCTAAAAAGAAAAATCCCTGTTCTAGTTGAAAGCGATTTACAACGTATTCTTATCTCACATTTGTTATGCTATAATTGAGGAACTGACGATATTTAATAAAGGAAGCGTGCGTATGAAACAAAAATATATTTTAGCGATTGATCAAGGAACAACGAGTAGTCGTTGTATTTTATTTAATAAAAATGGGCAACCTTACGCCACGAGCCAAAAGGAATTTAAGCAGATTTTTCCGCAACCAGGTTGGGTAGAACATGATCCGATTGAAATTTGGAATTCGGTACAAAATGTCATTGCAGGAGTCTTAATTGAAGGGGACGTCCAACCAAGTGAAATTGCGGCGATAGGGATTACGAATCAAAGGGAAACGACCGTTCTATGGGACAAACAGACGGGTGAACCGGTTTATCACGCGATTGTGTGGCAATCGAAGCAATCTAGTAGTGTCGCAGATGAATGGAAAGCACTTGGCTACGAAGCCTTAATCAAAGAAAAAACAGGGCTGCCGATTGATTCGTATTTTTCGGCTACCAAAATTAAATGGTTATTTGATCATCATCCATCTATTAAAAAACGGGCTGAAAATGGAGAATTACTGTTCGGCACGATTGATACTTGGTTACTGTGGAAACTCACAGAAGGAAAATCGCATAAAACGGACTACACAAATGCGAGTCGCACGATGCTCTTTAATATTCATGAGTTGACTTGGGATCAAGAGTTACTTGATTTATTTGGGATTCCTCGTTGTCTCCTTCCCGAGGTTTGTTCGAATACAGAAATCTTTGGTTACACGGATGACTACTTATTTTATGGACAAAAGATTCCGATTGCGGGAATGGCTGGCGATCAACAAGCAGCATTGATTGGTCAAGGTGCGTTTGAAAAAGGAACGGTAAAAAATACCTATGGGACAGGGGCCTTTATCTTAATGAATACCGGTACGCAACCGATTATTTCAACGAATGGGTTACTGACAACGATTGGTTATGCCATTGGCGGTGAAGTAACGTACGCCTTAGAAGGAAGTATTTTTGTTGCAGGATCGGCTATTCAATGGTTGCGCGACGGCTTGAAATTAATTGATGACGCGCAAGACACGGAAATCGCAGCGGGAAGTGTAACGGATAGTCATCAAATATATGTTGTGCCTGCCTTTACTGGCTTAGGCGCACCTTATTGGGATCAAGAAGCGAGAGGCGCTATTTTTGGTATTACCCGAGGAACAACGAAAGAACAATTGATTCGTGGGACACTCGAGTCACTAGCGTACCAAACGTGCGATGTCGTAAGAACGATGGCCCAAGATGCAAACCTCCCAATTTCACTCTTAAAAGCGGATGGTGGGGCGTCTAAAAATAATTTCTTAATGCAATTTCAAGCAGATATGTTACAAACAACAGTTAAACGACCCCTCTTTTTAGAAACGACTGCTTTAGGCGTGGCTTATCTGGCAGGGATCGCGACCGGATTTTGGGCTGATTTTGATCAAATGAAAGAAATTTCAGCGCAAGTCGAAACCTTTGAACCACAAATGAGTCCCGAAGTGAGTGCGAATTTGTACGAAGGATGGCAAGAAGCGGTCGAAGTAACCATGCACTTTAAACATCGACCATTAAAATAAATCGTGAAGGAGTAATTCAATGGCTGAGACAGTAAAATTAGAACGATTTGATCGCATTTTGAGTGGGTATGAAAAATTAACAGAAATCGCTGTTTCGATTAGTGACTGCTCGCGGTTAAGTCAAAAGTATCGTCACTTAGGTGTGCAAGGGTATCGTTTAGGTGATTATCGAGGAGTGAGTTATCTGAATCGTTACTTGAACTGTTCAGTGCAACAAGCACCGATGTTTATTTACAAAAGGCATTATTTAATTCCACTTGTTTTTCGGAAATCAGAAGATTCTTTTCGCTTATTCGAAGAGACGACGCGAATGACTGGCTTCTTTTATTTACTTGATTGGTATCTTGAAAACGATCCAAAAAAAGTCGTCGTGATAGAACCTGGTATTCAGAAGATTCAGTCGAAAGAAATCGTCATTGATAGTGCTTTTTTGTCTTTTCGACTATCAGAAATTCTTGACGGCGCCGGTTTTCCGATTAGTGAATTTACTGATTTAGAGGAGTTTATGGATTGGAATCGCGTCAATCGATTAATTGATAATGGGGGCATCGGCCGGCACAGTCGGATTTTTGATATTGAAAATCCCCGTAATCTTTCTGAGTTAAAAGTGATTTTAGAAATTATTCAATTAAAGTATCCAGCGTTGCCATTACTTAATTATTTGGAGGTTGTGCATGCAAATTGAAAATAATGACTTATTCAAAAGGAGTAAGCAAAGTGCGTTACAATTAGTCTTTAGCCGGGTTGGTGTTATCTTAGTGATATTATTGGTTCAAGTGGGGCTATTAATGGCACTTTTTAATTATGTGACAACTAACTATGTCCATTTCTATTATGGCGGATCATTAATTGTAACCGTCATCGGTTGTATCGCGTTATTCAATAGTAAGAGTGATAGTAGTGTCAAATTAACATGGATGGTTTTCTTTAGTGTTTTACCGATTATTGGTATTTTTCTTTATTTTTATACCCGTTTAGAATTTGGGCATCGCTTTGAAAGAAGACGGTTAGTTGAAATTAGTAAAAAAAGTAAAAATCAAATTCAAACGGATCCCGTGATTTTCGAAGAAATGAAAACATTAAATGATTCAAAAGATTTACAAGGATTGCACCATTTTGTCAATAAAACAGAAACCTTCCCAATTTATAAAAACAGTCAAGTGACGTATTATCCATTGGGAGAAGACAAATTTGCGGATTTATTAATTGAGCTTAAAAAAGCGGAAAAATTTATTTTTATGGAATATTTTATTGTTGGTAAAGGTCATATGTGGGGATCTGTGCTTGAGATCTTAATTGAAAAAGCCAAAGCGGGTGTCGAAGTTCGTTTTATGTACGATGGGTTTTGTGAATTTTCCTTATTGCCCCGTTCGTATTCAAAGGAATTAGAAGAATGCGGTATTCAGTGTAAAGTATTTTCGCCGATTCAACCCTTTGTGTCGACTGTTTACAACTTCCGAGATCATCGTAAAATCTGTGTGATCGATGGCCATACGGCATTTACCGGTGGCGTTAATTTAGCCGATGAATATATTAATGAGATTGAGCGGTTTGGTCATTGGAAGGATACAGCTGTCAAAATTAAAGGAAAAGCTGCCGAAAGTTTTACCTTAATGTTCTTGAAGATGTGGGCAATCGATAGTAAAGACTTAGATTTTGAGCCGTGGCTTTCGATTGCAGCTCAAGCACCTGAAGGTCCCGTTGAAGAAGAAGGCTATGTGATGCCTTATGCGGATTCACCGTTAGATGATGAACGGGTTGGAGAAATGGTCTATTTTGATTTATTAAATAAAGCCCAAGAGTATGTGTACATTATGTCACCCTATTTAATTTTAGATGGTGAGATGGAAACAGCCTTAACATTCGCTGCGAAAAGAGGCGTGGATGTGAAAATTATCTTGCCGCATATTCCAGATAAAAAATATGCTTTTGCTTTAGCGAAAAGCCACTATAAGACGTTAATCCAAGCAGGGGTTGAGATTTATGAATATACGCCTGGATTTGTGCATGCGAAAGTGTTTGTAGTGGATGGCTATAAAGCAACAGTGGGAACGATTAATTTGGATTACCGGAGCTTTTATCATCATTTTGAGTGTGGCGTATATTTGGAAGGCGTCCAAGAAATCAAAAAGATGGAAGCAGACTTTTTAGGGACAATGGCATTATCGCAACGAATCACCTTAGAAGATGTCCGAAAAGAAAAGAAATTCACTAAAATTGTCGGTTGGACAATGAAAATTTTCGCCCCATTAATGTAAGACGAGTAATGATATTAGGCTGAACGAACGTTGCTTAGCTTTGATTGTTTCCTGATATATGAGCCATAGAAAAAGAGAAAATCTCCTTTCAATAATAGGAAATTTTCTCTTTTTTCGTGCTATTTTTAAACAGGTTTCGTAGACTCACAATAAAGCGTCAAGAAGGTTGTGTCCATCTGATTTATTCTACTTCTTGCCACTGATAAGTCGTAGTATCTAGCTGTTCAAGTAGCGGACTTTGGTTGTTTGGAACCAAGACCGTCAATTCATGCATCCCACGTGTTGCAATCGTATATAAGATTAATTGATCTTGGGAAGTGGTGAAGTTGTCACCAATATTCCAAGCATACACACTATCAAACTCTAATCCTTTAGCTAAAAAAGCCGGAATAATCATGATACGACGCTTCATAAAAGTATCTTCTGTCGTGATTAATTGAATGGCGTGTTGTTGTTCTTCATCGAGTTGGGCATACAACGCTTCACATTCTTGAACGGATTTTCCGATAATGGCGATGCGCCAATGTGGCTGGTTTTGAGCGGTATTCGTCACTTGTTGGAGCAACGCTTGGCCTAAAGCAGCTTGGGAATTAGCTTGGATGATTCTTGGCACTTGGCCATTTCGTGCCGTCGTTTGGACTTGCTCTTCTTGCGAGAGGAACTGGTTGGCAAACGCGGTTATTTCTTGTGTCGAACGATAGCTGGTGGTTAATTGGTAACGCGCCACAGATTCTTCTGGGAATAACGCGTCTAGAGAGTTGACAATCGTTTCATTACCAAAGACTTTTTGGTTTAAGTCGCCACATAAACTGATGCCAGCTTTTGGATAAAGTGCACGGAGTAAGGCAACTTGAGAGGGTGGGAAATCTTGCATTTCGTCAATGAAAATAAAACGAGCTTTTTGTTGGACGTCAACTGGGAACAATCCTCTTGAAAGTAAGAAGAAGACAATTGCATCTTCCTCGGTCAACTCGCGCGTACGAAATTGTTGCTTAACATTGACTAGATGCTCTGACCAGTCTTGTTCAGTCACCATGAACTTCGCTAGTATTGCTTTTGGCACTTGTTGTAAGAAATGTAAATATTGTTTTGGTCGATTAATAAATTGATAATTTTGAACGCCATTGGTCAATGCGCGGAATTTGCGACGAACAATTTGTTGACGGATTTTTTTACGTATCCGGCGTTCGTTTTCTTCCGTCGCTTCTTGGTGCGGATCATTTTCAAAGAAAGCTTGGAGGCGTTCTTCCGTTTCATCCTTCACCCAGGATTTGTGTGACTCAGCTTGCTCCAAGCCGCGGATTTTCTTTAAAATTTGGCTTTGCAATAATTGGCTGCGTTGATACAAAGGCAGTTGCGGATTGGTTTCTTCGTACCATTGGCGAATTTGCTGTCTTGTAATATACGTTTCACCTTTAATTTTTAAATCTCTAAATAACGGGCCAATACTGGTAATTTTTTCTAAGTATTCTGGAATTAAACTGACTAACGCCAGGCTATTCATCATTCTTTCAATCTGATTGTCTTTACCAGTTAAAAAATGAACTTCTTCCATTTCTTCTTTTTGAATGGTGTACTTTGGTAATAAGGCTTGTAAGAAGTCACGGAATGTTCGTGTTGGCACTTCACTTTCTCCAAGTGATGGTAAAACTTGTGAAATATAGTCAGAAAATAAGTGATTTGGTGAAAACAACAAAATTTGGTCGTCGTCTAACCACTTGCGATTGCGATACATTAAATAAGCAATTCTTTGGAGTAACGCAGACGTTTTTCCACTCCCCGCAATTCCTTCAATTAAAAGAATTTTATTGGTCGTATCACGAATGATTGCATTTTGCGCTTTTTGAATCGTGGAAACAATATTTTTCATTTGACTAGAAGAAGCTTCGTCTAAGATTTCGAGTAAAAAATCATCGTTAATAATTTCAGACGTATCCACCATCGAAAGCATTTCGCCTTCTTGGATTTTAAATTGCCGTTTTAGCAGGAGTTCAACTTCAAACTGGTCGCTATCCGTCGCATAAAATGTCGTTCCTAGTTCTCCTTCATAGTATAAATTGGCAATGGGTGCGCGCCAATCAATGACTAACGTGTCTTCTGCTTGGTTACGCAAAGAAGCGATTCCTAAATACAATGTTTCGGGAGCTTCAAGACCTTCTTTAAAATCGATTCGGGCGAAGTAAGGCGATTTCTCCATCACGCTTAACGTCTTTAAGCGTTTCATTTGTGTTTCTGCTGTTTGATAACGTAATGATAATTCTTGTTCATGTCGTTGATACTCAACAACTGACTCATAAAAAGCGCTTTCTGAACCGGTGTTAATGCGTTTATCTGCCACTTCTTTTAATTGTGTTTGTAGCGTATCAGCAGCAACTTCTTGCTGTTTTTTAATAATTTCTTGTTCTTTTTGAATCAATGCGATCGTTTGAACGAGTTGTTTTTTTTCTAAATCACGGGCAGTCATCCTTGGCATACCTCCTAAAAATTTGACCCTAAAAGTATAGCATAGAATAGAAGAGAATACGAAAAAAAACGTCAATTCTTAATCTGTTGTCAGAATTGACGTTTGAACGATTCATTTATAAGGGGAGAAAGGGATCTGTTTCTCAGATGATTGCGATGAGGACTTGTAAATAATCACTCATTCGTTCTTTCAAAAGTTATTAATCGACATGGGGTGAATGGCGTGATTGTCTTAAAATAGTCAACTGTTCTTTGGTGGTTCGTTTTGTCGACAAGGGAGGAAGCTGTTCGATACTAAAAAAGCCGATATTACGTATTTCTTGATTCGCAATAAATTCACCACGTAACAGCTCACAAGCAAATACGAGTTTATAATATTGAAAAATTTGCGGTGGATTTCCTTTTTGATTCGTATCAAAAATAGCAAGTAAATCACCGATGCGTGCTTCAAAGCCTGTTTCTTCTATCAATTCTTTTGCGAGATTCTCGCGCGGGGACATGCCGATTTCAGCAAAACCGCCTGGAAGGGACCATTCTTTCGTCTGACGATCTTCAACTAACAAAATCTCGTTTTGGGCGTTTTGACAAAAGGCCCGTACGTCAACTTTGGGTGTCGGATAACCCGTTTCACCTGAGAATAAGTCGGTAATCTGTGCGATTGGTTTATTTCCTAATTGACTAATCAAAGCTAAACTAATACGTTCGAGTTCGGCATAACGCTCTTGATCAAAGTGATCACGTCCAAACTTTTTGCCACTTTGCGCAATGGCTAATAACCGTTGGTATTCTTTTAACGGATTCACGTGCACGCCTCCTTCGCTTCTTTTTTCTATTTTACCAAAAGAATGCGAATTGATGAAATTTTAAGCTAGCATTTCATTTCACATAGGATGAACGAATGGACAGGTGGGAGGTTTTTTTCATAAAAATAGCCAGTATGCTTTTTATGCCCAAGGGATAGCAAAAAAAGATCGCTCATCCGAATGGAACATAGACAAAAGACTCCTAAACGAAGATTTACGTTCATGATCGATGATTTTTACGTTCTCAGCGCAATTTATTGTTGCAATTTTTCTGAAAAGATGATTAAATGAAGGCATAGTTGATTTATGAAAAAGACACCTGCATTTGAGAGTCTTCAAAAAGAGAGGAAAAGCTTGGCTGAAACTTTTCCAGAAGAAAACCAAAGAATGACCACTTTTTCCAAAAACCTTTGTCGAAACAAAGGCGGTCGTATCCGTTATCACGTTTGAGTAATACCATTAGTGTATTAAAAATTAGGTGGAACCACGATGATACGTCCTAATATCGTAGAAGTAAGTACGATATTAGGGCTTTTTTTATTGCAAAGAAAACAGGAATTTGTAATAAAAGACAAAAATAGGAGGAAAACAAATGATTAAAGTAACATTTCCAGATGGTGCGATACGCGAATATGAAGCGGGCATCACAACAAAAGAAATTGCAGAAAGTATCTCAAAAAGCTTAGCTAAAAAAGCGTTGGCTGGCAAATGGAATGGTGAGTTGATCGATTTAGATCGCGCGATTGATTGTGATGGCACGCTCGAAATTGTCACACCAGACCACGAAGATGCCCTCGCGTTATTACGTCACTCGACAGCCCATTTAATGGCACAAGCGATGCGTCACCTTTATCCAAAAATTAAATTTGGCGTTGGCCCTGCGATTGATTCTGGTTTTTATTATGATACCGATAATGGCGATCAACCGGTAACTGCAGAAGATTTACCGGCAATTGAAGCAGAAATGATGAAAATCGTGAAAGAAAACTTGCCAATCGTGCGTCGTGTCTTGACGAAAGAAGAGGCGTTAGAATTATTTGCAGGCGATCCTTATAAAGAGGAATTAATTAACGATTTACCAGCCGATGAAGTGATTACGGCTTATGAACAAGGCGACTTCATTGATTTATGTCGTGGGCCACACGTACCGTCAACTGGACGCATTCAAGTGTCTCAATTATTATCAGTTGCCGGAGCTTACTGGCGCGGAAATTCCGATAATCATATGATGCAACGTGTTTACGGAACAGCTTTCTTTGATAAAAAAGCATTAAAAGAATTCATCAAAATGCGTGAAGAAGCCAAAGAACGTGATCATCGTAAATTAGGAAAAGAATTGGATCTATTTATGTTGTCACCAGAAGTCGGTGCCGGACTTCCATTTTGGTTGCCAAAAGGAGCGACGATTCGTCGGACAATCGAACGTTATATTACCGATAAAGAGATCGCGTTAGGGTACCAACATGTGTACACACCCATTATGGCAAACGTGGAATTTTATAAAACATCTGGTCACTGGGCGCATTACCATGAAGATATGTTTCCGCCGATGGATATGGGAGATGGTGAGATGTTGGTCTTACGTCCAATGAACTGCCCACACCACATGATGGTTTATAAAAATGATATTCATTCGTATCGTGAATTACCGATTCGGATTGCCGAACTTGGACAAATGCACCGTTATGAAAAATCAGGCGCGTTATCTGGTTTGCAACGCGTACGAGAAATGACACTAAATGATGGCCATACATTTGTGCGTCCTGATCAAATTAAAGATGAATTCCGCCGCACATTGGACCTGATGATGGCAGTCTATGAAGATTTTGATATTACGGACTACCGTTTACGCATCAGTTACCGTGATCCAAAAAATACCGAGAAATACTTCGATGATGACGAGATGTGGAACCATGCGCAAAAAGTACTGAAAGAAGTTATGGACGAAACAGGTTTAGACTATTTTGAAGCAGAAGGCGAAGCAGCCTTTTACGGACCAAAATTAGACGTGCAAGTGAAAACAGCATTAGGGAACGAAGAAACACTTTCAACGATCCAATTAGATTTCTTATTACCACAACGCTTTGACTTAACGTATGTGGGAGAAGATGGCGAAAACACGCATCGACCAGTCGTGATTCACCGTGGGATTGTTTCCACAATGGAACGCTTCGTGGCTTATTTAACCGAAACATACAAAGGTGCTTTCCCAACATGGTTGGCACCGATTCAAGCGACAATCATTCCCGTTTCGGTTGACGCGCATCATGATTATGCTCTTTTGGTGAAGGAACGATTACAAGCCAAAGGTGTGCGAGTTGAACTCGATGATCGTAACGAAAAGATGGGCTATAAGATTCGTGGATCACAAATCCAAAAAATTCCGTATCAAATTGTCGTTGGGGATCAAGAAGTCGAGCAAGCAACCGTGAATATTCGTCGTTACGGTTCAAAAGAAACACAAGTTGAAGCGCTAGATATTTTTGTTGAAGCGATTGAAGCAGAAATTTTAAATCGTAGCAGATAAGAGGAACATTTTCTTTTTTAAACTAAAAGAGGACCTGAGGGGAACAAAAACACGATTCTCTTGAGTTTTCTGAAAAAATATGTTATATTTCTAAGAGTAATGATACTAGAGTTGAGTGAGGGCTGTTTTTTCCCTCACTCTTTTTATGGCATGAAATGGATTTTCGTTACGATTATTTAAAGGAGGGATCATATTTTGAGTACGGTTGTGGATACTGTTACAGAGATAGTAACACCGATTTTGGAAGCGGAAAATTTTGAATTAGTTGAGGTGGAATTCACGAAAGAGGGGCAGAGTTGGTTTTTACGCGTTTTTATTGATAAAGACGGCGGGATTGATTTAGAAGATTGTGCCTTTGTTAGCGAACGGTTGAGTGATGCTCTTGACGCAATGGACCCCGATCCAATTCCACAAGCTTATTTTCTAGAAATTTCTTCTCCTGGCGCAGAACGACCATTAAAAAAAGAAGCAGATTATGAAAAAGCGATTGGCGCATATGTCTATGTTTCTTTCTATCAAGCAGTTGACGGGGAAAAATATTATCAAGGATTCTTACAGTCTTTTAATGAAGAACAATTAGTACTAAAAGTACGAATTAAAACAAGAGAAAAAGAATTAACCCTCGATCGCAAAAATATTGCCCATGCTCGTTTAGCGGTTCAATTTTAATTATGGAGGATGCGAAGAAAATGAGTAAAGAAATGTTAAATGCTTTGGATGCTTTAGAAGCAGAAAAAGGAATATCAAAAGAAATCGTGATTGAAGCTTTAGAGGCAGCCTTAATCTCGGCCTATAAACGTCACTATGGTCAATCACAAAACGTTGAAGTTGAATTCAACGCCAAAAAAGGCAGTATTCATGTTTATTCAGTGAAAGAAGTAACGGAAGAAGTCATGGATTCCCAATTAGAAGTATCATTAAAAGATGCCATTTTGATTAATCCAGCTTACGAAATTGGCGATAAAATTCGTTTTGAAGTGACACCAAAAGATTTTGGACGAATTGCTGCACAAACGGCAAAACAAGTCATTTTACAACGTGTGCGTGAAGCAGAGCGTAATATCATTTATACAGAGTTTAGTGCGTACGAAAATGATATCATGCAAGGAATTGTGGAACGTCAAGACAATCGTTATATTTACGTTAACTTAGGTAAAATTGAAGCAGTCCTTTCAAAGCAAGATCAAATGGCAAATGAGTTTTATCAACCTCATGATCGCATTCGTGTCTATGTTTCAAAAGTTGAAAACACGTCAAAAGGACCACAAGTTTTTGTAAGCCGTAGTCATCCAGATTTATTACGTCGCTTATTTGAACAAGAAGTACCTGAAGTCTACGACGGAACAGTTGAAATTGTCAGCATTGCTCGTGAGGCAGGCGATCGTTCTAAAGTTGCTGTACGTTCACATGACGAAAACATTGATCCAGTCGGAACATGTGTCGGTCCAAAAGGCCAACGTGTTCAAACATTAGTCAATGAATTAAAAGGTGAGAATATGGATATTGTAGAGTGGAGCGAAGACCCAGCTGTCTTTATTGCCAACGCCCTTAATCCAGCCGAAGTCAGTGATGTCATTTTTGATGCGTCGAATCCAAAAGCGTGTACCGTTGTTGTTCCTGATTATCAATTATCACTAGCAATCGGCAAACGCGGACAAAATGCTCGTTTAGCTGCGAAGTTAACTGGCTTTAAGATTGATATCAAATCAGAATCAGACATGGCTAGTTTTTATGAAAAATTAGAGCAAGAAGAAACAGCCGTGGCGGATGCAGAAGAACTTGTAGTGGAAGCAGAATTGAACGATGAAGTCATTATGGCAAATCCGGATATGACTTCTGATGACTACGAGAATGCTACTTTCGAAGAAGAATAATTTCAAGGTGGGATTTACATGAAAAAAAGAAAAATACCATTAAGAAAATCAGTCGTTTCAGGTGAAATGTTCCCTAAAAAAGATCTTGTCCGCATTGCGCGTTCGAAAGAAGGCGTTGTGTCGATTGATCCAACAGGCAAAGCGCCTGGTAGAGGGGCTTATGTCGCACTTGAACCAAAAGAAGCACAAACGGCTTGGGATAAAAAGATTTTAGACCGAGTCTTAGAAGTAAAAATAACGGATGAGTTCTATCAAGAATTACTTGATTATGTTACTCACCAAAAAGCCAGAAAAGAGTTGTTTGCCAATGAGTAAGGAAAAAGCACTCAATTTATTAGGCTTGGCGATGCGAGCAGGTAAATTAGTCACCGGAGAAGAATTAACGCTAAAAGACATTCGTGCCCAAAAGGTGAATCTCGTCTTTATCGCAAGTGATGCAGGTAAGAATACCCAAAAAAGTATCAAAGATAAAAGTTTGTATTACAAAGTTCCCTGTTTTGATGTTTTTAATTCAAATGAATTAGGTCACGCGATTGGTAAAAGTCGTATGGTCATTGGCATTAAAGATAAAGGTTTTTCAAAAAAGATCGAGGAACTATTATTAGGTTAGGAAGGTGATTGCATGACGAATAAAAGAGTCTATGAAATTGCAAAAGAAATGAACAAATCGAGTAAAGAGATCGTCGATAAAGCAAAATCATTAGGATTTAACGTATCAAACCATATGGCGGTTATTTCTGAATCACAAGAAAGATCATTACGCCAAGCATTAAGAAACACACCAGCACCGAAAAAAGATACTGGCGCAAAACCTGGAACGCCAGCAGGAAAACCCGCTGACAAACAGTTCCAAACACAAAAAAATAATCCGAATTTCCAAAATCGCCAAAATAAAGGCGCAACGACTACTCCAGGAAATCGCGGACCGCAAGGCCAACAAGCTGCTAATAAACCTGGAGCGAAAGGCCCTGCACAAAATAAAGGACCACAGTCCAATCAGACGGCTCGTCCACAAAACAAACCCGCAACAAATAATGCTAGCAATACCAATAATACGACGGCTGCTAAACCAGCGACACCAAATCGTCAAGAACAAGGCAACAACCAAAACCGTCCAGCGGCGCGTCAAAATTCAAACCAAGGCCGTAATACGGGCTGGGGTAATCAAAACCGTAATCGTTACAACAAAAAAGGCCGTAAAGGTAAACACCAATCGACGGAAAACAAACCGGCTGTTCCAGCGCGTAAATTCCGTGAACTACCAGAAGTGTTAGAATATACGGATGGTATGAACGTGGCAGATATCGCGAAGAAAATTTATCGCGAACCAGCTGAAATTATTAAAAAACTTTTCTTAATGGGTGTAATGGTTAACCAAAACCAACCTTTGGATGCAGAAACGATTGAATTATTAGCAACCGATTATGGCATCGAAGCACAAGAAAAAGTACAAGTGGATATTGCTGATATCGATAAATTCTTTGAACCAGAAGAAATGAATGAAGAAGCACTTGTTTCTCGTCCGCCAGTTGTGACCATTATGGGACACGTTGACCACGGGAAAACAACCTTACTTGATACCTTACGTAAATCACGTGTAACCAGTGGCGAAGCCGGTGGAATCACGCAACATATCGGAGCGTATCAAATTGATATTAATGGGAAACCCATTACCTTCTTAGATACACCAGGGCATGCCGCATTTACAAGTATGCGTGCACGTGGAGCAAGTATCACGGATATTACGATTTTAGTTGTCGCAGCGGACGATGGTGTGATGCCACAAACAATCGAAGCGATCAACCATGCAAAAGCAGCTGGCGTACCGATTATTGTTGCAGTGAATAAAATCGATAAACCTGCCGCAAATCCTGATCATGTCATGCAAGCATTAAGCGAACATGGATTAATTCCGGAAGCATGGGGCGGCGATACTATTTTCGTTGAGATTTCAGCGAAGTTTGCTAAAAACATTGATGAATTACTAGAAATGATTCTATTAGTAGCTGAAGTAGAAGACTTAAAAGCTGATCCAACACAACGCGCAATCGGAACAGTCATTGAAGCACGTCTTGATAAAGGAAAAGGCCCTGTTGCGACATTATTAGTGCAACAAGGAACATTAAAAGTTGGCGATCCAATCGTTGTCGGTAATACTTTTGGTCGTGTCCGTGTGATGACGAACGATATTGGCCGTCGTGATAAAGAAGCAGGTCCAGCAACACCCGTTGAAATCACTGGATTAAATGACGTGCCACAAGCAGGTGATCGTTTTGTAACATTCGAAGACGAAAAAACAGCTCGTGCAGCAGGTGAAGAGCGTGCGAAACGTGCGTTGATGGAACAACGTGGTAGCAACACACGTGTGACGTTAGATAATCTTTTTGCTAGTCTGAAAGACGGCGAAATTAAAGAAGTCAACGTCATCATTAAAGCCGACGTTCAAGGAACAGCTGAAGCGTTAGCAGCGTCATTACAAAAAATTGACGTCGAAGGTGTACGTGTGAATATTGTCCATTCAGCAGTTGGGGCAATCAATGAAAGTGATGTCACTTTAGCGGCAGCAAGTAATGCGATTATGATCGGGTTTAACGTTCGTCCAACAGCGCAAGCAAGACAACAAGCCGAAGCAGAGCAAGTGGATATTCGTCTACACCGAATCATCTATAATGCGATTGACGAAATTGAAACAGCCATGAACGGCATGCTTGATCCAGAATTTGAAGAAAAAATTACCGGTCAAATGTTGGTTCGTGAAACATATAAAGTTTCTAAAGTTGGAACGATTGCCGGTTGTTACGTGACAGAAGGCTATATCCGACGTGATAGTGGCGTCCGTGTTATCCGTGATGGCATTGTCATCTTTGAAGGTAACTTAGCAAGCTTGAAACGCTTTAAAGACGACGCTAAAGAAGTGAAACTTGGCTTTGAATGTGGCGCAATGGTTGAGAAATTTAATGACTTGCAACAAGACGATATTATTGAAGGTTTTGTAATGGAAGAAGTTAAAAAAGGAAAATAATAAAATAGAGTAGGAGGCGTTTCCATGGCTAATTATCGTGATCGTCGAGTAGCTCAAGAGATTTTAAAAGAAGTCAATCAAGTTTTACGTAAAAGTGTCCGTGATCCAAGAGTGGAAAATGTCAATATCACAGATGTCCATGTGACAGGTGATTTACAACAAGCAACCATTTACTACAGCATCTTATCTGATTTAGCTTCAGATAAGAAAGCGGCACAAACTGGTTTAGAAAAAGCGACAGGCCTCATCCGTCGTGAAATTGGGAAAGCATTAACCCTTTATAAAACGCCAGAAATTACGTTTGAATTAGATGAATCCGTTGCTTACGGAAGCAAGATTGATGAAATGTTACGCAAATTAAATCAAGAGTAAGTCAAAAACAGATGATGGTGTCATACCACCATCTGTTTTTTGATGCGCGAATCATTGGAAAACATGGTATAATTGGTCAGAAAAATGTTTGTTAAAGGTGTGAAATGTGTAATGGATGGAATCTTACCCTTGTGGAAAGAGCGTGGCATGACAAGTCATGATTGCGTATTTAAATTAAGAAAAATATTACGAACGAAAAAAGTCGGTCACGGGGGAACATTGGATCCGGATGTGGACGGGATTTTACCCATTTGTGTCGGGAAAGGCACAAAAGTCATTGAGTTTTTAACGGATTCCGGTAAAATATATGAAGGTGAAATTACCTTAGGCTATAGTACCACTACAGAGGATGCTTCTGGGGAAGTCGTTGACAGTCAGCCGTTGAGTAGACCGTTTACGCTAGCTGAAATTGACGAAGCAATGGCTCAATTAACCGGGACGATTACGCAAGTACCACCGATGTATTCCGCTGTAAAAGTCAACGGCAAACGCTTATACGAGTATGCGCGGAATAACGAAACCGTTGAGCGTCCACAACGAACCGCTGAAATTGCGACATTTAAGCGAACGTCAGCACCTGTTTGGGATGCTGAAAAAGGAACACAAAAATGGCGTTTTTATGTGGAATGTGGGAAAGGGACGTATGTACGAACGCTTTCAGTTGATACAGGGAAATTACTCGGTGTCCCAGCGCATATGTCGGATTTAACGCGTAGTGCGAGTGCAGGATTTTCGAAGGAGCAAGGTGTCACTTTAGCGCAAGTCGCGGAATTGATGAACAACGAGCAACTACAAGCAGTTCTTTTGCCGATTGAATTTGGTGTGAAAGATTTTGAACGCATCGACGTTTCAGAAGCCCTTTGGCTAAAAGTGAAAAATGGTAGCCGCTTAACCTATCAGGAATTTGGCTTAACAGACATGCCGACGGATTTAGTGGCGATTTTTTACGAAAATCAAGTCGTGAGCCTCTATGAACCACATCCGACGAAAGCTGGAATACTCAAGCCTCGTAAAGTACTGAGAACCGAGATAGGAAAGGAATAAAAGCATGCAAACAATCGAAATACGTCATCCTTATAATCACGACCATATCCCGGCAGAACCAGTCGTGTTAGTCTTAGGATTTTTTGATGGCGTCCATAAAGGGCATCAAAAAGTAATCGAAACGGGTCGGAAAATCGCTCAAGAAAAAGGATTAAAATTAGCGTTAATGACATTTAATCATCATCCTTCAATCGTGTTTCAAAAAGAACCGGCTGAGAAGATGCGCTATTTAACGAGCCTCGAACAAAAAAAGGAATTAATGGCTTCTTTAGGCATCGATTACCTTTATGTCATTGAATTCACTTCCGATTTTGCGAGTTTAAAACCGCAAGACTTTGTGGATCAATATATGGTAGGCTTACACGCACAATTTGTGGTCGCCGGTTTTGATTATACTTATGGACCAAAAGAGATTGCGAACATGGCTTGTTTGCCAAATTACAGTCAAGAGCGTTTTGAAATTGTGACAGTTGCAAAGGAAACGCTGAAAGGTGAAAAAGTGAGTTCGACACGTATACGGGAAGAATTAGAAAACGGCAATATGGGAGCAGTCCAAGAATTGTTAGGTTATCCTTATCGTATTGACGGGACGGTGGTACACGGCGATGCTCGAGGGCGCACGCTGGGCTATCCGACGGCTAATGTCAAAATTAAGAGCACGACACGCTTACCCAAAGAAGGCGTTTATGTGACGGAAATAAAAGTTGGCAATCAGTGGTATCCTTCGATGGGATCGATTGGCCGTAACAATACGTTTGAACAAAATCGACCGATTACGGTAGAAGTATACATTCTCGATTTTCATCAAAACATCTATGGCGAGCAAGTATCTGTTCGTTGGTTGCATTATTTAAGAGGGCAAGTTGCTTTTGATGGGATGGAATCTTTGATTGAGCAATTAAAAAAAGACGAACAAGATACCCGTGATTATTTTAAAGAGTGAGCGATTCACTCTTTTTTTTGACAACAAAATGAAGTGAAAGGAAGGATGATGATGGTTTATCAATGGCTATATCAATCGGTTGTAGGCTCCCTTTATCTAACGGTTGAAAACGACTCACTAACACGCTTAGATTACACACCGCCCAAAGACTGGAACAAAAAAAAGCAATCGGCACAACTGGATCAAACCAAGCAACCCTTATTTCAAGCAATCAATGAATGGTTGGATCGCTATTTTGAAGGTAAACAGTCTCAAGTAGAGGTTCAATTAGCGCCAAAAGGAACGCCTTTTCAGCAAGAAGTTTGGAAAATCATTCAAGAAATCCCTTATGGTGAAACGATGACATATGGTGAAATTGCTCATAGAATGGCCAAACGGATGGGCAAAGAAAAAATGTCTGCCCAAGCAGTAGGAGGGGCCGTTGGCAAAAACCCGCTCTCGATTATCATCCCTTGTCACCGTGTAATCGGAAAAAGTGGGAATATTACCGGTTACGGTGGCGGGATCAAACGAAAACTGATCTTATTAGCATTAGAACAAGTGGCGCCTGAAACCTATCATGTTCCTGAAAATCAAAAAGAAGCATCAAAGTTCGTGAATCAATCGATTTCACTATAATAAACTAGGCAAAACACGAATTTTAACTACAAAAACGAATAAAAAGTTATTGTATTCTCTTCTCATTCAGTATTTGATGTGATACTCTATTCTTGTAAAACATTAAAAAATGAACATAAAGAGGTGCTTCATGAAACGAATTTATCAGGGAAAGACAAAAGATGTTTATGAAAAAGAAGATGGAACCATCCGTTTAATGTTTAAAGATGAAATGACCGGTAAAGATGGCGTGTTTGATCCTGGTGAAAACCAAGTTGGTTTAACCGTTGAAGGGTCTGGTCGCTCTGGTTTAAAAGTGAGTCAGTACTTTTTCGAATTATTAAATCAAGCAGGGATCCAGACGCATTTCTTAGCAGCTGATTTAGAAGAAAAATCAATGGATGTCAAAAAAGCGGTTGTTTTTGGTCAAGGCTTAGAAGTGATTTGTCGCTATAAAGCTGTCGGAAGCTTTATTCGTCGTTACGCAGATTATATTGAATCTGGAGCGGATTTAAATGGCTACGTCGAAATCACAATTAAAGATGATGAACGTCAAGATCCTTTTATTAGTAAAGATGCCTTAGTGTTGCTAGGGATTTTGTCAGAAGCAGAATATGACCTGATTAAAGAACAAACGAAGCGTATTTGTGACCTCATCAAAGAAGAACTGGCAACAAAAGGGTTAACCCTTTATGATATTAAATTAGAATTTGGTCGGGGAGAAAAACCAGGCGAGATTATGCTTATCGATGAATTATCGGGCGGAAATATGCGCGTCTTTAATGGCGAAGAGTCTGTTTATCCACTTGACTTAGAAAAATATTTATTTTAATCAAAAAGTAGAGCTGGGAGAAATCTCAGTTCTTTTTTATATATCTGAGGAGTGAGCAGCGCAATCACGTTCTTCAAATGCTTCATTAAATAGCAGTCCTGGCGTATAATAAAACGATAGCGTCTTTTAAAAAAGAGGAGTGGGTAGAATGACGACGATTCATGATGTCGCCAAAAAAAGTGGCTATTCAGTATCGACAGTATCAAGAGTGTTAAATCAAAAAAAGCACGTGTCAAAAGAGGCGCGTCAGGCCATCGAATCGGCAATTCAAGCGTTAGATTATGTCCCGAATGACTTGGCGCGCGATTTAAGCCAAGGGAAAAATTTTCATATTGGGATTGTGTTGCCGCATACAAAACATCCTTATTTTATTGAAATGTTAAATGGGATGATTGATTGTGCGTTTTCAACGGTTTACCGCTTAGTTCTTTTACCTTCAGAATATGACGAAAAAGTTGAAATGGAATACTTAGAACAATTAAGAGGAAAAGCTTTTGATGCACTGATTTTCACCTCAAGAGGCGTTGATTTAGACCGATTGGTAGACTATGCAACATATGGTCCCATTATTTGTTCCGAAAACCCTCAACGAACAGATTTACAAGCGGTCTATCTTAATCGACAAGAGGCTTATGAGGAGGCCTTCCGATGGTTCCAATTAAAAGGAAAGAAGGACATCCTTCTGTTGCTCAGTCGTCAATACGAGGCGAGTGTCACGAGTCAAGCAGTCATCAAGGCCTATCAAGCGGTATTTGGGCAATACCCAAAAGAAAGTCAAATAATCTCAGGTGTGACGACGTACGAAGAAGGTTTTTTGCTGGGAGAACGACTGGCAAGAATGACATCAGTTGAAGGGATTATGGCCAACGTGGATGATGTCGCTGCAGGGATAACAGCGGCCTATCAACAAGCAAAGTGTCCACCGCCTGTAATGGTTGGTCAAGGAAATCAGTGGAGTAGTCAGCTGCTTCATTTTTCAACGATTGATCATCATTTATATGATTTGGGATACCGCTCATTAGAAATGGCAATCGGTGCGTGTGAACAAACACAAATCGAGTTATGTTCGACCTTTATTGCCCGTGAATAAGGGAACGGCAGCCTTTGCATGTTGAGTACTCGTTAAATAAGGCGTGAGGTTTTTGTGGTATAATAAGGAGCACTGTTATCTTGAGAAAAAGTCATTGAGGAGTTTTTAACCATTGAAAGAAATTAACCAAACGCATCCAAAAAGTACGTCAGCTTACATTCACATTCCCTTTTGCGAACACATTTGTTATTACTGTGATTTCAATAAAGTTTTTTTAGAAGGACAACCAGTCGATGAGTATATTCAGTCATTGTTAACGGAAATTCGTTTGACATTAGAAAAGCATCCGACGAAAGTCTCCGAAACGATTTATATTGGAGGTGGAACGCCAACTTCCTTAACAGCGAAACAATTAGATGTCTTGCTGACGGGGATTCATCGCTATTTACCAACCCATACAACAAAGGAATTTACAGTCGAAGCCAATCCTGGCGATTTAACGGCGGAGAAATTAGATGTTTTCAAAGCGCACGGTGTCAACCGACTATCGATGGGCGTTCAAACGTTTGATGACCGTTTATTAAAGAAA
This sequence comes from Enterococcus sp. DIV1314a, assembly GCF_051713805.1. Lineage (NCBI taxonomy): Bacteria > Bacillati > Bacillota > Bacilli > Lactobacillales > Enterococcaceae > Enterococcus > Enterococcus sp. DIV1314a. Next base: position 2,366,559 of record NZ_JBIOQP010000001.1, on the reverse strand, counting down.
ATTGGGCGAAAACATTCGGTGCAAGATGTCTATGATACGATCAAGTTATTAGAAAAAAAGCAATTTGATAATGTTAGTATCGATTTAATCTATGCGCTACCTGGGCAAACGCTGGAAAGTTTTCGTGATACGCTCACAAAGGCTCTCGCTTTTGATTTGCCGCATTACTCGATGTATTCGCTCATCCTTGAAAATAAAACGATGTTTATGAATTGGGTGCGGCAAGGTCGTCTTGAGTTACCAACACAAGAAGCCGAAACACAAATGTTTGAAGAAGCAATTATCGCGATGGCACAATCAGGTCATCACCAATATGAAATCAGTAATTTTGCTAAAAAAGGCAAAGAATCGATGCATAATTTAGTGTACTGGGATAATGAGCATTATTATGGTTTTGGTGCGGGAGCAAGTGGTTACCTTAATCAGAAACGTTATAAAAATTATGGTCCCATTCAACACTATATGAAACCATTAAAAGAGCAACGCTTACCCATTTTTGAAACCGAAGAAATTTCAAGAGCAAATCAAATAGAAGAAGAGATGTTTCTAGGATTAAGAAAAATCGAAGGCGTCTCGCTTCGCAGATTTGAAGAGAAGTTCAACCAAAAACTCACGACGGTCTATCAATCCGTGATCGCTGAACTGCAACAACAACAACTTGCTGTATTGGAAGAGGATTATTTCCGTTTAACCCCGAAAGGATTATTTATCGGTAATGATGTTTTTGAAAAATTTTTACTCGATAAAGAAGAATAATTAATTTTAGCACTCTAAACTTTAGAGTGCTAAAAAAATAGGTAAAATGCTTGACAAGAATTCAAAATGTGGTATATTTATAATCGTATTAGCACTTAAAAGCAAAGAGTGCTAATAAGGGGTGATAAATTTGTTAACTGAAAGACAAGGAGAGATTTTGCGTGTAATTATTCAAAATTACACCACCACTGGCCAACCTGTAGGTTCGAAAACATTAATGGAGGGCGGCATTGCGGCGAGCTCCGCTACAATTCGTAATGAGATGAAGTTGCTAGAAGAGTTGGAACTCTTGTCGAAGACCCATTCTTCTTCTGGTAGAATCCCTTCGATGAAAGGTTATCGTTATTACGTGGATCATTTACTAAGTCCCGTTCAAGCGCATCCGAATGAAATTCAACGGATACGTCAAGAATTTGGGCAAGAATTCCACGAAATTAATGATATCATCCAACAATCGGCTGAGATTTTATCCAGTTTAACGAGTTACACAGCGCTTGCCTTAGGACCAGATGTGAACGAGCGGCGTTTAACCAGTTTTAAAATAGTTCCTTTAAATCATCGACAAGTTGTTGCCGTTATCGTGACGGATAAAGGGAATGTTGAAAATCGTGTCTTTACTTTACCGAGCCATATTCGTAGCGAGGAATTAGAAGTCATGATCAGAATCATCAATGATCGTTTAATCGGTGAACCGTTAATCACGGTCTATCATCGCTTGCGAACAGAAATCCCAATTATCCTCCATAAGTATTTTCAGACAACAGAAGGGATCTTAGATTTATTTGATCGTATGTTAAACCATCTGTTTGAAGAAAAAATTTATGTTGGTGGCCAAATGAATCTGTTAGATTTTGAAGGCAGTCAGGATAAAGTACAATTTAAATCAATGTATTCTTTTATGAAGAACCCAGAAGAATTAACTCAGTTACTCGCGCCGCGCAATACGATGATTCAAATCAAAATTGGATCTGAACTCGGCCATGAGTTGTTAGAAAATATGAGTTTAATTCAAGCAAGTTATGATATTCAAGGACATGGTAAAGGAACAATTGCCTTACTGGGGCCTGCGAATATGCCATACTCCAAGATGTTCGGACTTGTCGATGTCTTTCGTCGAGAACTTGCAGTAACGTTGGCTGACTACTACCGAATTTTAGATTCGTCTAGTGAGTGAGTAACAATAAAAAGCATCATTTTAGAAGGGATGGTCGTCAATTGTCAAAAGAAAAAGAAATCGTCGAAGACACACCTGTAGAAGAGGTCGCTGCTGATAATCAAGTGGTTGAAGAAACGCTAGTCGAAGACATGGATGCACTAGAAGATGCACAAGTCGAAGAAGTTTCTGAAGTAGATGAACTTAAAATAAAATTAGATGAAATGGAAGATAAGTTTTTACGCGTTTCTGCTGAACTCGCTAATATCGTTCAGCGTAACCGAAATGAACGAGAACTGATTCAAAGATATCGCTCACAAGACTTAGGTAAAAAATTATTACCTGTTATTGATAATCTTGAAAGAGCAATCGCAGCAGAAGTAACGGACGAACAAAGCATTAGCTTGAAAAAAGGCGTTGAAATGGTCTTAGAAAGTTTAAATGTGGCTTTGAAGGAAGAAGGAATTGAAGAAATTCCAGCTAAAGGTGAAAAATTTGATCCAAATATCCATCAAGCTGTTCAAATCGTTCCTGTAAGTGAAGATATTGAAGCAGATACAATTGTTGAAGTGTTACAAAAAGGCTACAAACTACAAGATCGTGTTTTACGCGCAAGCATGGTAATCGTTGCACAATAACAAATTAAATAGACAAATAAAGGAGAGCTTTTATTATGAGTAAAATTATCGGAATCGATTTAGGAACAACAAACTCTGCAGTTTCTGTATTAGAAGGTGGAGAAGCAAAAATTATTACAAATCCAGAAGGAAACCGTACAACACCTTCTGTCGTATCATTTAAAAATGGTGAAATTCAAGTTGGGGAAGTTGCAAAACGTCAAGCAGTAACAAACCCACATACAATTTCTTCTGTAAAACGTCACATGGGTGAAGCTGGCTACAGTGTTGAAGTAGATGGTAAAAACTATACACCTCAAGAAGTGTCAGCAATGATCTTACAATACTTAAAAGGTTTCGCAGAAGAATATTTAGGCGAAAAAGTTGATAAAGCCGTTATCACTGTTCCTGCATACTTCAACGATGCACAACGTCAAGCAACAAAAGATGCAGGACGTATTGCTGGTTTAGAAGTTGAACGTATTGTGAATGAGCCAACTGCTGCAGCGTTAGCATATGGTTTAGACAAAACAGATCGCGAAGAAAAAATCTTAGTATTTGACCTTGGTGGTGGTACATTTGACGTGTCAATCCTTGAATTAGGCGATGGCGTATTTGATGTATTATCAACAGCAGGAGATAACCACTTAGGTGGGGATGACTTTGATGAAAAAATTATTGCGCACATGGTTGCAGAATTCAAGAAAGAAAACGGCATTGACTTATCTGCAGATAAAATGGCCGTTCAACGTCTAAAAGATGCTGCTGAAAAAGCGAAAAAAGATTTATCTGGTGTGACAAGCACACAAATCAGCTTACCATTTATTACAGCAGGCGATGCAGGTCCATTACACTTAGAAATGACCTTAACACGTGCGAAATTTGACGAATTAACAGCAGACTTAGTGGAACGTACGAAAACACCAGTCCGTCAAGCATTAAAAGATGCAGGAATTTCTCAATCTGAAATCGATGAAGTGATTTTAGTTGGTGGTTCTACTCGTATCCCTTCAGTGGTAGAAGCAGTTCGTAAAGAAACAGGTAAAGAACCGAATAAATCTGTAAACCCAGATGAAGTTGTTGCAATGGGTGCAGCAATCCAAGGTGGCGTTATTAGTGGAGATGTGAAAGATGTTGTATTACTAGACGTAACACCATTATCACTTGGGATTGAAACAATGGGTGGCGTATTTACAAAATTAATCGATCGTAATACGACGATTCCAACAAGTAAATCACAAGTCTTCTCAACAGCAGCAGACAACCAACCAGCAGTAGATATTCACGTGTTACAAGGTGAACGTCCAATGGCAGCTGACAATAAAACATTAGGTCGCTTCCAATTAACAGATATTCCAGCAGCACCTCGTGGAATTCCACAAATCGAAGTAACATTTGATATTGATAAAAATGGTATCGTGAATGTTTCTGCGAAAGATTTAGGTACGCAAAAAGAACAAACTATTACAATTAAGTCTTCTTCAGGTTTAACAGATGAAGAAATTGAACGTATGGTGAAAGATGCAGAAGCAAACGCTGAAGCAGATAAATTACGTAAAGAAGAAGTAGACTTACGTAATGACGTTGACTCTTTATTATTCACTGTTGACAAAACCTTAAAAGAATTAGAAGGCAAAGTTGACGCTGAAGAAGTTCAAAAAGCAGAAGCAGCGCGTGATGAATTAAAAGCAGCTGTTGAAGCAGATAATATTGAAGAAATGAAAACAAAACGTGATGCATTGAATGAAATCGTGCAAAACTTAACGGTTAAATTGTACGAACAAGCTGCGCAACAACAAGCAGAACAAGACCCAGAAGCGGCACAAGGTGGCGCAGATGATATCGTTGATGCTGATTTTGAAGAAGTAGATAACGACTAATCCCGTTGTCTTTGAAAAAGCCAAAGCCAACAAACTTTGGCTTTTTCTATTGTTTTTTTAAAAAGATGTTTCTTCTTGTTCTTTTGTGATAAAATACAAAAGACTTGAATTGTTTGAAAAGTGGGGGGAATCCAATGGCAGCAAAACGTGATTATTATGAAATTCTGGGTGTCCAAAAGGGTGCATCAGACGATGAAATAAAAAAAGCGTATCGTAAGCTTTCAAAAAAATATCATCCAGATATTAATAAAGAAGCAGATGCAGATCAAAAATTTAAAGAAGTTTCAGAAGCGTATGAGATTTTAAGTGATGCTCAAAAACGAGCAGCCTATGACCAATATGGCCATGCAGGAACTGATCCGAACTTTGGTGGCGGCGGCTTTGGCGGCTTCTCTGGGGCAAGTGGCTTCGGTGGCTTTGAAGATATTTTTGAATCGTTCTTTGGCGGCGGCGGTGGTCGCAGAATGGATCCTAACGCGCCTCGTCAAGGGGAAGATTTGCAATACACGATTAATTTAAGTTTTGAAGAAGCGATTTTTGGTGTTGAAAAAAATATTCAATACAATCGTGAAGAAACGTGTCACACATGTAGCGGTAACGGAGCGAAACCAGGAACCTCACCAACAACGTGTCACAAGTGTCATGGTTCAGGAACCGTCAATGTGGAACGTCAAACGCCACTTGGCCGCGTTATGAGTCGTCAAACATGTGATGTGTGTCATGGGACCGGTAAAGAAATCAAAGAACCATGTCCAACCTGTCATGGAAACGGACATGAGAAGAAAACACATAGCGTAAAAGTGAATGTTCCTGCAGGAGTTGAAAACGGTCAACAAATGCGTCTCGCAGGCCAAGGAGAAGCGGGTATTAATGGCGGACCTTATGGTGATTTATACGTTGTCTTTTATGTGGCAGAGAGCAATCTCTTTGATCGTGATGGCGGAGAAATATACTACGAATTACCGTTAAACTTTGTCCAAGCGGCATTAGGTGATGAAGTAAATGTCCCAACCGTTCATGGCGATGTGAAGCTAAAAATTCCTGCTGGTACGCAAACCGGAACGAAATTCCGTCTGCGTGGCAAGGGTGCGCCGCGTCTACGTGGTGGCGGTAATGGTGATCAACAAGTCACAGTGAAAGTAATGACACCGAGAAACTTGAATGAAGAACAAAAAGAAGCGTTGCGTCTCTTTGCGAAAACAAGTGGACAATCGACGGTGGAAGAACAATCAGAAGGTTTTTTTGATAAAGTGAAAGATGCCTTCGGTGGTCACAAGAAAAAATAATCAATAATTGATAATCAAAAGAACCTCAGGAGCCTTTTTCCTGAGGTTCTTTTGATTTTATAAATTTTAGTGTTGAGGAGGATAAGAAAAAATATCAACGATTAAAACGCTAGCAGAAGTTGAAGTGATTTCTAAAAAATGATTATTCGAGGGAATACACAAAAAAACTAGTCCGATTCAAAGTCGAATTGGACTAGTTTCTTTGGTTCGTCTATTTAGTGAACTCGGTGTTCATTAGATATTTAAGACTTTATTTAAGAAGTCTTTTGTACGTTCGTTTTGAGGGTTGTTGAAGATTTGTTCTGGCGTTCCATCTTCTAAGAAATTCCCTTCATCAATGAACATAACACGGTTTGCAACTTCTTTGGCAAAGCCCATTTCATGCGTCACGATCACCATCGTCATGCCTTGTTTAGCTAAGCGTTTCATGACATTTAACACGTCGCCAACCATTTCAGGATCAAGTGCCGAAGTTGGTTCGTCAAACAACATAATATCTGGTTGCATCGCAAGCGCGCGAGCAATCGCCACCCGTTGTTTTTGACCACCCGAAAGGCTTTCTGGCCAAGCGTCTTTTTTGTCAGCTAAACCAACACTTTCTAATAGTAAAATAGCTTGGGCTTCTGCTTCTTTACGAGACATTTTCTTTAAGTCCATGGGTGCTAAGATAATATTTTCTAAAATCGATAAATGTGGGAAGAGATTAAAGTGTTGAAACACCATGCCGATATGTTGGCGAATTTGGTTAAGATTCGTTTTTTCAGCCGTCAAATCATCTCCGCTAATTAAAATCGAGCCACTTGTTGTTTCTTCCAAACGGTTTAAACAGCGTAAGAAAGTTGATTTTCCGGAACCAGAAGGGCCAATAATGCAGACCACATCGCCTTCGTTAATCGTGGTATTAATGTTGTTTAAAACTGTATTTTCACCAAATTTTTTGACTAAGTCTTTGACAATAATTTTTTCTTTCATCTTAATTGACCCTCTTTTCTAGTACTTTAGCGAGTTTCGTTAAGGCGGTAATGACAATTAAATACATAATCGCGATAATTAGATAAACGTTGGTCGTTTGCATTGTGCGCGCCACAATGATTTTCCCTGTTTGTAATAATTCGACGATTCCAATTACAGAAATAATCGTGGTATCTTTTAATGAGATAACGAATTGATTAACGAATGAAGGAATCATAATCCGAATCGCTTGTGGTAAGACGATTTTTTGCATGGTTCGGGTGTAAGAAAGTCCTAAACTGCGAGCCGCTTCGGTTTGACCGACAGGGACAGCGTTAATACCTCCACGAACGATTTCTGCGATATACGCACTTGCGTTTAGGGTTAAGGTGATAATCCCAGCAGTGAAGTCTGGAATCGTCATACCAATTGCGTCCGAAAGACCGAAATAGATAAATAAAGCTAATACCATCATTGGAATTCCGCGAATAATATCAACATAAAGAGAAGCGATTGTCCGTAATGCTTTAAATGGTGACACGCTCATCAAACCTAGGAAGATTCCGACAACTAAGGCGAGTGCAAAGGAAATCAGTGTCAGAAGTATTGTTTTACCCAAACCTTTTAATAAGATTTGATAATTATTCTTTAAAATTCCGATAAAACTTGATTCATCGACGGTCGTTTCGGCTGGCTTCCCGTCTTGAATATACGTCGCTAGGATTTGATCGTATTCCCCGGTTCGTTTCATTTCCGCTAACGCTTCGTTGAACATTTCAAGCAGTTCTGGATTTTGCCCTTGTTTTACCGCAAAACCATATTGGCCGCCTGGGATACGATCAATCGGCGTTTCAATTTCTTGCCCTTGAGCAATCGCATAACCAATTACGGGATAATCATCCATAATTCCTTCGACAGCACCGACACGTAACGCATCATATAGTTGATCAGCAGCATCGAAATACTTAATCGTGTAGCCATAAGTCTCTTTATTCGCTTCTAAGTAATCCGCGCTTTCTGTTCCAACTTTTGCCCCGACGTTTTTACCGTTTAAATCATCAAAAGAAGTGACAGTGGTATTTCCTTTTTTTACTGCGAGTTGAATCCCGCTATCAAAATAGGGTGTAGAGAAGTCAAATACTTGTTTCCGAGCATCGGTAATCGTCATGCCGGCGATCATTCCGTCCGCTTGATTGGATTCAACGGCTTGCACCGCACCTGAGAAACCGATATGATTAAACTTAATCGTAAAGCCTTGCATTTCAGCGGCCCGTGTCATTAAATCGACATCGATGCCGACATATTGATTGTTTTCGTTTTGGAATTCAAAAGGGGCAAAAGCAGAGTCACTAGCAATCACGTAGACATCTTTTTTGGGTGTGACTTGCTTCATTTCGCTTGTTGGTTCGCTTTGGACAATATACGTTGCAACAATTTCATCGTAACGACCAGAAGCTTTTAGATTAGCCAAGCCTTCGTTGAACTTTTGAAGTAATTCGGCATTTTCACCTTTTTTTACCGCAAACCCATAGGAATTTCCTTTTTCAGGTTCTCCAACTAACTTGAATTCTTCTCCTTGGGCAATCGCGTAACCTAAAATAGGGAAGTCATCAAAAATGGCAATCAACGCATTGTTCTTCAACGAGCCATATAAACCGGTCGCATCTTCATATAACTTGATTTCGTATCCGTATTTTTCTTGGTTTTCAGCAAGGAACGTCGCACTTTCTGTTCCAACTTTGGCGCCAACTACTTCTCCTTTTAAATCGTCATAAGTTGAAACAGTTTCATTGTCTGTTCGAACGGCCATTTGGATCCCGCTATCAAAATAAGGATCAGAAAAATCAAATGTTTTTTTGCGTTCTTCCGTAATACTCATACCAGCAATCATGCCATCCAATTGGTTTGAAATAACCCCTTGAATGGAAGAGTTAAAACCTAACGGCCGGAAATTCACCTCAAATTGTTGATCTGCGGCGATTTCTTTTAGTAAATCAATATCAATTCCGACGTATTCGTTATCGGTATTTTGGAACTCAAAAGGTGCAAAGGTGACGTCTGTTCCAATTTGATACGTTTTGTCTTCTGCTAGTACCGTTTGCTTTGATGAAAACAAACCAATTAGCATCATCGAAAAGAGTGATAGAAAAATAAATCTCTTTTTCATGTAATAATACCTCCTAATTAACATATATTTTAAGATTATAACTGATAGAAAATAGAATAATCAAGCAAATGAGAGAAAGAAACGGGAATTTAATCTATTTTAGTGACAATCCATGTCATGAAACCTCTCATTAAGAAAAAATGAAACCTTGTAAAACCAATACAAAAAAATAGCGAAAGTATGTTCGCTATGATAATATAATACTATTGAAGAATAGAATGAGAAAGTAGGCATCCGTATGATTGAAAGAGATACGACCCGTCAATTTAAGTTAGTATCAAAATACAAACCTGCTGGAGACCAGCCAGAAGCCATTAGACAATTGGTTGAAGGAATTAATCATCATGAAAAAGCACAAGTGCTACTCGGTGCTACCGGTACAGGAAAAACCTATACGATTTCAAATGTCATCCAACAAGTCAATAAACCAACCTTAATCATGGCTCATAATAAAACATTGGCTGGGCAATTATATGGCGAATTCAAGGAATTTTTCCCAGAGAATGCCGTTGAGTATTTTGTCAGTTATTATGATTATTATCAACCAGAAGCCTACGTTCCATCAAGTGATACGTATATCGAAAAAGATTCAAGCGTGAATGATGAAATCGATAAACTCCGTCACTCGGCAACATCCTCGCTCCTTGAACGCAATGATGTGATTGTGGTGGCGTCGGTTTCGTGTATCTTCGGACTTGGTTCACCGATGGAGTATCAAAAGCAAGTCGTTTCCTTGCGAACAGGAATGGAAGTTTCGCGGGAACAAGTATTACGTTGGTTAATTGACATTCAATTCGAGCGCAATGACATTGATTTTCAGCGCGGACGTTTCCGCGTACGCGGGGATGTCATCGAAATTTTCCCTGCTTCTCGTGATGAGCGAGCGTTACGCGTTGAATTTTTTGGTGATGAAATTGATCGCATTCGTGAGGTCGATGCCTTAACGGGTGAGATGTTGAGTGAATTGGAACACGTCTCGATTTTTCCAGCGACACACTTTATGACCGACGAAGATCATTTAGAGACGGCCATCGCCGCCATTCAAGAAGAATTAACGACCCGTTTAGCTATTCTAAGGAGTCATGATCAGTTATTAGAAGCGCAACGATTAGAGCAGCGAACAAATTATGATATCGAAATGCTCCGCGAGATGGGCTATACTTCGGGTATCGAAAATTATTCTCGCCATTTGGATGGACGCAAAGAAGGCGAACCACCTTATACGCTCATTGACTTTTTCCCGGAAGATTTTTTAATGGTGATTGATGAGTCGCATGCGACCATGCCTCAAGTACGTGGCATGTATAATGGCGACCGTGCGAGAAAACAAATGTTAGTTGATTATGGCTTTCGCTTGCCTTCTGCACTTGATAATCGCCCGTTACGTTTGGAAGAATTCGAACAACATGTCCATCAGATTATTTATGTTTCGGCCACACCGGGACCTTATGAATACGAGCAAACCGACCGCGTCATCCAACAAATTATTCGACCAACAGGCTTATTAGACCCAGTCATAGAAGTGCGGCCTATTATGGGGCAAATCGATGACTTGGTAGGAGAAATCAACGAACGAGTCGAAAAAAATGAGCGGGTATTTATTACGACCTTAACTAAAAAAATGTCAGAAGATTTAACCGATTATTTTAAAGATATCGGAATTAAAGTGAAATATTTACATAGTGACATCAAAACGTTGGAACGGACTGAAATTATCCGTGATTTGCGCTTAGGTGAATTCGATGTATTAATTGGGATTAACTTATTGCGTGAAGGAATCGATGTGCCAGAAGTCTCGTTAGTCGCGATTCTAGACGCCGATAAAGAAGGATTTTTACGAAGCGAACGTTCGCTTGTCCAAACAATCGGTCGAGCGGCTCGGAATTCTTCCGGAAAAGTCATCATGTATGCAGATAAAATGACCGATTCGATGGAAAAAGCGATTGCGGAGACGGCCCGTCGTCGCGGCATTCAAGAAGCATATAATAAGAAGCATGGCATTACTCCAACAACAATCATTAAAGATATTCGCAAATTAATCACGATTTCGAAAGTAGCGGAAGTAGAAGAAGGCTACTTAACAAAATCGTACAAAGATTTAACAAAACAAGAAAAAGAGCTACTAATCGTAAAATTAGAACAAGAAATGCGTGAAGCGGCGAAAGTCTTAGATTTTGAAACAGCAGCCACCTTACGTGATACGATCTTAGAACTAAAAGTGTAAAGAGGAGTAGATGTTATGGCAAATGATAAAATTGTGATTCGTGGGGCGCGTGCCCATAATTTAAAAAATATTGATGTGACGATTCCTCGTGATCAGCTAGTTGTGATTACAGGATTATCTGGATCAGGGAAAAGCTCACTCGCTTTTGATACATTATATGCTGAGGGGCAACGTCGATACGTTGAAAGCCTTTCTGCGTATGCCCGTCAGTTTCTAGGTCAAATGGATAAACCGGATGTTGATAGCATCGAAGGATTAAGTCCGGCGATTTCGATTGACCAAAAAACAACTAGTAAAAATCCGCGTTCGACTGTCGGAACGGTTACGGAAATTAATGATTATTTACGGCTCTTGTATGCAAGGGTCGGACACCCGATTTGTCCCAATGATCAAACTGAGATCTCCAGCCAATCGGTGGAACAAATGGTCGATCAAGTCCTTGCTTTACCGGAAAAAAGCCGGTTGCAAATTTTAGCGCCAATCGTCACCCAAAAAAAGGGCCAACACAAACGAATTTTCGAAATGATCCAACGCGAAGGGTATGTTCGGGTACGTGTGAATGGCGAAGTCTATGACATTAGCGATGTTCCTGAATTAGAGAAGAATAAAAAACATGATATTGCCATTATTATTGACCGAATTGTTTTAAAAGAAGGCATCCGCTCTCGTTTGTTTGACTCGTTGGAAAATGCACTCCGTTTAGCGGAAGGGTATGCATTAGTCGATGTCATCGGTGGTGAAGAATTATTGTTTAGTGAACATTATGCTTGTCCGTATTGTGGTTTTACCGTAGGCGAGTTAGAGCCCCGTCTCTTTTCATTTAATGCCCCATTTGGCGCTTGTGGGGATTGTGATGGCTTAGGGATGAAATTAGAAGTAGATATTGATCTTGTGGTGCCGGATCCAACAAAAACATTACGTCAAGGAGCGCTTGTTCCTTGGAATCCGATTAGTTCGCAGTACTATCCTCAAATGCTTGAACAAGCATGTGCGGAATTTCATATTGATATGGATACACCTTTTGAAGATCTACCAGAAGAACAGCGTACCTTAATTTTGAATGGGTCAAATGGGGAGAATTTCCACTTTCATTACGAAAATGATTTTGGAGGCGTGCGTGATGTGGAGGTTCCTTTTGAAGGGGTGTTAACCAACATTAATCGCCGGTACCATGAGACGAATAGTGACTATACGCGTGAACAAATGCGTTTATATATGCGCGAGTTAACGTGTCAAAGTTGTCATGGCTATCGTTTGAATCCGCAAGCACTTTCCGTGAAAATTAACGGCACCCATATTGGTGAAATGAGCGAGTTATCCATTCACCAAGCGGTCCAATTGATTGAAGGTTTGGAGTTATCAGAACAAGAAAAAATGATTGCAAAACCGATTACGAAAGAAATTCAAGATCGCTTAAGTTTCTTACAAAACGTTGGCCTGGATTACTTAACGCTTAGCCGAGCGTCTGGTAGTCTTTCAGGTGGTGAAGCGCAGCGGATTCGCTTAGCGACTCAAATTGGCTCCAATTTATCGGGTGTCTTGTATATTTTGGATGAACCATCAATTGGTTTGCACCAACGCGACAATGATCGCTTGTTAGAGTCTTTACGAAAAATGCGTGATTTAGGCAATACACTCATTGTCGTCGAACATGACGAAGACACGATGCGAGCGGCGGATTATTTAATCGATATTGGGCCAGGTGCCGGTCATGCAGGTGGTGAAATTGTGGCTTGTGGCACACCGCAAGAAGTGATTGACAATCCTGATTCCTTAACGGGCCAATACTTGTCAGGAAAACGAGTGATTCCGGTCCCTAAAGAGCGTCGCCAAGGAAATGGTCAAGAAATAACAATCACTGGTGCGACGGAAAATAATTTGAAAAATATTGATGTCAGCTTTCCTCTTGGTAAGTTTATTGCGGTGACAGGGGTTTCCGGTTCTGGGAAATCGACGTTAGTGAATGATATTTTGAAAAAAGCTTTAGCGCAAAAGTTGAATCGTAATTCGAATAAACCCGGGAAATTTAAACGATTGACTGGTGAAAAACAGATTGAACGCTTGATCGATATTGACCAAAGTCCGATTGGTCGTACACCACGCAGTAATCCGGCTACGTATACGAGTGTATTTGATGATATTCGCGATTTATTTGCCGCAACGAATGAAGCAAAAGTCCGTGGCTACAAAAAAGGACGCTTTAGTTTTAACGTCAAAGGTGGCCGCTGTGAAGCATGTAAAGGCGACGGAATCTTAAAAATTGAGATGCACTTTTTACCTGACGTTTATGTTCCATGCGAAGTGTGCCAAGGAAAACGATACAATTCAGAAACATTAGAAGTCCGTTACAAAGGAAAGAATATTTCAGAAATTCTTGATTTAACCGTGGAAGATGCGGTTGATTTCTTTAAAGCGATTCCGAAAATCAATCGGAAATTACAGACGATTGTCGATGTTGGGCTCGGATATGTCACGCTAGGGCAACCGGCAACGACGCTTTCGGGCGGAGAAGCGCAACGAATGAAGTTAGCCAGCGAGCTCCATAAGAAATCGCACGGAAAGAGTCTATATATCTTAGATGAACCAACGACGGGACTGCATACGGAAGATATTGCCAAACTTTTGCTTGTCCTTGATCGACTCGTCGAACAAGGAAACACGGTCTTAGTGATTGAACATAATTTAGACGTCATAAAATCAGCCGATCATTTAATTGATTTAGGGCCTGAAGGTGGCGATGGCGGGGGAACGATTTTAGCCATTGGAACACCCGAAGAGGTGGCAGCTGTAGACGAGAGTTATACCGGTCAATACTTAAAACGAGTGCTATAACAAAAAGAGGAACGAAGACTGTATTGTAGTCTTCGCTCCTCTTTTGCGAGAAGTCAAACGGACGTTTCACTCTGGTTGTGAGAGCAGATGATAATTTGGTTAAAAAGAATAGTAATGATACGCTAGGGATGTTACAATAGAAAGAATAAAAAGGGAAAAAGGGATGATGAAGATGGCTGAGAGTTTAGAACTTGTCATTATTACTGGAATGAGCGGTGCAGGAAAGACGGTTGCAATCCAAAGTTTTGAAGATATGGGGTATTTTTGTATTGATAATATGCCGCCCAATCTCGTTCCAAAATTTTGGGAATTAGTGAAAGAAACTGGGAAATTAACGAAAATTGCTTTAGTCGTTGATTTACGTTCCCGTTCATTTTTTGAAGAAATTCAGCGAATGCTCATTGATATTGAAAATACATCATTTATTGATACACGAATTTTATTCTTAGATTCATCTGATAGTGAACTCGTTTCGCGTTATAAAGAAACAAGACGGACGCATCCGCTGGCGATGGACGGCTTAATCACGGAAGGAATTCGCAAAGAACGTGCGATTCTAGAAGATTTGAAGACCCAAGCATCGATCGTCATTGATACGACATCGCTTACGCCTCGTCAATTGCGTGATAAAATTAATCAAGAGTTTCAATCTTCTAAAGATGTCGGTTTTCGTATTGAAATGCTATCGTTTGGTTTTAAATATGGCATTCCCATTGATGCAGATATCGTGATGGACGTTCGTTTTTTACCAAATCCACATTATATTCCAGAACTTAGACCCAAAACGGGCTTAGATCAAGAAGTTTATGACTATGTGATGCATTCAGAACAAACGGAAGACTTTTATCAATATTTTAGTCAATTATTATTTAAAATCATGCCTGGCTATATTAAAGAAGGAAAACGAAGCTTAACGGTTGCGATTGGTTGTACAGGTGGTCAACATCGTTCAGTTGCCTTAACTAAACGATTGGCGCAAGCGCTAGAAGTTGAGTACAAAGTGAATACAACGCATCGTGACAAAGATAAACGGAAAGAGACGGTTAATCGATCATGAGTATAAAAACACAACAAAGTCGCAAACCTAAAATTGTCGTTATCGGTGGAGGAACTGGATTACCAGTTCTTTTAAAAAGTATGAGAAACCAAGGCGTGAATATTACCGCCATCGTGACAGTGGCTGACGATGGCGGAAGTAGTGGTGAACTACGTGAGTCGATTACAAGCATGGCACCTCCAGGGGACTTACGGAATGTGTTAGTCGCTTTATCGGATATGCCTAAGTTGTATTCCGATATTTTTCAATATCGATTTAAAAAAGAAGACAAATTCTTAGCCAATCATGCTTTAGGAAATTTAATTATCGCTGGCATGTCTGAAATGCGCGATAGCACGTATGAGGCGGTGCAATTACTCGCTAAAATGATGCATGTTGATGGTAAAGTATATCCGTCATCCGATGAGCCTTTAGTGCTACATGCGGTCTTTACTGATGGTACGACGGCCGTTGGGGAGTCAAAAATTGCCTTAAGCCGTAAAACAATTGATCACGTTTATGTTACAAATCAGAATAATGATGACGTCGTGAAAGCTGCGCCTAAAGTCGTTTCTGCTATATTAGAGGCAGATATGATTGTTTTGGGACCAGGTAGCTTGTTTACGAGTATTCTCCCAAATCTAATGATTCCGGAAATTCATGAGGCTCTAAGTCGCACGGAAGCAGAGATTGTCTACGTCTGCAATATTATGACTCAAAAAGGGGAAACCGAACACTTTACGGATGCCGATCATGTCAAAGTTTTAAATAAACATTTGAAGAAACCATTTATTAGCACAGTATTGGTTAATATTGAAAAAGTGCCAGATGCGTACATTGATTTTGAGGTCTATGATGAACATCTTGTTCAAGTGACCCACGATTTTGTCGCATTGAGAGAACAAGGGTGCCGCGTAGTTTCCGCAGACTTTTTAGAACTCAGAGGAGACTGTGTCTATCATGATGGAGACAAAGTCATCGAAGAATTGTTACGGATTGTCTCTGGGGCGAAACGATAGAAAAACAAAGAGTAAGGAAGTGAAAAAATGTCTTTTGCAGCAGAAGTGAAAAAAGAATTGACGACACTCGAAGTGCATCGAGAACATGCGAAAGCAGAATTAGCTGCCCTTATTCGAATGAATGGCTCCATTAGTATCGTCAACCAGCAGATTGTGCTAAATGTGCAGACGGAAAACGCGGCCATTGCGCGTCGGATTTATTCGTTACTGAAAGATCACTACCATGTTCGTAGTGAGTTATTAGTGCGTCGAAAAATGAAATTAAAAAAGAATAATGTTTATATTGTTCGTTTGAAACATGAAACAAGAAGCGTTTTAGATGATTTGGCGATTCTAGAGGGTATGATGTTTCATAGTCATGTGTCGGATGAAATTATGGGCAATTCTCAAAAAATGAGATCATATTTAAGAGGGGCCTTCATGGCATCTGGTTCTGTTAATAATCCAGAGACAAGTCGTTATCACCTCGAAATTTATTCGACCTATGAGGAACATAACCAAGATATTTGTGATATGCTCAATTATTATGGGTTAAATGGTCGAACACTTGAAAGACGCAATGGGTATATTTCTTATTTAAAAGGTGCCGAACATATTGCTGATTTTTTAACATTAATTGGTGCAACGAATTCGATGTTAAAATTTGAAGATGTGCGTATTGTGCGCGACATGCGTAATTCGGTGAATCGCATTGTCAATTGTGAGACAGCCAATATGAATAAAACAATTGACGCAGCGTCTAAACAAATTGAAAATATTCGTTTTATCGATGAACGCGTCGGGCTTCAGGCTTTACCGGAGAAGTTACAAGAAATTGCGGAACTTCGTTTAGAAAATCCTGAAGTAAGCTTGAAAGAACTAGGTGAAATGCTATCAACGGGTCCAATTTCAAAATCAGGTATCAATCATCGAATTCGCAAAATTAACGAATTTGCCGAAAATTTACGAGAGAATATTCATTAGTAATCATTCATAAATGCAAAGTTATATTTTTCAATAATCATTGACTATTGTGACTTTGTTTACCATTTTGTTTATGATATGATAAACCTATTGAAAAAATCTTGAAAAAAGAGAGTGTTGTATGATGGAACAAATGAAATTCATTCCTATTTTATTAGGAAGTGATATGAATGTTTACGGAATGGCGAAGGCTTTTCATGAAGCGTATGGAATTAAATCGGTGGCTTATGCAGATCACTTACTAGCACCCACTAAGTTCAGTCATATCGTAACCGTTCATCCAAAGATGGGATTTGATGAAGACCCAGTCTTTACGGAGACGTTATTAGCCTTAGCTAAATCAACTTATAATAATCCAGACATGCACTATTTATTAATTCCTTGTGGCGATGGGTACGCTGAATTACTCGCTAAAAATAAAGAAAAACTGGCACCGTACTATACTTTTATTGCCAATAATTATGATTTGTTTGAAAGATTAGTGAATAAAGTTTCCTTTTATGAAGTATGTGAAGAATATCAATTGCCTTATCCGGCGACCGTTATTATTCGAAAAGAATCATTAGTGGCAGGTAAATTTGTTGGTGAACTACCCTTTGAATTTCCGATTGCCTTAAAACCAGCCAATAGTGTGGAGTGGCTTTCTGTGGATTTTGAAGGACGTAAAAAAGCCTTTATCTTGAATGAACGTGCCGAATTTGATGTCATCATTGAACGGATTTATCAAGCGGGTTATCAAAGTGAAATGATTGTCCAAGATTTTATTCCCGGCGATGATAGTCACATGCGTGTTTTAAACGCCTATGTGGATGAACGTCACCAAGTGCGGATGATGGGACTGGGTCATCCATTACTCGAAGATCCGACCCCTGGCTCTGTTGGGAATTATGTGGTGATTTTACCGGATGAAAATCAAGCAGTCTACCAACAAATCGAAACATTCTTAAAAGCAATTGGCTACGTCGGCTTTGCGAATTTTGATATGAAATATGATTCACGCGATGGCCAATACAAATTATTTGAAATCAATTTACGCCAAGGGAGAAGTAGTTTCTTCTTAACGTTAAATGGACTAAACTTAGCTCGTTTTATTACAGAAGATTTAGTGTTTGATCGTCCTTTTGAAGGGACTATCTATGGGAAGAAAGGCACATCCCAAGACAAATTATGGTTAGGTGTTCCTAAAAAAATCTTTTTGACCTATACCCAAGATAATTCTGAAAAAGCGCGTGCCAAACAACTACTGGAAAGCGGAAATTGGGGAACGACCTTATTTTACAAGAAGGACCGCTCCTTGAGACGTTTTCTATTAATGAAAAGAGCGTTCTACATGTATCACGAACGCTTTAAAAAATATTTTCAAAAGAAAGAAGGTTAAGTATGGAACATTTTTTTAGTATTCTTGGTGGGATGGGAACGATGGCAACAGAGAGTTTTGTTCACTTATTAAATGAACGAGTAGTAACTCATAAAGATCAAGATTACTTAAATTATGTTTTATTTAATCATGCGACGGTTCCAGATCGAACGGCTTATATTTTAGATGCAACGAATGACAGTCCGCTCCCGTACTTATTAGATGACATTGAGAAACAAAACTTATTAAAACCAGATTTCATTGTCTTAACGTGTAATACCGCGCACCATTTCTTTGATACGTTACAAGCAGCTACACCAATTCCGATATTGCATATGCCAAAAGAAGCGGTGAAAGAAGTCTTGAAGCAAAAAGAAGTAGGTAAAGTGGCTTTTTTTGGCACAACTGGAAGTGTCAAAGCGGGAATTTACGAAACACAAATGCGCCAAGCTGGATTAGAAGTTTATCTTCCAACAGAAAAATTACAAGATAAAATTAATCATTTGATTTATCACGATATTAAAGAAAATGATTTTTTAAATCAGTCACTGTATGTTGAAATTTTGAAAGATGCAGTCGATGCCGGATGTAAACAAATCATACTCGGTTGTACCGAGCTTTCGTTAATGGAAGCGTCCTTTGGGCAACATGATTACCCCGTTATTGATGCGCAATCGGTTTTGGTGGATCGAACCATTGAACGAGCTCTTGCGCTTCGAAAAGAATGATAAAAATACCCATCGATACGATTAAACGTGTCGATGGGTATTTTCGGTTAATTCAAGTAAGAAGCGAGCGTCTCAGTCGTGATTGACTCGTCAAAAATATGGTCATCCAAAAGGAGAGTGGGCACAAATTGAATCGAAGCTGCCTGTGCTTCATGGATGACATGTTCCGTTGTAGCAGCATCGGTTTGCTCTGTTAATCCCAGTTGTTCTTTGGCAAAAGTAGCCACTTCTTCGAGTGAGAGTGCGCCCCATTGGTTTTGGGTTTCGTATATTTTAGCGAGTTCTTTTAAGGCTTTAACGCCATCATTTTTCGTAATAAAACGGTGCATGACATTTCCGCGTTGTAACGATTCTTTTTCTTTATCAAATAGTTTAATAACACGTTGAACTTTTCCAGTTTTCACCGCTTCTTGTAATTCGTCAAAGGATTGTTGAAACCATTTTTTACAATAAGGGCAGCGCACATTTTGAAATTCGATCAGTTGTTTGGGAGCTGCTTCACCAATCAATATTCCAGTCGTATGATTTACTTTTTGTGCGTTAATATTCGATGTATCCATCTCTATCGTCTCCTTTTATCCATGGGTAATGGGTCTATCTTTACTATAACAAATATTTCTTAATCTAGTAAGAAAGAAGTGTTACAACTGATTATTTGCTGAAAAATTTCAAATTTACGATAAAGCTATGGTATAATAAATGTGTTGAGAATGACGGTAAAAGGAGGTGTAGCGATGTGAGTAACATAGGGAATATTTTTAATGCAGACTACTGGGAAAAACTTTTTTCTCAAGATGTACTGACCGGTTCACTCTTTGTTAACATTTTAGATATCCTCGTGGTTTGGTTTATTATTTATAAATTAATCCAACTGTTACGAAGAACCAAAGCAATTCAACTGTTAAAAGGTGTAGCAGTCTTTATTGCAATCCGTTTTTTTTCTGAAATAGTCGGACTTCATACACTCTCATGGCTAATGGATCAAGTCATTATATACGGAGTAATCGCTGGAATTGTCATTTTTCAGCCAGAAATTCGTCGTGGACTGGAACATTTAGGTCGAACGAGTTTGTTGAGTGCCCCGAAAGGAAAGACGGATATCAATGAACAAACAGTCCAAGCGATGGACCGGGCGTTACAGTATATGTCTAAACGAAAAATCGGTGCCTTAATTACGATTGAAAAAAATACGGCACTTGATGAGTATATTGAAACAGGGATCTCACTTGATGCGGATATTTCAGAGGAATTGCTGATTAATATTTTTATCCCGAATACGCCTTTACATGATGGAGCCGTAATTGTCAAAAATGGAAAGATTGCTGTAGCGTGCGCCTATTTACCGCTCTCAGAAAGCTTACTCATTCCGAAACATTTTGGTACACGACATCGTGCTGCTGTTGGGGTTTCTGAGGTAAGTGATGCTCTAACATTAATTGTGTCAGAAGAAACTGGCGATATTAGCATTGCCTATGATAATCATTTATACGCGAACTTAAGTCGAGAGGAATACATTGAATTATTAAATGAAACCATTCTATCTACTGAAACTAAAGTAGAAAAGAAAAATTATTTAGCCAATATTTGGCGAGAATTTAACCGACTTACGAGAGGTGATAAATAATGTTTACCAAAGAGCGTATCAGTAATTTGATGTATGCACTATTGTCACTTGTCTTTACGTTAATTCTATTTTTCAGTCCGAACAGTTCAAATATTACCACGGCGATTATGTCACCCAATACCTTAGAAGAAACCATTCAAGGAGTAGCGATTCAACCCATTTATGATAGTGAAAAATACTTTATTCAAGGGTACGAGCCAGAAGCGACAGTCCGCTTAAGTAGTTTGAATCGAATTTTGTTAAATAGTGAAGTCAATCAAGAAACCCGAAGTTTTCGCGTTGTCACGGATTTAACGGGCCTTACGGAAGGGACTCATACGGTACCGCTAAAAGTCCAAAATTTAACGACCGGTGTGACGGCAACATTGGAACCGACGAGTATTACGGTCACGATTGAAAAGTTAGAAACGAAAACATTGCCAGTAGAAGTGATGATCTCTGATGACAATTTAGCAGAAGGTTATCAAATTTCGACTGTTAGTGTGAATCCTAAAGAAGTAGAAGTGACAACAGGGAACGAAAGCATGAAAGAAATCACAAAAGTTATCGCGAATCTTGATAATTTATCTGACGTTGACCAAAATATGTCGAAAGAGGTCACTCTTTACGCAGTGAATGAAGAAGGCGAAATCATTAGTGCTTTTTTATCTTCCGAAAAAGCGAATGTCACACTCGAAATCAAAGCACCACAAAAAGAAGTCCCTCTTATTTTAGAGCAAGTGGGTGAGATGCCTGCAGGGATTTCTCATTATGAAATGATGGCGAGTCAACCAATGGCAGTGATCATTGGTTCTCCTGAGCAATTGGCTAATTATAGTCAGTTAAGCGCAGTCATTGATATTTCAAGTATTAGCGAAAAAGTTCAACAAACCGTCACACTAAAAGTAGCAGAAGGAATGTTTGTCTATCCCCAACAAGTGAATGTGACCATCACGCCTGTGTTGATTCCAACCGCCGAAAGTACCCAAGATTCTACAGGTGAATCCACTGCTAATTCGGATGCGACAAGTGCAACAACTTCCGAGACGAACACCTCGGAATCTACTACTAGTGAAAAAACAGACGAAAAAACCTTGAGCTTGGCAGGTGTGAAAGAATCTGTTGATGATCCAGAACAAGAAACGATTCCTTCAGAGGAATAAAAATTAACTTTAATGAATGAGGAGATTATAAAAATGGGTAAATATTTTGGAACAGATGGTGTCCGTGGAGAAGCGAATAAGGAATTGACACCAGAATTAGCATTTAAATTAGGTAGATATGGTGGCTATGTCTTGAGCCAACACGAAAGTGGCGAGCAACGCCCACGAGTATTAGTTGGACGTGATACACGTATTTCAGGTGAGATGTTAGAAAGTGCCTTAATTGCCGGTCTCTTATCTGTCGGTATTGAAGTATTTCAACTTGGTGTGATTGCGACACCTGGTGTATCGTATTTAACGCGGACGCAAAAAGCAAGTGCTGGCGTGATGATTTCTGCTTCACATAATCCCGCGCAAGATAACGGGATTAAATTCTTTGGAAACGACGGATTTAAATTGGTCGATGAGCAAGAATTAGAAATTGAAGCCTTATTAGATGCTCCTGAAGATTTATTACCAAGACCTTCAGC
The DNA here is from genome assembly GCF_051713805.1 of Enterococcus sp. DIV1314a. NCBI lineage: Bacteria > Bacillati > Bacillota > Bacilli > Lactobacillales > Enterococcaceae > Enterococcus > Enterococcus sp. DIV1314a. The sequence goes on along the minus strand of NZ_JBIOQP010000001.1, from coordinate 2,344,354 downwards.
ACAAGGACTTGGAACGTTAGAAGAGTTCCCTGAAGGACTATTAAGATATTCTCAATTCCTAGAACAAACCATTAATGGTGATCTTTCTGGTATCAAAGTTTGTTTAGACGCGGCGCACGGTGCGACAGCAACCTCTGTCAATCGTTTATTTGCAGATCTAGAAACAGAATTTTACACCATTGGGACTTCACCAAACGGTATTAATATCAATGACGGTGTTGGATCGACGCACCCAGAAAAGTTAGCGGAATTTGTGCTAGAAAAACAAGCCGATGTCGGTTTAGCTTTTGATGGCGATGGCGACCGTGTCATTGCAGTCGATGAGTTAGGTAATATCGTTGACGGTGACAAAATCATGTATATTTGTGGGAAGTACTTAGCGCAACAAAAACGCTTGAAAAACAATACAATTGTGACAACCGTTATGAGTAATTTAGGCTTCCATAAAGCACTCGAAGAAGCGGGCATGCAAGATGTTGTGACGCAAGTCGGTGACCGTTACGTCGTAGAAGAAATGCGTAAAAATGGCTATAATTTTGGAGGCGAGCAATCAGGTCACATGATTTTCCTTGATTTTAATACCACAGGAGACGGCATGCTTTCAGGAATCCAATTGCTGAATGTTATGAAACAAACTGGCAAAAAATTATCTGAACTTGCAGCAGAAGTAACGATTTACCCACAAAAGCTAGTTAATATTCGCGTATCAAATAAAGAAGGTGTGATGGACGTTCCAGCAATTAAAGCAGTCATTGATGAAGCAGAAGCTGAAATGGCTGGTAATGGACGTATTCTTGTCCGTCCTTCTGGAACTGAGCCATTACTGCGTGTCATGGCTGAAGCACCAACGAACGAGCTTGTCGAATACTATGTCGAAAAAATTGCGGCAGTCGTTCGGGAAGAAATCGGAATCGACTAATTATGATAAACGCCCTCAGGAGAAAAATCTTTCTGAGGGTGTTTTTTGGTCATTGAATCGTTAAAAAAAGCAGTTTCCGATCGTCAAGTGATCGGAAACTGCTTTTTCGTTTTAGTGTGAAGGTTTTTTGAGAAGACCTAAGACAACGCCAGAAACGATGGCGCCGATTACGATAAAGAGTAGGTATAATAAAGGATTACTTAAGAGTAAAATCACGAAGATTCCACCGTGTGGCGCTAATAATTTAATTCCGAATGCACCGACAAGTCCACCAGTTAACGCAGAACCTAGCATGAAACTAGGAATCGCACGGAACGGATCGGCTGCAGCAAAGGGAATGGCACCTTCTGTGACAAAAGATAATCCCATAATAATATTTGTTAAGCCAGCTTCACGTTCTGGTTGCGTAAACTTGTTTTTAAAGAGACGAGTTGCCACGAAAATCGCGAGCGGAGGAACCATTCCAGCAGCCATAACAGAAGCCATTACAACGCTACCACCAGTTGTGACGGTTGCAGCTAATGTCCCTGTACCAAAGACATAGGCAGCTTTGTTGATTGGACCACCTAAGTCTGCGGCCATCATGACACCAAGTAAGATTCCAAGTAGGGCAGCATTCGTGCCGTCCATACTACCTAAAAAGTTATTAAAACCATCATTGATAATTTTCATTGGAACATTGATTAATAACATTAAGAAACCAGTGATTAAAAGACCAAAGAATGGATAAAATAAAATGGTTTTAATTCCATCTAGTGATTTTGGTAAGTTCGCAAAAATCTTACGTAAGAATACGATCACGTAACCTGCTAAGAAACCACCAACTAATGCGCCAAGAAAGCCAGCACCACCGGAACTTGCAAGCGCACCTGCAGCAAAACCTGCGACAAGTCCTGGACGATCACTAATACTCATCGCGATAAATCCAGCTAATACCGGTAACATAAAGCCAAAAGCAGCGCCGCCAATTTGATTAAACCAAGCAGCTTGTGGGTTGAAAGAGCCTAATTGCCCTAGTGAATCAACTGGAACACCAATAAATTGATCGACCATGAATGAAATAGCAATTAAAATACCACCAGCAATGACAAAAGGAAGCATGTGGGAAACACCATTCATTAAGTTTTTATAGATTTCTTGTCCTAAGGAAGTACTAGAGGCACTTTCTTCTGAAGAGGCTTGGTTATCTCCATGGAAGATAGGCGCGTTCCCACTGACAGCTTCCGTGATTAACGCTTCTGTTTTGCGGATGCCATCACTAACAGGACGATTAAGTAATGGTTTACCATCAAAACGATTCATTTCAATTTTTTTGTCCGCTGCGACAATGACTGCTTGCGCGCGCTTAATATCTTCTGGGGTCAGTTTATTTTTGATCCCTTCTGAACCATTTGTTTCCACTTTGATTTCCACACCCATTTCAGCTGCCTTTTTCTTTAAGGCGTCAGCTGCCATAAAAGTATGAGCAATTCCAGTTGGACAGGCGGTAACTGCGATAATGAATGGACGATCACCAGCAAAATTTTCTTGTAGCGCAGGTTCTTCAGTTGTTTCTTTTTCTTCAGCAAATAACATTTGAACATCATCAGGCGTTTGTGCTTGATTTAATTTTGTTAAAAAATCAGCATCGATTAAACGACCTGAAAGTGCCGCTAAGGCTTGTAAGTGTGTATCGTTTGCGCCTTCAGGGGCTGCGATCATAAAGAAGAGGGAAGTCGGTTGTCCATCTAATGCTTCGTAATCAAGACCTTGTGGGCTTTTCGCAAATAATACGGCTGGTTGAAGAACAGCAGCATTTTTAGCATGAGGCATCGCGACACCATCGCCTAAGCCAGTTGACGTTTGTGCTTCACGGGCCAAAATTCCTGCCTTAAATTCTTCGATATTTGAAATAATCTTCTCTTCATATAACCGTTGTACCATTTCTTCGATCGCACTTTGTTTATCAGTTGCTTGTAAATCCATGATCATTAAGTTTTTTTGTAATAAATCATTAATTTTCATTGTAATCCTCCTCTAAAATTGTAATCGTAACTTCTGGTAATAACTCTGAAATAAAGGCTGCGGTCGCAAGGTCATCTGAAAATGCCGTGGCACTTCCGCAAGCAACGCCCCACTTAAAGGCTTCAATTGGATCATTCGTTTGCGTCCATTGGCCAACAAAACCGGCAATCATCGAATCGCCTGCACCGACGGAGTTTTTTAAAGGTCTTTTAAGGACGTTAGATTGATAGACCCCTTGTTTGGTAAACAATAAGGCACCATCACCGGCCATTGAAATAAGCACAAAACGCGGTCCATCTTTTAAAAGTTTTTTTCCGTAATGAATCACCTCGGAAAGTTCAGTGATTTCCGTGTGATACAATTCGCCCAATTCTTCTTTATTTGGCTTAATTAATAAAGGCTGGTGCGGGAGAGCGTTTAAAAGATTTTCACCGGTTGTGTCAATCACAAATTCGGCATCTTGTGCTTTAATCAGTTCGATTAATTCTTGGTAAAAGTTTTGGGGGAGACAAGGTAAGACACTACCCGCAAGCACCACAATGTCATTTGCGTTTAAAGACTGGAGCGACTGTTTTAAGCGTGCAATTTCTAAAGACGAAACGCTTGGTCCTAGACCGTTTATTTCTGTTTCGACCTCCGCTTTTAGTTTAATGTTAATGCGCGTATCAGACTTGATTGGCGTGAAATCTGTTGGGACACCTTCTGCTTCTAACCAGTCATCAATAAAGCGACCGGTGAATCCGCCTAAAAAGCCGGTTGCGATAGCGGGGACTTCTAGACGATTCAAAATACGCGAAACGTTGATGCCTTTTCCACCTGGTAGTTTTAAGTCGGCACTCATCCGGTTGACTGCGCCCATTTCGATTGTCTCGGCATGAACGATATAGTCAATTGAGGGATTTAGTGTAACTGTGTAAATCATATTTATACCTCCGTTACTTTTGTGTGTTTTTTAAGTGTTTTAAGATAGTCTTTCGGACAATTGTCAGTTAGGATCATCGCTTGTTTGAGTGACAGCACTTGGACGAAGCTTCGTTGCTTGAATTTTGAGCGATCAGCAAGTACAAAGGCCTCTTGACTTTGGCGAGCGGCTGTTTTTTTGATGATCGCTTCTTCCGTATCCGGTGTCGTGTAACCCGCTTGCTCGTCGATCCCATTCATCCCTAAGAAAGCTTTATCAAAATACAATTGTTGCAATTGCTCGACAGCAGTTGGACCGACAATGGCATTGGTTGTGCGTTTTAATGTGCCCCCTAAAATCATCGTCTCAATGCCTCGTTCGAGTAATTGAAGCGCGTGGGTCACAGAATTGGTTACGACTTTTAAAGTCGGATCTGTTGGAAGGTAGGGGATCATCTCTAAAGTAGTGGAACCAGCATCTAAAAAAATCGTATCGCCTTCTTTAATGAGCGTCCCGGCATATTTAGCAATTTTTTGTTTTTCGATCAGATGTTGTTGACGTTTTTCAGCCATCGAAGCTTCATGATTTAATTGTGTTTTTCGTTGCGCGCCACCATGAACACGAAGGAGTAGTTTTTGATCTTCGAGAAATTGTAAATCTCGGCGAATCGTCGACTCTGAGGTTGCTAAGGCAGCGGAGATTTCATGAATCGTAATGGTTCCATGTGTCTCTAAGTAGTTTAAAATAAACTGATGTCTTTCGGTTGTAAGCATTTTCAAACCTCCTTCTAAAGGTATATTAGCATAGAAAAGAAGAACAATCAATCAAAAACAGTCAAATATGAGCAAAATCAGTCAAAAATTCAATCAAAAGAATCTGATTTTTAATGATTGTTCCCTTTAAGGAGAAATCGGAAAATGCTATACTTGATGGGATATCAGGAGAAAGGATGTTGATATGAATGTCATCCAAGAAATTGTTACTCGATGGAATGAATGAAAGACAAAAAGAAGCCGTTCAAACGATTAACGGTCCCTTATTACTAATGGCCGGAGCCGGAAGTGGAAAAACACGGGTATTAACCCATCGAATTGCTTATTTAATTGAAGAAAAAATGGTGAACCCCTGGAATATTTTGGCCATCACCTTTACGAATAAAGCCGCAAAAGAAATGAAATCCCGGGTTACTGACTTATTAGGAACAAAAGGAGAAGACGTTTGGGTTTCGACATTTCACTCGATGTGTGTCCGCATTTTGCGAAGAGAAATTGACCAAATTGGCTATTCAAAAAATTTCACGATTTTAGATTCTTCTGATCAATTGACGCTGATGAAACGAATTTTAAAAGAAGCGAATCTAGATCCGAAAAAATATGACGCTCGTAGTTTCTTATCCACGATTTCCAATGCGAAAAATGAGATGTTAACCCCAAAAAAATATGAAGCCTTACAAGGGGATTACTATCAACAAATCGTCGCAAAGTGCTACCATCGCTATCAAAAGGAATTACAGCGCAACGAATGCATGGACTTTGATGATTTAATTATGAATACGATTCGTCTATTCCAAGAAGTTCCCGAAGTCTTGGCTTATTACCAACATAAGTTTCAGTATATTCATGTTGACGAATACCAAGATACCAACCATGCACAGTATACTTTGGTTAATTTATTAGCCGCTCGTTTTCGTCATTTATGCGTCGTGGGAGATGCCGACCAAAGTATTTATGGCTGGCGTGGCGCAGACATGCAAAATATTTTAGATTTTGAAAAAGACTACCCGGATGCGCAAGTGATTTTATTAGAGCAAAATTATCGCTCGACGAAAACGATCTTAACAGCAGCCAACCAAGTCATTGGCAATAATCGTCAAAGAAGAGAAAAAAATCTTTGGACCCAAAATGCCCAAGGAAAAGAAATTACCTATTATCGTGGACAAAGCGAACGCGAAGAAGGCCAATTTATTGTCAGTCAAATTGGCAAAGAAGTCCAAGAAGAGAATCGCAAATTTAGTGATTTTGCTGTTTTATATCGCACCAATGCGCAATCACGAGCGATTGAAGATGTGTTATTAAAAGCCAATATTCCTTATACAATGGTCGGCGGGCACAAGTTCTATGACCGTAAAGAAATTAAAGACCTCTTAGCATATTTGAATGCCATCGCCAACCCGAGCGATTCGATTAGCTTGGAACGTATTATTAATACACCAAGACGAGGCGTCGGTCCAACCTCACTGACCAAATTACGTCAGTTTGCGGAAATGCACGACTGGACCTTGCTTGAAGCAGCCAGAGAAGCGAATCTGGCGAATATTTCGGGTAAAGCCGGCCAACAGTTACAAGCATTTGGAACGATGATGATGGATTTCACTCAGATGATTCCTTACTTATCGGTGACAGAACTCACAGAACAAGTCTTAGAAAAAAGTGGTTATTTAGAGGAACTCAAAATTCAAAATACACTCGAGTCCCAAGGAAGACTCGAGAACTTAGAAGAGTTTCTGACCGTCACACAAGAGTTTGATAAACGCTATGAACTTGAAATGAACGACGCGACCGCAACAGCGGAAGACCGGTTAATTATTTTCCTAAATGACTTAGCTTTACTTTCTGATATCGATTCGTATGAAGAAGAAAGTGCACAAGTCACGTTGATGACGTTACACGCTGCCAAAGGACTAGAATTTCCAGTCGTATTTTTAATTGGGATGGAAGAAAATGTCTTTCCGTTGTCACGTTCATTAATGGAAGAAAAAGATCTGGAAGAAGAACGTCGCCTCGCCTATGTAGGAATCACCCGCGCCGAAGAAAAACTGTATATCACGAATGCATACTCGCGCGTTCTTTATGGTCGTAGTCAATACAACCAACCGTCGCGTTTTATTAGTGAAATCGATGATGCTTTGTTATCAGCACAAACCTCTCGTCCAGCTACAACAAGATCATATGGGCAACAACCGCAAGTTTTAAAACCGGTCTATCATCAATCGCCTACACGCCCCGCATCCACGAAGAAACAAGCCTCGGGAGCTGAAGGCGTCGACTGGACGATAGGCGATAAAGTTCAGCATAAGACATGGGGACAAGGAACGGTAGTAAAAATGATAAACGAAGGCAAAGATAGTGAACTGTTTATTGCCTTTCCCCAACAAGGTGTCAAGCGCTTGTTAGCCGCTTTTGCACCGATTGAAAAAATAAATTAGTAAAGGAGCGCTTTTGATGACGCTACAAGAAGAACAACTTCGAATCATTGAGTTAGTCAGACAATTAAACCAATACGCCCACGAGTATTACGTTCAAGACCGACCAACTGTCGAAGATTTTGTCTACGATAAACTGTACCAAGAATTAGTGGATTTAGAAGCCAAGCATCCTCGTTTAATTCAGGAAGATTCGCCAACTCAGCGAGTGGGTGGGATTGTGTCAGCTGGGTTTGAAAAAGTCACGCATGAAATCCCGCTTTATAGTTTAAACGATGCCTTTAGTGAAGCGGATCTCGTCGCTTTTGATCGCCGGGTCACGAGAGTACTAGGCTACGCGCCTCGTTACACGTGTGAGCTGAAAATTGATGGCTTGTCGATTTCGCTACGCTATGAAAACGGCAAGTTCGTTCGGGGTGCCACACGTGGCGATGGCACAATTGGTGAGAATATTACCGAAAATATCAAAACGGTCCGTTCGATTCCCTTGGAACTCACGCAACCTTACTCGATGGAAGTGCGCGGCGAGTGTTATATGCCAAAAGCGTCTTTCGTCCAACTAAACCAAGGTCGCGAAGAAGCCGGACTGGAAGTCTTTGCGAATCCGCGGAATGCGGCGGCTGGAAGTTTACGCCAACTTGATTCCAAAGTGACAGCTCAACGTCAGTTAAGTAGTTTTATTTATACGGTTGCCGACGCAGGGATGTTGCACGTCACCAATCAAGAAGAAGCCTTGAAAGAACTTGGTACGCTCGGATTTAAAATCAATCCAGAATCGCGTGTTTGCGAAACAATTGAAGAAGTTTGGGCTTATATCAATGAATATCAACTCACTCGGAGTGAATTGCCCTATGATATTGATGGCGTCGTGATTAAAGTCAATGAATTTAACGCACAAGACAACTTAGGATTTACCGTCCGTGCTCCGCGTTGGGCGATTGCGTATAAGTTTCCTCCAGAAGAAGTCGAGACGACAATTGAAGCGATTGAGTGGACAATTGGGCGCACTGGAGTGGTTACCCCAACCGCTGTGATGACACCGGTGAAAGTCGCTGGAACAACCGTTAGTCGCGCTAGTTTGCATAACCGCGATTACATCGAAGCCAAAGACATTCGTCTGAACGATCAAGTCGTCATTTATAAAGCCGGTGATATTATTCCAGAAGTCGCGTACGTCATCACTGACAAACGTCCCGCGGATAGTCAAGTCTATGACATTCCGACTCGTTGCCCCGTTTGTCAAAGTGAGCTCGTGCATTTAGCGGAAGAAGTTGCGCTACGTTGCGTGAATCCGAAGTGTCCTGCGCAAATGAAAGAAGGGTTAAACCATTTTGTTTCACGCAATGCAATGAATATCGACGGATTGGGTCCGAGAATCTTAGAACAGTTATTTGAAAAAAATCTAGTGCACGACGTCGCCGATCTATACACCTTAACGGAAAGTGATTTCTTACAATTAGACAAAGTAAAAGAGAAATCAGCGAATAACTTTTTAGAGGCCATCCAAAAGAGCAAAGAAAACTCAGCCGAACGCTTGTTATTTGGACTAGGTATTCGCCATGTCGGCGCCAAAGCTGCGAAAATTTTACTGGAACATTTTGGTGATATCGTTACGTTAAGCCAAGCATCAAAAGAAGATATTGCCAATCTTTATTCCATTGGTCAAGTCATTGCGGATAGTGTCGTGAATTACTTTGATCATGATGAAGTTCGAGAATTAATTGCAGAATTTCAAGCAGCCGGCGTTAATTTACGTTACCTTGGGAAAACAGCGAATGATCTCGCAACGATCGATTCCGTCTTTAAAGACAAACGTATCGTCCTGACCGGGAAATTAAGTCATTTCACACGTGAAGAAGCCAAAGCGAAGATCGAAAACTTGGGTGGCACGATTGTCGGAAGTGTCTCGAAAAAAACGGATTTCGTCATTGCAGGCGAAGAAGCCGGCAGCAAACTAACAAAAGCCACTACCTTAGGAATTACGGTTTGGACAGAAGGCGAAATGGTCGCGGCTTTAGAAACGGAGGGGCAAGGATGAGGATAAATCTCCAGAAGTGTCTGTTCGCGATGGGTGTTTGCTTGTTGGCAGGTTGCGGTAATATTGAAAAAGAAATCAAACCTGTTCGCGAGGAACAACTCGCGAATCAAACGATGACCACTGGGCGAATTGATTATTCCGTCTACCAAAGTGTCTTGCAAGATGGAACGTATCAAACGAGTCCCATCCGTGGCTTAACAGCGAGCGGCTTACAAAATGGCTACAATCAAAAAAACTTTGAGCGAGGCTTATTACGATTATCCCATCAAGCTTTTTCAGCGGAAGATTATTATTTTAAAGAAGGACAGGCACTTGATGAAGCAACGGTAAAAGCTTGGTTAGGTCGAGAGTCCGAAGACAATCCGTTAGGGTTAAACGCCGCTGATTCGAATACGCCGTTAGTCTTCCAACAACTTTTAGCGTATGACTTCATAAAAGCCGATGGCAACACACTTGGTGGCGTGAGTTTAGGATTTGCGTTTAATCGTTCGTTTACGCAAGACGGCACGACAATCGACATTTCGCGTGAAGCAATGATGAAACAAGTCCATCGCTCCGTCAGTGCTGTGCTAACCAGAATGCGTAAAATCGCAGGGTATGAAAACATTCCGATTCAAGTCAATATCTTTGAACAAGCACCTGCTAGCCAATTGACGGGCGGACAATTTATTTATACGGCAATCAGTGAAGCCGGCGGACAATCAATCGATGAGTACGAAGAAGTCACAGAAAGTGTGCTCTTGCTTCCAGTATTCGATAGCGTGCAAAATCTTGCGACGGATAAAGGCATTAATCAAAGCTTCTTAACGTTTAAAAAAGCGGTGCAAAAGGCGTTTCCAGATTTAGTCGGTGTGACAGGTTTTGTTTATTTTGTAGAGGAAGAAGTCGTCGATCTCACGATTAAAATTGATTCGAAATATTTTGGTCAATCAGAAATAGCGAGTTTTACGCAATTTATTGGGAAACAAGTCGAAGTCATGTTTGCAGAAATTCCAGGTAATGTGAGTGTCGAAGTCAGTGCCGTTCATGTACCGCAAGCAGTGATTACGCGCCCAGCAGGCAGTGAACAAGTGACTTCCCACATCTTTGAATAGTATCTTTGAATCCGTTAAGCGGTGAAAGACGCCCAATTAGGAGTCAAACAATACTGGTGTGATTGATCAAAGCACTCACCAGTATTGTTTTTCCCGCGTATAGACATGTGATATCGATGGATGAAAAGGCGTTTTTAAAAGGCGAGGTTCTCGACGAAAAAGACGTAATCTTGAAAAGTTCTGTAAAGTAAATGAAAAAATACGGATAATCATTTCAAGATGAAGGATAAAATGATACAATATAGCGAAAAGAAAATGCAAATGTGCATGGAATGATAAGAGGGGGATAATATTGGCAATTAGTGCAGAAGAAGTAAAACATGTCGCTAACCTATCAAAATTGTCTTTTAACGAAGACGAGTTACAAGATTTTACGGTCCAATTAGGAAAAATCATTGATATGGTAGAAACGTTAGCTGAAGTAGATACAACAGATGTGGCATTCACCTCAAACGTGACGGATTTAATCAACGTCATGCGTGAAGATGTAGTCGCACCAGGCTGGGATCGAGATGAATTAATGAAAAACGTCCCTGAATCAGAAGATGGTTTCATTAAAGTACCGGCAATTATGGATGATGGGGAGGCCGGAGCCTAATGACAAAATTGTATGATAAAAGTTTAGTGGAGTTGCATGATTTACTTGTCTCAAAAGAAATCACAGCAACTGATTTAACGCGGGCAACATTTGACCGCATTAAAGAAACAGAACCAACTGTCGATGCGTTTATTACGTTAAATGAAGCAAAAGCGCTCGATTTAGCAAAAGCACTTGACCTAAAAGGCATTTCTGAAAGCAATGTTTTAGCAGGTATCCCAATTGGGATTAAAGATAATATTGTCACCAAAGATTTATTGACAACCGCTGCTTCAAAAATGTTGTATAATTTTACACCAATCTATGATGCAACGGTTATGGACAAAGTCTATCAAGCAGACATGATTCCTGTTGGGAAACTAAACATGGATGAATTTGCGATGGGTGGAAGTTCTGAAACATCTTATTTCAAATTAACGAAAAATGCATGGGATCAAACGAAAGTACCAGGTGGTTCTTCAGGTGGTTCGGCCGCAGCTGTTGCCGCAGGTCAAATTCCGCTTTCACTTGGAACGGATACGGGTGGTTCGATTCGTCAACCGGCAGCCTTTAATGGTATCGTCGGCATGAAACCGACATACGGCCGTGTGTCACGTTATGGATTAATTGCCTTTTCATCTTCTTTAGATCAAATTGGACCGTTAACACGTAGCGTACAAGATAACGCATTTGCGTTAAATGCAATCAGTGGTTATGACGAAAAAGACGGAACTTCTGCGGGACGTTCCGTACCAGATTTCACGGCGAAATTAACCGGCGAAATGAAAGGCATGCGCATTGCGTTACCTAAAGAGTACTTAGGCGAAGGGATTCAACCTGAAATTAAAGAAGCGATCTTAAAAGCAGCGGAAACATTCCGTCAACTAGGGGCAACGGTTGAAGAAGTTAGCTTGCCACATTCAAAATATGGCGTAGCCGTTTACTATATTATTGCTTCATCTGAAGCAAGTACGAATTTACAACGATTTGATGGCATTCGTTTTGGCTATCGTTCAGAAGATGTGCAAACACTCGAAGATGTTTATATCAAATCACGAAGCGAAGGCTTTGGAACAGAAGTAAAACGTCGCATCATGCTTGGTAGCTTCTCATTAAGTTCAGGATTTTACGATGCGTACTTTAAAAAAGCCGGTCAAGTTCGGACGTTGATTAAACAAGATTTCGATCAAGTCTTCCAAGATTTTGATTTAATTATTGGTCCGTCAGCACCTAACGTCGCTTACGGAATTGGCGAAAACATTAATGATCCACTCGCGATGTACTTAAGTGATTTATTAACGATTCCAGTCAACTTAGCAGGCTTACCAGGAATGTCGATTCCTGCTGGTTTTTCAGAAGGCTTACCGATTGGCTTACAAATTATCGGAAAACATTTTGATGAACAAACGATGTATCAAGCGGCTTATGCCTTTGAGCAAGCGACTGATTTTCATACGAAAAAACCAGTGATTTTAGGAGGAGGTAAATAATGAACTTCGAAACAGTCATTGGGCTAGAAGTCCACGTGGAATTAAAAACAAATTCGAAAATTTTCTCACCAGCTCCGGCACATTTCGGCGCAGAACCAAATAGCAACACCCACGTAATCGATTGGGGTCACCCAGGAGTGTTACCGGTTGTGAATAAACAAGCGGTCGAATATGGGATGAAAGCAGCGTTAGCTTTAAATTGTGAGATCACCAAAGACATGTACTTTGATCGTAAAAACTACTTTTACCCAGATAATCCAAAAGCATACCAAATTTCACAAGATGAAAAACCAATTGGTAAAAATGGTTGGGTTGAAATCGAAGTCAACGGGAAAAAGAAAATCATCCGGATTGAACGCGTCCACTTAGAAGAAGATGCTGGGAAAAACTTACACGGCAAAGATGGCTATTCGCATGTTGACCTGAACCGTCAAGGCACGCCATTAATTGAAATCGTCTCAGAAGCCGATATGCGTTCACCAGAAGAAGCGTATGCTTTCTTAGAAACTTTACGCGCGATTATCCAATTTACCGGTGTTTCGGATGTCAAAATGGAAGAAGGATCGATGCGCTGTGATGCGAACATTTCCTTACGTCCTTATGGCCAAGAAGAATTTGGGACAAAAGCCGAGATTAAAAACTTAAACTCTTTAAACTTTGTGCGTCGCGGTTTAATTTTTGAAGAAAAACGCCAAGCGAAGATTTTATTATCAGGTGGCCAAATTCAACAAGAAACGCGCCGTTTTGAAGAAGCAACCAATAGCACGAGCTTAATGCGTGTCAAAGAAGGCTCTGCCGATTATCGTTTCTTCCCAGAACCAGATATTCCGCGTTTTGATATTAGTGACGAATGGATCGAAACGGTCCGTCAAAGCTTACCAGAAATGCCACAAGCCCGTCGCACTCGTTACATTGAAGAATTAGGACTGCCTGAATATGACGCAATGGTCTTAACGTTAACACGTGAGATGTCTGATTTCTTCGAAGCAACTATCAAAGCGGGCAGTGACGTCAAACAAGCGTCGAACTGGTTAATGGGTGAAGTTTCTGCTTATTTAAACAGTGAAAAATTAGAATTACATGAAACAAAATTGACACCTGAAAATTTATCAGGCATGATTAGTTTAATTGAAGATGGCACCATCAGTTCAAAAATCGCGAAAAAAGTCTTCCGTGAGTTAATTATGAACGGTGGCGATGCGAAGACTGTTGTGAAAGAAAAAGGACTCATTCAACTTTCTGATCCAAGTCAATTACTACCAATCATTAATGACATTTTAAATCAAAATCAACAATCGATTGATGATTTCAAAAATGGAAAAGACCGTGCTGTTGGGTTCTTAGTTGGTCAAATTATGAAAGCGACGAAAGGGCAAGCAAACCCAGGAGTGGTCAATAAATTATTACAAGAAGAATTAGCAAAACGCTAAGAGGTGTAACATGAAAAAAGCGCGTGTCATTTATAATCCGGTAGCAGGCAAAGAATTGATGAAGAAAAATTTGGCGGATATTCTTGATGTGTTAGAACAAGCAGGTTTTGAAGCCAGTGCCTTTGCCACCACCCCAGAAGAAAATTCGGCGAAAAACGAAGCACGACGCGTCGCAGAAGCCGGCTATGACTTAGTCGTCGCAGCCGGTGGCGATGGGACGATTAACGAGGTGGTCAACGGCATCGCTCCTTTAGAGAAACGACCGAAAATGGCGATTATCCCGGGAGGCACGACCAATGACTACGCTCGCGCCTTAAAAATCCCCCGTGATAATGTCCGCGAGGCAGCCAAAGTCGTTTTGAAAAATCAAACCATTAAAATGGACATCGGAAAAGCAGCCGATTCTTACTTTATTAATATCGCTGCGGGTGGCCATTTAACGGAACTGACCTATGAAGTACCGACTGAACTAAAAAGTATTTTTGGTTATCTTGCGTATTTAGCAAAAGGTGCGGAACTGTTGCCGCGGATTAAACCGATTCCGATGCATCTGAAATATGATGACGGGGTCTATGACGGAAATGCGTCCATGTTTTTCTTAGGATTAACCAATTCAGTCGGCGGCTTTGAGCAAATTGTTCCCGACGCCAAGTTAGACGATGGTAAGTTTTCCTTAATTATTGTCAAAACCGCCAATGTTTTTGAAATCTTGCATTTGGTTGGATTGCTCATTAATGGCGGCAAACATGTCAACGATCGACGAATTATTTATACGAAGACATCCAAATTAGAAGTGAACTTACCGGATCCAAACAAACGACTCATGATCAATTTAGATGGTGAGTATGGTGGCGATGCTCCGATGACGTTCGAAAATTTCCATAATCATATTGAGTTTTATGGCGATCTTGATGCCATTCCGAATCAAGCGGTTATCGGTAACGCTTATGAAGAAGTCAGTAAAGAGTTTCTTGAAGAAGTGGAACGACTCCAAGAATCTGAATTTGAGTCACCTATAGAAGAATAACAAGAAAGGAAATATGAAAGAGATACTTTTGTTTTCTCTCGTATTTCCTTTCTTGTTGCCATTTAACGAAAAGTTTTCTAAAATAGAAGTAGTAACGCGCGAAAAGCGAATAAGGAGAAAAAAATGAATCCCATTAATTTAAAGAAAAACCAAGAACTAGAGGTCGAAATTATCGACTTGTCCCACGAAGGATTAGGCGTGGCTAAAGTTGAGAACTATCCGTTGTTCATTGAAAATGCCTTGCCAGGTGAACGAGTAAAAATCAAAGTCATCAAAGTCGGTAACCGTTTTGGCTACGCTCGTGTTATTGAAATGCTTGAAACGAGCCCTGATCGTCAAGCCGTTGCGAATGAAGATTTACTTCGCACGGGTATCGCTCCACTTAGTCACTTAGCGTATGATAAACAATTAGCCTTTAAACAAGAACAAGTCGAAAAAGTCATGGCAAAAATTGCCAAAATGCCAAATGTCGAAGTTCGTCCAACTGTTGGCATGGAAAATCCAATTGCCTACCGCAACAAAGCCCAAATTCCTGTTCGCAAACTTCAAGGAACATTGGTTACCGGTTTTTATCGTAAAAATAGCCATGAAATTCTACCGATTGAAGACTTTTATATTCAAGACCCAGCCATCGACGAAGCAATTATTAAAGTCCGTGGCATTTTAGAACGTTTTAATATCACCGCCTACAATGAAGAATTCAATGAAGGTTTCTTGCGCCACATTATCATTCGTCGCGGTCATTATACGCATCAAATGATGGTGGTCCTTGTGACTCGTCGCGCTAAATTCTTTAAAGGACAAGAAATTGCCGCAATCATTAAAGAAGAAATCCCAGAAGTCGTTTCTGTGATGCAAAACATTAATGAAGAAAAAACCAATGTCATTTTAGGTGAAAAAGAAAAAGTCTTATTTGGACAAGACTACATTGAAGATCAATTATTAGGCAATACGTACCGCATTTCTTCAAAATCTTTCTACCAAGTTAACACTGTTCAAGCCGAAGAACTATACAAAAAAGCCTTTGAATTAGCCGAATTAAAACCAACGGATGTTGTAATCGATGCCTATGCAGGAATCGGTACGATTGGCTTAAGCATTGCAAAAGACGTCCGTCACGTTTACGGGATGGAAGTTGTCGAAGAAGCCGTAGCCGATGCGAACAAAAATGCCGAAATCAACGGCATCGAAAATGCTACTTATTTAGTAGGAAAAGCCGAAAAAACAATGAAACAATGGGAAAAAGCCGAAATCGCCGCTGATGTTGTCTTCGTCGATCCGCCACGTAAAGGCTTGGAAGCATCCTTCATTGAAGCAACATGCGAGATGAAACCTAAGAAAGTCATCTACATCTCATGTAACCCAGCAACAATGGCCCGTGACCTCGTGTTATTCAACGAAAAAGGCTACAAAGCGAAAGTTGTCCAACCCGTTGACCTATTCCCACAAACGCACCATGTGGAAGCAGTATGTCTGTTAACAAGAAAATAAATGTAGTTGCCCTTGGAAATGGCGTATTTACGGTGTTTTCAGGGGTTTCTTTATTTTTGATGGCGGGTAAAGTTATAGATTTTGGGTGTGCTTTAAGGGAATATGGTTTAGATTCTGAATTGAGCTCACCCATGGTAATGCAGTTTTGCTTTAAGGGTTCAACCGTTTAGCAAAACTATGAGATGTTTTGGTACCGCAAAGGTTGGTCAAAGGAGCTGAATTTAATCAGCTGGCATGACAGGGAACCTAAATATGACATCAGAGATTGGGACCTGAACATGAGAAGATGGGCAAAGGTGTAACCTTAAGCGTAGAAGAACTTAAAAAGCTTAGGGAGATACTGAATGAAATGGAACTTTAGAGTTGGAGGAATGGGAAAAAACTCTTTTAGGGATGTCGTAAAAGCTCTATTTTATTATGAAATATACAAGGACCTATCATTTTATATAGAAGAGAACCCTTACAAGCTAGACTGTAGATGCTCTGAGTCTAATGATTAAGCATAGCAGATGAGATTGATGAACTGCGAAATAAGCGACAGCTCCTTTTAGTAGAAGATGCCTCCCTCAGTGGCGAGAACGAGCGAATCAATGAGCTGATTGAATTTATCCGCAAGAACAAATTCCGTACCTTAGAGTACGATGATAAGCTTGTAAGGAAGATAATCCAGAGCGTTACAGTCTATGAAGAACACTTCGTCATATCCTTTAAATCTGGCATCGAATTGGAAGTATGAGACTCATTCCATAATTTTTATATTGAACATATCATCTTGTTGTGTTATTCTATAAATTGGTATAAACAAAGATGTAGGAGGAACCGAAACTATGACAGCCTCAATGCGTTTAAGATAAGCTGGCAATAAAAAAAGCAGAATCTATCCCCGATGATAGGCTTTTTTGTTGTGCTTATTTATACGATATTGAGCATTCATTAGTTACGGTGAGGATATTGGTTATTTAACTATACCTTTATTTAACTATGTCTTTAATATGAATGTTTCCAAATTGTATGTATGCAGACCAAAAGCCACATTGTGGGGTTTGGCCTGCATTTTTTATTGCCTAGAATGCTATTCAAAATAGAAATTCAAGCAAAATAATATGCAGGAGATAATATAAATGGAAAAATACAACAATTGGAAACGAAAATTTTATGCAATATGGGCAGGGCAAGCAGTATCATTAATCACTAGTGCCATCCTGCAAATGGCGATTATTTTTTACCTTACAGAAAAAACAGGATCTGCGATGGTCTTGTCTATGGCTTCATTAGTAGGTTTTTTACCCTATGCGATTTTGGGGCCTGCCATTGGTGTGCTAGTGGATCGTCATGATAGGAAGAAGATAATGATTGGTGCCGATTTAATTATCGCAGCAGCTGGTGCAGTGCTTGCTATTGTTGCATTCTATATGGAGCTACCTGTCTGGATGGTTATGATAGTATTGTTTATCCGTAGCATTGGAACAGCTTTTCATACCCCAGCGCTCAATGCGGTTACACCACTTTTAGTACCAGAAGAACAGCTAACGAAATGCGCAGGCTATAGTCAGTCTTTGCAGTCTATAAGCTATATTGTTAGTCCGGCAGTTGCAGCACTCTTATACTCCGTTTGGGATTTAAATGCTATTATTGCCATCGACGTATTGGGTGCTGTGATTGCATCTATTACGGTAGCAATTGTACGTATACCTAAGCTGGGTAATCAAGTGCAAAGTTTGGAACCAAATTTCATAAGAGAAATGAAAGAAGGAATTGTCGTTCTGAGACAAAACAAAGGATTGTTTGCCTTATTACTCTTAGGAACACTATATACTTTTGTTTATATGCCAATTAATGCACTATTTCCTTTAATAAGCATGGAATACTTTAATGGAACACCTGTGCATATTTCTATTACGGAAATTTCCTTTGCATTTGGAATGCTAGCAGGAGGCTTATTGTTAGGAAGATTAGGGAGCTTCGAAAAGCGTGTATTACTAATAACTAGTTCATTTTTTATAATGGGGGCCAGTTTAGCCGTTTCGGGAATACTTCCTCCAAATGGATTTGTAATATTTGTAGTTTGCTGTGCAATAATGGGGCTTTCGGTGCCATTTTATAGCGGTGTGCAAACAGCTCTTTTTCAGGAGAAAATTAAGCCTGAATATTTAGGACGTGTATTTTCTTTGACCGGAAGTATCATGTCACTTGCTATGCCAATTGGGTTAATTCTTTCTGGATTCTTTGCTGATAAAATCGGTGTAAATCATTGGTTTTTACTATCAGGTATTTTAATTATTGGCATTGCTATAGTTTGCCCAATGATAACTGAGGTTAGAAAATTAGATTTAAAATAAACAATATTGGAGGGATATTTATGTATCTTATTTTCATGTAATTCTTCCTGCTAAAATCGCAGGGTTTTCCCTGCGTACAAGCAAATGAAAGCATGCGATTATAGACAGGAGGAAATGTTATGGAATTAATATTAAAAGCAAAAGACATTCGTGTGGAATTCAAAGGACGCGATGTTTTAGATATAAATGAATTAGAAGTATATGATTATGACCGTATTGGTTTAGTAGGAGCAAATGGTGCAGGAAAAAGCACTTTACTCAAGGTACTTTTAGGAGAATTAATTCCCCCAGGATGTAAAATGAATCGTCTGGGTGAACTTGCCTATATTCCCCAGTTGGACGAAGTAACTCTGCAGGAGGAAAAAGATTTTGCACTTGTAGGCAAGCTAGGTGTTGAGCAATTAAATATACAGACCATGAGCGGTGGTGAAGAAACAAGGCTTAAAATAGCACAGGCCTTATCGGCACAGGTTCATGGTATTTTAGCGGATGAACCTACGAGCCATTTAGACCGTGAAGGAATTGATTTTCTAATAGGACAGCTAAAATATTTTACAGGTGCACTGTTAGTTATTAGCCATGACCGCTATTTTCTTGATGAAATAGTAGATAAAATATGGGAACTGAAAGATGGCAAAATCACTGAGTATTGGGGAAACTATTCTGATTATCTTCGTCAGAAAGAGGAAGAACGTAAGAGCCAAGCTGCAGAATACGAACAATTTATTGCGGAACGTGCCCGATTGGAAAGGGCTGCGGAGGAAAAGCGAAAACAGGCTCGTAAAATAGAACAGAAGGCAAAAGGTGCTTCAAAGAAAAAAAGTACTGAAGGCGGAGGGCGTTTAGCTCATCAAAAATCAATAGGAAGTAAGGAAAAAAAGATGCATAATGCCGCTAAATCCCTAGAGCACAGGATTGCGGCCTTAGGAAAAGTAGAAGCTCCGGAAGACATTCGCAGAATTCGTTTCAGGCAAAGTAAAGCATTGGAGCTCCATAATCCATACCCTATAGTCGGTGCGGAAATTAATAAAATATTTGGGGATAAGGCACTGTTTGAAAATGCATCTTTTCAAATTCCGCTAGGAGCAAAAGTAGCGATAACTGGAGGTAATGGAACAGGAAAAACAACCTTAATCCAAATGATCTTAAATCATGAAGATGGAATTACTATTTCACCTAAGGCCAAAATAGGATACTTTGCACAAAATGGTTACAAGTACAACAGTAATCAAAAAGTCTTGGAATTTATGCAGGAGGATTGTGATTACAATGTTTCAGAAATTCGTTCTGTGTTAGCATCAATGGGAATTAAACAAAACGACATAGGAAAAAGCTTGGCTGTTTTAAGCGGTGGTGAAATTATGAAATTATTGTTAGCTAAAATGCTTATGGGTAGATATAACATCCTACTAATGGATGAACCCAGCAACTTCCTTGACATACCAAGCTTAGAGGCTTTGGAAATATTAATGAAGGAGTATTCTGGAACTATAGTGTTTATCACCCATGACAAACGGCTACTCGATAATGTGGCTGATGTGGTTTATGAAATTAGTGATAAGAAAATAAATCTGAAACATTAAATTTAAGGTAGTCGCTGGTCAATATAGTCTATTCTGGCTGGCGACTCCATTGTTAAAGAGTATAAAGACTTTTTCTAATAATGTCGTAACGTTATTTGTTGAGAAAGAGATTGGAGGGTTATTATTGTTTATACGAGTTGTTCCGTACGACCCCTTTTGGGAAGTAGAGTATGAAAATGAATCACAGAAGATAAGTAACATATTGAAGGATATATTGGTGGAGATTTACCATATTGGCAGTACAGCAGTTAAGGGGTTACATGCTAAACCAATCATAGATATAATGCCCGTAGTGACAAATATTAGTTTGGTTGATAAGCATAACGAAGAATTTGTAGCCAGTGGGTATGAGTGTATGGGTGAGTTTGGTATTAAAGGGCGGAGATATTTCCGTAAAGGTGGCGATAACAGGACACACCAAATTCATATATTTGAGCAAAACAGTCACAAAAATATTACTAGGCACATAGCAGTAAGGAACTTTCTGCGTACACATCCTGACATCGCTTTAGAGTATGGTAAATTAAAGATGAAACTGGCTAATCGGTTCCCGGAGGATATTGAAGGCTACTGCGCTGGTAAGGATGCATTTGTAAAGCAACTAGAAAAGGATGCTTTGCTGTGGTATCAAAATAATAAATCATATAAAACACAATAAAATATATAAAAATATGAGAGTGAGTTATATCCTATGTTAGGATCAGATAAGAAAAAATTATACCCAAATAAAAATATCAAAACGGTTTTTTCTATAAGTAACCTATCGAAAAACCCAATGTAGAGATTGGTGAATACACTTACTATAGTGATGATGAAAAAGTCTCCTGAGGAATTTTACAATAATATAGAGCACCACTATGAATTTCTTGGAGATAAGCTAATCATCGGTAAATTTTGCGCTATTGCAGAGGGTGTTAGGTTTATCATGAATGGAGCAACTCATAGGATGTATGAAATTACAACCTATCCCCTTTAATATCTCTACCGGTGGATGGGAAAAAGTAACCCCTGCAATAGAACAACTTCCTTTTCAGGGTGACACAGTGATTGGCAATGATGTGTGGATAGGTCAAAATGTAATCATAATGCCGGGTGTTAAAAATGGAGAAGGTGCAATTATTACTGCTAACTCAACAGTAGTCCTTGTTAGAATCTTTTTTCTTTAACAGCAATAGAGAATTTCGATATCTTCCCACATACGCAAGCCCGCAGTGGATATGTTCCCTCAAAGAGAATTCAGTAAAAAAGGAAAATGGAAATTGTCCTTTGACAGCTATCCACTCATCTCAAAACATGTTGAGACGGTAGTCTTGATGTCAAGGAAGAAGTAGGGAAGGGTTATAAAAGGCTTGATATATAAGGCATCAATGTTCTTACTGTTATTTGTGGGATAAAATCATAAAATGCTTATAAGTGAAAACAGAATATAAAAAAATTAAAAGGAGGATAATTAAATGGCTTCAGTTACACAGAGGATTAAGCAAATTAAGCAACCTAGAGGTGGGTACATCAATCCTAATATGTTTACAATTGTTAAGATGGATTCCCTTAATAATTTGAATGATACAGAAAATATACATGCTAGTCTAATTGGTCTTGCTGTTGATTATTTAACAAGATTTATGAATGGAACAAAAGTTGAAGATTCTTTCAGAATATCTTTAATGGGTGCAAATATCATAAATCAACTATCAAACGCAAATAATCTTTTAAACACGATTAAAGGTTTAGATGATAATTCAATTATTAGTGCATGTAAATTAGTTGGTTATGATGTTTGTTATAGAGCAGGCGTTATGGGTTATAGACCAGTAGAAGAAATACTTCCAGATAAGTCAACAATTGAGAATATTAAAATTATGGTGGAAAGAAGTTTAAGTTTTATAGAACTATTTGGTCCAATAATTTTGGATGGTTTTACATTTGAAGATGGATACACAAACACGATTAATACTGGAGATGGTGATTTCTTAACAACCGAGACATTGTGGGATTTTAAAGTTTCAAAAAGTAAACCGACTAAAGATCATACCTTGCAACTTTTAATTTACAGTATTATGGGCAAAAAATCGATTCATAAAGAATTTGAAAATATTAAAAAACTAGGAATTTATAATCCAAGACTTAATATAGTATATACTTTAGATATGAAACTGATTAATAAGGATTTAATTGAGACTATATCTTCTGAAGTTATTGGCTATTAGTGTTGATATGTTCCCGCATACGAAAACCCTCAGTGGATATCTTCCCTCATAGAGAATTCAGTAAAAAAGGAAAATGGAAATTCCCCTTTGACAGCTATCCCCTCATCTCAAAACATGTGGAAGCAGTATGTCTGTTAACAAGAAAATAATCATTGTTCGTCCTGACGAGTTGTTAGACTCGACAAGGATAAACATCATTTTTAGAACCGGTAGCCGATTTTTGGCTAGCGGTTTTTTGGGCTCTTTGGCAAATAGTGGTGATTGAATCTCGCGCTATCCTATGGAAAACCGCCTTGTGTGAGGGGCTGCGAGACCGCTTCGATCCTAGAATTGCTGAAGCACGAATCTAGCGTCACTCACATTTCATCTTTTGACGTAGCTGAGACAAGGTGTTTTTCTTCGATCCGCTAGTGGTTAATCTCTTTTTGGTGCAAATATGGTTTAGAATTTCTTTGCATGGCTTAAGGGAGTGGAGAATCGGATATTAGTAGGATTTACATCCACAGATAAAAATAGGCTTGATTTTAACAGCGAAACTAAAATACCCTACTTAAATGAAGTGATAGATTAGATGTTGGGTTGTTAGGAGATGCTTAAAAATCCTATGCAATCAATAGTTTTTAGTGTTTGTTGACTTGATCCCTAAATCGCCTGAGTACTAAACGTTGAGTGTGTCTGCTTACTGTCACTAGCCAGTAAGTGAGACTGTAGTTAATCTCATTTTCCCCAGTATTATGTTGAAAATAGCCATGAAGCGATTATTTCTAAAGAGTTATTTTTGCAGGCTCAAGAAGAAATTTATCGGAGAAGCAATATCTACACAGGAGAAGGCAAGAACAAAAGAATTTATAGTAGCAAGTACGCTTTAAGTGCCATCACCTTCTGTGGATATTGTGGCGATATTTATAGGAGAACCTATTGGAATATTCATGGCAGAAAAGAATTTGTCTGGCGATGCGTGACTAGAATCGAGCAGGGTCCTGAAGTTTGTAAGAACCGAACCGTAAAAGAAGATGAACTCTATGGTGCGGTAATGACCGCAATTAATAAGCTACTTGCTGGTGGCAACAATATGATAAAGACACTGGAAGAAAATATTCATGCTGTGATTGGAGAAACCACAGAATACCAAATTTCAGAGATTAATACCTTACTAGATGAAAAACAAAAAGAACTTATCAAGCTGGCTAATAAGGGTCAAGATTATGAACATCTAGCAGATGAGATTGATGAGCTGAGAGACAAGCGACAGACCCTTTTAGTAGAAGATGCCTCCCTCAGTGGCGAGAACGAGCGCATCAATGAGTTGATTGAATTTATCCGCAAGAACAAATTCCGCACCTTAGAATATGATGATAAGCTTGTAAGGAAGATAATCCAGAACGTTAAGGTCTATGAAGACCACTTCGTCATAGCCTTCAAACCAGGTATCGAAATGGAAATATGAAAACCAGAAGTAAATAGCCCATGACTCTGAAGTAGAGTTGTGGGTTTTCTTTTAATTGCTGATTATAAAAATATTTTAATGACTATTGCATTTATCAACCAAATGGTTTATGTTATTCTTAGCATAAACTTGGAGGTGCTGTATGACTACGGCAGAAATGATTAAAGAACTGTGTGAGCAAATGAATATAAGTGTTTCCGAACTTGCTAGACGTATTGGCCAGACTCCACAGAATTTCAATAAAAAATTACAACGAGAAACAGTAACCTTGGATGAGTTGAAGGCCATTGCTGATGTGATAGGTGTCAAGTTTGTGCAGGCATTTATTTTACCAGATGGAGATGAAATAAAAATATCTAACGAATAAAGGAGGCACTCTAATATGATGATTAGTCCGGAAAGTTACTATGAAGAGTATCTCAAAGGAAAAACAAAAGAAGAAATAATGACCGCCATCCGAGGACTTAAGCAAGAAATAGGTCAGCTCAAAAATTCTATGGAAAAACCGTATGATGGAATGAAAACTGTTATGCATCCAAGTGAAGATACCCGCCTTCATTGGAGCCGTAAATATTTGGATAAAGCCAAGCAAACCTATGTTGAGGCTGGCGGAACTTATACTTTATCAAAGTCTGAAGAAAAGGCAGCCGATTTTGATGCGAACATAAATGCTATCTGCAAGATCACCTTTAACATTGGTGGTTACTTTGGCGGTTATAGCACCTAAATTGTGAAGTTATCCGAAGAAATGAAAGCATATACAAAGTTATGGGAAGATGAAGAACCACTTGTATTGTTGGATGATAATAAAGAGCCCTTTATAAAGGATACTTTCATTGGGGCACTTAAGGAACTTCATATCGGTGAGTGGCGAAGACATTATACAACTAAACGCTTCGGATACATGGTAATTGATGGAACACAGTGGGAGTTGGAATTTGAATATAGTAATGGCCATAAGCCAGTAAGATTTGATGGCGATAACTCTTACCCTTATAACTTTGATAAGTTCCAGAGACTATTTGGCATTGATGTTACTGAGGAGGATTAGGATGAGTAAATTCGATATTTTGACAAAATACATACCTATGATTCAGACAGACAGTTTTGGAGAATGGGTTATTGATAAAGAAAACGATGGAACACCAGAACATCCAATACAGATGCCTTGTGTGCGGTATTCCGAAATGGTGAGCAACTTTATTGACGATGTTTATACCTTTGAAGAAAGCAATAAAGATATGGAGCTTACCCGCTATGGGGATATTCTCAAAGAAAATGGTCTTGAATGGGGAACCGACTCTATGAAAGATGCTGACGTTTCAAGCTTAAATGCACAGTGTGTGCTTGCGCTTCTTATGGGTGCAGTAAGAGCTGAGCGTTTCTGTGATGGTGCATTACTAGATTTCTTTAAAAGTGGCTACATATTGAAGTGGCTTGAAAGATTACAAAACATAGAGTAAGGAGGCATCTGAATATGAATGAGTTACAATCTCTTTCTCAGATATTCCAAAATAAATTATTTAGAATTCCGGATTATCAGAGAGGTTACGCTTGGCAGGATTCACAGCTGCGTGATTTTTGGGAAGATTTGATTAACCTTCAATCTGATAGAAATCATTACACTGGCTTGTTATCGATGAAGGTTCTGAGCAAGGATGAAGCAAAAAAACTTGATACAGATGATAAGTGGCTTTTGGATAGTGGTTTCAGACCATATCATATTGTCGACGGACAGCAGCGTCTTACAACATTTGTTATCCTGCTGAATGAAATAGTGGAGTTTATTGCTTCTCTTCCTGAGAACGAAAGCAAACCGGATGAAAATATATATCTTGGATATGAGAATCTGAAAGATATAAAGGCAAAGTATATCTGCAGAAAAAGACCGCCAGAGGGATTTATTATTACATATCTCTTCGGATATGAGAATGACAATCCTAGCGCTGAATATCTCAAGCATAAAATATTCGGCGAGAAGTTTGGTGGAACGTTAAAAGAAACCTATTATACAAAGAACCTGCTTTATGCAAAGCGATTCTTCAATAAAGAAATTACCGCTTTTTATGAAAAAGGTGGTATGGACGGTATTGCTGAACTGTATAGAAAACTTACACTTCGATTCATGTTCAACATTCATGAAATTGAAGACGACTACGATGTCTTTGTTGCCTTCGAAACAATGAATAATAGAGGTAAGCGTTTAACAAATCTGGAGTTACTAAAGAACAGATTGATTTACCTTACTACATTGTATGACCGTTCTATTTTGGACGAAATTAATGAAGCAGCACTGCGTGAGAAAATAAATAAAGCCTGGAAAGAGGTTTATTATCAGCTTGGTAGAAATGAAAATACTCCGCTGTCTGATGATGAGTTTTTGAGAGCGCATTGGATTATGTACTTCTCATATTCTCGTAAAAAAGGCGATGATTACATTAAGTTCCTGCTGCGCAAATTCTCCCATAAATCCATTTTTATGAATTTTGCTGAGAACGAAACGCCTGTGGAGGATGACACAATCCCTGTTGTAGTTGATGATGAGGATACAGATGATCCATCTGACGTTCAGGAAAATGAAGCAGTAGAAATGGCGCCAGGTTTCCTTGCACCAAAGGAAATCGCAGACTACGTAAATAGCCTTAATGAAACGGCAGAATACTGGTATTACACGTATTATCCAGAAGAGTGCAATACAATCTCAAAAGAAGAAAAAGTATGGATTGGTAGACTTAACCGTATAGGTATTGGCTATTTTAGACCGCTAGTAGCAGTGTCATTGATTCCTAGTGTCGGCGCTACAGCGGAAGAACGAATCAATTTTTATAAAGCTGTGGAAAGATTTATTTTTATTGATTTTCGTATGGCTATGTACCAGTCCAGTTATCAGAGCAGTGAATTTTACCGTAATGCGCGTAAGGTTTATAACAACGAAATGAAACTAACAGAAGTGGCAGCACTTCTGAATGAAAATGCAGATGCCGATGCGCCAAGTGCTATTCAGGTGTTTGTAACAAAAATGAATAAGCGCTTTATTTCAAACGATGGCTTCTATAGCTGGAGAGATTTGAAATACTTCTTATATGAATATGAGTATTCACTCGTATCTCAATATAAAATCGAAAAACTGCAATGGGCTGACTTAACGAAGGTTGTAAAGGACCAGGTTACAGTGGAACACATCCTTCCTCAGACGCCAACAAAGGCTTATTGGAAAAATCAGTTCAGACAGTTTACTGCAGAAGAAATAAAAACACTTTCTGCGACACTTGGTAATATGCTGCCTCTTTCCCAGAGCATCAATTCCAGATTACAAAATGATAGCTTTGAAGAAAAGAAAAATCGTGGGTATTATAACGGTTCTCATTCCGAAATTGAGGTCAGCAAAGAGTCTGATTGGGATGCAAACAAAATATATGAGCGTTCTTCATTTTATGGAAGAACGCTGGAATTTCAAGTTTGCAAGCCAGGAACAGATGGAAGAGCTACTGCATATTTCTTTTGTGAATGATGGCAGAGATATTCCGCCAGAGCTGATCGAAGAAGAATCAAGTGCTGAAGAAATTGTAGTTCCATCTGATATTTCGGATGATGATTTGAAGCTGCAGTTCTGGACAAAGGCGCTTCCTGTTATTGTTGATGCATTCGGTGGTAACAGTACATATTCGAATGTATCTCCATCAACGAGAAGTACATTAGATGGCTTCGTTGGCATTGGTGGCATCAATCTGTATTGTACAATGAGATTAAGAAAGCATACCTTAAGTGCAAATATATGGATTGATGTTAAGAATAGAGAAAAGAACAAGAAAATCTTTGATGTTATGTTTGCAAGAAAAGATAACATCGAAAAAATAGTTCCTTACGCCATTGGGTGGAATCGTGGTGTCAAACGTTCTTCTACAGTAAATGTAGAGATAGAGAATGTTGACTTTAACGATACAGGTAGATGGCCGGAGCTGATTGATTTCTTGGCAACAACATGTGTCGCATTAAAATCGGAATTGATAACTGCGTGTGCAGATGAACTGCATGCAGTCATTGATGGGGATTAAGCGGAATAGTTAGTTCGCGAAAATTACAAGGTATGTAATGAAATCTAATACATATCTAGGAAGGAGAATGATTATGGCAGATATTATAAAAATGCCTAATTCAGAAATGGCACCGTCAGATGAAATAAAAGAAACAGCATTAATTGAAATTGCAGATGGTTTATTATTTGACGCTCGTGCAAATATAGCAGAACAAAAATCACTGAGTGTTCCTATTGCGGAGTTGGCTACGCTTGGTGCCGGTGTATCATCATTAATGCCAGCGCTTAGGACAGTAACACAGACAACAACTATTAATACAACGGGTCTTTATCAATTGGCTAATGCCGCAGTTGGAGATACGTTGAAGGTTGCTAGTAACGGTAATTTCTGGGGTGCATTCAAAACAGCAGATGGTGCATCGAAGTTTGCACAGCTCCAGTCGGCTGGCCCATTGACCGCAACAACTCAGTCTGTAGCAGCGATAAATCCGGCTACAATGATGATGGCGGTTGCGTTGTTCTCTGTTGAACAGAAGCTTGGTGAAATTGAGAAAATGCAGAAGCAGATAATTTCATTCTTGGAAATTGAAAAAGAATCTGAGATAGAAGCTGACGTTGAAACGCTATCTAACATTATCGCTAAGTATAAGCTAAATTGGGATAATGAGCATTTTGTGGCTAGTAATCATAAACTGGTATTGGATATTCAAAGAACTGCGCGTAAAAATATGAATGGGTACCAGAAAAAAGTTGATGAAGTGCTTAATTCGAAAAAGCCTGTTGTTGTACAAAATCAGGTGAATTCTACACTTAGGGACTTACAGAAAAAATTCAAATACTACAGACTTTCCTTATACACATTCTCAATGGCATCCATGATGGAGATTATGTTGAGTGGTAATTTTAAGGAAGAATATATCACTGGTATTAAAGAAGAAATAGAAAAGCTTTCGTCAGTGTATAGAGATTTATTTGGCCAGTGCTCGCTTTATCTTGAAAAGATAAGCGGAGTATCGGTAGAAGCAAATGTGCTGAAGGGAATCGGAACTGCAAGCAAGGCTGTAGGAAAGTTCATTGGTAGCATTCCACTTGTTAAGAAAGGCCAGGTTGATGAATTCTTACAGGATAGTGGTAAGCATATCAAATCAAATGCAAAAGAAATAGAGATGAGTGCAATTACTGCTTTTGCGGAAATCAGCAATCCTGAAACACGTGTATTTATAGACAGAATGGAAGATATGATACAGATTTATAATCACACAGAAAGAATCTGCTTTGATGATAAGAAGATTTATCTAATTGCAGGCTAGATACACATTAACGATTTTAAAAGCTAACGTTGAAATGTGCTCGATATGTTTTCGTAAACGGACAGGTGGTACAGACGTACTTCCTGTCGTATCGAGCCATACGGAGTGCGTGGTGTTGCTGACAAGGAGTATTTAGATTTTTAGCATAATAATATGAAACAGAAGCAATAAAATGCCAAAGCAGTACATTATCATGGAGGACCAATGAAAAAAGAACTATTTAATGAATTTAAAATAATTTGTGTACATTTAAACAATGTTGGAATTGTGCCAACTTTAATGGGGTCCTTGGGTTTAGAGTTTATTTCAAAAACTTCTTGGGGGCCATCAGATATAGACATTCATGTTCCAGGTGATCCAAGAGGATGGGAGGCTCCTGACCAGCTTAGAATTTATAATTGGGGTACAATATCCAAAGTCATGGAAGACCTAGGCTATGAATTAATAGACCTTCATGAACATGAATTTCAAAAAAATGGCCTTAGTGTAGAGTATGGCAGCATTGATTCCCTATACGACTTTTCTGGAATAAGAGTATCAGACCTAGACCTTATTCAAGTAGAGGGTATAACATTTCGTCTCCCCAACCTAAGGCAGTTTTTAAAAATCTATCAAGTATCTTCAAAGGATTCTTATAGAAATGACAATAATAACAACAAAGATTTTAAGAAAATTGAATTTTTGAAAAAGCATATGTAGTTAAGAGTTAATGTTAGACAAGTATTTTTCCTAACCTTAAGTGGAACTTTTACTTTTAAGTTAACATATATAGCAAGTCATAAGGGATTTAAATAGAAATAAAAAGATAGTAGTGGTAGATAAAAATCATCTTTGGGTAGCAATGGAAAGAAGTCCAATAAAAGATGTTGAAATTAAGGTTCCTTTGAAAGCAGCTTTAACAAATAAAATCAATGATCGAGATGTTTATTTGAATGGAATCGACGCAAGTTACCATTATGAAGGGTATTATGTTTATAAGACCGAAGAGCTATAGGATGAGACTTAAGAATTAAAACTAGTCAATCCACCCTCTCACTCATTAAATTCGGAATATTTTGAACTGTATGAGTGACAGGGATGCTTTATAATATAATTAGTAGTACCAGATACAGAACACAATTCGAAATTGTTTGCATACCTGGTACTGTCTTTAAAACAGAATCGACTATATTGTGCACAGATTGTCGGACAGAAAAACGCACCCTTTGATAATATTGATGATGTAAGGAGGTTGTTCAATGGATTCTTTAAGAAGTATGAATAATGCATTGACATATATTGAAGAGCACTTAACAGAGGAAATTGACTATAGTGAAGTATCTAAAATTGCTTACTGTTCAGAGTATCATTTTAAGCGGATGTTTTCATTTTTAGCAGGCATAAGTTTATCAGAATATATTCGGAGAAGAAGACTGTCGTTGGCTGCAATTGATTTAAAAGATAAGGATTTGAGAATAATTGATGTAGCCGTCAAATATGGCTATAATTCGGCTGATTCGTTTTCCCGTGCTTTTCATTCCCTGCATGGTATTCTCCCTTCAGAAGCAAGAAGTGAGAAAACGCAGTTAAAAGCCTATCCACGAATGACCTTTCAATTATCAATTAAAGGAGGATGCGAAATGAACTATCGTATTGTTGAGAAAGGACCTTTTAAGTTAGTAGGATTTAAGAAGAGAGTTCCAATTATTTTTGAAGGTGTCAATCCAGAGATTGCAAAAATGACTGAACTTTTAACCATGGATGTTATTAATCAATTAAAAGCAATTTCAAATGTAGAACCTACAGGTATTATTAGTGCTTCCACTAATTTTTCAGAAGGTAGAATGGAAGAGAAAGGAGAATTAGATCATTACATCGGGGTAGCAACATCAAGTAATGAAACTGCAGATTTTGATGTATTAAAAATTGATGCTTGTACCTGGGCAGTATTTGAATCGATTGGACCATTCCCAGAGACACTTCAAAATGTATGGGGTAGAATATATTCAGAGTGGTTTCCGTCTTCAAGTTATGAGTTAGTTGAAGGCCCAGAAATTTTGTGGAACGAGAGTCCAGACACTGGAAATCCAAAGTATCGAAGCGAAATCTGGATTCCGGTAAAGAAAAAAGACTATTAATTACATTATTTTTTTCGTAAATGCTACGATTGGTGGATATTTTTCCAAGAACGGGCATGTTCAAATGACATTCATTTTATCAACTCATCACATATAGAAATTCTCAATTTTAAACACTTTCACCAGCATTTCGTGTTTGCAGGAGAAAGAGAAAACTTGAGAAATAAAGTACTGAAAAACCACATTACCGTTTCGATGATAATTGAATTGGGTGTGGGGAGACAATCGAACAAAAAGGCGTTCAAACAAAGTGAACGTCTTTTTGTTTACCCAGCATTGGTACACTCTAAAGAGTGAAAATCCCAAACGTGACTTAATAGTGGCAGGGACAACGTTTAAATCCATTTCATATTAAATGACGCATATAGAAGACAAATACATGTTAAAATAAGGAATAATATCATAAGGAGACAACAAATAAATGACATACGCATTAGAAATAAAAGATTTGAAAAAAGTATATGCGACTGGTGTTGAAGCACTTCGAGGGATTGATTTGGCTGTAGAAGAAGGCGACTTCTACGCTTTACTGGGGCCTAACGGTGCTGGCAAATCAACCACCATTGGCATCATTACATCACTTGTCAACAAGACATCAGGGCAAGTAAAAGTTTTTGATTATGACCTGGATACTGATTTAGAGCGGGCAAAGCAGCAAATCGGTTTGGTACCTCAGGAGTTTAACTTCAACCCCTTTGAGACGGTTCAACAAATTGTAGTTAATCAGGCAGGTTATTACGGTGTTTCACGTAAGGAGGCACTTAAGCGGAGTGAGAAGTATCTCAAGCAATCGAGTTTATGGGAGAAGCGACACGTTCGTGCCCGTATGCTATCAGGTGGAATGAAGCGTCGTTTAATGATCGCTCGAGCGCTGATGCATGAACCGCGATTACTGATCTTAGATGAGCCGACTGCGGGTGTGGACATCGAATTAAGACGTGAAATGTGGGTATTTTTAAAAGAATTGAATAAAAGTGGGACAACGATTATTTTAACCACTCACTACTTAGAAGAAGCTGAAATGCTTTGTCGAAATATTGGGATTATTCAATCGGGTGCATTGATTGAAAATACAAGTATGAAATCACTTCTTTCTAAGTTACAGTATGAAACGTT
The DNA here is from genome assembly GCF_051713805.1 of Enterococcus sp. DIV1314a. Classification (NCBI taxonomy): domain Bacteria; kingdom Bacillati; phylum Bacillota; class Bacilli; order Lactobacillales; family Enterococcaceae; genus Enterococcus; species Enterococcus sp. DIV1314a. The sequence goes on along the minus strand of NZ_JBIOQP010000001.1, from coordinate 2,312,026 downwards.
TATTTTCGACTTGGATGCCTATAACTATAAACCTGAAATCAAGGGCTATAGCTATGAATTTGAGGATGACCTGACGCTGACAGTAGAGGTTGAACGCAATCAAGGAGTCAATGACATCTTTAATCAACTAAGTAATCAAGGGATTAAAGTCTTATCGATGCGGAATAAATCAAACCGCTTAGAAGAACTATTTTTGAAAATCACAGAAGAAAAGCACCAATTGGAGGAAAGAAATGTTTAGTCTTTATTTTACAGCTCTAAAAAGTTTAGCGATCAAGGAAACAAACCGTTACCTGCGTATCTGGGTACAGACCTTGGTACCACCTGTTATCACCACATCATTGTATTTCGTTATTTTTGGAAAAATGATTGGTGGACGCATTGGCGATATGGGTGGATTCTCTTATATGGAGTTTATTGTACCAGGGTTAATCATGATGTCAGCTATCACGAGTTCTTACTCAAATGTTTCTTCATCATTTTTCTCACAAAAATTCCAAAAAAATATTGAGGAATTATTAGTAGCCCCAGTGCCGACGCATGTGATTATTTGGGGATTTGTCCTAGGAGGATTGGGAAGAAGTCTGCTGGTGGGTACACTGGTAACCATTATTTCGTTACTATTTGTTCCATTGAATGTTTTCTCTTGGTTAATTGTTATTCTGACATTATTAATGACGGCTATTCTTTTCTCTCTAGCTGGGCTAATAAATGGCGTTTTTGCACAGTCATATGATGATGTGTCGATTGTACCGACCTTTGTATTACAACCATTAACTTATCTAGGTGGTGTATTTTATGCCATTTCGATGTTACCGCCATTCTGGCAAACCGTATCAAAAGTAAACCCGATTGTTTATATGATTTCTGCTTTCCGTTATGGGTTCTTGGGGACGACTGATGTGCCGATTATGGTTTCGCTTATGATTCTGGTTCTGTTTATTATTATTGTCTATTCGGTGTGTTACTATCTGATTAATACAGGAAAAGGGATAAGAAGTTAGAGAGGTGGGAGAGCCAATGGCACTATTATTCTTCAGAGATATTGATGCAAACAATGAGGCCGCTGTTAATCCATAAGTTTAAAAAACGGCTAAGAAGGATTTATTGAAACGGTGGCTGAATGTTTAGAGGAAGCTGCACGCTATCCAGAATGGCACCCAGTAGCTATCTATCACGAAGAAGAATTAATTGGATTTGCTATGTATGGGTCTTTTGTCGTCAATAAGGATACTTGGATTGACCGCATTATGATCGATAAAAACGATCAAGGAAAAGGTTTTGGAAAACAAGCGATGAAGCAGCTCATTGAGATTGTCTCAAAAGAATACGACGTTAAAACCATCTATTTAAGTATTATTGAAGAGAATAAAGTGGCTCATCAGTTATACAAGAGTATCGGCTTTGAGTTTATCAATGAACGAGATCCGAATGGCGAGTTGATTTTTCAATATCAGTTTGATGAGAAGGGGGTATAACAATGAATGCAAAAGAAAAAATGAAGGCACTAATAAAAGATAAAAAATCTGGCAACAAAGTGAAACATCATACTGTCGCAAAGAATGACGGAAAATTCATGCGCAAAGCACCGATACTACATAAGTAAATCAGATTATTCACACCCTGAAACGAGTATTTAATACTGTTTTCAGGGTTTTATTGACTCTAAAGAAAGTGAGTGATACATTAAAAGTGTAAAAAAATTTAAAATGACTGACTAAATTTGCGGTTTGAGTCATTTTGTACAAGTGACCTATAATCGAGAGGAGAAATGCTTGATGTTAAGAAAGGTAAAAGTAGAAAATGGTTTTATTCAAGGATTGCCAGCAGCTGATCCCCGTATAACAGCTTTTAAAGGGATTCCGTTTGCAGCACCGCCTGTAGGCGAGAATCGTTGGCGGGCACCACAAGCTGCAGCCGATTGGGAAGGTACGCTGAAAGCATTTGAGTTTGCACCGATATCTATGCAAGCAAGGCCGGGCGTCAACCCGGATGATTTTTATTCGCGTGAATGGCACGTAGATCCAAACGTGCCGATGGATGAAGACAATCTATACTTGAACGTGTGGACACCTGCTAGTCATACCGATGAAAAGCTACCGGTTTATGTGTGGATTTTCGGTGGTGGGTTCCAGTATGGTTATACATCAGAAATGGAATTTGATGGCGAGCGCTTAGCACGTCGCGGCGCGATTGTGGTTACGGTCAACTATCGCTTGAACGTGTTTGGTTTCTTAGGCCATCCGGAAATCACGGCAGAAGCACCGGATGCACCAACCAACTTTGGTCTACTGGACCAACAAGCAGGAATTGAATGGGTTAAACGTAACATCGCTGCATTTGGTGGAGATCCCGATAACATTACGGTCGGCGGTCAATCGGCTGGTGGCGCGAGCGTGATGCACCAATTAACCGCACCGCAAAATGAAGGACTATTCCATAAGGCTGTTGTTTTGAGTGGTGTTTTTGCAAACGTATACAAAAGTGGCGGAATACCAGGAAGTGGTCGAACATTAGCCGAAGTCGAAGAGGCGGGCGTGCAGTTCTTTGAGTTCATGGGGGTGTCTTCATTGGAAGAGGCACGGGCGCTAGACGGAGAATTCGTCCGCGAAAAACTATTGGAATATCAAGCTTTCTGGGGGCCTGTCGTAGACAAAAAATTTGTCATGGGAAATGCCTTCGAACTGTTTATGGAAAACAAACGTTTGATGGTTCCTGTTCTGTTGGGGCAGACGTCATCTGAGTTCTTCGGAGTTCCGGAAGTTTCTAGTTTGGATGCATTCAAGGAATTGGCCGACAAACTCTTTGGGGCGGATGCGGATGAGTTTCTGAAGCTATGTAACTTTGAATCAGGAGACTTTGATACAATTAAACAAAATGCATCGATTCCAATGATTGAGTATGCAATCCGTGTTCTGGGTAAGGCAAACGCAGACACCGGCGCTGATATGCCACTCTACTATTACAATTTTGATCCAGAGATACCGGGCTGGGATGATCCCGGTACCTTCCACTCTGCCGATCTGTGGTTCTTCTTTGAGACCTTGGCAAAATGCTGGCGTCCGTTTGTAGGCAAACACTACGATTTGGCGCGGGAGATGAGTAATTATTTAGCCAACTTTATCGCTAGCGGTGACCCGAATGGCAAAGATGTGACAGGTGAAAAAATGCCACAGTGGAATCCCTATACCTTGGATGCACCTTATGGCATGGTGTTTGGCGACAAGTCAGAATTTGTTAAAGAGCAACCGAACGAATTGATGACCTTCTTGGTGAATCAAACCTTCAAGAATAAATAGAAAAACGCGATGGGGCCGGGAAAAAACTCCCGGCCCCTTTCCTATACCCGAATAATGTAGCGTAAATGTGCTCAAAAAGGCAGCCCCGACGTCCACTTCACGAATCATTTTTTCCATTTGAGCGCTTCATTTCCTAAAACTCAAATACCACAGCTTCCGTTACTTCAAACGGTCCTGGTGTCTTCACAGTTCTTTCGTTTTCGAAGAAATCCGTATCAAAGTGATAAGGAGTCCCGTTTGGCTGTTCGAAGTTCATGTCAGCGTGATAAGTTTTGCCTAATACATTTGTCGAGACAGGGACTGTATCGGATCCGTTAACCGACGCAGCATCTGTGACAGCAACCGTCACAGCACCTGTAGATGGATTTGTTGTGATTTCAAATCCACTCTTTTCAAAGACAGTTGCTTGTGGTTCGTGGCTACTACTTGGGAGCGCATCGTTCAGATAGAGATTGCCATCTACTGCTACAGGCAGTACAGCATTTCCAACAAAGAAATCTTTAGCAGCATCTCCGAGGGCTATCAGTTCCTCTTTCGTATATTCCCACAGTTGTTTATCGTTTGCGTTAGGATGTTTGTTATAACCACCTAAGCCGACTGGGTACAGATAACAAATGGAATCATCTGGAACGCCGTCCATGACAGTCTTGCCATTATCTTCTGGGAGTTCGCGCGGTTTAAGCGGCAGGTGTTCAAAGAACGTAATTGGAACAGGTTCTTTATTAGAGTCGTTATCACCTAAGAAAATATTGTTATAATAGCGGTCATCCCCGCTCGAAATATTAGAATAGCCTGCCATCGCTGTTTCATGAGGGAAGTGGTAAGGCGTAATTCGACTAAGTTCGGACTGTACAACGAATCGACCAGCAAACAAGTTATGAACAAAAGCGCCACCTTGTGCCATATTTCTAAAATTCATCGGTGATAAAAAGAGATTATGGTCTACCAGATAAGGTCCGTGACAAACTTCCATGAATAAATCTTCAGACAAATGATCAAACAACACATTGCGGTTGATGCGAGTTCCTTGTGCTTGCCAATCCAACCAAATACCACGATAACAAGTATGGATTTTATTATCACTAATTTGTGTATCTAGGGCAGCGTGCAGCTTAATCCCAGCAACTTCCGCGCCGTGTCTCAAGCGTTTGTGATGGACATTGTAAATATGGTTTTGGTAAATCTCACTGAAGGCACATCCCATATGGCCAACAATGGCGGCTTGTTCGCAATCATGAATGACATTGCCACGAACAATATGACTGCCGACAGAGTCCTTGTGCCAACCAGCATGCAACGCCCGTAAAATAACCTCTTGCTCACGTTGCGTACCACCCTTTTTGTGCTTACCTGCATATTTCACATGCCCCGTGCCGATTTTAGTTCCCAGACTGATGCCGACACTTTTAGATTCAGAGATAATGTTATTTTCAATAATCCAGCCTTTGCTCCAATGTGGCCCAATCAAGCCTTCTTGGTAATCTGTCGGAGGTGCCCATTGGGGGGAAGCTTGGCGTAAAGTGAATCCGCTTACGGTAATGTAGTCAAGACCTGACTTTTCCGGCCAGAAACAATGTGGACGGACGTTAATTTCAACATTTTCCTTGCGAGGGTCTTTACCACCAAAATTTGCCCAAATCTTTGTTGTAGAAGGCCCTGCTTCACAATACCATTTCAACAGTGAGTCTTCTGAATATTTCGCTTCTGGCCACACTTCGGGATTTTCAACTTCTGCCATACTTCCGCATTCATAAAGTGATTTATGATCTAAATAAACATCACCTAAATGAGCTTTCAAGGCGCCATCAAACAACCAGTCACCACTCAACTCCACTTCATAAGGATTACGAACCGTAAAGAGGGCGTTTGGTACTTCTGTACGCCAAACATTTTCTCCCTCAGCTTCCCAGTCGGTGATACGGTCTGCACCAGTAATAATCACTTCACCGTCATCAGCAGACTTATAAGTAATGCGTTGGTCGATAGTTCCACCGTTAGCTGGCTTTACCCATTCACGGTAAATTCCGGCGTGGACAACGACTGTATCCCCGGGCATTGCCACTTCGGCAGCGCGTGAAATCGTTAGAAACGGTTGTTCCACCGTTCCACTTGCTTGATCGTTTCCTTGCATTGACACATGATAGTTCACACAATCACTCCTTATATCAATCTAAACAATTATAAAAGCCCTCACATTTAGGACAATATCTATATTATACAGAAGATAAGTGCTTAAATCACTCCTTTGAACAGCTAAATTTAAACGAAATCTTGTAAGAAAAACTGAATCAAAAAGCCCAGGCAATTAATTTTTGGTAATAGAGTAACGATTGACTTTAATAATGTTAAAAAGTACGCTTAACTTTATTAAAGGAGGCTATGATATGGCAATAAAGGTTGTAGCCGAATGGATGATAAACCTTGAAGATGAAGATATATCATTTATTAAGAAGTTTCTCTTGGCTTCTGGTTCATTAAAAGAAGTTGCAAATCGATATGAAGTTACTTATCCAACTGTAAGACTTAGGCTTGATAAATTAATACAAAAAATCCAAGTAAGCGAAGATACAGCAAACGAGCCCTATGTTGCTTTGATTAAACGCTTAGCTTTAGATGACAAGTTGGACTTTGAAACTGCTAAATTACTGATTTCAGAATATAAAAAAACTAAAGGGGTTAAGTAATATGAGGATAACCGTAGTAATGTTGTTCATTGTGATGGCCTTGTTAATTGGAGCGATTTTTCTTCAAATATTCCTATCTAAAAAGAAGAGTAAGTGGTTTGGACTTATACTGCCAACAATATCATTTATATATTCTTTATTGATGATTTCAAGCATTGTAGTTTTTGATACAATGAGGGGTGGGAAATATTTATGTTAATTGCCTCTACTTCTCTAATTAGTAATATTCCAACTATCTTTTTACTTGGGATTTATTTTGCTTGTCGTGAGAAAATGAAATTTCTTTCTCAGCTTAATAAAATGAATATTCAAGATTTGGAATAATATCTTATTTGGAGAATAAAAACTTGATTATGAGAAAGAATAGGAAAAAATGTACTTACATTTGGTTAAAATTCGTAAAAACGTCAATTCTATCAGCTTGTACCCTATTGAGTGTGTGGTGTAGCTACAAAAAGAAGCTATATAGAAATTCTCAATTTCAAAGATTATCACGAATATTTCGTGTTTAACGGAACTATTAAATTCTTTAAAAAGGTGGTGTTTAGTTTGACTTTACAACAATTAAAGTATGCATTAGAAATAGCAAGTAAAGGCTCTATGAATGAAGCGGCAAAAAGTTTATTCATCTCTCAGCCGAGTTTGTCGAATGCAATTAAGGAATTAGAGCAGGAAATTAAAATCACTATATTCGTTAGAACGAATAGGGGCGTTACTGTTTCTAATGAAGGATCAGAATTTTTGGGTTATGCTAGACAAGTATTGCAGCAGTTTAACATGCTTGAAGAAAAATATATAAGTGAAAAAACAGCTAAGCAACATTTTTCGGTATCAAGTCAACATTATACTTTTGCAGCCAATGCTTTTGTAGAACTTGTAAAAGAATTTGGAGCTTCCGAATATGAATTTACATTTCGTGAATCGAAAACGCATGAAATAATTGAAGATGTAAAGAATTTACGAAGTGAATTAGGGATTATTTATAGACTAGGGGATTATAAGTTCAGCCATCAATGTCTAGCTCCCAAGTCCTGACCTAATGAAAAAAAGATAAATTTGCCCCATTGCGCGCTTCGCTGCTCGCTAACGCATATCATTCGACTAACCCGCTGAAGCGTGAAGTCTCCTGACAATTCAGGGACAAATTTCCTATTTTTTCATAGGCCAAGGCGGACTTGTCCGCTTTTCTTATAATTTGGCAAGTTTTTCTTTAGCAGGATTTTTTGGTTTTTGACGTTTTTCTTGCATTTCCATGGTATCGTTGTAACCCCACATATAAGTCAGTACGAACGATAGAGAGAGAGTTACGACTGTGACGAGAACGGCATACCAAAAGTTGGAAGTGATGCCATTGACCGGATCAATAAATGAAGGAAGACCAATGATTGATCCAATGATACTCCACATATTGATTCGGAATATCCCTGTCATAAATCCACCGACTGCACTGGCAATACTTGCACAGATAAATGGTTTACGAAAGCGTAAATTGATCCCGTAAATAGCGGGTTCGGTAATGCCACAAAATGCTGAGATTGCACCAGCATATCCTAGTTCTTTTAGTTTTGCTTTCTTTGATTTTACTGCTACAGCTAGAGCTGCGCCACCTTGGGCGACAATGGGGACACTTACCATGGCAGAGAGGTAGCTATATCCTAATGTGGCAAAATCATTAACATAAATTGGTATGATTCCCCAATGCAATCCGAAAATTACTAGAATTTGATAAAAGCCATCAATAATCGCACCAAAGATAGGAGCATTCAAGCTTAGTAAGGATTGGAGCCCCACAGCTAAAGCTTGTGAAAGCCAGGTAATGACAGGGCCAGTGAACAAGAAGGTTATTGTGGATACGACCCCGATGACTACAATCGGGATAAATATTGCTTGAATATAAAGAGGTACCCATTTTTTTAACCAAAGCTCTATTTTTTTCACTAGCCAGGCAGCAAGAATCATAGGAAAAATAGAATACGTATAAGCTACAAAGGGAAAATTAAAATCCCCCAGATTTAAAATATCCAAGCCATTGTCTATTTCTGGAGCGATTTTCACCAGGTTTTTGACATTTTTTGTGGTTCCTCCCATTTTTCTAATTCATCGATATGAAAGACAACTTTCATAATAACACCTTCTTTTTAATTCTATCCTACCTTTTTCGAAAGGCTGCTTCAACAAATCCAAGAATGTAAGCTTCTAAATTTTTTGAACCTTCTTTTCTTTTTTTCAATATGTATATATGAGAATCGAACAATAATCTTACTAACAAAAATTAGGTATGGTGAGACTCCTGTGGAAAGATCCTTTTTTATTTCTGCCATGAGTTCATTAAAGGGGTTGCTTCGTAAGCGCCGAATAACAGAGTACCTGTACGCCAAATAGCCCAAATGTTATTCTACATTTGAGCCTTGGCGTATTTTTATGCTTTGCAGTGTTCTTGAACTTTGGGAGACCAAGGCAGATAGTCATCGACGTGTTTTGAAGTAAGTACCGGTAAGTTTGGTAGTGCTTCAAATAAGTACGTGAAATATTTGCTTGGATTGAGGCCGTTTAACTCTGACGTTTTTAAAAGACTGAGAATATTCCCAAGAGCCTCTGCACCTGCGTAGCTTGTCGAGAAAAGATAATTCTTTCTCCCCATGACTAAATCTTTAATCAAGCGCTCGCTTTGATTATTGGTCAGCTCTAATCGTCCATCTTCAAATACGCGCTCCAAATCTTTTCGATATTTCATAAAATATTGGATGGCTTTGTCGAGTTTCGATTTGGGCACGGCAGAAATCTCGCCCACGTAGCGATAAAGCGCGTCCATTCGTGGTTTCAATTCTGCCTTGCGCTGAACGAGTCGCTCCTTTGGAGAAAGAGGCTTCCAGTCTTGTTCGAGTTTAAAACATTTTTTCAACTGATTCAAGACGTATTCTGCAGGATGGATAGTTTCGCAAGCCGTCGTTTGGGGCAAGGCCTCATAAAACTTCCTTCTGACGTGGGCATAACAACGCACCGGAAGAATGTTTTCAAGCGAGTCGTAAGAAAAATAACCATCACAATGAAGATACCCTTTAAAATCGGCTAAGAACGCACGAGAAATCTCGCGACTTCTCGTTTGGGCGTAGTGAAAAATCACAAAGGGCTTTTCGGAGTGTTCAAAATTACTAAATGCCCAGAAATAGTTGGTGGCTTTTTCACTTTCTAACACACGATACGGCGTTTCATCGGCATAACCCACGTCTTGATGAAGAAATTCTTGTTTTAACCGTTCAATTAGTGGGGTTAAATAGTCTTCACTGACACGAATATGCAAGTTGACGATGTTATCCCGAGAAATATCGAGCTGCAGCTGTTGCCAATATTTCTCTTGGCGATAAGCAGGGACTTTTTGTTCAAATTTCAAACGAATCGTTTCGGCAACGAGGCTAGGAGAAGCCAAACTGTTTTGAATCACCGGTTTAGGGACAGGCCCTTTTTTAAAGAAACTTTCGCCCTTTTGTTCGCAGGCTTTACAACAATAACTGTGTTGGATGTGCTGTAAAGTATCAATGCGCGCTTGATGAAATTGGATTTCTTCACGTACTTTTTTTGTCCCAATATCAACCATTTTTGAGCCACATTTCTCTCAATCGAGTGCCTCTTTTGACAACTCATGATGGACTTCTTTCGTCGGGAAGTGCGCGATTTTATTGGCCTTCGTCCCTTTTTTTCTTGGATGCGAACGAACGGTCAAGGTTTCTTCGGTTTCTAGCTCCTCAAAAATTTCAGGTTCCTCAAAAAGCCCCAGGCTTAATTGACCTGACACTTGTTCAGGTAAAGATTCCTTGGATCTCCCATACATTTTATTCGTCAAATAAGCGATTTGTTCACGCAGTAATTTGATTTCTTGTGTTAAGCCGTCGATGATGAGGGATTGTTTTTGATTGGTTTGTATTTGTTCTTGAAGCATTTGAATGAGGGAATCAGTCGTGGATGGCTTTGTTTTAGTCGTCACTGTTTTCTCCTCGCTCTCTTTTTTAATGATTGGATTCATTTTACCAAAAATCAAAAGGAAAAGCAGGAGAAAAGAGTGATAAATCAATGATTAACAAGAAAGTTTTTCGCTTGAAACCTTTAAAAAATTCCCTTTTTACCAGAACGAATGGCTTTCGGTTGATCGATACTGATCCCTTCAAGCAACCAGCGAAGTTGTTGGTGACTGAGTTGACGAATTTCTTCTTTAGTTCGGGGCCAATGAAATTTTCCTTGGTCCAATCGTTTATAAAGGAGCAGATAGCCGTCGTTTTCATAGTACAACATTTTAAAACGATCCAAGCGGCCACCGCAAAAAAGAAAGAGCGCATTCTCATAAGGATCGAATTGATATTGATGTTGGATGATTGCGGCAAGCCCATCAATTCCTTTACGCAAATCGGTTTTCCCACAGACAAGGTAGATCTTAGAAACTTTCGTATAGTCAAGCATCATGAGCGCAGACTTCTTTCAAAAGTGCTTGAACCAGATAGAGACTGGCCCCATTATAAATTTGAATGTTCTGATTTTTAGTTTCGAATTGAATAGCCAGTTTCACAGAGTTATCTGTCTGTTTCGAACTTTCTTTGTCTAATTGAATTTGAACTACTTCTTGAGTATGCATTAAAAAACGCCTCCATTTATACTTGATGTTCTCAGTATAGATGACGGCGTTTTTGATTGGTAGGTACCCTATTATTCGGCGCTTACATTGAATCTCGCGCTATCCTATGGAAAACCGCCTTGTGTGAGGGGCTGCGAGACCGCTTCGATCCTAGAATTGCTGAAGCACGAATCTAGCGTCACTCACATTTCATCTTTTGACGTAGCTGAGACAAGGTGTTTTTCTTCGATCCGCTAGTGGTTAATCTCTTTTTGGTGCAAATATGGTTTAGAATTTCTTTGCATGGCTTAAGGGAGTGGAGAATCGGATATTAGTAGGATTTACATCCACAGATAAAAATAGGCTTGATTTTAACAGCGAAACTAAAATACCCTACTTAAATGAAGTGATAGATTAGATGTTGGGTTGTTAGGAGATGCTTAAAAATCCTATGCAATCAATAGTTTTTAGTGTTTGTTGACTTGATCCCTAAATCGCCTGAGTACTAAACGGTGAGTGTGTCTGCTTACTGTCACTAGCCAGTAAGTGAGACTGTAGTTAATCTCATTTTCCCCAGTATTATGTTGAAAATAGCCATGAAGCAATTATTTCTAAAGAGTTATTTTTGCAGGCTCAAGAAGAAATTTATCGGAGAAGCAATATCTACACAGGAGAAGGCAAGAACAAAAGAATTTATAGTAGCAAGTACGCTTTAAGTGCCATCACCTTCTGTGGAGATTGTGGCGATATTTATAGGAGAACCTATTGGAATATTCATGGCAGAAAAGAATTTGCCTGGCGATGTGTGACTAGAATCGAGCAAGGTCCTGAAGTTTGTAAGAACCGAACCGTAAAAGAAGATGAACTCTATGGTGCTGTAATGACCGCAATTAATAAGCTACTTGCAGGTGGCAACAACATGATAAAGACCCTGGAAGAGAATATTCATGCGGTGATTGGTGAAACGACAGAATACCAAATTTCAGAGATTAATACCCTACTAGATGAAAAACAAAAAGAACTAATCAAGCTGGCCAATAAAGGTCAAGATTATGAATACCTGGCAGATGAGATCGACGAGATGCGAGATAAGCGTCAGACTCTTTTAGTAGAAGATGCCTCCCTCAGTGGCGAGAACGAGCGCATCAATGAGCTGATTGAATTTATCCGCAAGAACAAATTCCGCACTCTAGAATATGATGATAAGCTTGTGAGGAAGATAATTCAGAATGTTACAGTCTATGAAGACCGCTTCATCATATCCTTTAAATCTGGCATTGAAATGGAAATATGATTTAAAAACAGAGCATGGGTTATGTCCATAGGTAACTAAAACCTTTAGGAACTAAACTAATGCTCTGCTTTTAATTAACAATGAATTAAGTTCACATATTTCTCGTTGATAGACAGTTGATATAAAAGTTTATGATGTATTATATACATTTTATTAGTGTGTGAAGTGAAAAAATAATTGACAAATCATTTTTTCGAGATACTATTACGTTAGACGTTATAACGTTACGCGTATTAGTTGAAAAAAGATTATTATCAATTAGACCTTGTATTAATAACAGGAGGTATTATGAGAACATATAAAGATAAAGAAGAGCTAAAATTTGAGATAAATAAAAGTTTTGAAAAGTATATTTCTGAATTTAATAATATCCCAGAATCACTGAAAGACAAAAGCGTTGACGAAGTTGACAGAACACCATCTGAAAACCTTGCTTATCAAGTTGGCTGGACAACATTGCTCCTGCAATGGGAAGCCGATGAGAAAAATGGCTTAACAGTAAAGACACCATCAGATATGTTTAGGTGGAATCAGCTTGGTGAATTATATCAGTGGTTTTCAGATACCTATGCAAATTTATCCTTAGAGGAGTTAAAGGATAGGTTAAACAGAAATGTTATTTCAATCAATAAAATGATTGATGTACTAAGTGATGAAGAATTATTTTTACCTCATATGAGAAAGTGGGCTGATGAAGCTACAAAAACAGCAGTATGGGAAGTATATAAATTTATTCACGTTAATACTGTTGCTCCTTTTGGGACTTTTAGAACCAAGATAAGAAAATGGAAAAAGATAGCACTATGAAACTAAGTTCAGTTACTTGGCAAACTATTCTCATAAGTACAATCTCATAATTAAAGGGAGGTTTATTTCATTAAGAAGAAAAACAAGAATATATGGATTGTGATTATAACAATAAGCATTGCGATATTATTTTCATTAAACTATTTTAAAAAAGACATTTGGGATGAAAATGCTGAACAATTGAGACACTCATTTGATATTATAAGTGGTACAGCTGTCATTGATGACTTATCCCAATGGACATCTTTTGATTGGGATGTGATGTATAGCTTTAGGCCATATGTATCAAAGGAGAGAGTGTATGAGGTTGTTGGATATAAATGGGACAATATAAGTGAAACTGTAAACGAGAATATGAATCAGATAGTATTTCTTAAAGATAATGAGGTTGTATGTTACTTATACGGATACCCTAATAATACTGGATTAGAATTTGACTTTGGTGAATATGAAGGTGATTATATAAAATTTAATTCAAATGATTTGATACCTTTTAATAGCATATTTGATGATAAAAATCAGATTAGACATTTTAATTATATTAAAGAGTAACCACTTGGTATCATTAATAAAGTACGTCATATCAGTAATAAAATTAAAAACCTCAATTTGTTCTTTAAATAAGCCCTTCTTTCGGCAATATTCCGCAAGTTCTACTTGGTTCATTGAGAATGATTCCATCACAATTAAAAATTTATCTTCACTTGACCATTTTTCGACATTTTTTTTCGTTCCGGGTGTAGCATTCCCTTGAATTCTAGCTTTTTTACGCCAAGAATAAAGAGTCGCTTCTGGAATGCCCAAAGTTTGACTTAATTGGCGAATCCCCCTATTTTCGGGTGGCATCATTTTCTTGATGGCTGTCGCTTTCAGTTCGGTAGAGTAACGTTCATTGTTTTTATTTGTCATGGTAATCATCCTCCGTATAGTCTTTATTATAACTTATTATCCTATACGACAACTAGCCTAACATAGGTGTCTTTGCTCCTTTTATGGAAGAGCTTGTTTTCAGAGGTTTGTTTAGCAGTTATTTCTTCAAAGAAAATCAAGAATGGCTAAAATTGATAATCAGTTCAGCTGTCTTTGCTCTTCTTCATGCGATTCATCCAATTGAGTTGCCACTTTACTTCTTGCTGGGCGCAGTCTTCTATTTGGCTTATGCTCGCCGTGGCAATATTGTGGATGCGATTCTTGTTCATATCTTGAACAATAGCTTGATGGTTATCTTCTCAATTATTGGCTACTTATTGATACTGTTTGGTTAGTGATGTTAAAGGAGTTCAGTTATGACAATGATGGAAAAATTAGATAAAAAATACCAATAATTTGAAACAGCTTAGGAGTCTTCTACGTTTGCAATGAAATTCTTGGTCTGGGTAGGAGTAGCTCTGACCTTGATGACACTTGGATCAGTTCTTGTACCAGCGATTTATTCTACAGGGCAAGATTTCGGGGAATTTCTATATTCTGTTTTTGGATGAGGGAGTGGGAAAGACGGGCATTAATAATCGGAAATAATAGAGATGGACCCAAGGAATATGGAGGTTGCAGATGGATTTCAGGTGATTATGTCAGAAATTACAAAGATCACAATCACATCATTAGACGATTTATCTAGGTTAAGTGAATGGTGGCTATATGACGGTGAACCTAGCCATCGAGAATCCTGATTACTATGCAGCAATCTTCCCAATCTGTCAAGCTTATCAATCAGAATGGATTGACGATGACGACTTAGAGAAATTACTGACATCCCAATCTGGTTCGTTCACGCATTGAATGATGTGGTTGTTCAATTCCAACCAACAGCAGGCGACTTATACGATCGATTAGTGGAAGCCGGTCATGAGAATGTTGAATTGACGATCTTTGATAATGTGATAGATACGAGTGGTCAATTCGTTGATGCAGACGGCAATCCCTATGAATATCTAGGCCACTGGTCATGGATCTACCTATATAACGACGAAGTTGCCAATGAAGAAGGCGTGAACTTCTATGAATGGTTGAACGCCCAAGCAAAGAATTAGTACTCTTTCTAGGGAATGGGCCGAGACCATTTCCAATTATGGTGTCAAGCGAAAGGTAAAATGTCCTAAACCTTAGGCTCACATTAATGCAAGCTTTTCCTTCGTAAAAACTTGCATTAATGTGACCGTATTTGGTAAAATGAGTGTTAAGCTGCTCGTTCAGCTTCGTATTCTTCGAGTGTTTTTCCGATGCTGCGAAGATATCTTTTGAAAGACTCTAGTTTCCACGGGTGAGATTGTGGGGGAATATACTGGCGTCTTTCTTTTTTTTGCTCTGGAATCGGGTCAAACTCTGTTGAATAGGCGTCATGTTCTTTCAGTCTCCTTGTTGTGTATATTTTTTCAGCGATATTTACATAGATTTCGCCGTTAAACGCTTCGATAACGAGGGCTTTTGATCCGCGTGTAAAGTACTGATCTTCGCTACCCTCCGTCGGTAAATAGTAGTTATTTTGATACCGAATGTGATGTCCACTATCGATTTTTCTATTTGCGACTCGTGCTAATAATAAATTCATCTCTGATTTCGTAGGTGCCTTCTCATAGATTGATTCCTTCGTCTTATTACCAAACTTCCTATTAAATGATTGAATCCATTTTGTTAAAAAATGATTGGCTTCCTCAATAGATTGGATCCCTGCTAATTCTAAATCTACAGGAAGTCGTGATTGAACCGTGCCGTTTAATCGTTCTACACGGCCTTTCGCTTGTGGAATAGAGGAGGTACGAATGTCAATACCGAGTTGATGGCAGGCAAAACCAAATTGCGTGAAGGTATCTTCCTCAACGACTTTCTTGGTTTTGGATTGATAGTCAAAAACGGTTCGTTTATCGGTTAAAAAAGCTAAAGGAATCCCTCGGTTACGGAGGATCTGATGGAGCACATGATAATAGCCATTGAGCGTTTCTTGCGTGTCGAAATACCCACCAACAATATCCCCAGAAGCGTCATCAATCGCTAAGTGAAGATGGGTGACGTCGTTCCCGAACCAATTGTATGAACTGGCATCCATTTGAATCAGCTCTCCTTGGTATTTTTTCCTAGAGCGGCTAGGATGGATTTTTTCGGGTGAAGCCAGTTGATCTTCGGCTCTTGGAAGCAGTGGATTATCAAGCTTTGTCTTTGCTTTCATTGATTGCGCTTTGATTCGAGCTTTTATTTTTTTTCGTGTCTTTCTTTGTGTTTTAGGTGAGATAATATTCGCTAGGTATAAAATATTTCGAATCGTTGTATCGGTGTAACAGATCGCATAATCCTCCTTTAATATTTCAGTAAAGTGCTTCACATTCGGTTTTATATTAAACTGTTGATAAAGCCCAATGATTTGTTTTTTTACATTCTCTGGTACGGCGTGTATCTGTTTTTTTCCTCTATTGCCGTGTGAAAAAACAGCCTTTCCTCCTTCTTGATATTTTCGAATTAATCGATTGACTTGCCTGATCGAGAGATCTAGTTCAACACAAGCTCTCTTCTTATCTTTTCTTTTTTCTGCGACCGCTTTTATTACGTTATATTTTTTATCTTCATTCATTGTTAGTATTATCCTTTTCATGGTTTGATTTTATCACGAAGGGACATTTTATGCTTCGACTACATTAAGACATTATCATGTTCGAACGATATGGGCCGAGACCATTTCCAATTATGGTTGACTTTTCACTGAGCTTCCAATAAAATATTAATTAATAATAAGAAAAATTAAAAAACGATGAAGAGAAGAGTAGCCAAGATAGCTGATTCAGAGAGCCCGGCTGGTGGAAAAGGGTACAGTGACGGTTGGTGAAGATGAACTCAGAGTATTAGTGAGGTGAAAGCTTCACTAACGGTCGCAACCGATAGCTTGCCAACATTGATCGATGTTTTTGAGGCGCCATAATTATTGGCGTAAAGATGGGTGGTAACACGGTGAATAATCGTCCCTAATTAGTTATGTGTAACTAATTGGGGACGATTTTTTTGTTTTTATTTTTCAATAATGGAAGGAGAAAGAAAGCATGCCAATAAAGCTTGCGCCAGGCTTACCGATCCGTAAGCAATTGAAAGAAGAAGGAATTGTCGCGATAGATGAACACCGGGCACGGAGTCAAGATATCCGGCCATTGAAGATATTGATATTGAACTTAATGCCTAAGAAAGAAAGTACGGAATTACAATTGCTCCGCTTGTTAGGTAACACCCCTCTACAAATCGAGGTGGACTTTGTCTATACCCAAACTTACGAAGCGTCACATACACCGCGGAGTTATTTGAAAGAGTTCTACAAGTCTTATGAACAAATCAAAGACCAGCAATATGATGGCTTAATCATAACTGGGGCGCCGGTTGAACACCTTGCTTATAGAGAAGTGAGTTATATTCAGGAGCTAGACCATATATTAGCATGGTCCAAGCGCAATGTATTTGCCCGGGTCTATATTTGTTGGGGTGCTCAATACGGTCTCTACCACGATTACGGCATTAACAATGTGAAGTTAGACCAGAAATTGTTCGGCATCTTTGATTACCAAGTCCAAGCCCCTAGCCATCCTTTACTAAGAGGCTTCAATGATAGTTACCAAGTTCCTCAATCGCGGCATACGACCATTGATGGCCACAAGATCAAGGCGACTGAAGACTTGGCAATCCTATCCAGTCACCCTATCTATGGGCCGGATATGATTGCCAGTCGGTCGGGACGGGACGTCTACTTGCTAGGCCACTTAGAGTACGACCGGACGACCTTAGAGGATGAATACCAACGTGACTTGGCAGCCAATAAAATAATTCAAGCCCCTGAGAATTATTATCCAGCAGGCGAGCAAGGCGGCAAGCCGGTCTTCAGTTGGCGCAGTTATGCTCATTTATTTTATAACAATTGGTTGAATGAAGTTTACCAAAATACTTACTACGACTTAACAGACTTATTAAGGGAGGAAAATTAAGATGACACACAGTATATTCACACAGTTAGCTCAATTAGGTAACCGCAAGGACCCGGTGACAGGGTCTGTCTCATCACCTATTCACTTATCAACGACCTTTGCCCATCCGGGTCTGGGACAAAGTACTGGTTATGACTACAGCCGGACGAAGAATCCGACGCGGGATATATTAGAAGAAGGCTTGGCTATTTTGGAAGGGGGAGTCCAAGCGATAGTGACCAGCTCAGGTATGAGTGCCTTACAACTTGTCTTTCAGCTGTTCAAGCCAGGGGCAGTGATTTTCGTCTCAAGAGATTTATATGGAGGAAGTTTCCGCTTCTTTGACCATTTGGAAGAATTAGGCTTAGCGTCTTTTGCCTATTTTGATACGGAAGAAGAATTAGCGGACTTAGTGGTAGCTTATGATAAGGTGGATGGAATCTTTATTGAGACGCCGACGAATCCATTGATGCGTGAAGTGGATATTGTGGCTATTGCGAAAGTATCTAAAGAGGCCCAAGCCTTACTAATTGTAGACAATACTTTGCTAACTCCCCTACGCCAGAAGCCTTTGGACCTAGGGGCAGACTTGGTAATTCATTCAGGAACGAAATTCTTAACAGGTCATAATGACATCTTAGCGGGTGTGGTCGTTGCTAAGACAGCCGAATTAGGCGAGAAGTTACTTTGGCTATCGAACACAACGGGTCCGACATTATCACCCTTTGATTGTTGGCTCTTCATAAGAAGTCTGAAGACATTAGCCGTTCGCTTCGACCGCCAAGAAGCAACCGCCCGTGAACTCGTTAATTGGTTAGAAGAAGAAGACCGAATCCAATCGACCTTATACGCCGGTCAAGGGGCCATGATCAGTATTCGCCTAGCCAGTGAAGAGTTTGTGGGGCCTTTCTTAGAAGCGCTCAAGGTCTTTACTTATGCTGAGAGTCTAGGTGGGGTGGAAAGTCTCATTACTTACCCAACGACCCAGACTCATGCGGATATTCCGGAAGACCTTCGCGAATCTTATGGTCTAACACCGGACTTATTACGTCTGTCTATTGGACTAGAAGATCCAAAAGATTTAATTCAAGATATTAAAGCTGCTCTGGACGCTGTGGAAGGGTGATGGATGATGACAATTGAAGAATTTGTAAGGGATTATTATGTAGAGCGGCAAGATAGCCAATCTTTGAAATGGGATTTGCTGGAAGAACGCTTCGGTAACCCAGACCTCTTGCCCTTGTGGGTAGCCGATATGGACTTCAAAGTCAGCCCAGCCATTACCCAAGTTCTAGCTGATCGGGTCCAACATGGTGTCTATGGTTATAGTTACGCGACATCGACGTATTACGAGGCTTTGAGCCAGTGGTTAAGCCGTCATTATAACTTTGAGATTGAGAAAGACTGGCTGCGCTTTTCGACGGGGGTTGTTCAAGCCATCTACCACCTCATTCATGCCTTTACTGCAGAAGATGATGCGATTCTTATCCAGACGCCCGTCTACTATCCTTTTGCCAATGCGATTCGTGATAGTGGGCGCCAGCTCATCAATGTTGACTTGAAGAATGAAAATGGTTATTTCACCATTGACTTTGACCGATTCGAAGAAGCCGTTATTCAACATCAGGTGAAGATGTACTTACATTGTTCGCCTCACAACCCTGTTGGCCGGGTCTGGACTGAAGAAGAATCAGTTCGTCTTCTAGAAATCTGTCGCAAGCACAAAGTCCTAGTAATATCAGATGAAATCCATCAAGACTTTACTTACGGCCACCATCATATACCGACGGCAGTCTTAGAAGGTGGTCGTTACCGAGACCAGACCATTACTTTGAATTCTGCATCCAAAAGCTTTAACATTGCGGGTTTAACTCATTGTCACATTATTATTAGTGAAGCTAGCTTACGCCATCAATATGATGCTTTTGCTAAGACAATCTTTCAGACCGAGCCCAACCTCATGGGGATGTTGGCAACGGAAGCGGCCTTTCAAGCCGGGCAAGCTTGGTTGGATGGCGTTAAGGAAGTGATCTATCACAATTATCGGGAAGTGTTTACGGCCTTTGAACAAAGGGCGCCTGAAGTTATTGTTTCGCCCTTAGAAGGCAGTTACTTAGTCTTCATTGACTTGAGGCAAGTTCTTGATCCTTCTGAAGTGAAAACCTTCATCCAAGACCGATGTGGGTTGGCAGTTGATTATGGAGAGTGGTTCGGTGAGAATTATGTCGGCTTTATCCGCCTGAATTTAGCCACCAAGCCGGACTATATTCAGCAGGCAGTGGACCAGATTATTAGCCATCTTAACTAGACAAATCAATAATAAATAGCCCTAGCACTTTCTTAACAGTAAGTGCCAGGGCTTATTTTCTCATGTATTAAGGAAGTTGAGTCTGACTGGATGGATTCGGTCCAAATAGACCGTATGACAAAATCAACCAACGCTAATTGTATTATAACTTGACTTTTCAATATTCCTATCGCATTACTAGATACCAATCAAAGGATTGAAGGTAATGCAAATGAACAATGAGCAAAAAGAGAAAATTATTGAATTAAGGAAGTTAGGTATAGGATAAGGGGGTAATTGGGAGTTGACAATTACGTTGCGTCATAGGGTAAACTAACAACGGATTAAGTTTTACTAAAGGAGTTTGATGATAAATGGTTGATAATAATACAGTTATGAAATCTGGTAGGTGTATAGAATGTGGAGCCAGAGAGACGCATGGATATTCATGCTATGAGCTATTCGGATTCCCCCTAGTTTGGGAACATAATGATCCCAAACTGTATGAACTGCATTTTTGGCTTGTTTCATGCTATATGATACAACATCCTTCAAATTATACAGAAGAAGGATATAAGCATTTAGTGAATCTATTTATTGATGCTTATGATAATAATTGGGATATAGCATATATTCTTAAAAAGAATCGCGAAATAGTAAAATCAGTAGGTAAAATAACAAACCCCATACCAAACGAAGAAAGAAAGCGAGAACTAAGACTTTGGTCTATGACGATTGAAGATATATATTTAGGTGGAGAGCAAAATGCAATCGAGAATATTAACAAGTGGAAAGAACAAATAAGAAATGATCTCAGGCTCTGAAACAACGGTCCATCACATTTTGATAGAAAGATGAGATGGATAAGTTAGTGGAAAGAGCTTTAGTTAAGGAATAAGGATAGATAAATAGGAAGTAAAGATTAATTATTACTGAAAGGAAGGATAAAATGGAAGAAAAAATTTCAATTAAAAATAAATTTTATGATATTCCTGCCATAGTAAGCAATCCAAATAGTGGTGATAATTTTCCTGCTATTATTTTGTGTCATGGGACAGGTTCTTTTAAGGATGAAGTAGGAAATTTATTTATTAAACTTTCAGAATCCCTAAAAGAAAGAGGAATAGCATCTATACGCTTTGACTTTGCAGGATGTGGTGAAAGTCTGGCAAAACAACAGGATTTAACATTTTACGGAGAAGTTAGCGATACTGAAAAGATATACTCATATCTCCTTGATTGCCATAAGATTGATTCAAAGAGAATCGGGATTTTAGGGTCTAGCCAGGGGGCGCGTGTAATGGCAGAATTTATCGGGAAGTATCCTGAGAAAATTAAAGCTGCAGTGAGCTGGTCCGGAGCTTGCCATAATGGAGCAGGAGTTTTTGAAGGCTGGTTTGAAGAATTTTATGAAGAAGCAGCTAGAAATGGATATGCCCAAATACCAATGTTTTGGCGCGATGATTTGATTTTGTCTAAGAAATGGTTTGATGATATTCGCGATTCAAATCCAATGGACAGTCTATCAAAATACAAAGGAGCAATACTGGCGGTTTCAGGCACAGAGGATGAACTAGTTCCATATATACACGCTAAAGAAATTGCGAGTGCCTGTAATGGAAAAATCAGTGAGAATAGAATCATTGATAATGCAAATCATACTTTCAATATTCTTGAGAAGGATAAAGCATTTGCAGATAAAGTTATAAAAGATACAGCTGATTGGATTGCCATCAATATTTAATATTGGGGGGATAGGAAATGAGTATTTACCCCGGTTACAGTACGATTTGCTATTTTATATAAAGGTTATGTGGTAACGCATGTGGAAGCAGTATGTCTGTTAACAAGAAAATAAACATTGTTCGTCATGACGAGTTGTTAGACTCGACAAGGATAAACATCATTTTCTTTGGCTCTTTAACAACTAGGGTTGGTACATCTTAAACGAATCTTTAGAATTGTGTCACGAGGTCAGGCAGCTAACACTGTCTGGCTTTTTTTATGTGTCTTACTATTGTTTATTTTTTGTATGCTTGATTTCTTTTTCTTCTCAAAGTATTTACCACGATTGATAAAAATTCTGATTTTGAAGTGAATGAAGTTTCTAAAGCCATAAGCGGTTCGTTTTAATACTTTAATATGGTTATTTGTCGGCTCGACAGGGCCATTTGAGTAAGGAAGCTGTAAGGCAAGGAGGATTTCTTTTTGATATTTTCTATACGTCCTAATCGTTGTTTGATAGCTTTCAGGTAGATGCTTGTAGCTTTGTATTAACAGGGACTGAAAGCCTTCAATGGCTTCTTGCTGTTTCTCTTCTTGTTCATGGTACTGCAGGACACTTAAGAAGGATTGATAGATTTCATAGCCTTGTTTGAGTTCCTCATTGTAAGAAAGCAGGCGATCCACGATTTCAGTTTGTGTCAGATGATCTCTAAAAGAAGGGCGCCAATAGCGACCTTGCCAATCTAATTCACTTTGTTTTTTCTGTAATAATTTCCAATATTTCTTAAGATGTTTGTATTCTTTTTTATTGGTAGGGAAGGATTTCATCACTGAAATCCGATGATTCTGAAACGATTTTCCAATTAACTGTACAATATGGAAACGATCGATTAAAACGTTGGCGTTAGGAAACAGTTCTTTCGTTAACGTGATATAAGGCGAATAAAAGTCTGTCACAACGAGTTGAACCTGTGATCGTTTCTCTAAAGAATAGCGTTGAAAATAGGCTTCTAACTTCTTTTTCTGATGATTCTCTATAATATCCACCAGCTTTCCTGTTTTGCCATCCATCAAAATACAACTCATAACGCCTTCCAAAAAAGAACCTGACTTAAATTCGTCAAAGCAGATCACCTTTGGCAAGTCTACTTTTTGAGGCAAAGTTGGTTGATAAAAATCCCGTAAGACTCTTAAAACAGTCATGATAGAAACACACAATTCTTCCGCAATAAAAGAAATTGAAACGGCATCTTCAAGCAAAGAAGCAATTTTAAGTTTGACACGATTCGAGATAAAACAGCTGGGTTTCGCCAACGTTGATTCCGCAACAAATGTTTGATTGCAATTTTTACAATTAAAGCGTTGCTTCTTTAAACGTAAAAAGGTTTTGTATTCAGAAACCTTATTTAACTGAGTATTGACGGTTTTAAAGCCCCATTTAATAACGGATTGATTGTTTTCCACCCCACATTTGAGACAACAATCAGGCGTGTAGGAAAGCGTGGCATGGAAAACATGACAGATTTCTTCTTTAATAAATTCCTTGGTATAAAGATCTTCTTCTTTTTTGCCTTGAAAAACGATAGTAAAGTCTAGAATACTTAGCATGGTTCTGATAAAATGAAGTTCGAGCATCTTGAATTCCCCCTTGGATTTGTTTTAGACGACTTAATTCTAGAGGATTCAAGATGTTTTTTCAATACACAAAAATAGTGCTGGTAAATTTCTACCAACACTAGAAAGTATAGAACCATAAAGTGCCTTGATGATGATGTGTTTGATGCTAAAAAAAGATATGTTCAGATGAGAGAACATCTATACGAACTTCAATCGAAGCAAAAACCAACCGGAGATAGCCTTTTTGATTTGTTTTAGATTGGTATAGTCTATGAGTGCAAAATTAATATACGAAATTGCGATGAAAATCAGCATTACAAAATTGTCTTTTTATTTAATAGGGAGGAACGAAAATGACTAATGAACCTGAAAGATGGTCAAGCCTTGAAGAAATCGCTGAACATCTCGGTGTAAGCAAAGATACAATTCGAAATTGGATAAAAAAAGATGTAATACCATACCGTAGAGTAGGGAAACAGTACAAGTTTAAAATATCTGAAGTTGATGCTTGGGTAGAGAGTGGTAAAAGTGCTGAAATTGAGTGAATAAATGTAAATAGAGAGAACCTGGGGAAAGTATGCAAAAATATTGCTGCCGTTTGTACACACACGGCTCTCAAAAATATGAGCCAAAGGCTGATAACAAAGGAGGATGACAATCAAGGAAAACACCATTGATAAAGCGTTATAAAAGGCAGAAAATCCAATGAAAAAGGAGGTAATCTGACTAATCCACAGCGTTTATCAATAATTATATAGAAAATAATCAAGAAAGGAAAATGTAGATTGGATTTCCCTATGAGTCCATTATACAAGGTTATCACATGAACAGCCATAAAACAATAAATGCCCGTAGGCTTTCTGTTGCCGGGTTTTCATTTCTCTTTGCCAATATTCTGTCGTTTCAGTTTGAGGGGCAGGTGCTGTACAGCCTGCTGGATTTGCGTGGAACAGACGCCGAACGTTACATACTGGCTGCAATTATTGCACATTTTGCGGGGCTTTTTACCTGCGGTCTGTTTGTCAAATCACAGGCGGCCGCCAAAAGCATGATGCTCGGCGGCATGGGCTTATGCTTAGCCGCTTCTGTTCCCTTCTTTTTTGCTCCCTCCTCTCTATGGTTGGGCGGACTGATCGTCAGCGGATACTTTAGCGGCTGCGCGGTGGCGGCATGGGGATTTTTTCTCAGGGCCTTTACTCCCAAGAACGAACGCATTAAATCCTGTGCCGACGTTCTGATTTATTCTAATTTGCTGATGATTGCAGTCAACGTGGTTGCCATGAATCGCTCACCGTTTGTCGGGCTAAGCCTTACTATGCTTTGCCTTGTGATCGGTATAGCCTTCATCTGGATGCTGCCTTTGGAGCAAGAGAATGAGAAGAACCAAACATTTAAAAATAAAACGCATGGCGGCATTAAAAGCCAACTGATATTGCTGTGTCTTTTTGTCTTTATCATCACAATTAATTCTGGACTGATGTATCAGGTAATAAATCCTGCTTTTGAGCATCTGACGGGATTGGTGAGCTGGTATTGGGCCGTGCCTTATATCGTAGCGCTTGTTGTTATGCGGAACTTACCTATTAAAGCAAAGCGTTCCAGAATTTTGTATATTGGAATGGCAATGATTATAGGAGCGTTCATCAGCTTTATGCTGTTAGGGCAAAACACTTCCGACTATCTGATTGTGGATACGCTGATGCTCGGTGCTTGCGGTATTTTCGATCTGTTTTGGTGGAGCATCCTTGGAGAAATGCTGGATTATAGCGACAACCCCACACAAACCTTTGGAATTGGACTTTCTGCCAATGTATTCGGAGTCCTTTTCGGAGGCTTCTTGGGAATGTTTGTAACCTCTATTGGGCTTCCAAGTGCGGAGGTTGCGGTGATTGCCCTTACTGTGGTTTGCGTTACACTGGTTATGCTGCCGTCGCTGAACCATCAGCTTGTTTTACTGCTGAAAAGCCATGCCTACCTTGCCACTTATGACAATATGAGTCAGTCACAGCAAACGGACATTGTTCGTCAAATTAAAACTCTTGACCCACTGACAGTCCGGGAGCAGGAGGTATTGCAGCTCATCCTTTCCGGCAAATCCAACCGTGAGATTGCCGGGGCTTTGTTTATCAGTGAGAGTACTGTAAAAACACATGTAAGGAACATTTTTTCAAAATATGATGTCGGTAGTCGGGCAGAACTCATCAGCACCCTGCTGAAAAATCAAAAGGTTGAATGATACATAAGATCATATAAATACAGGGTTTAACTAGCCTCTCATACTAAAGTATGAGAGGCTTTTTTCTGCAAATTCATCCTTTTGAACGATGCTTTTTAAAGACTTTTTCCTTAAAATCTATATTAGAGGAGGGTTGGTGCAAATGAAATTAATCCGCAAACGACGTAATAGATATGCTTTATCGTTGGCAGCCAGTATTTGTTTGGCGGTGTGGCTCGGTGTAACTTCTATGTTAGAAGTGGTTTTCGCCTTTGGAGCTATCAGCCTTATCTCTCTCTTGTTATTGGTGAGGCAGAGCCGTCTGCTCTATGACGCAACACTCATTTGGGATAATCGCATCCTTGCGGTGCCATCTGCTCTCATCTCCATGGCAGGCTGCCAAATGAAAAAAGACACTGAGGAAACTGTAGTATCTACCTTTGGTATCCTCATCGGCAGTGAAATTTACCGGTGGGGTCTCGATGGGGTACATGGCGTGCGGCTGCACACCGCCCATATTGATCAGGAACGGATGTACCTGACCTTTGGCGACGCGGCCCAGACCATGCGGGTAGAGTTGATGCACGGTATGCTTAATAAACAGACGGTTGAGGAGGCCGCACAAAAGCTGTGGCACGAAACAGGCGTGCATGCAGAAATCAGTGATTGGTAATGAAAGGGAGGAATCTGACATGAAAAAGATAGTATCCATTCTACTCGTGGCGGCGGCGATGCTTTTGACCGGTCTTGCCGGATGCGGCGGTGGTGGCAGTAAAAGCGACGCGGCGACACTTTCACCAGAGACCACCGGCACCAAACTGGAAAATGGCGTCAGTGTGGAACTGGGCGGTTATGTGCTGGACAGGGAAGAAGAATTGACCGTCACTAAGGAACCCGTGGAAGAAAACAAAGATGAAGGGTATAAAATAGAAGCCTATGACTTTAAGCTGGGTGATATGACCGAGCTTTCGGACTTCATCACCCTCCGTATCCCCTATGATACCGCATACTGCGAAGATGGGCAGGATCCTTCAAAATGCGTGGGCGCAAAGTACAAAAACGAAACTACTGGCGAATGGGAGGATATCTTGTTCGAGGTTGACGTAACCACGAATGAGCTTATCATCTACACCGACCACCTCTCCATCTTTGGCGCGTTCCATGTCAAAAACGAGGGTCAACGCAGCGCCAAAATCACCAATATTTATACGGACTTTACCGGCATCGACCAACAGCAGGCGATGGAAACGCTCCGCGAATACGTGGCGGGCGGTGGTGCGGACGGAGAGGAAGCGGCAGGTCTCGCAGCGCAGCTTCTCACGGGCTATAACGGATTTTTGGGCGGCGTAGCCGGAGCAGCCGGTGAAACGGGCTTCGCTACTGACCTCACAGGTACGATTCTGAACATGGCGTCCCTCGGCAGCCCTACCTTTGACACCGCACTGGCTGATTCCGCCTACAAAAAGCTGAACAAGCTGGGAAAGGTAGCGGCGGCGGTGAAGATCGGCTCGGTAATGCTGAATACGGAAAAGACAGATGCGGATACCCTTGGCTTGTATAAGGACACGGCGATGCTGGCGCTTTCCTATGCCGAATCCGCCGCGTGGGGGCTTGCCGCCAGCGGACTGTTCATTTTTGACTACACCATAAGCAACCTGTTTGAGCAAGGCTTGGCCATGAAGATGGATAAGATCAATGAGGTCTATGCCTTTTTCAACGACGAATATGTCAGTAAAGACAGGCAGGGCTTTGAATGGACGGCCCGCAGTCTGAAAGATTGGCGGCAGGTGCTGATCGGCATAGCCGAAGCCAATCCCAACGAAGCCGATGCCAAGGCTGCCGTCGAAGAGGAGATCGAACGCTATGCTCGCGTATTCTGGACGCTGACCAGTGGGGATATGGATGTTGTCGTTTCGGAAATGGAGAAGAGTAGCAAAGGCTCCGCCACCATTCCCAACGCCACCGAGGCGGAGATCAAAGCCTTGATAGGCGGTTACAAGGCGCAGCTTTATGAACGCCTCTACCCGGTAACGCAGTCCGTCAGCACATATATGCAGCGCAAGGCCGAGGCTGCGTATCTGGATGCACTGAATGAGGTCAAAGAATTTTTTAATCAAAACATCACTTTCAATATTGTGGAAGATATTCCCGATGGCGAGAAGTCGAAATATGAAGGCTATGCCCTGCGCTTCGCTCCTCTTTCTGAAAATGCCGTAAAGGAGAACTGGAGCGGTAAGCTGGGGGACGGTGGTGGAGGCTCTACAAAGTTTACCCTGCTGGGCTATATACAGGCCGGTTTACCCAAAGAACTGCAACTGTTCAAACCCGGTGACGACCCCGAAAGCGACGAGCCGGAGATGAGCTTAAGCTTCAAGCTCTCCGCCCCGGTGACAGAGGTGAAACTTGGTGGGCTGCCGTTGGAGGAGCTTTTGGGTACTTATTCTGCGACATTTACATTTGAAGATGAGAGCGATACCTATAACTTTACCTTCATGTATTATGAAGGGCAATTGGTATTTAAGCCAGAAAGTGATGATTTTGGCACCGCTTTTTTGCTTGTACCGGGGCCGTATGAGTATGATCCGGACACCGCAACGGCGACTTCTGAAGCGGAAAATGAGTATTGGTCTCTGTCTGCTCATGTTAGATTTATTTACGAGGAAGGCACGGTTCGTTTTTCAAGCGATAATACTTTGGAAGATATTGAAGAAGGGAGAACAGTAACAACCTACGGAGAGGGCATTAAAACTGATTAGGGCAATACTTGCCCATCCATAGCAAAGCGAATCAAGGAGGGCTGATGAAATTGAAGAAAGGATTGATTGCCGTGCTGATCACGGCCAATGTGATTATGCTGGTCGTCGGCATACTCACAATACCGCCCAATCTACGGTCAGCAGACAGAAAAGAACCTCCGGCGCCGGGGACGGAGCAAACAACACCCGTCACACCATCGCCGAAGGAAGAAGCGCCGCCCACGCCCACGGAGAGCGGAGATATTCCCGTGCCGGAGGAAACTGACACGAGCTTATCCACGGAGGAACACCCCGATTTGGAAGACTTCCTCTGGTACACGGAGGATGTGGCTTATGACGGGGTTCCGTCCGATGCGAATATCATAGACAGCATCGACCTGTTGACCGGGAGCTGGAAAGCGTTGATTGTTTACGATCCCAACAACGAATACGATGCGGGCGCGATGGAGTTTCTCAACATCGCTCTTGCTGGTACTGCGGAGAGTCTGAGCCTCACGCTCGACTGGTATCAGATTTTTTGGGCCAACGAGGGAGAGAGCTTCGACGAATCGGACATGGAGGACAGCGTATTTCTTGGCAAGTGGGAAAACGGCGGCCTGTGGGCGTCCGGCGCGGGAACCATACATCTGGCGCAGTTCTACGAGCTTAATGGAAAGCAATACGCTGTCGGTACGATGGATACGCCAGACGGGACACCGGCACTGATGGCGCTGGTACGACCATAAGGAGGTGTAATTATGGAAAAATTTTGTACTAATTGTGGAAAAGAGCTTCATACCGGCGCTCGCTTCTGCGCCAAATGCAGCGCGCCGGTTCTTGATGGGTCCGTGAGTCCTGTTCCCGAAGAACAGCCGAAACCTGTGCCGCAGCCACAATTTATAACCGAGGCACAACCTCAAAAACCAATCCCGCCCGTTGCGACACCAAAAAGAAAAAGTGCCGCAGCACCGAAAAGAAACGGCGGGCGTAATGCGCTGTGTATTATATTGTCCGTCTTGCTCGTCATACAGACCACTGCGGTCGCGCTCTACGGCTGGCCGGGATTTATGGTGGGCGGTTGGTCGGGAAAAAGTCGAGACAGCGTCAGCGTGTTCCTACCCGCAGTAGCTGATGAGCGAGAAGCTTTGGAGCAGGCGGGTGCGATGGCAACACGGCTTTATATTATTGCTCGCCTTAAGACTGACGCTCTGACTGAATATGACCACGAAAGGGGCAGCATCGACGAGCTGAAGGTCATGACCGCCGAAGCGCTGGAGGCATGGAGACTGTGCGACTTGGCCAATACGAAGGCGGCAGAGCTGACAGATTATGCCGAAGGCTTTCACAATACGGAACAGACGCCCAAGGCAACGATGAGCAATACTGCCGCGAGGTCGGTGTCGGGAGGCTTGCTCATCACAACAGCCTACGCCGCCGAGGAAAATGCCGCTGTAAAATGGGCAAAAGACTTGACGGAGAAATACGACTCCTACCCCGCTGGGCAAAAGGTCAGACAACTGGCTGAAAATCTCGGCACAGATGCGAAAAAGGCCTATGCCCAGCTGCAAATGGCTCAGAACATCTTGACGGGAGAGGCATATTCAGCCGAGGGCGACACCATGCAAAACTTTGAAAACGCTGCTATGGCTACAAAAACAGTTTGCAAAACAGGCCTTTACATAGGAGGCGTGGTGGCGGGCGGCGGGGTTGCCAACGGTATTCTGGAGGCTGGCGGCATGGTCATAAGCGGAG
Organism: Enterococcus sp. DIV1314a; assembly: GCF_051713805.1. NCBI lineage: Bacteria > Bacillati > Bacillota > Bacilli > Lactobacillales > Enterococcaceae > Enterococcus > Enterococcus sp. DIV1314a. The sequence continues at coordinate 2,282,077 of NZ_JBIOQP010000001.1, read as the reverse complement.
TGGACACTATTGTTGATATAGCCTCCACCGGCAGCACAATCATCTTCGGCGAGAACAGCAGAGTAACAATGGCAGCAAATGATTTTAAGGATGTTATGGGCCCCATATCCGCCGTATCCGGCGGGGTCAATATCCTAACCGGCGGAATTAAATTTTCGGGTGAAGTGGCGGACAAAGTAGGAAACATCGATAAACTCTCCTACATCGGCGAGAGCCTGCACGATTTTGTGCGCGACGGCAAAATAATGGGCGGGCTTATCACCGTCGGTGAGAACGGAGAGACCAAGACTTCGATGACCGAGATAAGCACCGAGGGCAAGACTCCAGCGGAAATAGAAAAAGAGCTGGAGCAAACCGGTCTGTCCCTGCCGGATGGAGAGGATAAAACCTCTGCGGAGCTGGCGGAGGAGATGGAAGAGAAATACTACTATACTGAGGATGAGATAAACGAAATAGTTGAGTATCTGCGAGAACTGCTTTATGAAATGTTCCTAAATCCTGAGCAGGAATCGCCCGAAGCCATGCCGGAATCCCCGGAGCAGGTGGATGTACAGTGGTTCAACGGTCATTGGAACAGGCTCTATTCTGACGGCACGGACAGCGGCAATGAAAATTTTGATCTAAGCATCGAGATCATCGACAGCTTGAATTGTAATTATCGATTCAATTACGGCGGCAGTGCGACTACGCCTTATCGTTCAACGTCCTATGTTTTTGACGCGAAGTCGGGACAATTGACCTTATTAGATACATTCGACGCGGGAGATGTAGTCCTGACCAGGTACGGAAAAGACGATGGCGACTATGGAAGAGAATATCTGCGCGCACTCCGGTCTGATTTTGTACGGGTAGATTGAAAAAGGGGAAAATACTATGGCAAAGAAGAAAACAAGCAAAAACATCCCCCTGCCCATCCTCATCCTGATTTACGCCGTGCTGCTGTTTGCCATGTATTCAAGTCTCTCTACGCTGGCACTGGCGATATGGGGCGACAGCGTAATGGGTACGGTGGACAGCTATCACAACCGCTTGGATGATAGTGCCGCAGATGTCAACCGCTCCCGGACCATTTCCAAGGGCTATTGGTTTCTGGTAAACGGCAAGGAATACCGGGGCTATGTGATATATAGCAGCGACGAGGCATGGCCGAGCTTGGACGAGGGCGAAACGCGCTCCGAGCGAATCCGCTACCTTAGTGTATTACCTTATGTGAATAAGCCAGCCATGCTGTCCGAATTTAGCGAGATGGGCGAAGGAGGAATTATTTACCTCATTCTTACCCCTATCGGTTGTCTGCTTTTGCTGCTGCTTGTCATACGCACAGCCAGAGGCGGGAAAAAGAAGAAATCAGCGGCGAGGAAACCCGCCGCGCCTCAAATATTCGAAGTAAGGAGTGATACGTATATGTTTTGTCCCAATTGTGGAAACAAGATTACGAAGGGTATGGCTTTCTGTTCAAGCTGCGGCACAAAAATACAAACAAATGTCCCCGGCGAGTGTACGGCCTGCGGCGCAACGCTTCCGGAGGGAGCCGAATTTTGTATTGGCTGCGGAAAGGCGGTGAATTCGGCAACGTCGGAGCCGATGGAACCACACCATGTAGCAACTCCCGCGCCCCCACAGAGCGGCGCGGGGCTGGTGGGTTTCTCCGACAGGTGTCATTCGCCGGAGATACTGGCCGCTGCGGAGAAAAACAAAAAATTCTCCATAGGCTGTATGTGGATATTGGTTTTCGTGCCGCTCATCGGCTTTCCCGTCGCAGGTCTGCTGATGGACGACTTCCCCTTTGGAGAAGCTCTTGTTATCGGCGTTGGCATTGCTCTTATCATGCTGGTCGTTAATTTACTGGCGCTGCAAAGGACCAAGAAGCCTATGTGGGAGGGCATCGTCACCAACAAATTCAGCAAAGAGAAGTACGAGCATAAAGACGATGCGTCAAAAACTTATACGGAATATACCACGATCATTAACACCGATGCGGGCAAGAAAAAAACCATCGTGGAAAAGGACAGCGGGCGGCATATGTACGATTATCTCTCGGTTGGCGACAGGGTGCGGTTTCATCCCAAATTCGGTACATACGAGAAGTACGATAAATCCAAAGACCGCATCATCTATTGCAATGTCTGCTCCATGATGAACCCCATACAAAATGACCGCTGCAAGCGGTGTAATAACCTATTATTTAAATAAGGAGGATTTTATAATGGAGAGATTTGACACGCTGCTGGAGGCTGCGGAGTTTTCGGCAACACGCTGCACAAGCTGGAGCTTTGCCACTTCCAATGATAGATACAATGTAAAAGGCTTGCTGGTGCTTGCCGAAATAAGCGATAGTGAAGACCCCATCGATGAGGACAGCTTTTATGTGGTATCGCCTGCCGGAGCTATCGGCTTATGTAACGACGGCGAGGACATTGACTGGCTGTTTCTGTCTGACGCTGCGCCGAATGAGGATCTGCCGCTGACATACCAAGCTGAGCCGCAGATAAAGTTCTGCTCGAAATGTGGCTCCCGCGCTGTTCTCGGTGCTCGATTTTGCGGTCAGTGTGGAACAGCGCTATGAAAATAAAAGGCTAATTTGGCTGTGGTTTTAGTTTTCCGTAATCAGTGTGCGTTGCTTTTTGAAATTGAATACTTCCGCGACTATTGCTTGTTCATGAATGATTCCATGAGTACAAATATCTCAAAGGTAGTCATTGACTGAAGTATATGGAAGTTGTGTAACATACATCGGTAACCTCTAAAACGAGGGGTGTGCAAAAGAGGTGCAAATTTTAACGATTTGATTTGACCGGTGCATTTTATCAATAGTTAGTTCCTTTGCCACCGGAGATGACAGGAATTAAACCCCATGTATCGTCTTGTTCCCTCGAACAGAACACCCCCATAAAAACCACTATTGAACTGTTCCCGAGAACGGACAAAACGAAAAATATATACCAGACATCAACCTGGTGCTCTCATTCCATGTGGAGACTATAATGGTACTATGTCCTCAAAATACGTAGAAATCCTTAGTTTCAAGCTGTTTGAGCCACATGTGTCATTTAGCTCAAAAGGGGATAAAATACGAAATAAAGTAGTTATTGATCATTATGAGGTTTCTGTTCTAATTGAACTAGAGTGCGGGGACATGTTGAATAACCTACTAGAATAAAAGTTAATATTATTTCTGAGGAGAACGTTCTTTATGACGTTCTTCTTTTTTATAACAAACTTTAAAAATTTTATTTGAACAGTTACGTTTTTTATGCAATAGAAAGGGCTGAATTTGATGAGTATTTTTCAATTTACAGAAGAGTATAATCAACGACAACCACCAGATAAAAAAAGTGAGAGAGCTATCCAACGGTTTAGAAAAAATAAAGGATATGAATCAATCCCAAGAGAACTTGCTCAAAATGAAACGTTGAGTTACGAAGCAAGAGGCTTATTAATTAGCATCGTTTCATATCCTGAATCGTTTAAACTTTATAAAAGTGAATTATATAAACGATCCATCAAAAATAGTCGTAGAAAAATAGACAAGTGTTGGCAAGAATTAATTGATGAAGGTTATGTACTCCAATTCAGAAAACGAGATGGGAAAAGTTTTATCTTTTCCTATCTTTTTAGTATGGAACCATTTTTGGTAGAAGATATTATTCATCTGTTTGAAGAAGCTCATGAATACAACTTTCGTTATTATCATAAGCTGATTCGTAAATATGAAGGCCAAACAATGGAAAATTTCAGATTGATTTTACCTAACTATTTAACTGAAGAAGAGGAGGATACACTGCTTGAATGGCTAAAAAGTCACGATGAAATCAATATGGAAAGTTCGAATGCTCAAAATGAACATCCCAAAAAATGGGATGAAATCAATGATTTTTCTAATGCTCAAAATGAGCAGCTCAAAATGGACTGCTCAAAACGTGCAGATAATAAATTAATTAATATATGCACAAACTTCAGATTTAGGTTTTTCTTCAGTTGGGGGCTCATCATTTGATGAAGACAAGTTTCGCTCGCTAATACGGATGAAAGGCAATGCTTTTAGCACAAAAGCTGATAAAATTATTGCTGAAGCAAAAAAAGCAGGTGTATCTCCGGTCATCTTTGCAGCGATTATGATTCATGAAAGTGCTTGGGGAACAAGTCAAGCTATTCGAGAACATAATAATCCTAGTGGACAAATGTCTAGCTCAGGTATCATTCACTACAATTCTTTAGATGAAGGTATCGAGGCAACAGGTCGTACGCTTCAAAATTTAATTGTAAAAAGAAAGTTACAGACCGTTGAGCAGCTAGGCAGTGTTTATTGTCCAGTAGGTGCAGCCAATGATCCGCTTGGATTAAATAAGTATTGGGTTCCAGCAATCAAAGACTTTATGGTTGCACTTGGTGGAGAAAAGGATATGTCCCTTGTATGGGCTTCTACTAGTGGAAAGGGAAAAGGCAACAAATCATTAGAATTTGCGTATACCTTACACGAAAATGGTGTTCAGCATTCGCAAGGCTTAAATCAACACGGGCGATTTCCATATCATGATTGTTCCTCTTTTGTGACGTGGGCAATGAAACAAGCTGGAATCAATGTTAGCATAGGTAGTACGGAGTATTTATATAGTTTGGAAGGAACCATTCTTCAACCTATCTCTCGTGCTGAAATTAGGGCAGGAGATATTTTTGTTTGGGGAACAAAAGGAAGTTCTTCAGGAAATTTTGGTCATACTGGATTTTTTACTGATAAGGGTGGTAAGCATATTCTACACGCTACACCTGCAACAGGTCGTGGGTTTGGTCAAGATGGAGATGTGGTAGAAACACCATTTGAAGGTTATTTTGGAGATACGAATTTGGCACCAGTTTATTTTTATCGAATTACTGGGTAACAGGTGGCATTGGTAAGGAAATCCGCTGTAAATTATTCGTAAAATATAGTACAATATTTACAGGAGGATGATGATTATGATGAACATTAAGCCTATTTCTGATTTGCGTAACTACAACCAAGTTTTGAAAGAAGTCACCAACGACCAACCAGTATTCTTAACGAAAAACGGAAGAGGGAAGTATGCTGTGATTGATATTGAAGATTATGATCGATTAAAAGCGAGTTTAGAAATTTTGGAACAATTGAAAAAAGCTGAAACAAGTGGAACTATTGATTTGGCAACTGCTAGAGAAAGATTTCATGTATGAAGTACCATGTAAAATTATCGAACGAGTTGTTAGATGATTTAAGCCAACTGTCTGATTATTTAGTAAGTGAGTTTTCAGAAGTTGTATCACAGAATATTTTAGCTTCGCTATTTGATACTTTTGAATCTTTAGGTGAATTCCCATATAAAGGCAAAGATGCAGCAACGTTGATGTTTACTTTCAATGGGTATAGATATCTACCATTGAAACAAAATGTTGTGTTTTATACAGTTGATGAAGGGAATCAAACAGTTACGTTATTACGATTGTATTCTGTTACAGAGGATCCTATGCAAAAATTTAAAAGATATTTAGAATAAATGATCCATTATTCGGAATTTTTCTCTGACTCCTTTGAGCCAGAAATCGTGTTTAACTTACAAGAGAAGAGTGTTGATAGTATTCCTGATGCGGCCATAACACAGGAAAGCTTTAAGATTGTTGTTGAAACAAAAATGTCTGACTGGTTTTATTCTGAACAACTTATGAGACATTTGAATTCCTTTGGTGATGAGAAGTATAAGGTAATGATTACTCTAGCCCATGAGTTAATGGCAGAAGATAAAAAGAATATTTTTGAACAACAATTAAAGGAATATAACTCTGCGCAAAGTAAACCAGTAATTCATATCAATACAACATTTGAAGGTATAGTAAATGCAATACAGGAAGTAATTGATGATAGGGATTACGAAATGCAGGAGGTTTTGGATGATTATCTGAATTACTGCTATAACGATGGCCTCATTGCTGTTTCAGATTCATGGAAATTTATGAGGATGCAATTGGCAGGAACAACACTAGATTTTAATGTAAGTCAGGATATTTACTATGATAATGCTGAGCGTGGTTTTCGCGCACACGATTATTTGAGCTTGTATAAAAATAAAAGCGTACGTGCGGTTGGCAAGATTAGTGCTCGTATCACGGCTGTAGATACTGATAATGGTATGCAATATGAAGTAGAGTTTGGCGAATTGACCGAGGAAAGAAAACAGAAAATTGCAGATGCAATTATTGATGGTGTTCAACATGGATATGATATAAAAAGTAGTAAGCATAGATACTTCTTTGTTGAAAAATTCCATGAGACTGATTTCAAGAAAATCACACCGAGGGCTCCTATGGGAACGAGGGTATTTGATTTAACGCAAATCCTTGAAACTGAGCAATTACCTGAAACTGAGGATATCGCTGAACTACTTAAGACTAAGACATGGAGTTAATTGTGGGAGGTTAACATTATATGGAATACATATTAATTGGAATCTGTATCGTAGTTATTGCTAGCGTCTTCCTAGCGATATTCATGAAAAAGAGAGCAGATAATAAAAAAATAGAAAATCCCACGATTGTTTCGGGCATTTCACCGTTTGGTGCCCCCATTAATAAGGCAGATAAACCAGATGGACTTGCAATCCAAATGGAGATGCTTCCAGTTGGATCTATAATTGATGAGAGTAGATTAGTTGAAATTAAAAGCAGTAAAGTTCTGGCACATGTAAACAATCTTGTCCCAGAATTAGCACAGGTAGGAAATACTGCTAATAATGCGATTCAAGCATTACAAGCAAATAGTGAGGTTTTATATAGAGCTATAATTCCAGCAGGTGCAAAACTCACTAACTCGAATGCAATGGAAAATGCTGTTCGAGGTATATATCATGGTGCAGACGGTATTAAAGGTCATGCAAATTTAGTAGCAATTGAGGCTCAAAAAGGAACGGCCGTTGTAGCAAATACCGCAGCTACGGCTATGGGAGTAGCATCGATGGTTGTTGGCCAGTATTACATGACACAAATTAATGCTGAGCTTGGCTTAATAAGCGAAAGCATATCTAAGGTTTCAGATTTTCAGGACAATGAGTACCGTAGTAGAGTATTTTCACTTATAGCCCATGTTAAAACGATAGCAGACTTTCAAGTTGAAATCCTTGAAAACAATGAGTTGAGACTTAGTAAAATTTCTCAGCTTGATAGCCTTGAAGAAGAGTGTACCCAACTTTTAGGACAGGCTAACCTGACACTTGCTGGATATGCGAAAAAGAAAGATATTGATTACAAGACTTATGAAAGAGAATTAAATGAGGCTCAGAATTGGTATTTGTATCAAAAGTCTTTGCTAGATGTGATGTATAAGATTTCCGACCTAAGGTATACACTGCATCTTGGTGCTGTTTCTCGGGAGCAGTGTGTGGCTCTGCTTCCTGTATTCAGACGGCAGGTTATTGATACACAAACAAGGCTCACTAACTGGCATCAAGATGCCGCAAAAAGGTTGAACATTGATATAGATGAAACTCGCCGCAAGAGAGATGGATTTGACAGAGTAATTCACTTCTTTCCAGGCTTAATAAGAAATGAGTTGAATTTTCGTACAATTGATAAGAGCGTAGCAAATATAATTGATGAACAAAGCTATAGTAATGGAAGTAGTTTTAAATACGAACAAACAGAATTATATCTTAAAGATGTGCAGTTAATTGCGAAGGATGGAAAAGTATATTATTTACCAGAAAGCAAAATGGATTAACCACCTTCTAAAATCTTCATTTGTTTGTATAAATCAAACAGTAAAAGAGTTGATATCTTCCCACATATGAAAGACCATAGTGGATATGTTCCCTCAAAGAGAATTGTATTCATGTTACTAATTTTTGACAGCTATGAATTCATCTCAAAACATGTGGAAGCAGTGTGTCTGTTAACAAGAAAATAAACATTGTTCGTCATGACGAGTTGTTAGACTCGACAAGGATAAACATCATTTTTAGAACCGCTAGCCGATTTTTGGCTAGCGGTTTTTCATTGTGTATGAATGGAAGAGTTCGATTTCTTGAAGTGAGTAAGGAATGCTTTGAATGGTCCTTTTTACAAGCTGCGCATCTTTTTTATTTCCGCAAGAATGGCCAATAATTTCACGATTGAATAAATCAATCATCAAACAAATAGAAGCCCAATTTGACCCGACCCGAACATAAGTTAAATCCGTGACAACCGCTGACAATGCTTTTGTTTGAGTAAACTTTCGATCTAAGTGATTCGCAATTTTCTTTTGATTGCTTTGGCACGAATGTACGCGATATTTGGGCTTCGTGTAACTGGATTTCAATCCTCGTCTTTTCATGATGCGACGAATTTTTCGACGACTCAAAATGAGATTTTTCTTATCAAGGCGTTCCTTGATTCTGCGTGAACCATAAGCTCGTCTATTTTGCTGAAAAACTTCTTCCACCGCTTCTTCTAATATAGTAGTAAAAATTATTAAAACATTTAAAAAGACTAAACTTGATATAGATCAATTTAATTTCTTTCAATCTATAGTATTATATAATCAAGATAAAGAAAAAATAAAACAAGAAAGAAGGAAAAAAATATGTCAAGACAATTAAATTTTAATCAAGTAAAGGAAACTCATTTAAAAACATTAGCACAATATGTTCCAGTTGTAGCAAAAGTTCATGGAGGAAATCATCCAGAATTCTACCAGGTTCGTAAAGTATATGATGAACTTGCAAAGAAAGCAAAAGATGCGGGAGTAGAAAAGCCGGACTTAAAAGAGGAGTTTGTAAAATTACGTGAAATCACAGATAATTATACAGTTCCAGGTGATGTATGCGAAAGTTATGAAGCAGTATATAACATGTTAGCAGAATTAGATAAAGCATATGAAGCATAAAAGAAAATAAACAAAGAAATGAAAAGATATAAATAATCTAATAGGGAGGAGTATGAATATACAAAAATTTATATTAGGAAGAAAAAACCATATTACAATAGTAAGTGCAATTTTAATAATAATTGCATTTGTCAGTAAATTAGGCTTCGAAAACGAACAAATAGCCATATGGGCATTAGTAATTGCTTCAATTTTGGGAGTTTCACCTATTGCGATTCAAGCGTATCAAGCATTAAAAGTCAAAGTAGTTAGTATTGATGTTTTAGTTACCATTGCAGTTATCGGAGCCTTTATAGTTAGAAACTACGAAGAATCAGCAATTGTTACATTTTTATTTCTATTTGGAGCTTATCTAGAACAAAGGACACTTAATAAAACACGTTCTGCAATTAAAGAATTAACTCAAATGGCACCAGAAAGTGCCTTTAAAAAAGTGGAAAATGGTGAGTTTGAAGAAGTAGAAATAGATGAAGTTGATGTAGGAGATATTTTGCTTGTTAAAACGGGTGCAAAAATCCCAGTTGACGGTACAGTGTTAACAGGAGAAGGGCATATTAATGAAGCAAGTATTACAGGAGAAGCGGTTCCTGTAAGTAAAAAGAAAGATTCGGGGGTATATGCCGGAACAATTTTAGAAAATGGAACTATTCAAATCACTGCTGATCGTGTAGGTGAGGATACTACTTTTGGTAAAATCATTGAGTTGGTTGAAGAAGCACAGGATTCAAAATCAGAAGCAGAACGTTTCATTGATAGATTTTCTAAATACTACACACCAGCTGTTTTAGTTCTCTCTTTTATTGTATGGATATTTTCAAGGGATATTGAACTTGCAATTACAATGTTAGTTTTAGGATGTCCAGGAGCATTGGTAATCGGTGTACCGGTTTCAAACGTCGCGGGGATTGGCAATGGGGCACGTCATGGAGTCCTTCTAAAAGGTAGCGAGGTTATTAGTGACTTTAGCAGACTAGATACCATGGTATTTGACAAAACAGGTACATTAACAATAGGAAATCCCAAAGTAGCTGATAAAGAAATTTATGCAGATAATGTATATGAAGTATTAGGGTATCTAGCAAGTGTTGAAAAGGAATCAGATCATCCATTAGCAAAAGCAGTTGTAGAATATATTGGAGATATAAAATTATATACAGTTGAAAAAACAGATGTTGTAAAAGGTGGAGGAATTGTAGCTCATGTAGAAGGTCATAAAGTTGCAGTCGGTAATGTGGCACTAATGGAGCAAGAAAATATTCTTTTAAGTGAAAAAGCTCGTGCAGATATTGCCAGATTTGAGAAAAATGGGAATTCACTTGTTTTAACATCAGTTGATGGGGAATTAAAAGCATTGATGGGTATTCGTGATCAAATTCGCCCGGGTGTAAAAGATGATCTTAAAAAGTTGAAAAAACTTGGTGTTAAAAATCTAGTAGTTCTTTCTGGTGATAACCAAGGAACAGTTGATTTAGTAGCACGTGAACTAGGACTTACAGAAGCTCATGGACATATGTTGCCAGAAGATAAAGCAACATATATTAAAGAGTTACAAGAAAAAGGTCAAATTGTGGCATTTGTTGGAGATGGAGTAAATGATAGTCCTTCACTAGCTCTAGCACAAATTGGAATTGCTATGGGAAATGGAACAGATGTAGCAATCGAAACTTCAGATGTTGTTTTAATGAATTCAGATTTCAGCCGCTTGCCACATGCATTAGGTTTAACAAAAGCAACCGCTAATAACATGCTTCAAAATATTATTATTGCAGTAGGGGTTGTATTAGTCCTTCTTGCCAGCGTATTCTTTAGTGAATGGATGAACATGTCAATCGGTATGTTAGTACATGAAGCAAGTATATTAGTAGTGATTTTAAATGGTATGAGACTTCTTCGCTATAAATTAAGAAAATAAAAATAAATAAAATTCTGGATGTAAATCAATTTATTATAGATAATAATACAATTAACATAAACTAAAGGAGAGATGAAAAATGCAAAAAGCAACAATTCAATTAGAAACATTAACATGTCCATCATGTATGCAAAAAATAGAAAATGGAGTTAAATCATTAGATGGAGTAGACAAAAAAAGCATAAAGGTGCTATTTAATTCAAGTAAAGTAAGAGTGGAATATGATGATGAAAAAGTATCTATAAAAGATATTGAAAATGCCATCGATAAATTAGGATATGAAGTTATAAAATCTCAAGTAAAAGCTTTATGAAATAAGAGGGAATAAGTTCGGTTTTAATGATATCAGATGCTGGTTAATGTCATCTACGGCAAAGGACACAGTTACCAAGTTATAATGTCGTTGATATCTTCCCACACACGAAAGCCCACAGTGGATATGTTCTCACAAAGAGAATTTCTGATAAAAATATTTTGGTTACTAGTATTTGACAGCTATAACTTCCGCTCAAGCCACGTGAAAGCAGTGTGTCTGTTAACAAGAAAATAAACATTGTTCGTCATGACGAGTTGTTAGACTCGACAAGGATAAACATCATTTTTAGAACCGCTAGCCGATTTTTGGCTAGCGGTTTTTCACTGTGTATGAAATGTAGGACTTCTGTTTACTACGAAAAAATTTGTTATATGAGGAGATTACGATTGTAGGGAAATAGCCAGATTAAGAAATCAGATGTTTAACCAAAATCGTCCAAAAAATTGCTGATGACTATCGGAATATTTCACCATATATAGTCTGAATTGGAATGAAAAGGGAAAAACGATAGCTAGAAGAGATTGGATTTTTTAGAAATGTACAGTAATGGTGAGTATCCACAAAATTTCATCTTCTTAATTATTTAACATTTAAATTGACGCGTCGTTTAACGGGGAAAGATGATTCTTTGACGACGACAGAAAAGAAGAATTTCAGTAGCGTCCAAGGAATCCGGAATCGTTAGTCATATTAATTTAAAAAACGGCGTAATTTTACAGTAAATAGAGTATAATTTAATCAAAGAAAGTATTTGACTGGTATATGAATTATGGTATTAGTGAAATCTGTTAATAATGATTTTTATAATAAATCTAAAAATTAGAGGAAAGAGGAATATATGGATAAGAATACTATTTATTTTGCTGGTGGATGTTTATGGGGCGTGCAAGCATTTATTAAAACATTACCCGGCGTAGTAGAGACTGAAGCAGGAAGAGCTAATGGTGAAACTTATTCTTTAAATAGTCATTATGACGGCTATGCAGAATGTGTCAAAACAACCTTCGACAAAAGTGTTGTTTCAGTTACACAACTAGTAGAACTTTTTTTGAAATTATTGACCCGTATAGTATTAATCGACAAGGTAACGATGTTGGACTAAAATATAGAACCGGTATTTATAGTGAAAATGCGAATCATATTGAAGCTGTGATAGATTATATAGCTAGACGAAATGATAGCGAAAAAATCGTTGTTGAAGTTAAACCACTTACTAATTATGTAAAAAGTGCCGATGAACATCAAGATAGGTTAAGTAAATATCCAAATGATTACTGCCATATTCCTAAAGAATTACTAACAAGGTATCGTAAATAACTAGGATATATTCCCACAAACTGAAAATAATAAAAATACTAATCGACATACTCTCACGAACGTATAATCGAAAAATAGTTAAAAACCCTGGGATTTTCCCCCTCAAAAGGGGTTATAACAGTAACCAAGGCCCTGGCAGCCAAGTGAAAGCAGTATATCAGTTAACAAGAAAATAACAACCATTCGTCCTATCTGGTTGATAGACTTGAAATGTATAAAAATCATTTTTAGAATCGGTAGCCGATTTTTGGCTAGCAGTTTTTTGTTGTGTATTAAAATGTAGCTTGATGTGTTCTGCTCCCCGGACGGGAAATGTTACTTTGACAGAAGTAACGAAATGGCGCAGTAAGGGATCGATAATAAAATTGTCGAGAAAAAATCAGACATTTTGAATAATCAATACTAAAAATTGCTGGTAATAAACTGAATATTTTACCAAAAAAAAGTCTAAGATGGAATGAAAATCAAAAAACGGCAGCTAGAAAAGATTGGATTATAATTTTAGAAATATACAATAATGGTGAGTATATCCAGTTTTTCCTTCTTAAATATAATATTATTATAGTAGCCATCTTGTTTGTCAATCAAATGGCATATAATAATCTCAGCGGTAAACTCGGAGATGTTGTATGATTACAATAGAAATAATTAAAGAACGGTGCGAGCGCCAATGAATATAAATGTTTTATATCTTGCCATACGGATCTGATAAACTCCATAGAATTTCAATAAGAAATTGAAATGGTAACTTTGAAAGAGTTGAAAAATATTGCTAATGTGTTAAATTTCAAGGATGATCAAGTATTTTTTTTACCCGATGGAAATAAAATACAGAATGGGAATATGTTGAGAAATTTTAATGAAATTAAATTTAGGTTTAGGAGGTATAGCGCAATGAGCCAGGCAATAGAAACAGCCGAATTAATTCTTGAAATGGATGTCATTGAGGATGAATCCACCTTTGCATCTTCCATTGAAATTGCATTAACAGCTGCAGAAAATGAAATGCAGAGTTTTAAAGAGACAATCAATTCGATTCAGATTCTTAGACCTAACTGTGACAAATTGGATTATGCATTGGCGGCAAGTTCAGGAGTCCTTTGTGGCATTATGGACATTTTTTTAGTCGGAAAACCTGGAGAATCAATGGTCGGTGATGTTACAGATAAGTGGATTGGAAATCGAACTGCAGATTTTGCTAGACTCTGTGGATGGGATGATAAAGGAGATACATCATCAGCAATCCGCTTTCTTGAGAAGAAATTTAAAATATTATATGATCAACGTGGAGCAGGTGATGCTGGCAGTATCGTATATGATTTAAATCCTACAAATCATCATTTCAAATCACTTGGACATAATCCGACTTTGCTTGGTTTGTTCATTTCGATAGTAGATCAGTTTACAAATCAATCGCACTTTATTTCTGGAGGAGAATTGATATCTTTACAAAATGCTGATGGGAAATTTGAACTTCAAGGTAATAGTGTTCCAGCAAAATTATTTTCAGGGTTTGTTAATTGGTTTGGACATTTAATTTCCGATGTATCTGGATCGTCTGGCAGTAAATACCGAGGTATGGGAATACCGTCACCGTTTTGGGCATGGACGAATGATATTATAGCAATAAAGAGAAAATTGAATGTTCCTGTTTCACAGTTTGACCACACAATCAATGAGCTAGCTCTGAGCATCTACAAACAAGGATACGATATCCGCTTCCAAGCAACTCAGGCCATTCCAGTCTTTATCAATGAGACCATTGTCAGATTGTTATATACCACAAGACGATTGGTGAAATATTACAAAAAAACAGAGAAAGAAGAACGTTCGGCATCCGCTATGTGGCAAGCGTGTGAGCCGTTTTCAGAGCCTACCGTAAAAAGAATGCTCACCGTAGCTCATGGTACTTTTTGTATGATGGATCTTGGCGATACAACCATAAAATCATTTAGAACCAGAGGAGGCAACTTCAATATAACTGAATTCTCCCTTCGCCTTAATATAGTGGGGATAGGTCGTTTCACAATTTCGCTGTATGGCGAAACAAAGCAGGTTTTTGTAATAAGAAAAGCGGAATCGGAAGCTCAGTTTGCTAGAAAAGAAATAATCATCGTGGAAAACTATCTGAATGGACTTTCACTATTATCAGAGCTATATGATGATAAGGAACTTGTAAATTTTGTTGATGACTTTAAGAAAAGTGATATGTATGTTCAGGCATTCCAGAAATCTGTTCAGCTAGCAGAACTTAGAAAGGTACCAGATAATAATATACTCAAGACAAAATCCGATATAGATTCATTTTTTGGAGGTAATAGAAGATGACCAAGAAAAAATCGAGGTTAATATTTGCCCAAAAGCAGGCAGAATCGGCTATCAAAAAAACAAATGAAAAAATAAATGAACTGGGCACACACACAAGCCATCTTTATGATGAATTGAACACCATACAAAAACTATTTGACGATATTAGAAATGTTCCTAGTGAGAAGCGGTTAGAGTATGAAAAGCTGAAAAAAATTCGTCTGAACTGGATACAGCAAGCAGAAAAGATTGAATCAGATTATAAAAATACTGTAGCAAAAAATGCTAGGAAAGGCGCTGCTGGTGTAAGCGCTGGAGTCGCAGTAGCAGCTCTTGGGCCTACCGCTGCAATGGGAATTGCGACAACGTTCGGTGTTGCCTCAACAGGAACAGCTATCTCTACACTGAGTGGTGCAGCAGCTACCAACGCGGCACTAGCTTGGTTGGGCGGAGGAGCGATTGCTGCTAGCGGTGGAGGAATGGTTGCCGGAAATGCATTGCTGGTTCTAACCGGACCAGTTGGTTGGTCGATCGCTGGAGTTGCACTTGTCAGTAGCGGGTTTGTGCTATGGAAAGGAAAAAGCGACAAGCAACGTCTTGAGGATGTTTTCACCCTCATCAGCAAACGGGATGTTAAATCAAACGAACTTGCTATTGTAGAAATAAATGAGCGTATAAGCCGCATTAAAGATGAAACTAAACAACTAAATAGTGCAATTAATAGAATAAGGACATTTGGTCTAGACTACAATTTAATGACGGAGGCGAAGCATTATGAATTAGGTTCTTTTGTGAATCTGATGAATTCCTCTACGCAATTGTTGGTTAACCAGATAACAGGATTACAACCAAAATATGATAAAGACGATCTGAAGGAATACTTTACATTCAGCAAAAGAAAGATTGCTGATAAGCAGAAACCTTTGATTATTTCGCTTTCTAACCTCTTACATAAGATAAGCCTTGATGAAAAAGATAAGATACTATTATGGAAGTCTTTCAAAAAAAACAAGGATTTCTTGTCTTCAATAGGAATTTCCAAGAAAGATTTTGACTTGCTTATTTTTGAAACAGTAATCGATGCTCTTGAGTATAAGTATTGCAACGAAAATCTATCAAGTTGATATATCTAAGAGAACTCAGTAAAAATGGAAAATGAAAAACAACAATTTGATGGCTATATTCCCTCGTCCCCAAATACGTGAAAGCAGTGTGTCTGTTAACAAGAACATAACGATTATTTTTCCTGTCGGGTTGATGGACTCGATAGGTATAAAAAATCATTTTTAGAATCGGTAGCCGATTTTTGGCTAGCGTTTTTTTGTTGTGTACAGAAATGCAAGATGATGTATTCTATTCACCAATGGAAAAAATCGCTTTGTCAGAAGTAACGAGATAACTTTATAATGAATTCACTGAGAAATGAGAGGAACAAATTTTTTTAAGAATAGAAAAGTGTAAGATTGAGTTGATTGTTTCATTGAAAAAAAAGAAAACATTTACATCTAATATTGACCGAGACAATAAAGTGAAGTACAATATATATTAGATAGTATATATTGTACTTCACTAGGAGGTGAGAACTTGATAGGATTAGAATATATTTTAAATCTCTATAACCTTCAACATATAGAACTTGCAGAAAGACTGGGCATTAAAAAACAAAATATTAACATGTGGGTCAAAGGACGACAGAATATTCCAAAGAAATATTTACCAGTTTTAGAAGAACTTTTTGGGATTGATCAGACCTACTTTGGACGAGAACTTAGTGAAATAGAGCAGTTGGAAATTCAGAAAGAAAAATTGAAAAGAGATTTGAATCCTGTCATCAAGAAGTATGAACAACAGTTTTCTTCCGGAGAGATCAATGATCTTGTTGAAGTTCCCATCTACGATCAAGAAGAGATGAATGCCATCGAACGTGAGATCGAAAAGGCTAAACTAGTATCAAAGTTTAAGACGGCAATGGATATTGTAGATAATAATCCATACTTGGAAACGTACAAACTTATCGTGGAACTACTTGAAAAAGTACAACAAGAATCCGTTCTGCACAAAACGGTTGAAGCATTGGCTCACTATTACGAAGTTTTACCTGATTGGGTAAACAGCGAACCCGAACAAGCAGGCTTCGAAAGTGAAATGTTTGAAGTCTTTGATGATCATAACTATTAACCATTTGGAGGAATATAAATGACTGAAAACACAGGAAACATTGGCTTTTAAGAAGATCGAGATGAATACGAAGCAGAGAATATCATCTGGGTTCCTAAAGAAGCGAATAGTTTGCCAGCGTTGAAGGAAAAGCTGGTGGAGAATTTTGGCCATCTACTATCATAATTAAGACTGTAGTTGAGATGATTAAACCATGGCGAGAGGAGGCAATTATTTGTTTGTAGGAGACACTATGACTAATTCAATTGAAGAAAATAAACATAGAAATATCGATTCAATTAGCTCGACCGATATTCTTGAAAATACAATACGTGAACAAATGCCTGGTATATTGGATATTTTGTTAATTGATCGAACGACATCAACTTCTAAGAAGAAAAAAAATATTATATGGGCAAACGAAAATTATGTGAAGTTCGGCTCAAAATCTTATGCGGCAACTGCTCAGATGTTACCTGAATTAGTAACAGGACAAATGGGAAATATCATTAAACCGCGTGCTCTCAAATCTAAAGAGATGCAAAAAGAACGAACCAAATCAAAAGCAGAGGTATTCACACCTATCTGGGTTGTGAAGAAACAAAATGATGAGATTGAAAAAGATTATATAAACGATGATTTGGAGACGTATGTCAAGCGGACTTGGTTAGAGATTACAGCTGGTGAAGCACCCTATATGGCGACTCGCTATGATATGGAAACCGGTGAATTAGTGCCACTTACTAAACGGGTTGGCTTTGTCGATAGGAAACTTAAACGTATCAATGCAGAAGTTGACGATAAAGCAGAATGGCAACGTTTAGTGGTTGAAGCGTATAAATCAAGTTATGGTTTTGAGTGGAGTGGTGACTCACTTTTACTTGCTAGAGAAAACCTTCTTTACACATACCGAGATTATTATTTTCAAAAATGGCTTGAAGAACCAACTTATGGCTTGTTTGCAGATATAGCGGAAATCATCAGTTACAATCTTTTTCAGATGGATGGTTTGAAGTATATCATCCCATTAACGGAAAAACGCGAAAAGATTCTTGAAGTACAAATGTCGCTTTTTGATTATGAAGAGCCAGAGGAACAATGGAGGATAAAGCCAGGAAAACGCGTGAAAATCATGAACTGGAAAACGAATAAAATGGAATTCTTTGATAAAGGAGTTAGGTAGATATGAGTGATAATACGGTTATCAAAACGACTAAAATCATTTATCCGCAAATTTATGCTTACACATTGCCAACTATCCAAGACTATAATGGGTGGGTGAAAATCGGCTATACTGAACGTAAAAATGTTGATGTACGTATTAAGGAGCAAACAAAAACGGCGGCTATTAGCTTAGCTTATGATAAGTTGTGGTCTGAACCAGCAAAGTTCATTACTTCTGATGATTGGTTTAAGGACAAACAACTGCATACTTATTTGCGTAGGTACAAAAATGTTGAACAGCGCCCTAATACTGAGTGGTTTTTCTATAATGGGACACCAGAAAAATCTCATGCTGATTTTGCTGATTTTCGTAATAATGAGAGAAATCAGGTAAAGGAAGAATTACAGTATACTTTGCGAAACGAGCAAGAAGATGCTGTTAATATGACTCTCGATTATGCAAAAAGTCATCGAGGTGGTGAATTCTTGTGGAATGCTAAACCAAGATTTGGTAAAACCCTCACAACGTATGATTTTGCAAGAAAAATTGATGCGTACAAAGTTTTAATTGTAACTAACCGACCGGCTATTGCAAATTCCTGGTTTGATGATTTTGAAAAATTCATTGCATGGCAAACGGACTATGCATTTGTTTCTACTAGCGATTCATTGAAAGAACGTTCAGTAATGAATCGAGATGAGTTTAATGCACAGATGAAGGATGGCAAGAATAAAATGCTGGCCTTTATTTCGCTTCAAGATTTAAAAGGAGCGATTTCATTTGGCGGAAGCCACGACAAACTGAAATGGGTGAAAGACTTAGAATGGGATTTGCTTGTTATAGATGAATCTCATGAAGGGATTGACACTTTTAAAACTGATATCGCGTTTGAAAATATCAATCGTAATTTCACACTACATTTATCGGGGACGCCATTTAAAGCAGTTGCATCAGGTAAGTTTTCAGATGATCAAATTTATAACTGGACATATGCTGATGAACAAGAGGCAAAAGCAGATTGGCCCATAGAGTCTGAAGAAAATAATCCGTACGAAAAACTACCTCGTTTAAGCTTGTTTTCTTATCAGATGAGCCAAATGATCACTGATGAAGTAAATAAAGGTGCAAAAATTGACGGCGAGAACATTGACTATGCCTTTGATCTAAATGAATTTTTTGAAACCAATGATGCAGGGAAGTTTATCCACGAAGCAGATATAAAGAAATGGTTGGATTCTCTGTCTCATAATGAGAAGTACCCGTTTTCTACAAAAGAACTACGCGCTGAATTAAAACACACATTTTGGTTATTAAATCGCGTAGCTAGCGCGAAGGCTCTTGAGAAATTACTTAAGAATCATCCCGTTTTTGATTGCTACGAAATCATTATTGCTGCAGGTGATGGTAGAACAACTGATGACCAAATCATCAATCAAAAGTCACTAGATCGTGTTAGAGACGCAATTGCAAAAAATGACCGTACTATAACGTTGTCTGTTGGTCAATTAACAACTGGTGTGACTGTTCCAGAGTGGACAGCAGTACTCATGCTATCAAATATGAAATCACCAAGTCTGTATATGCAAGCCGCATTTCGGGCTCAAAATCCATGGGAGTACGAAGTAAATGGTGAAATGCAACAAAAAGAAAATGCCTATGTTTTCGACTTTGCGCCGGAACGTACACTTATTATTTATGATGAGTTTGCAAATAACCTATCGCGTAAGACAACAAACGGTGGTGGGACAACCGATGACCGTAGAGACAATATTAGAACCTTGTTGAATTTTTTCCCAGTCATTGCAGAAGATAATGAAGGGAAAATGGTCGAACTTGATGTGAATCAAGTCCTAACTATTCCAAAGGCAATTAAGGCACAAGAGGTTGTTCGTCGTGGATTCATGTCTAACTTGCTTTTCCAAAACATTTCAGGAATATTCGCGTCAGCTGGAGCGCGTGAAATCCTTGAACAATTATATCCTGTTGATCAAGGTAAAACTGTACCACGTAAGACGGACGATCCGATTGATACCAAAGATGTAAAAGTTGATGATAATGGAGAAGTAACTGTTGAACAAGATATTATAGTAGCGACAACAGAAGCTCATTTTGGTGAAAAAGTCTATGCAGATATCAAACAGACCGTTGAAAATGCAGCAGATGACGCTACTAACAATTTATCAAATGTGGTTGCAACTAGTTTCAAACAAAGCACACAAGATGCTGTGAAAGAACTGGCAAGAGAGAACGGTTTAACGACTAAAGCAGCAGAACAAGTTGTGCAACAAAGTGCTAATGTAATCGCACGCGAGGTTGAAACTGTTCAAAGGCAAGCTGAAATCAAACATAATGAAGCTGAAGTGGAATACAAGTCAGTGATTGCTGAATCGCATAATGACCCAATCAAGGTGGTAGAAGCAAAAGTAACTTACGAAGCTAAGAAACAAGAAATCGAAGAAACCTTCAAGAAAGAAGTTGTTGCGACTGTTGAAACTAAGTCTAAGGAATTGATGCAAAAAGCAACTGAAACAGTACTTCAAAAAGCGGAAGAGAAGAAGAAAAATACAGTTGAAGATGATGTACGTGCGCGCTTGCGTGGTTTTTCTCGTACAATTCCATCATTCTTGATGGCTTATGGTGAGCCTACAACAACACTTGCTAACTTTGACACGACCATCACGGATTCAGTTTTCAAAGAAGTGACCGGCATCACCTTAGATCAATTCCGTACTTTGCGTGATACGTATAATTTCTTTGATTCAATTGTATTTGATGAGTCATGTCAAGAGTTTTTGCGTAAACGTCAAGAGTTGGCTAACTACTTTGATGAAAGTCAAGAAAATGATATTTTCGACTACATCCCACCGCAACAGACCAACCAAATCTTTACACCAAAAAGAGTAGTAAAGATGATGGTGGATAAGTTGCAGGAAGAAAGTCCGGAAGATTTCAGGAACCCAGATAAGACATTTGTTGATTTATACATCAAATCAGGTTTATATTTAACAGAAATCGTGAAACGTTTGTATGTAGGCTTAGAAGATCAAATTCCTGATAAAGATTCTCGTTTGAAGCACATTCTTGAAAACCAAGTCTATGGATTTGCACCAAGTGAAATCATTTATAGCATCGCAAGAAATTTCATCTTTGGATTCGATGAAAATGCGAAGAATATTGATGATTCCCATGTAGTATATCTTGATACAACGCCTTTTGCTCTTGGTGAAGGTGATTTTGAATCTAAATGTGATGAATTGTTTGGAGGTAATAACAAATGAAATTTGACTATGTTGTAGGTAACCCACCCTATCAAGAATTATCGACAGTGAATAATAAACAAGATGCTATATACAATCATTTTTATGATCTAGCAGAATCCATTTCAGACAAATATTGTCTAATTTCTCCCGCACGATTTTTGTTTAACGCAGGTTTAACCCCTAAGGTATGGAATCAAAAGATGTTAAATGATAAGCATCTGAAAGTGGAGTATTACAATCAAAAATCAAATGAAGTATTTCCTAATACAGATATCAAAGGTGGTGTCGTGGTAATTTATAGAAATAGCGATAAAGAATTTGATGCAATAAAAAACTTTGTGCCAGACGAAACTCTCCGTAAAATTTCTCAAAGATTCAATTCGGTATCTGAAAATAATTTGCCGAAAATAATGTATGGTGGCCGTTCTGATTTGAAATTTAATAATGTATTTTTGTCGGACTATCCTGAATCACCACAAAAACGATTAGAACAAATTCAAAGAAAACATCCAGAGGTTTTAAAGTTAGGAACAAATGAAGAATATGAGTTGAAATCGTCTACATTTGATTCCCTTGATTACGTTTTTGAGGATAAAAAACCTGAAAAACCAGAACAATTTTGGGAAATTTTAGGGTTATATAATAACAAAAGAACATTGCGATGGATTAAAAAAATATATATGGATCCAAGATATCCAGAAAAGAATAATCTTGAAAAGTGGAAAGTGTTTGTTCCAAAGGCGAATGGAAGTGGCATCTTTGGTGAGTCATTGAGTACGCCTGTTATTGGCGGACCATACTCATCCGCAACTCCGACTTTTATCAGTATAGGGGCCTTTAATACTGAAGAAGAGGCACAAAATTTGTTGAAGTATATTAAAACTAAGTTGGTAAGGGCACTATTGAGTATCCTAAAAATTACACAAGATAATCCGCCGTTAAAATGGGCTTATATTCCAATTCAGAATTTCACGGCGAATTCTGATATTGATTGGACAAAATCAATTCCAGAAATCGACCAACAGCTATACAAAAAATATGGCCTGGACCAAAATGAAATTAACTTTATTGAGAGTAAAGTGAAAGCGATGGATTAGGATATGTTGGAGGTGTAGATATGTAAAGTATCAAAGGGAAAAAAGCTGTTAGGATTGAACTGGTTACCTTTTCAGAATTGAATATGACTTAGAATGACATTGAAGAAATATTAAGAAACAGTATGGATATGATTTGCGATGAAGAAGAGTCTACGCTTATTGTCGGTAGACAAGTCAGAAATGAAAAGAACGGAAGAAGTGACTTGACCGCGGTCGATAACAACGGAAATATTGTATTCATTGAAAAGTTGATGCTAGTATAAAACTTGAGACAACTTTTGTGAGAGTGTAAAATACACTAAGAAGAAAGGTTGTTGTCGTATGTCTAAATGATATACAGATAAGTTCAAACAAAATATTCTTGAGCTCCACCAAAAAGGAATTAAAACGGTTAGAGAACTATCTAACGAATACGGCGTCGGTTATTCTACGATTCACAAATGGATACTAGCAACCACACCACATCCGATTTCCAAAATGACGCCAGAACAGTCAAATGCTGATTTGAAGCGGATTAAAGAGTTGGAAGAAGAAGTAGAAATATTAAAAAAAGAGTTGGGGCTGTTCGCGCGGAAATAAGCTCCCTCTATGAATTTATCCGTGATCAAAGCACTTTTAAAAATCACAGTATTGCCATACACTGTCGAGTTTTAAAAGTGAATCGTGCGTCCTATTATCGATGGCTATCTCCAATAAAAAGTAAACGTT
Source organism: Enterococcus sp. DIV1314a (assembly GCF_051713805.1). Taxonomy (NCBI): domain Bacteria; kingdom Bacillati; phylum Bacillota; class Bacilli; order Lactobacillales; family Enterococcaceae; genus Enterococcus; species Enterococcus sp. DIV1314a. The sequence goes on along the minus strand of NZ_JBIOQP010000001.1, from coordinate 2,258,969 downwards.
CAATGGAAAATGAAAATCTAGAAGAAAGAATTTCAACAATTTATTTCGATGAAGGTGAATGTGCCTACGTGCTTGGTGTCAAGTTTGTGCAGGCTTTTATTTTACCTGACGGTGATGAAATTAAGACGGATAACGAGTGAAGGAGGAAAACTATGGTTTCTGGAGAATTAAAGCTAATTATTGATGAATTAAATACACAGGGTAAAATGGTTTTTCATGAGGCGACTACAGAAGAAAAAATCACAACCTTTGAAAAAAAAAATAATGTCGTTCTTCCATCCAAATACAAAGAATGGCTGCTTCTTTCCGATGGTGGTGAGTTCTTTTTGCCAGCAGGTATTCAATTATATGGAATAGAACACAAGCCAGTGATTAATGTAAATGATAAATCACGACCAAACGATGACTATATCGTTATTGGGGCTTTAGCATCAGGTGACCCAATCATCTGCGCAAAGGATATTGAAGAAATAGCTATATACAATCAAGAATCTGGAAGGATAGAAGACGATGAAATTTATGATGATTTTATAGCTTTTCTTAAACATCTGCATGATTTGCTTGGCATAGGTGGTTGATTATATGTCGAGAAGAACAGTAGAATCTAACAAGGCGATACATGTAGCTTGGAATAAGGAACTGGAACTTGTCCAAGAAGGAAAAGGAACAAGAGAATGGACATCCCAACAACAGAAAGATATTCTTGATAAAGGTAAAGCCTATGATGAGAATGGCAAAGCTTTTCAAGGACAGCATATGAAAAGTGTGGAAAAATATCCAGAATATCAAGGAGACCCTGGAAATATTCAGTTCCTAACAAGAGCAGAACATTTAGAGGCCCACGATGGGGATTGGAGAAATCCGACTAATTGGTATTTTAATACTGTTACAAAAGAAAAAACTGACTTTGGGTATGGAGAATTTATCCAATGTGAAATAATACAATTAGCCGATCCTGTATACAAAACACAAATTAAACCAGAAATCGACAAAGGATTTAATCAAGAGTCTGTAAGTGGAGTTCAGAAAAAGGCAGAGTCAAATAAAAAATATGAATCTCTACACGAGACCGTACCTCCCAATAACAAAGAAGACATAACGAAACAGGGATTTGTACCGAAATTGAAGAGCGGCCTCAAAACCATAAGTAAAACAATTATAGAATTCCAAGATAAATATCCGAACGCAATGAAAGCAATAAAGGGCGTTGGATTATTTGTGGTTGTAGCTGCTGTCAAAGAATCATCAAGGAGCGGGTCGTCAAATACAGAATACGGATGGTCAGACGGTAACCGCGCTGAGCATGAAAATTCATATGAGGATTACCCTGCAGATCAGCACACTACAGAATCCTCAGAGCGTTCTTCTCCGGATGAACATATAGTGAGGGGACATGGGCAACGTTATCATTATAAAGATGGTAGTGTTAAATGGAAAGATAAGAATCCATACCCACGTGGAGGAAATATTGAAGAATAACAAAAGCTCCTCCCTGCCATCATAGTTGATATAATAATGGATATGTTCTCTCAAAGACAATAATGTTCAAGTGACTAATTTTTGACAGCTATCCACTCATCTGAAAACACGTAGAAGTAGTGTGTCTGTTAACAAGAAAATAATGATCATCGACATATCAGATTGATGGACTCGAGATGTATAAAAATAGGGCTGGTAAATTTCTACCAACACTAGAAAGTATAGAACCTAAAAAAACAAGTATTCTGGAATGAGTCAACTCATTTTTGAATACTTGTTTTTTTAAAGAGCGTTTTGAATCAACTTCACTCGATTGTTATTCCATATATTTTCCTTTAATACTCAATATATAAAAATGATTCACTGATAACCAAGAAATATAAATCTATTCTATGTTAAAATATTAACAATAAGATTTAGAGGGAGCCGTTATATGAATAAAACGGATTTTTTTAAAGTGTATGAAGAACATCATGCAAAGCTAAATGAAAAACAGAAGCAAGCGGTAGATACTGTTAAGGGACCGGTCATGGTCGTTGCTGGTCCTGGAACTGGAAAGACTCAAATTCTTTCTCATCGTGTAGCAAATATTTTAACCAACTATGATGCAAAACCAGAAGAGATTGTTTGTTTGACATTTTTATAAACTGTCCGAAGAGTTTCTATTTTGACGACGTATTACAACTTACCACTGTAGCGACTCTGGTAGGCAGTAAGAAAGAACATGCGACTAAAGAAAAAACGAATCATACTCCTACAGGTGCAGTGTATGGTACTGTGATTCATGAAACGATGTATAAGATTTATCGAGATAGTCTTGATTTTGAAGGTGCTTTGAAAATTTTTGATGAAAGACTAAAGTTACATGAAACTGAAATTATTGATACATTACCAGTAGAAGATTTAAAGAAATACGGCTATCGTTTACTTAAAAACCTTTTTACAAATTATATTCCTGACAGCATTAAAGTAGATGATATTAATCTCGAAAAAGAAATCTATGTCAAGTTAGAAGGGAAGTATCCTATCAAGGGGATTATTGATAAACTAGAGTTTGATGGTGATGTAATCCGTGTCGTAGACTACAAGACGGGTTCTACCCAGCGCGGTGTTGAAGCGCTCCAGTTTGGTGGGGATTACTGGCGTCAAGCTGCGTTTTATAATCTTTTAGTAAATGCATCCTCAGAAATCGGTACAACCAATAAGAAAGTTGAGACTCAGTATATTTTCCTAGATGATGAGAATTCTGATACTGGCTATTCTATGCATACTATTGCTATAACGGAGGAAGATATCCAGGTTGTTAAAAATCAAATTTATGATGCTTATCACCAAATGAAAGCTGCGGACTTCACTCAAGGATGTCAAAAAGACGATTGTGATTTCTGTCGTCTAGGACACTTTGTTGATTTTGAAGCTTTGAAACATGACGTTGAGAGCAATTTGAAAAGATAATTTGATACTCAAGTAGCGTTAATAATATTGAAAATGGAAGAAATAATTAGATGTTATATCGCTAAATGAGGTTTAACAGATTAAACATAAAGGATTAATATTAAATGGTAAAAATGAAAAGGTTGAACCTTTCAATAGCGACTGATGAAGAGATGCAGAAATTGATTTTAGAGGAAACTGTTGAAGAAATGAAACAAGCGTATACTGAAATGCTTGAAGGCTGTCAAGTTCATCCATTTCAGCGTATGTGGTATGCAGTGTGATTCATGAAGTTAGCAGATGGAAGTGACGAAATAATTGGTGGTTTGTGCTTTAAGGGCATCACAAACGATGGAGTTGTTGAGATAGGATATGGTATTCAGCCACTATATGAGGGGAAAGGATACACTACAGAAGCAGTTAATGCATTAGTTCATTGGGCAGTCTCACAACCAAGTGTTACCCGAGTTGAAGCAGAAACAGAACCAGAGAATATCGCCTCACAAAAAGTAATAGCAAATGTAGGGTTTGTCTCTAATGGCGAAATAGGGCAAGAAGGACCGCGTTTTACTTGTGAGGTTGGATAAAATCCGGATGTAGAATACAGTATTTGAGTGAACTCTTCGCAGTACAAATAAATTACACAAGTTTATTAAAATAGGTTGTTTGTCAAATCTCCTATAGTAGATATAGAACACTAAACTATAATGAAGATGATACGACGTGTGTGTTACCATAAATAATAAGATGAATGAACGATACTCTACGTAACTGAAAGCGACATTCCTAAAAAATAGGTTATTACCTATAAAGTATGGGAATTCGCCAGTTAAGATCAACACTGGGTATTCCAAAAGTTACTTTTTATTCTTGACGTAAAAAAGCTTGAATTCTAGGGAACAACATACTTGGCAAGTAAAATGATCAACTAACGATAAATTTGTAATTGTGATGAGTTCATTTTCAATGAATCAAGTAGAACTTGAAACTGAACTAAAAGAAGAGATAAAATGCTACAATTAGAGAAAGAGCGACGGCATCACAATGGTTTTTCCTCCGTTTTGGAATTTCTATCAATAAGGAACACCGAGGGATGCTGTATAGGTGAAAGCAGTAGAGGAATGGATTGTTTATGGATGGCATCTATTTGAAAAATGAGTTGTACACGTTAATCAACAACGATACGAGTATTTTTGAATTTATACAATCAGGTTCTTTAGATGGCATTTGGTATTGGGATATAGAAAATCCTGAAATGGAATGGATGAGCCCTAAATTTTGGGAAACACTTGGTTATAATCCCGAGGAGAAAAAGCATTTGGCAAGGGAATGGCAAGATCTTATTTTTCAGGAAGACTTGAATTTAGCCATAGCGAATTTCGAAAAACATTGTGCGGACCCTCATCATCCATATGATCAAATTGTACGATACAAACATAAAAATGGTTCTACGATTTGGATCAGATGTAGAGGCTTAGCAATAAGAGATACAAATGGAAAAGTTATACGCATGTTGGGAGCGCACACGGATATTACAGATTTAAAAGAAACAGAAAAAAACTTTCAAGATTAACGAAAGAATATGAAAAGGTATTTAATGGGATGCACGATTCGATGTTTCTAATAAAAGTCCTAGATAATGGCGAATTCCGCTATGTTCGAAATAATCTTGCGGATCAAAATAAGACCGGTATTCTTCTTGAACAAATAATGGATAAATCTCCGCAAGAACTACTTGGCAAAGAGATGGGAGAGATTGTTTCTGAAAACTATCAACAATTTGTGTTGGCTAGGAAAAGTGTTATTTATGAAGAAGAATTAACCCTACCTAGTGCAACACGTATTTGGTTAACGACTTTAACACCTATTCTCAAAAATGATAACGTCACTCATATTGTAGGTTCAGCAACAGATATTACGGAGCGGAAACAATTAAAAATAGAATTGAAAAAGCAAGCGAACTACGATCAGTTAACGGGACTTCCGAATAGAAGACTATTTTTCAAACGATTAGAGAGCCTGATTGTTGAAAGTAGCAGAAATCATAAGCCATTTGCACTTCTTTTTCTTGATTTAGATGGCTTTAAAGATATCAATGATAAGTATGGTCATGAAGCAGGTGATGAGGTTTTAGTCACTGTCAGCCAAAGAATCCAGCAATCGATTCGACAATCAGATACAGCTGCAAGAATGGGTGGCGAAGAATATTCAGTCCTTCTTAGAGATATTGAAGATAAGAAATTGATCCACAATATAGTCCAACAAATCCATAAGACATTACAAGAAGTGATGCCTATAGGGGAGCATGAATGCTACATTAATTCTTCGATTGGGATTGCAATCTACCCTGATAATGGTACGAATAGTGAAACATTATTAAGACATGCAGATTCTAGAATGTATGAAATAAAGCGAAATGGTAAAGGACGTTTTGAATTTTTTGAAGATGGGAAAAGATAGCGTGTGTCGTATCAATAGTGAAAGCGTGATTTTTGTACCGATTAATAAGCTATAAACAGCAATAGATATAGTGAATGACTATCAATTCTAAAAAATCGTTCGGAGGGTGATTTTGTGGCAATTAAATACAATCAGTGTCCTAGGTGCAGCTCGTTAAATGTCATCAAAATATTCTATGGGTTGCCCACTCCCAATGTGTTATTGATGGTTGAGGAAGGGAAAAGAATGCTTGGCGGTGGTTACATCAGGGATTCAGACCCGGAATACTACTGCAAAGATTGCGAAACTAAATGGAATAGACAGACAGCTATTGATAAAGCCTATGATGGGATAATCGGAGTGACAGCATACGTGGGTGGTTATTTTGACGGCTATTACGAGGTGGAGATAGACTTTGAAAGCCGGAAGCTCAGATGGAGTCCTTCATTTGCTAGTGATGAAGAGTATTATGAAAAGATAATCCGACAGAAGACGCTTGATAATTTCATTGCTGAATTGAAAAGAATGAATGTATTAGATTGGAAGTCTAGGTATATCGAACCTGACGTTTGTGATGGGACTCAGTGGGGGTTAGAAATCAGAAGAAACGGTCAGAACATTCAAAAGTCTGGTAGTAATAAATTTCCAGACGAATGGCATGACTTTTGTCGGTTAATCAAAAAAGTATCAGGGAAGGATTTTAGTTAGTGAGCATCATTTGATGGAGTGATCATTCAATTAGTTCAGGTTGTTCGTTAAATATAAAAAAGCTTTTGGGACACCGGATATTGCTAAAGCGTTAGGCATTCCTTGTGTTAGCATCCCACCTATTCCCATAACGTATCCCATTGAGGAATTTCCGAACTTGGCGATTCATTCACACAAGAACTTTGGGAAAACATTGAACAAGTTGACTTACATGTTAATGGGTAAAGCTGAAAGTGCGAGCATCAAAGAAGTAAATGATTTTCGAGAAAAAACTTTAGGGCTACCGAAGAGAAAAAGTGGCGTCTATGCCTTTGAAATTGATGGCAAAGAAATACCGATTATTTATCCGGTGAGTAAGGCGTTATTTCCTGAAGTGAAAAGTTGGGAAAATAAAGTATCATTACCTGGTTTTTTTTATTTGAAGAACGAAGGTGAAGCGCTAGAAGCACGAGTAGCAGCCTTTATTCAGGCCGGACCCGCACCCGTTGTTTTGACTTTTAGCAGCATGCCTGTTAAGTCACCTGCTAGATTCCAAGCAATCGTAACGGAAGCTTTACGTGAAACAGGAGATCGTGCGATTATCGTGATTGGGAATAGCGGCCTCTCATTTGAATCAAAGGAAGACCAACTCATCCTCCAAGCAGTGCCGCATCATTTGTTATTTCCATTGGCAAAAGGCATCATTCATCATGGGGGTGTCGGGACAATGGCGGCAGCATTAAAGAGTGGCCGACCACAACTAATCATTCCGTTTGCGGTTGATCAGCCATTTTGGGCCCATCGACTGGCTCGTTTAGGCTACGCGTTAGAACTACTTACTGAAAAGCAACTGACAAAAGAAAGACTTGTGCAGCGCTTAAACGAATTTAATAATCCAAAAGTCAAACAACAAGCACAGGCTATCCGTCAGATTATTGCAAAAGAACAGGGTGTGGATGATGCTATCACATTGATTGAAAAAATGGTGCGCGAGTCGCAATTAGTGAACCAAAAGGGGTGAACCAATTTGATAAAAAAAGAATTTTTTTCTCCCGCGCCGTGGCAAATGAGCGGAAAAGGGTATATTTTCCTCTATCCCTTAACAAAAGAATTTGTCATGACCCAAGGGATGGTACCCGATTTTTTAAAGGGGCGGTATACTGGCGGCTTTGGCAGTATGATGCTCGTGAACTACGCTGATTCCAATGTCGGTCCCTATAGTGAACTTCTTTTTATCCCAGGAAAATTTGATTACAAAGGGAAAAAATGGCAAACGATTAGTAAAATCTATGTTTCGTCTGAGGCAAGTATTGTAAATGGTCGTAAAAATTGGGGTATTCCTAAAGAGCGGGCGACGTTTGAGTTTAAGCGACTCAATGAACGGGAGGAACGGATTATTGTGATGGCAGGAGAGACACGAATCTTGGACGTCGTACTTCGCTCTGGCGTAATACCATTTCCCGTTAGTACGAAGTTCCTCCCATTTCATCTCGTCCAACGTGAAAAGGAAAAAGAGTTCTATACAAGTTTTTCAGGAAAAGGGGCAGGCCGCTTGGCAAAAGTGAAAAAATTAAGCGTTGATTCTGATTTTTTCCCAGATGTCTCTTTTAAAAAACCGTTGGCAGTCGTACATGTCGATCCTTTTATGCTAACCTTTCCTGTTCCAAGGATTGAAAAGTTGGATGATTGTGGGCCAAATACTAGGAGGCATTCTTAGTACGTAGTCAATAATGCGTGTTACAGACTAAAAGAGAGTATTTATGATGCTAATCAAATTCGTCGGACACAATCGGATTCGTTCTCGTATTCAACCTACAAAATTGGTATACTAAATAAAGAAAATTGGTTGTTAGGAGAGAGCGAATGGCTAGAAGTGAAGCAGCAGTATTTACGAATATGTGTATGGTTTATAATGAGCAAGGTCAAATTCTCGTACAAGATCGAAAAAACCAAGATTGGCCAGGAATCACGTTTCCTGGCGGGCATGTTGAAAAAGGAGAATCGTTCGTCTCCTCTGTGATCCGCGAAGTCAAAGAGGAGACGGGTTTGACGATTCAATCTCCTCAACTGTGTGGCGTTAAACAATTCCAAGACAAACAAGGTGCTCGTTATGTGGTCATGTTGTATAAAACGAATCATTTTAGTGGGACATTACAATCTTCTGCAGAAGGAGAGGTTTACTGGATTAATCGGCATGAATTATTGCAATTGCCTTTAGCCGACGATTTTGCAGAAATGATTGCCGTTTTTGAAAAAGAAGACTTAAGTGAATGTTTTTATGAACAAACAAATGACGCGAGCTGGCAATTGAAACTCTTTTAAGTCAGATAAAAAGCGACTTGTCCTATAACAAATATCAATGAAGAATAAATTACGAAACATCTACTCATTTTTATGGAGTAGGTGTTTATTTTTTTGAAATTTAGATAAGTACCTTAGTTTTTTCCTATTGAAAGTTCATTTTATTTTTGTTAAACTTGTATCACCAACGGATACAAGTTTGGTGAATAATCATTCAACTACAGAGTCAGCAATGAATTTGTTGTTGATTAAGTAAGAAAGGAAATAGGATGGATATAAAATTTGCGGTGGCACTCCATATTTTAGTGATGATTTCAGAAAGTGACGAACGTTTGAATTCTCAAGCGTTAGCAACTAGTGTAGGTACAAATGCCAGCTATATCAGAAAAATTATTGGTTATTTAAAGAAAAAAGAAATTGTTACTGCTCATCAAGGTAAAAGTGGTTATCAGTTAAATCAAAGGCCAGAAGATATCAGTTTATTAGATATTTACTATGCGACTCAGGAAGTGGAACGCGTAGAACTTTTTCAAATTCATCAAAATAGTAATGAGCAATGTCCCGTTGGTCAGCATATCGAAGGTGCATTATCACCAGTTTTTTTAGAAGTTGAAATTCATCTAACAACTGTATTAGCGAGTCAAACATTACAAAATGTGATAGATCGTTTGTATGAAGAAGCTAATAAAAGGAAATCAAAATAATCATGAGGAGAATGAATCATGAAAATTGCACAACTCAAAAAGTACAATAAAGATTCTATTCGATTGAATTTAGCAGAGGCGCCGATTCCAGAGGTTACAGAAAATGATGTTTTATTAAAGGTGGTAGGTGCAGGCGTGAATCCACTCGATAACATGATTTCGCGTGGTGAGGTGAAACTCATTACACCGTATAAACTTCCTCTTATCGCTGGAAATGAAGTTGTTGGGATTGTTGAACGTGTGGGAAGCCAAGTGCATAAATTTAAAAAAGGAGATCGTGTTTTTGCCCGTCTTTCTTTGAATCGCATTGGCGCTTTTGCCGAATATGTTTCTGTTGATAGTGCAGCACTCGCACAAGTCCCATCCTACTTGTCTAACATTGAAGCTGCGGCAGTTCCCTTAACTGCGTTGACGATCATTCAATCGCTAGAACTGATGGGTGCGAAAAGTGGGGAAACACTTTTCATTTCAGGTGGTAAGGGCGGTGTTGGTGCGATGGCCATCCCGATTGCAAAAGCAAGAGGTCTAACCGTGATTACCAATGGTAGTATTTCGAATAAAGAGCGCGTTCTAGAACTAGGCGCTGATCGATTTATTGACTACAAAACGGAAGACTATTCCGAAATATTGAGCCAAGTGGATAACGTTCTTGACACGCTTGGGGGTTCTGAGACCGAGAAACAAATGAGGATTCTTAAAAAAGGGGGTCGACTTGTTTCGCTTCGTCGGATGCCAAACGGTACTTTTGCAAAAAGAATGAATCTGCCAAAATGGAAACAGCTTCTATTTGGACTTGCTGGACGTAAATTTGATCAATTGGCTGATAAATACGGTGTCACTTATGACTTTATTTTTGTAGAATCGAATGGTCGGCAACTCCAAGAGGTTGCAGATTTATTGTCAGAACTTCAAATCAAACCATCAATTGATTCCATCAATTCCTTTGAACAAATCAATGAAGCATTAGACAAGGTTGCCAATGGTCGTTCACGAGGGAAAACGGTCATCACTTTTGAAGAGCTATGAACATGACATACATAAAAACGACGAATCAAATGATTGCGATTGAAGGAAAGAATATTGCTTTCCGTGAAATAGGAAAAGGTCATTCAAAATTACCATTGGTGATGCTTGTGCATTTGGCAGCAACTATGGATAATTGGGCCAAGACGGTTGGAACTATTTAAATCCTATTGGAACGTGTGGAAATATGGCGCAAGCAGGAGCTGTTTTAGCAGTATCTATGAAAACAATTTCTCCTAAAATGAAACAAATTGCTTTTCCATCTGCTTTTTCTGCATCATTAGGGATTACCGAGCCTGCAGTGTTTGGTGTCACGTTACGTTTAGTAAAACCATTCATTATGGCGATGATAGGTGGGGGGATTGGCGGATTTTTAGCATCAATTCTTGACCTTAGAGCAACTGGGATGGCATTAACCGGTATTCCTGGGGCATTGCTTTATTTAAATGAGCAATTACCATTATATATTTTGGTTAATCTTGTTTCATTTAGTATTGCTTTTATTCTTACTTGGTTTTTTGGATACAAAAAAGAACAAACGCTTTAATGGTTGAAACCAAACGTTTGAGTAGTTTCGACAATCGTATTTAAATAGCAAAAAAAATCCAACCAAAGATGGCTGGATTTTTTTGTAAAGTGTGACGAATCTATCTCCTCATTCAGGATGGGAGAGTGCGTAGTATGATTTTATTTCTGCTGGTAAATCTTGCGGAATAACGGTCGCAAATCGCTCTTCATGCCCATCTCGTAAGGCTTGTTCATAGTACCACTGTTTAAATTTAATCATCGCCAACGCTTGCTCTAAGCGATCTATTTCGGTTTTGACGGCTATTTCTTGCTGGTCAAATAGAGCTTTGCGTTGTGGGTAGGTTTGGCTTCCTAGTTTGCACCATTCCATAAAGCGTTTGATATCTTTAATTTCCATTCCGGATTTTTTTAAGCATTCAATCACTCGTAACGCCTCGATTTCTGGCTCGCCAAAATGACGAATTCCGGCTTTTCGCTGCAGGTCTGGAAAGAGTCCTTCTTTATCGTAATAACGTAGGGTTGATATTGGCAGATTAAATAATTCTGCGATTTGTCCAATTGTTTTCATCAGTTCACCTCAAAATATTTTTAGAAACAAAAGGCTTTACCTAAAGTCAGGTTTAGGTATTAGAATGGTATCATAGTAAAACAAACGCGTCAATACAACAAAGAATTCTGTTTTTGCTTAAGTGGCGCCAAATATTATGGAAAAATAGAAGGGAAAGAAAACGATGTTAGGGAATTTTAGTTATTCAAATCCAACAAAATTATATTTTGGAGAAGAGTCGTTGTCCTTTTTGAACGAAGAACTTCCGAAGTATGGAGATAAGGTCTTACTTGTTTATGGCGGCGGTTCAATTAAACAAACCGGATTATATGACGAAATCATGCAAATTTTAGCAGAAAATGGCAAGCAAGTATTCGAAGATGCCGGAGTGATGCCGAATCCGACAGTCGAAAAGTTAACGGAAGGTTGTCAGATTGCGAAAGATAATGATGTCGATTTTATTTTGGCTGTAGGCGGGGGCTCTGTGTGTGATTATGCTAAAGCAGTATCAGCTTCAGCTTTCTGTGAAGAAGATCCTTGGGAGAAGTATTTTATTCGGAAAGAAGCGGTTGATAATCCGATTATTCCGCTGGGCTGTGTGTTAACGATGGTTGGAACAGGTTCAGAAATGAATGGCGGTTCTGTCATTACGAATACGACAACGACTCAAAAAATTGGCCGCGTATTCGGAGAGGATGTCTTTCCGAAATTCTCGATTTTGAATCCAGTCTTAACGTACACGGTACCAAAACAGCAAATGGTGGCAGGTTTCTTTGATATTATGTCACATATCTTGGAGCAATATTTTAGTAATGAAGATGATAATACTTCAGATTATATTATGGAAGGGTTATTAAAATCGTTGATTCACAGTTCAAAAATCGCACTTGAAAATCCAACTGATTATGAAGCGCGTAGTAACATCATGTGGACGGCGACTTGGGCCCTCAATACATTAGTCGCAAAAGGAAAATCAACTGACTGGATGGTTCATATGATTGGACAATCAATCGGGGCCTATACCGATGCTACTCACGGGATGACGTTATCGGCGATTTCGCTACCATATTATCGCTTAATTTTGCCAGCAGGACTCGCAAAATTCAAACGTTACGCGATCAATGTCTGGGGGGTTAATCCGGAAGGCAAGACGGATGAACAAGTTGCGCTTGAAGGGTTATCCGAAATGGAGCATTATATGAGAACGCTTGGTTTAGTCTTAAATATTAAGGAACTAGCTGCTACACCAGACATGTTAGAAGGAATTGTAGCGGGTTCATTTATCACAAAGGGTGGCTACAAAGTCTTAACCAAAGAGGACATTATGAGCGTTTTAATTGAAAGTATGAATCAATAAGAGGTGAAAATAATGGAACTTGATCAATTCTTGCATCATTTAAATGAAGGGGAGTCGGTTGAGGCGGGTTCTGCGGAACATCAAATGATGTTACAACTATCACAAGAAGCCTTAAAATTGACGATGGCATTAAATAATACGTATCATACTCCTGAAGAAATTCGAGTCATCATCGCACAACTAACCGCAAAACCAGTCGATGAGACATTCAACCTATTTCCACCTTTTTATACCGATTGCGGCAAAAATCTTCATATCGGGAAAAATGTTTTCATTAATTCAGGTTGTCGTTTTCAAGATCAAGGCGGTATCACAATTGGTGATGGGACATTGATTGGTCATCAAGTTGTTCTTGCAACGTTGAATCACGAATTGAACCCACAAACACGTGGGACGATCCATCCACTGCCGATTTCGATTGGTAAAAATGTCTGGATTGGTGCCAATGCGACTGTTTTACCAGGCGTTCGAATTGGTGATGGTGCGATTATTGCAGCTGGAGCAGTCGTCAGCAAAGACGTCGAAGAAAATACCATTGTCGGTGGTGTTCCTGCGAAGGTTATGAAGACAATTGAAGTTGAATAGACAATCAGATAAAATTCTCAACAAACTTAAAAAACAAGCTAGATTCCAATTTCCAGAGGATCTAGCTTGTTTTTTTATAGGCATTTTCTCTCGATTAGGTGATATCATTTGCCAAACAATAAACCTGTTGATAAAAGCACGTCTGATTAAGAGTCTCATTTGGGAAAAACTGTGCACTAAAATCAACGAGGGGGCTTGAATCGTTAGCACCTCCTTTTTGAATCCAACGTGTTCAGATTTCTATCATGAAATCTTCATTTTTTGACACTTTTACTTGTGATTTCGGAAGATAAAAGGCATGATAGCTAATGGGTGTTTGAAAGGAAGAATCAAGCTCAAGAAGGAGAGGAAACAAATGATAGTCACAGAAACGATAAAATACTATTTTATTGCTTATTTGCTGGTCACGGTATTTGCGTCACTGCATTTTTTATTCAACTGGAAAGTGCGAAAACAACAAGCTTTTGATCCAACGATGGGACTACGCGCACTTCGAGAAAACGCCACGACATTTGAGGCTTTTAAGACAACAAAGCCTTTTCATCCATTATATAACCTCATTATTTTTCCACTTGTCGGTGTGATGATGATGAATCAGTGGGTGATGATCCCAACGCTAACGCAAGCGATGGGAATTGGAGGATTATGGATCCTTTATAGTGTCTTATTTGATCTTATTTGTTGGGTTATCATTCCGCATCCGTGGCGTTTAAGTTTAAAGGGGTTATTTATTACGTATCAACCTTGGATTTCCTTCGCGTATCTCGCGATTGCCATAAGTCCGATGATTAGTATTTTGTACTTCTTTTTATTTTCGTAAAAGGATAACGAATCACAAGTAATTCCAGTCGCGTTTTTATGGTTGATTGGAAGAAAAAACGAGCAAGAGGAACGAACGATCTATGATTGATTCTCCAAGCGCTTTGTAAAAAATAGATTGAATAGTAGGAGAGTATGATAGATATGAAAGAAACAAAAGTAAAAGTGATCGTCGCTGATCCCTCTGCGTTAGGATTATTTGGACTGGCAATGGTCACACTAGTTGCGTCCTCACAAAAATTAGGATTCACATCTGATGTCTCGTTGGTATTACCATGGGCAATCTTTTTAGGAGCGTCTGCGCAATTAATGGCGGCGACCTATGATTTTAAACACAATAACACTTTCGGTGCGACAGCTTTTGCCGCATATGGCTTTTTTTGGTTTGCTATGGGCTTTACGTGGTTAATTCAAAAAGGACTATTTGGTGCAGCGTTAGCATCTAGTGTCGATCCCAAACAACTTGGCGTGGCATTTTTAGGTTATTTTATCTTCACATTATTTATGACAATTGGTGCCATGGAAACACATAAGGTCTTATTTACGATATTTGTATTAATTGATTTCTTATTCTTAGGATTAGCCGCTTCTTCATTTGGCATTATGACACATGCGAGTCATCAAATGGCAGCATACGCAGAATTAGCGATTGCCATTGTGTCTTTTTATGGATGCGGTGCAGCTGTCTTGAATACCCATTTTGGGAAAACATTCCTACCAGTAGGAAAACCATTTGGTATTTTTAAATAATCATCAATTAAGATTGGACTTTTAGAAGGCTTCTTGTTCTAAAAGTCCTTTTTTAACGTCTTTTTGGAAGGCATGCAAAACGAAATAATCATTTATTATCATTCTTATCAGAAAAATGGGTTGAAAAAGTGCGAAATTCTATGATTCATGCTAAGATTTAAATCAAAAAGGAGGCGTTTTTTTGACAAGAAAAGCATATACAGGAGAGATTGTCTCGTCATCTGGTCCGTATTCGCATGCAATTGATAGTGGCGATATGATTTATTTTTCAGGTCAAACGGCGTATAACGGCATAGACTACCAAGGGGAGAAATACGATATCAAAACCCAAGCAGTGAAATGTTTTGAGCATTTACAATCGGTGATGCAAAAGGCCGGTGTGGGGCTTGATCAAGTGGTAAAAGTGAATGTCTATTTAACAAGTATGGCCCATTTTGATGAGATGAATGCTGTTTACAAACAAATGTTTACAGAACCTTATCCTGCTAGAACATGTGTTGCTGTCCTAGCATTACCGTTAGAAGCAGATATTGAAATTGAATGTATTGTAAAAAAATAATCGTGAACAAAGATCGCTACGATGCGACTCCCAATGCAACACCGTTTTGGGTAGGTTAACAAATGTGTCGTAGTGATTTTGTTATTGCTTTTGATAGGCCACAACAAAATGTTTGAGGCACTTGTCTCGGTGATGGCCAAGCTTAAAGGAGGAATTCGCTTGTTTCGAAAACGATTTTTAATGCTATCGCTACTCTTTTGTGGTGTCATCAGCTTCTTTTGGTTGACGGATCAAACGTTCATTCAAATTGATGTGAAACAAGAAGAGGCGCAAGAAAAAGAGCGTCTTCTACAAATGGATGAACCCCATTTTTGGATTATTTCAGATAATCATTTTTTTCCGGATACTTTTATTGAAGATAGTGCTGCGTTTCGTGCATTTGAAGCGACCGCACTAGGCAATGACCTTCGCTATACGGAAACCATTTTAACCGCATTCGTTCAAAAAGCGTTAGTCGAAAAACCGACGGGGATTATTTTTACCGGGGATGTGACACTAAACGGTGAAAAAGCAGGACTGGACCGGATGGTTGAACTATTGGAACCTTTGCAAGAAGCTGGTATTTTAATCTTGGCGATTCCCGGGAATCATGATATTTATAATGGCTGGGCGCGGGAATTTAAAAATGGGGATAAAATTACGACCCATCAAATTAGTCCGCAAGATTTTCAGCGAGGATTTTCCGACGGCTATCGTCTTAGTCAGGCGACAGATAAGCATTCTTTGAGTTATTCTTTAGATGCCGGTGCGTATCGCTTATTTTTACTGGATAGTAATATTTATGCGGATCGTTTTTCGAAAAAAGAACCGGTCAGTCACGGACGTTTATCAGAAGAAACATTGGCTTGGTTAGAAGCGGGGTTAGCGGATGCAAAAGAAAAGGGGAAGACCCCTATCCTTTTTTTACATCATAATCTGTTGGCCCATCATGAACAGATGACGGACGGTTTTGTTTTGAATAATGCACCAGACGTTCTATCTTTAGTAAACCAGTATGAGGTGCCACTCGCATTAAGTGGTCACACGCATTTGCAAAACATTTTGCAACAAGTAGATCCGTCCAATTTTTATGAAATTAGTTCGGGATCGTTTAGTGCGGTAGGAACGTCGATTGGCCATTTGACATTGCAGGAAAATACCATCATTTACGAAAATGAGTCGTTTGACCCTCTTCCTTATTTAGATACCCAACATCTTGCGAATCCGGATTTAAAAAATTATTCGGCGTACGTCAGGTTGAAAGCTCAGGAATTGGGAGAAGAGATGGCGCGCGAATTATTCCGTTCCTATGCGATTGATGCGGATACACAGCTAATGAAAGAAGTCGGGGAGGCGTATGTTTTTTACTTTATGGGAGGCAGTCAGCTCACTCCACTTCAAAAAGAAGCGCGACTCGCCCGGTTGCAAGAATCTTTACCTCGTAAAGCTGATTCTTCATTGCTCGAAAGCTATCGACAGTTGTTAGATGCGGCTAACTGGGAAGCCCATCACCATTTAGTTATTCAACCCTAGAACTTGTGTAAAAGAACGGTCAAAAAAACGCTCTTGATAACGAGCGTTTTTTTGACCGTTAAGAGCAAGTATAATAGTCGTGATGCAATTGTTGAATTTTTTGGGCGAGCGCAGGTACTGGACCTTCAACATGTGCGTCTAGTAGAACGTCTTCAATTGCGAGCGGTTTTACCGGGCCTGGGGCGATATTCATTGCGGTAAGCCACTGGGTTAACTGTTTGGATGAACTGGCGTAAACAATCCTTCCGAGACCGACCCAACCATGGGCTGCTGCGCACATCGGACAATGTTCACCAGAGGTATATACGGTCGCTTGTTTGCGTTCGTCGGGAGATAAATGCTCGGCTGCCCAACGTGCAATCGCAAATTCTGGATGTTGGGTGTGATCGCCTGAAGCGATTTGATTATGCCCTTCGTATAAGACGTTACCTTCCGCAGAAACTAGGACTGAGCCAAAAGGGGCATCCCCTTTTGTGAGAGCCATTTCGGCTAATGTGACACATCGCTCTAAATACTTGAAATCATCATTTGTAATCATCAAATGCTTCCTCCTTATGATTCTTCTTTGTGCATTGATTATACCGTTAAAAGTAGAAAGAAGCGAAGAACATCATTTAATTAAACAATAATAATCTAACGTTCAAAGAAAGGCGTGAACTAAATGGAAAAAGAAAACAAAAGTAAAAAAAGATCATTTAAAAAAATTGGGTTATGGATACTCGCGATAAGTGTCATTATAGTGGGGGGAAGTTATCTCTTCATCCAAACGCTCACATACGGCGCAACTCCACAAGCGCAACAAGTTAGCCAAGAGGCACAAACAGAGAAAAATGTAACATTTTACGATAGTGGAAATCCTGAGGCGGTGGGGATTATTTTTTATCCAGGCGCTTTTGTGAAGCCTGAAAGTTATAGTCTATGGGCTCAACAAATCGCGGATGCCGGTCACGACGTTTACGTCATGCACTTTCCACTGAATTTGGCAGTCCTTGGCGGCAATCGCGCGAGTGAAGTTCAGGAGCAACGTCCCGAACAATCTTTTGTGTTAGCCGGACATTCACTCGGTGGTGTAATGGCAAGTCGTTACGCCGTAGCAAATCCAGAAAAGATTGTTGGGATGATTTTTATGGCAAGTTATCCGGATGAAAAAGGGGCGTTAAGTGAGCTTGATATCCCAGTCTTATCGATTACAGGGTCAAAAGATGGCGTGTTAAATCAAGAAGCATACGAGTCAGGCAAACAATACTTACCAGCTGAAACAACGTATGAAGTAATCGAAGGCGGTAATCATGCAGGCTTTGGCAGTTATGGCGCACAAAAAGGTGATGACGAAGCAACCATTCCAAATGAAAATCAACAAGAAATCATCAGTCAGCTTGTCCTTGAATGGCTGGCGCAGTTTTAAAACGCAACCCTTTGAGTTTTGAATGATGGGAAGACAATTCCGCACAGAAGTTTTGCTTCTTATGATGATTCTGAGTATAATAATGAAGAATGTTTTTAGTAGATTGATAGGAAATGGAGATTACAAAGAATCATGACGAATTTTTGGGCAGAATTACCAAAACCCTTTTTTATTTTAGCGCCAATGGAAGATGTGACGGATGTTGTTTTTCGACATGTCGTGAAGGAAGCGGGGGCACCAGATGTCTTCTTTACCGAGTTTGCCAATTCAGATAGCTTTTGCCATCCTGAAGGAAAAGATAGTTTACGGGGACGTTTGACGTTTACGGAAGATGAACAACCGATTGTGGGGCATATTTGGGGTGATAATCCGACCTTTTTCCGTGAGATGAGTATCGGGTTAGCACAATTAGGCTTTAAGGGTGTCGATATTAACATGGGATGTCCAGTACCAAATGTGGCAGGACGGGGTAAAGGGAGTGGCCTCATTTTACGTCCGGAGGTAGCAGCTGAATTAATCGCTGCGGCGAAAGCAGGCGGTCTACCTGTCAGTGTTAAAACTCGGATTGGTTACACAGAAATGGCAGAGATGGAAGCATGGATTACTCATCTTCTAAAACAAGACATTGCGAACTTATCGATTCATTTACGGACCCGTAAAGAAATGAGTAAAGTTCCTGCTCATTGGGATATGATTCCGCAAATTATGGCTCTGCGAGATCAAATTGCACCGCAGACGCTCATTACGATTAATGGTGATATTCCGGATCGTCAAACTGGCTTGGAACTCGCTGAAAAGTATGGCGTAGATGGGATCATGATTGGCCGAGGAATCTTTAAGAATCCATTTGCCTTTGAAAAAGAACCAAGAGAGCATACGAGTGAAGAATTATTAGGCTTACTTCGTTTGCAACTGGATTTACAAGACCAATACAGTGAAATGATTCCTCGCTCAATTGTTGGCTTGCATCGCTTTTTCAAAATCTATGTTAAAGGATTTTCCGGTGCGAGTGATTTACGAGTGAAATTAATGCAGACAAAGTCGACAGATGAAGTCCGCGCGATTCTAGGAGCATTTGAAGCAGAAAATAAAAGTGGCGCGTGAGCGTTCCAAAATGAGGGATTCTAAATGGACGGAACAAAAAGAAGTGATATTACCATCGGGGCGAAGGTATTCGTCGTGCAAAAACAAGATCAACGAACAGGGAAATTAACCGAAGGCGTTGTTAAACGTATTTTAACGAATTCACCTCAACATCCACATGGCATTAAAGTAATGTTAGAAAGTGGGATTGTTGGTCGTGTGAAAAAAGGCCTAGCATAAGAATACATGTTGACGTTCATGAGCGACTCACCAAAGAAACCTTCGATAACGACTGTTTCTTTGGTCTTTTTTGTGTCCGTTCTCTCTGGAATTCGAGTATCAGCGGATAAACTATTCCAGTTTTTAAGAAGTCTTTTAATCGTTTTTTTGAGATTTCACCTGTTTTTATCAGCAATTCATAGCAAATAGCTCCGGAATTCGAATGATAGAAAGGGACTTGCGATTTTGTTTCGGATTCTAAGCTTTTATGATTGACAGCTTTTCTAACTTAGGATAAAGTAACTAATACTTGTATTAGAAATTTTCTAATTTTTTTGCAAGAATTAAAAAACAATTTTTCTTCATAGGATTTCAAGGGATTTTAATATCTTAATTGTGGTCATATGAAGTCAAGAGAGAACAATTATTTCGCCTTAGGGTGTGACATGATCAGTGTCAGTAGATGTTCTCCTATATAGGAGGTGGGGCAAAAAATGAGTAATCAAGATGTAGACGAAGGTTGTTGTTGTTGCTTTTTGCTTCAACAGATAGAGGTTTCTGACACAACCGTTTGACAATGATTGAGAACGCTAAGGGTTTAAAGAAAAAGGGGGAAATAATAAAATGATTCATAAGAAAAAATGGTTTATTGGCAGTTTAGTGTTTGCAGGGCTTTTACTGAGTGCGTGTGCTGGTGGAAGTACTGATAATACAGGGGAAAGCCAAGCAACGAATAACGCGGCTAATCAAGATACGTTTACATATGCTATCAGCGGTGATCCTTCTGCGACAAATCCGATTAATACGAGTGATCGTTGGGGGTTAACCGTTAACAATATGATTTATTCACCACTTGTCGCCATTGAAACAGATGGAACAGAAAAAAATATTTTAGCTGAATCGGTTGAAGCAGCAGAAGACGGCTTGTCGATTACCGTTAAGTTACGAGAAGACGTTAAATGGTCTGACGGCGAAGCATTCACAGCCGATGATGTCATCTTCACTTATGAGCAAAAAGTGAAAAAAGAAAATGGGAATGCCGATCAATTATGGATTCAAGATGAGCCTGTAGCGTTTGAAAAAGTCGATGACTACACTGTCAAATTCATCTTACCTTCACCAAGTGCAGCCGCATTACATAATATCGTGACTGAAACATTTATTATTCCGGAACATGTCTTTAAAGATGTGGAAGATTTCTCAGTCAACGAATTGCCTGTAGCAGCTGTTGGAACAGGTCCTTATAAATTAAAAGAGTACAAACGTGGGGAGTATTTAACGTTTGAAGCGAATGAATTTTATTTTGGTGGCGAAGCTGGCATTCAAAATGTGACATTACGCATTATCACAAGTTCAGACACGGCTAAAGTAGCCTTACAAAAAGGCGAAGTTGATGCAGCAGTCGTTTTACCTTCTGATATTGATGACTTAGATACCGATACGATTACGGTCTATCCTTATTCTGAAAACCGTGTTGGGTACATGGGACTTAACACGCAATCCGAGGCGCTAAAAGACGAGAAAGTTCGTCAAGCAGTCTTGTTTGCATTAAATAAAGAGGAGCTAAATCAAGCAGCGTATTTAGATGCCAAATATTACGAGCAACCGTATTCGTTTTTACCGCCAAATAATCCTTACGTAAGTGAAGATGTTGAAAAATACGAAACAAATATCGAAAAATCAAAAGAGTTGTTACAAGAAGCTGGCGTAACGGACTTGAAATTAAACTTGGCTTTCTCAGCAACCGATCCTGCACAAACAGTTCAAGCAACCTTAATTCAACAACAATTGCAAAAAGCAGGAATTAATGTCACGTTAGAAGGTGGCGATGGTACCGCGATTTTTACTGAATTGAAAAAAGAAGGCTCAACGAAATATAACCTTTTCTTAGGTGGTTATATTATGGGAAATGACCCTGATCTTTATGGTGCCTTATTTAGAACAAATGGCAGTGCGAATTATTTCCAAACAAATAATCCGGTAACCGATGAGTTATTTGATGCAGCGGCACTCGAATTAGATGCTGAAAAACGTCAAGCATTATATGATGAGTTACAAGCTGAAGTTGCGAAAGATGCGAGATTCTATCCAATCGTCGACAACAAAAAAATCTTAGCAGTGAATAACCGGATCTCTGATGTTGAAGCAGCAACATTAATTCCAATTTATACTTTTGAAGATATGTCAAAATTGTCCATTAAGTAATGATTCGTGTGAGAGCTGTGACGTTATCGTTGTCACAGCCTCTTTTTTCGTTATAGGGACGAAGAAAAAGGGAGGTCAAACAAGTGTTACGATATATAGTTAAACGAGTGCTTCAAGCAATTCCATTGTTATTTATTATTTCTTTTCTAGTATTTTCTCTCATTCAACTGGCACCTTATGATGTGATTGATTCGGTTACCACACCGAATATGTCACAACAACAAATTGATTTACTAAGGGAGCGGTATGGCTTAAATGAGCCGTTTTTAGTCCAATATTTTGTTTGGATTAAAAATATTTTCCAAGGCGATTTAGGGTATTCTCTTGTTTCACAAAAAAGTATTGCGCAAGAATTAGCGGTTCGGATTCCAAATACCATCCGTCTTGTGTTGCCCGCGTATTTAACGGCGCTCTTTTTAGCGATTGTTCTCGGTTTAGTTGCTGCAGCGAATAAAGGAAAATGGGCGGATCGCTTGATTGACGGGATCGCTTCTTTAGGGATTGCGATTCCAACGTTTTGGTTTGCGATGATTCTGATTTACTTCTTTGGCTACCGATTAAATTGGTTTTCAATTATTGGAATGCATACCGTTGGAAAAGAAGGACAATTTGGCGATTACCTGAATCATTTTGTCTTACCGTATACGACGCTAACGGTTGCGTTCTTTCCAGAATTGACGCGCTACATTCGTGCTTCTGCGACCCAACAAGTATCAGAAGACTACGTAATGGTGCAGCGAGCTTTTCACGCTACAAAATGGCAGATTTTTAGTCGCCACATTAGCCGGAACGTTTTAATTCCGGTCGTGACGCAAATTGGGATGGCCTTGCCGATGTTGGTGACGGGTGCCATTATAACCGAAACGATATTTGCTTGGCCAGGTGTGGGACCTTATTTAATGGGGGCTACGAAAAGTCTGGATTATCCGATTATCATGGCAGTGATGCTGCTTTCAGCGACGCTGGTTATTTTAGGGAACCTATTATCGGATATCTTGTATTCGATTGTCGATCCAAGAATTCGTCAGGAGGGTCGTGCCTAATGAGTAAAATCAAAAAAATTGGACAAGTTATTTTTTCATCACCTGTTTATACCTTTTCGGTGATCTTTTTGATTGTGTTAATTATCTTATCACTCTCAGCACCATTATTACCTTTAGATCCAAATGCGACCGATGTGAGTAACATGTCTCAACCACCGAGTTTAGCGCATTGGTTTGGTACCGATGAAGTAGGACGTGATTATTTTATCCGCGTGTTGTATGGGGGTCGTGTCTCTTTATTAGTAGGGGTGTTGGCCATGTTAACCGCGACAACGATCGGCACTTTAGTTGGGTTAACAGCAGGCTATTTCGGGGGGCTAATTGATAGTATTTTAATGCGTCTACTCGATGTCTTATCTGCGATTCCTTGGCTCGTGTTGGTGATTGTATTAAGCGTATTTTTAAAACCAGGATTAACAACGATTATTATTATTATCGGCTGTTTCTCATGGATGGGAATTGCGCGCTTAATTCGAGGCGAAACATTAGCAGCAAAAGAAAGAGATTATGTGATTTATGCCAAATTTATCGGTATTCCTCCTTTTAAAATTATTGTAAGACATATTTTACCGTCCGTTTTACCAACCTTAATTGTAGCAGCTTCAGCAAGTATTTCAGGTGCAATCATGACGGAATCAGCGCTAAGTTTTCTAGGAATGGGGATTCAACAACCGATGGCGTCGTGGGGGAGTTTATTACAAAATGCTCAAAGTAGTTTACAACGAGCACCTTATATGGCTATTTTACCGGGATTATTCGTTGTTTTCACCGTGTATTCGTTTAACAATTTGGGGGATTTGATTAAATCCATCTTACAAAGGGAGGTCTAGCGATGGAAACCAATATTTTAGAAATTGATGGCTTACAAGCCTCATTTTATGATAAAAAAAGTCAAAAAATGCTCCTCAAAGACATCCACTTAAGTGTTCCCCGAGGAAAAGTGGTCGGTGTTGTTGGTGAATCTGGTAGTGGGAAAAGTATGACGATGAAAAGCATCATGAATATTTTACCCGATAATGTTGAAGCCTCTTTTGAACAGTTTGTCTTTGATGGGAAATCGGCTTCCAAGGAAGAAGTCTTACCGATTGCGATGATTTTCCAAGATCCGATGACCTCACTTAATCCGCTACGGACAATTGGCTATCACCTGGTTGAAGTGATTCGTCGTAACCAAAAAGTCTCGAAAAAAGAAGCCGAAGTATTAGCCATTGCCGAATTAGAAAAAGTCGGAATTCCTTTAATGAAAGAGCGAATGAGACAATATCCGCATGAACTTTCTGGTGGGATGCGGCAACGCGTGATGATTGCGATGGCATTACTAGCGCAACCGAAACTCTTAATCGCAGATGAGCCGACGACTGCTTTAGATGTCACTATTCAAGCTCAAATTTTAGCGTTAATTAAACAGCTCCAACAAAGTGAAGCCCTCTCTGTCATTTTAGTAACCCATGATCTAGGGGTGGTAGCAGGGATGTGTGATGAGATTAAAGTCATGTATCAAGGCAGAGTAGTCGAAGAAGGCACGACCGAAGAAATTTTCTATCAACCGCAACATGCCTACACGAAAAAATTGCTACAAGCGGCTCATTTAGGCGATAAAGATGCGCAGCTAAGTGCGGTCGATGCACCTGTTTTGTTACCTGAACAATTAAAGAAAGTCGTCTTTTCAGATACGCATGCGATTTGGATAGGGGAGGAGGATTAGCGGTGAGTGAATTAATTCGCGTAGAACATGCAAGCAAAGTTTTTACGTCAAAAAATTGGCAAGGAAACGTGACTGAAGTTCAAGCGGTCGATGATGTTTCTTTAACCATTCAAAAAGGCGAGACGCTAGGTTTAGTCGGAGAATCAGGTAGTGGGAAAACAACATTCGGTCGCAGTATTTTGAATTTAGAATCGTTAACTTCCGGTCGTATTTTTTATGAAGGACAGGAGTTATCGGAATTGCCTAAGAATCAACAACAGGCGATTTACCAACAAATGCAAATCATTTTTCAAGATCCTTATTCAGCATTGAATCCACGGTTAACAGCGTTAGAATTAGTCATGGAGCCGTTAATGAACGAATCAAAAGCAGAGGCCCGCAAAAAAGCGGAGGAAATTCTTGCTGTTGTCGGGATTACAGGAGAGGCGATTCATAAAATTCCGCGGCATTTTAGTGGCGGTCAACGCCAACGGATCGGAATTGCCCGGGCTGTCGTCAATCGTCCATCCTTTATTTTATGTGATGAACCAACTTCTGCCTTAGATGTGTCGATTCAAGCCCAAATTATTCAACTTTTATTGTCATTACAAAAAGAATTTGGGTTATCGTATTTATTCATTTCCCACGATTTATCGGTGATTCGTCATATTTCAGATCGAATTGCGGTGATGTATCAAGGGAAATTAGTGGAACTCGCTCCAACGGATGAATTATTTGAGAATCCTCAGCATTCATATACGAAGAAGTTACTCGCAGCTGCGCCGATTGCGGATCCTAAAAAGGCACGCGAAGCAATGACAAAATCAGTGATTCAAGAATCGATTCATTTAGCCAGCGAGGCTGAATGGCGCGAAATCGCGCCGAACCATTTTGTTCGACTCGATAAATAAGCGATTTAAGCAGTCCACCCTAAATTACAGATGAAACCATCTGTGACTCAGGGTGGTTTTTTATTCATTCATAGGATTTAGTCATTTCTTTGACGGAGATTAACGTCTATCCGAGCCTATAATTATTGTACGAAAGGATACGCGAAGTGGTAAAATGAGTTGTCTAGCGGAAGTAACTTTCTAGAAATCGATCGGTCGTATCAAGGAAAAGATTGTGATGCAAAATGGCAATTAGAAAGAAGGTAGGAAAAGATGGGATTAGGATCTAAGGTACAAGTTATTATCGATCGCCCCTTAGGGAGTGTGCACCCTAAACATGCTTCTTTGTATTATCCCGTTAACTATGGGTACATTCCAGGGATTATCGCACCGGACGGGGACGAGCAAGATGCGTATATTGTAGGCGTGGACAAACCACTGACGACCTTTACAGGAATTGTCATCGCGATTATCACTCGTTTTGATGATGTCGAAGAAAAATGGGTCGTTGCACCAGAGAACTGTTCCTTTACCCGTGAAATGATTAGGGAGCAAGTTTATTTTCAAGAACAATATTTTGATACACAGATTCAAATGGCCAATGATGACATTGAGTAAACCGAAAATGCAATCAATGTATTCTTGCGAAAAAATACCGAAAAATATAGCATCCATCAGAGAATAAACTATCTCTGATGGATGCTAAACTTATCCAACCATTTTCATTTGTACGTATACTAACTGCAGAAGAATGAGACCCACTGCAATACTTCCGACAAGTTCACTATTTGCTACGCCAACTAGTCCCCAAATGAGCAACCAAAGTGCAGATAGTGCATAAGTCAGACCGACTGATGTTGCCAATTTCTCTTGATCAGCAACGCGTTTTTGATTATAACCTGCGAGTAACCAAGTGGCTTTTTTGATGCCAACGAGATAGGCAAAAATCGCGAGTACAACGCCGAAAATCATCAATTCTTGATTCATAAATGCTTCCCTCCTAAAAATAATCAATGATTGTTGGAATGACATAAAAAGGAATCAACAAAGTGAACATTAAATAGATCATGATCCCGTTTATCGAAATATCAACGGTTAAGATTCCTTGTTCATTTAATAGTAAAATCAATAGAAGAAGACTATTGAAGCCGTACATTGTTCTCAAACGCCATGTTGTCGTATTTCGCTGGACGCGTTCGTCGAAAACAAGGGTTTCTTTTTCTTGTTGACTCCGAGAATATTTCGCAATCACCATCAGTACAACTAAAAAAACGAACCCTGCAACGATGATTCCTGATGGTTTCGTGATCAGCAACAATAGTGAAAAAAGGAATGCTGGGACATAAGTTAACATCTTTATCATTTTTCTTCCTCCATCCAAAAAAGTTGATCAATCGTTGTTTGTAAGCTTTTTGCAATCAGTAAACAGACTTTAATCGTCGGATTATACTTTTGTGCTTCAATGAGATGCATCGTTTGGCGCGTTACACCGACTTCTTGAGCAAGTTCACCTTGCGTATGCTGACCAAGAGTAATCCGTCGAAGTTTGACGTCATTTCGAATCGTAATTTCCTTCACGGATAACTTCCTCCTCTAAGAAACGATTTTATAGATATTGTAACATATACTATTAAAATGTAAAATATAAATTACATAATTGATAAAAAAAACGGAAGCTATGACAAAAATCTGCTCTTTCGAAAAACTTCACGACACTCGATCAATTAAAAGAGATCATTGGTTGAATATATCGTCAGTTTCTCAGAGCCAAACGACTTTGGTCACGGCTTCCGTGTCTCGTGAAGTTGTTACGCTGCATGATAAGCGCCGATTTCGCCGCGATAAACAATCTTCATTTGGGATAATTGCAAATAATCATGTGGTCGAATCAAGGTTTCTGGTTTTTCAAAAAGAGAAAGACCTGAACGATTCAATACTTCCGTTACAAATTGGGAACAAAAGTATTTGTTTTTTCGTTTAATTGGCATACCGAGTTCACAATAAATCAGACCGATTAAACTATAACTGTATTGATTACTCGTAGCAGTGAAAAGAGACAGTTCTTTTTGAATTTGAAACCATTGTTGACTTGTGACTGAAATTTTCATGACAAGAATTCTGGTCTTCCCATAGTGTTTATAAAACCCACTACTTTTACTCTCGTGAACAAATCCAGCAGAAAACATGTGCCAATAGGTTTTACGGCCAAAAGAATAAATTCTTTCCAGATTTTCATCCAATGAAAGAGAGCAATGATTATAGCTAACACCTAATTTTTTTTGAATCACTTTTCCTAAAACAGTGTCTGTACTCGAAAGTACAATATAAATATCTTTATTCGCTGCGTTAAACAATCGGGTTCCTCCTGAGTGCTCTTGTTGCTCGATGATTTCGTTATTCAAAATAATAAAAGAAAACAAGCACGCTTCTCATTATAGGCTAGTATCATAGGAAAAGGAATGCTAATATTTGAAATAAGAAGAAACTTCGAAGAATAGAAAAAATGACGGCCTTCTCATTGATTGTTAAAAAATCGATTGAGCAGTCGTACCGTCAGAAAAAGAGGGAATCCATGCGAACGGAAAACGAAATGATGAACCTGATTTTACAGCTAGCAAAAGATGATGACCGAATCCGCTGTGTTTATTTAACGGGTTCTAGAGCCAACCCCAATGTAGAAAAAGATAACTATCAAGATTTCGATGTGGTATTTGTTGTAACGGAAACGGCTTCTTTTTTACAGGAGGACTCCTGGCGTGCATCACTGGGAGAAATCGCGATGATGCAAGAGCCACTATCATCCTATTTGGGTTGGGGAGAAGGGAATGACCCAAATGAGTGCTATACTTGGTTGATGCTATTTAAGGATGGTCAACGAATCGATTTGCAACTACATTCACTGCAAGTGGCTAAAAGGAATTTTTTAGCAGAATCGTTAACGGTGACGTTATTAGATAAAGATGCCTTTTTGCCAATTAATGAAGCCCCTTCTGATCACCATTACTGGATTGCAAAACCAAGTCAAGCCGAATTTTTAGCTTGTTGTAACGAATTTTGGTGGTGTTTATCAAATGTGGGGAAAGGACTTGTTCGTCAGCAACTCCCTTACGCCTTGCGGATGTACCATGAAACGAGTCACGCAGAACTGGATAAGATGATTGAGTGGGCAATTGGGCTTACTTATGATTATCAAATTAATACAGGATTATGGGGAAAATATTTTAGAGACTATTTGTCCGAAAAAGACTATAATCATTACTTAAAGACGTATGCGAGTGGGGACGTTTCTCATATTTGGACCGCTGTATGGATGGCAGTTGAAATGTTTCAAGAAAAAGCAAGAGACGTGGCGCATGCTTTTGATTATCCGTATCATCAAGAGGAAGAAACGGCGATGATTTATTATTTAAAAGGCTTAAAAGCCACGACTCAATTCACAGAAAGTCAGAAATCAGGAAGAGGGATGAACGATGAATAACCGCAATGAGCAACGTTTGTATCAGATGAGTGTCGGTAAGGTCTATCCACTGTATCTTGCGAAAGTTACAAAAAAGGGGCGTACGAAAGAAGAAGTCGATGACATCATTCAATGGTTGACGGGTTATTCATCCGAGGAACTCGCACAAGTTGTGCAACAAGAAGTGAGCTTTGAACAGTTTTTTAAAAATGCTCCTAAGATGAATGAGGCAAGACGATTGATTACGGGTGTGATTTGTGGGATCCGTGTTGAGGAAATTGAAGATCCGATTATTCAAGAAGTTCGCTATTTAGATAAATTGATTGATGAGTTAGCCAAAGGAAAGAAAATAGAAAAAATCAAACGTCCACTCATAAAAATGGAGGAATGAGTGGATGAAAAAATATAATTTACTCTTAATTTATCATCATTCAGAAGAAAAAATAATCATGTGCCACCGAGTCAAAGAACCTTATTTAGGATTAATCAACTTACCAGGTGGGAAAATTGAAGAAGGAGAATCTGGGATTGAGGCGGCTTATCGTGAGTTGCAAGAAGAAACCAATATCACATCTGCAGACGTAACGTTACATCGATTGATGCGCTTTGACTATTGTTTACAAGACTGTCTGTTAGAAGTTTACGTTGGGAAACTCAAACATGAAGTGACATTAGTTGAAGAAGTCCATCCGCTTTTTTGGTCGGATTTGTCTCATGATTTCTTTGATTACACGATCTATGCTGGAGAAGGGAACATTGGGCATCTTCTTTTTCAAGCTGATTTAGTGAAAGAAAGCTTATTTTTAGAATAACGAAACAGCGTAAAATAAGGAGAGACCCTGTTCTTATTCATCGTTAAACCATTAGAATGAGGAGTAGTACGATGAAAATTCGACAAGAAAGACCAAATGATTACCGCGCCGTCTATCAATTAGTTCAATCGGCTTTTGAAACAGCCGATTTTGCCGATGGGAATGAACAAGAGATTATCGAGAAATTGCGAGCCAGTGAAGCCTTTATTCCGGAATTATCCTTAGTTGCCGAAATAAAAGATGAAATTGTTGGCCATATTCTCTTTACAGAAGGTCACGTTGGCGAAACGACGGTCCTTGTCTTAGCGCCACTATCTGTTTTACCTATCCATCAAAAATGTGGCGTAGGGCGTGCGTTAATCGCAGAAGGGCATCGCAGAGCGAAAGAATTAGGCTATTCTTTCAGTCTCGTTTTAGGAAGCGAAAATTATTATCCGAAATTTGGCTATCTTCCAGCGGCTGATTTTGGCGTCACCGTACCGGAAGGAATTCCTTCGATGAACTTTATGGCTTGTCCGTTAACGACGATCATCCCTCAGTTGGATGGTTCATTACGGTATGCCAGCGAATTTGGGGTAGCAGAGTAATCAGTCCTTCAAAAATGGACAAAAGGCATCTTGAGCAATCGCTGCTGAAGATGCCTTTTGTCATGAATTATAAGTATTTATTCGTAAAATCATCCAAGGATAGGGCATGTGAGAAATAGAATCCTTGTAGACAATCTGAACCAAGCTCTCGGGCGTAGGTTAGTTCAACCTCAGATTCAATCCCTTCAAAGCAAGTTAATAACCCTAACTCTTTTGCGAGTTGGAGGATATGTTTTAAGACAATTTCTTTTTTCGGTTCTTCTTTAATCCCCATAATAAATGTTGCATCTACTTTTAAGATATCAAAAGCTGCTTCGGTTAGTAAATTAAAATCCGAATATCCCGAGCCAAAGTCATCTAAGGCAAGTCGAAAACCCATTGATTTTAGTTCTGAAAGAATATTGAGTGCATTACTAGAACGGTTGAGCGAAATGTGTTCCGTAATTTCGAAGACAATTTGATGAGGATTAAGCGCTTTTGTGGCCACAAGATTTTTGATGTCTGATAAGAACAAATCATTTGTCAACTGGACGGCATCAAGATTAATGGTAATCGGGATGTGATCAAACAGACGATCTTCCACCACTTTATCTAAAATCCAGGTCGTTAATTTATGAATATGGCCATACTCTTTTGCGCCTTTAATAATGACAAGCGGGGAAACGGCACCTAATTCCTCATCGCGCCAACGAAGTAAAGCTTCGGCGGCTTCTAGATTTCCATTTTGATCCATGATCGGTTGATAAAGGACTTTAATCTGATTGTCTTCAAAGGCGGATTGCAGTTTTTCAATGGTTTGCAGCGTGAGAGTATAGTCATTGCTCATTTCTTCTGAATAATAAGTGATACGCGTAGAATCACGTTGGTTTAAACAAATTTCAGCGCTTAAAAGTAAATCCGTTAATTCGAGTACTTGTGTAGGATAAAAAACGACTCCCATTTCAATGGTTAAAAAGATTTTTTTTGAGTCGATTGATAAGGGCGTTAATAATGTTTGATAAAGTTCTTCGATTAATTCTTTGAAGGATGCTTCATTTTTACATTTAGAACAAAATACAGCAAATACATCTCTTGATAAACGATATAAATAGTATCCGCTTGGCAAGGCTTTTTTGATTCGTCTAATCATCGTATTTGTGACTTCATCCATGATTTTTCTGGAATAATGAACGGTGATTTCAGATAAATTTTGACAACGAATTAAAGCGAGTCCTTTGACATCGGAGTCGCGTTTGCGCGCCATTTGGTTAATATCAAAAGCGAACTGATTAAAATTGGGGAGAAACGTTTTCGTATCATAATACGTTAAGGAATGATCGCTAAAGTCACGATAATTCACGCTGTCGGTATCAAAAAATAAAATACCATACGTTGGGGCATAAGGAGGATTCTCAAAGCGTGTTACTTTTATCCAACTACGTTTAGCATTATTTTCATTGTCGATATAAGATAAACGGCCGTTCCAGTGATTATTCAACCGGACTTCATCGATAATGGCTTGTTTGTCTCCTTCGTTTAACCGGAAAGGAATGACATCAGAGATTGAATGACCAATTAATTCTGATTGATTTTTCCCTAGTTTGTATTCAATCGTTTTATTTGTGAAAAGAATCGTTTCATTCCGGTCAACAAATATCACCGACACAGGTGCTGATTGCATAAAGGTAAGATATTGCGCCATGATTTCAGGGGGAAGTTCTAGGCGGCGTAAATTATCAATCGTTTTTGTATAATCATTGGAATTATTCAAAAATTGGATAAAGGAGGGCGTAACTGGATTTGTTCGATTTGACTCTGTCTTCATATTCTAGAAACCTCCAAATGAATTATTCTATTACGTTATTTTTATATATTGTACCATCTTATGAAATCGTACGCATTAAAAGAGTGAAAAATGAGAAATTTTTTTCAATTGATGAGAATATCCAATAAAGACTATGGGATTTTTTTCAATTATGGTATGATAATAACGGTTTTTAATGAATTTTTATACATAAATCAGCGAGAGGAATGAATAAACTGTGTCACTAAAAAAATATATTATCTCTTTTCTAACGGCCTTCTTCTTTTTCAGTAGCCTTATTCCGTTGAATGTTGTTAATGCAGCGACTGAGGATCCTTATTATGAGGCAATTATAGAAAGAGGAACGCTAATTGTCGGTTTATCGCCGGATTATGCGCCTTATGAATTTTATGCAGAAGTGGATGGTCAACAAACGATTGTGGGCTTTGATGTTTCTGTTGCTGAGAAGATTGCCGACCATTTAGGCGTCGAATTAAAAATCGAGCCGATGGGATTTGATGCATTACTTGGCGCTATGAGCACTGGGAAAATTGATATGAT
Organism: Enterococcus sp. DIV1314a; assembly: GCF_051713805.1. Taxonomy (NCBI): domain Bacteria; kingdom Bacillati; phylum Bacillota; class Bacilli; order Lactobacillales; family Enterococcaceae; genus Enterococcus; species Enterococcus sp. DIV1314a. The sequence continues at coordinate 2,226,516 of NZ_JBIOQP010000001.1, read as the reverse complement.
TATCTCAGGGATGTCACCGACACCCGAGCGTTTGAAAGAAGTGAGTTTTTCCAAGTCCTATATGACGATTGAACAAAAATTACTTGTTCGTAAGGAAGATCAAGCGGATTTAACGACAATTGCTGACTTTGATGGACGAACAGTCGCAGTGCAAAAGCAATCAACGCAAGAAGAACTGGCGTTTAGTGAGCTATCAAATGCCTCCATTATTTCGTTGCAAAAAATTCCAGATGTCATTTTGAATTTAAAAAATAAAAAAGTGGATGGTGCTATCTTAGAAGGTCCCGTTGCACAGGGGTACGTCGATCGCCATGAAGATATTGTTTATTCTGATGTTGCTTTTCAAGATGCGAACAAAGACGTGGCAGTTGCCTTTTCAAAAAATGCGCCTGTTTTAGAAGAAAGAGTGAATGAGGCGATTACAGAAATATTAGATAACAATTTATTGGTTGAATATCAAGCGCAAGCCAATGAGTGGTTATTAGAAGATAACCAAGGGTTCTTTCGGAAATATTATTCTTACTACCTTTCAGGTGCAAGCTATACGATTTTCCTTGCGTTTATTGGTGTCTTTTTCGGAACGCTTGTCGGTGGATTACTCGCTTGGATGAAATTAGGTTCGAGCAAACTGATTCGCTTATTCGCCACGATTTATATTGAATATATTCGCGGGACGCCTTTACTGGTCCAAATCTTCATTGTTTATTTTGGAACAGGGATTTTAGGCTTGGATATCTCCCGGCTTGCGGCTGGCTGTATCGCCCTTTCGTTAAATAGTGGGGCATACGTCGCAGAAATTATTCGTGCTGGGATTAACGGGGTTAACCGTGGTCAGTTAGAAGCCGCTCGTTCGTTAGGGATGAATCAAGTGCAAGCGATGCGTCATATTATTTTACCGCAAGCAGTGAAAAATATTTTACCAGCTTTAGGAAATGAATTTGTGACAGTTATTAAAGAGTCATCAGTCGTGTCCATTATTGGTGTATCTGAACTCATTTTCCAAGCTGGAAATGTTCAAGGTGCGAGCTTTAAGCCATTCTTACCGTACCTTGTCGTTTCATTCATTTATTTTGCTTTAACCTTTACGCTATCTAGAGTACTTGGCGTTGCTGAAAGGAGAATGAACGCACATGATTAAAATCCGTCAGTTACACAAATCATTTGATCAAACACCCGTCTTAAAAGGCATTGATTTAACTGTTGAAAAAGGCGAAGTGGTCGTCATTATTGGACCTTCTGGGAGTGGGAAAAGTACTTTTTTACGGTGTTTGAATCTACTTGAAACACCTACTGAAGGCACGATTGAATTTGAAGGGACTAACATTTTAGCAAAAGATCATAATATAGACGAATTACGCCAAAAAATGGGAATGGTTTTTCAAAGTTTTAATTTATTTCCTCATAAAAGTGTCTTAGAAAATTTAACAATTAGTCCCATAAAGGTTAAAAAAATGGACGAACAATTGGCAAAAGACAAAGCGTTGGCTCTTTTGGAACAAGTAGGTTTAAAAGAAAAAAGTAGCAGCTATCCTTCCAGTTTATCTGGTGGGCAACAACAAAGGGTTGCGATTGCGCGAGCACTGGCCATGGATCCTGACGTGTTACTCTTTGACGAACCGACATCGGCTTTAGATCCTGAAATGGTCGGGGAAGTGTTAGCGGTTATGCAAAATTTAGCAGAAAATGGCATGACAATGGTCGTTGTCACGCATGAAATGGGCTTTGCTAGAGAAGTGGCGAGCCGTGTGATTTTTATGGATGAGGGCGTGATTCAAGAAGAAGGAACGCCGGCAGAAATATTTGGTTCTCCGAAAAATCCGAGAACACAAAATTTCTTAAATAAAGTGTTGTAAAGGGAACACCTCTTCTTAGTTGATTGATTAGGAAGAGGTGTTTTTGTGGATAGTCACTCAAGAAAAGAGAATATCAGTAAAAACCAATGAGGCTCTTTCATTTTTCTGAAAGATCCTCTTTTCTTTCGCAATATAATTAGTAAATGATTTGAAAAAAATGAGAAAACCCCTATTTTTACGATTAGAATGTGCTATACTAATCAAAAAAGAAGGGGTGGTTTGATGAGAGGCATTTTAACAGTCATTGGGAAAGATAAAGTGGGGATTATCGCGGGTGTGAGTCAGACGTTAGCATCATTAAATATTAATATTGTTGATGTGACACAAACGATTATGCAAGAATATTTTACAATGATGATGGTACTGGAACTAAATCCAGCTTTAGATTTTGAGCAAATACGCGCGCAACTAACGCAAGCTGGTGAAGAATTGGGTGTCAAAATTAGCATTCAAAATGAAGAAATTTTTGATGCAATGCACAAATTATAATCGGAGGTTATCAGATGGAAGTTAATCATATACTGGAAACCATTCGTATGGTGGAAGAAGAACATTTAGATATACGAACAATTACAATGGGGATTTCACTCCTTGATTGTATGGATAGCAACATTGAAGCTGTCTGCGAAAAGATGTATCAAAAAATTACGACGAAAGCAAAAGAGTTAGTCGCAGTTGGCGAAGCGATTGAATTGGAATATGGGATTCCGATTATTAATAAGCGAATTTCCGTTACGCCGATAGCGATTGTGGCTTCAGCCGTGACCAATACGACCACAACAGACTGTATTCAATTAGCCAAAGCGCTTGATCGCGCAGCGGAAACGGTAGGGGTTAACTTTATCGGAGGATATAGTGCATTAGTCGAAAAAGGCTATCAAGGTGCGGATCGAGTATTAATTGAATCTATCCCTGAAGCATTAGCACAAACGCAATTTGTTTGTTCATCTGTGAATATTGGATCAACAAAAGCGGGAATTAATATGGACGCCGTTAAATTGATGGGCGAAACCGTTAAAGCAACAGCTGAAGCTTCAGAGATGGGGTGTGCCAAATTAGTCGTCTTTGCGAATGCGGTGGAAGACAATCCATTTATGGCGGGGGCTTTTCATGGCGTCGGTGAAGGTGACTGTGTGATCAATGTTGGCGTGAGTGGACCTGGAGTTGTCAAACGCGCCTTAGAAAAAGTCCGTGGCGAAAGTTTTGACGTTGTGGCAGAAACGGTCAAAACAACTGCGTTTAAAATTACTCGCATGGGTCAACTCGTGGGTCGCGTCGCTTCCGAACGATTAGGTGTTCCTTTTGGCATTGTCGATTTATCGTTGGCTCCTACGCCAGCTGTGGGTGATAGTGTGGCTTTTATCTTAGAAGAAATGGGTCTTGAATCAGTTGGGACGCATGGTACTACGGCGGCTTTAGCACTTTTAAACGATGCTGTTAAAAAAGGCGGCGTCATGGCATGTAATCATGTTGGGGGCTTATCGGGTGCATTTATTCCCGTCTCAGAAGATGCAGGAATGATTCAAGCGGTCCAAAATGGGTTTTTAAATTTAGAAAAATTAGAAGCGATGACAGCCATCTGTTCGGTCGGGTTGGATATGATTGCGATCCCTGGTGAAACGAGTGCAGAAACGATTGCGGCGATGATTGCCGATGAAGCCGCGATTGGTGTGATTAACCATAAAACGACTGCGGTGCGCATTATTCCGGCAAAAGATAGTAAAGTCGGTGATATGATTGAGTTCGGCGGATTACTCGGAACGGCACCGGTTATGAAAGTAAATGCTGCGAAATCATTTGACTTCATTCAACGTGGCGGACGTATTCCAGCACCGATTCATTCCTTTAAAAATTAAAAAGGTTCTTATTTTTTCGATTAATCGTTAAAATTTGTCAAATTAAGTTAGAATAAAATGCTTCTTGTACATAGCTCAAAAATATTTCGATTGGTGTTCTGTAATTCAATGATTTTCTTGGAATATGATTACGTTGATTGCTGATACTGGAAATAAATGTCTGATTCACTTCTCTAAAATCCATTGATTTCGGCAGTCCATTACGACGCAGAATCCCGTTAGAATTCTCGTTTAATGGGCGTTGAGAAGGTGTTCCAGGGTCCGCAAAATATATATCAATATCATGTTGGTTACTAATGGCTTTACAGTTAGAAAATTCTTTTCCACAGTCAAACGTAATAGATTTAAAGAAGTTTTTAGGGAAGCGAGAAAACCATTGATTAAGGGCAGTTTCAATATCTAATGCCTTACGGCCGTTGGGTTTAATCGTGATAATGACTTTAGATAATCTTTCAACTAAAGTAATGACGGCACTTTTATGATGAATGCCAACGATCGTAACACCTTCAAGGTGACCAAACTCAGAATTGAAATCAGGATAATTATCAGGTCGATCATGGATTGAGCGCTGATATTGTTGTTTTCCCCGTTTTTCCTGATGGCCATTGGGTTTTCTTTTACCTTTCATAGGTAGTGTGTCAATATCAAATATTCCTTTAGAAAATAAACGATAAAGTGTTCTCATACCGCATGAAATAGGCCTTTCTTGTCGCCCGATAATGACGTCAGCCGTCCAACCAAGAGTGACTTTCTCTTTAATGTAATCTACTTCATGAGCAGGTAATTGAATGACTTTTCTACCACATTTTTTCTTATTTTCTTTATACTGGTGCCAATAATCAAGAGCAGTCTTGCCTTGCTTGAACTTATTGACTACATTATAAATAGTTTGTATAGCACGTCCCATTCGGTTAGCGATTTCAACCGGTTTATTATGTTGAAGATAATATGATTCTATCATTGTCAGTTCGTCTATGGTAAGATGTTTGTAGGTCATTTATGGTTACATCCTTTGTTTTCTTTCGTCGGAAATACAATTTGAGTGTAACATAAATGCCTTTTTATTTTTCTAACTTAATTTTACAATTCGCGTATAATATAATCAATTAAGTACATAAAATTTTTGTGAATGTAATTTTTATGAAGTTTAAATTCTAGTTAAAAAATCGACAAATAGTATGTTTTTGAAATAAAGGAGAAATTTTATGAAACAAATGTTAGATGTTACGAGGCGTGAAATAAAATATCGTATTTCCTTAGAAACTGCATTACTTGCACAACAATATTTATCGCAAATATTACCCCAAGATAGTCACAATGGCATAGACGGCTATCTTGTACGATCTCTTTATTTTGATAGTTTATATCACGATGACTTAGAAGAAAAATTAGAAGGAATTGAAGAACGGCAAAAAATTCGTCTACGTATTTACTCTCCGCAAGATCAATTGGTAAAATTAGAAGTAAAAGAAAAAAATGGGGACTGGCAGCAAAAGCGTTCTTTAACAATTACAAAAAAAGAAGCGATTCGATTAATTGCGTGTGATTATACGGTTCTACAAGAAATTAATCATTCACTGGCACAAAATCTATATTATAAGATGACAACTGAACTATATAGGCCTCAAGTAATTGTTCAATATAATCGTTATGCTTTTATGATGGATGTAAACGATACACGAGTGACTTTTGATCAAAAATTAGTAGCTAGTGAAAGTAGTTTTGATTTATTTGGCGAATCGGATACTTTTTATCCTGTAGGTTTTCCAGATGATGTGACACTAGAAATAAAATATAATCATTTTTTATTGTCACATATACGTGAACTATTGGATAGTATTGATAAATCTTCACAATCATATAGTAAGTATGTAATGTCGCGTTTTATTAGTCACACAACTGAATAAATTAATGTAAGGGAGAACAATTATGAGAGATGTTTTGTTAGAATTATTAAAATCAAATCAAGGAGCATTGACTATTCAGGATATTATATTGAATTTTTTTATTGCAGGAATTTTAGGATTAGTTATTTATTTATCTTACCGAATTTCACATGCAGGTGGAATGTATAGTGCGAAATTTAATGTGTCTTTAGTTATGTTGACACTGATTACAACTTTAGTCATGAATGTAATTGGAAATAATATCGCGTTATCTTTAGGTATGGTCGGAGCGTTATCGATTGTTCGTTTTAGAACAGCAATTAAGGATTCTCGAGACACTGCATATATTTTCTGGGCAGTTGCTGTAGGAATTTGTTGTGGTGTACAAGAATATGTCATTGTGTCGATTGGTTCAGGAGTGATTTTTTTATTTTTAATTTTATTTGGAGCAGTTAAAAGCAATGAACGTTACTTATTAATTTTACGTGGTGATAGTAGTTCTGAAAATTTAGTTGAACAGGAAATGGAGCAGTTATTTTTAGGAAGAGTTCGTTATCGTGTGAAAAATATCAGTAATGATTCATTGGAATATATTTATGAATTATCAGAAAAACAATTACAAAATGCGGATAAGAAAGTATCTTCTACATCTGCATATTTAAGTAATATTACTGGTATTAAGACTGTAAGTATTGTTAGCCAAAATGATGAAATGAGTCGATAGGTTGTGAAGGGATGAAATATAATCGTAAAAACACAATGATTACTATTGTAGTATTACTTGTAATAGTTATTTTTGTTTCATTACTCACTCAAATACCTCAATCTAAAAAAATGAATAGTATATATGAACAACCATTGGAAGAAGCGCCTTTAAAAAAAAATCCGATGCAAGGAGTTAATAAGAAGTGGGAAGTAGACGAAAGTTTTTCAACTAATCTTCCTATTATTGTCATTGATACAGGAAATGAAAAACCACCAATCAGCATGAAGCAAGAAAAAGATGGTGTTTTTGTACCTATTCCTGGAGTAACGCCTTATCGATCAGGAACAGTTAAAATTATTAATACAGGAAAAGAAAATCATATTACAGATAGAGCTGAAGTAGAGAGTTTAATTCAAATAAAACGTCGAGGAAATAGCTCGATGCTTTATGAAAAAGCGCAATATCTAATCAAATTAGTAACTGAATCAGGTCAAGAACGTTACCTAGATTTTTTTGGAATGGGTTCAGATCAAGAATGGATACTCAATGGATCATTGATGGATAAAAGTATGATGCGTAATTATTTAGCATTACGTCTAACGGATAAAATTATGCCTTATACACCTGAATCTGTTTATACAGAAGTAATTTATCACGAAGATGGGCGCTATTACTATGAAGGAGTACATCTGTTAATGGAAAATGTGCGTCAGGGAAACGATAGAGTAGCTATTGAACCAGCTAAAAATGCTGATTCATTTCCTTCCTATATTGCTAGAAGAGATCGTATTGCTGAAGATGAAGTTATTTTGGATACATGGGCAACTAGAAAAAAATTAAGTTCTAATTATTTAGGTCTGATTTATCCAAGTAAGAAAAATGTGACGCAAAAAGAAATTGATTTTGTAACAGAAGATTTAAGTAAAATTGAGCAGGTTATTTATTCAAATGATCCAGATGTTTTTGCCACTTATTCACGTTATATTGATGTCGCTTCTTTTGTTGATTATTTCTTAGTTAACGAGTTCTTTGCAAGTTATGATTCTGGATTAAATTCGACCTATATGTATAAAGACAAAGGTCAAAAACTAAAAATGGGCCCGGTCTGGGATTTTGACGGAACGATGGATAATTATCTTGATGAACCATTAGAGTACAAAGTAACAGCCTTTCAAACAAGTCCGTGGTTTGATCGCTTAATTAAGGATAAGCACTTTATTAAACTTCTACAAAAACGTTATGCTGAATTACGAAGAGGCGCTTTTTCAGATAAAAATGTTTTGAATACTGTGGATATGATTACAGCCCATTTAGGTGATGCTATTGATAGAGAATGGACACGTTGGGGGCATATATATACGACTGAAAATAAATTGAGTTTAGACAATTTTGGTGAGAACGATGAATTCGTACGAAATGCCATAGAATATCGTGTGGAAATGTATCGTTTAAAAACAGCTATTTTAAAACATGCGACCTCTATAGGACCGTATTTAAATATATTAGGAAAAGATACAAAAATGGATACAGGAATAACGTATTATATGCCATTACTATTATTAGTTGCTGTCCTTGGTTTTGCTTTACCAGCATTTAAAGCATCAAGGAAATAGGAGGACTGAAACATGCGTTTTGAAACGATTTCTTTTATCACGCTCTTTTTACCGTTAACATTAGTAATATATTATAGCGTAGCTCGCTTTTTGAAAATTCAAAATGGATTGCTACTTTTAGCTAGTTTATTATTTTATTATGTAGGAACAACCAATTTTTTTGCTAGTGTTATTTTAGTTAGTTGTATTATTTGGAATTGGCTAGGAGGCCTTTTTTTAGAAAGACAAATGAAGAAAAATAAATATGTAAGAAGTGCGTTGTATATCGGAATAGGCGGTAATCTGTTCATTCTTGTAAGTTGTCGTGTTCTTAATCAATGGTCAGAAATTACGAATCAATTATTTAATCATTGGATGTTACCTTTAGGCATTTCATGGGTAGTTTTACAAGGGATAGGTTATTTTATGGAAGTGTTTCTTAAGGAGACAACGGCGGAAAAGAATATTTTTATGATTGCGCTGTATATAGCATTTTTTCCAAAAATAGCCTATGGGCCATTAATTGATTTTTCAATAATGAAAAATCAATTTCTAATGCGCAACTATGAGATGAGTATATTTGTAGAAGGGATTCATCGATTTGTTATTGGTTTGTCCAAAAAAGTATTGATAGCCGATCAATTTGCCTATTTTTTAAACTATGCGTTTGTGCAATCCTCTCTTGATAATACCGTCATACAATCCTCAGTCACAATGGCGTGGTTAGCATTGTTTGTAAATGGCATCTATTATTACTTCCTTTTATCTGGATACGCGGATATGGCTATCGGACTGGCGAAAATGTTTGGTTTTTCTTTACCAGAAAACTTTGATAATCCATTTATTGCGACTTCTTTGACAGATTTTTGGAAACGTTGGAATATCACCTTAATTCGTTGGTTTAGAAAATATTTTTTCAGTTTAGTTAATCTGAAGAAAAATCGTGATCAAGTTATCATTAATTTATTTGTTATTTGGTTATTAATTGGTTTATGGTATGGTTTTGGGTGGCAATTTATTTTATGGGGAGCATTTAACTTTGTTATTTTAATAGTAGAGTATTTCTTTTATTTTTCTGAGAATAACTCTTACATTATTTTACGAAGAGTTTATACAACGTTGACAGTATTTTTTGGTTTTATTTTTTTGAGAAGTCAATCACTCTATCACACTGGTCAATTTTTTAGTGATTTATTTGGTTTAAATAATAATGGATTTTACGATGATCGAGTTATGGCATTTATTAGAGAATTATGGATACCTATTATTTTATCTTGTTACATCATGTTTATTCATCCTCTGGTTAAAGAAAAAATAAAGATTACATCAGTAGGATTGCTAAAATTAGGTAATACGATAGGCATTCTATTACTTTATATTCTGTGCTTATTGTTCATATTGCTAGGATTTCAAGCTAATCAAATATTTGCTTAAAGAGAGGAGATAATCAGTTATCATGAAGAAACAAAATATGTTAAATCTCTTGCTAATCATTATCTTCTCCAGCTTTACATCAATAGTAGGAATAATAGAGCTACAGGCATCCTTTGATAAGTTAAGAGAGACACCACAAATACTTTCAACTACTTCACAACAGGAGATTGAAAAAATTTTGATTGATCAACTGCCTTACAAAAGACAATTGCGTGACGTGTATTCTTTATTGTTACGAGCTCAAGGAAAATCGGAAGCACGTGATTTTTATATAACGAAAACAGAAGACGGCTATCTTCAACAAGCAAATTACTTTGCAGAAAGTAATCCTAATATAAAAAAATATGCAAAACAATTGGAAAAGATGACGAAAAATTTGAATGACACTACTTTTCTTTATGTAGGAAGCTCCGGAAAGTATATACATGGAGTAAGTAAAATAAGACCTGGTTATCCTACAAATGATGTTGCTTTACAAAAATTAGATGAATTATTTTTAGAATTATCTTATAGACAAATCAATACACTTGATTTACGTAAAATAGTTCCTGAAGAACGAGACACCTATCAGGAATATTATTATAAAACACATAGTATTTGGACAGATATTGCTGCTTTTCAAGCAACGATTCAAATTATGGATGAACTACAAAAGAGGAACTCAATATTTAATTATGATAAAAAATATGCCTTATCCTCTAACTACCGCAAGGATGTTTATTCTAAAAAAATGGTAGGTGATCAATTACGTTCTACTGGAATTTTTTTTACAACTGTGGATGATTTAGAATTATTTGTACCCAACTTTCCTGTTAATCTGACCTATAAAGACGTATCAAAAAATGTAACTCGTCAAGGAGATTACTATCAATCTGTTATTAATCCTGTAGAATATGCAAGAAAGGATACCACATATTTCAATGCTTCAAATATCTATTTTGGATCTGAATTAAGGCATTTAAAGTTAATAAACAATCAAATAGAGACGGGCGGAAAAATAATCTTATTAACAGATAATTATTTTTTATCCATTGCTAAATATTTAGTTTTAATGAATAAAGAAGTTGAAGTTATAGTGACTGAAAATGAAACATCCAAAACAATTGAGAAATTAATAGAAAATGAAGCATTTGATGCGGTAGTAGTAGCAACACAAAGTACATCTATCCAAGATTCCTTTTATAATTTTTATAAGTAAATGGAGGTGAGAGTGATTAAAAATGAATTTTTAGAAAGAAGTGTTATCATCTTTCGTTTTATAATTTTTATTGCTGTATTGGCAGGAGGTTTTTTTCTAATGCACCATTATAATACAGCGAAAGACAATGAACGACCACTAGATGTCTATTTTCTTTCCACAATTAATGATGCAAATGCTACTTTGCTGACACAAGGGGCAAATACTATTTTAATTGATACAGGAGAAAAACAAGACTATCAAGCATTAAAAAAATTATTAAAAGACGAACAAATCAAAACGATTGATTACTTAATTTTAACGCATCCAGATAAAGATCATGTTGGTGGTATGTTAAATATCTTACAAGATTTTTCTGTTGTTCATGTAATTATGCCTTATTATGGTAAAGAGCACGAAAATTTGGAAAAAATAACTAACGAACTGACAGCTTTGGAAGTGTCTGTAACCTATCCTTCGAGGACGCGTAACTTTGCTTTAGGATCTATAAAATTGACAGTATATCCGCCTTTAGAGAGACATTACAAAAAAGATAATAATTACTCGCTTGCTACTTTAGTTACACATCAACAAACAAATATGCTATTTGTCGGTGATAGTGAATCAAAAAGATTGCAAGAGTTGATGAAAGTTAATTGGCCTACCATAGATTTATATCTAGTTGCACATCATGGGCGTGCTAATTTATCATCAGAATCTTTTATAGAGCAAATTAAACCAAAAATAGCTGTAACTACAGCCTCTAGCAATGACTTAGAAGTACAAAATGCACTAAAAGAGCTAGCATCAACTATTTATTTTACAAACAAACAAACGTTGCATTTCCAAAGTAATGGAGAGAAAATTGAAAGGAAATGAGCATATGAAGTCTATACCTAAAGAAAAAAGTGAATTATATTCTTCGATTTACCCTAAAGAGTCAAAGATTAAAATTTATCGTAATCAATTATGGGTATTACTCACTGTTATCTTAAATATCATTTATTTGTATTGGCGGATTCGCTACACGTTACCTTTGGAGTTTGGTGTGGTATCTATTATCATGGGCGTGTCTTTAGTTATTGTAGAATTTTTAGGAGCATTGGAATCGATGGTTCATTATTACAATATGTATAAGATAGAAAGCCCACAAGTTCCAGATGTGCCGTTAGAATTGTTTCCAGATGTAGATATTTTTATTGCTACGTATACAGAACCAATGGATTTACTTTATAAAACGATTAATGGTTGTAAACACTTAGAATATCCTGATAGAACAAAAATTCACATTTATTTATGTGATGATGGTCATCGACCTGAAGCCAAAAAGTTAGCTGAATCTATGGGGATCCAGTACTTAGATCGTTCTGACAATAAAGGTGCAAAGGCTGGAAACTTGAACCATGCGATGAGTAAAAGTAACTCCCCGTTAATTTTAACAATGGATGCAGATATGATTCCACGCCGAATATTATTAATGCGCTTGGTTCCCTATTTTGTAGATGCCTGGATTAAAAATGAAGGAAAAGAAGAAAAGGATCAAATCAAAATGGGGTTTGTTCAATCGCCACAAACATTTTATAACCCAGATCTATTCCAATATTTCTTGTTTTCTGAAAACCGTATTCCAAATGAACAAGATTATTTCTATAAAGATGTACAAGTATCACGTAACAGATCAAACAGTGTTATCTATGGCGGTTCCAATACTTTACTCAGTCGTGAAGCTTTGAATGATATTGGCGGTTTTTATGAAAAAGCTATTACGGAAGATTTTGCTACAGGAATGTTACTCCAAAAGAAAAAATATCGTTGTTATGCTATGAATGAAGAGTTAGCCAGTGGGTTATCACCAACAGATTTTCCAAGTTTGATTCAACAACGGATTCGTTGGGCACGTGGATGTATTCAAACAGGACGCAAAATGCATATTTTTTTGACAAAAAGTTTCTCTTTAGCTCAAAAAGCAAACTATTGGGCGTCAATTTGGTATTGGTATGCGCCAATAAAACGATTAATTTATATTATGTCTCCTATTATGTTTGCAACATTTGGTTATATGGTTATTAAAACCGATTTATTGCAAATTTTAATTTTCTGGTTACCTATGTATATCTCAAGTACAGTTACGTTACGAATGATGAGTCGCAATATTAGAACAACGAAGTGGACAAATATTTATGAGACAGCGATGTTTCCATTTTTGTTATTCCCCGTTATAGAGGAATTTTTAGGTTTTTCGTTGAAAAAATTTAAAGTAACAAGAAAAGATGGTGTGAATACAGAACAACAGAATAACTTATTGTATGTACTCCCCTTTTTATTGTTTATTATTTTATCTGTGATTGGAATTGCGAATATTATCTTTATGATTTTAAGAAGTGGTACTATTGGTCCAATCGTAGTTTTATTTTGGCTCTTAATCAATATATTTAACTTAGTTATGGCAACCTTTTTTGTTTTAGGTAGAAAATTTCATCGTAAAAGTGAACGTGTGGCTATTTCAGAAGCAGTCGTTTTAAAACCAATTCATGAGGAAGAAATTCACTGCCGTACATTGGATATTTCAGAAGGTGGTGTTTCATTATTTATGGAAACTCCCATCTTTATTGATCATAAAAAATTGATAAAGTTAACTATCACAACCGATTATTATCAGGCTGAAGTAGAAGGGAAAATTGTTCATATTGATGAATTTAGAGGTGGATGGAAATACGCTTTTCAAATTGTTGATTATCTAGATAGTAAAGCCGATTATATGCAAATGCTTTATGATAGAGTGCATACCCTACCAAAAAATTTACAATCATCGCATAGTACATTTGATGATTTACGCTTAAATATTGTACGTCGCATGCAACCAGTTGTTTATTTTAGTCGTAAATCTGCTCGTATTGACATGAATGAACAACTTCCTTTAGTTTCAGGGGGATTTGTTACCATTATTAATTTTAATTTCGAATATCTTGTGACAGACTCTGTAAATGTAGATGATGAAATTGAATGTGTCGTATCTGATGGCGTGAACTTTAAATGTAAATACATTAAACAGTTAAATAATAAAAATAAATTATACCAAATTGTAAATATTGATGAACTAACAAGTGATTCAAAGAAACGCCAATTAGTTACACAATGGGCTCAAAAAGCACATATAAGTAAACAAGTGGATGAGAAACAACAAGTCAATAAGACTAGTTTATTAGTTAATGATATATTAGGTGGCGCAGATGAAGATAATCATACTAAATAAACAAATCTATTTTTACTTGTATCTAGGCTTGTTAATTCTAGGAGGGTGTAATTTGCAGTTAAAGAGTGAAGAAATACGTTTCTCAGAAAAATTGCAAGCAGGTTGGAATTTAGGGAATAGTTTAGATACACACAACCTGAATTTTCAAACAGATAGCCCAACTGATTACGAGACGTATTGGAAAAACCCTCCAACAACTCCTGAAATAATTCAAGATATTCGCAAAGCAGGATTTCAAACAATTCGTATTCCTGTGACTTGGCAAGAGCATGTCGATGATAATTTTATGATTGATCAAGAGTGGTTAAATCGGGTCACTGAGATTATTGATATGAGTTTAGATGAAGGATTTTATGTGATTTTAAACGCACACCATGATGACTGGTACACACCCGATGAAGCGCATTTAACATCAGCAATCAAAAAAGTGAAACTATTATGGACGCAACTTGGCAATCATTTTGCAGAATATGACACACATCTTTTATTTGAGAGCATGAATGAACCTCGTTTAATTGGAACAGGAGATGAGTGGGGAACTGGTCCTTATGAGTCGCAAAAAATTGTTAATCAATTAAATGAAGTCTTTGTGGAAACTATTCGCCAACTGGATGGCTACAATAGGGAACGTTATTTATTATTACCTACCTATGCCGCACGTTTTGAAACAGCAGCTTTAAATGCATTTGAGTTACCTTCAGGAAAACATTTAATGGTTTCAATTCATTCTTATATACCAGACTATTTTACGCAGACAGATCAAAAAGGAACAACGTTTGACCCTGAAAATTCTAAAGATACGAAATTAATCGATACATTTTTTTCAGATATTAACCAACTATTTATTAATAAAGGTATCCCTGTTGTAATAACGGAGTTTGGAGCGAGTCATAAAAATAATTTAGATGATAGACTGGCCTGGACGCAATATTTCGTAGAGAAAAGTCGGACATTAGATGTTCCCTACATTTGGTGGGATCCAGGTGGCGATAACCCCAAACACCCAGATTTTAGTTTATACGACCGTTATTATCAAAAATGGTTATTTCCTGAACTTGTCGATAGTTTAGTCAATTAAGACACTAGAAGGTGTTATTTTAGTGTCTTAATTGTAAGCGCAAAATGAAACGGTATCTAGCTATGACAAATAACCCTTGCTATAATGTCTTTATATTATAGTGAGGGTTATTTACAATTTTCTTGAACTTCTGTGCTCCATGGCAATAACCCTTGAAGTAACTCAGGGTATTCTTTAAATGGTGTGTCGGGCAGTTCTTCAAATAAGTAGTTAAGATACTTATACGGATCTAATCCATTTAGTTTTGCAGTTTGGATTAAACTATAAACAACGCCACTCGCTGTTGCACCTTTGGTACTGGTAGAAAAATTCCAAGCTTTACGACCAACTACGAATGGACGGATACTGCGCTCAGCTAAATTATTCGAGAGTTGACATTCCCCATCTTCAAGGTAGTTCATTAAGTAAACCTTTTGATTTTTTGCATATTGCAATGCTTTTCCAAGAGTGGAATTCTTTAATGCATTTGTATGCTCTACCCAATTCCAAAATTGATTTAAGATTGGCGTTGCTTTTTCTTTCCGTAGATGGAGTCTCTCCTTTGGAGAAAGATAAGCGATCGTTCGCTCAATCTCAAAAAGTTCATCACAAAAGTCTTTTCCAATCTCAGACTGAGATTTAGTTTTCGTGCTGTTTTTTGGAATGCCGTCATTAAATTTTCTGCGTAGGTGAGCCCAGCAGCCGACACGTGTAACATCCGTGACTTTATTATAGCCCTCATATCCATCACAGTGCATAAAACCATGATAGCCTTCTAAAAACTTACGCGCATTTTCTCCAGCTCGAGTAGGTTTATATTGGTAAAGTGCTATTTGCTCAGAGGCATCTTTGCTACTTTGGTAAAGCCACATATAAGACTTTGAGGTAGCCGGTTTATTTGGCTCATTTAAAACCTGCATCGTCGTTTCATCTACATGAATCACTCGTGATTGCAGTAATTGCTTATGTAAGACGTCATATATAGGCTTTAACCATAGATTAGAGGCTGTGATGACCCAGTTTGCCATAGTAGCACGACTAAGTTCGATTCCATAATTTTCCCATTCTTTTTCTTGCCGATAGAAAGGGATACTCAATTCAAATTTTTGATGCATTAACCAGGCGACTGAACTTGCAGAAGCTAAGCTTCTAGGGATAACAGGCACAGGTGTTGGGGCTTTTACAATAGCGTCTGCACCATCTTTCTTACAAGTTGGACATTCATAAGTATAGCGCATAATTTTTCTCACCTTCAGGTGAGCAGGAATAAATTCAACTTCTTGTCGCACTTCTTCTTTTCCAATGATTTTTAATTCTGTATTGCACCACTCATAATGGCATTCTTCTTCATGTAACAGACAATTAACGTTGATGACTGGAAGATCTTTTATCATCTTTTCTTTTTGTCCAATCGTCCGTCTCTTCGCCTTAAGATCTCCTAAGTGACTGATTTCAGGTGCTTTTTTGTCTTGATCGACCTCTGCCTCATTAAATATATTTAAATCTTCGTCCGTAAATAAACTCAGCTGGTTTTCAACAGGTGGGATTATGTTAGATTTCTCACTAGAACGACCAAATAACTTTTGAGTAAGCAACTGCACTTGTTCCGTTAATACTACTAACTGTTCGGTTAATTGTCTGTTTTGTTCATTTGCTAACTCTAGTTTTTTGATCAAGGTTTGTTCTAGTTCAGTCATTTTCCACACCTGCCTTTCCTTCCAATTATCACTTTTATTATACCATGAAACGCATGAAAAACAGCTAGAACCGTTGGTTTGACAACGTTGTCAGTGCTAAACTAAATTGAACAGTTTTCGATGAATAAGATTGAACACTTTCGCCAAAGAATATCTCCAATCCTGTATACTTATAAAGGTATCTTAGGTTATTGGAGGACGAAAGGTGACGAAGAAATTAATGTTATATTTGGAAATTCAACAGATGAAGGAGCGGGACTTTTCCATTCAACAAATCGCCAAGCAGTTGAAGGTATCCCGCACAACGGTTTATAACTACATGGAGAAGACACCGGAAGAAGCTTTCGAATGGGTCAATTCTTTAGGTTCGAGGAAGAAGAAATTGGACCCATACAAGGATTGGATTGTTGCTTGGCTTCAAGAGTATCCGCATCTGAATGCGTCTCAAATACAGGATTGGCTGCTTGAGAAATTCCCCGACTTCACCGTTGGTGAAAGTACGATGCGGTTATATGTGAATCAAATACGCGAAGAATATCAGATAGCTAAAACTAAAGTTGTGAGGCAATACGAGGCGGTCGAAGAACAACCGATGGGAAAACAGGTGCAAGTCGATTGGGGCGAAACGCGTCAAAAGACACAGGATCAAAGAGAAATCAAATTATACTGCATTTGTTTCTTACTTTCCCATTCACGCTACCGCTATGTGGAATGGCAAAACCGCCCCTTTACGACTCGTGATGCCATTCGAAGCCATGAGAATGCCTTTGAATTCTTTGGTGGCATGCCGGAAGAAATCGTTTATGATCAGGACCACCTCATCACTGTGAGTGAGCACGCTGGAGACATGATCCTGACCGCTGAATTTCAAGCGTACAAACAGCAACGGAAGTTCAGAGTCCATTTATGCCGCAAAGCCGACCTCGAATCCAAAGGAAAAGTGGAGAGTACGGTAAAGTATGTGAAACGAAATTTCGCCGATAGCCGGATTTATACGACAATCGAGAACTGGAATGAGCGCTGTTTAGCCTGGTTGGAAAGAACGGGCAACCGAAGGGTTCATGGAACAACAAAAAAGAGACCGGTAGAAGTGTTTCTCCTCGAAAAGCAACACTTAAAACCAGTCTCTAAACTACTCTCAACCGAGAGTATCACCGGTTCAAGTATAACAAGAACGGTAAACAAGGACAATACGGTTTTTTATAAATCAAACCTTTATTCCGTGCCACTAGGCACTTACAGACCGAAAGGCCTGAATACAGTGGCTATTGAAATCAAGGAAGATACGAACGATCAAAAACGGCTTATTATCAGAAAACAGCCCGATGGGGAAATTCTGGCGAACCATCCTCTGGAAACTTCAACAGGCAAACTAATCAAAAATAAAAATCATGGGCGCGATCGTTCGAAGGGCATTCAAAGCTATAAGGAAACCGTTGCGCAGCAGTTCAAAGATTTGGAGCTTGCCTCACGATACATTGATATCTTGATGGAGAAGTATCCGCGCTATAAAAGAGACCAACTGGCCGTTCTACAGAAAGCGGCCCTCGAATACCCCACTGTCATTGATGAGGCCCTACAGAAGTGTATGTCTGAACATCTGATGAGTGCGAATGACTTTACGGATGTGGCTAAATACTTGGCTGCCCCTCGGAAAGAGACGCCGCCTGTTCCACCCGTACAAGCAGTCCGATCGGATTGCGCTGATATCAACGTGGAGACGCATCCGATGAGTACCTATACGGAAATTCTGGGAGGTGCCGCCTCATGAATGATAGCATAGACGCGCTGCAAATCCAGTTCAGACAGCTGCGCTTGGTGGAAACTGCGAGTGAGTTGCCTGAGCTTTTCCGTAAAGCCGAACAGGCCTCCTGGACCTACCGAGAACTGGTGCAGGAGATTGTGTGCTTCGAATTAAGGAAGCGCGAGGAAAAAAGTGTTCAGAAACGATTGAAATGGGCTAAGTTCCCGTACCACAAAACACTGACGGAATTCGACTTATCAGATCAGACTTCTCTGAGCAAACGGCAGCTTACCCAGCTCCAAGAGCTTACTTGGCTTGAGCAGCAGTATAATCTCATCTTTTTGGGTCCGAGCGGTGTGGGGAAAACGCACTTATCCATTGCCTTAGGCATGGAGGCCATCCAGAAGGGGTTTCAGGTGACGTTCGTGACAATGGGAAAACTACTCTCCCTTATGAAAACTGAAGAATTCACGCGAAAAGCGCAGGTCCAGCTCAATCGGATCCGAGTGTCTGATTTAGTGATCATTGATGATTTGATGTATATGGCAATGGATCAAAGGGAAGCCACCCTGTTTTTTCATTTGATCAATCATCTATATGAACGGAGTTCAATCATCTTGACCTCCAATAAGAGCCCCGACCAATGGGGAGAATTATTGGGCGATGAGGGCGTCGCAATGGCTATCCTAGACCGTATTCTGCATCGAGCGGAGGTCGTTCACATGAATGAAGCCAGCTACCGTATGAAGCATCGCCAGAGCATGTTTGTGAGCGAAAGTGTTCAAAATTAATTGGCGTTAACTGTTCAATTCTACTTGACGCTGACAAATGTTTTTAGCTGTTTTTTAAATTAATTAAAATACCCCGTTTTTACTTTTTTTATCGCTTTTGGTTGATCTATTTTCATTCCTTCAAAAAGCCATCTCAGTTCTTGTTGGGTAATCGTTCGGACTTCTTCTTTGGTTCGGGGCCATTGGATGACGCCATTTTCAAGACGCTTGTAAAGCAAGATAAAGCCATCACCTTCCCAATAAAGAGCTTTATATTTATTTCGACTTCCACCACAAAATAAAAAGAGGCTGTTTTCAAAAACGTCCATATTATAATGATCTTGTATAATGGACGCGAGTCCGTCAATCGATTTACGCATGTCTATTTTTCCGCAAATAATATAAATTTGTTTGACTCCAGAATAATCGATTAACATATCATTCTAGTTCCTTAAGAAGGGTATAAAGAATGTATTTATCGATGCCATTATAGATATAAAGATCTCGACTGCCAGCGACATCTTTAATTCGACAGGCTAATTTGAGTTCCTGTGGCGTTTTATTAACGGATTCTTTAATATTTGAATCCGTTTGGTGCAATGAAATAGCTACGATATCTTGTTTTTTATTCATCATCATTCCTCCAACTTGTTTACTATAGAGTAAGTATAGAATGAAAGTGAGGTCTGTTAAAGATACCGTTTCATTTTGCGCTTACAAAGATTCTTAGTAAATAGGCTAAGAATCTTTTTTTGGTTGAAATAAAACCAATTTTTTTTCGTATGTTTCTACTGAAAGGAGTGATTCGATGAAATTTCAAAAGTTCAATCAATTATTGCGTTACATCATCATGAGCGGGCTTGTTTTGATACTTGTGATTAGTGGTTTTTTTCTTTATACCACAAACAAAGAAGAAGATGTGCTTTGGGAGATTGCGCCGAGTACTTCTGACGAAGATATCTCCGTTGAAGTCAGTGAAAGTACGACAACAACGGAGATTTTAGTTGATATTAAAGGAGCCATTCAACAACCGGGAGTCTATCATTTGCCTAGCGACGCGCGCTTGCATGAGCTAATCTTTGCGGCAGGTGGCTTTACGAAAGAAGCAGAAGAAAGGCAATTGAATCTTGCGGAAAAACTAAGTGATCAACAAATGATTTATGTCCCAAGTAAAGAAGAAGTTGACTTTTCAGTGGAACTTCCTCAGCTGAATCAAGAAGGCAATGCCGAAACGGGCTTGATAAATCTCAATACAGCAACGCTTTTGCAACTTCAAGAATTACCTGGAATCGGACCGGCAAAAGCACAAGCAATTATTACGTACCGCGAAGAAAATGGCTTATTCAAAACGGTGGAAGATTTGCTGAATATTTCTGGCTTTGGCGAAAAAACACTTGAGAAGTTAAGAGCAATGATTACGTTATAAACACAACACCGTATGATGCAAAAATTGGTTCTTTGAAAATAACATAAAACGTTGTAGCAAAATATTGAAGACAGCGATACACAAACGATTGGGGATGTGGTACATTATTACCAATCGATGAAAGCGTAAAAGGAGTGTCTGAATGGTTGATTACAATGATGATTTAACAAATAAACGTACGCGTATCCCTTGGGATCAGTATTTTATGGCTCAAGCAGTATTGCTGTCTTTAAGAAGCACTTGTACGAGGCTAGAAGTCGGAGCTACGTTAGTCAAAGATAAACGGATTATTGCTGGCGGATACAACGGCTCAGTTAGTGGGGATGATCACTGTATTGATAGTGGCTGTTACGTTGTCGAAGGGCACTGTATCCGCACGATTCATGCGGAAATGAATGCCTTGCTCCAATGTGCGAAACTTGGGGTTTCAACAGAAGGTGCCGAGATTTATGTCACGCATTTTCCTTGTTTACCTTGTACAAAAGCGATTTTACAAGCTGGAATCAAAAAAATTCATTACCTCAATAATTATCGGAATAACGAATATGCCCAAAATTTGATTCAGCAAGTTGGCGTCCAAGTCCACCAAGTCACGCTCGAGTCTACTTATTTTTCAAAACTATCTTTTCAATCAAATGATGAGCATGCTCATGGATAGATCATGGCGTAACCAACTCGTATTTCCGATGTTGATTGCTAGCTCTTTGCTCTATAGTTTTCTATTAAAAAAGATGATTTTACTTCTGATTGCGATGTATCTCATCCTTCACATTTGCTACAAAAAGCAAGTAACACTTTTGTTACTCAGTCTTTTTGTAGCTTTTTTATTTCTCCTTCGTATCGGAATCAAGCCAGCTACTCTTCCCCCAATAGAACAAGAACTGACGATTACTGTTCGAATTTATCCCGATACCATTCAAGTAAAAGAGTCTTTCGTCACAATGGAAGGCAAAACAGCTCAAGGAGAAGTTTTCTTACAGTATCCGTTAAAAAATGCACAAGAAAGCGATCATTGGCAGTCTCGCAAGGATCAGAATGTAACCATTCGAGCAACGGGTGTCTTTAAGCAAGCGGATCCTGCTAGAAATCTTCATGGATTTGATCGTCAGTGGTATGAGTGGACGGAAAATAAAGTCGGTACTTTTCGAATCACGACTATTTTACAGACGACACCCAATTCACGCTGGCACTTTGGTCGCGCTATGCGAGCAAGGGCAATTGACTGGGTAGAAACCGAATATTCACCGAAAATTGCAACGTATATTAAAGCACTGCTGCTAGGCTATCGGGATAATCAATTTCGAGAAATTCGCGAAGTTTATAATAGTAGCGGAATTTTACATTTGTTTAGTATTTCAGGAATGCACATGAGTCTTTTTCTAGGTTGGTGTTTGACCTTATTTCGCTACAGTCGTTTAACCTTTGAAGAATTTTCGATCCCCTTTTTAGTCGTCACGCTTCTATTAGTCTTCCTATTCGGTCAGGGAATTAGCATTTTACGAGCGACATTGATGTATCTCGTAAATATTCTCTGTAAAGAAAGGCAATGGCATTTCTCAGCACTTGATCGTTTTTCTTTCGTTATTTGTCTCTTATTATTAATTGAACCAAAATCATTTGTTCAAACCTCAGGCGTCTTATCCATCCTCTTATCCTTTATCATCTTGATGAGTAGTGACAATCGGAAGAATCCTTTTATCTCGAGTATGGAAATCAGTTTGTTAGCAAGCCCCATTTTGATGTTTTACTTTTATGAAATCCCATTGTTAGCCGGCATTCTAACGGCACTAATCACGCCTCTTTTTTCTTTTATGTTACTTCCTGGTTTGTTATTTTCGTCGTTATGGCACGTTCTTGGATTACCGAGTAGCTTGATTGATTCGTGGATGACCTCTTTTCTAAAGTTACTAGAAACAATCATTCAATTCAGTCACTCGTTTCTCGTAACGACCGGAAAACCTGCCCTGTGGTTTGGCATCGTGATTTTTTTAGTTGTTTTAGCGTGTGCCACAGCAACTCTAAAACATCGGATATTATTTTTCGTTTTGATGATGATCTTTATTTTACTGCCAAGCTTTCCATTGAAAACAGCAGTCAGTTTTGTCGATGTCGGTCAAGGAGATAGCATTGTCTTTCAAAGTTTTGGCAATCAAAAAGTTTACGTCGTTGATACGGGTGGAAAAGTCAATTTTTATGCAAATGATTCGGATAAGGTAACTAAAAATGCCGAATACACCTTGATTCCATTTTTGAAGGGAGAGGGGATTCGGCAAATTGATGGGTTATTTTTGACACATGGAGATTTTGATCATATGGGAGACGTTGAGGAAATATTGCGGGAATTTTCCGTTGAGACTCTTTATGTTGCAGAAGGAATGTTACATCATCAGAATATGGTAAACTTAGACTCGGAATTATTCAAGCGAACAGCAGTTGTTGAATTGCGTCAAGGTGATCGCGTCGGAGTCCACCCAACCTTTGAAGTATTAGCACCTTTTGAAAGAGGAACTGGTGAAAATAAAGATTCTCTCGTTTTAGCAACCGTTATCAAAGAGGTACGATTTTTATTAATGGGTGATTTGGAGGAAGAAGGCGAAAGGCGACTGATTAATGAGTATCCAAATCTTCATACGGATATCTTAAAACTAGGACACCACGGCAGTCGCACGTCTAGCTCAGAAGGGTTTTTACAGCATGTACAACCGAAACACGGAATTATTTCGTGTGGAGTCAACAATCAATTTAAACATCCTCACGCAGAAGTTCTCGACCATTTAGAGACGCAAAAAATAAAAGTGTTACGGACTGATGAACAAGGAATGATCCGCTATGAATGGTCCATGTTCTCGTCTCATCCGCAAATCACAACCGCTATTCAATCAACGGAATAAATGGAGGTGAATGTACAAAGTATTTATTAAAATACTACGTTCTATAAACGAGAGAATTCAAAAAGGAGCTATGACAATAGTCACAACTCCATTAAAATTTTTTAGATGCGGATGGATTGGCTAGAATGAGCCGCTTTCCATAATATAATGCCGCCTAAAACGAGGTGTATGCTTCCTAAAAGGATTAATTCAACTGTTGCTAAATAGGTTTCACCTAATATCATGATAGATAGAATGCCACTCACAATCAAAAATGATCCCATGAGTAGCGTTAGGCGTGCAACAATTGACCGTGATTGAAAGAGGCCGATACCTGCTACGAATAAATGACTCAGACCCAAGAGAAGAATAGCGAATCCAGGTAAAACCCAACTCGTAAAAGGGAGTTTAGTGAGCCACTCTCTAGGATATTCGCCCAAACGACCTTGTATAACTTGTGCCCCAACGTAAATAAAAAGAAGTGCTAAGAAAAAATGATACCCACTGATGAATAAATTCTGTTTTTTCATACTCCATCCCTCCTAGGATAGTCATTCGATTTTTATTGATTAACGCCATCTTAACATATCACAAACCGAAAGCGCTTCTTTTCGAAAAGACTTAAACGAAACTTTAAAACGCGGTGAAGCATTTCTCATCGAAAGAGAATAAGAACTAGTTAAATTTGATACTTCATGTTAGGATAATGAAGGAAGAATGGCAAAATAGATAGGAAGGATCGCTGAGAAATGAATGTACAAGAAGCGCTTCAACAAATCCAACAAAAAAAACTAGCCAATTTGTATCTCGTTCTTGGGACAGAGCAGTTTTTGCAACAACAAGTGCGAGAAGCCTTTATAAAACGGTTAGCGATTGAAGAAAATGATTTAAACTTTGCCCAGTTTGATTTAAGTGAAATTCCAGTAAGTGATTTGTTAGGGGAAGTAGAATCGAGTCCTTTTTTTGGAGACCATCGTTTAGTTTTTGCAGAAAATCCCTTTTTCTTAACGGGAGAAAAACCAAAAAATGCACCTGAAAATGATTTAGATGCGTTGATCCGGTATTTAGAGAATCCTTTGGAAACAACCATCCTTGTTTTTTGGCTCAATCATGAAAAAATGGATGAGCGTAAGAAAATTACGAAACGCTTGAAAAAATCTGCGGTAGTCATCGATGTTCAACCAATGAAAGAAAACGAGGTCCGTCGCTACTTACAACAAACGATCACCAATGATGGTCTGACGTTTAGTCGGGATGCGTTTGACTTATTTTTCTTCTTAACGGACGCATCTTTATCAAAAGCAATGAAAGAACTAGAAAAAATTCGTTTGTTTGCAAATCAAGGACAAACAATCACTCGGGAAATCGTCGAATCCCTTGTTCCACGCTCGCTAGAACAAAACGTCTTTGATTTAACGAGTAAAGTTTTAGAAGGAAAAGCGCAAGAGGCGTTATTACTGTATGAAGAATTACGCGTGCAAGGGGAGGAAACGATTAAAATCAATGCCATTTTAATCAGCCAAATCCGGCTACTGTTGCAAGTACGGATTCTGCAAAATGTGGGGTATCAACAAGGAGCAATTGGCGAAACGATTAAAATTCATCCTTACCGAATTAAATTAGCGATGCAACAAGCTCGTAAATTTGAAGTCGGACAATTAGTCAAACTCTATGATGAGCTAATTGAGAATGATTATAAAATCAAAACGGGACAAATGGATAAAGAACTCATTTTTCAGTTGTTTGTCTTAAAAACATGTCGACCTTTACAAAAATCATCATAAAATAAAAAAGACAACCGTCAATTCAATGAATCGAGGGTTGTCTTTTTATTATTTAGCGATTTTTTTACTTAAACGAGATTTGTCGCGGTTCGCTTTGTTTTTGTGAATTAGACCTTTTGTTTCAGCCATGTCAATTGCTTTAGTAGCAGCTTGATATAACTCAGTCACGTTTTCATCACCAGCTTCAGCAGCTTGGTCAAATTTCTTAATCGCCGTACGCATCGCGCTTAATTGAGATGAATTTAACGCATTAGCAGCTTCGCTTGTGCGAGCACGTTTGATTGCAGATTCGATGTTTGGCATTTATTTCACCTCCGATAAAAAAGTTATTATACGAATAACGTATAAATCAACACTAGTCATTATACCTAATGAAAACAAGCTTTGCAATAGATGTTGTAAAGAATTTTTACTTAACACGAAAAAAATAAGACGATACACCTTATGACAAAGCGTCTATAAGTTCATTTCAAATACAAAAGTTAGAAGTATTGTATTTTGGCCGATTAGATTCTACTATATTAAAAACGCCAGTCATGTCTGAGTGGTTATTGTGGAATGAATAGTTATCTAATTCTTTAAGGAATAGACTTTCTATATGTATCAGTTCATTTAATTCTTTGGTTTAAGAAGTCATTTTTATGAGCATTTTTTCATATTCAGTTTCTAAAATTTGATCAATTACTGTTGTTTTTAACGAAAAATGGCTTTTTTTTGAAGGAATCATGTTCTGATACAATAAAATAACTGAAATCACTTCCAAAAGATTCCCTGAATATGCTATGATGAGTAAGAAAAAAAGCAACATAGAATAATAGAGAATTATGGTGGTGTAAAAGTTGAATATTGCTTTAATAGTAACAATTACTTTAGTAATGGGCGTTATTTTCGTTAACGGCTGGACCGATGCCCCGAATGCCATCGCAACGGCAGTGTCGACGCGTGTCTTACGACCAAATGTCGCAATCGGGATTGCGGTTGTTATGAACTTTTTGGGTGCTCTTGTGATGACGTTCTTTAATGCGCAAGTGGCAGAAACAATTAGTAATATTGTTTCGTTTGATTCCCAAGGAGTTGAGGCGGCTCAAATCGCGCTTGCAGCAGCACTTTTTTCAATTGTCATTTGGGCAGTGGCTGCCTGGTATTTTGGCATTCCAACGAGTGAATCGCATGCGCTAATTGCTGGGTTAACCGGTGCAGCAATGGCTCTTGGTGGGTTAGGTGCTGTGAATATGGCTGAATGGAAAAAAGTTCTAATCGGTCTTGTTGTTTCAACGATTTTAGGATTCGGTGGCGGCTTCGTCATTACGAAAGTGCTCGTTTGGATTTTCAAAGATGTACCAAGGCGTGCGGCAAATAAATTTTTCCATTTTGGTCAAGCAGGAGCTGCGGCTGCGAATGCCTTCTTACATGGCGCGCAAGATGGTCAAAAATTTATGGGGGTCTTCATGCTCGCATTGTTTTATAATAACTTAGCGGAAAAAACAGGGAATGGTTTTGTCATTCCACTCTGGGTAATGGTCTTATCTTCCGTTACAATGGGCTTAGGTACTTCAGTAGGAGGTATGCGGATTATTAAGTCTGTTGGAATGGATATGGTAAAATTAGAAACTTATCAAGGATTTTCAGCTGATTTAGCAGCGGCGATTTGTTTATTTGCAGCCTCTGTTTTAGGTATTCCTGTTTCAACGACGCACACAAAAACGACTGCTATCATGGGAGTTGGTGCATCAAGACGCCTTTCGAGTGTCGATTGGCAATTAGTAAAAGAAATGCTTTTCGCTTGGGTGATGACTTTCCCAGGTTGTGGTTTGATAGCATACGGTATGGCAAAATTATTTATTGCGATTTTTTAAGGAGATAGAGACGATGATGGCAAGAAAAAAACAATATAATTATTTTAATACAATGGAATTATTATCTGAAAATGCGCACTTGGCGGCTGAGCATCTTGAAACGATATTTGAGAATTATAACCCTGAAGAGTTAATCGAAAATTCAGAAGTAATTCATCAATTAGAAAAAAAGAACGATTTACTCGTGGATGAACTAACAAATCAACTGTATGATGCCTTTATTACGCCAATCGATCGGGAAGATATTTTAATTATTTCAGAATGTCTAGACGATATTATTGACGGCATTAATAGTATGACTTACTTACTTGAAAACCTTGTGGTAACAACGATTAGACCAGAAACACAAACTTTTAGTGCTTTTGTCAGTCGTGCGGCTAAAGGGGTTCACTTAGCAATGATCGAGTTTCCAAAATTCAAAAATTCTAAAAAATTAAAGCAGTTAATTTTAGAAGTCAATGAAATTGAGTCTGAAGGCGATTTGCTTTATAGTCGCTTGAAAAAGCAACTATTTAGTGAAGAAAAAGACTTACTTGAAATCATTAAATGGAAAGAAATTTATGACTGCTTTGAATCAATCATTAATGACACGGAACGCGTAGTTGATATTATTGATGGTATGATCATTAAAAATACATAAAAAAAGAGAGCTGTCGGCGTAAATTGTCGACAGCTCTTTTATTTTTTATAGACTAATGACCCAGTAACCGATAAGGATAACACCTAGGATAATGCGATACCAACCAAAGACAGAGAAGTCGTTTTTCTTAATGTAGTTCATTAAGAATTTGATTGCTAAGATCGATACTACAAATGAAACGATGGTTCCAGTTAATAAGATCATGGTTGAGTTAAAATCAAAATGATTGCCGCTCGCTAAGAATTTAACGATTTTTAACAAACTTGCGCCAAACATCGTTGGAATGCCTAAAAAGAATGAGAACTCAGCGGATACGAAACGAGAACCCCCAATTAAAATCCCACCTAAAATTGTCGCACCTGAACGTGAAGTTCCTGGAATCAAGGCGAGAACTTGGAAGAATCCAACCATTAGTGCAAATTGATACGTAATTTGTGAGAGCTCCGTTACTTTTGGAATGCGCGTTTTGTTGTAGCGTTCTACTAAAATAAAGGCAACCCCATAAACAATTAACATGATGGCTACTGGTAAGAAGTGATGAAAGTTCTCATCCAACCAATCATCTAAAGGTAAACCAATAATGGCAGAAGGAATAATCGCGACAATGACTTTGAACCATAAGCTCCAGGTTTGTTTACTTTCATCTTTGGTTTTCGACAAGGAAAAAGGATTTAACTTGTTGAAATATAACACGACCACAGCCATAATGGCTCCGAGTTGAATCACCACGTTAAACATCGTCATAAATTCTTCTGTGGCATTTAATTTAATAAATTCATCGGCTAAAATCAGATGTCCCGTACTACTAATGGGCAACCATTCGGTAATTCCCTCAATAATTCCTAATAATATTGCTTTAAAAAAATCTGCTATTGCCATTTCTTCAATCCTTTCTATTCATCAATACACACAAAAATAAGTATACCGTTTCTTTTATAGAATACCAAGCAGTTTAATAAAAAAATAAGCTAAAGAATCTTAGCTTATTTCGTCTTATTATAAAGGTTTATTTTCACCTTTTAGAATATAACTCGTATCGGCAACTTCATGAATCGTAAAACGACCATTTTCATATTCTAAGCGTGTAACGGATCCGTTATCGATATCGACACGGACGTTATTTTCTTCATTAATTAAGTGAAGTAATAACGCGATAGTCAAACCATGAGAAACAACGAGCACTTTTCCGCCGCCATTTTTTTCGGCTCGATGTGCAATATCTTCAAAACCTTCACGAATTCGTGATGATAGTTCCTCGTAAGTTTCTGCCCAATTAGCAGTATCTGCTGTATAAATGGCGTTACAAATTTCTTCAAAGCTCGTTTTTTTGGCAATCATTTCATCATAAGAAGGTAAATCTAAGACACGTGGAATGACGCCCCACATCTCAGCGTCATAGCCACCTTCTAATGAACCAAAACACCATTCGCGAATTCGGCGATCGGTATGGTAAGGAATGCTTGCCCCATTTGGGTGTTCACTGAGAATAATCCGTGTCGTTTCAATTGCTCGTCCACTATCACTTGAATAGGCAGCGATAAAATCGGTTTCTTGCAATCCTAGTCCTAGTGAATGAATTTTCTGTGCGCCAATGGCTGTTAGTGGGGTATCGCACCAACCTTGAACGCGTTGAACCGTATTGAACATTGTTTTTCCATGTCTGACAACATAAATTTCTGTTTTTGTCATTTATTTCACTCCTTGTACTTATTTTTTTAAGGAAGACCGACTCTTTTTTAGCGGTTAAAAAAAGGATTTGTTTGTTTTTCCCAGCCAATTGTCGTCGGTTCACCGTGACCAGGATAGACGACTGTCTCATCAGGTAACACAAAGAGTTGGGTTTGAATACTTGTTAAGAGTTGCTCTAAGTTCCCTGTGTGTAAATCCGTGCGCCCAATACTCCCTTTGAATAGGGCATCGCCACTGACGACAAATGTATCGAAAATAAAACTGACGCTACCATGGGAATGGCCTGGTGTCGGTACCACTTTAAAGTGAATAGAACCTAGCTCATACGTCGTCATTTCGAATTCGTGTTCTGCGGGTTGGACAATCAATCCCCCAAGTTCAGGATGACGACTTGATAAATTTAAGACTGGATCAGATAGCCAAGCATTTTCCAGTGGACTGACATAAACTGGGATTTGGTAAACATTTCGCAATTCATCAACTGCACCGATGTGATCATAATGGGTATGAGTCAGCAAGATCGCAAGCGGTTTTGCCTGAATGGCTTCAATTTGTCTTTGGATAAGTGATGCATCGGCACCAGGATCAATGATTAATAATTCGCCTACAACGTTCCAAACAAGATAACAATTTTCTTGAATCGGACCAGTCGGTATTTGTTTAATATTCATATGAATAGCCTCCTGTAAAAGTTTTCTTATTTCAGTATAACCTAGTTAGACGTCGTTGACAAAGTTAGTTTTTTCGAAAAAAGTGTGACAAAAAGAGGAGAAAACACGTTGATAATAGTAGAGAGGAGGGAGAACAATGGAAATCAGCCAAGGAATCCAACTGATGCAGGAACAAAAAATTATTTATCTATTATCGTTACTATCAGTGGCGATGATTATTGATTTCATAAGCGGTGTTTATGCTGCCAAGCTGCATAAAGAAATCACTTCTAAACGTGGAATCAATGGTATCATTCGGAAAGTAGCAAGCATGATTTTACTCGTCTTTTTTTTACCAGTTTCATTGATTATTCCAGGTCAAACAGGAATCGCCTTATTATCGGTGTTGTATTTAGGCTATTTATTTATGGAAATTCAATCAATCTTAGAGAATTATCAAAAAATAGGGATTGATACACACTATTTACAAAAAATACTTACTAAATTAAAAGAGACAGTAGATCTGGATGAAAAAGACGATTAAAAGATCTTTTATCGCGCTACCTCAATAGTTACTCTTCGGGTATAATTAGGAGGTAAAGAAGGTGAAACAATGTATCGAGGGAAAATCTCTGTTCGAAATTTAGTAGAATTCGTTTTACGTCAAGGTAGTATTGATCAACGACGAACGAGTAGTCACACCGCACAAGAAGGCGCACGTCTTCATCGCAAGCTCCAAAAAGAGGCAGGAGAAGATTATCAAGCAGAAGTTTTTTTAAAGACGCAATATGAAATAGAAAATGAGAAGATTCAAATAGAAGGACGGGCAGACGGCATCTTTTTATCCGATAATTGTTGGACAATAGATGAAATTAAAACATCTGCTGTTGATTTTGATGCGTTAGAGCCTGGGCAAAAAGAATTGTTTTTTGCCCAAGGAATGGTCTATGCTTACCTGTATGCTACGCAAGAAAATCTCGATCAGATGAGCGTTCAATTAACATACTTTCAAACAACCGAAGAACAAATCACAAAAGAAGTTCGATCGTTTTCGATTGCCGAATTAAATCGTTTTTTAAAAGACTTAATGAAAGAATACCAACGGTGGCTTGTTTTTCAAGATGACTGGCGGCGTGTTCGCAATACGTCACTTGTTCAGCTCACGTTTCCCTACGAACAGTTCCGTAAAGGACAACGGGAATTGGCAATAGTCGCTTATAAAACGTTAAAGAATCAAAAAAACTTGTTTGCCGAAGCGCCGACGGGGACAGGCAAAACGATTTCGACGTTGTTTCCGGCATTAAAAACGTTAGGTGAGGATTCTGGTGACCGCATCTTTTATTTAACAGCTAAGACGATTACGCGTTCAGTGGCCGAAGATGCGTTAGTTGCTTTAACGAAACAAGGAGCACAGGTAAAAAGTGTCACGTTAACAGCAAAGGATAAAATTTGCTTTTTAGATGAACGTCGCTGTAATCCTGACGACTGTCCATTTGCGAACGGCTATTACGATCGGATCAATGTCGCGCTGTGGGATCTTTTACACCACGAATCGCTGATGACTAGAGAAGTCATCGAAAAATATGGACGCAAACATCAAGTCTGTCCGTTTGAATTATCCTTAGATGTCAGTTTGTTTTGTGATTTAATTATTGCCGATTATAATTACTTATTTGATCCGATTGTATACTTACGCCGATTCTTTGAAGAAGAAAGTGGCGATTCGTATTTTTTAGTGGATGAAGCACATAATTTAGTTTCACGTTCACGGGAGATGTATTCAGCAAGTATTTCTGATCAAACGTTTGTTCAATTGCAGGGATTATTACCGAAACAAAAAAGGAAAATACAAAAGATTCTTGCTAAAATCATCTCTGAATTCGATCTTTTAAAAAACTTTAGCGAAAAAGAAGGTTGGATCTTTAAGCATCAGCAAGCACCTGCGGAGACGTTAACCAATCTGATCTTCCAACTCAGCGAGTGGTTACAAGAATATTTAGCAGAGCAGCTGGAGGACGCAAATAAAGAACAAATGTTGCAATCTTATTTTGAATGCCTGCGCTTTTTAAAAATTAGTGAATTTTATGATGACTCCTATGAAACGACAATTGAAATTGGTCGTTATGAGATCACCATTAAACAATTTTGTATTGATCCGTCTGCGTTTTTGCAAGAGACCTTGCAAAAAGGGAAAAGTAGTCTTCTGTTTTCCGCTAGCTTGAGTCCCATCGATTATTATCAACAGCGCTTAGGCGGTGGAGAAGAATCACTCGCTTATCGCGTCGGGAGTCCTTTTCCACCAGAAAATCAAGGTGTTTTTGTTGCAAATTATATCCAAACGACCTATCAAAAAAGAGCCGATAGTCTTCCTCAGCTCATTGAAGCGATTCAGCTGATGGTCATGAGTAAAAAGGGAAACTATTTTGTCTTTTTTTCTTCTTATCACTATTTAGATCTCGTTTATGAAGCTTTTAAAGAGCAAAATCCGACGATTCGAACCATCGTGCAAGATACAAAAATGAGCGAAGTCGAACGAGAGGCTTTTTTAGCGACATTTGTGGAAAATCCAGTTGAAACATTAGTTGGTTTTTGCGTATTAGGAGGGATTTTTTCAGAAGGGATTGATTTAAAAGGGGACCGTTTAATCGGGGTAGCCATCGTCGGCGTGGGGTTGCCACAAGTCAATCATGAGCAAGAAATGATTAAGGAATACTTTGCTGTAAAAAATCAACAAGGGTTTGAGTATGCGTATCAGCTACCAGGGATGAACAAAGTCTTACAAGCCAGCGGTCGAGTGATTCGCGATATGACGGATCAAGGAATTGTGTTACTGCTTGATACGAGATTTAATACGTCTCGCTACCGCAAATTATTTCCGGAACACTGGCGACATGCACGGATTTGTTATCAACCGCAACAATTACAAGGTTCAATCGAGGAATTTTGGCAAAAAAAGAAGGATGAGTCGTAACTCGTCCTTCTTTTTTTAACGATAATTGGTAAATTGCAGTTCAATTGGCAAATCTAAGTTTCGTAATAATTGGATTACTGCTTGCAAATCATCACGATTTTTCCCAGTAACTCGAATTTGATCTTCTTGAATTTGGGCTTTTACTTTTAGTTTCGAGTTTTTAATGGCTGTTGTGATTTTCTTACTGTTTTCACGGTCGATTCCACTGATAAGATCAGCCGTTTGGCGCGCCTTTGAACCAAGTGCGTGTTGTGTTTCGCCGAATTGAATATTTTTTGTAGGAACACCTCGTTTTGCTAGTTTCGCAAACAAGACGTCTTTGATTTGTTCTAATTTAAAGTCATCATCACCTAAGACAATTAACTTTTGATTCTCCAGTTTAATATCGACGGTCGAACCTTTAAAATCAAAACGATTCGTTAATTCTTTAACCGTCATTTGAACGCTATTTTTGACTTCTTCCATGTTCATTTCGGAGACGACATCAAATGATGGATCTTTTGCCATAGAAACACTCCTTCCAATTTTTAGTCTACAATCTTTTTAAAGAGATGTTGCTTGTTACTATGTCTTTATTATAGCGAAATATTTCGCTGTTGTCTCTTTCTTTTGCCAGAAGAAACTGCTATTCTTTAGACGATAGATTTTTACGGAGAGGAAGCAGAGTAAATCATGGAGAAGAGGCAACATATAGAATTATTAAAAAAGATGGGCACAATCTTTTTTACAGGAGTGACTGGTGCAATTGGAATGAATTTCTTTTTAACACCTGCCAATATCTTGTCGGCAGGAATGAATGGCTTGTCACAGATAACCGTTGAACTGGCACAGTCGCAGTTGAATCTGTCTCTTAGTATGGGGGCACTCATTTTTCTTTATAATATCCCTATTTTTATTTTAGGATTTATTAAATTAGGTAAAGATGCGATGATTTTTAGCTTTATGAATGTTTTCGTTTCATCGCTAATGATTATCATTCTTCCCGAGGGCCAATTTACGGATAATATTTTATTAAATGCTATTGTCGGTGGTGTCTTAATTGGAACAGGGGTCGGGCTTTCTTTAAAAATGGGCTTTACAACAGGCGGTATGGACGTTCTTTCACTCATTTTTTCCAAAATGACTGGAAAAACGGTCGGCAGTTACATGATGGCGTTGAATGGGTTAATTGTGCTAATGGCAGCGACTGTTTTTTCCGTGGAAAGTGCGTTATATACCGTCATCTCGATTTATACGATGAGTCGTGTCATTGATACGATTCATACGAATCATCAAAAAATCACCGCGCTTATCATTACCACAAAACCAGCGGAAGTGGGGGAAAGTATCTCTAAGCGTCTGTATCGCGGGATGACTGTTTTACCTTCTGTTGGTGCGTATTCGGGATTACCAAGTAGTACGATTATGATTGTCGTGACACGCTATGAACTTTACGATTTAGAGCAAGCAGCGATCGAAGCCGATGAGAAGGTCTTTATTAATGTTTTACCGACGCATTCTGTTACCGGTCATTTTGCAAGCGACGATGAACAAAGAAGTTTTAAAGTCAAATCAAGGATGACGTTGTAATATAACTAGTCACTCTTTCGAAAATAAAAATAACCCCCAAAAACCCTCGTGAAGAGTGTCGTTTTGGGGGTTATAGTGATTAACGAATTCCTAAAGCAATTCTCGCATAACGACTCATCCGGTCTGTTGTCCATGCGGGATACCATACGAGTTTGACTTCAACATTTTTGACTTCTTCAACGTCTGCTAAAGCGTCGTGAATGTTGTCGGTGATGACGTCCGCTAAGGGGCAGCCCATCGTGGTGAGGGTCATTTTGACAATGGCTTCACCCGTTTCTCCCGTAAAATCGACTTCATATATTAAACCTAAATTGACAATATCAATACCTAATTCAGGGTCAATGACTGTTTCTAATGCAGTAGTGATACGATCTTTGATTTCTTGAACTTCTTGTTCTGTGTACGTTTCACTCACAGGAAATCCTCCTTTTTAATAGTTTCTAGTTCACATCATACTATTTTTTTAGATGTTTGTAAAATAAGCAAGACAATGATAAGATGCCATTGGATAAAAAATATGGAGTCGGCGGTCCCCTGGGTCAAGTATCCTCGAATGTTGGCCCTATAAACTCCTAAAGCAAGCAGAGACTGCTAGTTAAATGAAAAACTTGATTGTAAAAGGTGGGAAATAAAAAAGTGAAACAAATGATTGGGAAAATAGGCTTATTACTTGTGGCAATAATTTGGGGGACAGGGTTTGTCTGGACGGCCATTGCGTTGGAACATTTTGGACCATATGAAATTATTGCCATTCGAATGACCATTGCCTTTATTGCGCTATTGTTGATGAACATCCATCGCTTAAACGAACTAACGCGAGTGAATTTGCTTAGGGGAAGCTTTGTTGGACTGTTATTATATTTAGGGTTTATTTTTCAAACGATTGGATTAAGCTATACGACGCCGTCAAATAATGCTTTTTTGACGGCAGTAAACATTGTGTTTGTGCCATTTATTAGTTTAATTCTCTTAAGACGAACGATTTCTTTTCAATCGATTTGGGGCGCACTCGTAACGTTTGTTGGGATTGGCTTTATTTCCTTGCAATCGGGCTTATCCAATATGAATCGCGGGGATGTTTTTTCGCTTATTTGTGCGGTCTTTTTTGCGTTACAAATTGTAGCAACCGACATCTTTACCAAAAAAATGCCTACTTGGCAGCTGTTGCTCTCTCAGATAGGCAGTGCGAGTCTCTTAGCGTGGATAGGCGTGTTCACTTCTGGTGAAACAAATCTCGTTGATGGTTCGGTTCCCTTAAACGGACAAACCCTTTTTCCATTAGTGTATTTGGGACTTGTCGGAACATTATTTGCTTATTACATCCAAACGTATTCGCAAAAAACGACATCAAGCACGGAGACGGCCGTCATTCTTTCGACAGAGGCTTTTTTCGGAATGATTGGCTCGGTTCTTGTGTTACATGAGGTCGTGACGTTCCCGATGATTATCGGAGGAATCTTGATTTTTTGCGGGATTCTAATTGTCGAAATTGATTTTTTACAGTTCAGACAGGTACGAGAAAAAATAGCTAGCGGATTTAAGCATAAAAAAGAAAACAATCATCCGAGTACTTAATCATACTTAAAGGGAGCGAATGAGATAAGATGGAATTTAAATTAGCGACAAGTTTTGATGGAAAAGCAATCCTTCAATTAATGCAAGAAGGGATTGCGTATTTAAAGGCCCAAGGTTCGCCACAATGGCAAGATGGTTTTGGACCAGATGAAGCGAAAGTGATGCACGATATTTCACAGAAGCATTGTTACATTCTTGTCAATGAACATCAGCAAATTGTTGGGACTGCTGCTTTAATACCGGGCGTTGATCCAGCATATACCGCAATCTCGGAAGGGCAATGGGAAGGCGATGCACCTTATCTTTCGATTCACCGAGTGGCAGTCAATTCGCAGTTTCGCGGTTACGGGTATGCTCATTTGTTATTGGAGCGTAGTCTGTTAGAAGCGCAGCATCTGGGCTATCATGATGTTCGAATCGATACGCATCGACTTAATACACCTATGCAAAAAGCGATTACGAAAGCAGGATTTCAGTATCGTGGAGTGGTTCATTTCCCAATATTAAACGGCGAACGGCTCGCTTATCAAAAAATAAACACACAATAATACTTAGTGGAAGTATTATTGTGTGTTTATTTTGTATTTAACTATTGTAAACGTTTACTTATCTTTTTGTAGAGCGGTTTACTTGTGTTATAATGAGATTACGATTAAAAAAGGAGTGGGTTTTAATGAAGCTTAGCAAACATCTCAGGCAGTCCCTCGTAAAAATCACCATCGCACTCTTGCTATTTGCTCAAGTCACTCCTATTTTTTCAGATACGATTGAGGGACTCGTTTCAAACAAAGAAGAGACTGGTGAGCCCGGTCAAACACCCGCTGTCTCCACGACTTCTCAAGCGCAAGAAGAAACCATTAGCTCTTCTTTAGAAACGGTAATTAGCCCTTCAGAAACCATTGAAGACAATCCAGTGGAAGCGCCTGAGAGTGCTGAATTGCCACCTGCGCTTAGCGAAAGTCAAGAGGCTTCCAATCAGCCGACAAGTGACTCAAACACAGAAATAACAGAAGAATCGACGACTGTGTCATCAGATACGACTGTGAGTCCTTCTAGCGAGTCTTCTGATAGTCAACAGACACAAGAATCAAGTACGGATTCAACCGTGTTGAGTACAGAAACAGAACTAACAGAGAGTTCTTCTACCACTCAAACGCAAGAAACCAGTCAAAGTACGCAAGAGAATACCTCTGAGCAATCGACCAATCGTACAGAAGAGACTTCAGACATTTCTTCCACACAAGAAAGCAGCGAAGAAGAGACTGTCAATCCGAATAGTTCTGTGGAAGAATCGAAGCCTGTAATCGATAAGGAAGAATTGGTTCCTGAAAAACCAACGACTGCTCCTGTAAAACGTCCGAATCAGTCAACTACAAATACAGTAACGCCAACTATTTCTGAACAAATTTTTCCAACACTCAGCCAACCGTTCGATCTACCGCTGAGTCCCCAATCGTTTGTGGCATCGGATTTAAATGGTTTTGTTTTACCCTTACTAAGCACTTACACAGATCAACGGGAAGCGGCGATTGTTGTGACGGCTTTAAGTTATTTGAACCAACCTTACAAAAAGGGTGGAAAAGGGCCGGAACATTTTGATAATTTGAACTATTCTCGTTATGTTTATCAACAAATTTTTTCGCTGGATATCCCTGAAGAGCAGACGAAATTCCTTCAAATTGGGACAAAAGTTACCCTTGACGAGACAAGACCAGGTGATTTAGTCGTCTGGGAAAAAGAAAATAAAGTCGGAATTTACCTTGGCCAAAATAAAATCATCATGGCAGATGATTCGTTACTGAACGACTCATTCCGGAGAACGAATGAGTCTGAGGAAATTCCAGGTGTTCGCATCTTTACGTTACGTGATGAGCAGGAGTTAGGTGATGAGGATGAAGACCAAGATCTACTAACGCGTTATGATTTTTTACGAGCACCCGATTATGGTCTTGCCAAAAAAGAGGAATGGCAATTATCCACATACGGCTTGCAGCAAGTCAGAGACTATCCTGTTTCGTTTGCGTTTCAAGAAAATGATGTTACCAACG
Source organism: Enterococcus sp. DIV1314a (assembly GCF_051713805.1). Lineage (NCBI taxonomy): Bacteria > Bacillati > Bacillota > Bacilli > Lactobacillales > Enterococcaceae > Enterococcus > Enterococcus sp. DIV1314a. Next base: position 2,188,413 of record NZ_JBIOQP010000001.1, on the reverse strand, counting down.
CGTTTATTGACTCGATTGGTGAATTGGCAAGAGAGATGGCCTTGAAATACGACGTCTTTGCTTCGGTCATGATTGCCCAAGCAATTTTAGAAAGTGGTGCGGGGACGAGTGGGTTATCGCGTGCACCTTATTATAATTTATTTGGCATTAAGGGAAGCAATAGCGGAGCCTCTATTACGTTGCCAACTGCAGAAGATAATGGCCAAGGGCAGCTTTATACGATCAATGCCGCTTTTCGAGTGTACCCAAGTTATCGAGAGTCGCTTGAAGATTATGTTGAATTAATTCAAACCGGAATTAGTGGAAATCAAACTTTTTATCAAAAATCTTGGCGTTCCACGGCAAAAAACTATTTAACCGCTACACAAAATCTGATGGGCAAATATGCAACGGATACTTTTTATGCGAATAAATTAAATTCACTCATTGCAACCTATCAACTCACGCGTTTTGATGAACCGAAAGTTTCAGTCAGTCATGCGATGATGACACTCTCTGAAATCCCACTGGAATATCGGCAAGACATTCGCTTTCCGATGTATAACGGCCTAAACTATAATACAAGCGGATCGTACGAAGCCGATCAATGTACATGGTATGTCTTCAACCGAGTCGCGCAATTGGGTGGTCGAGTGGGTGACTATATGGGCAATGGAGCAGATTGGCACACCAACGGACAACTATTAGGCTATCAAACATCGTCCGTTCCTAAAGTAGGCTATGTCATTAGTTTTAAACAAGGAGTGGCGGGGTATCATCCCCTTTATGGTCATGTGGCATTTGTCGAAGCAGTAGGAGATGAAGGGGTGTTAATTTCTGAAGGTGATGCTTCGTATGTCAATTATCGGATCATCCCAAATGAAATTGCGCTTTCTAGCGGAGTGGGCTACGTCGCACCTAAGTAATGGTTTGCTTGCTTATTCGTGAAAAACATTCCTTGTCCTTCGTTTACAGCTAAAAAGAGTATTGTATCTTTTACACACAATTGATAAAATATAGTGGTAGAGGATGGTGCAAAAAATGAAAAAACGTATGAGAAAAAAGAAAGCATATAAACAATATATTCACGATATTTTTACTGGATATGAACAAATGCTAAGTAATCCGGACTTAAATGAATTACGATTTACGTATTTGAAAGAAGAAACGGTGTTAAAACGCGATGAAGAAAATCAAATTCGTTTTCGGACGTACGATCTAGATTAATTTAAAAAGTGATTGGTTGTTGAGTCGAAGCACAACCAATCACTTTTTTTTCGAAAAAATGATACACTATAAGAGTAAGAGTATTGTAACGAGGAGGAGTGGCAATGGATAACGAACAACAAGTGTTTTCAGAGCAGCAATCCGCAAGTTCCTTTAAAGAAATTAAAGAAGTAGCATCCAAAAATATCCATTCATTATTAGAAGATTTGCATGATTTTGAAGTGGCGATTCGCGAAGAAAAAATTCAAGAGATTTACCGGATTTATAATGGACGACTCCATCAAGAACTTAAAAAAACATCGAATCAACACAATGAAATTGATACGTTACTTTCGCAAAAATTACACGAAAGTCTTATGACAACCTATCCATTTATGCGGCAAGTGAAAAAAGTCAGTCCGACAGTGTATCATTACCAAATTGATCAGTATTACCACGAGCGGCCAACCATTTTTATGGATGCGAGTGTGCCCGCACTGTTTGTATTACCTGAAATAAAAGAAGAGTGGACGAAACCTTTAAAAACGATCGAAGAGGAACTGCAATCGCTAGAAGAGCAGATGGATAGCATTGAAGCGAAAAAGATTAATGCCAGAGTAGCAGTAAAAGAAATTGATGATAAATTACTCCTGTTGAAAAACGAACGATTGGCCATTGAACAAAATAAAGGATTTTTTAACCGTGGGAAAATTGAAGAAGATTTAGAGGCAATTCAAAAAAAACAAGATGCTTTACATCAAGAAAAAGAGACGTGGATACCCTATCTCAATAGTCCTTCAGAAACGAATGAAGAAAAAGAACACTTAGTCAAAATGTACGAAGAGAAACGTTTAAAACGAGCCATCATTATCAAAGAATTACGCTTAATTAAGCAGCATTTTGGTTCTTATGAAGTGTTAGAACAACAGTTAAGTGATTTTTTGATAAATTATTTAAATGGGGAGGAGTAGCGTATGAGCGAGATACCCGAAAATAAGACGATTAATACTTTTGAAGACCAGTATCAAATCAAGAAAACAAGTTATCAAAAAGAAATCGTGCAATGGATTAAAGAGGCAGAAGAAGAATTAGCTGATTTATATTTGAGAAAGGCGTTATTAGAAGCTGATTTTGAGACACTTTTACAGCAGTATCGCCAATTAATTCTTCCACAACAACCTTTTTCTACCATTGCCAAAACGAATTTATTGGAGTATTTGTCCTATTATCTATTGGAGCCGTTTCATTCAATTGGAATGCAGCAAACGGATCACTATAATACTTGGGAAACCAATCATTTTTACGTGGCGTATCAGTTAAATGAAGCCAATCATTTAGTCTTACATTTTCAACTGAAAGTCATCGATGAACGCTTTTTTATGGAATATATTCCGTTAATAACGCTCGACATGGATAAGATGGAAGTCACGATTGCTGAAAAAGAAGTGCATACGCTCATTTCTCTTTGGTATTCAGATAAATACTTGTCTCGCACGCAGTTATCGTTATTTAATCAAGATTTAAATCGTTTATTTGTGCATTTGAAAGCGTTAGGGTTTGATGTATTACCGAGTTTGCTCGATAATACCCAAGCGTTATCGTTACAGTTAATAAGCGATTTCTCTGCATCAGCCGCTATTTTAGATCAAATTTTTATTACGACCATGGAATCTGAAGAGTATGATTTTGATAAAATCGGCACGCAGCAATACCAAGTGACGTTAACGCAGGGACAAACCATGAAAATTGACATCCACGAAAATCAAACCGTGCTATTCATTGATTCGAATCTAAGAAAACGTTCGATCTTAGATTTTGTCACGAGTTATCCGTTTTTAGTCCCTTTGTTTGTGCAGGTTCGGAAATAGTGATGGATGAATTAGAGGAAATGATTGCTTTTTGGGATGATTTTGCCGATGATTATGATAGCATCCAAGAAGAATCGGCTACGACTTTACTTGATGATTTGAACACTTTCGTAAAGAAGCAACCGCTCTTTCCGGTTTCTTCTTTTTTAGATTTAGCTGGAGGGACTGGGAAATATATCGAAGTATTTTTACCGCTAGTAGAGCGTTATACTTTGGTTGATTTTTCGCCTAGGATGCTTGACATCGCGCGAAAAAAAGCGCCGCACTCAAACGTAACGTTTATCGAACAAACACAAGCGAGCTTTTTGGCACAAACGCGCGATTGTTCCTTTGATGTTGTCTTTTCCGCGATGAATCCTGCTTTAGATACACCAAAACAATTGCTAGAATTGCTGCGGATTGCGAAAAAAGCGGTCTATCTTTTGCGCTTAGTTGCCGATGAGGATGTGCTATTCTCGCCATTAGAAGAAAAGCCATTCAATCTGATGCACCAGTACAAAAAATGGTTAGACGGTATGCCTTTTCAAGTAGTGGAGTTTGTCTATCCACTAGAAGAAACAATCGAAAAGTCGTTCTTTTATGAGTATTTTTCAGAAGAAATCCCTTATACAACGTTAGAAAAGATTGCAGCTACCTATTTTAAAACCGATTCAACTTTTTTAAACCCACGTCAAGTAATCTTTGAACTATTAATAATCCCCGTATCACAAGAGGAGGTGGCGCGATGAGGCTTACGCAATTATTGTCGAAAAATCAGCAAGTTCAATATTTAGTGTTTGAATATTTTCTCCACCACACCCAAGAGATTGCCTTAAAAGAACTTGCTCAAGAAATTCATGTCTCTCTTCCAACGTTACAAAAAGAATTAGTGAGTTTGGAAGAAGAGCTCAAGGCGTACGCTCCAAATGCCCGTTTAGAAAAAAATGCCAATGACGATTATGCCTTGATTTTGCCTAGCGATTTCTCGGTCAAAGGGTTTTTGAACCATTACTTGCAACAAGGACTGGATTATCAATTATTGGCTTCGATTTTTAAACAAAAAAATATCTCGATCACGAAAATGATGATTGAATTTCAAATTAGTGAAGCTTCTATTTTTAGAAGATTTAAGGCAATTAATCAGGTTTTGACAGAGTTTGATATTCAAATTAAGAACAAAAAAATTATTGGCGATGAAAATCAAATCCGCTTTTTCTTTTTTCATTTTTTCTGGCATAGCCAAACCCTTGAAAGTCTAAAAAAAAGGCTCGATCCTTCAATGAGTCAGCATTTAATTCATATTCTAGAAGACCATTTTCAACGGAAATTCTCTGTAACGGAGTATTGGAAATTAGTTTTATGGTTTGAAATTATGTCCCGACGTTTTGATTACCGCGAAGAACACCGGAAAGATTTTAGTCAGGTTTTTTTAACGGAATTTAATGAAGATGAGATGTTTAAACAATTAAAAAATATTCTTGCTCGTTATTTAAGTCGTTTTGCTTATCAATCGTTTGATAGCGAGGCTATTTACCTGTATCTATTCCTACTGTCAGAAGGCATGTATTTGCCTGAAGAGAGCGATACCCATTCGCCTCTTTTGTTAACGATTTTTGAAACGAATCGAAAAGTGGCCAAGGTCATTATCGAAGACAACGAAATGGTGGCGCACTTGTCACCGTTAGCCCAACGATTTTTATATTCGCTACATAGTCGGGTCGTATTTTATTATGGGGGCTTTGATGAGGATTTCCCATTATTTCAATCATTGTTATCTGATTGTGCCCCTGAAAAGCTTGATCACTGTATGACGATTGTGGAAAATCAGCTTGCTCGTCATTTGACCACTACGCAGTGGCGCAATCTTGATGGCAGTTATGGTTTTTTACTCGAAAAATATCAACAAAAAATCGAACGAACGAAACACATTGGGGTAGCCATTGAAGTTTCGCTACAAGCTAATAGTTATCTAGATTTTTTGCAAAAAGAACTAGGAATCTTACCCACGATAGACATCGAGCGGGCGGTCAAAGAACGACCGTATCAATTATTATTAGTGGACGAATTTACAGACGTCGCAGACTATCAGTGGGAAGCGTATTGCATTGTGACGCAATTACCGACGACTTTTGAAATTGAACGAATACAACAGGCACTGAATCAATCATTGCCTCAATAAAAAGGGAGGAGCTTTCATGCGCGTTTTAATTATTGGTGGTTCTCACGGAGGGATTGCGACTGCTAGACATTTAAAGAAAATTAATCCTTCCGTAGAAGTCATTATTATCGAACAATCCAATGTCTTAGGATACATTGGCAGTAGTTTAAATTTATATTTGGAAAAATACGTTCCTACCCTTGAAGTTTGTCGCACGACGAGCCCAAGTCAGTTATTGACAGAAGGAATTAACGTCATGATTCACTCGAAAGTGACCGCCGTTTGTCCTGAAAGCAAGTCAATTACGGTGACGATGCAAGATGGCGAAACGAAAATTGAAGACACTATTTCTTATGACTTTTTGGTATTAGCGATGGGTTCGAGCCAGTATCAAACGTCTTTTTCAGAAGAAATGGAAGACCAGGTGACGAATTATAAGAGTTTATCCCAAGCAAAAAAAGCGGCGGTAACTTTAGAAGCGAGCCAGAAAGTCATTATTATTGGCGCGGGATTAATCGGCTTTGAGTTGGCTGAAACACTAAGCCAAATGAATAAAGAAGTTATTTTACTGGACCGTATGAATCGAGGATTGTTTCGCTATTTTGATGATGAAATTACGTCTATCTTATTGCGTGATTTACCAGCCAATGTGCAGTTAAAATTAAATCGTAATGTCCAGTCGGTAGAAATTGATGAAAATAATCATTTTAAAGGTGTTCAGTTGACCCACGATGACCTGATTGAAGGTGATGCGCTCATCTATGCAATCAATCCACGACCGAATATTGAATTAGTCGCAGATATTGTATCGGTTAATGCCGATGGAACAATTGAAACGAATGAATACATGCAAACCTCCGATCCCTTTATTTATGCGGTGGGTGATCTCGTTTCTGTTTATTTCAGTCAGTCAAATACCCCTAGTTATATCCCATTAGTGACCAATGCTTATCGAACGGGGATCATTGCGGCGACGAATATTTTGTTAGATGTCAAGATTCCTTTTCCGGTAGTTCAACGGACGATTGCTAGTGAGCTTTTCGCCTATTATTTAGCGAGTACGGGTATTAATGAAGATGAAGCGCCCTACTACGGCTTGTCCGTCCAATCTGTTTCTAAAACGTACGAAAAATCTGCTTTGTTTAGTCTAGAAACGGACTTTGAAATCACGATAAAGTTCGTCTTTGATCAACACTCCAAACAATTATTAGGTGGTCAGATTATTTCCAATTACGAAAAATCGCTTGAATTAATCAATACGTTATCTGGCCTAATCACGAAACAAACGACACTGGATGAAATGCTAACGATGGATTTTTATTTTAATCCAAAATTTTCGAATCCATTACATTTCTTTAATGACTTAGCGTTAGAGGGTATTTTAAAAGTAAATCGTCGATAAAAAAGGAGAAAAGTCTATTTTTCTCCTTTTTTTTGCGCGATATGGCTTTTTCTACAAAAAAATCATTGATATTTTATCAGATATAGCATAGAATACACGAGAGAATGAGAATCATTCTCAATGAGTGTGAGAGGAGTATCCAATGAAGAAAAGCTATCTCTTCCTTTTATTATTGATATTAACCATTATTTCTTTGTTTGTGGGCGTGCACGGCGTTTCTATTACGGGCTTACTTGAAGGCGACGAGATTGAGCGGATGTTATTTATCAAGACACGTTTTCCACGGACAATTAGCTTAATTCTAGCGGGTGGGATGTTAAGTGTTGGAGGAAAAATTATGCAACACTTAATGCAAAACAAATTCGTTTCGGAAGGGACGATTGGCATGATGGACAGTGCACGATTAGGGATTTTAATCGTTATGATTTTCTTGCCTAATAGTTCCGTTTTAACGCGCTCCTTGGCGGCTTTTGTTTTTGCTTATGTCGGGGTTCTCTTATTCTTAAGTCTAAGTAAAGTCTTGCCTAAAGGAGATCCGATGATTTTACCGCTAACAGGCGTTATGTTTGGGAATATTATTGGCGCGATTGCGACGTTTTTAGCGTATCAATTCCAAGTCGTCCAAAATGTTTCTTCCTGGTTACAAGGAAATTTTGCGACAGTCATGGAGGGGAGTTACGAATTAATCTATGTGACGATTCCTGTCTTTATTTTATTATATTTCTTAGGTTATCAAATCACGATTGCAGGTTTAGGGTCAGAACTTTCCACTAACCTAGGACTAAACCACCAACGATTGCAATGGATTGTTTTCGCTTTGGTCGCGTTAGGGAGTAGTTCGGTCTTATTAATGGTTGGCGCGATTCCTTTTCTAGGCGTGGTGGTTCCCAATTTAGTCTCACTGTTTTACGGCGATCATTTTAAAAACACGATGGGACTGACTGCGATTTTTGGCGCGATTTTCTTATTAGTTTGTGATATTATTGCTCGAGTTTTAATTGCGCCTTATGAAATCCCAGTCAGTGTCGTAGTCGGTGTCATTGGCGGCGCGCTCTTTTTATTCTTATTAATGAGGAGGAAACAAGCATGAAAATATCCTCTTATTGGCTTAAAATTATCGGTTTACTCGTCTTGTGTGCACTATTTAGTACGCTCTATTTAACATACAACACGTACGGGAATTTTGCCTTTGCCTTTGCGCTTCGTGGAAAAAAAATTCTCGCCTTCATCCTTGTTGCCTTGGCGACGTCAGTCAGTACCATCTCGTTTCAAACATTGACCCGTAATCAATTTTTGACGCCAGGCATTTTAGGATTAGATAATTTTTATATTTTGATTCAAACATTGCTCTTTTTCTTCATTGGTGGCGTGACCATGCTCTCGCAAGAATCGATTTGGATGTTTTTAGCAAACATTCTTCTAATGAGTTTGTTCAGCGTCCTATTCTTACTTTATTTCATGGAAAAAGCTACCGGGAATTTGTTCTTACTTCTAATGGTAGGGATGGTCGCTGGAACGCTATTTTCAAGTTTAAGCACGTTTTTACAAGTATTGATGGATCCAAATGAATATGATTTACTTCAAGGTCGACTGTTTGCCAGTTTTGGGAACGTCAATCACCAGCATTTACTTGTTTCTGCTGTGATTATTTTGCTGGCTACTTTTCATCTTTGGCGGGTAGCACCTGAGTTGAACATCTTATTACTCGGAATCGATCCAGCAAAGAATCTCGGAATTAATATTCACCTTTTTCAAAAGAAGACGTTGTTTAGTATTGTGATTTTGACAGGGACTGCGACAGCCTTAGTCGGTCCGACAATCTTCTTAGGTTTTATAGTCGCAACGATTAGTTATCGTTTATTTTATACGTATCGACACCAACAATTGTTTTTAGGAAGTTTTTTAATTGGTGTTTTACTCTTGATTAGCGGTCAATTCTTAGTTGAACAAGTGTTTCAATGGAAAACGACAATTAGTGTCGTGATTCAATTTAGTGGCGGTATTTTCTTTGTTGGAAAAATTATCGCAGAGAGGAAGCAAACATGATTAGAGCCGGGAATATTTCGAAAAATTATGGCGAAAAGAAAATTTTAGAAGCGATTGATATTGAGTTGCCAAAAGAAAAATTAATTGCATTTATTGGGCCAAATGGTGCTGGAAAAAGTACATTTTTATCTCTAATTAGCGGATTGCAAGCTCAAAGTACGGGTGATATTTATTTAGACCAACAAGAAATCCGGAATTGGAAATCAAAAGAATTAGCCCAAAAATTAGCGATTTTAAAGCAAAGTAATGGCATTCAGTTGAATATCTCTGTTTATGATTTGATTTCGTTTGGACGTTTTCCGTATAATCGCGGAAAATTGACCGCAGAAGATCACCACATCATTGAAACGGCGATTGCCCAAATGGAACTGGCTGACTTAAAAGAGTCCTCAATTCATGCCTTATCCGGCGGCCAATTGCAACGAGTCTATATCGCGATGATTCTTGCGCAAGACACGGATTATATCTTACTGGATGAACCACTTAATAACCTTGATTTAAATCATGCCAATCAAATGATGCACTTGCTTAAGAAACTCGTTGAAGAACACCATAAAACGGTCGTGATCGTGTTACATGATATCAATTTTGCGGCTGGTTTTGCAGATTATATTGTGGCGATGAAAGACGGGAAAATTTTCGCTAAAGGCTCAACAAATGAAATTATTCAGCCCGAAGTACTCAATCAGCTGTACGGTATGAATGTCAAAATCTGTGAAATTGAAGGAAAACGATTCTGTATGTATTTCCATTAACCTTAAAAATAAGTAATAGAATAATTGGAGGAATAATAATGAAAAAAATCGTATTAAAAGGCTTCTTATTACTAACATTTACAGCTCTTTTAGCTGCATGTTCGACAAATGAGACAACAACAGAAAGTGGTCAATCACAAGAATCATCGCAAGCAGTCAAAACAGAGTTAGAAATTACCGATAGCAATGGCCCATTGACGGTTCCATATCAACCCAAAAAAGTAGTGGTATTTGATTTTAGTACCTTAGATACGCTGCGTGTTTTAGGCGTAAGTGATACGGTTGTGGCGACACCGGTGGATAGCTTACCTGATTACTTAGATACCTTTGATGCGTTGGAATCAGCAGGCGGCATTAAAGAACCTGATTTAGAAAAAATTAATCAATTACAACCTGACTTAATTATTATCTCCGGTCGTCAACAAGACTTCCAAGCAGATTTAGAAAAGATTGCGCCAACGATGTTTTTAAATGTTGATACGACAAACACGTGGGAATCAATTCAACACAACGTGACGACGATTGGAGAAATTTTTGGGAAAGAAAAAGAAGCCCAAGAAGAACTCGCAAACTTAGCAACAATGATTGACGAGACAAAAGAAAAAGCAGAAGCAAGTAACTTAAAAGCTTTAACATTGTTAATTAATGAAGGTAGTCTATCTGCTTATGGTGCAGGTTCACGCTTCTCGATTTTACACGATACTTTTGGCTTTGCGCAAGCGGACGAAAACATTGAAGCTTCAACTCATGGACAAAGTGTTTCATATGAATATGTTTTAAAAAATAATCCTGATTTGATTTTTGTCATTGATCGCACAAAAGCCATTGGTGGCGATACTTCGCAAAATTCGTTAGTTGAGAATGAACTCGTGCAACAAACAACAGCTGGTGAGAATGACCAAGTCGTGTCATTAGATCCCCAAGTCTGGTATTTAGCAGGATCAGGAATTGAATCGTTAAAATTAATGATTGAAGATGTCAATCAAGCATTTAAATAACCAAAAGACGAGGTGAGTCGGCTATTTTAGCGACTCCCTTTTTTAGATTCCACAGGTCCTGTATCATTAGTTGGAAAATCAATTGATCTTATAATTGAGAATAGCACCGTCTAATTGAGAATGAAAATCAATTAGACGGTGTTCTTGTGTTTTTATATATTAATAATATTTTCTTAAGCTTATTGGTTGAATTATCAATTATATTTAGGTATAGTTTTAATTAGAGATATTACTCTCAAATAATTATTCTAATTGGAGGATTTATATTATGTCATTAATCGGAAAAGAAATGGTTGAGTTTCAAGCGAATGCGTATCATAAAGGTGAGTTTATCGAAGTCTCATCAGAAGATTTCAAAGGAAAGTGGAATATTGTTTGTTTTTATCCTGCTGACTTCACTTTTGTCTGTCCAACAGAATTAGAAGATTTACAAGATCAATATGCAACCTTACAAGATTTGGGTGTCGAAGTTTATTCTGTGTCAACGGATACTCACTTTACTCATAAAGCATGGCACGACAATTCAGACGCAATTGGCAAAATTGAATATATCATGATTGGCGATCCTTCTCATATCATTTCTCAGGGATTTGATGTTTTAGGTGAAGATGGCTTAGCACAACGTGGAACATTTATAATTGACCCAGATGGCATTGTGCAAGCAATGGAAATCAATGCGGATGGTATCGGCCGTGATGCAAGTACATTAATCGATAAAATCCGTGCAGCGCAATACGTTCGCACACATCCAGGTGAAGTTTGCCCTGCAAAATGGAAAGAAGGCGCAGAAACGCTAAAACCAAGTTTAGATTTAGTAGGTAAAATTTAATCACAGGAGGTGTTTTTTTCGATGGCTTTAGATAAAGAAATCAAAGAGCAATTAGCGCAATATTTAGCGTTATTAGAATCAGAGGTCGTTTTTCAAGCAAGTCTTGCTTCTGACGACAATTCAATCAAAGTGAAAGAATTTTTGGAAGAGATTGTCGCGATGTCACCTATGATTTCCCTAGAAGAACTTTCATTAAGTCGGACGCCAAGTTTTAAAATTGCGAAAAAAGGACAAACAAGTGGTGTCGAATTCGCCGGTCTTCCGTTAGGCCATGAATTCACGTCATTTATCTTGGCTTTACTTCAAGTGAGTGGTCGTGCGCCTAAAGTGGATGATACGGTCATTCAACAAATTAAAGCTATTGACCAACCACTTTCCTTTGAAACGTATGTTAGTTTAACCTGTCATAACTGTCCAGATGTGGTCCAAGCGTTAAATATTATGGCAGTTGTGAATCCGCTGATTTCTCATGTCATGATTGAAGGCGGCATGTTCCAAGAAGAAGTCGAAGCGAAAAAAATTATGGCCGTTCCAACGGTTCTTTTAGACGGGGAAGAATTTGCAAGTGGTCGTTTAACCATTGAACAATTACTTGAAATGATTACCGGACCTGCGAGTGCCGACGAGTTTAAAGACAAAGGCGTCTTTGATGTTTTAGTTGTTGGTGGCGGACCAGCCGGTAACAGTGCTGCAATCTATGCCGCTCGTAAAGGAATTAAAACAGGGATGGTCGTGGATACTTACGGTGGCCAAGTGATGGATACTGTTGGAATCGAAAATATGATTGGGACTTCTTACACGGAAGGACCAAAGCTAATGGCACAAATCGAAGCGCACGCGAAAGATTATTCCATTGATATCATGAAAAATCAACGAGCGAAAGCAATTCGTAAAGCGGAACTCATTGAAGTAGAATTAGAAAATGGGGCTATTTTAAAAACAAAAACAGCCATTCTTTCTGTAGGTGCGAACTGGCGTAATGTCAATGTACCGGGAGAAGAAGAATTCCGTACAAAAGGTGTCACCAATTGTCCGCATTGCGATGGACCATTGTTTACTGGGAAAGATGTGGCCGTTATCGGTGGCGGTAATTCCGGTATCGAAGCAGCATTAGACCTTGCTGGCTTAGCAAAACATGTCTATGTCTTAGAATTCTTACCTGAATTACGAGCAGACCAAGTCTTGCAAGATCGGGCAAATGCTTTAGAAAATATTACGATCATTAAAAATGCAGCAACGACTGAAATTACTGGAACGGATGAAGTCAATGGGATTTCATATACCGATCGTGAAACGAATGAGGATCACCACATCGCGTTACAAGGTGTTTTTGTGCAAATTGGATTAGTGCCAAATACCGCTTGGTTGAAAGATTCAATCGTCGAATTAAATCCACGTGGCGAAATCACCGTTGATCACCACGGCATGACCAATGTAGAAGGCATCTTTGCGGCAGGAGACTGTACGGATAGTGCGTACAAACAAATTATCATCTCGATGGGATCAGGTGCAACGGCAGCATTAGGCGCATTTGATTACTTAATTCGTCAGTAATCGATAAGATAAAAAACAAGTTCATCTTTGTGGTGGACTTGTTTTTTTGATTGATTGAATCTTAGGAGTGTAAGCCATTTAATCACTTTGATTCGATGACGTTCATTACTTAAGGTTTCGAGGAATCTTTAAAAAGAACGTTTGTTAGAATTGACTTTCCTATGGATTCTTTGGTATATTAGCTGAGTAGAACAAAACTAAAATAATAAAATGGTTGGGCTAATAGCTTCAAGGATCATATTCTTCAAGGGGTGAGAAGAATGTATTTGAAGTGGCTTTTGAACTTTTAGAGCATACTTCTGTATTTGGAAGTATGCTCTTTTTTTTTATTTAGAAAGGGGGATATACATTTTGAAAGAAGCTTTAGAAAGAATCCGTTTAGCGGAAGAACAAAATAAAGAAGCTGAACGTGCGATGATTGACGAATTAGATCACTATCAAATCGAAAAACAACAAGCGTTACAAGCGATTCAAACGCAACAAAAAAACCAACGGAAAGAAATCATTCAACAGCTTGAACGCGAATTGTTAGAAAAAGAAAATGACCTGCAAAACCGTCTTTTAGCAGAAGCGACAGAAAGTCAAATGAAAGACGAAGCACGCTATCAGCAACAAAAGGATCAAATGATTGCGCAAATTATAAATGAAATGAGGGAGAATTATGGCTGTTAATCGCTTAACCAAGATGACTCTCTTAGCAGAAAATCGTCACCACGATTCACTCTTAAAAAGTTTACAACGATTTCAAAGTGTTGAAATCGAAGATATTTTTGAGAACCAAGAGAATCAGGAATGGTTAGAAGCTTATTTCCCAGCATTAGAAGAAGTCGATCAAACGAAAGAACAACTATATGTTCAATGGTTGCATCAGATTGAAAAAAGTATTGTTTTTATTCGCGACAATGGATCTGTCAAACAAAAAATTAAAGATCTACCGCGCAAAAGCTATACACTGAATGAATTAGAAGCCCGTTTTAATGAAGAAGCCTTAGTCAGTTTGTTAAACCAAGTCGCTCAGCTACAAAAAAGTTGGGATGAAAACACGAAGAAACTGACTTACTGGCAACAGGCAGAAGATTGGGCGAATCAGTGGCTACAATACGATGTTTCTCCAACTGAGCAACTGGACTCTGCAGAAGCAGTACAAGCAAAAGTGGCTGCGGAATCATGGGAAAGTGTTGAAACGTACTTAACGCAGCAAAAAGACGTTTATTACGAGCTAAATTATAGTTCTGAAAAAGAAATCAAATTTAGTTTTGTCGCCTTAAATGAACGCTCCGCGACAGTGCAAGCTGAATTAATTACTTTTGGTGTCAGCATTGAACAAAACCCTTATGACGAAAGTCCCGCTACGTTATTACCAAAGGCGAAAAAAGCTCTGAAAGAATGTGTCGAAACGTCTAAGGCACTCACAAGCGAAATTGGGTATTTAAAGGGTCAAGTTTCGATTCTACAATTGAACGAAGAAGTATTACTGGCGCGTTTAGCAAGAGAACGAGCGAAAGAACATTTGGTCTTAGCTAAATACTTAGTCGTGATACGTGCGTGGGTCAATGAAGAAGATCAAGAACTATTGATGAATCAACTACAAGCAGAACATGATCAGGCCTTGTTCTTTTCATTTGAATCACCGACAAAAGAACAAATCATGGAAAATAAAGTCCCAACCAAATTAAGAAATAATCGTTTTGTTTCGCCGTTTGAAATTCTGACAGGGATGTATTCTGTTCCTAAGTATGAAGAAATTGACCCAACACCATGGATGGCACCTTTTTATCTCGTCTTCTTTGGAATGATGGTCGCTGATTTAGGCTATGGTTTCTTAACGTTTATCGGTACGACACTTGCTTTAAAATATCTCATCTTACCGAGAGGAACTGAAAAATTTGTCCGTCTATTTCAAATCTTATCTATTTCGATTATGATTTGGGGCGGAATTTACGGAAGTTTGTTCGGTGTTTCCTTACCGTTCCAATTACTCGTGCCAACGGAAGATTTTATGACAATTTTCGTATTATCGCTCGTTTTCGGTGGGATCCAAATTTATACTGGATTATTCTTAGCAGCCAAAGAACATATCAAGAAAAAAGATTATCTCAGTGCTGTTAGTAAAGGGTTCTCTTGGCAAGGGATTCTGACCGGGATCTTTATTGCTGCAGCGGGTAGCTTATTCTTAGACTCACCTCTACTCACAACTATTGGTACCTATTTAGCACTCTTTTGTGCCTTTTTGGTTCTATTGATTCCGATGATTCAAAGCAAATCAAAAGTAGGTGGGTTCTTTAGTGGATTGTATGAGTTATATGGAGTTACTGGTTATATTGGCGACTTTGTCAGTTATAGTCGTTTAATGGCTCTAGGAATCTCAGGCGGGAGTATCGCAATGGCATTTAACATGCTTGTTGCAACGATGCCAACTGCCGCGCGATATTCTGTCGGAATTTTATTATTAGTGGCGTTACATGCGTTAAACATTTTCCTATCAATGTTAGGCGCTTATGTCCATGCGGCAAGGTTACAGTATGTTGAGTTTTTCGGGAAATTTTATGAAGGTGGCGGACGGCCTTTTCAAACGTTCAAAACAGCAGAAAAATATATCAATGTCGATGAAAAAAATGGAGGAAATCAATCATGATCAATTATATTTTAGAAAATAACGCCGGTGTATTATTTGCCATTTTAGCAATGGGAACAGCAACAATCTTTGCAGGAATCGGTTCTGCCATTGGGGTAGGGAAAGCCGGAGAAGCAGCGGCTGCTTTAATGACAAACCAACCTGAAAAATTTGGTCAGTCTTTAATCTTACAATTACTCCCTGCAACACAAGGATTATATGGTTTTGCGATTGCGGCGATGATCTTTACTAGCATCTCACCTGATATGGATATTGTCACTGGCTTATCTTATCTAGGCGCTTCTTTACCGGTAGCATTCACTGGTTTATCTTCTGCGATTCCTCAAGGGAAAGTAGCGGCTGCTGGTATTCAAATTTTAGCGAAAAAACCAGAGCATTTCTTTAAAGGTGTAATGTACGCGGTAATGGTAGAGATGTATGCTATTTTAGGTTTCGTTATTTCATTCTTACTCTTAGGTAGTATCTAATCAACCTTAAAGGAGGAATATCAGATGGATGCAATCGATGTGATTATCGAAAAAATAAACGAACAAGGAAATACTGAACGAAATGACTATAAGAACAATCGTTTAGCGGAAATTGAAACAAATTATCTCGTGGAAGAACGAAAAATCAATAAAGAACATGAACTTCAATTAGCGAGACAAACTGAACAAGTCCATAAACAAGCCCAGCAACGAATCAATCGATTGACCGTCGAAGCACGACAAGATGCATTAAAGAAAAAACAAAGCTATCTAGAACGTTTGTTCGATGAAGTTGCCGTTGTAATGTCTGAATGGTCAATAGAAGAAACACAAGCCTTTGCCTTTGGCGTGTTAAAAACGTTGCAATTAAAACAAGCAACATTCATCCCTGGTGGTTTAATGGATTCATCTATCTTTACGACCGAGTGGATCACAGAAACAGCAAAAAAATTAGACATGTCATTGACGCTTGCACCAACAAGTAAAACCCTTGAATATGGTTTTTTGGTCGAACATGAAGGCGTTCAATATAACTTTTTCTATCGCGACTTATTATTAGAAGAGCGAAAAAATAAAGGACGCGAATTTATGCAAGTGTTATTTTCATAAGGAGGAGCCGATATGAACAATAGCTATCATACAGTCAATCCCATTATTCGGATTAAAGAAAATGAACTGCTGTCAAAGGATACCTTTGAACAACTCATTCAAGCGCCGAATTTTGAAAAAGTGGCTGAAATTTTAGCGCCAACGGTCTACGGTAAATATTTAGGAGAAAATTTTCAATACGATTTTGAAAAATCACTAAATCAAGAGCTCGTCCAAACGTATGGGGAATTGATTGAAATCATTCCAAACCCCTCATTAATTTGGTTGTATACGATGCGCTATACGATTCATAATTTAAAAGTATTAACGAAAGCCGATAAAATTAAAGAAAATTACGATTACCTTTTTATTCCGGATGGTTTTTTTACCATCGATGAGTTAAAAGCCGCGATTGAAACAGGAGAATCGAGCACTCTGCCTGTATCAGTTGTCAAAAGTATTCAAGAAGTGCGCGACTATTTTGAAGAGTCTCGCATTTTACAAGGAATCGATGTCATTTATGACCGCTTTTATCTTAGCGAGCAATATCACTTAGCGAAGTCATTAAAAGATGAAGCGATTTTGCAAGCGATAGTAGCGACGATTGATTTGAAGAATATTATGACGACAGCTCGATGTCTGTTACAAAAGCGTTCGTATGCCTTTATGTCGGCAGTGATTTCGGAGTATGGGAGTATCGATAAAGAGCTGCTGTTAGATTTTTCAACTCGACCGCTTTCAGAATTAATCGAGTTTCTATTACAAAGTGACTATCGTGATTTAATTGGCCCAGCCTTGAGTAGTGAGGAAATTGATTTTTCACGCTTAAGTGTATTAACAGATAATTATTTAACGACGATTTTACAAGTGGCCCAAACGCAAGCATTCGGTCCCTTACCGCTATTAGCTTTTTTAAATGCAAAAGATATCGAGGTCACGAACTTACGGCTAATTATTGTTGGCAAGCGCAGTGGCTTTACGAAAGAAGCGATGTATGAAAGGATGCGGACACTTTATGACTTATAAAATTGGCGTCATTGGTGATAAAGAATCCATTATGCCATTTAAATTATTTGGTTTCAGTGTTTTCTACGGTATCAGTGAGACCGTCATCAGTGAGAGTTTAGATCAGATGATCGAAGAAGGCTATGGCGTTATTTATATTACAGAAGCATGTGCCAAACAAGTTTCACAAAAACTAGAAAAAACAAGAACGTTAGTGACCCCAGCAATCGTCTTAATTCCTGATCATGATGGATCGTTAGGCATTGGTTTGAGTGCGGTCCAAAAAAACGTTGAAAAAGCAGTAGGACAAAATATCTTATAAAGGAGCAGAACAAATGGAAATTGGGACAATTGTAAAAGTTTCAGGTCCATTAGTCATGGCTGAAAATATGGGACATGCGAGTATTCAAGATATTTGTTATGTCGGAGATTTAGGTGTGATTGGTGAAATTATTGAGATGCGCGGTGACGTCGCATCGATTCAAGTATATGAAGAAACTTCTGGTATCGGACCAGGTGAACCGGTTAAATCGACTGGAGAAGCACTTTCCGTCGAACTTGCTCCAGGATTACTCGCACAGATGTTTGATGGGATACAACGACCACTCGATGTCTTTGCCCAACAAACACAAAGTCATTTTTTAACAAGAGGGGTGCAATTGCCAGCACTTGATCATGAGAAAAAATGGGACTTCCAGCCTATGGCGCAAGTAGGCGATGTAGTGGAGACTGGGGATATTTTAGGAACGGTTCAAGAAACAAAAGTAATTACGCATAAAGTGATGGTTCCTCCTGGCGTTAAAGGAGTTATTCAAGAAATTTATGCGGGTGCCTTTACGATTGACGAAACGATTACGTTGATTCAAACCGATAAAGAAATCCAGCCCGTTGCAATGTTACAAAAATGGCCTGTTCGCCGTGCGCGACCAGTGCGCGAAAAACGCAATCCAGATGCCCCGATGATCACTGGACAACGTGTCATTGATACGTTCTTCCCTGTGACTAAAGGCGGCGCTGCGGCAGTACCAGGACCCTTTGGTGCAGGTAAAACCGTCGTGCAACATCAAATTGCGAAATGGTCAGATGTTGATTTAGTTGTTTATGTTGGTTGTGGCGAACGCGGAAATGAAATGACGGACGTAATGAACGAGTTCCCAGAATTAATTGACCCGAACACGGGAGAATCATTAATGGAAAGAACGGTATTGATTGCCAATACGTCAAATATGCCCGTAGCAGCGCGTGAAGCCTCGATTTATACGGGTATTACGATTGCTGAATACTTCCGCGATATGGGATACTCGGTAGCAATCATGGCCGATTCGACGTCACGTTGGGCAGAAGCATTACGTGAAATGTCAGGTCGTTTAGAAGAAATGCCGGGCGATGAAGGGTATCCAGCCTATTTAGGTAGTCGCTTAGCCGAATATTATGAGCGTGCCGGACGTGTTGTTACACTAGGGAAAGACCGACGCGAAGGAAGTATTACAGCGATTAGTGCGGTTTCACCATCAGGGGGAGACATTTCAGAACCGGTGACTCAAAATACGTTACGAGTTGTAAAAGTCTTTTGGGGGCTTGATTCGATTTTAGCGCAACAACGTCATTTCCCATCCATCGACTGGCTGCAAAGTTATTCGCTCTATCTTTCAGAAGTAGGGGAGTATCTCGATCAACAATTGCAAGTCGATTGGTCTGGTCTCGTCACTGAAGCGATGCGGATATTACAAAAAGAATCTGAACTAAATGAAATTGTCCGTTTAGTTGGGGTTGATTCCTTATCGGGTCGCGACCAATTAACGCTTGAAACCTCTAAACAATTACGAGAAGATTATTTACAACAAAATGCGTTTGATGATGTCGATACGTTTACTTCTCGTGAAAAGCAATATCAAATGCTAAAAACAATTGTGTTGTTCCACGAAGAAGGTCAAAAAGCCCTTGAATTAGGTGCGTATTTACCTGAAATTATGGCTGGAACAGTGCAATTAAGAGATCGAATCGCTCGAATGAAATACGTTCCAGAAGATGCGATTGAATCGATTATAGCATTAGAAAAAGAAATCAAAGAAACGATGAGAACTATTTTACAAAAAGGAGGAATGTAACTTGATTAAAGAATATAAAACAATTGGTGAAGTCGTCGGTCCATTAATGGCAGTCGATCGCGTAGCTGGTGTCAAGTATGAAGAATTAATTGAAGTACGCCTCCAAAACGGTGAAATCCGCCAAGGTCAGGTTTTAGAAGTACAAGAAGACAAAGCCTTAGTGCAAATTTTCGAAGGAACTTCAGGGATTAATTTACGTGATTCAGCCGTGCGTTTTTTAGGACATCCTTTAGAACTAGGCGTATCAGAAGATATGGTGGGTCGCGTATTTGATGGCCTTGGTCGTCCAAGAGATGGTGGCGCAGATATTATTCCTGAAAAAATGATGGATATCAACGGAGAAGTAATCAATCCGATTTCTCGTGATTACCCCGATGAGTTCATTCAAACTGGTATTTCTTCCATTGATCATTTAAATACACTCGTTCGTGGCCAAAAATTACCCGTATTTTCAGGTTCTGGCTTACCTCATAAAGAATTAGCCGCTCAAATCGCGCGCCAAGCAACGGTATTAAATCAAAATGACGATTTTGCGGTCGTTTTTGCAGGAATTGGGATTACGTTTGAAGAAGCAGAATACTTTATGGAAAATTTCCGTCAAACGGGAGCGATTGATCGTTCCGTCGTCTTCATGAATCTAGCGAATGACCCTGCAATTGAGCGGATTGCAACACCGAAAATGGCCCTAACAGCAGCCGAATACTTAGCATACGAAAAAGGCATGCATGTTCTAGTCATTATGACGGATATGACGAACTACTGTGAAGCGTTACGTGAAATCTCTGCGGCTCGCCGTGAAGTTCCTGGTCGTCGTGGGTACCCAGGTTATCTTTATACAAACTTAGCAACCCTCTATGAACGTGCAGGGCGCATTCATGGTCTTAAAGGATCCGTTACGCAGATTCCGATTTTAACGATGCCAGAAGATGATAAAACCCATCCAATCCCTGACTTAACCGGTTATATTACTGAAGGACAAATTATCTTATCTCGTGATCTTTATAAAAAAGGAATCGAGCCACCGATTGATGTTCTACCATCGCTTTCTCGTTTGAAAGATAAAGGAACAGGCGAAGGAAAGACACGGATTGATCACGCACCAACAATGAACCAGTTATTTTCTGCTTATGCGCAAGGTAAACAAGCAAAAGAACTTGCGGTAGTCTTGGGTGAATCGGCTCTTTCTGAGACCGATCGCATTTATGCAAAATTTGCTGAACGTTTCGAAGAAGAGTACGTCAATCAAGGATATCAAACGAACCGTTCCATTATTGAAACGCTCGACTTAGGCTGGGAGCTATTGAACATGCTACCTCGAACTGAGTTAAAACGAATCAAAGATGAAATGATTGACGAATATCTGCCAGAAAAGAGGTAGAAACATATGGCAATTAAAAATGTGAATCCCACAAGAATGGAACTCGCCCGATTATCAAAACAATTGGGAACAGCAAAAAGAGGGCATAAGCTTTTAAAAGATAAGCAAGATGAACTCATGCGACAATTTATCTTGTTGATTCGTGAAAATAATGTCCTTCGAAAACAAGTTGAAAAAGAAATGACCCACGCTATGAAAGCTTTTCGTTTAGCGAATGCGACATTGAACGAAAATTTCATTGAAGAATTATTTATTTTACCTGCTACCGAAGTGTCCCTTGATATTTCAGAAAAGAATATCATGAGTGTAGTTGTACCAGTGATGAACTTTGATTATAATGAGACGTACACCGATACACCTTTAGAGTATGGCTTTTTAAATTCAAATGTTCCACTGGATTTATCCATTGAACGCTTTACAAGTGTTTTACCTCAATTACTCAAATTAACGGAAGTTGAAAAAACATGTCAGTTAATGGCCGAGGAAATTGAAAAAACAAGACGACGAGTGAATGCTTTGGAATATATGACGATTCCTGAACTGGAAGAAACGATTTATTTCATCAAAATGAAACTCGAAGAAAACGAGCGGGCAAGTGTAACACGAATGATTAAAGTCAAAAATATGGGTAAATAACATATAGTGAGGCTAATCTTAAGATGAGTAAAATAAAAGAAAAGAACATTACCGCTCCGCAATTAATTACTTATGGTTTTGCAACCATTATTTTGGTAGGGGCAACACTATTGTCTCTACCAATTTCTTCTCAAACTGGCGAAGCAACAAACTTTTTAGATGCCTTATTTACTGCCACTTCAGCGACTTGTGTCACTGGATTAACCACTTTAACGACGGCTACTCATTGGAGTACTTTTGGCCATCTCGTGATTTTGACGATGATTGAACTTGGAGCATTAGGATTTATGTCCTTACCTGTACTTTTTTATTTAGTCACACGTAAAAAAGTTGGATTAGGCATGCGTATACTGCTTCAACAATCACTAAACTCTGATCGACGTACGGGTGAGGTGAGCTTAATGATTTATATCTTAAAAAATGCGCTCTTAATTCAACTAGCTGGTTTTTTATTATTAGCTATCGATTTTATTCCCCGATTCGGTTGGAAAAAGGGAACATGGTTTAGTCTATTTCATGCAGTATCCGCCTTTGGAAATGCCGGTTTTGACTTGTTTGGTGATAGTTTAGTCGGTTTTCAACAAAATCCTTGGGTTCTTTCCATTATTAGTGGTTTAATTATTTCTGGCGGTTTAGGCTTCCTCGTTTGGTCGGATGTTCTTTCTTATAAAAGTGTTCGACGAATTAGTTTACATAGCAAAATTGCCTTAATTGTCACTGCAACTCTTTTAATTTTTGGTACTCTGGGCTTTATGTTGACAGAAGGAAACGCTGCAAGCCTAGCAGAAGGGAACGTCATTCATCGATTTTTTAATACGATATTCATGTCGGTTACTCCTCGAACAGCTGGCTTTTTCTCTGTCGATTATGCATCAATGACGCATGCCGGTCTTTTGTTGACCATCATTTTAATGTTTATTGGTGGGACCTCAGGATCGACAGCTGGAGGATTTAAGACCACTACGTTTGGGATTTTGATCATTAAATTGGTGTGTATCTTTAAAGGAAAAGAGCATACGGAATTTAGGGGACGTACTATCAAAGAATCAACGGTATCAAGAGCGTTAGTCTTGTTCTTTTTACTCTTAACAATCGTCATCGTTAGTACAATGATCTTATCTATTACAGAAGTTGTTCCGGACGTTAATGAATTAGGATTAGAATATATCGTATTTGAAGTGGTTTCTGCTTTAGGTACAGTCGGTCTAACAATGGGCTTAACTCCGCAATTAACCGAAGTCGGTAAAATCATTATCTTATTACTTATGTTCATTGGTCGAGTTGGCATTATGACCGTCGTGTTCTCACTTGTGACACGCGGGCTTAACAAGAAACAGACCTTTAAATACCCAGAAGAATCCGTTATTATCGGGTAGTAAGACTGTGTAAGTTAAAACACGCTAAAAGTAGTTTATTAGACTACTTTTAGCGTGTTTTTATCTTTTAGCAATAAAGAAATGTCCAATTTTGAATTAAAAACTATGACTAGATAATAAATAGCATTTTGCTATTGCTATAATGAAGGTATTATAAATGTTGAGGTGCTAAAATGATTGAATTTGATAATTTAGAAGAATATTTAAAATGCGGCTTAGATTTTACCGATTTTTTTGAAAGAGAGATTTTTGATTATTTATTAAAGCGTGATGGAAAATTATTTTACAATCCAGCAACTCGAATGATGTGTTATATCCATTTAACACCTATTTACTACGTAGAACAGAATTATGTGGGAAATCGAACATATTTATAGTGAAAAGAGAGGTAAGAGGGGAAAATCAGCCAAAAAAACGAAGATCATTAACGTCAATTATTTAAAATATTTTTTAGTTTACATAATATACACTTAACAAATAGTTGCTATTTATTGATGGGTATATTATGCAACTAAAAAAATACTAATTAGAGGTTACTTCGGTAACTTCTTTTTTTTTTGCATTGTAGGGTGGAAAGTCGAAAAATTCATGCAAACTAATGCCTAACCCGTTACAAATTTTTTCAATTGTTTTTAAGGTTGGGCTTTTTTGGTCATTAATTATATTGTTTAAGGTTGACTGTGTTAGGTTTGACCTTTTCGCCAATTCATTGATGGATATATTTTGATCGTCTGTTAAATTTTTAATTCTTTCTGCTATTAAATTGTAATTGTACATTGTAAAAACTCCTTTCTTTTATACATGAATTATAACATTTTTATTTAACTCTTTATGGTTGACAAGATTCTCGTTTTAAGGTATTCTTAATTTGTTAAGTTAACTATAAAGAGTTAAAAGAAAGGGGAATAAAAATGTTAGTAAGTAATGGAGATTTTATTTTTTTAGAAAAAGAAGACAAAGTAAGTAAGAACGGAATGCCTTTTTCTTTAGTACATTTTGCAGATGAAAAGAATTATCAGAAGTTGGAATATTTCGCTGACGCAAATATTAAAATATCAGCTGGTCAAGGTGCTAAATGTAAATTCACTTTAAAACCTGAAAAACGTGGGTATAGAACTGAACATTCTTGTATTGCAATAGTAGCGGTGTAGGCCATGGAAGAAGAAATCTTACTAGAGCTTAAAACGTTAAATGAGCGACTAGCTAAAGATTTTGAGTTAAGGAGCGAGCAACTCAAAATAGAGCAAGCACGCTTTGAAAACGAACTGGAACTACAATCAATTGCAGAAGCTGAAAAGGTTGAGCAGGAAGCACAACTAGAATTAGATCGTGCGAAAAGTGAACAAAGAGCATTGCAAATTGAACAATACATCGAAAAAGTACAATCTGACGAAGAACTTGAAAAACAAGAGTTGTCTCGTCAAGAAATGATACAAGCGATCAATGAAATTGACAATACAGATACACTTACTCAAATTAATGAAAAACTGACTGAATTAATTGAAGTTAATCAAAAGACTGAAATTGATGAAATTCAAGGGGAATTAAATTACTTTAATGGTCGTGCTATCATGCTTACTTTATTGTTTTTTATCCCTTTGTATCTCACCATTAGATGGCTGAATAGTTTCTTTAATTCTGCATCAGCTTTTTAATATAAAATTTAAAAATGAAAAGAGGTGTTTTTATATGTTAGGAGCGGGATTATTTACTACTGAAATGTTTACACCAATTGTCACTGCAGTAACGGAGATTGTGCCTATCGCTATTGGTGCAGGTGTTGGAATCTTTTCGGTAACTTGGGTTGCTAAAAAAGGATTCGGACTTGTTAAATCAATGATGAACAAGGGTTAATAGCTATTTTAGATATTTTTGTGAATTGTCGGAAGGCAGGCGTAATTGCCTGTCTTTTTTATTTAAATCGAAAGGAGATTATAAAAATGAACTATAAAAAATGGGCTAAAAGATTGGGTATAGTTTTTTTAGTATTGGTTTTGCTGGGTCTTATGATTACGTTTATGCCGTTGATGGATCTAGCGACATATTACCTAGTCAATCTAGCGATATTGATGATTCAAATAGCGGTAGCGTTAGTAGTACTCAAGATAGCTTTACAGTTGATTCTGTGGGCGTTTGGGCGCAAGGTGATACAAGTGCCGTTGTTGATTCAGAAAATCAATCACAAGTTAATGGCCAAGATTTAATAAGTGGTTCTGCATCTGGAGAATATGAACTTATACCTTTCGTTCAATTCGATGAACTACAAGGTGAACAAGCTTATGCTACACAAGAAATAATTCCTTTTGGTTCGCCTAGGTATGCAAATACTGCTTATCCTGAACCTGTAACGGATCCTACAAGTTCTACTGCTACAATTGGTTCTTATTTTTTTAATTGGAATGTATGGACGTTTAATCCTGTATTAAGTGCTCAACAAAACGTACAAAATCAAGCTAAAAATATTGATTTGATTTTAAGACAATCAAAAAATAGTTTTTCTGCCTTGGTTTCAAATCAAGCTAGTATGGCTAGTGAGCTTAATAGTCATTTGTCTTGGATTAATACGCTTTGGGATTGGGAAACAACTGGAAGAGCTAGAGTTAATAATCTTTGGACTTGGTCTAGTGGTGTTGATAAAAAAAATGCAACTCAAGATACTAGTATATCGTCAAATACTTCTAGTATTAGTCAATTGTGGACTGCTAATCAAGATAGATATAACGATATAAGTAATATTTGGGGCGTTAATGCAACACAAGATACAACTATAACTAGTAATTTTACACAAGCCACAAAATGGAATACTGAACGATATAACGACATAAAAAATATTTGGGGCGTTAATGCAACACAAGACACAACGATAACTAGTAATTTTACGCAAGCCACAAAGTGGAATACTGAACGATATAACGATATAAAAAATATTTGGGGTGTTAATGAAACACAAGATACAACAATATCAAATCTGCGTAAAGATGCGACACAGTGGAATTCTGAACGAGCTACTCAAATAGAAACTATTTGGGGTGTTAATGCAACACAAGACACAACGATAACTAGTAATTTTACGCAAGCCACAAAGTGGAATACTGAACGATATAACGATATAAAAAATATTTGGGGTGTTAATGAAACACAAGATACAACAATATCAAATCTGCGTAAAGATGCGACACAGTGGAATTCTGAACGAGCTACTCAAATAGAAACTATTTGGGGTGTTAATGAAACACAAGATACAACAATATCAAATTTGCGTAAAGATGCGACACAGTGGAATACAGACCGATACAACGAAATTCGAGGCGTGAACTCTGATTCTGAAAGTCGTGATACTGCTTTATCTAATCGTTTGGACGAAATCGAATCTTTTGATTTTGGTAGCATTATCGACTTAACAATTTTAGTTACCGCTATTAATGCAGTAGGTAGCAAAGTACAAAAATTAGTTGATACATTTGACGTTACTACGATTAAATCAGGTACGTTTACATTCTTTCTTCAAGCGAACATTAAAACGCAAACAGATGCGATTACGCAAGCTTTAGCAATGGTTGATGAATCTATAAACGATAATTTTGTAAACTACTTTAGTGATTCTAAAAATGGGCAATTTTGGACGGCTTATAAAGAATTTAGTGATTTTCAAATGGCTGTTTTTTTCGGTGTGTTTTTTGAAAGTTTACAAGAAGAATGGGAATCAAACTGGCTTACGGTTTTAGATGTTTGGAATACTACGAATAGTTTTCTAGCAACGATTGCTGGGTGGTTAGATCAGATTCAATTGGGAGTTGCTGATAGTAAAGAAATTTTGGCTATCATTACTAACTGGCTCAAACTTATTTATGAAAAACCTATTGCAAGTGTTAACGTGCCGAGTTTTGATTTTGATCGTCTCGAGCGTATTCTTAAAAAATTAGAATTTGGCGAAGTCGTTAATGAAGCAGGTACAAACATTTGGGATTTTTTAACAGGCTTAGTTGATACGTTAGGCGATCTTATTGAAACGCAACTAAAAGAATTTACAAAAGTTTTATCTGAAATATTAGATTTTTTAGATGGTTTAATTGATAAAATGATCGGTTTAATAGTTCCTCAAAATCTAGATTTTATGCGTCAAGGTTTTGATGATGTCAATCTTAAATTTAAAGCGAAATTTGGTAATTTTTTAAATATATCAGCAAGTATTACACAAATGTTCCAGCCAATAGAGAAAGATTTTATTAGTGAATTAAGTTTTGATTTTATGGGTGTTCCATTTGTGCCAGATATAGCTATTTTAGCTACATTTGTGCCTAAATTTAGAAATGTTGTTGCTTTGCTGATGTGGTTTAACGTTGGTTGGTGGGCATTCAGACGATTCACAGGAACGGGGGATGTAGTCAATGATAATTGAGTTATTATTTTCTCTAATTTTTGGGCTAGTCGATATGATTTTATCGCTAGTTCCAACTGTTGACTTAAACTTTCAAATGCCAGACACAACTTTTTTTAGGGAAATGCTTGGGCTGGCTGATTACTTTTTTCCTGTCGGGACAATGATCGCTTGTATTGCGTTAATAATTGCAGTACAAAACATAGCTTTCATTTTAAAAATAGTGAATTACATTTGGAATAAAATTCCATTTATCTAGTATAAAAAATTATATTGTGGGGAAGGTTTGCGACTCGCAAACAGACCCACAAATAATTTTTATGGAGACAAAAGAAAGGATATTAAAATGGGTAAAAGAATTTTATTAATGAAATATATTTTGAAGGATTTAAAACACGCTAGGGCGTTACGTAAGCAGGGCATAAAGCCGTTTAATGACTTTGGTTTGACGTTGTTTACAGGTCGGCAGGGTGCAGGGAAAACCATGTCTATGGTCTATGAAGCGGAAGTTTTAAGACAAAAATATCCCAATTTATATATTTGTTCGAACTTTGGCTATATCCATGAAAACGAGTCGTTGAAAAGTTTAACGGATATTACTAACGCTGTTTTAAGAGCGAATGAATTGGGGTGTGTTGGTACGCTTATTTTATGGGACGAGATTCAAAATGATTTTGATAGTTTTAGCAAAGTTTCACGTGATGTGTTGCGAGTGGTTACTCAACAACGAAAACAATCCATAAAAATATTAGGTACGTCTCAAGTTTTTACACGAGTTTCTAAAGCTTTGCGAGAACAGACTTTTGAGGTTGTCATGTGTCGCACGATCTTCAAGCGTTGGACGGTTGGCAGATTCTACGATGCGGACGAATTTAATCATAATATTGATAAACCAGAAGAAAAAAGAAAAATGTATCCACTTAAAAAGGTGAGTTTTGTTCAAACTGATGAAATTCGTGATCTTTATGACTCCTACGCTGTTATTAGAACGCTACAAGAACAAGCGATTGAAGAAAAGAAAAACCCAAACAAAAATATTTATGTTGTTAATCAATAGCAGAAAATAGAGTTTTGTGTCAAGTATAAATGTCTGACCGTAGGGAATTTATGCCTTGATACAAGTAAGTAGAAACACTTTAATTTTTCCTTTTGTCAGCAATGACGAAAGGGAATGCCCAACGGCGAGTGTAATCCCTCAAGCTTGAGGGCTGGGGAGCTGACTATTAAAAAATTTTGGGATTGCCTTTTTTAAAAGGCAAGGTCTTAGGAAGGTTGATAATTATGTTTGAAATGACTGTTAAAAAAGTTAATGTTTCAAAAATTGGCGATCGAATAAGCCAAACAATTATTTTAGAAAAAGATAAAGAAGAATATTTGCTAGTTGTGAATAAAAAAATAGATTTATCACCGTTTAAAAAAGGGGATAAAGTTCTGGTTACGTTTGAAATCTCTCGAAAAGGTTCGTTAAATTCGCCTTATTTTTATATCAAAGAAATTGAAAAAAATGTTATTTTAATCAAAGAGCGTGAAGCCTATGCCTGAATCAAAAACGCAAAAGGCCCCGTTTACTAACAGGGGGCCTAAGAATACATTACCAAACTCTTTAACCTCTTGTGTAGACTGGTTTTCATGCACTTTTTTGTCTTGCAAAAACTGGCAAGAAATTGCAGGAGTTTTTTTCATTGATTTAGATAAGTTTGAAGTTTCTGATGGTGGTTTTAATGGTTATAAAAAGAAGGCAGTTTATGAGCATATTCAGATTTTTTATGATGGTACTCCACAAATGGGCGTTTTCATTAATTTAAGCGGTCAAGGGTGCCGTCAAATGGAAGAAATACTTGAATTTCTTTCGATGGATTGGAAAGATTTTTTCGGGTACGTTCGAGGTTTTCACATCAATATCACTCGTTTAGATATTGCGATAGATGATTTCAAAGGTATATTTAAAATTAAACAATTGGAAAGTGCTTTGCGTCGTGGTTGTGTCATTTCTAAGTTTCGCAAGGCTCGGAATTTTGAAACGATTGAAATTGAGACAGGCAAAACAGAAGGACAAACTTTATATTTTGGGAAAAAAGATGTTGTCATTCGTTTTTATGATAAATACCAAGAACGATTAGCCAAAAATAAAATTTTTAATGATGATATTACTTTTTGGAATCGTACAGAATTACAATTACGGGGTGATCGTGCGAAAAGTGCCATTGATATTATTGTCGATAATAATCATGATCTCGGGGAATTTGTGAAAGGTGTTTTAAATCGTTATATTGCTTTTAAAGTAAAGGGTACTGATAGCAATAAATCACGCTGGAACAATGCCCGCTGGTGGAATAAATTTCTCGGTGACGTGGAGAAAATAAGTTTATCAATGCAAGCACCCGATAAATCGGTACTAAGGACGAAGAATTGGATTGATACGCAAGTCGTTGGTAGTTTTGCTATGTTGTATGAGTCGCTTGGAAATGATCCGTTAACGATTGATTATATGCTTAAAATTGGACGTGATAAAATGTCAGATAGACAAAAGCAAATGTCAAAAGAATTTCAACTTGATTTAAGAAAGAGAATTGCTCTGAAAGAACAAATGCGTGAAGAATTAGACTATTTCGATGAAGAATATCAGCGTGAGTTTATAGACGTAATTTGATATAATATAAATGACAATTTAGACAAATATTTAAAAAAGAAAATTGTACAAATTTTTGAAAGAGTTGATAAAGTTGAATCAAGGTCCAACTGCTACAGGTACAATAATAGAAAGTGTAATATCTCATGAACTGATTCAATTTCTAGAATTAGTCAATATTTTTTTATTTTTGATTGCGTTGATAGGTTTATTTTATTATTCGAATAAAATTTACCTTGTAAGTGACAAGTATAAACAATTTAAAATAATAAAGACTATATTTGTAATAATATTCCTTTTACAGTTGTTTTTATTACTTTTTTAATTCAAAAGAGAGGTAACGGGCTAAAAAAGACCAAAAAAAATAAGCTCGTTGGCTTTAATTGTTTTTAAATTTATTGGTTTACATAATATACATTATAAGAAGTTGTATTTGAGATTTTAAGATGAACAAGAACCAATGATACTCTCGATCAAGGTCCCTTCTGTAACTAAAATCAGATCATTTTTCTCATTTTTTTCCTTTATTCGACTGTTTGCTATCAAAAACAAGAAAA
Organism: Enterococcus sp. DIV1314a; assembly: GCF_051713805.1. Taxonomy (NCBI): domain Bacteria; kingdom Bacillati; phylum Bacillota; class Bacilli; order Lactobacillales; family Enterococcaceae; genus Enterococcus; species Enterococcus sp. DIV1314a. Next base: position 2,157,882 of record NZ_JBIOQP010000001.1, on the reverse strand, counting down.
AGTCACAAAATGAATTGTGACTTGGATGATTTGGTTTCATTCGGGATTGATTCGTTAAAAAATGTATTCGATGATCTGATCAATCTTTTTAATTTCGACTTCAGATAATTTTTCAACAAATTCAATGTTTCTTGTTTTGAAATCTAAGGATTTTAATTGCGCAATCACAACTTGACCATTAATTTTATTTTCTTTAGGTAATGTGAACTGAATCCGATTATTATTTACGGTTGATGTGATTGGACAAATGACAGCAAAAAAAGTTGCACGATTAAAGTCATAGCGCGAAACAACAACACCAGGACGTCGTTTTTGAATTTCTTTGCCGGCCGATGGATCAAAATCAATCCACACAATGTCGCCTTTTTCAGGGATATAGTGTTTATTTATCATAGCTTAAAGAACCTCGTTACCGACGGCCGGCATTTCTTCCCAAACGTCTTCTTGATAATAGGCTCCGTTTTCAACGTGCGCAAAAGGATCCTCTAATTTAGGAATTAACGTTATCGTATCATCTTCACCATAAACAACGATGTACTCTTTGTCTGGTTCTTGTTTGACACCGTTAAAAATGGGTAATGTTACGACAATTGAATTGCCATTTTTTCTAGATCGTGTTGTAAGCATTCTTAATCACTCCTTTATACCTTAAGTATACTGAGTATATCCGATACAGTCAAATGGATTGAAATACTTTATAAAATCATTAACACTCTTTAAGCACTTCATATTGAAAGCCGAAATAGTGATACTGTTGTTTTTGATACATCTCACGCGGTGTATCTTCACCGTCAGCAACTAAAATAATCATTTTATCTGGGTAGTGATCCATTGCAAAACGTTGCAGATGACTCCCTACCCCCTTTTTTTGGTAGGATTCACTAACTGATAATTCATCAATTTCAACCGTATCTTTTGACAGAATAAGATCAACGTAACCAACCGCTTGTCCTTCATAAAAGGCCAATAATTGCTGCACATTGGGTTCATCAACTATTTTTTTGATTAAATTAGCTTTTTGATCCGCAAATTCACGCCCAAATGCTAAATCATTTTGATATTTTAACTGTTGAAGAATGGCTAATGTCTCTTTCGTAACGGTTTGAATCGAAATAGCTGGATTTATCTCTATCAAAGGAAATGACTGCGGCTTGATACCGTAGAGTTCTAAAAACCCTTGTGAATAGCCATTTTCTTTTAAATAATTCTGGATTTCCTCCGTCGGTTGTTGATTTTCTGGAAAATAAAATTTTAAATGATTTTGACCATGCTTCAGATGATATTCACGTAAGTAGCCTTCTACTTCTTTAAACGTTTCAACTGTCGGCATTCTTTTGAATTCGATAAAGTTACTATCATAGCGCATCAGCATTTCTGGATAATGAATTTGTCGATAACACGCATTTTCGACAATTACATGTCCTCGTGTAAAAATATTTTGAAAAGTAATTTTTTTCATATTAAGTATCCTTTCTGAGAAAAAGTAAATTGCTTGTTATTTAAGAATTGTCGTCGTATTGAGATTTTGAAGTAAACACCTCTTCTCTTCTCTGCTCTTCTTCCTCTGTCAACAAAAGTAAAAGCAGATACTATTCACACTCAAAACAGTAAGTGTAACTTCTGATTCTCAAACTGAATCAGTTGGTGTTGGTGATCAAACTTGCCAATAAACACATCTGGCATGGTTAATGTTTGAAATTGGTCATAACCAAACTGGCCTTTTGTGAGTTCATAAAATAAGACAGAAAAAGCTGTTCCATGACCGCAAATAATGCAATCTCCCGCCGTACTGGATAAGATTTCGTTGAAAGTTGGCACAATTCGGCTCTTCACATCATTTAACGACTCACCCTCAGCAAGCTTATAGTCAAAATCCTCCCATTGTTGCTTAGCATAGGCATCAAAATCTGCTACCCAGTGTCCTACTCGGCGCTCAGTTAGCCCATCTCGCAAGTTAATCGATTGCTTTAAGGCGTTAGCGGTCGGTTTGACTGTGTCAATTGTTCTTTGAAACGGACTTGCAAAAATGTGCTGGATTTCTTGATTCAGAAAATATGGGACTAACTTTTCAGCAAGTACCTTCCCTTTCTTTGATAACGGGGCCATTTCATGTTTGACTGTTGTGTCTCGGATTGAATGGCGTAAAAAATAGACGATTGTCATGATTAATTCCTTCCTTTGTCTTAGTATTGTGGATTGTCACTTTATAAATTGTCCCACAATTACGTTTCCTGACACGGGACAAATTTCCAGCACTATCTGCTTGGTAACGTAATTTAACGGTACTGTTAAATTTTCTTTCTTCAGAACCTCGTTTTATCTCCCGGACAATAGTTGATCGGTGTCGGCCTAATATCCGGGCAATCTCTGATGGTGACAACTTCTCATCTAAGTAGGACTCAATTTTCCCACGCTCTTCTCGAGTTAGATGTGTATAATTCATTGAAAGTCTCCCCTTTCTCATCAGGATACGAAGTAACTTACTGAAGATTTGACAATGAGCTTCACAGATCATTACAGATCATTACAGATCATCCGAACGAGAAAGCCCATTCCTTTAGGGTGGAAAAATAATCAAAGACCTGAACTCCGACTTCATTAGCGGAAATTCAGGTCTTTGGTTTCTTCAGTTATAATCTAATTTCTTAATAGCTTTAAATTGAGAACAAAGCGATGGGATAATATGAAACAACAAATCATAATTTTATCCAATGAGGGGTGTCTTTAGCCAATTCTAAGTCATGGGTGACATAAATGACTGCTTTCCCGGTTTGGTTTAATTTTTTCAATAGCTCAAAGACAAGATCTCGATTCTTTTGATCTAAATTACCTGTCGGTTCATCAGCAAATACGTATTCGGATTCTTTGAGATACAAACGTGCAATCGCTACTCGCTGTTGTTCGCCACCGGATAATTGATACACTTTTTTCGTTAAAATCTCTTTATCTAAATTAACAAACTGTAACGCTTCTTCCATCAATGCCTGCTTGTTTTTACTCTTTTGATAAAATAGAGCAATTCCTAAATTGTTTGCAACGGTCTCGTTATCAATCAATGCATAGTTCTGAAAGAGATACCCGAATTCGTGGCGCTGCATCAGCATGGTTTCTTTTTGGCTGCGCTGTTTTTTCCCGTCGATAGCGACATCACCTGAATCAGGTGTTTCCAGAAGACCCAGTATATTTAAAATGGTGGTTTTTCCTGATCCTGATTCTCCCGTGATGGCGATGAAATCACCTTTATGAATCGTTAAGGTGAAATTGGAAATAATGGTTTTATCCTTGTATTTCTTTGTTATATTAATAGCCTCAATCAGCTTAATCTCCTCCTTTTATTATCGTTGCAAACGAAGTCCTTCTTAGCCTTTGATCAATAAAAAATAAAAGTGTCAAATCAAATACCAATAAAAGCAATCCGATACCCAATACAGATGTCCCTAAAAACACCGCCGATATGCCAGCGATACTGATTGAACTCAGAATAAAGAACAGCAAGAAACGATCGTGTCTTCGAATGAACGAGTAGCCATATATCGATTTAATAAAAATAATTTTTTTGTTTTTTTCAAAATACTGTGCCATTAACCCGTAAAGCACCGTTACACTAGAGATAGCTAGTAAAATGATTAAAAAGATGGATGTTTTAATTTGATTTTGAAGCTGTGTAATCATTTTCCCTTGTTGATTAAAAACAGAAACAGTACTGCGAATAACGTGTGAAAGATTGTATTTTGCTAAGAAGCTAGAGAGATCACCGTAAGCATCAATGTTACTTGTTTGGAAGAAGAAAGAGCCAGACATCGTTTCGCTAAGTCTGCTTGGATGGACACTGCCAGTATAGATCATTGCGATAGGGTCTAGAATTTTATTACCTTCTGTCACTCTAACCTTGTCATTGAAGGTGAAATAGTGTTGGTTGTCTTTCACATAGATGATGTTGACGGATAGTTCTGTCATTTCCCTCGTATTTTCGGTCAAGCCAAGCTCGTTATTGTAAATGTTTTCGATGTCGATTTTTGAAAAATAAAAATCTTCTAGATACAATTGCAAAATCTCGTCCTCGTGCATCGATAATTTTTCGGGAACTAAAATATTAAGGACATCTGAGTCCCAGTTAATTTGCTCTTGAACCGCAATGCCATTACTTGCGATGATCGGATTCAAATCTAGAAAGTTAGGGCTAATTGTCACACTGTATCCATGCGGTGATAACGCTAGTGATGGCGCCGTTTCCATATCTACATATGGCCGGGCTCCTAAATCCATATAATAGATATTTCTAGAATCCATAATAAAAGCATTCTTTTCCTTTGCCAAACTTTCATAGAGTGCCACTTGATCTGTTGCGATTTCTAAGTCAATCGCTAAATCATTTGACTGGCCGACAGAGTAAACCTGCGTGTAATGAGTGTTCCTGGCTAACTCCCAATCGGAAAGTGCAGCCAATCGATCATTTAACTCTCCGATATTAGCGATAGCTAAGCCACTAAAAACGAAAATCGTGACGGAAAAAGTGAATTTCGTTAAATATTGAATCGATTGCAGCAGGACATGGGGAGTTCTTCCTTTTAAAATCTGCGTGGTTTTCATAAATGATAAGTAAATACTCATAAATAGCTGAAAAACAACGACGTAAAAAATAGAGAGAATGAGAAAAACTCCGACAAAGGCAATGGAAATCAAAGGAAAGAGTGAGCTGTAACCACTTAAAAATGCATATAATATCGTTAGAATATACGAGACGATAAATGATTGCCCGAGTAATTTCAATAAATCAATTGTGGCTTTTTTTAGGACAAAAAATTTACTATGCCCATGAATTAAAAAGACTGCGCTAGCTTTAAGTTGTCTCACCGCATAGCTAATAAAGGCGGTAATGACACAAATAAACAGCAATAACGAGATGACAATAAATTCAATCATTTGCCGCTCAGTTATGCGATTCAAGAGAGTCGGTTGGTTATTGATAGACAGGAGTTCAACATAATGGATATTTTGTTCTAATAAGTAAACGAAAGGTTCAATAATGGACTTATCCGAGCTATGCACAAAGAAAATACCATCTAGTGAAACATTGGCTGCATTTTCAATGTGGCTGACAGCAAGATTAAAACCAGGAGCAATACTTTTGAATGTCCCGACCTGTGCCGCTTCTCCGGTATTGTTGACACTGATAAATTCATTTTCGCCAACTAAAGGCAAGCGCCCTTTCGTTAGTTTGATTCTCCCAGCTAAGGATAAATCCGATGTGTAGATAATGACATTGTTATCATCTATAAAGACTTCTTTAGACACTGTCAGATGTTGTTTTTCTGCTTGATCCAGGAAGAATTGATATTCTTCATTGGTCTTAAAAACAAGAGACAAAGAAGTGGTGTCAGCATTTAGTGATGTCGTTGCATAACTGTTTATAAATAATAAACCATAGAGTGATAAAACAAACATCTGTATTGAGATTAAAAATAGAATTGACTTTCTCATTGATTGCTCCTTTATAAAAATAATAGCAAGATAAGCGCCGTCCAATACATGACTTTGGGCACTGGGCGGCGATTGAAAAGATGAGCTTATTTTAATGTTTAAAGACTTACGGGTTTCCTAAACTCCAATAAGCGGAATTAGATCCTGAAGTCGTTCTCTTAATTGTTGCATAACTGTTAAACCCAGGATTTTTCCAACCGCCAGTCGCCTCTACTCCTTTGCCATCCCTAACAATTGCTCGGCCTTTTGCTTTACCAGCCCCTGTAGATTCGCCTGTCACGCTATACCAAACAGAACCAAAACCTAAGTCACTTGTATTTCCGTAGGTCCAAGTTCCTTTGAGGTTACCAGACTTGATTGCTTCTCTAGAAGAAGGAAGTTCCAGTTCGCCTTGAATTTGAGTGTGGACAATAGTCGTTGCTTCATCAACAACAACGGAACCGCTAATTTCTGATGCAGTTGCTGATGCTGGTGCAGATAGTCCAAAAGATAATATTGCGATTGTTGCTTTAGATAGTACTAATTTATTAATCATCTCTTTCAATCCAATTAATATATTTTTTGTTCAAACTTTATTATAACTTATAGTATTTTTTTTACAAGCGACTTTAAATATTATTTCACAAGCATGAAAAGAGGCTTTTTTTAGTGTCTTCATATTAATAATTTGGGTTGAAAGAATGGTATCTGACAATTAGACACTAACTATTGTATCAAGTGGACCAATCTTTTGTTTCTTCAGTAATCAGTGAAAGGGTGCTTCGTTGTTTATGTTAAACTAAATAATTGACGGCCAAGGTGATTGCAACCTTTTCTCTCTTTTCATCATTAATAGAATTATAGTGTAGCATAAGTTCTATAAAAAAAAGCAACTTTCCTAGCTAGAAAAGTTGCTTTTTTTGACTCTTAAACAGCCCACTTTCGTTCTAAACGCTTTGCTACTACTGATAAGGAATAACAAATAATAAAGTATAAAAATGTCATTGCGACAAACATTGGTAAGACAGCTGAAGGATCTTGTGCGTAGATAATTTTCGCATGATGCGTTAACTCTGGCAATGAAATAATAACAGCCAGTGACGTATCACGAATCAAAGAGATAAATTGGCTGACAATTGGTGGCAACATCAATTTAATACTTTGCGGGAAAACGATGTAATACAGCGTTGAAAAATACGTCATCCCCGTCGAACGACCAGCTTCCATTTGCCCTTGTGGAACCGCTAAGAGACCTGCACGAATAATTTCGGCCAACATGGCGGATTCGAAAATCGTCATGGCTGCTACAGCGGACCAAAAAATTGAGAGTTGAATCCCAATTTGCGGTAAGGCGAAATAGGTAAAGAAGATAATGAGTAATAACGGTAAATTACGAATAATATCAACCACCGCTCCAACGATGAGCGAGAGGTACGGTACTTTCATAAATCGAATAACACCCAGTATTCCTCCAATGATAAAACTTAGGATAATTGAAACAACGGCAACTTGCAAAGTAACGAGTAAGCCGTCTAATAAAAAGCGGATATTAATCCACGAAAATGCTGATAAAAAGTCCATCTTACTCCTCCTTAATTGCTAAGTGCTAATTTCGTTTCAATATATTTCATTAAGTACGAAATCGGTAAGGTAATACACAGGTAAATTAAACCGATTAACGTATAGGTTTCAATCGTTTGAAAGGTGGTGCTTGCAATTAAATCACCTTGATACATCAAGTCAACACCCGTCACGATCGCTAAAACGGATGAGTTCTTCACTAAGTTGATAAATTGATTCCCTAAAGGTGGTAAGACAATCTTAAATGCTTGTGGCAACACGATATACCACATCGTTTGTAGATAGCCTAATCCTGTAGAGCGCCCCGCTTCCATTTGGCCTTTGGGAATTCCCATAATTCCAGCACGAACGGTATCTGCCACGAAAGCAGACGTGTATAACGTCAATCCTAATGTCCCAGCGCTAAACCCATCAAATTTAAAACCATAAATGGGTGCCACGACAAAGAAAAACATTACAATAATTAGTAAAGGCACGTTTCTAAAAAATTCAACATAGATTGTCGCAAGTCTGTTAGTGATTTTTATCGGTGATACTTGAAAAATAGCCATGAGCGTTCCTATGAATAGACTCCCAATTAAAGCAATGAGACTGACTAATAAGGTGGTTCTCAAGCCAATTAAAATTAAATCAATGTTATCTGTTAATAATTGCCACATACTTATCTGCCCTCCTTATTCATTGACATTCGGAAACCATTTATCATAAATAGCTTGATACGTTCCATTTTCTTTAATTGTTGTAAGGGCCTCATTTACAGCGGCCAAAAAAGGTTCCTGCCCTTTATTAATGGCAATTCCATACGGCTCATCCGTAAAAATCTCACCTGCTAATTGATAATTTGGATTTTCTTCTACCATTCCAAGTAAAATTGCACTATCAGTAGTCATAGCGTCGCCTTGCCCTGATTGCAGCGCGGTGAAGGCTTCTGCATAGTTTTCCAGTTCAAGAATTTTAGCTTCTGGTGCAAATTTTCGAATGTTAATCGCCGAAGTTGATCCTTTTACCGCTAGAACGGTTGTTGTTTCATCTAAATCCTCAACACCTTTAATAGGACTCCCTTTTTTAACTAATAACGATTGTCCGGCGTCAAAATACACATCCGAGAAATCGACTTGCTTCAGACGTTCTTCACTAATCGTCATCGTCGCAATAATCGCATCAATGTTTCCGTTTTTAATTAAAGGAATACGAGTCTTGGACGTCACTTCCACAAACAGCGCTTCTCCTTCTGGCCCTAAAATTTCTTCTGTAATCGCTAAAGCAATATCGATATCAAAACCTTCAACTTTCCGTGTTTCGATGTTCGTTAAGCCGAATAAACGAGTATCATTTTTGACGCCCCAGAAAATTTTAGGTGTTTCTTCGATTCTCGTTAAAATATCAACTTTTGCTAAACTACTTTGGCCACAACCGAATAAGGTAATCAAAAGGATCGAAAATAGGAATAGTAAAGACATTTTTTTATTTTTTTTCAAATGAAATTCCCCCTCTTATTGTGTAATAATCTTGCTTAAGAACTGCTGCGCACGTATTTCTTGAGGGTTTTCATAGAACATTTCTGTTTCAGCATCTTCTAAAATTTCACCTTCAGCCATGAATATAACACGATTGGCTACTTCCCGTGCAAAGCCCATCTCATGTGTCACAACAACCATTGTCATGCCTTCTTCTTTCGCTAAATTCTTCATAACTTCAAGCACTTCACCGACCATTTCTGGATCAAGTGCGGAAGTTGGTTCGTCAAAAAGCATCACGTCTGGTTCCATTGCTAAGCTACGTGCAATCGCAATCCGTTGTTGTTGTCCGCCAGATAATTGAGAAGGATAGGCATCTTTTTTATCTAACATCCCCACTTTTTCAAGTAATTCTTCCGCTTTTGCTTCCGCTTCGGCTTTACTCTTTTTCAATACCTTCATTGGAGCAAGAGTAATATTATCCAAAACTGTCCGATGTGGATATAAATTAAAGTGTTGGAAAACCATTCCTAAGTTTTTACGAACGTGATTTAAATTCGTATCTTTGCTTGCTAAATCAATGTTATTAATGAGTAAATGGCCCGTTGTAATTTCTTCTAGTGCATTAATACACCGTAGCATCGTACTCTTACCAGATCCAGAAGGACCGATGACGACAACAACTTCACCTTTCGTGATTTTCAAATTAATATTCTTTAATGCATGAAAATCGCCATAGTACTTTTCTACATTTTTAAACTCAATCATACTGTTACCTCCTTGAAATTCGCAATAAAAAAAAAGACTTTCCGCCTTTTTAAAATTCTATAATAATAGAATTATAGACTATTTTAATATGTTTTGTAAAGTTTATTAGATTTTAATGATTCTTTTCAGAAAACAAGACCTTCCAAAGTGCTTGTCAATATCGTTTTTTTTAGATAATCCTACAAAGAAAACGGAGACATCCTCAGATTTACTTCATCTTTCTAACTAAAAAATCATTTTCGGGAAATATAAAAAGAAGAACCGAGGCTCTTCTTTTTACAGTGCTTAATATTCAAGCGAAATCGCTAATCCGATTGCTTTCTCACCTAAATGAGTACCAATAACTGGACCGAAATGACCAATTTCGACAGTCGCATTGGGATATTTTTCTTGTAATTTTTGTTTTTCTTCTTGGGCCACTGCCAAACTGTTTGCATGAATCACATAAAGTTTCACGGGTTGATTTATTTCTCTCATGCGTTGCCCAATCACGTCTTCTGCGCGGGCAAAAGCTTTTTTACTCGAACGGATTTTTTCGAATAGCATAATTTTCCCATCGTCAAAAGTGAGAACGGGTTTAATTTTTAGTAAACCCGCCACAAGTGCCGCCCCATTTGTTAATCGGCCACCCCTAACGAGATTATTAAGATCTTCTACGATCATGTATGCATTCGTATTCTCACGGATTTGATCGAGTTGATCGAGCATTTCTTCCAGTGTACATCCTTTTGCATTCATTTTTAAAATTGTTTCGACCATATTCCCCATCGGCATACTGGTAATCTTTGAGTCATAAGGAATAATGTTGACACCTGATACACTATCTTTGATGCTATTTAAATTCGCAACAAAACCAGAAATACCACTCGATAAATGAATACTGATGATGGTATCGTATCCTTTTTTACCAATTTCTTCGTATAACATTAGGGCTTCCCCTAATGCTGGCTGTGAAGTGGTAGGAAATTCTTGACTATTTTTTAATAAATCATAGTATTGATCGGCTTCAATATCAATGCCCTCATTATAAAGTTTCCCATCTAAAATAACGGGGATGGGAATTACAAATAAATTGGGATTCTTTAAAGCATCTTCTGATAAGAAGGCCGTACTATCAGTAACTACTGCTAATTTCATTTTCAATCCTCGTTTCAGAAAAATTCAAACGTCCTTTACAATATAGCATAAGTTGTCTCATTTTAGTAACCTTTTTATCATTAATTGCCTAAGAATTTCATGATAGCTTGCCGATTCATCTCAGAATCAACGAATAACACGCTTCCAGCTTCATACGTTTCCCCGTATTCCCAAGATTGATCGACCGGAACAGTCAAACGCTCCACATCTGAGGCACCTTTTAGAATCGTAAAACTGTTTTTCAAAAGGAAAGTAGCCGGGAGATTCGTTGTGGTAAATCCAAGTGTTTTTCCTGTCGCATAGGGTAAACGAAACCAGTTCATTGGATTTTTTAGTTGCGAAAAAATCGCCGTCATGACTTGTTGTTGGCGTCTAACACGTCCAAAATCACCTTCTTCATCCATCCGAAAACGAGCATACTGTAACAACGTATGGCCATCCATCTTTTGTCTTCCTTGGCTAATCGGTACATCTAAATAAGTACTCATATCTTTTTCAGCATCAATTTCTACGCCACCTGGGAAAAGAGCATCGATGACTTTGGCAAACGATTGGAAATCGACGACTGCATAATATTTCGTTTCAAGGCCGAAATTTTCAGCTAATGTTTGGCGTAATAAATCGGCACCTCCAAAAGCATAAGCTGCATTAATCTTATTGTCGCCGTATCCTGGAATGGTAACATACGTATCGCGCATGAAAGAAATTAGTTTTGGTTTTTTCGAAGAGCCATCGACTTGCAAGACCATGATGGTATCTGAACGAGACGTTTCTCCTTCACGACTATCATTTCCGATTAATAGAATATTCTTTGTTCCATTTTCCGCGACAAAACCATTGAAATTTTCGCTTGATGTCGTTGTACCAGCAGCCTTAGCGGCAGTCTGACCCAAAATAAAACTGACAACTGAAAATCCTAAAACTAAGAATAAGAGCAAAAAAAGGAGGCGTAAAAAGCGGTTTTTCTTTCTCTTTTTTCGTTTCATTTTCTTAGGTTTTTTGACATTTTTGAATGCTGCTTCTTCAGCGCCATCGCCCCACTTCATGGAAGAGGGTTCTTCGTATTCATGGGACATCATGGGGTCAACAGATACAGGATTTTCCGCTACCAAGACCTCTTCTGTAAAGTGGTCATCGGCTGTTTCTTCTGTTTTATGAATTGTTCTTCGCGCAAAAGGACTTTTTTTCGTTTGATTACTCTCTTCATGAATATATTTATAACGTTCCATTCTGCTCATTAGGCATTCCTCGCACTTCTAAAAGTTTTCGTTGTTCCTAGCATACAGCACTATTATCGGAAAAGGAATGTTTCAGTTAAAAATATTAATGATTTGTTAAAAAAATAACGATCAGATTAAGGTGACCATTATAACTCTTCTTCAAGAACGGTTTTTAAAGGATAAAGGCCTAAATAATTCACACTACCGCCGATCGTTTCGACCGCTTCGATTGCTTCTAAAATTAAGGCCTCATTATCGTCATACAATAGGTCTAATACAAAAAAATATTCCCCTAAACTTGTTTTAAGGGGGCGAGACTCAATTTTTGATAAGTCGATGGCTCGTTTTGCAAAACATTCAAGAATTTTATGTAAAGAGCCGGCTTGGTTATTGGCTAACGTAATGAACAATGTAGCTTTCTTCAAATGCCCTAATGCCAATGGTAACAATTGATTTTTCCGGCTAATAATCCAAAAACGTGTTTGATTAAATAAATTATCTTGAATATCCGCAGACAAAATGTTCAATCCATATTCAGTCGCTGCTTTTTTAGAAGCAATCGCAGCTAGGCCTAAATCTGGATGCTGTGCTATAAATTCAGCAGCATACGTCGTGGAAGAAACGGCTTCGATTGGCACAGTTGGATAGTGCTCGTATAAAAACTGCTGCGATTGTGCCAGTGCTTGTGGATGCGATAAAATCTTCTCAATTTGGGTCGTTTGGTTCGCAACGAGTAACTGTTGCTTAATCGGCAAGACGATTTCACCTAAGACAACCAAATCCCCTAAATGAAATAAACGATCAATACTGTCATTGACCGATCCTTCTAGCGAGTTTTCAATCGGAATGACCCCATAAGTGATTTCCTCTTGATAGACACTATGAATACACGCAGCAATTGTTTGATACGACGTTAATTGATTTTCGGGAAAACAACTTTTAGCTGCCTGATGGGTAAACGAGTTTTTAGGACCTAAATAACCAACTTTCACTTAAACACCTACTTTTAAGATAATTTCATTTGTGAGCTCTTCAATACTTTTTCCACGATTCGTAACAATCAATGTGCTGGCTTTTTGATATAGCGGCAAGCGATCAGTGTAGATTTGTTGAAAGGCTTCGGGCGTATGCGTTAAAAATAGCGGTCGGATATTGTTCGCATCGCTTTTGATTCTCTCAACGAGCGTATCAATATCAACGTCTAAAAAAACAACATTCGCAAACGTTGCTAACAACGCTTGCGATTCTTGACTGAGAACAATCCCTCCACCTGTTGAAATCACGGCCGATTGGTCTTTGATTGTACTTAAAACTTCCTTTTCTTGCTGACGAAAAAAGGATTCGCCTTTTTCGTCAAAAATCTGTGGGATGCTTAAATTGACTGTTTTTTCAATCAATTGATCGGTATCAAGAAAAGGGATTTGTAGTTTTTGTGCTAAGGACTTGCCAATCGCTGTTTTGCCTGCACCCATAAATCCGATTAAGACAATTTGTGTCATAATACATCTCCCTTGCTCTTTTTTCTTAAACGCGAACATTCGTTCTGTTTATTATGAATGATTCCTTAGTTTGACAACATCTTCAAAAAATGTTGGATACGAAATCGCGATCGCTTCAGGATTTTCTAACACAACTTCTTCATCCGTCAAAAGAGCCGCTATTTGTAACATCATCCCCATCCGATGGTCACCATAACTTGTTACCGAACCACCATGTAACGGGGTCGGACCGTGAATAATCAAGCCGTCTTTAGTCGCCTCGATGTTTGCGCCTAATTTTTGCAATTCGCGACAAGTCGCATCAATACGATTTGTTTCTTTTACTTTTAATTCTTCTGCATCTTTAATAATGGTCGTGCCATGGGCTTGCGTTGCTAAGAGTGCAATCACCGGGATTTCATCAATGAGCGTTGGAATAATCGCCCCTTCAATCGTTATCCCATGCAGTTCAGACGTTTGAACAAGCAGATCAGCCGCGTCGTTAATCGGATCGATATTTTGCATGGTCACTTTTGCGCCCATTTCTTCTAAAACCGTTAGAATTCCTGTTCTTGTCGGATTGATTCCCACATTCGTTAACAAAATTTCACTGTTTGGAACAGTCGCACCTGCTACTAAGAAAAAGGCTGCCGAAGAAATATCGCCTGGAACAGTCACGTCTTGCCCGATTAGTTCTTGTGGTCCCGTTACTTGAATCGTTTTATCATTTACGTTGATTTCGCCACCAAATTGACGAATCATTTCTTCTGTATGATTGCGAGAAGGTTCTTTTTCAATGACGGTTGTCATCCCCTCTGTTTGCAGTGCAGCAAATAAAATTGCGGATTTGACTTGAGCACTCGCCACAGGCATTTCATACGTGATTGGTTTTAGTGTTGCAGAACCTTGTACTGTAATGGGAGGGAATTGCGTTTGATTGTCGCCAAAAATAGTAGCACCCATCTCTCTTAATGGTAACATCACGCGATTCATGGGACGTGCGTTTAACGAGTCATCGCCCGTTAAAATCGTTTCAAAAGGACATGTATTTAGCATACCCATCATTAAACGAATGGTCGTACCTGAGTTGCCGACATCTAAGGGCTTGCGTGGTGCTTTAAGTGCTTCAAGGCCTTTTCCGTGAACAGTAATAACTTCCCCGTCATCCTCAATGTCAACACCCAATGCTTGAAAGGCATGTAGCGTACTGAAACAATCTTCCCCACGAAGGAAGTTTTTAATCGTTGTTTTCCCTTTGGCGATTGAGCCAAACATGATACTTCGATGTGAAATCGATTTATCAGCTGGAATTTGGATGGTACCGTTTAGTGCACTTGCTGTGAATAATTTCATGAATAGCCTCCTATTTGATCCAACAATGATAGGGTGTGTTTTCTTTGATAAGTTGTTGCCCAATCTGTTGATCCGCTTCATTTTTAAAACTTAATTGTAAAACGCCAAAAATTTCTTCGCGTGTTTCTAAAATGCGTAGATTGATAAGCGATAATGCCGCCATCCCCAGTAATGACGTAATTTCACCAATAATTCCTGGAGAATCAGGGATATCGATAAAGACATCATAAAAAGCAGGAATGGTTCCTTTTTGATGGATTGGCAATTGTTCTCTTGTCTCGCGTGCTCGTTCAAAGAAGTCAAAAATAGCTTCACCTTGCGCTTCTTCCAACCACTGATAGATATCATCCATTTCGGTCTGCCATTGCCGGATTAACGACATCAAGATAGGGCGGTTACTTAATAAAATATCCGTCCACATTTTAGGATCTGATGACGCAATGCGCGTAATATCGCGAAATCCACCGGCTGCCAACTGTTTTGATCGTGGATGGCTTTCGTTTAGCTGTTGGGCTTGATTCACCAGTAATGCGGCAACAACGTGCGGAAAATGGCTTAAGCTACCCGTAATTTGATCATGCTCTTGAGCTGTCATCGTTAAAAATTTGGCACGTGTCCCAACGAGTAACACTTCCAGTTCACTGACGCGTTCTTGAAGCCGTGGGTTATCGCCAGGAGTCAAGATGTAGTAAGCTTTTTCAAATAAATTACGGTCTCTTGCTTGAATGCCTGATTTATGTGAACCGGCCATCGGATGACCACCAATAAAATCATACGGTTGATCTTTGGCAAACGTCATAATTTCCATCTTAGTGCTACCAACATCGGTGACTAGCACATTTTGCTGCAAGGAAAGTTGACTCAACTGTTCTAAATAAAGCAAAGAGGTTTTGACAGGAACAGCTAACAAAATAATCTCCGCACAGGCGGCATTGTCTTCAAATGTTGGTAAGATGATATCAACCACCTGATTGTCTAAAGCCGTTTGTTTGGTTTGTTCGTGCAAATCCCACCCGTAGAGAATCGTTTGAGGATGGGAAGCTTTGATACAGCTTGCCAGCGAGGAGCCAATAAGCCCTAAACCGACAATTAATACTGATTGTGTCATTTGGTCCTCCTCTTTCTTCACTTGTTTCGTCCTATTAGTAGTTTTTTAAGTAATCGCGGTATTGTGTCATGCTTTGTTTTAATTCAACAAAGTGATCACTAGAGAATTTTTCGAGAATTTCATTTGCAATCACGGTTGCGACAACACTTTCTGCCACCACACATGCTGCAGGAACAGCCGTACTATCAGAACGTTCGATACTTGCTTTGTAGACTTCTTTTGTACTAATATCCACACTTTGTAATGGTTTATAAAGCGTTGGGATTGGTTTCATTACACCACGGACAACTAACACTTCGCCATTGGTCATGCCGCCTTCAAACCCACCTAAATTATTGCTTCGACGGGTGTACCCAGTGGTCTCGTCCCATAAAATTTCATCCATAATTTGTGAGCCTGGTAAAACACCGGCTTCAAAACCAACACCAAATTCAACGCCTTTAAACGCATTGATGCTGACCATCGCTTGGGCTAATTTCCCATCTAATTTCTTATCCCATTGAACATAGCTGCCTAAGCCCGCTGGAACACCACCAACTAGCACTTCTACCACACCACCGATTGTGTCACCTTTGCGTTTTGTTTGGTCAATCAATGCCTTGATTTCTTCTTCCACCGTTGGATCTAAGACACGCACGGGTGAGGCTTCTGCTTGTTCATGAATTTCTCTGACCGTCAAGCCGTCTGGAACCGTCGCTTTAATCCCACCAAGCATCGTCACATGACCGGCGACATCAATGTCTAATTCAGATAAGAGTTTTTTTGCGACCGCACCGACCGCTACACGCATGGTCGTTTCGCGAGCCGAAGAACGCTCTAAGACATTCCGCAAATCACGATGATTGTATTTCATCCCACCAACTAAATCGGCATGTCCTGGACGAGGACGGACTACTTGGCGCAGTGCGCGATCTTTTTCTTCAACGTCTTCAATACTCATAACCTTTGTCCAGTTTTTCCAGTCTTTATTTTCAACAACCAACGTAATCGGTGAGCCTAGTGTTTTTCCATGACGAATACCAGAAGTAATTCTAACTTGGTCTTTTTCAATTAACATCCGTCCACCGCGGCCATAACCGGTTTGACGACGAGCCAACTCTTGATTAATATCTTCCGCTGTCAGTGGTAAACCAGCGGGTACTCCTTCAATAATTGTCGTTAGTTCTGGTCCGTGTGATTCTCCTGCTGTAATATAACGCATTTTATTTCCCCCTTTTAAATTAACCGATATAATGGCGCATTTCTTCGATTGGAATCGCCACAATTTTGGCTTGTCCAATTTCTTCTAACAAAATAATCTTGATTTGATTACCTCGCGCTTTTTTATCATGCGTGATGGCTTGATAAATGCGAGTGGCATCCAGCGTTTCATAGTCAATCGGTAAATGGAACTTTTCTAACATGTCACTTATTTCTTTCGTCACGCCTTTTGGAGTTAAACCAGTTTCTTCCGCGTGACGCGTCATCATGACCATGCCGAGTGCCACCGCTTCGCCATGACTAACCACGCCGTAACCAGCGGTATTTTCAATTCCGTGTCCGATTGTGTGACCAAAATTCAGTAAGAGACGACTCCCGTTATCAAACTCATCTTCTTCGACGACCACTTTTTTGACATGAAGCGCTAAAGGAATAATCTCTTCGGCTTTGTCGCGTAGGTCAAACTCATCTGTGAGATTGGCTAATTTCGCCCATAATTCTTTGTCGGCAATCGCACCCGCTTTAATAATTTCGGCGATGCCTTCTCGTAGTCGGCGATTATCTAACGTATGTAACACCTCAGGATCAATTAACACGCCATCTGGTTGCGAGAATGTTCCAACCAAGTTCTTAGCGCTTTTAGTATTAACGGCCGTTTTACCACCAATACTTGAATCGACTTGTGCGAGTAAGGTCGTTGGAATTTGTAAAAAATGTAAGCCACGCATATAAGTGGAAGCCACGAAACCAACTAAATCTCCAATGACACCACCGCCAAGTGCCAAGATACCATCGCTTCTGGTAAATCCAGCTTCTGCTAATTGTTCGTATAATTTCCCTGCTTGTTCCAATGATTTACTCGCTTCACCAGCGGGAACCACAAATAAATGAGTGGGGAATCCTGCCGCAATCAGTTGTTGCTGAGCAGTTTCTGCGTAAAGGGGCGCAACATTGCTATCGGTAATGATCGCGATACGTTGCGGTTGCCAAACGGAGGTTACCCAAGAAGCGAGTTCTTTCAATGCGCCTTTTTGAATTAAAATATCATATGAATGATTCGTTAGTTGAATTTGCATCGGGGCGATCGTCCTTTCGTCTTATTTTTGGATAGCTTTAATTTCTTCCATCGCTTTTACTAAAACATTGACTTCTTTCATCATATTCAAGTAGTTCTTCTCGTTTAGAGATTGTGGCCCATCTGACCAAGCATTTGCTGGATCTGGATGAATTTCAACGATCATTCCATCTGCACCTGCTGCCACACCCGCGCGCGCCATTGGTGTAACGAGATCCCATACACCTGTTCCATGACTTGGATCCACGATAATTGGGAAATGACTTAATTTTTTGATAATTGGCACCGCACTTAAATCAAATGTATTACGTGTCGCTGTTTCATATGTCCGAATCCCACGTTCGATGAAAATGACTGGGCTTTTCTCTGCAAAGGCAACGTATTCTGCTGCATTTAACCATTCATCAATCGTGCCTGAAATCCCTCGTTTTAACCCAACCGGTTTGCCGGTTTTTCCAACCGTTGCAAGTAATTTGAAGTTTTGCATGTTTCGTGCGCCAATTTGAATAATATCGGAGTACTCAGCGACAACATCCACATGCGCTTCGTCCATTAATTCTGTGATGACTTTTAAGCCAAATTCATCCGCAGCTTGGCGCATGATTTTTAAGCCTTCTTCTTCTAGTCCTTGGAAAGCGTAGGGTGACGTTCTTGGCTTGAACGCGCCACCTCGTAAAATCTTCGCCCCACCAGCTTTTGCCATGCGAGCCGATTCGCGAATTTGGTCTAGTCCTTCAACGGAACAAGGACCCGCCATTGTCACAAAACTACCATCCCCAATTTTGACACCATCCACATCAACGATGGTATCATCGGGATGAAATTCACGTGACGTTAACTTGTATGTGTTACTAATTCTAACGGTTTTATCGACACCTTCGTAACTACGAAAAGCAATGTCTTGAATCGAGCGGGTATCGCCCAATAGTCCAATCACGACTTGTTCGCTTCCGGTATTCAATTGAAAATCTAAGCCACTTTCTTTAATTCTTTTGACAACTGTTTCAATTTGTTGGTTTGTTGCACCTGGTTTCATAATCACGATCATATTCTTTTTCCTACTTTCTGAGTTTTAATTAAGTTATTTTTGAATGTCATTCATAATTTGAGCGGGCATTTCTTGCTTTGTCCAAAGTTCAAACGCAGCAGCTCCTTGATGAAAGAGCATCCCTAAGCCATTGGCCGTTACAGCACCCGTCTCCTTGGCTTTTTTTAAGAGTGGTGTTTGCGCAGGGTGATAAATGATATCATATACCGCTAATTCTTTTCTGAGCCATTGTGGGTCGATGAACGGAATCTCATGCTCTAAATCACCCATCCCAACATTTGTGGCATTAACTAATAGACAACTTGATTGACAGGCGTCTTTGATGAGTCGCTGTTGACTTGCTTCAATCATCACGATTTCGCACGGGAGGTTCTGACGCATATTTTGAGCTTTAGCAGTCATTTTCTCAAAATTATTCCCTAGGCGACTGATGACGTTGATTTTTTTTACTCCGTCTAACGCTGCTTGACAAATAATTGCGGTCGAAGCCCCGCCAGCACCTAGAACCGTGATCTCTTTTCCTAGCACATCGACCTTGATTTCTGAGAGACTCCTCATAAACCCAATACCATCTGTGTTGTGACCAATTAAGCGACCTTCGTCATTGACAATGGTGTTGACGGCTCCGATTAGTTGCGCCGATTCCGACAACCCATCAAGATAAGAAATGACGTGTTGTTTATGCGGCATTGAGATATTAACCCCCAATAAGTGAAGACTCCGAATCGCTTGGACACTTGTTTCAAGATGCTCGGGTAAAACATCAAAGGCTAGATAGCGAGCATCGATTTGGCACATCGCAAAAGCTAAATTATGCATCTTAGGAGAAATGCTATGCTTTGCTGGATGACCAAAAAAGCCTGCTAACCTTGTGTTTCCGCTGATTTCAAACGATGTTTCCATGACATTCCTCCTTTTTCTTTCAATAAAAAAAGATGTTCCTGTAAATGGTTAGTCTACAGTGAACATCTTATTATTCCTCCAAAAAAGCTAGAAAAATATAAAAAGCCACCGTAGATGTTTCATGATCTACAGGGGCTTGGTTTCCATTACAAATTCCATTAGCCATCTATAGATACAAACGCGTTGTTTGTACCCATAACGTGATGAATACAAACCTATCTAAAATAGCTAAAGTAGTAATTATTCGATTGTATTTGTGTGTTTTTCATCATCGTTATTCGCTCCTAATTGACTAAGATGAACTTAGTATATGATTTTGATGAGAAAATGTCAAGATTATTTTCATTATTTTTTAAAAAATGATTTCATCAAAAAAAGAAAGTAAATCTGGTAAGGTCAGTGCTTCTTTTTCCGCTTGATTTAAATCTTTTACAATTTCCCCTTTTTGCAGCAAAATTAACCGATTCCCATATTTTAATGCATCTTCCATTCGATGGGTGATCATTAAACATGTCAGTTTTTGTTCTAGTATACGCTGATTAGTAATTTCCATTAATTGCTTCGCTGTCTTTGGATCAAGCGCGGCAGTATGTTCATCTAGTAACAGTAGATCTGGCGTTTTCATCGTCGCCATTAATAAACTCAAGGCTTGTCTTTGTCCACCCGATAAATTTCCAGTAGGGGTATCTAAGTGATTTTCTAAGCCATTTCCAACGACACGACACAACTCATAGAAAGCGTCTTTTTGTTGCTTTAATTGGCGTAAGCGAAAACCTCTTTTTTCGCCACGTGATTGCGCGAGTAATAAATTTTCCGCTACCGTCATTCGTGGTGCGGTCCCCATTTTGGGATCTTGAAACACACGAGCGATGTGACGAGCCCGATTTTCCTCGGAAAAGTTCGTGATATCATGCCCATTCATGATTAGTTGTCCACTAGTCAGGGCGACATTTCCTGAAATACTATTAAACAAAGTACTTTTTCCAGCACCATTGCCACCTAGAATTGTGATAAAGTCGCCGGGCTGAACCGTTAAATTGACCTTGTTTAATAACACTTTTTGTTCTTTTGGCCCATTCTGAATGGTTTTTACGGCATTCTTCATTTCTAAAACTGCCATTTGTTTACGCCTCCTTTTCCAGACCGGTTTTTAGTCGTAATGTTGTTTTGATTTGTGGAATTAACAAACAGATCGCTAGAATAATTGCAGAAAACAGTTTTAAGTATGTCGTATCAAAGCCGAGTCGAATGACCAGTAAGATGAGTAATTGGTAAATAATACTTCCGACGACAATAGCAATTAAACGCTCTAAGAACGTCAATTCTCCGTATAGCACTTCGCCTATAATAATCGATGCAAGACCAATCACAATGACTCCTACGCCTTTGTTGACGTCCGCATAGCCATCGCTTTGGGCAATTAATGAACCACTGAGCGCAATGACACCATTTGATAAGACGAGTCCGACAATTTTCATCCGATCCGTTGCAATGCCTAAAGACCGTGCCATCGTTTCATTATCTCCTGTCGCAATATACGCTTGTCCAAATTCTGTATTAAAGAAAAAATAGAGTCCACTAATAATGATGCCTGAAGCGATGAGACCAAGAAAAATTCGATCGAAATTTTGCGAAATCCCGATATCTTGAAAGAAATCAAGTAATTTCGGTTGGTTTAATAAAGATAAATTCGGTCGTTTCATGACATAGAGCATGACGGCATTCAATGAAGACATGACTAAGATCCCCGCCAATATCACAGGAATTTTGCCTTTTGTGTAAAGCAGCCCGGTCACTAGTCCGGCTAGCATCCCCGCAAAAACAGCCAAAATCGTTGCTACGATGGGATGAATACCGGCCACAATTGCCGCAACACAGACCGCACCTCCCAGTGGGAATGACCCTTCTGCTGTCATATCAGGGAAATTTAAAATCCGGTAAGTCATAAAGATTCCTAATCCTAGAATCCCCCATATTAACCCTTGTCCAATTGATGAAAAAATCATTCTTCTTCGCCTCCAATTAACGTTGCTGTTTCTTTTAATGCTGCCGGAATTTCAATTCCGAGTAAAGCTGCTTGTGTTTCATTAATGATTAAATCCCCTTCATCAAAAGTATAGACAGGAGTCGTTGCCGTTTCTTTTTCCCCTTTTAAAATACTTGCTGCCATCAGTCCTGTTTGATACCCAATTTGAAATTGATTGATCCCAACCGTTGCTAATCCACCTTCTTGGACCATTGTATCAACGGAAGGAATAATCGGTGTTTTTGTTTTGTTCGCCTCAGTCACTACCGCAGGCATCGCATTTGCGATTGTATTATCTAATGGAATATAAATAAAATCAACCTGACTGGCCATGACTTGAACGATTTGGCGAATTTCCGTCGCGGAAGGCACGGCAAATGTTTCCACTGAGAGTCCTAATCCTTCGGCCGCTTGCTTGGCTTCTTCCACTTGATAAATCGAATTGTCCTCCCCAGAAGAATACAATATACCGACAGTCTTTGCCTGAGGTAGTAATTTTTTGGCAACCGTTAATTGTTCCAAGACAGGCGCTTTATCGGAAACACCGGTCAAATTCCCATCAGGATTTTCCATATCTGCAATTAATCCTGCACCAACGGGATCCGTTACCGCACCCAAAATGACCGGGATTTCTGTTGTTTCATTGGCTAATGCTTGAACCGCCGGCGTTGCGATGCCAATCAAGACCTGTGATCCTTGATTTATTAATTGTTGACTCATTGTGGTTAACTTACTTTGATCCGCTTGACCATTTTGAAAGAGTAATGTTAAATTCTCCCCTTCGATTAAACCGCGTTCTTGTAATCCTTCTTTCACCCCTCTTGTAATCTCATCTAGAGCAGGATGGCTGACAAATTGTAATAACCCAACCGTATATTGAACTGCTTCATTTGGATTCGTTGCTGGTTTTTGTGCGCGTTGTTCATAGAAAAACCCAATTGTTATACTTAAGAATAATGCTACTACGGTGAAAATCAACCCTTTGTTTTTCATCTTAGTTCCCCTTTTCCGTCTATGATTTAAAAATAAAAAAGCAACAGTCGTATCTTTGTACGGCTGTTGCTAAAACAACAAAAAACCGCATAGTCTTTCGTCTATGCGGGAAAATAATCTTTACGATACCGACATAGATACACTGTTTAGAAAAGTACTCTAAAAAGTTGTATCTATGGAGAATGAGTCCATCAATACAACTTATCTACGCCAATTTTGCCATGATAACGGAATATTTTTGCTAGATATTGCTGGCATGATGTGTCCTCCTTCTGTCCTTTGTTTGTAATTGAAGATAGATTACCGCAGTCAGCGGCTTATGTCAATCTTTTTTATTCTTTATTTTCTTCTTCCGTTGTTTCAAGTACTTTCATATTCCACATCGGCAAGCGATTAAGCTCTGGAATGATGTTTTTTTCAGGTGTGTCAATCGACTGATAGGTAAAGCGATTTTTTTCAATACCACCTTCAAAAAAGATAAATGTGGCCTCCTCAACGTTTAGTTGATATTTTTCGCTCATACGCCCTGCTTGATAGACAAGTGGATAAAAATAAATCGAGCGGTTTAATTCACTGTCTTGTTTTTCGAAAATGCGCAAGATTTCCTGGAAATCTGGATTGGAGGGTTTGACAAATAATACCGAAATAGCATCGGTTTTTTTGATTTTTTCCGATTCTTGATCATAAGGTAGAGGAACAAGTTTGTCAGATAAAATTTGCGGATAAATGAGTGCTTCGATTTGGTTTTGTCTAATAGCGGTGCGACTATACGAAACCAAGAAAAAAAGGATTCCTATCACGACACTGCTAATGATCAGACTAATGGCTTTTTTTTTCGGATTGTCTCGAACAATTTGCTTGAGTGTCTCCAACCAATTATTGAATACCTTCATAAACTAACAACCTCTCACATGATTAATAAACTAATAGTAACAATCCGCTCCCCAATCGTCAAGATGGATGACCGGACTGAACCGTTGCTAGTCATATTCGATAGAATTTGTTATAATTAAGCCGGCTATTCAGAGTGAATTCGCAAAGGAGTGAAAAAATGAAGCAACAAATGATGCATCTAGTACTACCACTTTTTGAAACGATTGTCTTCCTTTTGTATATCTTATGTATTTTAGTCTTAATGTGGGGAATCGTCTTAGCGATTAAAGATTTTTTCCAAACCGAATTGCGGCATCCAACTCGTGTTGATTCCAGCTACAATATTACAGGTATCCGTAGTTTTTTAGGGAGTTATATTTTACTAAGTTTAGAAATTTTAATTGCAGCAGATATTGTAGAATCGATTATTAATCCATCGATCCAAGATTTAATTATTTTAGCGTCGATGGTCGTTATCCGTACCGTGATGGCTTATTTCCTACATAAAGAAATGATGGATGCGAAAAAAGAACAAGAAGAATTAAAAAAATGAAAAATGCGAGGATTCCATGGGAATTAGAAGTAGCGGTTTAGCATTTCTACTTCCCATTTTTTATGAAACCTCGAAAATAAGGAGGGTTATGAATGTCTTTTGATGGTGTATTTACGCACGTAATGATTCAAGAATTACGCGAGAAGTTAACGGGTGGACGAATTAGTAAAATTCACCAACCCTATCCCAATGAACTCGTTTTAGTGATTCGTTCTTTAGGGAAAAACCATAAATTATTGTTATCTGCTCATCCCAGTTATGCACGAATCCACTTAACAAATATGACGTATCAAAATCCTGACACGCCGCCAAACTTTGTGATGATGCTTCGTAAACATTTAGATGGTGCCTTGCTCCAAGAGATTGAACAAGTTGAAAATGATCGAATCATTCACTTTTCTTTTAGTCACCGGAATGAATTAGGTGACTTAGAAGATTTAGTGCTTGTCGTGGAGTTAATGGGTCGCCATAGTACCATTTTATTATTAAATCGTGAGAGCGGAAAAATTCTCGATTCGGTTAAACATATTGGGAGTTCGCAAAACTCCTATCGCTCGATTTTACCAGGCGCCATGTACACCGATCCCCCAAAACCCAATGGCTTAAATCCTTTTCAAATTACGGATAAACAAGCCTTCGAACAACTGTCGTTACTGACAACACTCACTCCAAGTACGATTCAACAATCGTTTCAAGGTTTTGGCCGCGATACCGCGATAGAATTGGCGAGTCGCTTAAATGCGAATCCTAATGAAAAATTACCCGTTTGGCAAGCGTTTTTAAAAGCGTTCGAACAAATTCAACCCACTATGCTTCAAACGGAAAAAAAGGAATATTTTATTCCCTTTCTCTATCCGTCTCTTGTGGACGACACTACAACAGTCTCGCACTTTAACTCATTAAGTGAACTGCTGGATGCTTTTTATCACGAAAAAGCTGAACGTGATCGTGTTAAACAGCAAGGTGGACAACTCATTAAGAAAATTACGAATGAGATTAAACGCAATGAAGGAAAACGGGGCAAACGCGAAGCAACGCTCATCGAAGCGGAAAAAGCAGAGTTGCTCCGGCAAAAAGGAGAACTGCTCACGACTTTTTTACATGAAGTCCCACGTGGAGAAAAGCTCGTCAAATTGCCAAATTACTATGAAGAAGACCGTTTAATGGAAATCCAACTCGATCCGGCATTGACTCCTAATCAAAATGCGCAAAAATATTTCCAACGGTATCAAAAATTACGCAATGCCGTCAAAGTTGTCGGCGAACAATTAAAGGAAACCCAAGCAGAAATCGATTATTTGCATAGTGTCCTTTCACAATTAGAAATTGCTGGGCCTATGGATGTCGAGTTGATTAAAGAAGAGTTAATTATGGAAGGTTACCTCAAACGCTCTTCTGTCAAACAAAAAAGAAGCACGCAAAAAGCCAAACCGGCGCTTTTTTATGCTTCTGACGGTACGGAAATTTTAGTAGGAAGAAATAATTTACAAAATGATCAACTGACTTTGAAAACAGCCAATAAGAATGAATTTTGGTTGCATGCAAAAGATATTCCAGGATCGCACGTCATCATTCGTAGTACCGATCCAAGCGAAGAAACGATGATTGAAGCGGCTGAACTAGCTGCTTATTATTCAAAATACCGTCATTCCGCGCAAGTTCCGGTCGATATCGTTCAAGTTCGACACGTCCGAAAACCGCGTGGTGCAAAACCGGGTTACGTCATTTATGATAATCAAAAAACCTTTTTTATCACGCCTGAAGAGGCGCGAGTGGAACAAATGAAAACTCCTCCACAAAAATAGTCATGATCTCTAATAAAAAAGGGCTCTTCCCCAAATAATGAAAGAAATGATAAAAGAAAATGCTTAAGCGATGAGTCTATCATCAAAAAGATAATCTATCCGAAAAAACGTTGAGGAATAATACGAATTTTAGTCCTCAACACTAAAAGTTATACAGCCTAAAAAAGAAAGAGCTGCGACAGATTAGCTGTCATAGCTCTTTCTTTTTTGTGGATTTCAAACAGATTAATGGTTAATTTAACCAGTTCACCGGATCTTTTTTCCAATTTGCGAGTAAGGCTAAATCTTTTTCTTCGATATAGTTAGCTTCTAGCGCACTTTCCAATAAAGTCGTGTAGTTGGTTAAGGTGATTAAAGGCATTTCTGCAGCTTTAAAGTTTTCTAATCCTTTTGGTAATTCATAGGTAAAGATTGCAGCGACACCCACGACATCTGCTCCTTCACGAGTTGCTGCTTCACAAGCTTCTAGTACACTACCGCCGGTTGAAATTAAATCTTCCACAACCACCATTTTTTGCCCTTCTGTAATACGGCCTTCAATTTGATTGCCTTTTCCATGGTCTTTGGCTTTGCTTCTGATATAAACCATCGGTAAATCTAAAATTTCCGCAATCCACGCAGCGTGCGGAATGCCTGCTGTTGCTGTCCCTGCAATGACTTCTACTTCGGGAAATTCTGCTTTAATTTTTTCTGCTAAACCATTCGCAATCGCACGACGAACGGCTGGATAACTCATTGTCATACGATTATCGCAATAGATAGGGCTTTTTAAGCCACTTGCCCACGTAAAAGGATTTTCGGGATTTAAGAAAACTGCCTCAATTTCTAGTAAATCTTTCGCAATTTTTTTTGCTAATGTCATTTAAACTGCTCCATTCCATTCATTTTTGATTGCCAAATAGGTTTCATATGGCTGAGATGCCTGTGTAATCGGTCGTCCTACCACAATCGCGTTTGAGCCGATTTCTTTAGCTAGTGCGGGTGTGACCACCCGCTTTTGATCGCCGACTTCAGCACCACTTGGACGAATCCCGGGCGTGAGACACATAAAGGTATCGGACGTCGCTTGATGGATGTTCTTTGCCTCAAGTGCAGAACAAACCACTCCAGCTAATCCTGCTTTTTCGGTACACTGAGCGTAATGTAACACCGATTCTTCTAGCGTTACCGCAAGCAATTGATCATGTTGCATTTGTTCTTGGGAAGTTGACGTTAGTTGGGTAACGGCAATTAACTGCGGTGTTTTTTCGCCTTTCGGTGTTCCCTTGACTAATCCCGCTTTGGCAGCTTCCATCATTTCGATACCACCGGCTGCGTGAACGTTGGTAATTGCCACGCCTAATTGGGCGATTCGTTCCATCGCGCGACTCACGGTATTTGGAATATCATGTAATTTTAAGTCTAAGAAAATATCGTGCCCTAATTCTTTAAGCCAGCGAACAATTTCTGGTCCTTCTTGATAAAAGATTTCCATTCCGACTTTCACGAAAAGTTTTTCTTCTTTGGGGAACTTTTCTAAAAAGACTTCAATTTCTTTTCTTGAAGGAAAATCTAAGGCAATTATTGGTCGATCAATCATCCGCGACGAGCCTCCCTCACATCTTTAATCAGTTGTTCTAATGATTCAATCCCTAATTCTTTCATGCGACCAGGTAATTGGTCGATTAACTTCGGACAAATATAGGGATCGGTAAAATTAATCGTGCCAATTCCGACTGCACTTGCGCCGGCCATGTACATCTCAAGGACGTCATCGACAGTCATAATGCCACCCATGCCAATAATTGGTAAGTTTGACACACCGGCTACTTGGTGGATCAAGCGAATTGCCACCGGTTTAATTGCTGGTCCGGATAGCCCGCCCGTTTGATTGGCAAGAATCGGTTTGCGCGTTTTTAAATCAATGCGCATTCCCAGTAACGTATTAATCATGGTAAAGCCATCCGCGCCACCGGCTTCAATCGCTTGCGCAATCGGAATAATATCCGTTACATTCGGTGATAATTTCACGTATACCGGTACTTGCGAGACTTTCTTAACGGCTTCTGTCAATTTCCCGGCTACGAGCGGGTCCGTCCCGAAGGTAATCCCACCATGCTTTACGTTCGGACACGAAATATTTAATTCAATCGCTTTGACGTTTGGCGCCTGACTAATTTCACGGCAGACTGTGACATAATCGTCTTGCGTTGATCCTGCAACATTGGCAATAATTGGCAAGTCAGGATGATTGCGACGAAGATCAGGTAAAATCTCTGTCATTACGACTTCAAGACCAGGATTTTGTAGTCCAATCGCATTTAACATGCCGCTTGGCGTTTCAGCCACTCGTGGCGTTGGATTTCCAAATCGAGCTTCCGGTGTTGTTGCTTTGATCATAACAGAACCTAATTGGCTAATATCATAAAATTTGTTAAATTCTTTCCCAAAACCAAAGCATCCACTTGCTGGAATGATTGGGTTTTTAAGGTCTAAACCTGGTAATGAGACAGCTAAAGGATTAACACTCATTATAAAACCACCTTTCCAGCAGGGAAGACAGGACCTTCATCACAGACCTTGACGCTTTTTAACCCTGTTTCATCGTCTCTTAGTTTATTGACGCAAGCATAGCAAGCGCCCATTCCACAAGCCATTCGTGCTTCTAACGAAAGTTGAACATGTTCTACTTTCCCTAAAAATTCGTTTTCCACTGCACGTAACAACCCATTACTACCGCAAGAAAATACAGCATCTGCCGGCGCAGAAGCATGTTCAAATAAATAACCAACATGCCCATGAACCCCGTAGCTACCGTCATCGGTTGCGATGTGCGTTTCGCCAAGTGCCCGAAACTCTTCTTCATAGTATTTCACTTCGTTTGAAGCATACCCTAAGAAATGAATCGGTTTGATGCCATTTGCTACTAGTTGTTTGGATAGCTCATATAAAGGAGGAATCCCAATTCCTCCACCGATAATATAAGCAACATCGCCTGTATTCAACTGAGAGTAAGAAAATCCCTTACCTAAAGGGCCCATCACATTCAATTTCTCGCCTGCCTGCATCTGTGCAAAAGCGGCCGTGCCATCGCCTTCTACACGATAAATAATCCGACAAGTCCCCTCTGCTTTATTGATATGATTAATACTAATCGGGCGACGCAATAACAAATCCGCTCGTGGAACTAACAGATTTAAAAATTGACCGGGTTCATCCATTTGTTGAACCATTTCACCTTTTAGCGTTAGTTCATAGATTCGTGGTGCAAGCATGCGTTGTGATGTAATTTCCATCATCTCTATTTTGTTCATGAGATAATAATCTCCTTTCAACTGACTCTCTTTTTAAATCGCATTGACTGAAAATGCGCGTGATTCCATTACTTTTAAGATCGCATCAGCCGTATCTAGCGACGTAAATAATGGGACTCCGTGCTCGACCGCTTCTCGACGAATAATAAAACCGTCTTTTGAAGCATCTTGTCGATTTTTATCCATTGTGTTTATTACTACTTGAGTACGGCCGTGACGAATCATATCGACAACCGTTTCTTTTTGAATGTCTTCTGTAATTTTGGCGACACTGCGTACGCGTAAGCCATGTTGGGCTAAAAATGAGGCCGTGCCACTCGTTGCAGTTAACGTAAAGCCAATTTCAGAAAAACGTTTTGCCAAGGCAAGTGCCTCTTCTTTCGTTTCATCGGCAATCGTAAATAAAACGGAGCCAAATTCTGGAATGATTAAGCCTGAAGCTTCAAAAGCTTTATAAAGTGCCTTTTCAAGATTATGATCCGTCCCCATCACTTCACCCGTTGACTTCATTTCAGGGCCTAAGTACGTATCGACCTTCAATAGTTTTGTGAAGGAGAAGACCGGCGCTTTAATGTGGACCAAATCAGAAGTCGGATATAAGCCTGTTTGATACCCTAAATCTACTAGTTTTTCACCTAAAATCGCTTTTGTCGCCACTTGTGACATCGGGATACCGGTCACTTTACTTAGAAACGGCACTGTTCGACTTGCACGAGGATTGACTTCAATCACATATACTTGTTCTTCATAAATAACAAATTGAATATTCATCATCCCTATACAGTTTAACCCAAGAGCTAGACGTTTGGTATAGTCTTCGATTGTTTCAATAATTTTTTTTGATAAATTTTGTGGTGGATAAACAGCCATCGAGTCACCGGAGTGAACACCAGCCCGTTCAATATGTTCCATAATTCCAGGGATAAGCACTGTTTCACCATCACAAATCGCATCGACTTCACATTCTTTACCAAGTAAATAACGATCAATTAAAACAGGATGTTCTGGCGAAGCTTTAACAGCAGACTTCATATAATCTTGCAAATCATTTTGATTCTCGACAATTTCCATGCCACGGCCGCCTAGGACATAACTTGGGCGAACTAAGACCGGATACCCAATTTTATCGGCAATTGCCACGGCTTCTGGGATACTAGTTGCCGTATCCCCCATGGGTTGTGGAATACTTAATTCTTGTAGCGCTTTTTCAAATAAATGACGATTTTCTGCACGATCTAAATCCGCAATGGTTGTGCCTAAAATCGTAACACCATTTTGAGCAAGTGGTTCTGCTAAGTTAATAGCAGTTTGACCTCCAAATTGTACGATAACGCCAAGCGGTTGTTCTAAATCAATCACATTTAACACATCTTCTAAGGTCAACGGCTCAAAATACAATTTATCCGAAATGGAAAAGTCTGTCGAGACCGTTTCTGGATTACTATTCATAATAATTGCTTCATAGCCGGCTGCTTGGATCGCTTTAACAGAGTGAACCGTCGCGTAATCAAATTCTACCCCTTGTCCAATCCGGATTGGACCTGAGCCTAAGACTAAAATCGATGGACGCTCACTTTTTTGACTTTCATTTTCAAACTCATAAGTGCTATAAAAATAAGGTGTATTGGATTCAAATTGCGCCGCACACGTATCAACCATTTTATAAACGGGTTGTAAGTTATGACTTAAACGCAAGTCACGGACTTCTTTTTCTGTCATTCCCCATAATTCGGCAATTTTACGATCGGTGAAGCCGTGTTGTTTCGCCATTTTTAACGTTGTCAGATTTTGAGCATTGTCCGTCAATGTCTGCTCTATTTCAACGATATGTAAGATTTTATCTAAGAATAAACGATCAATCTTCGTCATCTCATAGAGGGCATCCAGACTAAATCCACGTCGTAAGGCTTCAACCAAGTAAAACAACCGATCATCTTGGGCTTTGACGACTTTTTCAAGTAATATTTGATCGGTTACTTGACTTAGTTCAGCCATTTCCAAATGGTACGTACCAATCTCTAATGAACGAACCGCTTTTAAGAGGGATTCTTCAATGTTACGTCCCATCGCCATCACTTCACCAGTTGCTTTCATTTGTGTTCCAAGCAAGCGTTCACCACTTTCAAATTTATCAAATGGCCAACGTGGAATCTTAGAAACCACATAATCAATCGTTGGTTCAAATTCGGCAAAAGACGTCCCTGTGACGGGATTAATCATTTCATCAAGCGTCAATCCTACAGCGATTTTTGCGGCTAATTTGGCAATTGGGAACCCTGTTGCTTTACTTGCTAAAGCGGATGAACGAGAAACACGAGGGTTAACTTCAATGACATAGTAGTTAAAACTATCTGTATCTAACGCTAATTGAACGTTACATCCTCCTTCAATACCAAGGGCCCGAATAATCATCAACGATGCGTCGCGAAGCATTTGGTGCTCAACATCCGTTAAGGTTTGACTTGGTGCAAAAACGATCGAATCACCCGTATGAATCCCGACTGGATCAAAATTTTCCATATTGCAAACGACAATCGCATTGTCGGCTGAATCTCGCATCACTTCGTATTCAATTTCTTTATAACCTGCGATGCTGCGTTCAATTAAACATTGCGTTGCAGGGGATAGCTTTAGGCCGTTTTCAGCGATATGACGTAATTCTGCTTCATTATCGCACATCCCGCCTCCCGTTCCGCCCATTGTAAACGCCGGGCGAACGATGATGGGATAGCCAATTTTATTAGCAAAATCAACCGCTTCTTCAACGGTTGTGACAATTACTGATTCTGGAATTGGTTGGTTCAATTCTTCCATTAATTGTTTAAACAAATCGCGATCTTCCGCTTGATCAATGGCAGAAAGCTTTGTGCCAAGTAACTCAATATTTAATTCTTTTAAAATACCCGATTGTGCTAATTCCATCGCCATATTCAAGCCTGTTTGACCACCCAAAGTAGGTAAAAGTGCATCGGGTTGTTCTTTGCGTAAAATTCGCGCAACGAACTCGAACGTAATCGGTTCGATGTAGACTTTATCGGCTACTTCTTTATCCGTCATGATGGTTGCTGGATTGGAATTGACTAATACAACTTCATATCCTTCTTCTCGCAGTGCTAGACAAGCTTGGGTCCCTGCGTAGTCAAACTCTGCTGCTTGCCCAATAATAATAGGACCTGAGCCGATCACCATAATCTTCTTAATATCTGTACGTCTTGGCATTAATTGTGCTCCTTCCATGTATCCATCATTGCGATAAATTCATCAAATACGTATAAGGCATCGTGTGTTCCAGGTGATGCATCCGGCTGAAATTGAACGCTGAAAGCTGGATATTTGTTGTGTTTTAATCCTTCGATTGATTGATCATTGATTTCTAAATAGGTAACGGTTAATTGATCAGGGTCTAGACTAGCTTTTTCGACTGCAAAGCCATGACCTTGCGAACTGAAGTGAACTTTTCCAGTCTCTAATTGACGAACTGGATGATTTCCGTGATGGCCAAATGTCATTTTATATGTATCGGCACCATTGGCTAGCGCAAAAATTTGATGTCCGAGCGCAATGCCAAATAGTGGTACTTTTCCTTGGATTTCTTTCACCATCTCGACCACGGTCGGCAAGCTTTTAGGATTGCCCGGTCCATTTGTCAGCAAGACACCATCTGGACTTAATTCTAAGATTTCTTCTGCTGTCGCATTAAACGGTAAGACCGTTAGATTACATTCTCGTTTGACTAATTCTTGCATCGTACTGTGTTTTAATCCTAAATCAAGAATCACAACATTATGACCTATTCCAGGACAAGGATAAGGTTTAACGGTTGAGACTTGTTCCACTTGGTTCGTTGGAAGCACTGCCGCTTTTAATTGATCATACGCATGATGAAATTCATCACCTGCATCGACAATACTTGCTTTCATCGTGCCTTTTTCGCGAATTTTGCGTGTTAATGCGCGTGTATCAATCCCGGCAATCCCAGGAATCCCTTTACGTGTTAAAAACTCATCAAGTGTCATTTGACTGCGCCAGTTACTTGCGAGGCGTGCATGTTCTTTGACAACAATTCCTTTACAAGTAGGTGAAAGCGACTCAAAGTCATCACGGTTAATGCCACAATTTCCAATCAATGGATAAGTAAATGTGACGATTTGTCCATTTGTACTTTGACTTGTAATTGTTTCTTGATAACCTGTCATCCCAGTGGTAAAGACAATTTCACCAATAACATTACTTGTTCCGCCAAAACCTTCTCCTTCAAAATACGTACCATCTTCTAAAATTAGCCAACGTTTCATCTATTATTTCCCACCTTTTTTTTGCCATGCTATTTTACCATCTACGAGTGTCACTGTTGTATCACCATATAATTTCCACCCAACGAATGGTGTATTAATACTCTTTGATAAAAATTGTTGATCATCGACTACATATTCCGTTTCTAAATCAAAAATTGCAAGATCTGCGGGTCCGCCAATCGTCAGACGCCCAGCATTTAAACCAAAGATTTCTGCTGGTTTAATCGCCATCCAATCAACAACTTGTTCTAAAGTGAAAACACCTGTTTTTACAAAGTGCGTGTAAATCATTTGGAAAGCATATTCGGAGCCCACAATTCCAAATGGTGAATCAACAAAACTTTGATTTTTTTCTTCGTGGCTATGAGGTGCATGGTCCGTTGCAATACAGTCAATCGTGCCATCTAATAAACCTTCAATCAGTGCTTTTTGGTCATCACTCGCCCGGAGCGGTGGATTCATTTTCCAATAACCATTATCTTCTGGAATATCTTCATCCATCAAAACGAGATGGTGTGGGCAAACTTCGCATGTTACGTTGATTCCTGCTTGCTTGGCTTCACGAATAATCCGAACACTTTCTTTACTTGATACGTGGCACACATGATAATGAACACCTGTTTCTTCTGCTAAAAGTAAGTCGCGCGCGATTTGCGAAGATTCTGTCGCACTCATGATTCCAGGTAAGCCTAACTCTTCTGAACGTTTGCCTAAGTGCATCACACCGTCAAACAATAAGGACTCATCCTCGGTATGAGCTACGATTGAACGATTATTTTTAGCCGCAGCTTTCATCGCTAAGTACATCGTCCCCGCTGTTTGAACCCCAACGCCATCGTTGGTAAAAGCAAAGGCTCCAGCTTTTGTTAAACCATCATAATCGACTAATGTTTCACTATGTAAGTTTTCAGTCATTGGCGCATATTGCAAGACTTTGACCACCGCGTCACGATCAATGATTTTTTGGACTTCTTCAAAACGTTCGACAGTATCTGGGACTGGATTTAAGTTCGGCATTGCACAGACCGTTGTGAATCCTCCCCGTGCTGCTGCTTGACTTCCGGTTTCAATCGTTTCTTTATACGTAAAACCAGGCTCTCTAAAATGGACATGGACATCGACTAATCCTGGCGTAATGAATTGACCTTTCGCGTCAATCACTTGTTCAAATGTCTCGGCATTAAATGATTCACCAATTGCGTGAATCTTTCCTTCTTTAATCCAAATATCTACCGTTGTTAATTCGTTATCGTGAGAAACAATTCTCCCATTTTTAATTAATGTATTCATGTCTACTTCCTCCTTATGATCGTCCTGTTAATACTGCTTCTAAAATGGCCATTCGCATATAAACACCGTTAGACATTTGGGTAATAATCCGTGATTGCATCCCTTCAACCAGCGAATCTGCTAGTTCTACATCGCGGTTAACGGGTGCTGGGTGCATAATAATGGCATGTTTTTTAAGACGTTTCGCACGCTCTTCCGTTAACCCATACTCTTGATGATACTCTTCTTTTGAAAAGCTTTTTTCATCGCCATGGCGTTCATGTTGGACACGAAGCATCATCATCACATCGACTTCTTCGACTAATTCATCCAGTGGCAAGTAGTGTCCGTAAACTTCAAATTCATCTTTATACCATTCTTTAGGGCCAGAGAAAAAGACTTTTGCACCTAAGCGTTTTAACATTTGCATATTTGATTTTGCGACACGTGAGTGCGTGATATCGCCTACGATCGCCACTTTTAAGTTCTCAAAGCTACCAAATTCTTCATAGATGGTCATTAAATCAAGTAAACATTGCGTAGGATGTTGACCACTCCCATCACCACCATTGATGATGCCACATTGGATCGTGCGACTTTCGATTAATTCATCGTAGTAATGTTCATCTCCGTGACGAATGACTGCGACATCCACTCCAATCGCTGACATCGTTAAGACCGTGTCATAAAGTGTTTCACCTTTTGTAACGGAGCTTTTTGATTCTTCAAATTCAATCGTTTCAATGCCTAGTTTTCTTTCCGCTACTTCAAAACTTTTATGCGTTCTTGTACTATTTTCGAAAAATAAATTCGTCGCAAAATACTGACTTTTCTCAGGATTCCATTGCGCACCCCGTTTAAATTCTTGTCCTCGATGGATAAGTCCCATCACTTCTTGGTCGGATAAAGCTTCCACCGATAATAAATGTTTTAAACTAATGCGTTCTGATTGAATAATCATGTTGTTTCCTCCTTGATTTACTTTTCTTCGCTACGAGACGTTTCTGGTAAAATAAGATTTAAAAAGATGCCTAAGACTGTCGCTAAAGCCATCGCTGAGAGTGTGAAGGTCCCAATTTCTAATACGAGTCCGCCAATCCCTACGACTAAAATGACGGAAGCGATGATCAAATTTTTCTTGCGATCAAAGTCGATGTTGTTTTCAATTAAAATTTTTAAGCCACTCGCGGCAATGACACCAAAGAGTACAAAACTAATGCCGGAGATAACCGGATTTGGAATGCTCAAAATTAAGGCACTCATTTTCCCGACGAAGCCAAGAGCGACTGCAAAAACTGCTGCCCCACCAATGACAAACACGCTATGTACTCGCGTGATTGCGAGTACGCCAATATTTTCACCATAACTCGTTGTTGGCGGACCACCGATAAGTCCTGCGACAATTTGCGCAGCCCCGTCACCTGCGAGGGTTTTACTTAATCCAGGATTGTCAAAGAAATTACGTTTCGTTAATTTATTCAAAACCATTAAATGACCGATATGTTCTGTCATCGTCACAAAAGCAATGGGAGCCATTGTGACGATAGCGCCTAACTGGAGCGTTGGCGTATATTGCACAAAGGGAATTTCAAAATTCGGTAATGAGAACCAACTTGCATTGGCAATCAGACTTAAATCCACAATTCCAGCCAGTAATGCGACGATATAACCACTCACAATCCCAAGTAAAATCGGAATTAAGCCTAAGAATCCTTTAAACCACATATTGAAAAAGATTGTTAATGCTAAGGTAGCGAGGGCGACAAAGACGTATCGAAAGTCATAGTTGCCAGCTTCATTAAACATCGCGCTGTTCGCCGCATTAGCTGCTAAACCTAACCCGATCACCATGATAACTGGTCCGACTACGATTGGCGGTAACACTTTATCTAACCATGCTGCACCAATTTTTTGAATAATCACCGCTACAATCAGGTAAACTAGTCCCGTTGTCATTGCTCCTTGAGCAATCGCAGGATAACCTTGCGTTTGCATGAGCATTTGCATCGCGGCAATAAAAGCAAAACTACTTCCAAGATACGCTGGGATTTTTCCTTTGGTAGTGGTTAAGTAAACCAATGTTCCAAGGCCAGAACTCACTAAGGCAATCCCAGGATCCAGTCCGACTAAACGAGGAACGAGCACCGTCGCACCAAACATGGTGAATAAATGTTGTAAGCTTAAACCAAGCCATTGAAACGGTTTTGGTCGATCACCGATGTCTAAAACGGCCTCGGTATTTCTAAAAGTGTCTTTCATAAAATCTTTCCTACCCTTCTGTTTTGATGACGATGCGGTCACGTCCATCTAATTCTTGCATTTCCACAATAATTTCTTCTTTCGTTGAAGTTGGAATGTTTTTTCCAACAAAATCAGCGCGAACAGGCAGTTCTCGATGTCCTCGGTCAACAAGGACAGCTAGACCAATTCGTTTTGGCCGACCAAAATCCATAATGGCATCCAGTGCTGCGCGAATAGTGCGTCCGGTAAACAAAACATCATCAATTAAAATAACTTCTTTTCCTTCTAATGAAACTGGGATATTCGAATCATGTAATTCCGCTTCTTCAAGTTCTTGTTTTTTATCATCTCGGTATAACGTAATATCAAGTTCTCCTACCGGGACTTCAATATTTTCTAATTCTTTTAATCGTTGTGCAATCCGTTGTGCAATAAAAATACCGCGTGTTTTAATACCAATTAAAACCACATTCTCGATTCCTTGATGCCGTTCAATGATTTCATATGTTATCCGCGTAATTGCTCGTTTCATCGTTAGCGCATCGACCACTTCTTTTGATTTCATGTTCTTCCTCCTTCATTTTGACAATAAAAAAACTCCTACCCGTTTTAAGGTAGGAGTGACTGTTTTTAGATTTATGGCTACACAAAAAGCCATAGAAATTCCACACGAGATCATCGAGTCTTATTCGCAAATAAGCTCAATCTCTCTTCACTGCCTTCTTAGCCTCACGGGACTACATTAAAGGACACTATTTAATTTTATTAAAGTAACTATACTATTCTTTATCTTAAAAATCAATCTATTTTCTTAAGTTTTGCAAGAGTATTTTCAAATTGTGCGGGAATCGGCACTTCAAAAACGAGTTCTTCACCCGTTTTAGGATGTTTAAAGCCTAGTTTTTTCGCATGTAAATACTGTCCTTGGCCTTCAAGTGTTTTTCGTGGTCCGTAAATGGGATCTCCTGCTAAAGGAAAACCAATATATTGCATATGGACCCGAATTTGGTGCGTTCGCCCCGTTTCCAATTGTAACTCGACTAGCGTAAAGTTCTCAAAACGCTCTAAGACGGTAAAATGTGTAACTGCAGGTTTACCATCCGCGATGACAGCTTGTACTTTACGGTTGGTTTTTGACCGACCAATTGGAGCATTAATCGTTCCTTTGTCGTGTGAAATATTTCCATGCACGAGTGCCACATATTTTCGCAATGTTGTTTTATCTTTTAATTGCTGTGCTAATGATTCATGAGTCGCATTGTTTTTTGCGACCATTAATAAACCGGAAGTGTCCTTATCGATACGGTGAACAATCCCTGGACGAATCACGTCATTAATGCTTGATAAACTTTTTAAATGATACAATAGCGCGTTGACAAGAGTCCCATTGGGATGCCCAGCAGAAGGATGAACGACCATCCCTTGACCTTTATTGACAACTGCTAAATCATCATCTTCATAAATAATTTCTAGTGGCAAATCTTCTGGTAACAAATCGAGTTCTTTCGGTTCTGGAATCGTAATGACCAATGTTTCTCCTGAAACGACTTTACGACTAGCGCGCACCGCTTCTCCTTCGACGGTCACAACCCCGCTTTTTAACCAATGCTGAATTTGCGAACGACTATATTCAGGTAATAACGCGACCAGTACTTTATCTGTCCTCCCTGTCTCATCTTGAATTGTTACGTTAATTTGCTTTTCCATGTTGTTTTCCTTTCAACTTTTCCTCAAAAATTGTATAGATAAAGATACCTACGACACCTATAAATAAAGTGGCATCCGCTACATTAAAAATCGGGAAAGTAATAAATTCTGTTTGAAACATATCGATGACATAACCAAGACGCATTCGATCAATAAAGTTCCCGATTGCCCCCGCAAGGACAAAAGAAAGACCTAGAAGAAATAGCCAATGTTCGTTCCGATATTTAATCAGTAAATAAGTGATTACTGTCACCGCAATCACGGTAATAATAAAGAAGAAAATCATCTGTCCTTCTAAAATACTCCAAGCAGCTCCTCTGTTTTGGATGTACGTTAAGGATAACACCGACGGAATAAAGTCTTGACTTTCACCTAAGGCTAAATTCGTTACAGTCCAATATTTTACCCATTGGTCGATTCCGATTAAAATGACACTAATAAAAAAATAAATCGCTAGCATATTTCCACTCTCTTCTCATATGTTTAGTATATCTCTTGGGCGAATAATCCCTACCAATTGACCATTAGGTCGACCATCTTTGGTAATTAAAATGGCTTCTAACAACCCGTTCTCTTTAAACATTGATTGTGCCACAATCAATGGACAATCTTGTGCGACAAATTCGTAATTACTCGCTTTTCCATCACTTAAAATCAAATCTTTTGCCATTTTCCCCTCTAATTCAACGGATCCTTTAAGACTTTCTTTTGCCAGCCAATAACCGATCGCTCGTAAAGTAATTAAACCCGTAAAGCGTCCTTTGTCGTATAGCGGAAATTGAGAGTAGCGTTTGCGTGCAACGATTTTTAACAGCTCGTTTAAGGGAACCGTTTGTTCAAAACCGGTCACTTTTTTACTAAAGCGCGGGAAAACTTTTTCTGGTTGCATCAAATCCGTCTCAATGGTCAAGATTCGATGAACCAACCATTGATTGGGTTCGGCTATAATAAAATTTTCGCTAATTTGCTCATGAACAATCGCATTTCGTAATTGCGAAATTTGCAGAAGATCGTCTTCATACTGTTTGACGAGTAAGTCTGGCCTACTTGCTAGGCGACGCACCATCTGCGAAAACCCCATATTCCGAGGGTTACCCAGCTCTTCTCTTAGCCATTTTTCAATGCGATTAAAACTTGTCAAAAATATATTTGCTTGCTCTCCCATAGTCATCCCTCACACTTCTGTTAATTTTTCAGGAAATTTTTGTTGCAATAGGTGACTGAACGCTTTTTGGTTTTTTGAAAAAAAATAGCCTTCAAATTTTTTTCCATGGTATTCAAATAGCAAGTGATTTTTTTGCCACTGAATCTGTTCGATTTCTTCGTAGGGAATCGAAACAGGACACCACTGCATCACACTAGAGAGCGTTATCGATGTTTCCGAAAAACGTAGATATCTTTTGCGACTTAAAAGAAGCAATAAAAAAAAGAAAAAAAATGCCAATAAACTTTTCCAATAAACAGTTGACTTTTCTAAAGTTAAAATAAAACCTAGGAAGAAGAATGTAAATGTAGTTGACCAATAAATAATAGCAATGGACAATTCTGGCTGCCAGTAAAATTTTCGCGCCATTCTTTCGCCTCCTGAAGTATAATAGAAATATAATAATAAGTGAGGTGGTCTGTCGGATGATTAAAGCCTATATCGATGCTTCTACTAAAGGAAATCCCGGCCCGAGTGCAGGGGGTATTCTTCTTGTTGGCGAGCAGCTACATATTCAAAAAACTATTCCTTTACCCGATTTAACAAATCACCAAGCAGAATTTGCTACTTTTGTCGCATTGCTTGATGAACTAATTGAACAAAAGCATACAAAAGAAACAATTTTTATTTATACAGATAGTAAGATTTTAGCAGAAACCATTGAAAAGGACTATACTAATAACCTGGATTTTAAAAGTTATTTAAGTGAAATAAAAGCGCGCTTGCCTCTGTTTGATTTGGTCATCATCCAGTGGATTCCTGAAAATCAAAATAAAGGCGCCGATAACTTAGCGCGGCAAGGGTTACAAAAACGGTTAGCATCAAAGAATCGGAGATAATAATCGAGCCACAGACTGTTTTGTTTTTAACCATAGCGACTGTTGAGCAATCATTGCATCCGTCAATTCAATGGATTGTTCCAAATCTTTTTCAAATGTTTCGGCTAATGTTTTTGTCAATTCCTGATTATACACAAAAGCATTCACTTCAAAATTCAAAGCATAACTACGAATATCTTGATTCATGGTTCCAAACGAAGAAATATGGTCATCAATAACCAAGACTTTCGCATGTAAAAATCCTCCCGTATAAATCGAGATTTTTACTCCTTTTTTGTGTAAGTTACTCGCATAATATTGCGTTGCACGATAAATAAAAGGATGATCGGGCATACATGGAATCATAATATTGACTTCAACGCCAGAACGCACAGCAATCAGTAAGGCATCCATCATTGAATCATCTGGAATCAGATATGGCGTTTGAATGAGAATCCGTTTTTTTGCTCCCAAAATCATTTTAATAAAGCCACCTTTTAGTACTTGATCATCACGATTCGGACCATCAGCCACGATTTGCAAACTGATATTCCCGAGTTCTTCTTGCGTTGGGAGAGTAAAGAATTTGGGTTGGTACGTTAAATAATCTTCGGCACACGTCACCGATGCATTCCAATCTCGAATAAAAACTTCTTGCAGACTGAAAGAAGCTGTCCCAATAATTCGCGCATGCGTATCACGCCAATACCCAAACTTCTTTGTCACGTTTAAATATTGATCCCCAACATTAAATCCTCCCGTCCAGCTAATTTTCCCATCAATAATCACTACTTTTCGATGAAGGTGATAATTCAGTCGCGTTTTACGAATAAAGTCGCGGGCTGTAATAAACGGCAAGACTTTTCCAGCCGCTTGAATTAATGGGTTAAAAAAGCGGATAGTTGTCCCGCCGCCAAAAGGATCAAATAATACGCGTACCTCTAACCCTTCTTGGGCTTTTTTTACTAATAATTGCAACAATTGATTACCGATTTGATCATCAAAAATCGCGTAATATTCAAGATGAATCGTTGCTTTCGCTTGCTGGATATCTTGTAGTAATTGCTTGAACTTCTCTTGCCCATCGGTAATAATACGGACTTGATTTCCGCGAGTCACAGGCGCTTCTTGCGAGTAATTAAAGTAGTCTTTTAAAAGTTCTGAGCTACTCGATTGGCTTTCGATTAGAAATTGCTGATTATGACTCTCAATTAATTGATTGATTTCTTCAATTCGTTGCTCACGATGGCTGTTCAAGCGAAAAATGATTTCATCATCTATTTTTCGCCCGGCAAAGAGATAGAGAAAAAAACCAATACCTGGCAAAAAAATTAAAGCTAGTAACCAAGCAAATACACTGGCAATCGATCGCGGGCGCCGAAAGACCGTAATAATTGCTCCAATGGTATTGATAACCAATAATACGAATAACCCTACTACAAACCAATTATTTTCCATGATATCCCTCACAGATGCCCCTGATTTTACAATAAATAATGATGATCAAGGGTCATTTCTATTTTATAAGCTTCTTTGTAAATTGATAATTGTTGGTGAATCGTTTCTTTAATTTCTTGTTCTTTTACTTGGTTACCTTCAGGAACAACTAAATCAAATTGCAAATGATTATTGGGTAAAATTCGAAAATCATGCATCCGAAAATCTTGATTTAATCCCTTTAAGCAGCCTTTGACAATGCGATGGATTTCTAGATACTCAGGATTGTCAATCGGAACAGGATCTAGATGACAGACCAGATGGACACCTAACGTCTTTCTCACGTCTTTTTCAATTAAATCAACGACATCGTGAGCTTTCATCAAATTCCAACGACTATCGACTTCGATATGCACAGAGGCGAAGCGTTGCTGCGGTCCATAATTATGAATTAATAAATCATGGTAGCCAAGAAGCATCGGATAACGACTTAATTGATTTTCAATTTTTTTAATTTCTTTATCGGTCGGTCGTTGGCCCACTAATTCATTCACAAAATCTTTCACCATTGAAAGACCACTATATAAAATATACAAGGCAATCAAAAGACCCATATAGCCATCGATTTTTAACCCCGTCGTGCGTTCTACTAGCACGGATACTAAGACAGCCGTTGTCATGTACACGTCATTAAAACTATCCTGGGCATTGACAATGAGTGTCTGCGATTGGATTTTATGACCAGTAAAGCGGTACATTAATCCTTGATAAATTTTGATTAAAATCGATAAGATTAAAACGAGCAAGATCGCCCGTGAAAATTGAATGGCGCTTGGGGTAATGATTTTTTCAATTGAGTTCATTAAAAATTGAAACCCAACGAAACTAATTAATAATGCGACTGCGAGTCCCGTTAAATATTCAAATCGCTCATGTCCATAAGGATGGTCTTTATCGGCTGGTTTTCCGGCGATTTTAAAGCCGAATAAAACAATCACAGATGAAATGGTATCGGATAAACTATTCATCGCATCTGCCATAATGGATACCGAATTAGCAGAAAAGCCAATGAAGAATTTGCCTAGAAACAATATAAAATTCGTCAATAAGCCAAAAACTCCCGAGAAAAACCCGATTTTCCCTCTAACTTCTTCTTTTTGATATTTTTTTTCAATTCGGCGAATAAAAAAACGAACCATTACATGCCATCCCTTTCCTATCTTCTTTATATTCTAACGTTTCTACGGTTGAGTTTCAAACTTTATTCTCAGTTATTCAAGCATTGAGATGAAAAACTTCAAATTCCAGACAAAGATTGTCTAACGAATTTGAAGTTTTCGACATTCTATTTTATTGTTGATTTAACCAGTTTACTGCTTCTGCTAAGGCATCTGGAATACCAGCTGGATTCTTACCCCCTGCTTGAGCCATATCCGGACGTCCACCGCCGCCACCGCCAACTTTCGGTGCAATAGCTTTAATTAAATCGCCAGCTTTCACGCCTTTAGCGACAGCCGTTTGATTGGATGCTACTAATAAGTTAACTTTATCACCTGAAGCCGTCGCAAGCACTAAAACATCAGATAATTCTTTTTGTTTCCATTGGTCAGCCAACTGACGCAATTGATTCATGTCTTTTACCGCCACTTGTGCCGTGACATACGTGATTCCATTGGCTTCTTTGACGTCTTTAAAGATATCTCCTGCTTGTTGATTGGCTAATTTACTTAATAGTTGTTCATTTTCTTTTTGTAAATCTTTGACTTGTTGTTGTAATTGTTCTACTTTGTTCACGACTTCCTTCAATTGAGAAGATTTCACAATTTGAGCAATTTGGAGTAATTGATTTTCTTCTGCATCGAAAAATTCATAGGCTTTTTGACTCGTTACCGCTTCAATTCTGCGGACTCCTGCACCAATTCCTGATTCAGATGTGATTTTAAATAGCCCAATTGCTTCCGTATTCGTTACGTGATTCCCACCACATAATTCAATCGACCAATCACCAACATTAACAACCCGAACTTTTTTGCCATATTTCTCCCCAAAGAGTGCCATCGCACCCATTTCTTTGGCAGAGTCGATATCTGTTTCGATCGTCACGACCGGAATTGATTCCCAGATTTTTTCTTCGACTAAGCGTTCCATTTTAGCTAGTTCTTCACTTGTCACTTGACCAAAATGCGTGAAATCAAAACGTAAATAATCAGCGGTTACTAATGAACCTGCTTGATTTGCATGTTCCCCTAGCACTTCTTTCAGCGCTTTATGAAGTAAGTGGGTCGCTGTATGATTTTTTAAGACACTATGATGATGCGCTAGATTCACTTGTAAGAGATACGTTTCTCCGACTTTTAAAGGCGTCATCACACGTAATTGGTGTAAATGTTGCCCATTTGGTGCTCGTTTCACATCAATCACTTCAGCCACGAGTTGGTGATCTGCCGTTAAGATGACACCTTTATCCGCCACTTGCCCACCCATTTCTGCATAGAAAGGGGTTTTCGCAAAAATCGCTTGCGCTTCGTCTGTTACGACGCCCTCAACGAGTTGCTCATCTTGAATTAAAACCAATAGTTCTGATGTTTGCGTTAGGGTTTCATAACCGACATATTCGCTGTCAACCGTGATATCCGTTAATAGACTTGATTGGACACCCATCGATTTTTCTTTACTACGTGCTGCAC
Organism: Enterococcus sp. DIV1314a; assembly: GCF_051713805.1. Taxonomy (NCBI): domain Bacteria; kingdom Bacillati; phylum Bacillota; class Bacilli; order Lactobacillales; family Enterococcaceae; genus Enterococcus; species Enterococcus sp. DIV1314a. Next base: position 2,112,893 of record NZ_JBIOQP010000001.1, on the reverse strand, counting down.
GAGCGCGTTCTCTTTGAGCAGTCATCGCTTGTTCAAAACCAACGTGATCGGCTGTAAAGCCAGCTTCTTCTACGATTTCTTCTGTTAATTCAACTGGGAACCCATAGGTATCATACAATTTGAAGATGATTGAACCCTCTAATTCTGATTGATTGGATTCTTTTAATTCGGTAATTACTTGTTGTAAGATATCCATTCCTTCATTAATCGTTTCATGGAAGCGTTCCTCTTCAGTACGAACAACTTTTTGAATGAACGTTTGGTTTTCTACTACTTCAGGGTAGTAACTTTCCATAATTTGGCCGACAACGGGCACCATTTTATATAAGAACGCTTCTTTAATCCCTAATTTTTGGCCATGCATCACAGCACGACGTAATAAGCGGCGTAATACGTACCCGCGTCCTTCATTAGAAGGCAAGGCGCCGTCCCCAATTGCAAAGGATAAGGCACGAATGTGATCAGCAATTACTTTAAATGACGTATCTGTCAGAGTGTCATCTCCGTATTTAACATGACTTAAGGCTTCAACAGCTTGGATAATCGGCATGAACAAATCCGTTTCAAAGTTAGTTGGTGCATTTTGAATAATCGAAACGACCCGTTCCAACCCCATGCCCGTATCAATGTTTTTATTTGGAAGTGGTTCGTAGGTGTTATCAGGTTTGTGGTTAAATTCAGAAAAGACTAAATTCCAAATTTCTAAATAACGCTCATTTTCGCCACCAGGGAAGTTTTCAGGATCATCTTCTGCCACGTCATTAAAGGCTTCGCCACGATCATAAAAGATTTCCGTACAAGGACCACTTGGACCCACACCAATATCCCAAAAGTTATCTTGTAACTCAATCACGTGGTCTTCTGGCAACCCCACTTCTTCAATCCATAGACGTTTTGCTTCCGTATCTTCAGGATAAACGGTCACAAATAATTTTTCAGGATCAAATGCTAGCCACTGAGGAGACGTTAAAAATTCCCATGCCCAAACAACCGCTTCTTTTTTAAAGTAGTCGCCGATGGAAAAGTTTCCTAACATTTCAAACATCGTATGATGACGCGCCGTTTTCCCAACATTTTCAATATCATTTGTTCGAATGGATTTTTGAGCATTTGTAATGCGCGGATTTTCTGGAACAATGGAACCATCAAAATATTTTTTTAACGTTGCCACACCAGAGTTGATCCATAATAACGTCGGATCATTCACGGGAATTAAAGACGCGCTTGGTTCAATTCGATGCCCTTTTTCTTTAAAAAAATCCAAATACATTTGACGAATTTGTGCACTTGATAATTGCTTCATTTTTTATTTTCCTTCTTTCCTATTCTATTTCTCTTTGAGACACAAAAAAACACCCTGCAAGACAAGGACGTCGATACGCGGTACCACCTTGTTTGCAATGATGTTTCAAATCATTACCTCTTAAACTCGTTAACGCTGAGTGGCGTTGATATTTCTACCAATTCATCCAAGGGAGCCAATTATTCGTTTCTTGTTTTTCTCTCAGCAATGAAAAACTTTCTGTAAAGAAATGGGGAATAAAAGATATCCTTATCTACTTCTTGAATTATAGGGATTATTACGCTCAATGTCAATCAAAAAAACGCGCAGAAATTCTCTCTTTTTTTCAAGTCGCATTCAGCAAAAGATCGTCCTGAAAACCTTTTACTCTGTGAGACTTACTCTTGACGAATAATAATCGCTTTTCGATACGAATACTCTAGAGGCGACAATTCTTTTTCCTTGGCTAAGATTTGACGAGAACGATAATAAGATGCTAAGGGTAAATAATCAAACAATGGAATGCCGGTATCTGTCCACTTTTCTAATTTCAAATAATCCGAATCGGTTAACTCCCATCCCTGTCGTTTGGTCGCAAAACGTAACCCAAACATATTGACTTGGCTCATTTTTCTCGTCACTTGGCGGCCTTGATAATGATTCCCTTGGTCTAATTCGTTACTCCAGCGAAAGAGCCGACGCGTTCCGCCACCATTCACATATTCCCACTCATCTTCCGTTAGTAGATCATAGACTTGGTCATGTACTTGTTGTTTTAAAGTTTGATGGGTGCATGCTTGATGACTGAAAAGACGATACGTATCCGTTTCGAGTTGTAACTGACCGTAATAACAATTTTTTTCAAATAGTTGATTTGGCACTTCAAATGAAAGACACGCTTCTAATGATTCCGGTACACAAAAAAGGGGAGATAATTGATTTTTTATTGGCAAAAAGGACTCCACTTCTCCGGTAAATTCACCTGTCACCAAGTTAAACTCACCTAAATAGGTCGTACCAACAGGCGATGCTTCTTTTTGAACAAGCATCGGTGAAATCGCCACTTTTCTCAAGGGGCTTGTTGATTCGTTCACAAAAACATCCCAATCTTCCGTTGTTTTTAAGTGATAGTTGGTTTTCATTTTTTGATACTCGTTCGTCAACGTATGCGCCTTTTGATCCCAGGTCGTAACTGGTAACCCTTGCGTTCCAAAATTCCAACCCAAAATGGCTTCTTTATTCCCTGGCACCAAAACAAAGCGTTCACCATCGATGGAACATTCGAATGTTTGGCATTTCACACCTGATAACGAAAATTCTTTGTATTCCACATCGGAAACATACTTCAGTGGACTCACAAAATACATTAAAATCTGATTCATCACTTGCATGCGCAATTCATCAGAAAGAATTTTCCAGTTTTTCCACTCTAGCGCTTCAAAAAAATCCATTTTATCCCCTACTTTCACACCGGCTTTTTCTCTAGTATACCATGCTTCTGATTAAAGGAAAAATCCAATTCCAGAAGACAATTTAAGTGTCTTTTGGAATTGGATTACATAATTGTTATCGGATAAATCTGTCAATAAAAAATTATTGATTCGAATTCTTCTTCGCTTTACGGGCTGTTCGAGTCGTTTGACGACCTTCTAGACGTCGTTTGGCTTTGTTGGTTTTATCAATTTCCCATTGAATTTTCTTTTTGTAGCCAGGTTTAATGTTTTTTTGTTTTTTCTTCACTAACCCTTTGATTTTCGGATCCAATTCTTCACGGGATTTTTCACGTTTTTTGCGACGATTACGGTCATATCCGTCGACAATTTCGTTATTCTTAATTTCTTTAGGGACAAAAGGAATTCCTAATTTTTCAATTTCAACGATGATTTCTTCTTGGCCTGGTTTGTACAATGTAATAGCCGTGCCAGCTAAACCATTGCGTCCAGTACGGCCGACGCGGTGAATGAAGAAATCCAATTCTTCCGGCACTTCCGCATTGATAACATGAGAAACACCTTCAATATCAATCCCACGAGCCGCTAAATCAGTCGCCACGACATATTGATATTCTAAGTTTTGAACTTGACGCATAATTCGTTTACGTTCTCTTGGCGTAATATCACCATGAATTTTTGCGACTTTTAAGCCCTTGCCTTTCAAGTATTCCGCAATATCGTCCACACGTGACTTCGTATTGGCAAACACAATCGCTAAATAAGGATGGCCGACGGTTAACAATTGATAAATTAACCGATTCGTATCTTTGCCTTTTGTTGAAATTAACCAGTTATCGATTGTTTCAGAAATAATCGCTTTCGGGCGAATTTCTTCAATAACTGGATTTTCCATGTATTTTTTCAAAAACGGGCGTAGCTTCTCTGGAATCGTTGCAGAAAAGACCAGCATTTGGATTTTACCAGAAAAACAACTAGCAATTTTATCAACTTCATTTAAAAAACCTAAATCAAGCGTCATATCAGCTTCATCAATGACAAACGCAAAAGCCGTATGGATTTTTAAGGCTTGCTCCGTAATTAAGTCTAAAATACGACCCGGAGTTCCAATCACGATATGGGGTTGTTGATTGTTTAAACGGTTGATTTGACGCTGTTTGTCGGTTCCACCAACAAAGTTAGTCACGCGGATTTCGGGATTAGAGAATACCGCGATTTCTTTGGCCACTTGGTAAAGTTGTGTTGCAAGTTCACGACTAGGAGCCGTAATCACAATTTGGACTTGTTCTTTTGTCGCATCAATTTTATCCATTAATGGCAGTAAAAAGGTCAAGGTCTTCCCGCTACCTGTTTGAGATTGACCGACGACACTACGTCCTTGTTGAATTAACGGAATCAGTTTACTTTGGACTTCCGTTGGGGTTTTAAAGTTCTTTTCAGCTAACGCTTGGTAAATAAATGGTTGGAATGCAAAATTTTCAAATGACATTCAAACACCTTCTTTCTTAATAACATCTTTGTGATTATAACATATTCATTTTTGAAAACCTAATGGAACAAAACATCGCAAGAAAAAAGACTAAAGAAAGCGGATTTCTCTAGTCATTTTTACACATTCCATTCGAGATGAAATTGCTCTAAAAATTGCTCCATAAAATCTTTTCGTTCAAAAGCCAATTTGCGTGCATAGTCTGTATGCATTCGCGCAGGCAATAATAATAATTTTTCATGAAAATGATTAATGACCGTACTTCCTCGGCGATACTCCGTCTTTTGACTGTATCCTTTCGGGATAATCGATTCATCATGAATTGGATGCCCTTTACCCCCGCCGTAGTAAGCCGTTCGAAGAATCCCGAGCGCACCGATTGCTTCTAATCGATCGGCATCTTGGACAATTTTCCCGGCTAAACTTAGCGGTTCACAGCTTTGACTCATTTCTTTTGAAAAAGACATATTTTGAATAATATGTAAAATTTCTTCAATGTCCGTCTTTGAGCACTCAAGGGATTGCAATAGCACGTGCACTTCTTTAATCTTAGCCGCAACATCGTCCACGACTTTATCATCAATCACATCATGCAAATAAGCACTTGCGGCCACTACAAAAGAATCGACAGGTAATTGGTCCTCACGAATGATTGTTTCGGCAAGCCGTGCCACACGACTCACGTGTTGAAAATCATGTCCCGTCTTTTCATCGCTAAGTTCCTGTTGCGTAAAGCGTATTATTTTTTCTAAAGCATTACGCTTCATTTGTTTCCACGCGTGGTTGTCTTGGTGGACGTGTTCCCCAGTATTGGAATAAGTCTGTTCTTAAAGCACCGTTATACAATTTGCGTTTCTTCGTCGCTTTCGCTCCGTAGAATTCCTCAAATAATAAATCACTCGTAATAATATATTTGCTCCAAGTGGTTAAAGGTTTAAAGACTTGACCCATCTCACGATAGAGTTGACGTACTTCTTCTTCTTCCCCTAAACGTTCCCCATAAGGCGGATTTGCCACAATGACCCCATATTCCTTATCCGTATGGAAATCTTTCATCGCTTGTTGTTTAAAGACAATCGAATCTCCTAAGCCAATTTCTTCTGCGTTACGACGTGCAATTTCAATAATTTTGCCATTGATATCTGAACCCGTAATATCTAACACAATATCATAATCAGCCGCTTCTTCTGCTTCGTTACGAGCACTCGCAAAGATTTCTGGTTTAAACCAATCCCATTTCTCACAAGCAAACTCACGGTTAAATCCTGGAGCGATATTATGGCCAATCATCGCGGCTTCGATACATAACGTCCCAGAACCACAAACGGGATCATAAAACGGACGATCTTTGCGCCAATTTGTTAACATTACTAAGGCTGCTGCCATATTTTCTTTAAGCGGCGCGCCCCCTTTTTCTAAACGGTAACCACGTTTAAATAAACTCGGCCCCGTCGTATCAAGTGTCACCATCACATGATCTTTTAAAAGTGCCACTTCGAGTTGGAATAACGCGCCCGTTTCTGCTAGAGGAACTGACGCTGGGCGATGATAATACTCACGCAAACGATTAACAATCGCTTTTTTCGTAATCGCTTGGCAATCAGGTGTACTATATAACGTTGATTTGATCGATTTACCTGCTACTGGGAATTGCGCATCAAGTGGCAAAAAATCTTCCCAAGGCAATGCTTTAACACTTTCAAATAACTCATCAAATGTAAAGGCATCAAATTCACCGACGACAATTTTCACTCGATCGGCCGTTCTTAACCACAAGTTTGTTTTCGCGATCGTTTCCATCGTTCCTTTAAAGCGTGCGCGACCATTTTCTACCGTACATTCAATGCCTAAGTCGCGAAGTTCTTTTCCTACTAAGGCTTCTAAGCCACTTGCTGCAGTAGCAACAAGATTAAATTCTTGATTTTCTTTCATTGTTTTTTTCTCCTTTGTGATAAAAAAATCCTTCCAAAATGGAAGGATCCCCCTGATGAATTGTGATTTTCTATAAGCCATGTTTTGTCCAATTATTTTACAGGGAAAAATAATATGGATAATCATCTATCTGCAATAATTGCTTATTGCCTCTTTGTCTCGTTCATTTCCGCTCCAAAAAGTGCCCCTACCATAATGTTTGGGTTGCTCACTCGAGGGGTTTACCGCGTTCCACCGTTTAAATTTCTCTAAACGCTTCGTCACTGTGGCACTTTCAAGGATACTCAAGCATAGCTTTGACACCTTAGCTTTTTTTCCTGCCGTTATTTCCTACGAAATACCCTAGCTTATCGTTTCGCTAGGCACGAACACTACAGACATCTCAGTCTGTGTGAGCATGGACTTTCCTCAGCTTGATCTAGTCAAACCGCGATTATCCGAAAACCACAATATTGTCATCTGTTTCTTATTTCTTCAATCTTAAAACTGACGTGTTTTTTCTAAATCATCATCATCCGAAAAATGAACAGCTGAACGATTAAGAGAGCTGTCAAAACCATTTGTTGGCGTCGGTTGATCTAACTTTTTGCCAAACACTTCTTTTTCAAGATTAGACAAGCGTTTTAGAATATCAAAATTCGTTACCGCTTGGCTCTTTGGTGCTTCTGGCGTTGCTTGAATCCGTGACGAGATCGCTTGACTCTTACTTAATTGAGCGATTTTCGCATTTAAGCGATCATTTTCTTCTTGTAAGGTCAAAATTTCTTTATTGTATGTTTCGTAATCTTTAATAATACCATCTAAAAACTCATCAACTTCAATTGGATCATACCCACGCATTTTTGTTTTAAATTCTTGTTGTAAGATATCTTTTGGAGAATAATTTAAATTTGTCATTCGTACACCTCACGAGTTAAATTCTGATAAAATCAGTCTACTTAACCATTCTACCAAAAAAGGCAGATAAATCAAATAGAATCGCTAAAATATATTGCATTTTCTAAATCATCCATCGTAATTTGTAAAATCTGATACGCGTGGCGCTCTTGAAACTTTCTAGCATCTTTCAGAAAATATTCAGTTTTCCCTTTAAATTCCTCATCATAAATCAGTAAACAAGCAGCGGTCTTTTGTAATAAAAAAGCAGTATGGTTTTTTAATTGCGAGGGATTTTGGTATGGCTGGTGACTTGTTGCATTGACGTAATCCGCTCCATCTTTGACTTTTTCCAGGACGGTTTGGTTTGCTTCTTTCCAATTTTCGCCCCAGCCTTCAAAAGGAAATAGGATTGCTAATTGGATTTCTGGATACTCCTCTTTTAAATCGATGACGACCTCACCTGCCCAAAGTTCAACACCTAAGTTCCCGCCAATCACAATCCACGTGATGCCATCTTCAATTAACGGAATTAATGTCTCTCTTATCACTTTCTTAAGGACTTTAATCTTTGGATCTTTTTCTTGAAAGACTCCTATTTCATAATTGCGATACCCAGTAATTATTAAGGCTTCTTTTGTTTTCATAAACTTCCCTTTTCTTTCTATTTCTCTTTTTGCTATAATGATTGATAGGAGTGTGAATCACATGACAATCAAATATCCAAACGGCTCTCTCCCATTGTATAACGAACGGCAAAAAAAACAAACTAAAGTTGCTAAACAAAAACAATCTTTTGCCAATCGCGGGATGCGTTTTGAAGAAGCCATTAACGAAAGCAATGAGTATTATTTAAATCGCGGATGCGCAGTTATTCACAAAAAACCAACCCCTCTTCAAATCGTTAAAGTGGATTATCCAAAGAGGAGTGCAGCAGTCATCAAAGAAGCATACTTCAAAGAAGCTTCAACAACCGACTACAACGGCGTTTATCAAGGGTATTATATTGATTTTGAAGCCAAGGAAACAAAAAATAAAACCTCTTTTCCGTTAAAAAACCTACATGCCCATCAAATTGAGCACATGAAAAAGTGTCTGAGTCATAGAGGAATTTGTTTTGTTTTACTTTGGTTTTCAAGTCTAAATCGTTGCTTTTTTATTGATAGTCATTATATTGTTCATTACTGGGAGCAACAAGCAACCCAAAAAAAATCACTCTCTCTCGCAACCATTGAAGAAATTGGAATTGAAATCATTCCTGGGGTGGCACCAAGAATTCCGTATCTCCAGGCAGTTGATCAATTCATTGAATTAAAGGAGCAAACATCATGTCAAACAATACACGAACACAGCGTCATGAATCACCAAAAAAGAAAACAGTAAAAAATAAAAAGAAACGTTCCACCGGCTCAATTATTTTGAAAATTACTCTTGGTCTTGTTTTTGTCGGCTGTCTCCTTTTTTTATCAGGAGTCGCTCTGTTTTGGAGTTATGCAAAAGATGCTCCTAAATTAGAGGATGCCAAACTTGAATCACCGAACTCTTCAAAATTTTTCGCAGCTAATGGCGACTTATTTCAAGAAGTCGGTGCAGAAAAAAGAGAAACGATCGAAGCGACTGAGATTCCCCGTTTATTAGAAGATGCGATCATCTCAGTTGAAGATCGCCGTTTTTATGAACACGTCGGCATTGACCCGATTCGAATCGTCGGCTCGGTAATTTCAAACGTCAGTACCGGCGGCATGCAAGGCGGTAGTACGTTAACACAGCAATTAATTAAACTCTCTTTCTTCTCAACCGACGCTTCTGATCAAACGCTCGAGCGAAAAGCACAAGAAGCATGGATGGCGGTTCAATTAGAAAAAGAAAAATCAAAACAAGAAATTTTAACCTATTACATTAACAAAGTCTACATGTCAAATGGGCTATACGGGATGCAAACAGCGTCCAAAGCGTTTTATGGGTTGTCGTTAGAAGAGTTAAATCTTCCACAAACCGCACTGATCGCAGGCTTACCAAATGCCCCTTCTTACTTTGATCCGTATGCGAATCCCGAAAACGCCAAATCAAGACGAGATATCGTTCTCTTTTCAATGAGAGAAAACGGAAAAATTACCGACGCTGAATACGAAGAAGCCATTGCGACACCGATTGAGGAAGGGCTAAAACCACTCAGCACTACGAATGATTCTTGGAAGTATTATGATAATTATTTAACAGAAGTTATCAATGAAGTGGAAGAAAAAACCGGAAAAGACGTGTTTACTGACGGACTAGAAATTTATACGAATCTCGATATTGATGCACAAAAACATTTATATGAAGTGACCAATAGTGATACGTATGTGCAATACCCAGATGACGAAATGCAAGTAGCCGCTACTTTAATCGATGCTAAAACCGGAAAAGTCACCGCACAAATTGGGGGGCGAAATATCGAAGAAGGAACACGGTTAGGAGATAACTTAGCAGTGAACACTAAGCGCGATGTCGGATCCACGGTTAAACCGATTACGGTCTACGCGCCTGCTTTTGAATATCTAGATGTTTCGACTGGTAAAACAATTGTCGATGAACCGTATAAGTATGTCGGAACGAATACTCCTGTTCAGAACTGGGATAATAAATATTGGGGAACCATGACGCTTCGTACCGCATTAATCGAATCTCGTAACGTCCCAGCTGTCAAACTTTTTAACGAAGTCGGTGCAGATAAAATTGAAGACTTTTTAAGTCGTTTAGGCATTCAATATGCCAAAATCCAACAAGCCAATGCGATTTCAAGTAATACGGTAGATCAAGACGGGACAAAATACGGCATGTCTAGTTTAAAACTCGCCGCTGCCTACGCCGCTTTATCAAATGGCGGAACATACAATGAACCACAATACGTAAATAAAATTGTTTTTGCTGACGGTTCTGAGGAAGTGGAAGCCTTTAAAACTCCAGGGATTAAAGCAATGGAAGAAACGACAGCCTACATGGTGACAGATATCTTAAAAGGTGTTATTGAATCTGGTACAGGTTACAACGCGACTATCCAAGGACTGTATCAAGCAGGTAAAACGGGGACCTCTAATTACACTGAAGAAGAATTGGAAGCTTTGAATGCTGCTTCTACCGTCTTCCCTGACTCCACTTTTGTAGGGTATACGGTGAATTATTCGCTAGCGGTATGGACGGGTTATCGTGATCAAAAAACACCGATTACCAATGAATATTCAGGAGTAGCAAGTGATGTCTATCGAGAAGTCATGCAACATGTCTCAGCTTCGGTTGTCAACGAAGATTGGGTGATGCCAAAAGGTTTAACTCGAATCGGACGAGAACTCTACTTAGAAGGACAATATGTAGCGCCTCCTGTGGCACCACCAGTTGAATCTAAACCGGCCGAAAGTTCATCAGAAAGTTCCGAGTCGTCGAGTTCTTCAACCACTTCTTCATCAGAAAGTACGACTCCAAGTAGTTCGTCCTCTGAAACGACTCCACCGGCTGTTTCGACACAACCACCAGCAGTTGAACCAACACCGACGCCAAGTACAGAAGAAGTACCACCAACGGTTCCAGAGACACCTGTTAGTCCTGAAACCCCCGCTACACCTTAATGATAAGGACACTAAAAAATCGTAAAGACAATCTCGTCTTTACGATTTTTTTACTTTTATCTTTGCTTTTGTTGTTTGGCTTTCATCCGATCTTTGCCTTCTTGACACATCGTCAATAATGGACACACTTCGCATTTTGGTGCACGCGCAGTACAATGATAGCGGCCGAAAAAAATCATTGTATGGTGCATTTTAACCCAATCTTCTTTTGGAACTTTTCGCATCAGTGTCTCTTCTACTTCACTTACAGAAGCATCCAATTTACAAATTCTGAGCCGTTTTGATACGCGTTCGACATGCGTATCGACTGCAATTGCTGGTGTGTTAAATGCGTCGCCTAAGACAACATTCGCGGTTTTTCGTCCCACACCCGCTAGACGCATTAATTCTTCTCGTGTCTCAGGAACGTTCCCATCAAATTCTTCCATAATTTGTTGCGCGCACCGTTTGATATTTTTCGCCTTATTTCGATATAAGCCAATTGTTCGAATGTATTCAGTGATTGTCTCAAGCGGTGCGTTAGCTAATTGCTCGGCATTTGGATAAGCAGCAAACAAATGAGGTGTCACCTTATTTACCGAGACATCGGTTGCTTGTGCACTTAAAATCACGGCAATTAGTAACTGAAACGGCGTCTGATGTTCTAATTCTCCGACCGCATCTGGAAACATGGCATACATTTTTTCTAAAGCCATTTTTGTCTTTTCTTTACTAATCATTTGACTCCTCTTCTAACCAATTATGAAGGGATATTTTCGGAAGTGTTTTGGTCGTCGGTTCTTCTTTTTGCATCATTTGACGTTTTCTACGTTTTTGCTCATCCATTACTTGCTCAGAAGTCCGAATATTTTTCCGTTCCCATGATAATAAAATACGATCAATATAATTTAAACTGTATGCTTGATTTAATACAGCTTCGCGCAAGGCCAGTTGAATCAGCTCGACTTGATAATGATCCTCTTCCAACCATTGCCCAATTCGTTGGTATTCCATTGGTGATAATGGACGCCCGAATTCTGCTTCAAAATTTTGATATAACTCACTAATTTTTTCTTGTAATTGTTTTTCTTCCACTTGCTTTGTCTTTTGTGACAATAAAAGTGCTAATTTTTGATAGACTAAAGTTAAATCATAGGAATCATGCATCATTCCTCGGAGATCTTTTTGCGAGACAATTTGAATGAATTGTTTTTGAACGAGCTGATTTAACAAATAATAAATTTCTTGCTGGTTATAACTCATATCTTCAGCAATTTTCATTAAATCAGGAAATGAATCGCCTGCCTCAACATAGCGATGTAATTGCAACCAGAGTAAAAATTCTTCGTTTGACATCCCGATACGGCGATAATTTTCTACTAATAAATTGGAAATCGTCGTTTGACCATTTTTTAAAAAAACTTCTAATGAAATCATTGATTGTTCCCTTCTCACATACATAGATGATTAAAAAAAGAGAGACTTCAATCAGCTCTCTTTTTTTATTGACTTATTTTTTTGAGACGTCTGCAATAATCTCAATTTCAATTAACACGTCTTTTGGTAAGCGAGCCACTTCGACCGCCGAACGTGCCGGTAAAACATCATGGAATAATGTGCCATAGACCTGATTAAACGCGACAAAATCATCCATATTTTTTAAGAAACACGTTGTTTTTACGATATCATTTGGGGTAATTCTCGCTTCGGTTAAAATCGCAGAAATATTTTTTAAAACTTGTATTGTTTGTTCTTCAATCGTAGAACCAACAACTTCACCCGTTACCGCATCTAAAGGAACTTGACCCGATGCGAATAAAAATCCATTCGCAATTCTTCCTTGAACGTAAGGTCCGATTGCTTTTGGCGCTTGATTGGTTTGAATGACTGTCATATGAAAACTCCTTATTCTGTTATATTTTTACAAGTTGGGCATAACCCGTAGATTTCTAAACGATGACTTTGAATTTGGTAATCCGTTAGACGCTCAGCCGCCATTTCGACATCATCGAGTCTTGGATAGAAGAAATCAGATACTTTTCCACATTTTTGACAAATGACATGATAATGAGGGTTAATCGCAAAATCATAGCGACTAGAAGAACTTCCATAGTTCATCTCTCTTAGAAATCCAATTTCAGTAAATAATTTTAAGTTATTATAAACCGTTGCTACACTAATGCCAGGAAATTTCTCTTCAATCGCTCGGTACACTTCTTCTGCCGTTGGATGTGTGGGTACTTCTGTCAAGAATTCTAAAATCGCAATCCTTTGAGGTGTAATTCGAATATTTTCGCCTTTTAAATAAGCTAAGGCATCATCAAACGTCGCCATGGTTCTCCCTCCTCTACATTTATTTCTTGTCATTATCATACTATGACTACACTAATTTATCTAGCAAAAAAGAAGGGAAATCTCCAGTTTCGGAAATTCTCCTTCTTTTTTATGTTTATCCTAAAAGATTACAATGATTTATAAGTATTGATCACATTTTCTGTCGTAAAGCCAAACTCAGCTAACACTTTATCTCCTGGAGCAGAAGCGCCAAAGTGATCGATTGCAATGATTTTTCCACGACATTTCGTGTAACGTTCCCAACCAAAAGGCGAACCTGCTTCAATCGCAACACGTTTTTTCACTGATTTTGGTAAGACAGATTCTTTATACTCAGCTGATTGCGCTTCAAATAAATCCATACTCGGCATTGAAACCACAGAGACATCCACGCCTTCAGCAGCTAAAGCTTTTTGGGCTTCAGTAGCGAGGAAGACTTCAGAGCCTGTCGCGATTAAGATTCCTTCTGGTTTTTCACCTTTTTGAGGAGAAACCACGTAAGCACCCTTCGAAACAAAATCATCTGCTAAGGTAGTCGTTCCTTCAATAACAGGTAAATTTTGACGACTTAAGACTAGAACAGTCGGTGTTTCTTTTGAAGTCATTGCGACTTTCCAAGCCGCACGTGTTTCGTTTCCGTCGGCTGGACGAATGACATGTAAGTTAGGGATACTACGTAAACTTGAAAGTTGCTCTACTGGCTCATGTGTCGGACCATCTTCTCCGACAGCCACTGAATCGTGCGTCAATACATAGGTAACAGGTGTTTTTTGAATCGCTGCAAGACGAACTGCTGGACGTAGGTAATCCACGAATACGAAGAAAGTACCACCATAAATACGTGTTCCACCATGTAATTGAATCCCGTTCATTGCGGCTGCCATCGCAAATTCGCGCACGCCAAACCAAATGTTACGGCCTTCATATTGACCAGGTTCAAAATCTTTTTCTGCCGCAACCATCGTATTATTAGAACCTGATAAATCGGCTGATCCACCCCATAAAGACGGTACCGCTTTAGAGAGTGCTTGAATCATATCTTTACTTGAAACGCGACTTGCCTGACTTGAACCCACTTCATAAGTTGGTAAATTATCTGCCCACTCTTCTGGGAGTTCATCTGCAAATGCTTGTCTAAATTGAGCCGCTAATTCTGGATAGGCACCTTCATAACGTGCAAACAATTCATTCCATTCCTCTTCTGCTTTTTGGCCTTCTTCAATCATTGTTTCCTTGAAGCGAGTCGCGACTTCTTCTGGCACTTCAAATTCTGGATAATCCCAGCCATAAATCCCTTTGGCTGCTTGGATTCCTTCGATTCCTAGTGGTGCACCGTGGACAGAAGACGTTCCTTGATTTGGTGCGCCAAAACCAATCACTGTTTTGACTTCAATCAAGGTTGGTTTATTTTTTTCTTGTTTGGCTGCTTCAATCGCAGCTGAAATAGCATTTAAATCACGACCATCTTTTACGAGAATATGTTGCCAACCATACGCTTCATAGCGGGCCCCCACGTTTTCTGTAAAAGCTTTTGAAGTCGGTCCATCTAATGAAATATCATTTGAATCATACAACACAATCAATTTATCTAATTTCATATGACCTGCCATGGAAGACGCTTCATGAGAGATTCCTTCCATTAAATCACCATCACCACAAAGAACATATGTATAGTGATCTACAATTGGAAAATCAGTTTGATTATAAGTTGCCGCTAAATGAGCTTCAGACATCGCCATTCCAACAGCCATTGCAATCCCTTGGCCTAATGGTCCAGTCGTTGCTTCCACACCATCAGTATGAAGAACTTCTGGATGTCCTGGTGTGCGACTATCCCACTGACGGAAGTTTTCTAAATCTTCTTTTTGAACATCGTAACCTGAACAATGTAATAAACTATACAACAACGCTGAACCATGACCTGCTGATATAACAAAGCGATCACGATCAACCCAATTTCTTGACGTTTTTGGATTGACTTTTAAATGTTTTGTCCATAAAGCATAAGCCATTGGAGCTGCTCCCATCGGTAATCCTGGGTGACCTGAATTGGCTTTTTGTACCATGTCAATACTTAACGTACGTAACGTATTAACACCTAACTCATCAATTTTATCAAACAAATGAAGCGCCTCCTATTATTTTAGGTTTTTTTTACCTTTATTCATTCTCATTATAAAAGATATCGAATGTTTTTTCAACCTTTTTCATGTGCAAATATTTTTATTCGCGATTATGAAGCCCTTTTTCTTTCTGAATGGCTTTTAACTTCTCAGGTGTGACGTCATTTCCTAGGGGATCGACTACTTTCATCCCTTCAATATGATGTTTCATCCCACCACGAAATGCACTTAAATACTCTTCTCTTAGTAATTTTTGCTCTTTTTCCTCCGTTGGCGTTAAGCCTTCTTTCTTTTTCTTGCGGGCTAATTCATTGATACGGTTTAATTTTTTTTCTGATAACATATTCCCACTCCTCTCATTTGTTTTATCTTATACAAAATTACCCCAAAAAACAATAAGAACTCCTTTTCAAAACCGAACATCTGTTTGATTATATTGTTTTTTTATGTTAAAATTAACTTAATTATACGAAAGAAGGTGTAAACCTTGGCAAAAAAGACAGAAAGTCGTCAAATGGAAGTCTTACGCTTTATTCATAAGCGAGTACTCGATAAGGGTTATCCTCCGACAGTTCGCGAAATCGGTGAAGCAGTGAACCTCTCTTCGACTTCGACCGTTCACGGACACTTGTCCCGGTTAGAAAAAAATGGTTATATCCAACGCGATGCAACGAAACCTCGAGCCATCGAATTAACGGCACTTGGACTCGAAACTGTTGGTGGAGACCAAAAAAATATTCCATTACTTGGTGTTGTAACCGCTGGTGAACCCATTTTAGCTGTGGAAGATGCCTCTGATTTTTTTCCAATTCCACCTCAGTTAGCCAATAGTGAAAGTCAACATTTCATGCTCACCATCTCTGGCGAAAGTATGATTAACGCTGGGATTTTAGATGGCGATCAAGTTATTGTCCGCAAACAAGACATTGCTCGTAATGGCGATATCGTCATTGCTATGACGGACGAGAACGAAGCAACGTGTAAAAGATTTTACAAAGAAGCCAGTCATGTCCGTTTGCAACCTGAGAATGATTTCATGGAGCCATTAATTTTTCCAAATGTCAAAATTTTAGGATTAGTCGTAGGATTGTATCGTCATTTTTAAAACAAGGCGGACATCCGTAACATCGTTTCAAAAGCGAACACGCTCTACTCTATTTTTCTTGCTATTATTTAGAAGGTGTGACATCCGTCGTTTTGCTCTGAGAAACTGGAGGTACAGTTGAACCATTGGCTCTTTCAATTGCGCGAATATATGGCGGTTCAGAAAGAGCAGACTCTTATCACCCGCTTATCAATCAAAGATTCGTAAAAATCAAAGTAGGCTGTGACTTTTGTCATAGCTTATTTTGATTGCAACAAATTCGCCTTGCATCCCTCTTAAACCAATCCTCCGTATACGATGATATTTCACTTTTTTCTTTTTATTTACTTTCCCTCTTTACAAAGCGAACAAACATTCGTATAATAAAGACACGAACAAACGTTCTATAAGATAAGGAGTGAGTCGAAATGAAAGCAGTACGTCGTTTTGGTTTTTTAATTGGGGTTTTAGTCATCGGAATTATTATTGGGAACTTTGGGAGTTTAATCGCTTTTTTAATTTTAGGACCATTACTCATTTTATGGCTTATTTTGTGGGACGATCAACGACTACGTCAAAAGAAATACCAACAAGAGCATTTCTTAACAGAGAACGATTATTCCTATTCAGAAGATGCTTATCGATAAAAACAAAGATTCCGCCAGTGCATAAGCGCCACTAGCGGAATCTTTTTTTAATAATCCATTAATGCAAAAATATCGTAACCTTTAATCTTGTCGCGACCTTTTAGATCCGTTAACTCAATTAAGAATGCACAGCCGACAACGATTCCACCTAAACGTTCAATTAATTCAATACTTGCTTTGACTGTTCCACCAGTCGCTAATAAGTCATCACACAAGAGAACGCGTTGTCCTGGTTTAATCGCATCTTCATGAATCGTCAACGTATCCGACCCGTATTCTAAATCGTAAGAAACTTCAATTGTTTTACGAGGTAATTTCCCAGGTTTACGGACAGGCGCAAAACCTACTCCCGATTCATACGCTACGGGACAACCCACGATAAAGCCACGAGCTTCGGGTCCAACTACCATATCAATGTTTTTTTCTTTCGCATAGTCCACAATTTGTTTCGTAGCATAACGATAAGCATCGCCATCAGCCATTAGTGGCGAAATATCTCGGAAAGTAATTCCTTCCGATGGATAGTTGGGTATACTTGCAATATAATTTTTTAAATTCATGTTTTTCCTCCTGTTTAATGACAAATCCAACTCTTAATCATCGCGAGATCACTAAGTAATAAGAATTCCTCATTTTTAATTTTTCTTTGGCGCGCTTGATAGATTTCACTCTCAGTTAACGCCCGTTTAACGGGTTCATCAATATTTTTTAACAAGCCATTTTCTAACGTGACAAATTCTAATTCCACAAAAACTTGAATCATAAAGATTAATAATTGGACCGGTATTCCGGTATAAGTTGCCATCGCTGGCAACTTATGTCGAACATCAAGTTGGTCTTGTCCTTTGATTAATTTAAATAGCTTCGCATACTGTTCTCTTGAACCAAGCCCTTCTAAATAAGCCTCATCTGAAGAAAGTCCAAGAATGTAGACGCGTGAAATTTGTGTTTCATGGATAATCACTTTCACCCAATCTAAAACGACTGGCGTATCAATGACGACGAGTTGAGAGCAAGAATGCTCACTTACGTAAAGTTCTTTAAAAGACTCTATATTTTCGACATAAATGACTGGATGCTTTTGCTTTTCTTTAAAAACTTTATAGAGCTTTTTGCTAAAGGCAACAAATAGGGTTTTTTCGGTAAAATCTAATTGTTGGTGGTGTTTTTTTCCTCTAAAATCGAACACTTGAATGGTAGACACTTGATAATCTTGTAGCCTTAACTGCGGAATGGTATGACCGTTCCATTCATTAATCGTTAATTGAGCCACTAAATGGATATTCTCTGTCTCAAATTCACTTTGATCTTGGCCGAAACCAAAACCGATACCGTCAACTTGATGACCCTTATCATTGTCGAGCACAAACTTTAAGTGTTTCTGTTCCGAACCAATACTGCGACTCTCACGTACTGACACATTCTTAAAGACAAATTGCGGAATGGGATTATGCATCCCGTAAGGTGCCAGTCGTTGCAAGGACTGAATCAGTGACAAATCAACGGTTTCAATCGCCAGTTCGCCGTCAATCGCCAAGGGAAGCCCTTTTGTTAAATCAATTTGCTCCTCCAATAGATAGTGATTGATTGCCTCTTGAAGGAGTGGAAGATTCGTTTTAAGCAAACTTAATCCTACAGCCGCATGGTGTCCCCCAAAAGTCGCTAGTAACTCGCGACTTTTTTCTAGCATCTCAAACATATTTAAGGCAGCCGTACTTCGTCCAGAGCCTTTCAGCAGTCCGTCTTCTTTATGCGTTAAGGCAATTGCAGGCTGTCCTGTTTCTTGCATCACACGTCCTGCGACAATCCCTAAAATCCCTTCATGCCAATTTTCACCGACTAAAAGATGAATCTTATTTTCAGGCATGATTTGTTGCAGCGCTTCTTTTGTCGCAATTTCAACTAAATCTTTTCGTTGCTGATTTAATTGATTAAACACTTCCGCTAATTCTTGTGCATGATTTTTATCAAAAGTCGTCATTAAATCAATTGCTGGATTAGGATCTCCTAAGCGTCCAATCGCATTTAAGCGTGGGGCAATCGAAAAACCAATCGTTCCTTCATTGACTTCACTTACTTTTTCTCCACAAATGAGGAGTAACTCATTCAAGCCGATTCGCGCCCCTTGCTTGATTTGTTGGAGTCCCCAAATGACCATTGCACGATTTTCATCGGTTAATGAAACCATATCGGCAATCGTTCCAATCGCAACTAAATCAAGTAATTCTAAGGGAATATCATCGAGTAATGCGCATGCTACCTTAAAAGCAACGCCTACTCCCGCTAGATCTTTAAAAGGATATGCCCCTTTTGGATGACGCGGATGAATAATTCCATAAGCTTGTGGTAGCTCAGACGGCAATTCATGGTGATCGGTCACGATGACGTCAACTCCTTGACTGTTCGCATAGGCAATTGCCTCTTGACCTGAAACACCGTTATCGACTGTTACGATTAATTGAGCGCCCTTTTTGATGAGGTCTTGATAACGTTCCACATTTGGCCCATATCCATCGGTAAAACGATTTGGCAAATAGGTTTCGACATCGGCACCGATTAACTCTAATGCCTCTTTTAAAACCGTTGTACTCGTAATCCCATCTGCATCGTAATCCCCGTAAATGACGATATGCTCTTCTGCGATGACCGCCTCATGCAGGCGCTCAATCACTTTTTCCATATCGTAAAGTAAATAAGGATCATGTAGATCCGTCATTTCCGGTTGGATGAATCGGTGGAGAGCTTCCTTTGTTTTTATTCCGCGATTCCATAGTAATTGTGCTAAAACAGGAGAGAGTTGATACGCTTCGCTTGCTTCAACAAAAGAAGGCGTAGGTTCCTCTATCTTTGGCATCTGCCAATCATATTTTGCTGCTTTCACTTCATCACTCCTAACTTATCAATTATAACAAAGCACTTCACAAAAAAGAAGAGTCTTCTCTTCAGAGAAGGCTCTTTTATAATAAATCTTTAAAAGTTATTCTTCCGGATAGTGCCCATCATGTGTTACATCATCTACTAACGGTGTCTGTACTTGTTGTTGATTTGTCACTTTTAATGCTGTGATTTGTTTTTTTAATTGTTTTATTTCTTTATTTTGTCGCCAATAACTTCCCGTGACCATTAAAGAAACAATCAAAGCACCGATAAAGACAGAACCAAATACGACTAAAATAAGCGGACCACTGAAAGTCGTGAAACCAAAACTAATAGAGACTGTCTGATTATTCAAAATAGCAAAAACAATCATCATAAAAGTAAAAAATAAGCCTAGATATAATCGCCACTGATTTTTCATTCTGACCACTCCTATTTTTTATTAAAGATTCCACCGGCCAAATAATCTCCTAGGCGCGGAAATAACTGATAAAAATGAGCAGCCGCCGACATGATATGCGGACGATTAATTTCTCGTTTTGGAGTATTCATACTTTTTACGATTTCTTTGGCCAGTTTTTGAGGGTCCAACACAAATTGATCGATGGTTAATAAGTAATCCCCGGTAGGATCGGCTAAATCAAAAAAATTCGTTTGAATTGGTCCAGGATTAACAGTTGTGACATAAATATTAAACGGTTTTAATTCTAATCTTAAGGCATTAGAGAAACCAATCACGGCAAATTTTGTTGCGGAATAGACTGTCGATTTAGGTGTCGCCATTTTTCCGGCCATCGAAGCAACATTGATAAAATGTCCCTTTTGATGCGGTAACATGTCAATTGCTAAAGCTTGTGTTAAGTACATCATACCAAAGAGATTGACTTCAAACATTTTCCGGGCTTTTTCCAAATCAAAATCAATAAAATCTTCAAAAATACCAAAACCGGCATTATTAACAACAATATCTACCACTCCAACGGTTTCTTTAATTGATTGGATAAGCGTTTTTATACTATCCGCACTTTCTAAATCGACTGGAAAAGCATAGGCTTCTTTTTGACTCAGTACTTGGCAACGGTCTTTTACTTTTTGAATTAATTCCATTCGACGCGCGCTCACAATGACAATCGCCCCTTGTTTCGCTGCTTCATAGCAAATTGCTTCACCTAAACCTGTCGATCCACCCGTAACGAGTACAATTTTGTTCGTTAATCTCATACTAGAGAGCCTCCTTTTTCTTTAAGGGAATATCAAGCGTATAGAAATCTTTTGCTACCCAGACGTTTTCAAAAATTTCTTTTGCTTCACTTTGAAGCTCTTCCACGTCTTTTCCTAAATAACGCGCACTGATATGCGTTAAAATTAATTTGTCGACTTGAGCTGCTTTGGCAACTTCGGCGGCATCATGCGTTGTTGAATGATAGTAAGCACGCGCTAATTTCGCTTCGTTTTTATTGAATGTACTCTCATGGACTAAAACATCTGCATCACGTGCCAACTCGATTGATTGGCTTGTTTTCCGCGTATCCCCTAAAATCGTAACAATTCGCCCTTTTTTTGACTCGCCAATGTAATTTTTACCATCTATGACACGGCCATCGTCTAACGTCACTTGGTGCCCTTGTTTAATTTTACCAAAGATCGGACCCGGTTTAATCCCTAATTCTTGTAACTGATCGACTTGTAATTCTCCCACATGATCTGCTTCAACCACTCGATATCCGTAACTGTCAATCCCGTGTTCTAATTTCTGACAATACACTTGAAACTGATTATCTTCAAAGAGCAAACCATCTTCTTGTATTTCAATAAATTTTATTGGATAACTCAAACGTGTTTTAGACAAACGTAGCGAGGTTTGAATCCACTCTTGAATCCCTTTTGGACCATAAATTTCTAAGGCGTCTGAACCACCTTGAAATGAACGGCTACTAATCAAACCAGGTAACCCGAAGATATGATCACCATGTAAATGAGTAATAAAAATTTTCTCGATCTTGCGTGGTCGAATTGTCGTCCGTAATATTTGTAATTGTGTTCCTTCACCACAATCAAACAGCCAAACAGCATTGCATTCATCCAGTAATTTTAACGCAATACTACTAACATTCCGGTGTTTAGCGGGAACACCCGCACCTGTTCCTAAAAATTCTAATTCCATAGATAAACCTAACTTTCTATTAATTTTCAACTCATTTACTTACTCAGGATGATTCGCTTCCCAGACTTTTTTAGCATTTTCTTTTGTTGTTTTCTCAATATCTTTAACGGTTTTTAGTTCAGCTTCGACTTCTTCATAATCAAAACGATGAATCCGACCCGCTAAATCATACGTTAATAATTGATTTAACACTCGATTGTCTTCTTCTTCTGCAATCACAATCAATCCGGTATCGCCCTCGCCAATTTCGCGACTAAGTAATTCAAAAATCGTATTAGCACGCTTAATCTCCTGCGCGTCTTGGGATGCCCCAATCATACTGCCACCGAACCAACCTAGCATCATCGCTAGCGGGCCTGCAACAATTCCTAGAAGCATTCCAATCATTCCTCCACGTGACGTTTTGTTTGTTCCGGTAAAATCGATAAAATCTTCTACTTTAAAATGGTGGGTACCTTCATTTTTATGCGTCACCACAGCCATTTGCTCGCCTTTTATTTTCCGTTCGATATGGGCTTTTTTGACATTTGAAAATGCTTGGTACGCTTGAGAACTTACTTCAAAATTTACCACAATCACTCTTTTAGTCATCTGACATCCCTCTTTTCTTCTGTTACTCTCATCTTACCAATAAAACGAAAAAAAGAACATGTTTACTAACTATAAAAAGCAAAAAAGATTGGAACTTTCGCTCCAATCTTTCGGCTTTATTCAACAAATTCGAATTCAAATTCTCCAATGCGAACGATATCGCCATCTTTTGCTCCACGTACTCGTAAGGCTTCATCGACACCCATTGAGCGTAATTGACGGGCAAAACGCATGGCCGTTTCATCATGATCAAAGTTCGTCATTTTGAAGAGTTTCTCTAATTTATCACCATATAAAACCCATGAAGTATCCGGTTGACGCTCAATTGTAAATTCCGGTTCATCGTCAACAAAGTTATATTCCACAACGTATTGATCGATTTCTTCTTCATAAAGAGGGAATTCCGGTGTCACTTCCAACCAGTCAGCTGTGGCACTTAGTAAAGCATCAATTCCTTTTCTAGAAACCCCTGAAATCGGAAACACTGGAATTGGCTCCGCAAATTCATCCTCTTGCTCTTTTGCCAGTTGTTCTTTGAATTTTTTTAAATTCTCTTCCGCATCTGGCATATCCATTTTATTGGCCACAATTAATTGCGGTCGCTCTAATAAACGTAAGTTATGCGTTCTTAATTCATTATTAATCGCTACGTAATCTTCGTATGGATCACGACCTTCCATCCCACTCATATCAATCATATGTAAGATGACACGCGTTCGCTCAATATGACGTAAGAATTGCGTTCCAAGTCCAACACCTTGTGACGCGCCTTCAATTAAGCCGGGTAAATCAGCCACAACAAAGCTGCGGCCATCTGGAATATGAACCATTCCTAAGTTTGGTACAAGCGTTGTGAAGTGATACGCACCAATTTTAGGTCTTGCAGAAGAAATCACGGATAATAACGTCGATTTCCCAACTGAAGGGAATCCAACTAATCCAACGTCGGCTAAAACTTTTAGTTCTAATTCGATTTTACGTTCTTGTCCTGGTTCCCCATTTTCAGCTAACTCAGGCGCAGGATTGGCTGGTGATGCAAAACGAGTGTTGCCTCGTCCGCCACGGCCACCTTGGGCAATCACTAAGCTTTCTCCGTGCTCAATTAAGTCTCCCAGTAATGCACCTGTCTCAGCATCGCGAACAGTGGTTCCTTGCGGGACTTTAATGTACGTATCTTCTGCCCCACGTCCGTGCATACTTTTACTCATTCCGTGTTCTCCTGGATCTGCTCGGAAATGACGATTAAAACGAAAATCCATTAAGGTTCGTAAACCCTCATCAACAACTAAAACAACGGATCCCCCTTTACCACCATCGCCCCCAGCTGGGCCACCATTTGGAACATATTTTTCGCGACGAAACGCCACCATCCCGTCGCCACCGCTACCGGCTTTAACATCGATTGTTACTTGATCTAAAAACATGGACATATTTTGTCCTCCTATCTATCTACTACTAACTATCCAGCATAAAAGTCTTATTTATTGTACCTACCAATCGGCCGTTTGTCTATCATTTCGTAACGAAAACCAGATATTTCATTGATAATGACCGTTTAGTTTACATAATAATAACCTAGTTAACCTTTTTTTGTCAAAAAAATATCATAAGAGGAGGAACGGTTGATTTACCATTCCTCCTCTTATGATGTTATTTGACTTCAACTAATTTAAAACTCGACCAAGGTTTTAAATAATCTAATAAGAATTGCTCATCTGGTGAAATGTGTCCGACAACATTAACACGCCCATCATTTTTCATTGCTTTAAGCGCAATCTGTGTTTCTCCTTTATATTGACCGTAGCCGACATTATCGATTAAGACGTCTCCTCTTACGATGTCACGCGTCGTGTGAGGCGGAAATTCCTTGTCTTTATAAATCACACGAGTCATTGTTGAACGCAACATATAAGCCGAACGATCCCCACGATAACTATGGCGATTATCAAATAAACAAATGCGCTCGTTTTCAGTGATGCTTGCTTCTGGCACGACTTTTAGTGCAGGATACGGCGAGTAAAAGGCTTCTGCCATTGCTTTTAATTCTTCTTCAGAGGCATAAGCGTTTCCAATTGAGATATCATCAATTAAACCGGTTAGTAATAGATGCTTCACTTGTGTCCCAATCGCTAAATCGCGGTGGTCTTCAAGAGAACATAGACCATCTTGTGTCGGCCAAGGTCCGAAAGTTGCGGCATGAGAATTCACAAAAGCCATCGTATTCAAATTGTATTTTCTAAATTTTTCCGAACAAGCCACGAAGTGATTATATTCTAGTCCAGTATAACGATGCGGATAGAAATTATGTGACCCTAGTAAATTTTCGGTATTCGGTGAGTATGCCATAATATTATCAACATAACTTGTTCCTTGGCTCATGTTAATTTCGATTTTAATATTATAAGGATTACGTGTCATGCGAGCTTCTTCCGCGCCAGTAAACCCTAAATCCAAACGGACTCCGTAAGCGCCCATTTCATCAAAGAAAGACAAATCGTCGTATGAAATCTCGAGTTGAGCAAACAAGTCAGGATTAATATCTACCATTACTTCCATATTTAAGGCATTCGCATAATCGACGACCTTTTTAAAATCTGCTAAAACTTTTTCTTTATCTTCTGTAATTTGTAACAAACTCGTAAATACTCGTTTAAATCCATACTGATGCGCTAAGTCTAAGTACGCTTTATCCTTTTCATATGTCGAACGCTCTGGATAGATCGAAATCCCTAATTTCCCCATTGTTATAAAATCCTCCTAAAGTGATGTGTAATCAATAAACCGCTTTGATTATAACAAATCAATCAGTTGGGGTCCATGATTAATGAAAAAAGAGGCTTTCTTCAAATCCTATTCTCATAAGAAAGAAGCCCCTTTCAATGTTAGTTCACCAAAAAAAGCGTGATTAATTATTTTGAGTAATAAATTCAAGTAAATCGCTCAATTGACTGCTTCCAAAGACATCATAAATGAAATCAACTTGCTCAGGTGGCTCAAATTCTCCGGTTTCCTTTGCATGGATAATTCGTTGTTCAACTTGTAACGGACTATCACCGCGTTGTAACATCCTGGTGCGCATCCGTTCTTCTGTAATTGGTAAGAAAATAATTTTCGTTTCATTAGGAAAGGCTTTTTTCAATGCTTTAGCCCCATTTTTTTCAACCACAACGTGTATAACGCCAGCTTCTTCTAATTTTTTTGTTACTTCTTTCACGGGTAATCCATAATAATTCCCATGGTACGTCGTTGTTTCAATAAAATCCGTCGCTTCAAACGCTGATTTCGATAGAAAATAATAATCACGTCCATCGACTTCGCCTTCTGATTCTCTCGGTGAACGAGTCGTGGCTGTAATACATTTTGGAATTCCATGGGACGCTAATTCTTTAGAGAGATGGGTTTTCCCACTACCGCTTGGGCCGACAATCACAATAATTTGATTCATTTTACATTTTGCTCCTTTATTCACTGCCAGTGTGTGTTGGAAGTTTTGATCGAATATCATTCTAGACTTTCAATAACTATATTATAACTTATTTTCCTCTTTTACTGATTGTTACGCCCTATTTTCCTAATAAAAAAGAAAAGTCATCGTATTTTCATATTTAGCTACTTCTCAAGGATAGTGATATTTGATATGATGAAACAGATTCAGCTGAGAAAGGAACGAAATAAATATGACCTACAAACGATTAATTTTACTTTCAACAACAATTCTTACAACGCTTTCCCTTGCAGCATGCACTACTAATAATTCGGATTCTACATCCTCTAGCGAAACTTCAACAAGTGAATCAACTAGAGAAGATTTAAGTCAATTGGAACTTCCACAACTAGACACTGAAATCAAAGAAAATGAAAGTGTCGTTGAATTAACAACAACTGCTGGTGTGATTACGGTAAAACTATTCCCAGAAATCGCTCCAAAAGCTGTGGAAAATTTTGTCACTCATGCAAAAGATGGTTACTACGATGGTACGCCGTTTCATCGCGTCATTGAAGGTTTTATGATTCAAGGCGGTGATCCTGAAGGTACTGGTATGGGCGGTGAAAGTATCTGGGGTGAAGGTTTTGAAGTAGAAATTTCCAACCAACTGTATCATATCAGAGGAGCGTTATCGATGGCACGCGCCCAAGCACTAGATAGTCAAGGTAGTCAATTCTTCATCGTACAAGGGACTGAAGATCAATCAGACGGCATGGCTATTCAATTCACTCCTGAAAGAATTATCGAAGCCTACAAAAATGGTGGCGCTAAATCGTTAGATGGCAACTATACCGTCTTTGGACAAGTAATTGAAGGTATGGATGTGGTCGATAAAATTGCGCAAGCAGAAGTAACAAGTAACGGCAGCGAAGTTTCAACCCCTGTTGATCCTGTAACAATTGAAAGCACCAAAGTCTTACAAGAAGCAAAATAAGATCGCTCAATCGTCTACATAGACTCGCAATCACCAAAATAAAAATTAGCTATCGTTGTTCTAATGAAAAAAAGCTACAAGTGTTGATATATCAGCATTTGTAGCTTTTTTATTTATCCATTTTTTTACTTCGCTTGCTTTTGTTCCCCTACGATGAATGTAAACTCACACTCCGCTACGACTTTACCCTCGACTGTAGCGATGGCATCGGCTGTTCCTACCGAACCCTTGACTTTGATAATTTCAAAGGATAATTTCATTGTATCTCCTGGGACTACTTTTTGACGGAACTTTGCCCGGTTAATGGCTCCGATGTAGGCAGTCCGACCTAAAAATTCTTCTGATTTTAAAATCAAAATTGATCCAGCTTGAGCGAGTGTTTCTAAAATTAGCGCACCTGGCATCACTGGGTTTCCTGGAAAATGGCCTTGGAAGAAATCTTCATTAATCGTCACATTTTTAGTTGCTATAATTTTTTTTCCTGATTCAATCTCGTCTACATAGTCGATATAAATAATAGGAAAGCGATTGGGAATGAGATCCATTACTTGCGTTTCCGTTAAAAATTTTTTCATGCTGTTCCCTCTTTTCAAAAATTTTAAAAATATATTACTTTGATAATCAAAGTATCATATTTTAATGGATTTGGCAACTTTAGATTAAAAAAAGTAAATTTAGTTTGACAATCAAACAATTTTATCTAATAATAAGAAATCATGATACTAATTTGTGAAATTATTTATTCATTTTATGAGGAGTGGAAATATGAGTTTCTTATCTGGAAAAAAAATTGTCGTAATGGGTGTTGCCAATAAAAGAAGTATTGCCTGGGGATGTGCGCAAGCTTTGCGTGACCAAGGAGCAGAAGTGATTTATACTTACCAAAGTGAGCGAATGAAAAAATCATTAGAACGCTTACTTGAAGGCAATGAATTTTTAGTGGAATGTGATGTCGCAAGCGATGAAAGTATCGATACTGCTTTTGAGAAAATCAAAGAATATGCTGGTGAAATCCATGGTGTCGTCCATGCGGTTGCTTATGCGAATAAAGAGGATTTACAAGGTGCCGTAACAGAAATTTCACGTGATGGCTATGCCTTAGCCCAAGATATCAGTGCTTATTCCCTAATTGCAGTCACAAAAGCTGCAAAACCAATCCTAGCAGAAAATAGCGGCATTGTGACGCTTACTTACTTAGGAGCAGATCGCGCTGTGCCAAATTATAATATGATGGGTATTGCGAAAGCGGCTTTAGAATCAGCTGTACGTTATTTAGCAGCGGAATTATCTCCACAAAAAATCCGTGTGAACGCAATTTCTGCTGGTGCGATTAAAACACTCGCTGTGACTGGTGTAACCGATTATCAAAAATTGATTCAATTATCCGAAGATCGTACACCCGATCATATTGGGGTAACGATTGAAGAAGTCGGCAATGCGTGTGCCTTTTTAATTAGCCCACTTTCAAGTGGAATCATTGGTGAAGTAATTTTTGTTGATAAAGGGGTACATCTTTCATAATTTTTCCCATCCATTTTGCACTATTATCGGCAAGGGCCCTTTTCTTAAATGGGCCCTTGCCGATTTGCGTACCACCCACCATTGAGCGCGTTTAATTTCTTAAGAATCTTTTTATTCTTTGAAAAAATCAAAGATGAAGACGGATTACTGATAGAAAAGGGTTGTCAGTCCCCTTTCCCTATTGATACAATGATAGAGAAGGAACGAGGAGGATAAGCAATGTTTTATTTATTAACAACAGATAGCTCAGATTCGCCAATTATCGAACCGGCGGCGCAACAACTGAACGCATTACAGAAATGGTGGAGCGAGATTGACTGGGAGGTCGTCATTGGGATTATTATCCAGCGCTCCCTTTCCATTCTTTTCATTACACTTTTATTTTTTGTGTTAAATCGACTCGTGACGTTTGCGATTAAACATATGTTTGGAAAAAATCCCTATCGTTTTTCGATTGTTCGCTTAACCACGCTTCGGACATTAGTTTTAAATGTTAGTCACTATACCTTGGCGTTTTTCTACACCTACTCTCTCTTAGCAATTCTTGGATTACCTATAGGCTCCTTGATTGCAGGTGCTGGGATAGCAGGGATTGCCATTGGACTTGGCGCACAAGGGTTCATGAATGATTTAATTACTGGGTTTTTTATCATTTTTGAGCAACAAATTGATATCGGAGACTACGTATTATTAAAAGATTTGAATCTTGAGGGAACGGTCAATGCGATTGGTCTGAGACTGGTTGAATTACAGTCACTTGATGGGACGATTCACTTTATCCCAAATCGCCATATCACTACTGTCAGTAACTTTTCTCGAGGTGACCGTCGCGTCGTCGTCGATGTGCGGATCAACCCTTCTGAGGACATTGAATCAATCAAACGTTTGATTGATTCCGTCAATCAACAAGTAGCGGAGGAATATTCGTCGTTTATTAAAGTCAATCCATCAATCTTTGGAATGGTCGATTTAGGCAATAGTAATTACGCGATACGAACAACGCTCTATGTCGAAAATGGGAAGCAAGCACAGATTCAACAAGATTTATTAACCAAATCAATATCCATTTTAACTGATGCCGGTTATTCGATTCCAAACACACCGATCACGTTGAAATAACGCAAGAAAACAAGCCATCATCCGGAATCATTCTCCGTGTGATGGCTTGTTTTCTTGTCCTATTTTTTTAGTACCGTTTTTGGTTCAATCACAAAACGACGATCTAATTCATGAACTAAGTGGTTCACTGATTTTAATATTTCTTTTCGGGTCATAATGCCTTCAAACACATTGTCTTCATTGACAACAGGTAGAAATGAGGCGTCGACTAAAAGGTGTAAAATATCTTCTAATTCTTCTGTCTGCTTCACTTTTGGAACGTTGACTTCCATCACATCTGCAACTGTCAGTCCTTCTAGTAATTGATATTCAAATCCTGTTAGTCCCATCATCTTATTCACAATATTGGCTAAACTAATCAGACCGACTAAGCGATCTTCTGAGTCTAATACCGGAATTTTCGCATAGCCGACTTTCGATAAGACTAATAACGCATGCTCTAACGGATGATTATAGAGCACTGTTGCGACGTTTTCTGCCGGAACAATAAAATTCTCTTGGTTTTCTTTCAATAATTCTTCAGTATATTTGCCTATCAATTGATTCACTCCGATTCGATCTTCTTTATGGTTTGGGATGGTTTGGGGAAAGTAAAGGCTAAATCTGAAATTACCGTAAAATCCTTCCGATAATATTGAACATGAAAGGCCTCTGTTGTACTTTCGATGATACAATAACTCTTTTCTTGAATACTTCCTCTTGGTTGTTCAATACTACCTGGATTCAAGAACAACGTTGGACCGACTTGTTCACAAGCGATTTGGTGGGTATGACCGAACAAAACTAAATCCGCTTGTTCTTCTGCCGCTTTAAAACTTAATGTCTGGAGCCCAAAGCGCACATCATAAAGATGTCCATGTGTGACAAAAATCCGGTCTAGGGGTGTTTCAATCGTTAACGTTTTCGGATACCCACTATCATAGTCACAATTACCCGTGACTTTTTCCACGCCTTCCCATAAGGAATCTTGTGCAGACAATTCTGAATCGCCACAATGGATCATCACGTCGACTGATTGACGATAGTGATTAAATAACGTTTCTAGTACTTCACGATTCCCATGATTATCACTCACTACCAAATATTTCATTCTATTCGTTCCCTTCTAGCCACTGTTGCCACTCATTTTTTAATTTTTTAAGCGCCTTTGCACGATGACTGATGGTATTTTTTTCTTCACTCGAAAGTTCTGCTGCCGTTTTTTCCATCCCTTCGACAACAAATAATGGATCATAACCAAATCCGCCGTCACCACGAGGAATACGACCAATGCGACCATTCCACTGATCTTCTACCACAAGACTTTGCTTTTTAGGAGCCGCAAAGACAAGCGTACAATGGAACTGTGCACCACGTTTTTCGTCAGGAACGTCCGTTAGCTCATACAGTAATTTGGCATTATTAGAAGCGTCATTTTTTTCTTCTCCGGCAAAGCGAGCAGAATAAATACCTGGTAATCCTCCCAAAGCATCCACAGTAAGACCGGAATCATCCGCTAAGACAGGACATTGTAAAATATTGGCAATCGTTTCTGCTTTTAGTCGAGCGTTTTCTTCAAAGGTCTTCCCCGTTTCCTTTACATCAGGTAAATCAGGATAGTCTCTTAACGTTTTGACACGATAGCCGGCTTGAGCAAACATTGCTTCAAACTCTTTTACTTTTCCAAGATTGCCCGTTGCAATCATAATGATTTTGTCTTCATCGATTAATTCTGCTTTTTGTGTGTAAAGTGCTTCTTTTTGTTTCGCAATTAACGCTTGAATCGCGTCTTTTCCAAGCAACAACATTTGATTGAGTTCTTCACCATCAAACGTGGCTTCTTCGCCCGTCCCTTGGATTTCCACAAAACGACCACCTTCTGTCATGACTAAATTCATGTCGACTTTCGCTTGGTGGTCTTCTTCATAATCGAGATCGACTACGCACGTCTGATCGGCTAAAATCCCCACACTAATCGCTGCTAAGTGTTCTTTAATGGGGTCTTGCGCCAGTTCATTGCTTTGGAGTAATTTATCAACCGCCAAACGTAGTGCTACGAAAGCACCTGTGATACTGGCTGTTCGAGTCCCACCATCTGCTTGTAACACATCACAATCGACAATAATACTTTTTTCACCGAGTAATTCTAAATCGACAACAGAACGCAAAGCACGCCCAATCAATCGTTGAATTTCCATGGTTCGACCGCTGAGTTTCCCTTTACTAGATTCGCGGCGATTACGCGTATTGGTAGCACGAGGCAACATGCTATATTCAGCCGTGACCCATCCAGTCCCTGTTCCTCTTAAAAATGGCGGTACGGATTCTTCGACTGTTGCGGAACAGACCACTTCAGTATCCCCGAAAGAAATGACTACTGAGCCTTCCGGTTGTTTATATACATGCGTATGAATTGTTATTTCTCTTAACTGTTGATTATTTCTACCATCATGTCTCATTTATTCGTCTCCTAATTGAATGTGTTTAGATGCAATGGTTGGGCCTTGCAGCCACTCATTGGCAATCTCATCAAATAATTTGGTTGAACCTGTCGTATAACAAGTTAATTCCCCCGTTTTTGTTGCGTAAAGATTCCCTAATTTGAAATAATCAAGAAGCATGCTGACTTCAGTAATTGTTTCGGCACCAGAATCAATCAATTTGACTTGTCTGCCCATCACATTTTGAATAATTGGACGTAGCAACGGGTAATGCGTACATCCTAAAATTAACGTATCAATTTTTTTGTTTTGCAAGGGTACCAATGTTTCAGCTACCACTTTTTTCGCGATTGGGGATTGATATTGATTGCTTTCAACTAATGGCACAAATTTTGGGCAAGCTAAACTGATGACGTGTGCATTTAAATCTCGACTACGAATCGCTTGTTCATACGATTGGCTTTTGATTGTGCCGAGCGTACCAATGACTCCAATACGCTGGTTTTTCGAAGCTTTGACTGCCCCACGTGTTCCCGGTAAAATCACACCGACAACCGGAATATCCAGTTGTTGGCTAATCTCTTCTAATGCAACAGCCGTCGCCGTATTGCAGGCGATCACTAGCATTTTGATTCCTTTTTTCACTAAAAACCGCGTCATTTGCCACGTATATTCAATGACTTGTTCTGCTGGACGTGCCCCATAAGGACAGCGGGCCGTATCACCTAAGTAAATCATATTTTCGTTGGGGAGTTGCTTCATTGCTTCTTTAATAACGGTTAAACCACCCACACCTGAATCGATAAAACCGATTGGTTGCGTATTCTCCATAAAAAAACTTCCTTTATATTCTTCACTCTATCTTCGTTATTGTCTCCTTTTTTGTCGTATTTTTCAAGTAGTAAGTCTGATTCTTTAGTGAGAATTTAGTTTTGTCATTTCGAACTGAAAATAAAGAAAATCCTGGATAGCAATTGTTTATTCTTGAAAAAAAAGGTAAGATGATAGATAGAATAAAAAAAGAAAAGGTGAACTCTTTGAATACAATCTTAACCGGGGACCGTCCGACTGGACAATTGCATTTCGGGCACTACGTTGGTTCTTTAAAAAAACGTGTCGAAATGCAAGCAGATCCTAATAACGAATTATTTGTCATGGTTGCAGACTTACAAGCCCTAACCGACAATGCAAAAAATCCAGAAAAAGTCGCTGCCAATGTGTTACAAGTGGCTTTAGACTATTTAGCAGTGGGGTTAGATCCCGCTAAATCAACGCTTTTCATTCAATCGCAAATTCCACAATTATCGGAACTCACGATGTATTATCTCAATTTAGTCAGTGTTGCTCGTGTTCGACGCAACCCCACAGTCAAAACCGAAATCGAACAAAAGAATTTTGGAGAAGGTGTTCCTGCTGGCTTCTTCATCTATCCAGTTTCTCAAGCAGCCGATATTACCGCCTTTAAAGCGAACCTTGTTCCAGTTGGCGAAGATCAAAAACCGATGCTTGAACAAGCACAAGAAATTGTGCATAGCTTTAACACGACTTATCAAACAGATCTTTTGGTCACACCAAAAGCCGTCATTCCCCCAAAAGGCTTCGGTCGTTTACCGGGAATTGATGGAAATGGAAAAATGAGTAAATCACTCGGGAACGGGATTTACTTAGCAGATTCTGCGGATATTTTACAAAAGAAAGTCATGAGTATGTACACCGATCCGAATCACATCCGAATTGATGATCCAGGACAAGTGGAAGGCAATATGGTTTTCACTTATCTCGATGTTTTTGGGACCGATAAAGCGCATATCGACGAATTAAAAGCACACTACCGTCGTGGCGGTTTAGGTGATGTCAAAATCAAACGCTATCTAATCGATGTTTTAGAAGCAGAATTTGCTCCTATCAGAGCGCGCCGTGAAGAATTCGCGAAAGACCCAGGCGCTGTGATGGAAATGTTACACCAAGGAAGTCTGAAAGCAGAAAAAGTAGCCGCTGAGACCCTTGCTGAAGTGAAACGCGCAATGGGTATTCAGTATTTTTAATGATCGTCTTAACATGAAAAGCAATAATCATCTTTTTTAGCTGATTGTTGCTTTTTTTCCTTACACAATCGAAAATACGTCAGCGAGTCTATCATTCCTGATTAAAACGTTCTTTCTATCTACAAAATGTTATGGATGAACGCTTCGGCAAAGATTTTCAGTTGAAGCTAGCTGAATGTTTTAGAAGGAAATGATGGTGCTTAAAGAAGGTTAAAAACAAGAGAATCAAATGATGTTACCGATAGCTTGAATCACTAAAAAACAGGAATGAGTACGTGCTTGTACTCATTCCTGTTTTGATTGTTAACGAATCACGGCACTTAATTCATCCGTTAAACGTTTTGTAACTTTATCCATTGCAAGATTAATTTCTTCATCGGTCAATGTCGCTTCAGGGTTAGCAAACGTTAAACTATAGGCCAAAGATTTATGCCCTTTTTCGATGTTTTCCCCTTGATAGACGTCAAAGATTGTCACATCTGTTAGATATTTCCCTGCAACAGCTTGAATGACTTGAACAATCGCTTGGTTCGTTACGGTTTCTTCCACTAATAACGCAATGTCACGAGAGACACTTGGGAATTTACTTACTGGTTGATAAACGAAGGTTTTTTCATAAGCAATAATCGCCTCTACGTTTATTTCAGCCACATACGTTTCCGGAATGTCATAAGCTTTGGCTGTCGTTGGATGTACTTGACCAATGAAACCAATATATTGTTCCCCTAAATAAATCGTTGCGGTTCTTCCCGGATGCATTTCTTTAATATCCGTACTCGCTTGATACGTAATGTGATCGACAAGCGACAAACTTTCGAATAAGTGATCAAGCGCACCTTTTAAGTGGAAGTAGTTCACTTTTTCAGCTTTTCCTTGCCAATCTTTTTGGACCCATTCACCTGAAAGTGCGAGTGCCAGATGATTTTCCTCCACAGGTAATTCATTTTTCACTTCGCTTGCTTGGTGGAAGACATTGCCAATTTCATAAAACGCCAGTTGTTGATTTTTACGAGCGACATTATAAGCGACATCATCGAGTAACCCACTAATTAAATTCATGCGTAAGACACTGCGCTCTTCCGTCATCGGCCAATCTAAACGTGTCGGATGGCTTGGAGTGAATAAAAATTCACTTGACTTTTGCTCTGTAGTTAGCGCGTAACTAATCGCTTCGCTGAGTCCAATTCCTTCAAGGACACTCCGGATTTTACGAGTCATCCGTTGATTTTTCGTTAACGATCCGGCAATTGTTTCACCACTTGGTAATGTTGAAGGTAAATTGTTATAGCCATAAATCCGAGCGACTTCTTCAATCAAGTCTGCTTCGATTTGAATATCCCAACGTCTTGGTGGCACAGTCACACTATAGGTTCCTTCACTGACTGTTGCGGTGAAACCTAATGCTTCAAAAATCTCACTCACGATTTCCTCCGTCAAGGTAGTTCCTAAATAGCCATTGATTCGCTCTAACGTAATTGTGACAGTGACTGCTTGGGCCGTCACTTCTGAGCCAACGACTGCCCCTGTAAGAACTTCTCCTCCTGCAAGAGAGGCAATCATCGCTGCGGCAACATCACACGCTTGGGCAATGGTTGCTTGGTTAATGCCTTTTTCAAAGCGCGCAGAAGATTCGCTTCGTAAATTAAATTGTTTCGACGTACGGCGAACGGATAATGCGTCAAATAAAGCGGCTTCTAGCGCAATCGTCGTCGTTTCTTCCGTCACTTCCGAGTCTAATCCTCCCATAACACCCGCTAACGCGACTGGGACTTGCCCATTCGTGATCACGGTATTTTCAGGTGTTAATTGTCTTTTTTCGCCATCTAATGTGACAAATTCTTCCGCTGCTTTTGCCCGTCGAACGACAATTTCTTGACTACCTAGGCGGTCATAATCAAACGCATGCAACGGTTGGCCAAATAAGATTAACACGTAATTTGTCACGTCTACGACATTATTAATCGGACGAATGCCAGCATTCATCAAACGATTTTGTAACCACTGGGGACTTGGCGCAATCTTAACGTTTTCGATAATACGAATTTGATAAGCTGGCGCATCTTGGTTGTCTTCAACGGTGACTTGAATCTTATCTTTTGCTAGGCGAGGTACTTCCACGAGTGCTTCATCATGAAACTTCGGCTCTTGACGATAAATCGCGCCAACTTCATAAGCCACCCCACGCATGCTTAAAGCGTCTGCTCGGTTTGGCGTAATCGATAGCTCAATGATTGCATCGTCCATATCTAAGTAAGAAAAGACTTCCTCACCCGGAACAGCGTCAGCTGGTAAATATTGAATGCCTTCAGAATACTCTTTTGGAATTACGGAATCGCTATAGCCAATTTCTGCTAATGAACAAATCATACCGTTTGAAACTTCTCCACGGATTTTACCCTTTTTAATTTTGGTATTGCCGACAATTCGAGCGCCTGGCAATGCCACGATTACTTTAATGCCTGCTTTGACATTTGGTGCGCCACACACAATTTGCGAAAGTTCTTCTTCCCCAATATTGACTTGGCAAATATGTAAATGATCAGAGTCAGGATGGTCGACACATTCAATAACTTCCCCTACGATGATTTTCTTTAAGTTTTCAGCTGGCGTTTCGATGCCTTCTACTTCAATTCCCGTAATGGACATCATATCACCGAGTTCTTTTGGTGAAACGCTTGATAAATCTAAATATTCATTTAACCATTTATATGAAACTAACATATGTTCTTATTCCCCCTTAAACTGATGAATGAAACGGATATCATTTTGGTAGAAGTTACGGATGTCATTCACACCATAGCGTAACATGGCAATTCGGTCAGGTCCTAACCCAAAAGCAAACCCTGAATACACACTCGAATCAATACCAGACATTTCTAAGACATTCGGATGTACCATACCCGCGCCGAGTATCTCAATCCATCCAGTTTGCTTACACACATTACACCCTTCTCCGCCACATTTAAAGCAACTCACGTCAACTTCAACAGAGGGCTCTGTAAATGGGAAATAACTTGGGCGTAAGCGGATTTCACGATCTGCACCAAACATCTCTTGCATTAAGACTTCAAGGGTTCCTTTTAAGTCTCCCATTGTAATGTGCTTATCAATGACTAACCCTTCAATTTGGTGGAATTGGTGACTATGGGTTGCATCATCCGTATCACGTCGGAAAACTTTCCCTGGTGAAACCATTCGTAAAGGTCCCTTTGAAAAGTCATGTTGTTCCATCGTCCGTGCTTGAACAGGTGAGGTATGCGTCCGTAACAACACTTCTTCTGTAATGTAAAAAGTATCTTGCATATCACGGGCTGGATGGTCTTTTGGTAAATTCATTCGTTCAAAGTTATAATGATCCCGCTCAACTTCGTATCCTTCAATGACTTGATACCCCATCCCCACAAAGATGTCTTCGATTTCTTCCATAATTTGCGTTAGCACATGACGTGTTCCGATTGGCATTTGTTTGCCAGATAGCGTAACATCTAAACGTTCTTTCGCTAATGCAGCGTCTAACGCACTGGCTTCTAACGCTGATTTTCTCGCTTCAAGGCTTTCTGATAATAAATCACGTATTTCATTGGCAAAACTTCCAACTTTTGGTCGCTCTTCAGCCGATAAGTCTTTCATCCCGCGTAATACTTCTGTAATCGGACCCTTTTTCCCTAACGTTTCAACTCGAATTTGATTTAACACCGCTAAATCTGTTACTTCTTCAATTTTTGCTAATGTTTGGTCTTTTAACGCTTCTAATTTTTCTTGTAAAGACATGGAAACCCTCCTTAATAAATCATCATAGAAAAGAAAACGACTAAAAAAGAATAAAAAAAACACGAGAAACGTCCTCCTTTATCCAAAGGAACGAATTCTCGTGTTACCATCCTAATTCACAGCTTAAAAAAACTATGCACTTTATTTCTTAACGATTATACTAGATAACCGGCTTATCCCTAAGCAAGCTCCGGAAGTGAACTTCATTTTTCGAATACTTACACTGCTTTCAGTCTATGACAGTGCTCCCTTATTAGTATCAACCAAATTACTCTTTTCCATCGAGGCTTTTTTTTCTATTGAATTACTGCTAGTGTACTAGACTTAATCCCAGAAATCAATAGGGAAGTTCATCAACAAACATGGGAAAAATGGTATTCGTACTTAAAGCAACGAGAAACGTTCGAGTGACAGGCTTGCCTAATGCTTCTTCTAGTGCCTTTTTATATAATCGTAATTGGCCCTGATAATTCGCTTGAAACGCCGCACTATTCCCGTTTATCTTATCCGTTTTAAAATCATATAAGACAATTTCATCTGCATATTCAATGTACCCATCGATCATCCCATGGACTAGTAACTCCGCACCAGGCTCATCAAAATCTAAATAGACTTCTCGGGCATCTTTAATCATCGAAAAAGGTTGTTCCCGTTTCACTTTCTCCGGATTCGCTAAGATTTCTTTTCCTAAGTCCGTTTCAAAAAACCATAGAATGTCCGTCAATGGAATGTTTTTGGCTAACGCCAATGGTAATTGATGACTCGCGACGAGTTCTTGCAATTTCTGCTTTAAATCAGCTAACGTTGGTTTATTCGTCAAAGGAAGTAATTGCAGTAAAGTATGGGTTGCACTCCCCACGGCTGCGCCATCGATTGCCTGTTCTTGAATAAAGTGAGGCTTTGTCAAACGTTCACTTACGTAACGGTAGTGCTGTCGCTGACTTTGTTCGAATGTACTTTCCCAAGCTAGTTTTGCAATCTCATTTTCATCTGGATCATTATACAGGCGCTTCATTTCCGAAACACTTTGGTAACTGGTCGTCATTGTTGATTTTTTTAACGGATAATCAAATTCCAATAATTGGAAGACCGGTGCTAAATCGACTTCTTGCTCTGCTTTTGTTTCATTACCAGTAGAGGCATCGACTTGAAGAGCTTCGGTTAGTTGCTTAATCCGTGCTTCATCCCACCAATCAATTGAAAAAATGGCTTCATGATGGCGCGGTTTGATCGGATTGACCTCATCGTCAAAGAAAGTTTGCATGAGTGGGTGACGCATGAGTGTCATCCCAATCCAATTCATCAAATTCCCACCAGGAGTAAAACGAATCGGTTGCGCCAATAACCAGGCTTCTTCATTCAAGGACACAGACCATTTCTTATAAGCATCTGCCTGGTCTTTATATGAGCCCACAAGATACAGTTTTTGTTCCGCCCGCGTCAACGCAACGTAAAGTTTGCGCATTTCTTCAGACAAGGCTTTTTCAAGACGCAATTGGCGGATGACCTGATATGGTAACGTATCGTAGCGCACCCGTTCCTCATCAATATATTGAATCCCTGCGCCTAGCGATTCTTCTAATACAAAGCGTTTGCTTAAATCTTGATTATTAAAACCTTTGTTTAAATCAAGTAGGAAAACAACTGGAAATTCGAGGCCTTTACTCCCGTGAATTGTCATTAATTTCACACAGTCTTCCACCGAATTCACAAAAGGTTGCGCTAAATCTTTTTCTTTTTCTTGAATTTTTTCAATAAAGCGAATGAATTGATACAAACCGCGGAAACTGCTTGATTCATATGCTTCCGCCCGATTCACTAAGGCAATTAGATTCGCATGACGTTGGGCACCAGAAGGTAAGCCAATCACATAATCAAGATAAGCAGTCTCCTCATAGATTTGCCAAAGAAGGGTCGCAATCGATTGTCGACGGGCCATTTCCCGCCAGTCTTCAAGTTGTTTAGCAAACGTTTGTAATCGTTTCGCTAACGGTGTATCTTGCGTTAAAGCCACTAAAAAAGCTTCATAATAGCTACTGTTTTTATTCGCTAGACGAATAGTCGCTAGCTCTTTTTCATTTAATCCCACAATTGGCGAACGTAAAACAGCTGCTAGGGGAATATCTTGATACGGATTATCAATCAGCTGTAAAAGAGCAATGATGATTTGAATTTCAGTCGCTTGAAAGTAATTCTGGGCATCGTTAATCTCGAGTGGAATCGCAAATGTTTGAAAAATATCTAAAATGGTCAAATGATTTTTCCTTGTAGGGGCTAATAACACAATATCACGATACGTAATCGGGCGATCTTGTTTTAATTTCTTATCGTAAATCAAAAATTCCGAATCAATTAATTCTCTGATTTTTAAAGCAACAATATGCAGTTCGCCTTCTGTTTTATCGTCTAATCCCCATTCACCCGAAAGTTCATCGGGATCTTCTATCACTTCGGATCCTTTTTCATAAAGCAATAATTCCGGTGCGAATGATTCGCTTTTTGGAAAATGCGGAAACCCTGGAATAAGTTGTGCAGCTTGATCATACGGGATTTGTCCGAGTTCTTCATCCATTAGTTGTTGAAAAATATAGTTGGTAAAGTGTAACACTTCTGGTCGAGAGCGGAAGTTTTCGGCTAAAATAATGCGGCGCCCATTTTCTTCTTTTTCATACGCTAAGTATTTTTCAATAAATAAAGTCGGATCGGCTAAACGAAAGGCATAAATGGATTGTTTGACGTCCCCCACCATAAATTGATTGCCATGATGATCATCCGCTTGGCGCACCCAAGATAAAA
The DNA here is from genome assembly GCF_051713805.1 of Enterococcus sp. DIV1314a. Taxonomy (NCBI): domain Bacteria; kingdom Bacillati; phylum Bacillota; class Bacilli; order Lactobacillales; family Enterococcaceae; genus Enterococcus; species Enterococcus sp. DIV1314a. Next base: position 2,072,366 of record NZ_JBIOQP010000001.1, on the reverse strand, counting down.
TCGCCTCTTGCAAGCGATTGACATCTTGATATTCATCGACTAAGACTTCCTTAAATTGTTGACGATAATAACTGGAGGCTTCGCTACCTTCTCCTGATTCTCCTTGTAAGATTTGCAGCGCATAGTGCTCAAGATCATTAAACTCTAAAACGGCTTTATCTTTTTTCCGTTGTTGTAATTTGTCCATAAAGGCGAGTGTCACTTGCGCCAATTCTTCAACTAAGGGACTCGCTGCCGCCATTAATTCAAGCATTTTTTCTGGTGGGATTGAAAACAGTTCTTTTAAATGATCCAGCCGTGCTTTCACTGCGTCGCGTTGAATTTTAATCGGCTGAGCGACTTCTTTTTCTTCTGCTTTGCGATATCCCGGAAATCTAGCATACGAGAGCGCTGCTAGTAGCTGATAAAACATATCTAACTGATCACTTTCAAGTGCTTGTAATAAGGCAAGTACTTGCTGTTGATCATCTTCAAGCACTGCCACTAATTTATCAAACCCCTGTTGTTGACTAAGCGTCGCTAAACTGACTTGTAATTGCTGCTTGGCATTTTGCAATTGGTGAACAAAAACCGGTTTTAAGTACTCAATATACAAGGGATTTTGACTTAAATCATCGCTTGCTTGATATAAATTGGCTAAATTGGTTAACCAGGCTTTGGGATTCGGACTCGCTTGGGCAAAGCGATGCAAATTCATCACAACATCGGTTAAGCCTTCATCTGAGCGGTCATTTGAAAAATTTTCGGTTAAACGATAAAAAATATCCGATTTTGCTTCATATTTTTCATCACGTAAGGCTTCCCAGACTTCTTCATTCATTAAGAGGCGCTCGGTTTCATCAGACATGAGTCGAAAGACCGGATCGATTCCTAACAAATAATAATAACGGCGAATGACCGCTAAACAAAACGAATGCAACGTCGAGATATGCGCCATTGGTAATAAGGTTAACTGGCGAACGTAGTGATTACGACGCTCAGAATCACTTTCTTGATTGACGGCCGCTTGTAACGCTACTTGAATTCTTTCTTTCATTTCTTGCGCTGCCGCATCGGTAAACGTCACAATTAATAACTCATCAATATTAGTGCCACTTTTTAATTTTTCAATGACCCGCCGAACCAAGACCGTTGTTTTACCCGAACCTGCCGAAGCAGATACTAACAAATGATCGCCTTCGTCAAAAATCGCTTGCCACTGGGTATCAGTGAACGTCTCATTTTGTGGTTTTAAAGGAATCTTACTCATCTTCTTCTCCTCCAATCCGTTTCATAATTTCTTGTTTTTCAAGTTTTTCAATTCGATGATACTGATTTTCTTTTAGCATCACATCAAAATGACAAACACTGCGAAACGGACATAATTCACACGCTCGTTTTTTATCTTTAACCTTATAATAAGGATTGAGCTTCACTTCTCCTGATAAAATCTGTTGGCCTCCATGCACCAAATTCTTCTCATTGTGTTTACGAAGCCAATCAATTTCTTCTTCTGTATAAAAACGGGCATCATTTTTTTTCGATTTCGTAATGACCTCCTCTTTATTTTTTCTCAAAGGAAACAATACCGAATGCTTCGACGGTTCAATCGATTGATCATAAAGCTCAAATGCCGTTTGATCATCGACAAAAAGACCATTGTATTTAAAGGCTTTTAAGCGCTCTTCTTCCTGCGTTTCTTTTGGATCAATCAAAGGATTATGCACATGGAAATAATACGCTCCAGCGGCTTTAATCTGTTGTTCGCCAATTCCTAAGAGTTGTGTCGCATCTCTTAGTGCCACATCGAGATAAGTAATCAATTGCATCGCTAAACCAAAGTAGGCTTCCGTGAGATCAAACTGGCGACTGCTTGATTTGTAGTCTATCACTGACAGCCAGAGCGCATCGTTTGCTTCCGCCGTATCAATGCGGTCTATTTTCCCACGAACGTACAAGGTGCTTTGTTCATTTAACGAAAGCTCTAATCCTGGAATGCCGACATTTTTGCCAATTTGACCAAACAAGACTTCCGTTTTTTGTGGGTGCAATGCCGTTTTATCACTTTGCTTATGCAGCGCCCACGTCACACGTTCAATCGTTTTGGCTAATTGATAGCGAATAAATTGCATTCGCGGCGAAGCGTCTAGCACATGGTACTGCTGCAAGCCAAAGACTTCTTTTAAGACGCGATCGACAAAGTCATTTTTTTGATTTTCGGTCAAAGAAGTCAACTGTTGCCCTTCTTGCAAGACTAAATGTAAAAAGCGATCTAAGACATCATGAAAAAACTCACCGGTTACTAACGCGTTTAAGCCGTAAATTTCGCGTTCTTTTAGACGCAAACCATAATTCGCAAAATACTTGTATTCACATTCATAAAATGTTTCCATCCGAGAAACAGACGTATAGAGATCTTGCCCATATAAGGCTTGTGCCATGACAGCTGTTAACGGCTGAGGAATATTTTTCTTCACTTGACTGGCTAATACTTTTTTTGCAAGCGGTCCATATGAAGATTGTAATAAGGCTTCTTGTAAGACGCGCCACGGTTTCGGTAACATCGTTTTTTCTTCTTGGACTTGACGATGAATACTATTTAGTTGGCGCACTAGGCCACGATACGAACCAATATGATGCGTGAAAGGACTCGCTAAGGTTAACGTGTCGCGTCTTTGTTCAGGCACGTGACACCACTGAATCAGCCGTTTCACATAAGGCGAAGCTTGGATATTTTGTTTCTCATCTTGATTTTTAGCGTACGTCAAATATACTTTTTGGCTCGCTGATAAGAAGACGCTATAGGCAACAAAAGGTTCATTACGAATCGTGGTTTCATGATGATCGCGAATGAATTGTTCTGGTGGTAAATAAGAATTTAGATACGTCCGTTCATCACTTGACAACAAGGTCTTATTTTCCACTTTGCGCGGGAAGCTTCCTTCGTCAAGCCCAATTGCAAACGTAATTTTACTTTGAAGCGGTCTTGCTAAATCAAGCGGATTAATCTGAATTTGATCAATCGCCGTGGGAATTTTCCCGAATTGTAAATTGGCTAAGCCAGCTGTTAACATATCTTCAAACAAACTGAGTTCAAAGGTTTCTTCTCCGTAAATCTCAACAAACTGATCCAATAACGTCATGAGGGCATCCCACGTTTGTTCGTGATTACGCGCAGCTTCTAAATTCCCGCGTTCAACTTCTTGGTTACGCCAAAAAATTAATTGTTGCTCGATTCCGTTATCTACTAGAAATTCATAAAAAAGAGTCACACCTTGCGTCATGGTTTGAGCGTTATTTAAGCGCGTCGCAAACGAAACGATATCCCGACGAAAAGCTCGTCGGACTTGGTTGGTTTCTTCCGTTAATCTTTTGGTATCTTCTAGTTGCTCCGCTTCAAAATCATAGGCGATGAGCTGCCAATCTTGCTCTTTGATCCAGGCATTTCCTTGGAATTGATGAGCTAACGCCACATTTTCGGTTAAATCAAGTTGGCGACGAAACGCATTGCGTCCTTGCTGCCAGTTTTTTTCAGATAGTTGCCAATCGCTCGGAATATAGAGTTCACTACGTAAAAAACGGAAAATATCTTTCAAGCGATAATGATATTTTGGTAGCGCAAATAACCCTTGAACCAATTCGACTAATGGATGCTGATCCATTTTTTTATTTTCATCTAAGTAATAAGGAAGAGCCATTTCTTTAAAAATCGTTGGAATCAACGGATAATACACTTGTGGATTCAACGTCAGTAATTGGATATCACGATAAGACAAAGGTGTTGGGGTGTGTTTTGAATTTACTACTAAACGCTTAATCTCAACGGCGATTTGTCTTAATTCTTCACTCGGTGTTTGGGCTTGCCAGATTTCAACAAAATCATCGATTCTTTCATTAAGCAGCTCATGCTGTTGCTGGCTTTTTTGCCAATACGACGCTAACGCATGATATCCTGGAGCAACTTCTGTTAAGATTTGGGCTTTTTTATCAAAGTAGACAGGGATTTTTTGTTGCTGCGCAGATGTCTTCAAAAGCTGATACGTTTCTTTTCCCTCATAAAAAAGGTCTAATGGATCCGTCTGATCATTGGGTCGATCCATTAACAAATCAATACAAACATTCGATTTCTCCATTAATACTTGAACGAGTGATTGCTCTTGCGCTGAAAAACTAGAAAAGCCACTAATAATAAATAACGTATTCGTTAACGAACTCTCACCCGTTGAGGAATCGTTATCCAATTCCTGTAAATACTGCGTTAGAAGAGATAATGGTTGGGAAACTTCTAATTCACGCTTCATTAATTCTTGTTCGTAGACCGAAAAAATCAGCTGTAATTCGCGCAACTTCATCTGAACGTCGTTTTCTCGTGGCGCTTTCGTCATCCCCGTTTCTGATGAAGTGAATAAGAAATCCTCTAACTGCACATTCCCAATTTGAAATTCTTGGTATAACTCAAGCAATTGCGCCACAAAACCACCTTGCTCAATTTCTCTGCGATACAGCAGGAGATCTTCTTTTACTTGCGAAAGTACTTTACGCATCAGCAGCAACGCACCTGCTTCGTTGACTTGTTCTTTTCCTAATTTCCCGGTCCTTTGTAGAAAATACCAAGCCAAACGATGAAAACTATAGACTTGGCTATGAATGGTACTAAAATGAACTTGGTTCCGTTTGTTTTTTAAACCACTTAATAGTTCCATTTCTCTTTCAAACTTATTATAGTTTGGCACTAGAAAAAAAACTTCGTGACCTGAAGTTTCTAGCCATGTTGATGCTTGCTCTAAAACGGCCTCGTGGTGATTGGTTTCTCCTCCACCAATGATAAATTGTAAGGTCAAATTGAGCCCTCCTTTTCTTTTTTACGGAAAGCGATTGATTTTATTCGGTGGCCAAAACCGGAATTTGACCTCCCCAATCACTTCTTCTTGTATGACAACACCAAATATGCGACTATCGCGCGAAATTTTCCGATTGTCTCCTAATACAAAATACGCATCATAAGGAATTCTTGTCTCGAATATATCGTCGGTTAAAACCGTGTTTTTAGCTAACGTCGTTTTTAAATCTGCTAAAAAAGGTTCTTCTATTTTCTTCCCATCGACATAAAGAATGTCATTCTCATAACGGATCGTTTCCCCCGGCAAGCCAATAACACGCTTAATTAAGGGTTTATTGGTTTCTTCTTCTCTAAAAACAATAATATCAAATCGGTCTAACTGTCGCCTTTTTAAGACGAATAACCGTTGATTCTCCATTAAATTCGGCACCATCGAATCGCCCTTGACGACTACTGGAACAATATAGCGCAGGAAACCGATGAATAACAATAAACACAGAATCACTGGACTCCATTTTATCAACTTTTTACGAAACATCAGGTCTCCCCTTTCTTTTTAGATCCTTTTAGTCTAACACAGCTTGGATCATGGTCTTTCGATGAATAAAAAAAGAAAATCCCTGAATCAAATGGAAAGTGACACCCAAAAGATAGATTGTCCGTCTATTTTCGAGGTCGCTACAAATGTGCATTCAGGGTCTTTTTTACGATTGGTTTAAGATAATATCAATAGTTGTCCCTTTTTTCAAACGCTTCGTTAAAAAAGGCAATAGTTCTTCCAATGATTGGTTAAAACGAAAGAGCGGTAAACGCAATCCTTTACGAAAGAAATTAATTTTAATTTCTTTACTTTGAAGATTATGAAGAATGACAACACGGTCAATCTCCTCGTATTGAACCCCCTTATTATCTAGCGAATGAAGGACAATCCGATTTTTAGCCAAGCCGCGATTATTATAAATATAACTTAAAACGACGAGCGCAGAAATCGCACCACGAAAGAGTTCTGCGAATGAACTGGCACTAAGATACATTGAAAAAACAAGCAATGCCGCAAAAATAGGGAAAAAAATACTATTCATTGATTTCCGCTTCGTCACGAAAACCAATTCTTTATGAAGTAAAGTTAAATAAATATATAAGATAAGCGTAAATACACTTAAGAGCAACGTTAAAAAATCCATCGCGATTCATTCCTTTCTAAGCAACTGCCTTCTTGTAGCCCTAGCCAAGTGAAACCGTCCTTCATTCAATCGTTTTTGAACGGATAAAAAAACATGACTGACAAGACTTTCTATCTTCTATTCTATCGTTAAATGAGAAAGATGTAAATGTTTAACCTAGCTAGTCATCTCCACTAATCTTCAAAGATTATCTCTTTTATAAGATATGTAAAATTCAAATTAAAATACGGACAAATCGTACATAACAAGGACATAATTTGTTACAATATAGAAAAAGACAGACAAACAGAATGGGGTCTTCAAAATGCAAAGACGATGGCAAACATTTCAACGTTATCCATTATTACGAGCAACACTTTACTTATTAACAGGGCTACTGGCCTTATTGTATCCGCAGCAATTAACACAATGGTTGATTTATCTGATTGCTATTTACGTCGCATTTTTTGGGATGATCAATATTCTTTCTGGTTTGAGAGAAAAAAGCCGTAGCAATCAATTTGGTTTTGAAATGTACGTAGGACTCTTTTTGGTGGTGATTGCGCTACTCATCTTGGCTTTAGCTAAACCATTATTGACTTTAGCAACCATCTTTTTAGGAATTTTCATTTTAATCAATGGCTTTTTACGTCTATCCCAAGTATTTGAACTTAAAAAAATGAATCAACCTTTCTTACCACTCCTCTTTTATAGCGTGATCCTAATCATTGCGGGCTTCATTTTAATGTTTAATGCGATTACCAGTATCATGACCCTCGTCGGTAGTGTGTTTATTTTTATGGGGCTTTCTGAAATCATTCGCTCATTTTCGTTACGTAAATGATACGAAGATAAACGAATAATCTTGAGATAGTATTTTCATGTTTCGTGTAGTATAGTAAGTTTAAGTAAGCGATAAAGAAGGTGAGTACGATGGAAAAAATTTCAAAAGAAACCTGTCATCCAAATGATGTCCCCGTGATATTCATTTATAATCATCAAGATGAAATTATCGGTAAACTATCCATTAATGAATGGAAAGCCCAGAAAAAAGCGGCTCAACTGTTAAATGAGCTTGAAATCAAACTTTACCGCGAAGCGATTAACTATTACACTTCGAATGATTTTGACAAAGCAGAAGATATTTTACTATTTTTAATTTTACAAACGGATTATACTCACTACGAGTATGTAGAACGGCTTGCAAATTTGTATCGTCGCAATCAGCGACACTCGAAAGAAAAAGATATTTTATTAAAAGCGCGAAAAAACATGCTTGCATTTGAGGCTACAGAAGGAATTATTCGACGGATTGATAAACGTCTCCTTAGACATGAGACAAGTGATCATACCGCGTCACATTCTTATTTATTGCAATAGGTTCACTAAAAGGAGGACATTATAATATGGGATTAAAATTCCAACGCGAGGATTCACTAGATAAGATGTTCGAAAACTTTGCTTTTTTACCAGAAGAAGAAAAAGAGAATACCACTGAAGAACGAAACAAAGACATTGAGCGCTTTTTAAATCCTCAACCAAAAGAAAACAAACAAAAAACAGAAAATCAAGCCTAGGGCCTTCACCCTTCTTGATTTTCTGTTTTTTTATTTGATTATTCGGCGAATAGTCGTTGCTCAATCGCAGCCCAAGCTTCTTCTTTCCCCATTTTTGTTTCAGAAGAAAACAGGATGAAATCATCGTTATTATCAAAATCAAGTGCTTTTTTAACGATACTTTCGTGTTTATTCCATTTTCCACGGGGAATTTTATCCGCTTTTGTTGCGACCACAATGACAGGAATATCGTAATATTTCAAAAATTGATACATTTGAATATCTTCTTCGCTAGGTTTATGACGTAAATCAACGAGTGAAACGACAGCTCTTAGTTGCTCTCTTGAGGCTAAATACGTTTCAATCATTTTGCCCCATTTTTCTCGTTCTGTTTTGGAAACTTTTGCATACCCATATCCAGGAACATCAACAAAATGTAAGGCATTTTCAATCAAATAAAAGTTTAGCGTTTGCGTCTTTCCAGGTTTTGAAGACGTTCTTGCTAAATTTTTACGATTAATTAATGTGTTGATAAATGATGATTTCCCAACATTTGAGCGGCCTGCTAAGGCGATTTCAGGTAATTGAGTATCAGGATATTGCGCTGGTGAAACAGCACTAATCACAATTTCAGCTGAATGGACGTTCATTTGATTCACTCCTTTTCTCAGACAATTAGCCAGATTGGCAAACACCCAATCTGGCTATCTGTTATCGGTTTATCCGACTTTTTTTTCTTTATAGAAGATTTCTGGTTGCCCTTCTTCTTTAGCTGCTGCTTCGGTAATCACAACTTTTTGCACTTCTTCTTGTGACGGTATTTCAAACATGACGTCCATCATAATATCTTCAATGATAGAACGTAGGCCACGAGCGCCAGTATTTCTTTCAATCGCTTTTGCCGCAATTGCATGCAGTGCTTTTTCTTCAAATTCAAGCGTTGTTTCATCAAGTTCTAGTAATTTTTTGTATTGTTTGACAAGCGCATTTTTCGGTTCGGTTAAAATGCGAACCAAATCATTTTCAGTTAATTTATCTAACGCTGCCATTACTGGTAAGCGACCAATAAATTCAGGAATTAAACCAAATTTTAAAAGGTCTTCCGGAATAATATATTTCATCATACTTTCCTCGTCACCAATTTTTTGGTTATTAGCGCCAAAACCAATCGTTTTTTCACCCATCCGATTTTTCGCGATTGTTTCGATACCATCAAAAGCACCACCAACGATAAATAGAATATTCGTGGTGTCAATTTGAATCATTTCTTGTTGCGGATGTTTCCGTCCCCCTTGAGGCGGTACGGAAGCCACAGTTCCTTCTAAAATTTTCAATAAGGCTTGTTGGACTCCTTCACCAGAGACATCACGTGTAATTGACACGTTCTCACCTTTGCGGGCAATTTTATCAATTTCATCGATATAGATAATGCCTTTTTCAGCACGTTCCACATCATAATCTGCTGCTTGCAATAATTTTAATAAAATGTTCTCAACGTCTTCGCCAACATAGCCAGCCTCTGTTAAGCTTGTCGCATCTGCAATCGCAAACGGCACGTTTAAACTCCGCGCTAATGTTTGAGCTAAGAATGTTTTTCCTGATCCAGTTGGACCAATCAGGCAGATATTACTTTTTTGAAGTTCGACTTCATCTTCTGTCATTTCTGAATTCACGCGTTTATAGTGATTATAAACTGCAACAGATAAAGCGCGTTTTGCGCGATCTTGACCGATTACATATTGATTTAAAATTTCTAACAATTCTTTTGGTTTTGGAACATCCATAAACTCAAAAACTGCTTCTTCATAAAATTCTTCATCAATAATATCTTTGCATAATTCGATACATTCATCACAGATGTAGACACCTGGACCAGCAACGATTTTACGTACTTCTTCTTGTGCTTTTCCACAAAATGAGCAACGTACTGGATCATTTCCTTTTGTATTTTCGTACACGGTGTTCACTCCTTGTTTTTCTCTCTAAAAAATTGTGAAAGAAAAGCTTAATTTAACAATCTTTGCACATTCTATCATAGTTTATTTAAAAGCAAAAGCCTTTGATTCGATTGGCTTAAAGAATTCTAAAGACAACGACGCAATCAATCGCCCCTGTCTTCTTCCGTTAGGCCATTATCAATCATAAGAAAAAACTGCCTGAGTACAATCCCTCAGACAGTTTAATGCTTCGTTTAAATTACTCTGCTTCAACAGCTGTAGAAGTGATAATTTCAACGGCTTTTTTCATTGTAATATCATGTTTTAACATGTCTTCTGACAACACACGACGAACTTGCGCTTCTGGCATATTGTAGCTTTCAGCTAATTCTTTGATTTCCGCTTCGATTTCTTCAGCAGTTGCTTCGAAACCTTCTGCTTTAGCAATTGCTTCAATTACTAAGTTTGTTTTTACGCGGTTATCTGCTTCGCCTTCAAATTGTTTATGAAGATCTGCTTCAGTAGAACCTGTTAATTGGTAGTACATTTCAGGAGCGATTCCTTGACGTTGCATATTGTTTAGGAATTCATCCATTGCACGGTGTACTTCGTCATGAACCATTACGTGTGGTAATTCAACGATTTCTGCATTTTCAACTGCGGCACGAATAGCTGCTTCTTCTACTGCATCTTTCGCTGCTTCTTCTTTGCTGTCTTTAATTTCAGCAAGGAATTTTTCACGTAATGCTGCTAATGTTTCAACAGAATCATCGATATCTTTTGCAAATTCATCATCTAATTCAGGTAATTCTTTTGCTTTTACTTCATGAACGGTTACTTTGAAAGTTGCTTCTTTACCAGCTAAATCTTCTGCTTGGTATTCTTCAGGGAAAGTAACGACTACATCCACGTTTTCGCCTGCTTTTTTACCAATTAATTGATCTTCGAATCCTGGAATAAATGAACCTGAACCTAATTCTAATGAATAGTTCTCGCCTTTTCCACCTTCAAATGCTTCTTCGCCAACGAATCCTTCGTAGTCGATAACAACAGTGTCGCCTTCAACTGCTTCTTCTTCTTTGACAACTAATTCAGCGTGTTGTTTTTGTAAATCAGCTAAACGTGCATCAACATCTGCTTCTGATGCTTCACGATCTTGTTTCGCAACTGTTAAGTTTTTGTATTCGCCTAATTTTACTTCAGGTTTTACAGTAACTTTTGCAGTAATGACCCAATCTTCGCCTTTGTTCATGCTTTTTACATCGATTTCAGGTTGTGATACTGGGTTAATTCCCGCTTCCGCAACTGCTGCATCGTAGTTTGCTGGTAAAACAGCATTTAGAGCATCCTCATACAATGATTCTTCTCCATACATACGATCAAAAACTGTACGGCTAACTTTCCCTTTACGGAAGCCAGGTACGTTTAAGTTTTTCTTTACACGGTTAAAAGCGACCGTTAAGCCTTTTTGAATTTCTTTTTGATCAACAGAAAATGTTAGTACGCCTTCATTAGTGGCTGTTTTTTCCCATTTTGCAGTCATGTGTTTCCCTCCGAATAACTAATAATTTACATATAAAATAACTCTATGCATACCTTTAAATAGTACACTAAGCCGGGTTAAAAGTAAACACGATAAGCATAAAATTCTTGATTAAAACAACTCTTGATAAATTTCACGTAATATTTGTTTTATTTCGTGAATCTCAGGGTATTTTTCAAGCTGTATAGTTGCTTGTTCGTCACCAAACATCGCGCGATATTCCAAATGATAACTTTGTGCCCAATCAGGTATAGCGGTAATTTCTGGCAACACAGGATAGAGTAACGCCAAGTGCGCTTGGGCTTCTAAAGCGATTGCTTCCGCCATTTGTGGATCGTCGTTTTCCCATTTTTCAGCGATTAATTTCAAAAGTAACTGTAATTGAGGAGTTTGTGCTAAAGGTTGTAGCTTTGAAAGATCAATGTCTACTTCTTGATTCGCAATTGTTTTAACAAAAATCGTTTCTTTGACACCACAGCTCAGTAACATTTCGACTAATTTCGGTGACAAAAATGGATTTTGTGACCGAACGAGGTAGGCTCGTGCTAATGAAACAAACCGAGTCAAAGACAGGCGCTTTAACCATTGGTGCCACTGGTTACCTAAAATCGGCAATCGTTGTTGATCCCATAACTGTAATTGAGACTCTTTCACAAGATACGTTTGTTCGCCAATTAAATCTTGCGTGCTTTCCAATAGAAGTAAATCGCGTTGCACCTTTTCATTCGGATATTGTTGCAAAAGACGATGAACGGTTAAATACTGTTCATCTAATAGAAGTAGATGGAGATATTTTTCTAACGTTTGCTCCTGCCCCAAGTACTCTGCTTGATACTCTTCAGCGTAATAGAGCGCTCTTTCAATGTCTCCCAGTAGTCGATACGATTCAACCAACAATTGAACATGATCAAACGTATTGGTTTGTTCATATAACTTTTCAAAATCCTTTTTCGCTGCTAGATAGTCATGGGCCAATAATTTCCGGGTCCCGCTCGCTAGTAATTGTTCTTCTTTTTCTGGGAATGGAATCAACTCAGACACGTCGTTCACCTTTCCTTCTTAGTATAAATGCTTCAATACAATCACTTCTTCAATGGGTCCATCGGCTTTCATTTTAGCCGCTTTTTCTAATAAACTATAGCCCGTAAAAATTTCCCCATTTAATTCATCTTCAATTTGAAAAATTTGTGCTTTTTCTAAAGCAATTGTTTCAGTTAATACTTCTTGAATACTATCCCAACCGGTATCGATAAAGACCTTCGTATCATCCGGTACATTTGCTTCATCTAAACGCTGAATCGCCATTTTTAATTCTTTTAATGTCATTTGATTATATTCTTGCATCAAAATCCCTCCTGTCTCCTTCATTGTAACGAATATTCCACTAAAAAAATAGAAAAAAGAAAAAAAAAGATTTTTTTGCACTAGAATAGACGATTCCTTCATCACTAAAAGTCATAAGCGTTTATCTAAGCAAAGCATAAAATGCTCCTTGTCCAATCGTTTGAACGATTAAACAAGGAGCGATTTTATCGATGTATCCTCTTCACAAAACATGAAAGAAGCGATTAACGTGCTATCAGAATCAGTCGTCTTGATGACAAGTATTCGATCTAAAAATTCGATACTTCCTTTATTTTTCGAACTGATGATTGCCCTACCAAATCATCTCTTCTAAACCATCAACATCGAGTAATGTCACTTGTTGGCGATTGATTGTTAAATATTTTTTTTCAGCTAATAACTTAAACTTTCTTGATAACGTTTCAGGCGTCGTTCCAAGGAAAGTCGCCAATTCTTTTTTTCTCATAGGTAATGTCAAGTGAGGACCTCCCTCAACTTTAGCTAGGTTCATTAAGTAGGTCGCCAAGCGCTCTTCCACCCGTTCCATCATCAAGAACTGGGATTGTTGTTCTAATGTAGTCATTTTTTGCGCACTAAACATCAATAATTTGAGACTTAGTTGTGGAAATTGTTGCAATAATGCTTGAAAATCGGTTCTTCGAATCATACAAATATCGGTTTGTTGGAGTGCTTCCGCAAATAAATGATGAGAATTAGCACCAAACAGCATATTTTCGCCTTCGTATCCGCCTGGTTCGACGATACGTAATAATTGTTCTTTTCCATTTGAAGACAACTGATACACTTTCATCGAACCACGGGCTACAATGGCTAAGCGATCTTCACTATCAGGCGTGATTATTTGCTCACCTTTTTCAAAAACCTTATGAAAGGCTACTTGGTTAATTAATCGTTGTTCTTCTAGTGCCAAGTGATTAAATAATGGCACAACCGTTACGCATAAATGGTCGCTCAACATTCTTCATCCTCCGTTTTACTTAATTTTTTGACTCAGTACATTAAATCCTATTGACTCGATTGCGCTGCCAATTTCCTCCGCTGATGTTTTGCTAGGATCAATCTCCGCTTTTACTTTACTTGCGTTAAAAAGAACTTTAAACTGCAACACGCCTTCAATTCTCCCCACAGCAGCTTCAATTTTTTGTAAACATGATGGACAAACCAATTCTTCTAATTGTAATATAATTTTTTGCATCCTTTAACACTCCTTCTTCTCTTTTCTTAAGTATACTCATCTTCTTCATCGTTTTACTTGATAGCTATCAAGTTTTTATGAAAAAGATTATTTTTACTTTTTTTATTTTTCCGTTACAATAATAGTATTATTGTGCAAAGAAGGTTAGGGAATGTCTATCAAACGGTTTGTTCAGTTATTCGTTTTATATTTTTTATCAATTGTTATCGCGGTTCCCCTTACAAATTTATTAAAGGTTGACAATGCTCTCTTGTCTTATTTTATCATTAGTGTGATTGGTTATATCACATTAACATTACCATTAACCATTATGACAATAAAGAAAGAAAAAAACAAATAAAAGGAAGTGTCTTTATGCCTGAATATGCAGATAATTTCAAAGCAACAGGAATGATTAACGCGTTAATCGAACAGTTCAATCAGCTAGAAAAAGAGTATCCTAACCAACAAGTCATTATTCTAGATGAACATCAACAACGTATCCGTGATATCAAAAAAATTAATTCGGATTTTATTCAACTGACTCTAGATGAAGCGATGCCTACGATTCGTTTTATCCATGCAAGTCAATTTAATCTCACGGTAAAAGTAACCTAACTGAAAAAAGGAAGAGATTTTCATCAGTCTCTTCCTTTTTTTTGTTAGGTCCCCATCAGAACACTGACGGGTGATGGTTTTTGATTGCGTTGTTTTTTCGAATAAATTTTTGTTGCTTGTCCTTTTTTCTTGATGCCAACTTTTATTTTTTGCTTTTCCCATTCAATTGCGATTTGATACAGTCCTCCTGGCAAATTTTTAAAGATTGCTTTCCCAGAAGTATCCGTCGTTCGAATAAACGGTTGATGATCACGTATCAAAGGTTTTTTTCCCTGTCGATTGTACAATTGAATCGCTTTTTGTGTGTTAGCTAGATCAGAGTTCAATTGAATCGCTAAATCAAAACGCGTTCGACGAAGTGCCTCTTTGCGAATCACTCGAACTAGTAACCACAAACTTAATACAACAATCATGCTCACTCCTGTTAAAATCGCAAACTGCTTGAATCGACGGAAACGATCACCGTTTTGAATGGCTTGTTTGATTTCTGGTGTATAGGGTACTCGTTTACCCGTTACTAATAGCCGATGCGAGTTAATCATATAAGGTGTACAGGTCACGAGTGTCACCAAGTCTTGGTCGTCAATGATTTTTAAGGAGGACGTCTCGTTAGGTTCTACTACCTCACTACTGATGACTTCATACGCTAACGTCTCGCCCAAAACTTCCAACAAAAACAGATCCCCGTTGTTTAATTTTGGTAAATTCGTGAACAACTCACGCTCTGGTAACCCTCGATGCGCAGAAATGACCGCGTGTGTTCCAGGCCCGCCAACTGGAAAAGACGTACCATTAATGACGGTAGCGCCAACTTCGAATAAATTCGGAGTGGTCGTATCAAAAAGTGGGATTTCAATCGCCAACTTAGGGATATTCACTTGTCCAATCACATGCTTGTCATATTGCTCCTTTGAAAGACGCCCCCCGCATTATCTTCAAAAGGATCTGTCGTAAAATGAATCCCTGTTTCCGCTAATTTTCGATTAGCCTCAGCGAGTTGTGCTTGTTGACTGGCGTACTGCTCCTCACTTTGATGGTATCAGGTACGGCATCTTCGGTTAGTACCATATTGTAAGTAATTACCAATGCATCGCCCGCTAAGGCTTTCACATTAGTACTACCTGGTACTAAGTTAATCGTTAATTCATTTCTTGTCGGTGAGATAGTCACCGTGTAATCTGTCGGAGAAGTTAATCCGGTAACCACTAGATTTTCTGGATTAGCCACGGCCATCCCTACTCCTGGTGTATCTTTAATCACAAAACTCGTTCTGGTTCCAATGTTAGTTGGAATTTGAATGGTAAGTTTGTAACTTAACACATCGCCAATTTGAACATTCGGATATTCTTTTCCATTAATCGTTACACTGCCAAACACATCAACATTGGTCATTTCTTTGATATTTTCTGCGCTAACATTCTTTGGATAGACATGAATATCTGTATTTAATTGACCGGCACTGCCCATTGCGGTGTAGATTGGCATTGCTAAAATAAAGGGTGCTGCTTTTTCAATAATGGTTGGACTATCTGGTGTAGTTGTTTCAACAAATAAGTACGCGGCATCTTTAACACTAGAGATTAATGGTAATCCTGTAAACGTTGTTTTTCCACCGGGATCGACTGTTAACTGTTCTGCTTTTGCGACTGGGAAAACGGTAGGATAGTAATTCTTTTAAATTTACAAGTTTGATGTTGGCTTCTTACTTTTCCCCGCTCGATACGCAGCTCTACTCTGTTAAAATCGCGGTCTATTCCGAGGTGTCCAGTCATTTTAATTACTATTTAGCCAATCGCTTGAAAAGCCAGTTTAAAACAAAATATGATTTTGTTTTTATTACTGATTTCCAACAAGCAGATTTGATTATTACAACCTTTGAATTACCTGCAGAGGAGTGTTATGAAACGCCACAAATTATTATTGATCCGCTTTTAACGAGCAACGATTTACTCCTAATCGATCAGTGGATTGAAAAAATGATTATGAAAGAGTCAGATTTACTTCTTTCAATGTCAGATATTTGATTTCAATAAAAAAGATTCAAGCGAGTGTTCTCGCTTGAATCTTTTTGACTAAAATTTAGAGATGTAAGATCCTTTCAACCGCTTGTTGCATTTCTGTGACTTCAACGACTTGCGTATGTAAAATTGGCAAATCCGTTAGTTCTTTGACAGCTTGCGGTAACGCAATTCCTGTTAATGCTTCTAGTTGATGGACTAAAGTAAAATCATCCGCCTCTGAGACGCGTCCAGTAATCGCTTCGACAACGATTCGTGGGAATTTATACGGACTAGCTGTTGAAATCACCACCATTTTTAATGGACTTCCCTTCTCTTCTTGATACTTTATAGCGACACTTTTAGCGACTGCGGTATGAGGGTCAATCGCATACGCCTCTTCTTTAAAGACGGAAGTAATCGTTTCTTCAACTTCCTTCTCTGTTGCAAAAGCGCCGTAAAACTCAGCTAATTCCGCTAACATTGTGGATGAAATTTGGTACTGACCATCGACAAGAAGTGCGTCCATCCATTCTTTCGTTTGTTTCGCATCGTCACCACTCAAATGGTAAATCAGGCGCTCCAAGTTACTTGAAACTAAAATATCCATCGATGGCGATGTGGTTAAGTAGAAAGGACGTTTGCGATTGTACTCGCCTGTTGTAAAGAAATCCGTTAAGACATTATTCGTGTTTGAAGCACAAATCAATTGATTAATCGGCACACCAATTTTCTTAGCGTAATAAGCAGCTAAGATATTCCCAAAATTCCCTGTTGGTACGGAAACGTTGATTGGTTCACCAATGGTAATCTCGTTGCTCTTCACTAGTTGAGCATACGTATAAACATAATAAACAACTTGGGGCAGTAAACGTCCAATATTCATTGAATTCGCAGAAGAAAATTGTTGATTATTTTTTGCTAATTTTTCTTTTAATTCGGTATCATTGAACATCACTTTTACGGCGCTTTGAGCATCGTCAAAATTCCCTTTTACCGCAATCACATGGGTATTTGCCCCTTTTTGGGTAATCATTTGTGTCTCTTGAATTTTACTAACGCCTTTTTCAGGATAAAACACAATGATTCGTGTGCCAGAAACATCGGCAAAGCCAGCCATCGCGGCTTTCCCTGTATCGCCAGACGTCGCTGTTAAAATCACGATTTCTTTTTCTACTTGATTTTTTTTAGCAGCCGTTGTCGTTAAATACGGCAAAATAGATAACGCTAAATCTTTGAAGGCGAATGTTGGACCATGAAATAGTTCCAAATAGTAACTATCGCCCTTTTTTTCAAGCGGAGCAATGACCGGATCGTCAAATTTCGCATCGTAAGCACCTGCAACACAGGCTTTAATTTCTTCGGCGGTAAAGTCCGTTAGAAATGCTTGTAAAATGAATTCTGCTACTTCTTGATATGTTTGGGTAGCCAGTTTCGCAAAGTCCAAATGTAAATCTGGAAATTGCGTCGGGACATAGAGACCTCCGTCTGTAGCGAGTCCTTGTAAAATCGCTTCTGAAGCCGTCACAATATTTTTTTCATCTCGTGTACTTTGATATAATAGAGGCATCATTTTCAACTCCTTAGAATTTTTCTTATTAATTTCATTATTCTATCATTTTTCATTCTAAAGAACTAGTCATTTTTTTATTCTGCGATTTTCCGCATTAAGTAGTCATCTAATTCTTCAAGCATTTTCTTTGGCATCGTGGAAGGAATCGGACAAACTTCCGCTTCAATTACACGACTAGCAAACGCTTGGATAAATTCAACGGTCTGATTAAAGCTTTCGACACTAATAAAATCAATCACGTCTTTTTTAGAATGGATTTGGGCACCGCCTACAACCGCCCCTCGCGCAAACGTAATGGCAGGGACTCCACCGTCGGCAAAAGGTGTCGAGTCACTTGGATAAACGCCTGTTGATGTTTTAATGGCGAAATTTAACTCTTTTGCAACAAAATCAATATAGTTAGTAATGGCTTCTTCACCCGTCACACAGGCAATATCCTTTCCTAACACAACACCAAGCATATCTAAATTAATATTTAATTTATACTGATCGATGGTCTCTTGATGTGCTTTCACGTACTGTGTTGCACCAATCAATCCACGTTCTTCCGTACCTAACCAAAGAAATTTCAACGTTCTTTTCGGTTTCTTTTGACTAAAGTATTTTAAGAAATCTAACACAGCGAGTGCACCTGTCGCGTTATCATAGACACCTTTAGAATGGCGAACAGAATCATAGTGTCCAGAAAAACAAATGATTTCATCCTCGATATCACCCGGTAATGTGACGACAAGATTGTGTGAAGTACGCGTACTTTCTTTTGCGTTAACCGTTAGTCTTACTGTCGCAGGATTCAATCTGACAAGTGTCTGAGCATCATGAATACTCATCGTGACACCAGGTATTTTCCCTAATTCTTGCAACTTCGGCCGTAAGTAACGATCTTCTACTTCGATTTCTGCGTCATAAACACTTCCGTTAAAGGTAATAAAACCTACCGCACCGGCTTGAATAATTTTTTTATACGAGTCATAGCGCAACGCCCCATTAAATAAAACGATTTTGCCTTTCATTTGACTTAAACTAATTTCATCTAAATCTTGCCCGTAATAAAAAGGCGCTTCTAAGCCTTTTGTGACACCTGCCATTCCAACACCCGTGACTTCAAAGCTTTGATTTTGAGGTGCGGTGATTTCAAAAGTAGCCGTGACTTCTTCAGGAAATTCAATTTCAAACGGCTCGAGCGTCGCATTCAAACCCATTTTCTCAATTTCCTCTTTGATAATCATCGCCGCACGGTACTCTTCCTTTGAACCGGCAATCCGTTCAAAAGATAATTTTTCTAAAAGTGCTAAATTTTCCAATACTTGACACTCCCTACTTCTATTCTTACATTTTAGTATACCTTTCTTGTGGACTAGAAACAAACCAAAAAAATATGCTATAGTAGAAAAAAGAATCGCTTTGGAGGTGCTTGACTTGTTGAGCTTAAAAGAAAAAATTATTCAAAAAAGCAAAGAATTAGGAATTGATAAAATTGGCTTTGCGACAGCTGAACCCTTTGATCATTTAAAAGAGTCCTTAATGGAACAAAAAGAAAAAGGCTTTACTTCGGGATTCGAACATCAAAACATTGACGAGCGTCTGTATCCCGAGTTAACGTTTGAACAACCCAAAAGCATTATCTCGATTGCCTTAGCGTATCCGAATAAATTCCACGGGGAAGTCCCGCGCGATGTGAAGCGTGGTCAGTTTGCCCGAGCTTCATGGGGGGAAGACTATCACTCGATTTTGCAAGATCGACTCAAAAAGTTGGTTGCTTATATCGAAAGTGAAGCAAGTTCCGAAGAAGAAAAAAACAAATGGCGTTTTTCACCGCAAGTCGATACTGGAGAATATGTCGATGTGGCTGTCGCCCAACGTGCAGGGTTAGGTTTCATTGGACTGAATGGTTTATTGATTACCAAAGAATTTGGTTCTTTCGTTTACCTCGGTGAAATTACGACCAATATTCAATTTGAACCTGACGAACCGGTCCCAAATGGCTGTGGTGATTGCACGCGTTGTATTACCGCTTGTCCAACGAAAGCCCTCTTAGGGGATGGTCGAATGAACGCCAAGCTATGTCTATCTTATCAAACGCAGACCAAAGGAATGATGCCGCGTGAGTTTCGTAAAAAAACACGAAATGTGCTCTACGGATGTGATATTTGTCAGCTTGTTTGTCCCTATAATCAAGGAATTGATTCTCACTTTCATCCAGAAATGGAACCTGTTGTCGACGAAGTTTTTCCAAAGCTTGAACCGATTTTAACGCTTTCTAATCGAGAATTTAAAGCGCAATTTGGACGACTTGCCGGATCGTGGCGTGGTAAAAAACCACTCCAAAGAAATGCGCTGATTGCCTTAGCCAATTTAGGCGGTCGGGAATCACTACCAGCCATCATTAACTGTCTAGACGATCCACGACCAGTCATTCGTGGGACAGCCGTTTGGGCAATCACTGAACTGACCAAACGTGATCCAAAGGAAACGATTGGTTTATTCGAACAATTACAAGCCAAAGAAACTGATCCAGAAGTCTTGCTTGAAATTACTGAAGCATTTGAGACCTTTAAAAATCCACGACGGAAATAAATGATGGTACAACAAAAGTTTTTTTGTGCTAAGAAACGAATACGAAATCCAAACAAATAGTACTACGAATTTCTCTAAAAGCACAAATCTTGACTACTCGTGGGTAGCACTATGAGAGGCTATGACTGTTGTCATAGCCTGTTCTTTTGGTTATTTTTGTTATTCATGAGACGTTGAAAGACCGGTGCTAGCAGAATATAAAAAACAAAATTCCCTAATCCGTGCAACGTATCAAATGAAAGACCTGCAAGGTAATACGCCCAAAAATTAGTCAACCCGTAAATTTGCGTATCAATCACCGCTAAAACGAAGCCGTAGAGATAACCTGCCAGCAAACTATAAATCGCTTGAAGCCAAATAAAACGTTTGAAAAAGGGAATGGCATTTAACAAACAAGCAAATAAGAGAATCAGGGAAAAACCTGTAATCTGCGAAAAAGTCCAGACTCCCATCCCTAAATAAAAATTCGTAATCAAAAGCGAAAGCACAGTGACGATCACACCTCGCGAAAAGCCAAAATGCAAGGTAATCATAATCAGTAGCGTCGTCATCGGTTGTACATTCGGAATAAATTGAAACATTAAGCGCCCCACCACACAAGCAGCTGTCAGCAATGATAAAAAAGCAATCTCTTGCGTCGTAAAGGGTCTGATCGTATTTCCTCTCATAATGCTCCTCCTTCTAAAAAAAGATAGCACATCTTATCAAAAGAAGAAAGTAAGAAAAAAGACAACGATTATGAAAGCTCTTTCTTTGCGTAATGACCATTTTCTTGATAGAATACAAGTGTACCATGAATTTATTTTGAAGGAGGAAATAATGATGCCTGATTCTACAGAACGCTTAAATAAATTAGCGGAAGAAACAAGAGAAGAACGTCCTTTTGCAAAATTAGATAAGATGGAAAAAGAACTAAATTTAGATGAATCACCGGATGTCGACTTAGAAGATGCGGACGTGAATCCTGAACACCTTACGAAAAAAGCCTTTCTTGATGAGGAAGCAATCATTGAATTAACTGCGACACAACAACAAGCAAAATTTAATAATCAACCCCCGCGGTAGTCTTTTTTTATCCACCTAGTCATATTACCAATGCCATTTTTAAGTATTGATAACAGATATCACTTTCTGTTATCAATACTTTTTTTATTAGCCTTAATCTTCTTAAGAACATGGTTTAAAAGTCTATAAAATAACTTTTTTATTTTAACAAGTAATCAAGACTTCTAAATACAATCAGTTACTTAAACTATTACTCGAGTAGCCGATACTTTAAGTGAATCGCATCATATACTATTAATTTTAACTATAAAGGTGGTTATATCGTTTTGTTTCGAATGACAAAAGATGTCTGGCTAAAAATTGATTTATTAGAATTACTAGATAACCATACGGGGGCACTTTATTTTCATGAAATACTTGTTGCCTTCCCACAAATCAGTCTTTCAACACTTCAAAAAAAATGTCATGAATTGCAACAAGAAATTAAGAATTGTTACCTACAAGAAGAAGTACAACTAATTATTGATCGTCGAAACGGAATTGAACTAATCCGTGAAACAACCACTCTCCAAAAAATAATAGAGCGTCTTATTACTAAAGAGCTTCCCTATCAAATTAGTCAAAAATTTATTTATGAAGACTTGTTTAACACCGAAGATTTATGTCATGAGTTAGGAATCAGCCTTTCTCAACTGCGCAGAAAGATTACAGGGATCAATCACTTTATCAATGAGTATGATTTACATATTACTGTCTCGCATCAAATGAAATTATTTGGAAGTGAAAAACGAAGACGCTCCCTCTTGGTTTCAATGTTGTCACTGGCACATCGACAATTTTCTACTATAAATTGGATTGAAAACTCCACTTTTTATTTAAAACAGGCAGCTAAAATAATAGATTACTTAAAGCTCCCTAGCAGTTATCATTATCTCGAGACAATCGCTATTATTTCATTTGTGAATGAACAAGCAATCAAACGTTCCCGTAAAATCATTTTCCAAAATGACGAAAATGTTCTTCTACAAGCGATTCGGTTTCCTAAAAAACCATACTTTCTACTTCACTGGGACGAAAATGATTGGGGGTTCTTGATACTAACAATATATAGCATGCCTTTTACGACCGTCTCTCTTGGAATCGAAGAGTCTTTTAAACGTTCTTTTCGTAAAAATGCTATTTTTCTTGACTGGAAAATACTTTTTCAAACCTATTTTTCGCCTTTACAAACAGAACAAGAAGATATGCTATATCAGGAACTATTACGTCAATATATAACAATTCGACTTTTAAAAGTAAATTATATTTTTTCCAGTACGTATACCTTAAGCATTTTAAAAACCTTAGAAATATCTTATCAACACTATTTTCAAATTTTTTCCGATTTTTGGCAAGATTATGCCAAGCTCCACCCCTTCTTTAACTTGCTTCATGCTCAAGTAAATGCTTTATTGATTTGTGAAAATTTTGTAGCGTGGAATCACTATTTACCGCAAGTTACGCTCTTTGTGGATACACATCTCATGCCGACACTTGAAAAATGGATTGCTTCCAAAATCGCCAGTTCATTATCCGGAAAATACCACATTACTTTCACACAAAACCAAGAAAACGCTGATTTTATTATCACAACGTATCATGATACTCATTTTTTTAAAAAAGAAAAAATCATTTTAGTAGAACCGATTTTTTCCGCGAATGACTTGACGATCATCGAAAAAAGACTCGATGCTTTTTATCAATAAGCATCGAGTCTTTTCTTTTTTATATTTTTTGTTCTAAGGCCTGTAACAACGCCTCTTTGTCAGAAACAATTTCACCATTTAACTTGATGAGACCGGTTGTATAAAGATTTAAATAATGGAATTGATTTTCAGCAATTTCATTTAAAGCCGCAATTTTTTTAGGATGTGTTCCTCCTTGTTGACGAGAATCCGTATATAACCCAATAATCGGAATCCCTTTAGCATAAGCGACTCCGATTTCAGAAGCCACACCTGGATCGATGGCTAAACCATCTAAAACAGCAATCATTAATTGACTTTCGAGAATTTTATTCGTGTCTGCCAGAGCGATCATTTCGCTATTAGCATAAGCTGTTTTGTCATTAATCGCTAAATTTTCTTGTGGGAGATAGATTGCTAATTGTGGATAAGCTTTCCGAATTTCCTCAACAATAAAGGTATTATACAATCGTTCGCTTTCGGCAAACATCGGTGCTGCAAAATAAATATTCATCTTTTTTCTCCTTCATGTCCCCATTTTTAAAAGGTCTTTTAATCGTCAGATAAGTCTTTCATTAGAAGTAGTCACTGAAATATGGCGTGTTATCAGGGATAATTTCTTCTAATATCCGCAACGTGCTTTTGCTCGTTTGAATCCTCTCAACAAGTGACAAATAAGCTGCCCTACGATAATTCATTAACAAACAAGTGAGCGTTTGAATATCAAGATGCACCGCTTCACCAATTGCCTCACGAAGAACTTCTACTTGATTCGTTTCTTCATCCCAACGCAATCCAAAAACACCACGATTCCACTCCGCTAACGGATCAGAGACAACAAAATGAAACGAACTTTTAAAAGACTTAAACGGAAAGACTTTTAAGAATTCTTCCACATCGACAATTCGAGCCATGTAATACGGTTCAATCGTTTCTTTAATTTTACTATCTTCAAGTAAGAAAGATAATGGTTCGTTTTTATAAATATCGCCTTCAATGCGATAAACCAT
The DNA here is from genome assembly GCF_051713805.1 of Enterococcus sp. DIV1314a. Taxonomy (NCBI): domain Bacteria; kingdom Bacillati; phylum Bacillota; class Bacilli; order Lactobacillales; family Enterococcaceae; genus Enterococcus; species Enterococcus sp. DIV1314a. The sequence goes on along the minus strand of NZ_JBIOQP010000001.1, from coordinate 2,048,305 downwards.
CGAAAAATGAGCCCCAATAAAATTCCATAGCCCATTTCTTGCCTCTTGGTTTAAATAAAACATTTCTTTCACGTGAAAAACTTCTTCGGCTACCCAATAAAAAAGAACCCCTTTTGCAACACCTGATGCATCATAATAAACAGCTGCAGTTCGTTCTTCTTCATTTTCATAACGCCAATATTCTTCCCAGTGGAAATCCGTTCGACTTAAAGCACCGTGATTTTTTTCGGCAAATTGCTGATAAACGTGGATAACATCTACATGATCAACGACATGTCTTTCAACTGTTCCTGAAACGTTCACGTGTTTCGGTAACTGGGTATCGCGAATGCTAAATGATAATTTATCCGACATGATTTCCCATCCTTTAGCCCGATAATAAGGAATACTATACGGATATAAATAAGAAATCCATTGTTTCTCCGCACGCATACTCTCTAAAGCCACTTTCACCAGTTCCAGGATTAATCCTTGTCTAGCATATTCCGGATAGGTACCCACGCCGGTGATGCCGCCCATTTTGTATTGTTTCCCATGGATATTCACTTCACACGGATAAATGGCAATTTGTGAAATCAACTGATCTTGATCAAACCAACCAAAAACTTTGGAATACAATAAAATTGGTTTTTTAGATTTGATCATTTCTCTCTTATCAGCATAACCACTCTCTTCAATATCGGATTCTGTAATTTGGAAAACATAACTTAATAATTCGTTAAATTGATTGAGATCTTTTTCTTCTAAGACTCTAATTTCTAATCCTTCAGCAAATTTTCGCTCCATCTACGTTCACTCCATTGATACTTTTTTTATAGTATAACAAAAACTCCATCAATTGTTTATCTTTTTCAAACGAATGTTATAACAAAAGGCTTTTATTCTCATTCTTTCGTTGGTATAATGAAAGAGCTGACTAATAGAAATGAGGAATAAATGAATGACTACTTTAGATGAAATGAAAAAACGCCAGCAGTTGATTCGAAACTTTTCGATTATTGCTCATATTGACCATGGAAAGTCTACACTAGCAGACCGTATTTTGGAACAAACCGCTACTGTGACTTCGCGTGAAATGCAAGCGCAACTGCTTGATTCCATGGATTTAGAAAGAGAACGTGGTATTACGATCAAATTAAATGCGGTCGAACTTAATTATACTGCAAAAGACGGAGAAACGTATACATTCCACTTAATCGATACCCCCGGACACGTCGACTTTACCTACGAAGTTTCTCGTAGTTTAGCTGCCTGTGAAGGAGCGATTTTAGTCGTTGATGCTGCGCAAGGGATTGAGGCACAGACTTTAGCGAACGTTTACCTCGCGTTAGACAACGACTTGGAAATTTTACCAGTCATTAATAAAATCGATTTACCTGCGGCTGATCCTGAAAGAGTCAGAAAAGAAATTGAAGATGTGATTGGACTTGATGCTAGTGAAGCAGTATTAGCCAGTGCTAAAGCCGGTATTGGAATTGAAGAAATTTTGGAACAAATTGTTGAAAAAGTTCCTGCCCCTTCCGGAGACGTTGATGCGCCTTTAAAAGCTTTAATCTTCGACTCTATCTATGATGCTTATCGTGGTGTTGTCTTAAATATTCGTGTCATTGATGGTGTCGTCCGACCAGGTGATAAAATTCAATTGATGAGTAACGGCAAAACGTTTGATGTGACAGAAGTTGGTGTCTTTTCACCAAAAGCCGTTGAGCGTGACTACTTAATGGTTGGTGACGTGGGTTATGTCACAGCTGCAATTAAAACGATTAAAGATACTCAAGTCGGTGATACCGTTACACTTGCCAATAATCCCGCAGAAAAAGCACTCGAAGGGTATCGTAAAATGACGCCAATGGTTTATTGTGGTCTCTATCCTATCGATAACTCACGATACAATGATCTGAGAGAAGCACTTGAAAAACTACAATTAAACGATGCGGCGTTACAATTTGAACCAGAGTCTTCTCAAGCACTTGGATTTGGTTTCCGCTGTGGTTTCTTAGGTCTGTTGCATATGGATGTTATCCAAGAACGCTTAGAGCGTGAGTTTAATTTAGATATGATTACGACTGCCCCGTCCGTTGTCTATCATGTCAACTTAACCGATGGAAGCACGGTCGTCGTTGATAACCCTGCTGAATTCCCGGATCCAGTACGCATTGAAAACGTGGAAGAACCTTACGTTAAAGCCCAAATCATGGTGCCAAATGAGTACGTCGGTGCTGTAATGGAACTCGCTCAAAGAAAACGTGGCGATTTTGTTACAATGGATTACCTCGATGAATTTCGTGTCAATGTTATCTACGATATTCCATTATCTGAAATCGTTTATGACTTCTTTGATAAATTAAAGTCCAGTACAAAAGGATATGCGTCACTTGATTATGAAATTTCTGGCTATCGTCCAAGTAATTTAGTCAAGATGGATATCTTGTTAAATGCCGAAAAAGTCGATGCGTTAAGCTTTATCGTTCACCGTAACTTCTCCTTCGAACGAGGAAAAGCAATCGTTGAAAAACTAAGAAAACTAATCCCGCGTCAACAATTTGAAGTACCTATCCAAGCAGCCATTGGACAAAAAATTGTTGCTCGTTCAGACATTAAAGCATTACGTAAAAACGTGCTAGCAAAATGTTATGGCGGAGACGTCTCTCGTAAACGTAAATTATTAGAAAAACAAAAACAAGGGAAAAAACGAATGAAACAAATCGGTTCAGTAGAAGTCCCTCAAGACGCCTTCATGGCCGTTCTGAAAATGGATGACGATGCCTAGGCTTTTGAATCAGCGTTTGTTTGAAAAAGACTGAAATATTTTAGCTGTTTTCAGTGAATCTCCCCCCATTCTTCCCCCATTGAAAAATTTTGTGGAAGAATTAAGTTGTAAGCTACAAAAAATAAGACCACTTTTAAAGAAGCGTATCAGCGTGCACAATTTGAAAGTGGTCTTTTTTTATATATTCTATAATTTAGTACTCCAAGAAAATAATTACCTATGAGGTAGATCTCCAAACAAAAAATACTATGAACTTAATGATAAAAATGAACGAGACATCGCAAACGATCTTGAAAAAATGATTAACGATCTTTCAGGGAACGGATTGCTCTTCTCGAAGGATTCAAGTGAAGTAGACAAAGAAACAAGAAAACTACTCATCGCTTCACTTGAACAATCTCTGCGTATCGCAAAAATGGAATCGAAAAAGAAATTTACACCTAAGAAACACCGAGATTAATCTACTATTCAAAAGGGGGTCAGCTTATGGTTATTGATTCTATCGACAAGAAAATCGAAATGTTGGTCTCGCATCATGAAACACGAGATCCTTATAAAATTGCGAAAAACATGGGTATTTTCGTTGTCGAAGAAGATTTAGGGGAAATATATGGCTATTACAATCACTATAAACGAATTAAGTTTCTTCATATCAATTCTCGTTTAAATGCAACAGAACGATTAGTAACGTGCGCCCATGAACTTGGGCACGCTATGTGCCACCCTAACGAAAACACCCCCACCCTCACTCATAGCAACTTAGTATCAGAATACAAGATAGAAAAAGAAGCAAATTATTTTGCTACAAAGTTGCTTGTTGATGGTAGTCACATTGAAGATTTTGTAACAGGAAAATATGATGTTTTAAGATATTATGGTTTACCGAAGTCTTTTGAGAGATTTTTGTGAACTTTTTCTCAATATTATTTAATGGAGGGATAAAATGAAAAAGTTATTGATATTAGGATTAAGCGTTTTATTTTTGGTAGGTTGTGATACGAATAATCAAAATGAACTCACTAATAAAGAAGAAATTACGTCTCTTTCTTCTGTTTATGACATAGATGCAGAATTCAAGAAAGCAAAAAAAATGGTAGAAGAAGATCTTACTAAACCTAAAAATCTTGGAATAAGTACGACTGACATCCTTAATATATTTACTCAAGAAACAGATAGTGATATATCCTTTCAAAAAGATTTTGAACAAGAGAACGGCATTGTAGCCAAGACGTACCAAAATGATTTAGGTACAATAAAGATGGTTTTATCTTTCGAAAAAGACAACGATACTTCATTCTCAGCTATTCTTTTCGCTGATAGTAGTAACGATAGTGCTAAAAAACAATATTAAACATTATTGATAAAATCAAAAATGAAATTCCTTCTAATTTACTTTCTAATATTGGTGAACTAGCAGAAGATTTTGGCGATGGCAGATATGCAGCAGGTTTTAAAGTAATAGATAGCCACAAGACATTCTCGTTATATAAAGATTTAAATCCGGATGATTTCCTTTCTGATATAAATCGTTTAAATGATGTAAAAAAAATGATTTTCGAACTTCGCTTTAAAGATCTCTCTTTGTATATCGAAAAATTTATAAATACAAATAAACCTAATGAAAATGATTTTAGCTATTCTTTATTGTCTTTATTGAGCGACGAAGATAAAAAAGAAATTATCGAGAACCTATTCGTGGATGAAGATAAGATTGAATTCAAAAACAAGCTTTACTATAAAAATAAAAATAATATATCGGAAAATACGTTAGTTGTTCCGTATATAAATGATAGTGGATTTTTAGTTTTAGATTCAGGATTTATTAAAAACGACTGGTTGTTTGCAAACAAAGTTATTTTCACAATTAACGATAAAGAAAATGTTGAAGTTTCAGATACCTCTCCTATTAGGAATGTTTTAGACAATGGAATGATAGAAGAAATAATAACTGGTGGATACCAAACAGATTCATTTGCGGAGAAATTCAATAACGCTACCGAGATAAATATTCGATTCAAAGGTAAAGATGAAGACTTTGATAGTGAGTTAAGTTTTGAAGAAGTGGAATCTATTCGGAGTTTATCTAAAATCAATGGGTTAAAAAATAAATTATCTAACGTTGTTTTTTACTACGAAAATAAATGAAATCATTGTAATGATGGTTAAATAATAAAACAGTTAGGAGAATGAGAATGGATAAGAAATTACTTGTGGTATGCGGAATCTCTATTGCGTTGATTGGAGGAGCATTTTTCATCGGCTCAACTCAAGCAAAAGCTGAATTAAACGATGAAATTGTAACAATTAAAATAGCAGAAGAAAAATATAATAATCTAATAAAAAATATCGAAACCTCTGAAAAAATGTTAGAGAGTTTAAAGCTTGATACAGATAATAAAAGAAATGATTTAGAAGAAGCAAAAAAGCTAATAGATCAAAAAGATTCTTTAAAAAAAGAAGTCAGTACCCTTACGTCGGAAATAGACTCAAAAACAGAAAGTGTTGAATCATTAACTCTTGATATCAATAATAAAAACAAGGAAATAGAAAGGCTCCAAAAAGGAATAGTAGAGTTAAAATCAAAACCAATAAAATTGCCTGCTGGGGATTTTACTGTGGGTGTTGATATTGATGCTGGAAGATACAGAGTCACTCCTAGCGGTAGTAACACAGGGAATTTCTCTGTTAACGACGGGAGAATAGCGGGTGTTATGTTAGGAAATGATTCCTATTCAGTAAAAGAGTATATTGTAACAGTATTAGATGGGGACGATATAACCCAAACTCTCCCAGTGATTTTTCAGGCAGTTGAATAGACAATTCGCATGAAATATCATTATTTATAATATTAAATTAATTAAAAACAGGAGGTTTCAAATGAAAAATAAGAAAGTTGTTATTTCGATTGCCATTATTGCAGTTGTTTTGTTAGGAGGTTTAGGATATTGGTATACACAAATTAAAGTCCCTTACGATAATTCCGTTAAAGCTTTTGAATTAGTAAAAAAATCTGTATTAGATAATAATAATGAATTAGAAAAAAATATTGAAAACTCAGAATTGGTTATAAAATCTGATAAAAAAGCTCTAAATGAAGACTTGATTACTGAACTAGAAAGTGAAATTTCTGTTGCTAAAGATTCAATAGTGATTGTTCCTGAATTACCAAAGAAAAAAATAGATATCGATAATGCAACAAAACAGTTGTCACCCATTAAAGATTACACCTCTATTATAAATAATCTAAACGCAAAAACAGAAGATGTTTTGTTAAGTATAAGCCAGCTAGAGCAATTAACAAACCCTTCTGAAGAATTTGTAATCTCAAGATTAGAGCCCATCGAAGATATTATTGAAATAAAAGCCGTTACCGAGGATAACGATCCTAATGGTCAGCTAAATAAAGCTGGTGGTTATACATCCGCCATCTTCTTTGCTAGCGATAAAATAGATCAGAGAGAAGTATCCGGAAGAGATGTAATAGATAAAGGGACAGTTGCTGGAGGATCAATCGAAGTATACCCTACTGTTGACGAAGCGGAGAGAAGAAATATGTATTTATCTGCTTTTGACGTAGGAATGCTATCGCCAGGATCGCATTCAACTATTGGAACGCTTGTAATTAGAACTTCATACAACCTAACAGCTACTCAACAAAAAGAACTAGAAGAAAAAATAATTAATGAATTAATTAGATTAAAATAAATCTTTAAACTATCAATTATTATTCAATAAATTAATCACATTAACTAGGAGAAAAAAATGAACACTTTGTTTGGGCTGTTAATGTTTGCGAGTATGGGCGGTGTTGTTTATGGAGGGTTTCACGGAGTAAAAAATCTTGTTAAGAGAAATAATCCAAGAAAAAAAGATGCTAAGCGCATCGCTTTAAGCTCTACGGCTGCTTTTGTTATTTCTATAGTTGGTATTGGAATGACTGATGGCTCTCCTGTTGAAAAACCTGCACAAGCTAATAATACGGAGCTAGTATCATCGGAAACAAAAGAAGATTCAAAAGAAGATTCAAAAGAACAAGAAAAGATAGAAAAAGAAAAGCTTGAAAAAGAAAGAATTGAAAAAGAAAAACAAGAAATTGAATTATTAGCTGCTAAGCAAAAAGAAGAACAGTCATCGTCTGATACAAAATTAAAAGACCTAAGAGCGACGCTCACCGATTTAGAATATGACGGTACACAAACCATCGAAATAAACGACAAAGAGCCTATCTTCGGCCCTCTCGACCTTTCATTAGAAAACGGCAGTTGGGAAACGTATGGAGATCTTGATAAGTTAAATCGTGCTACATCTGCCGAAGCGATGTTAAATCAAGATTTAATGCCTACTGAAAAACGTGGGGACATTTCGAATGTCGAGCCTACTGGATGGAAAAACAAGAAATTAGGTAAGAGCTATCTTTACAACCGTACTCATCTTATCGGATTTGCTCTTTCTGGCGAAAATGATAACTGGAAGAATCTTATTACAGGTACTACTCAGTTAAACAATCCTGAAATGCTACGTCATGAAATGGATATTAAATACTACCTGGAACAAGATAAAAACAATTACGTCCGCTACTCTGTCACTCCTATATTTAAAGATAATGAACTGTTAGCTCGTGGTGTTCATTTAATGGCAAAATCCGTCAATGATGATACGATTCGCTTTAACGTGTATATCTTCAATATTCAAGACGGCGTTGAATTAAATTATGCTGATGGTTCAAGCCTCACGGAAGAAGAAATAGCTGAGAAAGATCGTATCGCTGCTCAAAATGAAGATCAAGATCGCATTGCTGCCGAGGATGCTAGTGTACAAGCTGAACAAATAGAAGCTACTACTCAATCACAAGAAACGCAGTATGTTGATGCGAATGACCAAGGAACGATTAAAGGTTCCAATTCTGGAATTTATCATCTTCCAGGAAGTACGTATTATCATAAAACAACAAATGTGGCTCAATGGTTTAAAACCATTAGTGAAGCAGAAAACGCAGGCTATAGAGCGCCTAAAAGATAATCTACTTCCCCTTCCCAAGTAAAATCTATCGTTTGCTTATTGACCAATCATTCGAAAAGGGAAATGACTCCATCAAACGATTGCCTCGCTTATTTCAACGAACAACAATAAAAGAATCTCTCTGCCGTAGAAAATGTATCATTTTCTACGGCTTTTTTCTGTCTTCTAAAGATTTAATTATTTGTTCCCCTTCACAAACAGAACAAACGTTCGTATAATTAGTGTAATAAGCGAACGAAAGGAGAACAATCGATGTATTTTAATTATGATGATGAGCCTCGAAGTGATTATCTTTGTATTGATTGTCGATCTTTTTATGCAAGTTGTGAAGCTGTGCTACGTGGACTCAATCCGTTAGAAACGATGCTTGTAGTGATGAGTGGTGGTGATCGCCCAGGGGGATTAATTTTATCTGCTTCCCCTAAAGCAAAGGAAGTTCTCGGAATTTCCAACGTCACTCGACGATTCGAATTACCTGATCATCCGGATTTAATCATCGCCCCTCCTCAAATGCAAAAATATATTGAGATGAACTTACAAATGATGGAAACCATCACACAGTACGTCCCGGTCGAAGATATACATGTCTACTCCATCGACGAATTATTTATTCGCTATGATTATGTCAAAAAACTCTATCATCACACTGATGTGAAACTTTTTGCACTAGCGATCATGCGTCAAATTTTAAAAAAAACGGGTATTCCTACGGCAATCGGTATTGGAGACAACATGTTACTCGCAAAGCTTGCATTAGATAATGCGGCCAAAAAAAATGCAAATGCTATCGCGGAATGGCGCTATGAGACAATCGCACAAACCGTTTGGAACATAAAAGAGTTAAGCGATTTTTGGGGTATTGGTCATCAAACAAAAAAACGACTACTCGATAAAGGCATTCGAACCGTTGAGGAACTTGCGCATTATAATCCTTATCTATTGAAACAATCGATGGGTGCGCTGGGTGTGCAACTCCATGCTCATGCAAATGGAATTGATCGCAGCCAAATTGGAGACATCTATCAGCCAAGTGACAAAAGTTTGAGTCATTCACAGATTTTATTAACTGATTATGATAATCGTTCAACAATTAAAGTCATTATTCAAGAAATGAGTGATTTAGTGGCCTCGCGCTTAAGACAATCACATGTTAAAACAGAGTGTCTTTACTTAAGTATTGGGTATTCTAAAACAGAACGTGAAAAAGGATTTTCAAAACATTTAAAGATTCCAGCAACGAATGATCAAAAAGAAATGACGCACTACCTTTTTTATTTGTTTGATTCCTCGTATCAAATAGGAAAACCAGTAAGACAAGTGAGCGTGGGATGCACGAAGCTCGTTCAAGATATCAGTCTTCAACTTAATCTGTTTACGGATCCATACGAGCAACTCAATCAAGCAAAACTCAATCATTTACAAGATAAAATCAGAGAAAAATATGGATTTAGTAGCTTAATGTATGCTAGCTCATTACTAGAAGGTGCCACCGCTAAGAGTCGTGCCACAAAAATTGGCGGCCACTAACCGTTAAAAATATTAATTATTAGGAGGTTTTCACATGAATTATGGCAAGAATTATACCGATCGGGGAATCATGAAGTGGGCTGGAATGTATCTAGCCGAACATACGGCACAGTTAGAAGCGTTTCAAAAAAAGGAACATACACTTGTTACACAAAAAAAACAAATGAGTAGCCTTGAAATCGATGAGATCGTAGCCTGTGCTGTTTTAAAAAATGTAGCAGTCTGTATTCAAAAAGAAGCCCGCGATCTCAATGGTCATTATTATCCTGATGTTATTGGGAAAATCCAAGGATATGATAATCGCGGACTCTTCATTAATGCTGAAAAAGTGGATTTCGATGAAATACGCCACATCAACATCCAGGCAGCCATCAAATGGTTTGAGTAGCCCAAAAATAGCTTCCATTTTTTTCAATTCACTCTCACCTTTCGTCAAATTCATTGCGTTGGTAGTTTTCATTCGCCTTTTTTTCAAGTATAATAGGTTGTTAGGTGATGAAGTAAAAATACGGAGGTACGACATTTGAAAAAAATTAAAGTCAATTGGAATGAATGGATTATTCGTTTTGTCTTTTTAATGCTAGTGATTATTGGCTATCGCGTAGTGACCAACTACAAAGAAATCTTAGGGGCACTTCAAAACTTTGTAAGTGTGCTTTCGCCTTTTATATTAGGATTTGCCTTGGCATATTTATTAAACGGCGCACAAGAGCGAATCAAAGCTTTATTAGCGAAATCTAACAATCAATTTATCAAAAAAAATAAACACGGATTGAGTGTTCTCTTGTTATACATTGTGTTGATCCTCCTTCTGTTCTTAGCGTTGAACTATATGATTCCGCTACTTATTAGTAATATCATTGATTTGATGGGATTACTCCCAACGTTTATCAATTACTTAATTGATCTAGCCTCGAAAATCCAAATTAATGGATTAGAAAAACTATTTTCAATTGATGATCTGATCGCTTCGCTTTTAGGTGCGTTCTCTTTAGAAAAAATGTTGAATCAATGGACGCAATCATTAGCTTCAATTGGCCAATTATCACTTGGTCTCTCATCACTTGTCTTAAATGGTTTTCTAACATTCGTTATCTCAATCTATGTGCTGGTTTTTAAAGAATCCATTCTAGATTTCACGAATCGTTTTTTTGGTAAGTTATTACCGGAAAAAGCCTTTAGTAGTAGTAAATATTGGATTCATACGACAAATAAAGTCTTTTATAAATTTATTACTTCTCAATTTTTAGATGCTTGTATTATTGCCTTTTTATCGTCGATTATTCTAAGTGTATTAGGCGTCCCATTTGCCATTACTTTAGGAATCATTTTAGGGTTGGCGAACATGATTCCTTACTTTGGATCGATTTTCGCTTCAATCTTTGTGGCAATCGTTACACTCTTTACAAGTGGCCCTAGTTTAGCATTTGCCGTGTTAATTGCATTAACGATCCTTCAACAAATTGATGGTAATGTTATTGGCCCCCGGATTATGGCCGGCGCGTTGAATTTAAATCCGATTATCATCATTATTTCTATCACGATTGGTGGGGCGTACTTTGGTATTTTAGGAATGTTTCTTGCCGTTCCAATCGCAGCCATTATCAAAATCATCACAATGAATTGGTTAGGTGAAGATACAACTCCGATTATCGAGTCTCCGATCGAAGTCGAAACGACAGATATCAATGACGGCATATAATTCCTACTCTTTTATTTCGATTACTAGGTAATTGCTACACACAATAAAAAAGACTCGCTGGAAACAAATATATTTCCAGCGAGTCTTTTTTTGTGTACTTCTATTTCGTTCTTTGTTCATGTTTAATCGCGTTATTCTTCTTCTACCGGTCGATTTTCAAATACTAATTGGTCATTTAATAATTCTATCGTCACTTCCGTCTTAGGCATCACGCGACCAGAGACGATTTCTCGAGCCAACGGTGTTTCCACTTCTTTCGTAATGAAACGTCTAAGCGGTCGCGCACCATACGCAGGTTCATAAGAATTCTCCGCTAACCACGTTTTGGCTGCATCCGAAATAGTTAAATAGATTTCTTGTTGAGCAAGACGTGTTGCTAAGTGACTAATAATCTTCTCAACGATTCCTTTTACATCTTCTAAGCTTAGTGGCGTAAATAAAATGGTATCGTCAATCCGATTTAAGAATTCAGGTTTGAAGTGTCCACGTAACGTTTGCAACACTTGCTCTTCCACTTCTTCAGAAATATGCCCTTGCGCAGTTACACCTGACAATAAGAGTTGGGAACCGATGTTACTTGTCATAATCAATACGGTATTTTTAAAGTCAACTACGCGACCTTTTGAATCCGTTAAGCGTCCATCATCGAGTACTTGTAATAACAAATTAAAGACATCTGGATGGGCTTTTTCAATTTCATCGAGTAAGACAATCGTATAAGGATTGCGGCGTACTGCTTCTGTAAGCTGTCCACCTTCTTCGTAGCCAATATATCCTGGAGGTGCTCCGACTAAACGAGAAACCGCATGTTTTTCCATGTACTCACTCATATCAATTCGGACCATATGATTTTCAGCATCAAATAGATTTTCCGCTAACGCTTTAGCGAGTTCCGTTTTCCCAACCCCAGTAGGTCCTAAGAATAAGAACGAACCTAGCGGACGATTCGGATCTTGTAAACCTGCTCGTGAGCGAATCACGGCATCACTCACTGCATTCACGGCTTCATCTTGACCGATTACTCGTTGGTGAAGTGTCTCATTTAACTTCATCAGTTTTTCCCGTTCACCTTCTACGAGTTTTGTAACGGGGATACCGGTCAGACGACCAACGACTACTGCAATTTCATTTTCCGTTACAGATTCTTGGACCATTTTCCCTTGTTCGAGTTGATTTTTTCGTTCTAGCTCAGCTAATTCCTTTTCTAATTGCGGAATTGTGCCATGACGTAGAACCGCCGCTCTTTCTAAATCGTAATTGTTTTCCGCATCTTCTAATTCATGTTTCGCTTTGTCAATTTCTGCTCGTTTATTGGATAAGACATTGACTTCTTCTTTTTCAGTTTCCCACTGCATCTTCATTTGATTGGCTTCTTCTCGTAATTCAGCTAACTCTTCTTGAAGAACCCCTAATCTTTTTTTAGAAGCATCATCGGACTCTTTCTTCAAAGCGGCTTCTTCAATTTCCAATTGCATCAAACGACGAATCACTTGATCTAACTCTGTTGGCATGGAGTTCATTTCCACTCGAATTGTCGCCGATGCTTCATCCATCAAATCAATGGCTTTATCAGGTAAAAAGCGGTCGGTAATATAACGATCAGATAACACGGCAGCCGCAACTAAGGCGTTGTCATGAATGTTTACGCCATGATGAATTTCAAAACGTTCTTTCAGTCCACGTAAAATCGAAATCGTATCTTCGACCGTTGGCTCTTGAACGAGTACTTTTTGGAAACGACGTTCGAGCGCTTTATCTGATTCCATGTATTCACGGTATTCATCGAGCGTCGTTGCGCCAATCGTATGCAATTCTCCTCGGGCAAGCATTGGTTTGAGAATATTCCCAGCATCCATACTACCTTCCGTTTTTCCAGCTCCTACGATTGTATGAATTTCATCAATAAATAAAATAATACGACCTTCTGATTTTTTGACTTCTTGTAAGACCGCTTTTAGTCTTTCTTCAAATTCTCCACGGAATTTCGCACCGGCAATTAACGAGCCCATGTCTAATGAAAAAATGGTTTTATCTTTTAAATTCTCTGGTACGTCTTTACGAACAATTCGTTGTGCCAGACCCTCAACAATGGCCGTTTTACCGACCCCTGGTTCCCCAATTAAAACCGGATTATTTTTTGTTTTCCGGGTTAGAATTCGAATCACATCTCGAATCTCTTCATCACGTCCGATAATTGGATCCATCTTACCATTTTTCACAAGTTGAACTAAATCAACACCGTATTTTTCAAGCGCTTTGTATTGTTCTTCTTGATTTTGTGATGTCACACGATCCCCTCCTCGAATTTCTTCAATATTTTTACGTAATTCTTTTTCAGTTATTCCTTGTTGTTTTAAATATTTCGTTAAGACATAATTTTTTAATTGCATTAAGGCTAAGACAACGATTTCCGTTGATAAATACTCGTCACCAAACGCATTTTTTAGTTGATCGGCTTCATTAAACAATTGAAATAAATTTTGACTCATCGATTGCCCGTATTGGACATTCCCACCAGAAACAGTTGGTCGACGATCGAGTTCTTTGTCGATTTCGGTTTCAAAAGCATCCACATCGACACCTGCATCTGCATAGAAGTTACGAGCAAATTGGTTTGGTTGCATAAAAATTTTCCATAAATGAACGATATCAATTTCTTGATGATGACGGGTAATCGCGACTTGTTGCGCTTCAGACAGTGCACTTTGTAAAGTGGTAGTCATTTTTTCAATATTCATTTAGTTGTTCCTCCCATCTTGAAGTTTTAACTTCATTTATTATTATAATCAATTGGTCAACATTGGTCAAATAAAAACCTTTTTAAATAATCGCTATTGAAGAAGGCACTATAATCATTTCAATGTTGTAAAAAAAATGAAAAAATAGAGTAAAAAGAGCATCCACCTTCTCTTTTTACTCTATTTTTTTAGCTCACGCTTGATGAACCCATTCGTTGAAACGACATAGATTAGGCCTACTAAAAACGGAATCAAGAATGTCGCGTAACGATACAGTAACAACGAAGACGCCGCATCGACAGTTCCAACTAACGCTCTAAAAACAACTAGATAGGCAAAATCAAATGAACCGATACCAGCCGGCGTAGGAATAACACCCGCAATCACGGTGACAAAGCTAATTAAACCAATCGTCCAGAAAATATTTATTTCCGGATAATCACTGACTAAACAGGCATACGGAATAATAAACCACGCGAGAATTTTCACGATACTCCAAAAATAGACTTTATACAGTACCGTTTTATTTTGCATCGTTTCGTGTAACATTCGTCTTAAGGCATTAATTTGGATATTTCCTCGATCAACTACAGCACGTGCTTTGTCATTTTTTAAAAAACGATTGCACAAACTCATTAATCCAATTTGCAATTTGATTGATAAGGCCGCCAAAAGGAGTCCTCCAGAGAGTGCCGCATTAATCAGTATACTCATAATCAATACCCAGAAAAAACTAGGCGACGTGGCATATAATTCTCTAAAACTCAAACTTAACGCGATTATAGCAATGGTAAGTGTCGAAATCTTAAAAAAAATAAATCGTAAAATCGCAACGCCAACACCTTGAGAAACCGTCATTTGTTTACGATGATAAAAATTAATTTCTGCAAAAATCGTTCCTGTACCAAATGTAATCAGTCGGTAAAAAGCCGTATAACAGGAAGCCATCATGCCATTCCAGGTCGTAAAGGTTTGAGAGAATGGTGCAACGGTTTCTTTGAGCATCTTCCCTTCTAAAAATAAATAACCCATTCCTAAGCTTGTCACAATAATCAAAAGACGCAGACTCGTTTGACCTAATTGCTGAAAAATATCTCCAAAAGAAGCACGTAGATAATAGGCGATAAATGCTAAAAAAATGAGTAATATGAGTACTTTTACTAAAAATTTCATCGTATTTGTTGTCTTATTTGATGTTGCCAAATCGCCACTTCCTTCTTGGTCAGTCATTCTTATCATACCATTTTTAGAGGAGGTGTACAGAAAAAAAACCATTATTTATGCGAAAATAATGGTTTTTTCGTAAGCGACAGGTGCCTTATCGTGAAAAGCTGAAAAAGGGAATCTAATCAGGCTATTGTGCAGGTAACTTAAAGTTAAAGAAAAGATGAAATATATTTATTTCGCATTCAATTCTGCTATTTTTACAATAACATCAGTTGCTTTTTCCATCGATTCTAACGCAACAAACTCAAAGCGGCCATGCATATTTTCGCCACCCGCAAAAATATTTGGTGTAGGAATTCCCATGAAAGAAATTTTCGAACCATCTGTTCCACCGCGGACGGGTTCAATAATTGGGGTAATTCCTAATTCAATCATCGCATTTTTAGCCAGTTCTACAATGCTCATGTCTTTTTCAATGACTTCTTTCATATTGTAATAGTTATCTTCTAACGTCATTTGGACACGTTCTTCGCTAAAACGAGCATTGATTTGAGATTGAATGGTGCGGACAAGTTCCTTGCGTGCTTGGAATTTTTCACGGTCATGATCACGAATAATAATGGATAATTTTGCTTCTTCTGGATTTCCTTCAAAGCTCATCAAATGGAAAAATCCTTCTGATCCTTCGGTTTTTTCAGGAACTTCATCAGCCGGCAAGGCATTGTTAAATTCAATTCCTAATAAGACTGCATTGATCAGCGTATCTTTGGCCGTGCCAGGATGAACGTTTTTACCGTA
Organism: Enterococcus sp. DIV1314a; assembly: GCF_051713805.1. NCBI lineage: Bacteria > Bacillati > Bacillota > Bacilli > Lactobacillales > Enterococcaceae > Enterococcus > Enterococcus sp. DIV1314a. The sequence goes on along the minus strand of NZ_JBIOQP010000001.1, from coordinate 2,032,584 downwards.
AATGGTAATATCCGCTTGGGCAGCATTAAACGTCTCGTACTGCAATTCGCCCACGGGACCGCCATCCATCGTATAAGCAAAATCAACCGCAAATTGCGCGACGTCAAATTTATCCGCGCCCACACCAATTTCTTCATCAGGACCAAAAGCAACCTTAATTTCACCATGTTTGATTTCAGGGTTTGCAAGTAAGACTTCCATGGCCGTCATGATTTCTGCAATCCCCGATTTATCATCTGCTCCAAGTAACGTGGAGCCATCCGTTGTAATTAGTGTCTGTCCTTGATAATTTTTTAAGTTAGGGAAATCCTCAATATTTAACGTGTATTTCCCTTGTGCATCTAACGAAATCGTTGACTCACCATCGTAATTTTCGACGATTTTTGGTTGAACGTTCACTGCATTAAAATCAGCCGTGTCTAAATGGGCAATAAAGCCAATCGAAGGGACTTTCTTGTCAGTGTTTGCAGGTAACGTTGCCGTTAAAAAACCATTCGCTTCATTGTAAAAAACATCCGACATGCCTAATTCTTCTAATTCTTTTTTTAGAATCATCGCAAAATCGACTTGTGATTGCGTTGATGGTGTCGTCTTGCTCGTTGGATCTGATTGCGTTTCAATTTGAACATAACGTAAAAAACGGGGTAATAAATTGTCATATTTCATTTTACTTTTTCTCCTCATCTATCATCTATCTTGGAAAGGATTCGTATTCGTCCGGGAAGGAATAATCGCAACATCCCATTCTTCTGTTTTTTTCCATTTTTCTAATATTTCTACTACTTTAGGGACACAAAGCACTTCAATATGGTGTCCAGGATCAATCACAGTCAACCCTGCAGCTTGCATATCATGAGCTGTATGATAGTAGACGTCCCCGGTAAGATAAACATCTGCTCGGTGTTTTAAAGCATCAACATAAAACTTCTCACCTGAACCACCACAAATAGCAATGCGCTTAATGTGTTTTTTAGGATTCGTGGGTTCGATTACGCGTAGTGTCTCTAAATCAAAGCAACGTTTTACTTTCTCAACAAAATCATCAAGCGACATGGCTTCTTTTAACGAACCTACTCGTCCGACGCCATAAGTCTGCGGCGGATTGTGTAAAGAGAGGATATCATAAGCCGGTTCTTCATAAGGATGAACCGCAAGCATCGCTTCTATCACTTGACGTTCAATCGTTTCAGGATAGATGACTTCAATTCTTTCTTCAGAAACTTCTTCCGGTTGATGCGCTACGCCAATGGTCGGGTCTGCCGACTCAGTAGGTGTAAAGCGTCCAATACCGGACATGGAATAACTCGTATGATGGTATTCGCCTTGTGATCCTGCTCCTGCATCGCCCAATGCTTGTCGCATCGTATGAGCATTATCTTTTGGTGTAAACACGACTAATTTGCGCAAAGCCACTTCATGCGTTTTTGTTAGATAATGATCGACTTCCACTCCTAAAGCTTCACAAAACCAATCATTTAAGCCATTTTGAGCAATATCCATATTCGTATGTGCTGCATAAACCGCAATGTCATGCTTAATCAAATCCAAATACATTTTAGTTTGCGGATTTTCAGGCGTCAAGCGCTGAATCGGACGAAAAATTGGCGGATGTTTTGCAATAATGAGATCGACTTGCTTTTCGATTGCTTCTGCAACGACTTCTGGACGAACGTCTAAGGTAACCATGATACGCTCAATATTGCGATCAAGCTCTCCAATATGTAACCCAACCGGATCGCCTTCTTCTGCCAACCATAAAGGGAAACGCGTTTCGAAACGACGAATCACTTCTAAGCCATTCACCATTATGCTAAGACCTCCTCGATCCATTGTAATTGTTCTTTGACTTCTGCTATTTTTTCCAGAGGTAATTCTTGCGCTTTTGTTAATTCTTTGAGCACGCGTTGTTTATTCGTTAACTCTTTTTGCCATTTTTGTAAGAAAATAAGCGATCGCTCCTTTAATAAAATCGGTCCAAAAAACAACTCTTTCTTTGAATACGACAAGTTACGATCACTGGGAATCGCTACAATGATTTCATAAATTTTTTGATTTTCTTCTAGTATTTCTTCATGACGAATTTCATAGTCATTTCGTATCAACCAGTTTCGCAACGTTGCTTCACCCACATTGGGTTGTAAAATCAAGGTTTCATTATCTGTTAGTTGTCCTTGTTGTTTACCATTTTCTAATATGTTGCGAATCAAGGCGCCACCCATTCCAGCAATGGAAATCGCATCAATCTGATCTTCTGCATGGATTGCCGCGAGACCATCTGCTAACCGAACAATAATCTGATTTTCTAAGCCGTTTTTTGCTACTTGTTTCTTTGCCGATTCATATGGCCCTCTAACGACTTCTCCCGCAACGGCAAAAGGAATTTGCTGCTTTAATACTAAGTAAGTAGGTAAATAAGCATGATCGGAACCGATATCCGCTAAACGTGCACCGAGTGGAACTTGTTTTCCGACTTGCATTAACCTTGATGATAAAACTTGTTCATTCACTAAAAAAACAACCTCCAAAATAAAATGATAAGAGAGTTGCGACAGGAAATCGTCGCAACTCTTAAAAAGAAATTACTTCACTAATTCCACCGAAAGAATTGAATTCCCTGGAATTTGCGGTGGGATGGACATGGTCATGATCGCTGGGTGATCCAACGATACTTTCAGTTTATCGCCCGCTTTTAGATCATTAAAATCAAAATCCAGTGTTGTAGGATCAACATTAATTGCCACCCCGTCATTAAACGAAGTCGTCGCATTTTCGGAATCTTGCACGGCTTCTACATCGGTTAGTAAAATTTGGACAGCTGATTCTTGTGTTTCTAATTCTGTTACACTTTCAACCGTTGCTGTAAAAATGGTCACGATTTCTTCCTCCTTCGTTGTAGACATGCTATTGCTACTTTCAACCATCGACTCACTCTGAGTCGATTCGGTATTTGTTGTTGTTGTACAGGCACCTAGTAACATCACTGAAAATAAGATTAAACTACCATTGATTATTTTTTTCATACTGTGTTGATCCTCCTCATGATTGATTTCGGCGATTTTTACCGGTCATTTCAATTTCTTTTGTTAAATAACGAATGCGCTCCATAATTCGCTTCGCTTTTAGTGGTTCTTCTTCTCCACGTTGTGTCACCGATAGATGGCGTTCTAATTCTAACATGGTGAAATTGGAGGAAAAGAAAGTAGGCAATTGTTCTTGCATACGATGTTGCAAGATGACACCGAATACTTCATCGCGAATCCAGCTACTCATCGCATCCGCCCCAATATCATCTAACATTAAAACGGGCGCATTTTTAATCTCATTGAGTTTTTCGCCTACTAAATCTTTGCCAATTGCTTGCTTCATTTCCACTGCAAAAGTCGGAAAATGCAGGAGGGTTGTTGAATACCCCGCTTCTGCTAAGTCACGCGCAATCGCACCTAATAAGTAGGTTTTGCCAATGCCAAAACTTCCGACAAGATATAACCCTTTGTGAAATTGTTTCGGATTTGCCGTATAGGACTCAATAAAATCAATACTCGCCATTAAGGCTTCACCGCGTCCTGTCGTGCCTTCGTAATTACTAATCCGTGCATCTTGAATATCTTTTGGCATATTAACAGCATGAATTCGATTTCGGACTTCTTCTTGATGTTTCCGTGCTAATAAGTCTTGGGTCGGGACATACGTAACATCGATTGAATGGAAATTCAAGATTAATTGCGGTTCGTAACCAGGAGCAATCATCCGTTGGTCTTGCGCATCGAATTTTCGTTTTTCTTGCACGAATTCGTATAATTTTGCATAACTTTTTTCAATATCCATTTCCGTCAAATAGTCTTTGTTTTCGTCGATAAAGCTTTTCACTTCAGGATTGGCTAGGACTTCTGCCATCATCTCTTGAAAACGCGCACGATAATTGCGTTGGTCAATCAGCTTATTTAATTCTCTTCCGACATTTTCCATTAACTTTCACCTTCTTTGCGTTTTAAATAGGCTTGCAAGCGCTGATTAATTTCAGCTTGTTTTTCGGGGTTTTCTTCTGTCACTTTTGGCTTGATGGCCCAATCTGGCAACGTTTCTTTGCGAATCGGTGGGCGCGAATAATTATTGGGACGTGTATTTTTCACTTGTTCGCGAGCTGCTTGTTTTTCTTTTGATTCTTTCACAAATTCTCGCGCATATTGAATAGCTGTTTCAGGACTTTGAAACCCTTTTTCAGACCAATTCGTCGCAATCGTATTCACAAAATTCGGTTGCAATGTACTATTGTCTTGGATAACTAAGACGTAGTGAATCAAAATATTAATCACTGAGTTTGGTAATGGGCTTCGTTCAACTAACGATTTCAACAACCATTTTTCACTGTCCGTCACATAACTCTTCTTTTCCACTTTAATTGCTTCTAAAAAATCATACGGTGCCGTTTTTTCGCTCAGTTTAATTAATTGAATATCTTTTTCAGAGTAACCCGTTTGACGAAGTAAATTAAATCGACGCACATCTGCTTCTTCACTAACCGGCTGCATGCTTGGTCTTTGAAATGTCGTTTGGTGCTTTCTTTCGACAAATTGTTTGAGTTGTCTAGCATCAACCAGACCTGTATCAAGTGCGACGACTTGGACTAATAAATCGTCTACCAGTTCGAGTTCATTATAACCATATAAGTTCGCGTATACGGTCAGTTGTGCTTTAAAATCACTCGTAAAATTCGTTTTTGAAATAAATTTTTTGTTCGCTAGCTCCATTAAGAAATGCCAATCTAGCTGCGTAGTATCCACCTTTAAACCAGGTTCTTTTGCTTGTTCGTATTCTTTTGCAACGTTTTCCAATTGATCAGAAGTACGGGAAAATAGATTTAAATCAAGATTCCCATAAACAGTCGTAAAGTTAGCTGTCACTTCTTGATAATCGGCTCTATTGATTTTTTTAGGTTTAAAGCGACGGGTTAATTGTTTAAACTTTCGTTCACCTACGGCTTGATGTAGCAAAAAGCTATACGTGACATCTTTTATAAAATTTTGTGGAACGAGTGGTTCTTCTAATTGATAAAGGTACATTTTTCCGAATTCTGGATCCTCTTTTTCAAAAACGGTTAATAGACCCATTCCTTCTAAGCGTTTGCGCGCTTCTAAAAAAGGAGATAACCCGATATTTAAGGCATTTAAACAATCTAAATGGATGAACTCACTTTCGTTTGAGTCCGCTTCATCACCTAAAAACTGAAAATATAAGGCTAACGCTTGGGCCCCAATAATCGGTTGATATAAATAAAGGAGGCCATCCTTGCCTTCTTGTGTCAGAGGGAGCGCTTTGAATACTTGATATATCGTATTTGGTGTTATTTTTTCCCACGTATTAGGCATCTTACTCCTCCTTTACGCGTCATTTTTATCCTTTGCCTTTTCAACGATATCCTGTAATTCCTTTAAGAAAACGGACATGTCTTTGAATTGACGATACACACTCGCAAAACGAATATAGGCAATTTCATCTAAATCAACTAAATATTCCATGACGTATTCCCCAATTAAATTAGTCGGGATTTCACTTTCGCCAGATTCGCGAATTTTACGTTCGACTTGATCGACAATTTTTTCCATTTGATCCATCGTTACCGGACGTTTTTCAGCCGATCGTACGAGTCCACGCAAAACTTTTTCACGATTAAATTCTTCTCGGGTACCGTTTTTCTTAATAACGAGTAAAGGTGTTTCTTCGATTCTTTCAAAAGTGGTAAATCGGAACCCACAATTTTCACATTCTCGACGACGACGAATGGTACGACCATCGTCCGCTTGACGACTATCAACAACTTTGGAATTATTGTGATGACATTTTGGACATTGCATTTTCCCACCTCATTTTCATTTTATTCGAATACTCCAACAAAGAAGTTTTCTATTTAAGGATATTATAACATGATTTCTTCCTATCGCTCTCATTTAATGACAAAAAACTCTAGATACGCTAGAGTTTTTATCGTTTTTTTAAAATGTTAGAACCTAAGTGAATAACGATTTTTTCTTTTCTTTTTCTCAAGAAATAAAGTGCTCTTGTTTCAACCAATCCATTACTTGCTTTTTGGTTGCGTCGACGCTTCCTTGATTATCAAAGACGACTGCTGCCTGCTCTTTTTTTCTGTCAATCGGTAATTGACTGCGAATGCGTGCCCATGCTTCATTTTCTGATAACTGATCACGCGCCATTAAACGAGTGAGCTGAACACTTTCTGGCACATAGACGACCGCTACTTGGTCGACCACAGATTCATATTTTCGTTCAAACAGCAGTGGGATATCGACGATGACCAGCGGCGCTTCTTGTTTTTTTTCGGCCACTTGCTGCAAGATCGCCTCGCGTAAGTATGGATCTAGTAATTGATCTAATGCTTCGCGTTTAGGCGGATTTGAAAAGATGATCTCGCCCAATTTTTTGCGATTGAGTTCGCCATTTTCAAAAAGGACTGCCGAACCAAAATGATCCGCAATCGCTGCTAAGGCGGGTTTTCCCGGTTCAACAATCAAGCGCGCAATCTCATCGCCATCGACAATTGGAAATCCTAAAGCACGAAAAATTGACACAACCGTACTTTTCCCAGTCGCAATACCACCTGTCAATCCTAGCACTCGTGTCATCTTCTCACCTCTTTATTTTTTGACAAGTTGGACAAAAATGGGTGCCGCGTTGCGCGACTTTTATTTTTTGGATTGGCGTTTGACATCTAGCACACGGCTGACCGGTTTGACCATAGACCTGAAGCGATACTTGAAATGTCCCTGCTTCTCCTAACGCATTGGCATAGGTTCGAATCGTCGTCCCACCCGCTTCAACCGCTTGACCTAAGACCGCAATGATACTCTCATACAAAAGACTTGTCTCACGCTCGGTAAGTGAACTGGCTAAGCGCTCAGGATGAATACTCGCTAACCACAATGCTTCATCTACATAGATATTGCCTAAGCCAACCACGATTTTTTGATTTAGGAGTAACGGTTTAATTGCCATTGTTTTCTTTTTTAACGCCTCTTGAAAGGCAATCTTATCAAAATCATGACTTAACGGTTCCGGACCTAATTGTTTAATGCCTTTATATTCCGAACTTTGATTTTTAGGAACGAGCGCCATCCGACCAAATTTACGCACATCACGGTATTGTAACTGACTCCCATCTTGCATTTGAAAGATGACGTGCGTATGTTTATCTTGAATAGCCGTTTGTGCGGAAGGGAAATATTCGTATTTCCCTTCCATTCGCAAGTGAGAAACTAAATCAAAATCCGTTAATTTGAGAATCAAAAACTTTCCGCGTCGTTGTACGCCTATGATTTCTTGACCGCTTAAAAAAGCTTGAAATAGTGGAACTTCCGGTAATTCAATAATTCTTGGCCATAAAACGGTGACAGTATCAATCGTTTTGCCCAAGACTAACCGTTCGAGACCTTTTCGAACGGTTTCAACTTCTGGTAATTCAGGCACAGTGCCTTCCTCCTCTTAACCTATTTTGCTTCGTACCATGTCTTACCCCAACTACTGTCCGTCACAAGTGGAACAGTCAATGTCACGGCATTTTCCATCACTTCTTTAACGAGAGCATCAAGTTGGGTCAATTCATTTTCAGGTACTTCAAAGACAAGCTCATCATGAACTTGTAGTAGCATTTTCGCTTCTAATTTTTCTTCTTTTAGACGCTTTTCTAATTGAATCATCGCCATTTTAATAATATCAGCGGCACTTCCTTGAATCGGTGAATTAATGGCTGTTCGTTCCGCAAATGAACGTAAATTAAAGTTCCGTGAATTAATCTCCGGTAAATAGCGACGACGATGGAAAAGCGTTTCAACGTAGCCGGTATCTTTTGCTTCACGCACGATTTCTTGCATGAACGTTTTTACACCCGGATAGCGCTCAAAGTAAGTATCAATGTACTGTTGCGCTTCTTTTCGGGAAATTCCTAAGTTTTGGGATAAGCCATAATCCGAAATCCCATACACAATACCAAAATTGACGGCTTTTGCTTGCCGGCGCATATTGGCAGTCACTTCTTTCGGATCCTCAATGCCAAAAACACGCATGGCGGTGCTTGTATGGATATCTTGCCCTTCAATAAAGGCTTGCTTTAAATGTTCATCATCCGAAATATGAGCCAAGACCCGTAATTCGATTTGAGAATAATCAGAAGCATAAATTAGCCAATCTTTTTGTTTTGGCACAAACGCTTCGCGAATTCTGCGTCCTTCTTCCAAACGAATCGGAATATTTTGTAAGTTGGGATCGACAGAACTGAGACGTCCCGTTTGGGTCAACGTTTGTACGTAGCGTGTATGAACACGACCGTCCGCTTGAATCATCTTCAATAAGCCTTCAATATAGGTCGATTGAATTTTTGAAATTTGACGATAAATCAAAATGTCATCGACAATGGGGGCTTGTTCTCGTAACTGTTCTAAGACATCGACAGCCGTTGAATAGCCTGTTTTGGTTTTTTTAATGACCGGTAACCCCATTTTTTCAAACAAGATCACGCCTAATTGTTTTGGCGAATTTAAATTAAACGTCTCGCCTGCCATTTCATAAATTTTCGTTTCAATTTCGTGTAATCGTTTGGCAAAATCAACGCGCATGTGTTCGAGACGTTCACTATCAACCGTAATCCCGATAATTTCCATCTCTGCTAAGACTTCTGACAAGGGTAATTCCATTTGATGGAATAACTGATCTTGATTTTTTTCCGCCAGCGCTTCTTCTAATTGATTGGTTAATCCTTTAATCACTTTAATCTTACGTGCTAAGTGTTCAAACATCACCCCGTCTTCTGGGAGTGCTCGTTTCGCGCCTTTTCCGTAAATGGAGACATCTGATTGGATTTCTGTGTACCCATATTGTTGGGCAACCGCAGCCATATCTGTCCCTAAATCATTGGTGTCGAGTAAATAGGCCCCTAATAATACATCAAAGGATACCCCTTTTAAGCGTGTGCCGTGCTTGGCAATCGCCACAATTGTTCGTTTCGCATCATAGACTTCTTTTTTCTGATTGACGTCTTCTAACCACGTTTTCATCAGCGGGTCTTGGAGTAACGCGATATTTTTTGAGACATAAACCTGCTCACTCGTTCCCCAAGCCAAGCCCACCATTTCGCTTACGTGATAATTATCATCAAGCATCTCGACATAAAGAGCCGCTTCATTCGGAAACATTTCAGCCGTCACGGTCTCCACTACTTCAAAATCAATGTCTTCCAGTGTTTCGACTTCCTCAACGATATTCAATTTTTCTAAGAAGGTATTAAAATTCATTTCTTTATAAAAAGGAATGAGTTTCTCTAAATCTTTGCCTTCGTATTGTAACTGATTCACATCGACATCGATAGGAGCATTGACTTCAATCGTCGCTAATTTCTTAGAAAGAAAAGCTTGTTCCTTGTCGTTTATCAGATTTTCTTTCATTTTACTTGGCTTTAGAGTATCAATTTGTTCGTAAATCCCTTCAACTGAACCAAATTCTTTTAATAATTTGATGGCTGTTTTTTCACCAATTTTGGTCACACCTGGGATATTATCCGAAGCATCACCAGCTAGCCCTTTCATATCAATGATTTGATTTGGCGTTAACCCGTCATATTTTTCCGCAATAAATGCAGGAGTATACGAATCAATTTCACTGACTCCTTTGACGGTAATATCCACTTTAATATCCTCTGTCGCAAGTTGCGTTAAATCCCGGTCACCCGTTAAAATCACGACGTCAAAAAGAGATTTGTCGACTTGGTGCGCAAGTGTTCCGATAATATCGTCGGCTTCATAATTATCTAGTTCGTAATAAGTAACTCCTAGCGCATTAATTAATTCGCGAATATAAGGCATTTGTTCTTTAAATTCACCAGGTGTCTTCGAACGACCTCCCTTATACGCGTCATACCACTCATGTCGAAAAGTCGTTTTTCCTGCATCAAAAGCGACTAATACATGCGTTGGTTTTTCTTTCGTCATGACATTATCGAACATCGTATGGAACGCATAAATCGCATTCGTGTGTAAGCCATTGTTATTTTTAAAGCGGCTCAAAGAATTGTGTAAGGCAAAAAACGCGCGAAAAGCCACACTGTTGCCATCAATTAATAGTAATTTATTTTTCATTGAATTAAGCTCCTTATTATTTCGTCCCTTCTTATTCTAACAAAGAACGGCCATTTAAGCATTAAGAAAGACTGGGATATTTGTCCGTCCCACATAAATAAAGCGAAAAAAATCCCACTTGCCTCTCAATAGTTTTTCAGTTATGCCAAATCCAAAATGGCTGCTTGGGTTTTCTTCGGTAGTTGCTCAAAAACTAGCTGATAAGAGGTTTGGAGCAAGTGGATTAATTCCGTGACTGATAAGTCCGATTCTTCTAAAATCACGGAAATCCAGTGGGTTTTATTGCTATAATATCCAGGCACAATAAAAGCATATTGTTCCTTTAATTGTTCATTGATTTCTGGGCGTCCTTTGACTGTCATCACCCGTTGATTCGCCTTGTTTTTTCCTAATAAACAAAACCCTTTTTGTGCGACTTGAAAATAATCACAATCCCAACTTTCCCGATAAGCAACCCTCGCTCCTGGCCACTCACTGGCTTCTTTTTTCAAACAATCTATCATCTCATTCATTTTTTTCTACCTCCTCTTGTTTTTTCAGTGAAAAAGAGTCCTTTTTCTCAAATATTCTTTGAAAAAAAGGACTCTCATTATTTTTTACTAGTCTTTTCCACCAAAAATTCTTAAAATCGATAAGAATAAGTTGATGAAGTTTAAATATAATTGTAAGGCCATAAACGCCGCAAAGCCTGTATTATCTTGACCTAATGTTCCATAGTAGACGCCGCGAATACGTTGATTATCATACGCGGTTAATCCGATAAAGATAATCACCGTTGCATACGATAAGAAATAATCAACTGCCGCACTACCCATGAAGATATTAAGGACCGTCGCAATAATGACACCCCATAACAATCCAATCGCTGCTCGTCCAACGCCGGATAAATCACGTTTGGTCATCACACCGAAAATCGACATCCCGATGAACGTACCAGCCGCCACGACAAAGGCTTGCGCCACATCTGCTGAAGAGTACATGGATAACGTAATCGATAATACTAACCCCATTAAGAGCGAATACACGATAAAACCGGCAATCGTGAGGGATGGATTATTTTTGGCTTTTGCACTTAATAAAATCACTAAGCCAATTTGAATTAACCAAAGACCGGTCATTCCGAGTGGGAAATTTTGAATAAAGGTCACGACTTCTTCAAAAAAGTAATTCATGGATAAGAATGACGTGAGCGCCGTTAACGCTAAACCTAGGCCAAAAATGCCGTATACTTTTGCATAAAACTGATTTAATCCTTTTGCTTCTACTACTGTTGAATTGTTCATGTAATTCCTCACCTTCTCTATCTATTGTAGGCTATTCACATTCCTACGTTTGTGCTCATTATAATTCTATCAAATTCGCTTCAAAGTGCAAGTCCGAATGACAAAAAGGTAAGAAAACAAACAGATTGTTACCTTACCTTTTTTCATATAAATTATAAGACGTTTCTGGTTGTCGTACTTAATAATTTTTCATAAGCCCGCTCAAATTTTTGGACATCGCCTGCTCCCATGAAAATAATGACCGCATTCTCATGTTCTAATAACGGTGAGACATTTTCTTCTTTAATGACTTGACCACCTTTAGTGATACGATTGCTGAGGTCTTCAATTTTAACAGACCCTTGCGTTTCACGAGCCGAACCAAAAATGTCACATAAATAGACACGGTCCGCTAGATCAAGTGCGGCACTGAATTCATCCATTAACGCAATCGTCCGCGTAAAAGTATGTGGTTGGAACACGGCAATAATTTCTTTTTCTGGATATTTTTGACGTGCGCCATCAATCGTTGCAATGATTTCAGCAGGATGATGGGCATAATCATCGACAATCGTCATATCAGCCATTACTTTTTCACTAAAGCGACGTTTCACGCCTTTAAATGTCAGCATTTCGCGCGCTACTTCCGCCATTGGTAACCCTTCTAAGTAACAAAGTGCGATCACGCTTAATGCATTGTTGATATTGTGTTGACCATAAGCAGGTGACACAAAATGCCCAATCTTTTCGCCACGGAAATAAACATCAAACGCTGACCCGTCCGTCGTGCGTTTAATATTTCGAGCTTGAAAATCATCTGCTTCTTCAACGCCGTAATAATAGACCGGAACGTCGACTGTTAACTGGCGTAAATGGGCATCTTCGCCAAAGGCAATAATCCCTTTTTTGACTTTTTCTCCCATTGATTGAAAAGCAGAGAAGACATCTTCAATACTCTCATAGTAATCAGGATGATCAAAGTCAATATTTAACATAATGGCATAATCGGGTGAGTAAGCTAAGAAATGACGGCGATATTCACAGGCTTCAAACGCAAAGAATTCCGCCGAATCATTTCCACTACCAGTCCCATCCCCAATCAAATAACTAGTCGGACGAATACCCGAAAGCACGTGGGCTAATAGACCGGTGGTACTTGTTTTCCCGTGCGATCCGGTTACGCCAATACTGGTGAAATTTTGAATCAATTGAGCTAAAAAGTCATGGTAACGAATGATTTCGAGTCCTAATTCACGCGCACGAACCACTTCTTCATGTGTATCAGGAAAAGCATTTCCTGCAATAATTGTTAAGCCTTCAGTAATATTTTCGGGACTAAAAACCATTAAAGGAATCCCGGATTTTTCTAAATCTCTTTGTGTGAAGAAATATTCTTCGACATCAGAGCCTTGCACTTTGAAGCCTTTTTCATGTAGAACGAGCGCAAGTGAACTCATTCCAGAACCTTTGATTCCAATAAAGTGATACGTTGTATTTTTATGATTAATCATTCATTATTTCCTCTTTTCCAGGGCAGATCATAATCTATTGTATTTCTAAGAACGATGATAATTATCTTACAAAACGGATGAAATAGCAACGATATTACTAAAATTCCAATGAAAAGATTGGTTTCTTTAGACTTTTTTAGGAGGTAACATCGTTAAGCTAATCCGGCCTTTAGCAAGCTCAACTTTTTCCACCCAGACCGTCACAATATCCCCCACTGCCACGACATCTTTCGGGTGTTTGACAAAGCGTTGACTGAGTTTGGATAAGTGGACGAGTCCATCTTGTTTCACCCCAATATCAACAAACGCCCCAAAATCAATCACGTTTCGAATCGTTCCTTTTAACTCCATCCCGACTTGCAAATCTTCCATCGATAAGACATCAGTTCGCAGTAAAGGTGCGGGCATCGAATCACGCATATCTCGACCTGGTTGCAATAGCGCATGGATAATATCTTTAATCGTTTCTTCCCCAACACCCAAATCATTGGCCAGTGTCGCTGGATGCAATGATTTTAGCTTTGCAATCGTTTCTTCTTTTCCAAGATCGTTTAACCCAACATTAATTTTTGCTAGGATATCCTTCGTCACTTGATAACTCTCCGGGTGAATCCCCGTGTTATCTAAAATATTCTTCCCACCAGGAATCCGTAAAAAACCAATCGCTTGCTCGTAGGCTTTTGGACCTAAACGTGGAACTTTTTTCAGTTGATTGCGCTGGATGAACGCCCCATTTTCTTCACGATACGCAAAAATATTTTGTGCCGTCGTTTTGTTCAATCCCGCCACGTGAACAAGTAATTGTGGACTAGCAGTATTGACGTCAACACCGACTTGGTTTACGACCGTTTCCACGACAAAATCCAGTTGTTCGCTTAATCGTTTTTGGGCGACATCATGTTGGTACTGACCAACGCCGACCGCTTTTGGTTCGATTTTGACCAATTCTGCTAACGGATCTTGCAGACGGCGGCCGATGCTAATCGCACTACGTTCTTCGACTTGTAGTTGCGGAAATTCCTGACGAGCCACGTCACTTGCTGAATAAACAGACGCTCCTGCTTCATTGACAATCACAAAGAAAATCTCACGTTTCATTTTCTTTAATTGTTCTGCGACAAACAGTTCCGATTCTCGACTAGCAGTCCCATTGCCAATTGCGACCATATCCACTTGATATTTTTCTAACAATTGCATAAAAATCTCCTGGGATTCTTTATGACGTTTTTCAGAAGAGGCATGCGGGTAAATAACCGTGGTATTCAATAATTTCCCTGTCTCATCGACAATGGCAAGCTTACACCCTGTCCGATACGCCGGATCAAATCCTAACACCACTTTACCTTTTAAGGGCGATTGTAACAAGAGATGGCGCAAGTTTTCGCCAAAGATAGCAATCGCTTGTTCATCGGCTTCTTCTGTTAACGCATTCCGGATTTCACGTTCAACGGAAGGCGCGATAAAACGTTTATACGCATCTTGATACGCCGCAACCACTAACGGTGCCACAAGCGAGTCTGCCTCTTTAATCAACTGACGATGAAAATAGCGTTCAATCAATGTCTCATCGACGACTAACTGAACTTTTAAAATCCCCTCTTTTTCGCCGCGATTCGTCGCTAGAATCCGATGAGAGACCATTTTGGGAATGGGTTCTGAAAAATCATAGTACATTTCGTAGACTTTTTTCTCATCTTTTTCAGCATCTTTGACCTGACTGACATATTGTCCTTTTTTAGTCGTGTATTCTCGAATCCATGTCCGAAATTCAGCTGAATCACTGATTTGTTCCGCTAAAATTTCATGCACGCCGGCTAAAACATCTTCCGTCGTTAAAAGATCTTCTGTTAGATATTTTTCTAACTCCGATTGGATCTCACCTTTTGGAAAAGTCATGAACCAATCAGCCAGTGGTTCTAATCCTTGCTCCTTGGCAATCGTTGCTTTCGTCCGTCGTTTTTGTTTGTACGGCCGATACAAGTCTTCAATTTCTTGTAACTTATGTGCTTTTTGAAGACGTTTCGCCAAATCTTCCGTTAACTTCCCTTGTTCGTCGATGATACGCAGAACTTCTTCCTTACGCTTTTCTAAATTTTCTAAATAATGATAACGTTCTTCAATTTCCCGAATTTGAACCTCATCTAACGCATTCGTCATTTCTTTGCGGTAACGGGCAATAAACGGCACGGTATTCCCATCATGCAATAACTCTAGTACTTTCGTAATCTGAGGCAGACGATACTGCGTTAATTCTTTTGCCAGTAATTGAATCACTGGATTTTGTGTCTCGACTGTCATAACATCACTCTTTCTTTCAAAAGTCCGGTTTCCACGGCCCTTTCATATTTTGATATTCAATATCTTGAATCAAACGCTCTGGATTAAAAATCACACCATGAACAGAACCGCCAAAAATCGCTCCGCCATCTATTCCGATTTTATCATCCGAAAACCATAGATCTGTTGTCTGGCCATCGCCATGTAAACTCGGGGTAATCGTGTGTCCAAAAACAATGACTTTCCCAGTGTGATTCTTTCCATTCAAAAAAGGTTCCCGAATCCAAATGAAATCACGTAAACTCGTTTGATGCCAATCGGCCTTCGTTAAATCAATTCCTGCATGAACAAACACATACTTTTCCCACTCGTAGTAGTAAGGCAAGTCGGTTAAAAATTGGATTAATTCCTTGTAACGCGAACGAATCATTAGCGCAATTTCCGTCGGTGAATATTCTTGTGTTGCCCCAGGATGGAGCAAACTATTGACGGTCTCTTTGCCACCATTCAACCAATACCTCTCCGCAATTTCTTCTGGGTCTTGCAAAAACTGTAAAAGATATTGTTCATGATTGCCCCGCAAGTAAATACACCCTTGTTTTTGGACCAGTTCCATTCCTAACAATAAGCATTCTTTACTCCGAGGTCCGCGGTCATTTAAGTCGCCTATTAAGACCAACTGATGCAACATAGGATCAAAGTCACGTAAAAGTTGTTGAAATAAATCGAGTTGTCCATGAATGTCGCTAATTACATACACAAGTGATTTCATGAGAATCCTCCTTTATGCATAAGAAAAATCCATCCTATTCGCTTTGAATAAGATGAATCTTCCAAATTATTCTGCTATTTCGCCTGTAACTGCAAAGTAATTTCCATCGAGATCTGCAAAATTAAATACATATTTATCCGTCAGTTGAATGAGTTCACCGACTTGAACATGATTAGCTTGCATTTTTTTGTATAACGCAAAAATGTCTTCCGTGAAAAACATCAAGGACGGTGCGTTCGTTGCGACTTCTGGTGAATGACGTTCAATAAACTCACGATCATACAGCACAAAATGAACCGCCGCACCCTCACTTATTGCGAGCTCAACGACCAATGTACCATCCATTTCTTGCTCTTCAATCAAACAAAAATCTAAAGCTAACCAAAAATCACGCGCTTTTGCGACGTCATCGACATAAACCATTAATTGAATATTCGTTGAAAACATAAATTATTCCTTTTCCTGACTAAAATTTAAGTTAATACCCGGTTGATCCGTTACGATTTCTGTTACTTCATACGTTAAACGTTGTAGCATATCAAATAATGGTGCCACCAATTCATTTGCTTCTTCTTGTGTCAAATCTTCTTGTTTTGCCACTTGACGATTAATAAAGTGATTAATTTGACCAATCGCACCACTGACGATAAAGTCTGGAAAAACCACTTCAAATTGTAAACGTCCAGCTAAAATACTATTTTCTTTTGGATAATTTTCATCCGGCGCAGGAAATGGTGCAAACCCCACATTAATTTTTGTTTTTGCTTCTTTTTTAGGATCGCGCATATCAAAATGATACGCCTCTACGATTGGTTGCTGTCTTTTAATTTCCAATTTTTTCACACTCCTCAAAGAAAATTATACCATAAAAAAACACTTTGAAAACGGAAACTTCAGGTCTTTGGGGATTTTGAGTGTTTTATTCTATGCGTGTACTTTTTCGCTGCAAATCAATTGCCATAAACTTTTTCGCCGACTATCTATTGATAATAGCATTACGAATCATTCCGGTCTTTTTCTATAACCGAACCCATTCCTAACTCGGACTTTCCTTCTTAAATGGATTTACAAACAGGACTAAAATCATTTGACACCCGAAAATGATACTAGGATACAAGAAAGAATGTCCTATCGGCGTGAGTGGTTTCAACCAACTATTCGGGGGCGATCCGATAATCAGAAATAATAGGAACCCTAAAATCACAGAGATGGCATAACACTGGAATAGCACGCGGAACATGTCGCGATTCTTTTTACTCCACATCAAAAACACCGTGATTGTTGGAACAAATATCAGTGGATACCACAACAGGCTCGGTGAAGACAACCGAATAATTTGATCGTATTCAAGTAAAATAAAGATGACACCAAGCGGTAAACAATTCAGTATGATGCCCAGTTTCTTTTTCATTTGCAAGACTCTCCCTTTCCAATTTCCCATCGCATCTGTTTGATTCATACATTATCAGAAATTTCGCTAAAAATCCAGAAACAACCAAACTCACCGCGCTCGCTACGATTGGCTATAGAGGGATTGAATATCTTTAATGAAGATTCAAATAGATAGCCATTTTTAGACAAATACGCATTCTTTTTCTAAAACGAGTCGATTGACCTAGAAAGCGATTTCACACAATAATGGATTGATAGAATACGAATAATAGTAGAAAAGAGGAAGCGAAATGACAGCCATGGTCTTTGTTAATTCCCCCGTTACGGACTTGTCACGTTCAATTGAATTTTACACTGCCTTAGGTTTTAAACAAAACAAGGAATTTTCTAACGACGAAGCCGCTGCGATGATGTGGGACGACACTTTCTGGATTATGCTTCTCACTCATGATTTTTATCGGAAATTTTTGAAAAATAAAGAGATCGCGGATACGCAAAAAGTAAGTGCTGCTTTAATTTCGTTTAGCCTCGACAGTGTATCAGCCGTCAAAGCGTTTGGGGCAACCGCCGAAAAACACGGTGAAACCGTTCACCATGTTGAAATGGGGATGCCTGAAAGTATGATGTACGGACTAGAAGTACAGGATTTAGACGGAAACTGTTTAGAACCATCATGGATGAAAATGGATTAAAGTCACCATTCATTGTCTTCGATTCAAAAAAAATACGTTCTGTTCGCCTAGAAAATTGATTTAGGTGAATAGAACGTATTTTAATCATTTGAATTCAAGTTAGATCAAATTTAGCTGTACTAATACTCCATAATGATCACTCACAATTGGCGTTTCATGACCATCAAAAATCACGCGGTATTCCAAAACGTGCCAATCATGCGAGTGAAAGATGTAATCAATTCTTAATTTTTCAGTATTTTCTTCCCAACCGTCAATCGTTTCTTGGACCGTGAAAGAACCCTTTTTATGGATTGCGGTGACATACGCATCTTGGTAAGTGCTAGTGACTAAATCATAACCTTCCTCTTCCAAATGGGCGGGACTATTGAAATCCCCCAGAAAAAGAGTTGGCAGGTCTTTTGTTTCGAGTTTTTCTAAGGTTTGTTGCCATTCAAATGCAAAGCCTGAATCTTTTGTTTCCTCCCACCATGAATAATGACAAACGCAGACCATAATTGAACCTTGCGGGCAAGCAATTTTGACTGCTAGTTGTTTTCTTCGACGGTAATTGGTGAGCTCCGCAATGTTTGAGACTAAGATTCCTTTTGGATCGATTGGATATCTGGATAAGATTGCTTCTCCTTCATGATACCGATCATACCCAATATGGCTACAAACCCAACTCCAATAATAATGCACTCCGAGCTCTCTTAATCGTGAAACTAATAAAAATGCAAAGTTATCTTCTTTCATACTGATTTCACTTTCAGCACATTGATAATAGTCATCGATCATAGCGTCTGGACTTTCTATTAATTGGTTCACCTCTTGCAATCCGATAATATCGACTTCTTCTTTCAAGAGATATTGGGCGATTTGTTCAAGTTTTTCGAGCGGCGCTGCTTCTAGCCAGCTATGTGTATTTAAAGTCAACACTTTCATGTTGCTACTCCTCCTCTATAATAATCGTTTACGTCGCCTTGATTTTCGTCACGGCAAGAAGAATTGCCAGCGACAAAACGCTCGCTGGCAATTCAACCCTTTGACTATTAAATGGTAATCGTACCCACTGTTGTATTTACTGTTGTTGCACCGGTTTTTTCAAGTTTAAACTGATCAATCGCTGCACTATTTGTAAAGACGACAACCACCGTTGTGCCTTTACCAGCTGCTCGCACTTTTTCCCAATCCGCTTCAGCAATTTTGGTTCCTTGTTCAATATAATCGCCTTCTTTTACAAAGACATCAAACGCTTGGTCAGTCATTTCGACAGTATCAAGTCCCATATGAACCAAGACTTCAATTCCATCTTCCGTCACCATACCAATCGCATGTTTCGTTGGAAAAACAGCTGTCACTGTGCCAGAAAGCGGTGCTACCACGATCGTTCCTGTTGGTTCGACTGCAAACCCTTCACCCATCATTTTTTGAGAGAAGACCTGGTCATTGACTGCTTCAATCGCGATAACCGTTCCATCAACAACAGAAGTAAAAGAACGTTTTTCACCGATAAAATTCGTTGTTTCAGACGCCTTCGCCACGTCTTCTGATGAACGTTGACGTTCAGGAATGGCCATGCCTGAATCTAAGACGTCTTGAATATCTGATTTTAAGACATCTGCTTTCGGACCGTAAATCGCTTGAATGCCATTATCTTTCACAATCAGTCCCATCGCACCGGTTTTTTTCCATTCATTTTCTGAAGCGACTTGTTGACTATCTTTAACCGAAATTCTTAAACGTGTCATACAAGCATCGACATCCGAAATATTTTCTTTGCCACCTAATAAGCCAATAATATCAAAGACTTGTTGATTACCAGCCGTTTCAGTTCCGACTTGTTGCTCATCGGTTGATGCTTCAATCTCGTAATTGCCATTTCTTCCAGGTGTCGCAAAATTAAATTTCTTAATCATAAACATTGTTAAGAAATAAGTAAAGACTCCAAAAACAATCGTCACAATCACAAAATTAATTAAATCGCCCGCAATTCCAGCTTTAATAATAATCGGTGTTCTTGTCAGAAGTTCGATATTACCAAAAGAATGCACTCTTAAGTTAATCAAATCTGCCATCGCAAACGACAATCCTTGAATCACGGAATACACAACGTAAAGTGGGACTGCTGCAAACATGAACATGAACTCAAGTGGCTCTGTAACTCCTGTTAAAAAGACTGCTAATGCGGCAGATAAATACATGGATTTGTACTGTGCGCGTTTATCGCTATCAACACTACGGTACATCGCAAACGCGAGTCCCATCAAAGTACCAGAAGCTCCGATCATTTGTCCAACTTTAAAACGAGCCGGAGTCCAATTTGATAACACATAACCATATTGATCTAAATTCGAACCATCATTTAAATTCACTAAATCAGTTGCCCACGCTAACCATAAAGGATCTTGCCCATAAACAATTGTTCCTGCTTGTGCACCAGATAAAATTTCATACGTGCCACCGAGTTGCGTATAGTTGATTGGAATCGTCAACATATGATGTAAGCCAAATGGTAAAAGCAATCGTTCTAATGTTCCATATAAGAACGGTGCCAAAATTGGAGCAGAATCTTGTGATTGTGCAATCCACAAACCAAAATTATTAATCCCTGATTGAATGACTGGCCAAATAATGGCTAGACCAAGAGAAACGATAACTGACCATAAAATCACGACGAATGGAACAAAGCGCTTTCCATTGAAAAACGAGAGTGCTTCAGGTAATTTTCGATAATTATAGTATTTGTTAAAAGCCATCGCCCCAACAAAACCGGCAATAATTCCGACAAACACACCCATATTTAAAGCAGGTGCTTCTAAAACACTTGTAAAAAAGCCTTTAACCATAATTTTTGTTCCAAACAACGTGTGTGTATAAGCTTCTTCATTCGCTAACATATCACTCGTCACGCCAAATAACGCGCCGGTAATTCGATTAATCAGTACGAACGAAATCCCCGCCGCAAATGCACCACCTGCTTTGTCTTTCGCCCAACTTCCACCAATCGCTAATGCAAATAATAAGTGCAAATTCCCAATAATTGCCCAACCAATACTTTCAACAACACTTCCTGTTGTCACTAAAAAACCTAAATCCTGATTGATTAACGGGATCGTTTTTCCAATACTAATCATCAAACCCGCTGCTGGCATCACAGCGACTACCACCATTAAAGCCTTTCCGAACTTTTGCCAAAACTCAAAATTAAATATTTTCTTCATTCGTTTTCCCTCCTGTTTTTACGCAAACGATTTCCTTGAATGATTATAGACGTAAAATGCTGATATGTAAACATCATTTTTTTTATTCTTTTAAATAAAAGACAAAAATTCTTTGCATAAAGCTATTGTTTTCGCAACCGGTTGCGTGTATGATAGCAATATAGATAAAATTTTTTGAGGAGGAATTTCAATTGGAACATTTGAAACGATTATTTGATATTGATCCATGGAAATTAACAACGACAACATTACACAAGGACGACTTCAGACTGCAAGAATCACTCACAAGTATTGGAAATGGTTATATGGGGATGCGCGGAAACTTTGAAGAAAGTTATAGTGGTGATCACCATCAAGGAACCTATCTTGCAGGAGTTTGGTATCCAGACAAAACGCGTGTTGGTTGGTGGAAAAATGGTTATCCAGAATATTTTGGAAAAGTAATCAACGCCATGAACTTTATTGCAATGGATATCTATGTCAATGATACGAAAATTGATTTAGCAACGCAACCAATTGAAGATTTCTACCAAGAATTAAATATGCAAGACGGGATTCTTTCACGTCAATTCAAGATAACAGTAGATGGATTGACCATCAACTGTCGCTTCTCCCGCTTTTTAAGTATCACCACAAAAGAATTAGCCGTGATTCAATTTAAGGCAGAAGTCCTAGCTGGAGAAGGTACGGTCAAAGTGGTTTCTCGACTGGATAACAATGTTCAAAATGAAGATAGTAACTATGATGATCGCTTCTGGGAAACAACGGATGCCGTTGACAATGATACTGCACTCTTCGTAACTGCTCGGACGATTCCAAATAATTTTGGGATTGAACAATTTACCGTGACTGGCTTAATGGAAAACCAGACAGCAAATGACGTCGTTCGTTCGAGCGAAAAATCATCATTAGCAACAGCTGAAACACTCGTATTCACTGTCAAACAAGGTGACACGATTGCCGTTGATAAAAAAGTGATTCTTGTGACAAGTCGTGACGTTGCCGCAAATGAGCAACTAGCAACAGCACAAGCTTTAATGGACGAAACAAATCAACAGTCGATTGCTGAATTAACACAAGCACATCAACAAGCTTGGGCGCAACGTTGGGCACTCGCAGATGTCGTCATTGAAGGCGATCATGAAGCGCAACAAGGGATTCGCTTTAATCTCTTCCAATTGTTCTCAACTTACTATGGAGAAGATGAGCGCTTGAATATCGGACCAAAAGGCTTTACCGGCGAAAAATACGGCGGTGCTACCTACTGGGATACAGAAGCCTACGCTGTCCCACTTTACTTAGCATTAACCGATTCTGAAGTAACGAAAAACTTATTGAAATACCGTCACAACCAATTACCACAAGCACAACATAATGCCCGTCAACAAGGATTAGCCGGTGCGCTCTATCCGATGGTAACCTTCACAGGTGTTGAGTGTCATAATGAGTGGGAAATCACCTTTGAAGAAATCCACCGTAATGGCGCGATTGCTTACGCGATTTACAACTATACGAATTATACAGGCGATACTTCATACATTAAAAACGAAGGATTAGAAGTCTTAGTTGAAATTGCACGCTTTTGGGCGGACCGTGTTCATTACTCCAAACGCAATGACCGTTATATGATTCATGGTGTAACTGGTCCTAATGAATACGAAAATAATATCAACAATAACTGGTATACGAACTATATCGCAACTTGGGTCTTAAAATATACCTTAGAAAACTATCGCGCGTTTCAATCTGAAGCAACTGTAACGCTTGAAGCGGCTGAATTAACGAAATGGGAAGATATTATCGCCAAAATGTACTTCCCTGTCGACAATGAACTGGGGATTTTTGTCCAACACGATACGTTCTTAGACAAAGAATTACTACCGACAACAGCACTTTCAGCCTCTGACGTGCCATTAAATCAAAATTGGTCGTGGGATCGCATTCTCCGTTCATGCTTCATTAAGCAAGCCGACGTTTTACAAGGAATTTATTTCTTTGGCGATCAGTTTACAACGGAAGAAAAACAACGCAACTTTGATTTCTATGAGCCAATGACCGTTCATGAATCTTCCCTATCCCCTTCAATTCACGCCGTTCTTGCAGCTGAATTAGGAATGGAAGAAAAAGCGGTAGAAATGTACCAACGAACTGCTCGTTTAGACTTAGATAACTACAATAACGATACCGAAGATGGCCTTCATATCACATCAATGACTGGTAGTTGGTTAGCGATTGTTCAAGGTTTCGCTCAAATGAAAACTTTTGATGAGCAACTAAGCTTCGCGCCATTTTTACCAAAATCTTGGGACAAATATGCCTTCCACATCAACTATCGTAATCGTCAACTCCATATTAACATCGACAAAGAATGGGTGACTATTACGTTAAAATCGGGTGATTCCTTAGCATTAACCATTTATGGCGAAGAACACGAATTAACCGATACTGTACAAATCGCATTAAAAAAATAAAAATGAATCCCAAATAGCGTGAGTTGCTATTTGGGATTTTCGAAAGGAAGTTTACGATGTTTAAAGGTGTACTATTTGATTTAGATGGTGTTATTACGGATACCGCAGAATATCATTACCATGCATGGAAGAAATTAGCCGATGGACTTGGCATCTCGATTGATCGAGCGTTCAACGAATCGTTAAAAGGTGTCAGCCGTGAAGATTCACTGCGTTTAATTCTTGCACACGGAAAACAACAAGCAGAGATTCCTGCAGCACAATTTGCCCAACTTGCTAAAGAAAAAAACGATCATTATGTTGAACTGATCGAACGATTTTCCGAAAAAGATATTTATCCTGGTATTTTATCACTACTCCAAACATTAAAAGAAAATAAGATTAAGATTGCCCTTGCTTCTGCAAGTAAAAATGGACCAATGCTTTTAGAAAAAATGGGACTGACCTCGCTTTTTGACGCCATTGCAGATCCCGCAGCTGTGGCTAGCGGCAAACCCGCTCCCGATATTTTCCTAGAAGCAGCCAGACTTATTGATGTTCCTATTACAGAATGTCTTGGAATCGAAGACGCCCTTGCAGGCATTCAAGCGATTAAAGCGAGCGGTGCAACGCCCGTTGGTGTGGGCCGCGCGGAAGATTTAGGTGACGATATTCCATTAGTTCCTTCAACCGAAGCCTTAACGTTTGATTACCTTAAAGACGTGTGGGAAAACCGTTGAGTCCGATCGTTTCGGTTCACCATGACCCTCAAACAAAAATCGATTTTATTACGTTAAGCAATGACTGTTTGTCGGCGACGTTTCTTAATTTCGGCGCTCGCTTCTATGCGTTTTTCACGCCTGACAAATATGGAAAATCAGAAAATATTTGTTTAAGCTTAGCAACGCCGCAAGATATCTTAAATGATCCGGCCCAATTTGGCGCGTTTATCGGACCTGTTGCCGGTCGTATAAAAGAGGCACGATGGCAAGACGTTCATCTGGAGAAAAATCACGGATCGCATCATATCCACGGTGGCAGCCAAGGTTGGTCGAATCAGTTTTGGGAATATGCGTTTACGACAACAGATGGACATGCAGAAGTCACTTTTTCTTTAAACGATGAGCATTCGGGTTATCCAGGACCAATTGCCGTTAAAACGACTTACACGCTCACAACAAAAGCGGTCATCATGAAAACCACTTGTACAACAAAGAAGAAAACGATTGTCAATCCAACAAATCATGTTTATTTTAATCTTTCAGGAAATACCAAAGAAGATATCACGAAGCATCAGCTACAAATTCAAGCTGCTGAAAGACTGGAATTAGACGGCGAACAACTTCCTACGGGAAAAATGCTACCCGTCAAAGGTACTGGATATGATTTCCAAGAACCAACCTTCCTTGACGAAGTACTCACGACACTAGAAAACGGGCTTGATGATGCGTATTGCTTAAAGCAGATACAACCTGCCATCGTTCTCACCCATCCCACGAGTGGCCGTCAACTAAGGATTCATACCAATCGCCAAGCAGTCGTCGTCTTTTCGACTACGGGTTTTGATTTACCACTCCCATTAAGCGAGCAACAAACCATGCGTTCACAATTAGGGATTGCTTTAGAAACACAAGAGCTTCCCGATG
This sequence comes from Enterococcus sp. DIV1314a, assembly GCF_051713805.1. NCBI lineage: Bacteria > Bacillati > Bacillota > Bacilli > Lactobacillales > Enterococcaceae > Enterococcus > Enterococcus sp. DIV1314a. The sequence goes on along the minus strand of NZ_JBIOQP010000001.1, from coordinate 2,007,240 downwards.
TGATCAACCATCCTCATTTCGGCGCAATCGAACTTTTGCCAGGGGAACAAAAAGTCTTTCAAACGACTTATGAAATTGAGTTGCAACACGATTAACAAACAAACCCCCAACAACGCGATGAACACTCGTTGTTGGGGGTTTGTTTTGATTCTCTCTGTCATGTGGTATTGACGTAATCTCGCCACTTATGCAGCAGTTTGTTACGTTTACATTTACATCAAAAAATCGAGACATCACTTGTCTTTATGGCATCATTCATTATTTTCTAAATAATCAATCGCATCTTTTACTGTTTTTACCGGAACAAGAACCATTTCAGTATCGAGTTCTTCTAATACTTGTTTCGCTTCTTCATAATTCGATAAAATTCCTGGATACTCTTCTTTCATCTCAGCCGTGATTTCATCATCAGGTGCAAAGAAGATATCAATTCCTGCGGCTACCGCACCGGCGATTTTCTTGTCAATCCCACCAATTCGACCGATTGTTCCATCTAAGTTCATCGTTCCTGTCCCTGCAATATCACGACCTTGGCGTAAATCATTGCCTGTTAATTGGTCATAAATTTGGAGAGTAAACATCATCCCAGCAGACGGTCCCCCGATATTTTCAACATGAAACTCAATTGATTCATCGGAAGAAATGGCCGTATGATCGATTAACGTAATCCCTATACCTGCTTTTTTATTGGTTGGCAGTTCCATTAATTCACCCGTCGCTTCTTTTTCTGCACCATCATGTAAAAACGTAATCGTCACCGTATCCCCGACTTTTTGACTTTGGACATATTCCATGAACTCAGGCGAACTTTCAAATTGTTTCCCATCGACTTTTGTGACCGTATCGCCAATACTAATTTGATGATAAAAATTCGAATTAGGATCAACATTCATCACATAAACGCCTTTAAATTCAAACTCAAACGGTTTATTTGCGAGGGTTAACGCTTGTTCAATGGCACTATTTTGGGAAGATTCCATATAATATTGTTGCATTTGATTATACTCTTCTCCTGTTGCATCGCCAAATAATTCTTTTTCACTTAATAAATCGGCAAACGGCTCAAACTTCGATTTAAGCGCCTGAAAGACCGTCGCCTGATAAATCGCCACAGAGGTCAACGAGTACGATCCCTCAGCCTCATCTTGCTCGCCATTGATCGTTACTAACTCATTCAAATGCGTCGGAACTCCTGGACGTTCGATATAATACGGAATTGGCACAAGAATGCTTGCAGCTACAATTATTGCTAAGATCGTTAAGAGTATCGGCTTGACCGATCGTTTATTTTTATTCATTCATCTCACGCTTCTTTTCCATCATCATTTGATAGACGTTTTCGGGTAGATAGGCTTTAACATCGCCTCCAAATAACATCACTTCTTTAATTAAACTCGAGCTAATATGGCTGTACTGTGACGTTGCAAGCAAAAAGATGGTTTCAATTTCCTCATCTAAATGTTGATTCATCTCCATAATTTCTCTTTCATACTCGTAATCTTTCACACTACGAATCCCACGTAATAAAAATTGTGCCCCTAAGCGTTTCGCCGCTGTCACAGTTAATTCTGTTTCTTGCGAGACAACCGTCACATTGGGGATCGCTGCCACTGCATCGGTTACCAGTTGGACCTTTTCTTCGGTGGTAAAAAACGATTGCTTTTGACTATTAATAAAGACACCGACAATTAATTCATCGACTAACTTTGCCCCGCGACGAATCGTTTCTAAATGTCCCATCGTAAAGGGATCAAAACTTCCTGGAAATAACGCAATTTTTTTCAAAATCATTCCTCGTTTCTATAAATGGTCACAGCAGACAAACCATAGACTTGATGACGGGTTTGCTGTAACGTCCCAATCGTTTCGGGCAAGACAATTTTTTTATCCGTTTCACAGACGATTCGCGCATCTTTTGTTAAGAGTCCTAGTTTCAGCATTTGAGTGAGTTGATCGACGATTGCTTGGTCAGCATACGGCGGATCTAAAAACACAAGATCAAAGACGTTTTGCTCAGCTGCAAATCGATGCAGCAACTTATTTGCATCGCCTTTAACTGCAGCAAATTTATTTGGTTCTTTCGTAATCGCAATGTTTTCTTGAATGACTTTGATTGCTTGGTAATGACGGTCCACACATATCGCATAGTCCATCCCTCTTGAGACAGCTTCAATTGCTAAACTTCCACTGCCTGAAAAAAGATCAAGCACCATACCACCATCAAAATACGGGCCAATCATATTAAAAATCGATTCTTTTACTTTATCACTCGTGGGTCTTGTATTGTCACCATTCAGACTTTTTAATTTTCGACCACGATAATTACCAGATATTACGCGCATATTTTCACTCCTACAGAAATAAACCACTTTTTCTTCTTAAACAGTGTAGCGATGACAAAATTTCGAGCATCTACTCCGCTGTTGCTAAGAGGAAAAAGTGGTATTTATCTTTTATTCACTTACAGATGTTCGGCTAAGCGGATTTCAGGTATTTGTACATCACTTTCAAAATCAGGTTCATCTTCCTCTTGAAAAGCAGCTTTCGTGCCAATTTTATCCGCAAAATTCATTTCGATATCTGGTCGATGAGAAACATCTACTTCCCGGACAAAATGAAGTTTATTGATTTTTTCAAGTGTCGCTTCGACATCTTCCTCGTTGACATACAGTACAACATATTTCATTTTACTAGAAACAAAATGAATTAATCCAAAACGACGTAAATTTTTTAATTGTCGTAAACTATAGACCCAAACGATTAACCCTCTTCTTTTTTGTATCACAAACTCATCCATGATGACAACCTCCCCCACAACTTGATTTTGATTCAAAAAATGGATTCCCAGTATTGACAATCACTTTCTCTGAAAAAGTTGCAGCAACTTTTAAAATAATTTCATCTAAAATCCCTTGCAGTTGCGTTTCACTTAAGCGAAACTCCGCAACTTTCGGATGCAAATCTAAGGCTCGTTTCGTCTTTCTCAACGCACGTTGGCGCTCCCGATAATCTGGCGCATGTTTTCCGTAAGCACTGATTTTGTCAAATGCTTCTTTTTTGAGAGTGAAATCTTGACGGAGGGTTGCAACTTCTTGATCTTGATACATGTCGATTTTATTAAGAATGTACTGTTGAAAAGAAGTACTTTCAATCAGTCGCTCAACCACTCGTTGAACTTGATCTTCTATCGCAAAAAAATGATCATTATATATCAAGGCTGCTCACTACTTTCTGTCGGTTGATTGATTTCTTGAAATAAGACTAACATATTTTCTTTCGAAAAGGCAACACCAATTGCTTCGGACTCATCATAAAAAAGGCGGGATACGAGGTAAGGGTTACTATACCAAGATAATAGCGTAAAAATCGGATCATAAACTGGCATTTCAAAATGAGCAAATGTCTTCTCTTCATCCAGTTCTTCGACTAACGTTCGCACCTCTTGATTCGTGAGTACCCAATTTTGATTCAATTCTTGCCGCTGGATTCGTTGAAACGAACGCAAACGTTCGGTTGAAAGGTAATCTTCCTGATTAATTAAAAAGTCTGTCAAGAGCGCTTGGGTTTCTCGTTGCAAAGCAAGTGAAGTTGAATAGGCAGGAAAATCATAACTTCGTCTGAGTTGTTGCATTAAGTAACGACTCGTTTCACTTTTCTGATCATCAATAGTAATCCAATCAGCCGCCTTTTCCGCCACAAAAAATTGTGGTTGACCCTCTGTTAGCACATACGGCGCAAGCTTTAACAATGTTTCCGTATCTAAATACATCAAACTATAAAGACCACTCCGTTTGTCTTGATGATCAAAAAATAAAATGGCATAACTACCATTATCAAAAGCGACAAGTGGACGATAATTAATATCATCTTCCATCAATTCCAAACTATAGGTTTCTCCGCCATATTCAACACTTACAATCGGTGAAATAACCGTATAGGTCGTCAACTCTTCTAAGCTCATCTGATACTCAAAAGGGCCAATATCCATCGAGGTTTCTCCCAGCACTTTAATACTGGTGATTCGTTGATCGATCGTTGTAACTTCCATAAAGGCATCTGCATCCATTCGAAATTGATGACTGAAAAAACCAAATCCTGAATCGGTTACTGATTGCGCTTCTCCGTAGAGAGTGGTAAAAGCTTTCATCGGTTGTCCAATCCACTGCGCAATTCCTTGCGTTGGGATTGATTCAAGATTTAAAGAGGTAGGCGGTGGACTTTGTAGCGGGAGTTCTTGTCCATCATTCGGACTTATTTGATAAGACCAAATAGGTTCCATATAAACAATCACCAAACTGATTAGGAACAATCCGAAAAACAATAGTCCTCGTCGCATCAAGTTACGCGCCTCCTCTTCTTTCATTTTTTACTATTTTTCTTTTACTTCCATTAATAAATCACCTGAAGCAATTGGTTCCCCAGCTGACACATGGATGCGTTCAACGACGCCATCAAAACGAGCTTCAATCGCAGTCTCCATCTTCATCGCTTCCGTCACAAGTAGCGTTTCGCCACGTTTTACTTTATCCCCTTTGCTTACAAGGACTTCTAGCACAGAGCCTGACATGGTTGCTCCAATATGTTCTTTATTCGTCGGTTCTGCTTTGCGTTTCGCTTGAACCTGACTCTTAATTGAACTATCTTTGACTAACACTTCACGACGTTGACCATTTAAGTTAAAGAAGACGTTTCGGTTTCCTTCAATATCGGGTTCACCAATCTCATCTAAGCGAATAATTAATACTTTTCCTTTTTCGATTTCAACATCGATTCGCTCACCTAAACGCATGCCATAAAAGAATGTTGGTGTATCGAGTACTTTGACATCAGCAAAGCTTTCATACGCTTTGCGGTACGTTAAGAAGACTTCAGGGTACATTAAGTAACTTAACACTTCTTCTTTCTTCGGTTCATAGCCAATTAAATCGGTTAGTTCTTGTTTCACTTCTTCAAAGTCGATTGGCGCTGCTAGTGACCCAGGACGGACAGTATATGCTTCACGATCTTTTAAAATAATTTTTTGTAATTTCTCTGGGAAGCCACCAACTGGTTGACCTAAATCGCCACGGAATAAGCTAATCACGGAATCAGGGAAACTCATTTCATGTCCACGCGCATAAATATCTTCTTCAGTAATATCATTTTGTACCATAAAGAGTGCCATATCGCCGACAACTTTAGAAGAAGGCGTTACCTTCACAATATCACCAAACATCATATTCACTTCGCGGTACATATTTTTAATCTCATCCCAACGCTCGCCTAAACCAACTGCTTTGGCTTGTTGTTGCAAGTTCGAGTATTGACCACCTGGCATTTCATGTAAGTACACTTCTGTTTGTGGCGCATTTAAGCCATTTTCAAAAGGTGCGTAGTATTGACGAACATCTTCCCAATAATGATTCAATTTTTGAACTTTTTTAATGTCAACATCTGGAACACGATTTCCATTAACGAGTGCAAAATACAAACTACTTAAGCTTGGTTGACTCGTGTTACTACTCATCGCACTCATCGCCACGTCGACGATATCGACACCAGCTGTTACAGCTGCTGAATACGTAATAATCCCATTACCACTTGTATCGTGTGTATGTAAATGAATTGGAATATCAATCGCAGACTTCAATTCGCTGATTAAACGATAAGATGCTTGAGGCATTAATAATCCCGCCATATCTTTAATCGCAATCGTGTGAGCTCCTAGTGCTTGTAATTCTTTTGCCATATCGATGTAATATTGCACATTATATTTCGCACGACTTGGATCATTAATATCACCAGTATAACAAATCGCCGCTTCTGCAATCTTACCGGCATCACGAACCGCTTGAATACTTTTTTCCATTTGAGGAATCCAGTTTAAGCTATCGAAAATACGGAAAACGTCAATTCCTTGACTTGCTGCTTCATTAATAAATTCCACAATCACGTTATCTGGATAATTAGAATAACCAACCGCATTTGAACCACGGAATAACATTTGTAGTAACGTATTTGGCATTTTTTTACGTAGTAGTCGTAATCTTTCCCATGGATCTTCTGTTAGGAAGCGATAAGAGACATCAAATGTTGCGCCGCCCCACATTTCGCTTGAGAAAAGTTGTGGAATCGCTTGTTCTGTTTGAGTCGCAATTTTCGCAAAGTCCGTTGTCCGGACACGAGTTGCTAAAATACTTTGATGCGCGTCCCGGAATGTCGTATCCGTCAATAAGACATTTTTTTGTTCTTTAATCCACTCCGTTACTGCATCCGCACCTTTTGTATCTAAAATATTTTTAGCCGTCACGATAGAAGTCGGTAACGTCTCTAACACTTTTGGTACACGAGGTAAATCAAAATGTTTCTTGCGTTGTTTTTCGATACCCGGGAAGCCATTTACCGTAATCTCAGCAATATATTTCATCGTTTTGTTTCCGCGGTCTCTCGTCCGGGGGAACTCAAATAACTCAGGAGTCGTATCAATAAAGGTCGTTGCTGCATTTCCTGAACGGAATGTCGGATGTTTCACCACGTTACGCATAAACGGAATATTCGTTTCAACACCACGAATTCGGAATTCTTTTAAGCAACGTTCCATTTTACCAATGGCTTGTTCAAAGGTTGCGCCGTGCGTACATACTTTTACTAAGAGGGAATCAAAGTAAGGAGTAACGACTGCACCTGCGTAAGCATTTCCGACGTCTAATCGAACGCCAAAACCACCTGGTGAACGGTATGTATCAATTTTTCCAGTGTCTGGCATAAATTGATTTAAGGGGTCTTCCGTTGTGATCCGGCATTGAATTGCTGAACCTTCAAACGTTAATTTATCTTGTGTTGGAATCCCGATTTCTTTATGTAAGTCTTTGCCTTGCGCAATTAAAATTTGGCTTGTCACAATATCGATATCCGTAATCATTTCTGTGATGGTATGCTCTACTTGAACACGAGGATTTACTTCAATAAAGTAAAATTGATCGCCTTCAACTAAGAATTCTACCGTTCCAGCATTCACGTAACCAACATGACGCATTAATTGAACTGCCGCGTTACAAATTTCTGCACGTTGGTCATCGTCCATTGAAATACAAGGGGCAACTTCCACGACTTTTTGGTGACGACGTTGAACAGAACAATCACGTTCAAACAAATGAATCACATTACCATGAGCATCTCCTAAAATTTGAACTTCAATATGTTTTGGTTGCGCAATATATTTTTCAACATAGACTTCATCGCTACCAAAAGCGGCTTTTGCTTCACTTTTCGCGCGTTCGTAACCTTCTCTTGCTTCTTCTTCATTGTGGGCCACACGCATTCCACGTCCGCCACCACCAAGAGCCGCTTTAATCATAATCGGATAACCTGATTGATTCGCAAATGCTAAAATATCATCAACTGTTTCGATTGGATCTTCGGAACCCGGAATCGATTGGATGCCCGCTGCAATTGCCGCTTCTTTCGCTTTGATTTTGTCGCCGAAAATATCTAAATGATACGGTGTTGGACCGATGAAGATAATGCCTTCTTCTTCACAACGTTTAGCAAATTCTAAATTTTCTGATAGAAAACCGTAACCCGGGTGAATCGCTTCTGCCCCTGATTCTTTGGCAATTCGAATAATATCTTCAATATCTAAATAAGCATCAATCGGGCGTTTTCCTTTACCAACAACATACGCCTCATCTGCTTTAAAACGATGCACAGAATATTCATCTTCTTGTGCGTACACCGCTACTGTTTTAATATTTAACTCTGAACACGCTCGAAAGACTCGTGTTGCAATTTCTCCTCGGTTTGCGACTAATACTTTTTTCATCTAACCACTCCTCTTTTATCTTTAAATCAATTGATATTGTTTTCTTCTTTCATCCGCGCTGATATTTAATACAAAGCCGATACAAATCGAAAACATCAATAAGCTTGATCCACCCTGACTAATAAATGGGAACGTAATCCCCGTCAATGGAATGATTCCAGTAATGCCTCCTAAATTAACGAAGACTGAAACTAAAAATAATACGCCAATACCCAAACACATCATGCTATTAAACGGGTCATTTGCTCGTATGCCAATCAACAAAATACGGGCAATTAAATAAAAAAGCAGACCTAAAATAGCGATGGCGGCAATTAAACCTAACTCTTCCACGACAATTGCAAAAGCAAAATCGGTATGAGCAAACTTTAAAAAGCCATTTTTTTGAATACTGTTTCCTAAGCCACGTCCGAATAACCCGCCATTGAACATTGCGTAGTATCCTTGAATAAGCTGATGACCTAAATCATACTCATACTCAAAAGGATTACGGAAGGCCGCAAAGCGATCTGCAACGTGACCTGGGACTAACGCTTTCCCAATACCATTGACAAACCAAACTACAACCACACTACCTACCACGGATAGTGCACCTGTTAGGATAGTTAAGCGGAAATTGACACCACTTGTTAAAAGAACGACCATCACCAACAAAACGATAATCGCTGCATTCCCATAATCGGGGTAGATTCCTAATAGAATAATTTGAAACACGATAGCAGCAAGAGAACCTTTAATCGTATGAAACAATTGTCCCTCGTGCACATTGTTTTGATTATTAGACAAAATAACAGCTAAAAACCAAACAACAATGACTTTTAAAAACTCGGCTGGTTGAATCGTACCAACTCCGGGAATGGGAATCCATCCCCAGCTACCATTCACCTTATTAAAGAAAAAAGCAAGGATTAACAGCACGGTAATGATAACCATCGCCGTTATGACTAAACTTTTTTGCTTAATGAAATTTAATTTCATTTTATAAATAATCGTAATGACAATTAAACTGACAATCCAAAAGGCTAACTGCGAAATGGCACTCTTCGCCGTGTTTTCACCTATTACAAGTTGGACATAGGTCGTCGTACTATAGACCATCATCAGCCCGATGACACTAAGAATCAAGTAAGGAATTAAGATTCCTAAATCTAATAAATGATGCTTTTTTAGTTTCCCTGGCAAGGCTAAACCTCCTTACCTATTTCTTTTTCTTTTCTTTCGGAAAAGACTTCGTGATACATCCTGTCCAAATCACGTTCTAAATCACTCAATAATTGTTGACCTTCGGTATTTGTAATGGCTTCTAGAGAGATTGCAAAGGCAATCTGACGCGACAAACCATACATTTGCGTATCAACAACCTCTTCAAAGGCTTTACAGTGAGCGATACAAAGCGTATTTTTTTGATTTTTAATCAAAAGACGAATCCGATTTGCTTCTTCCTCGAGGATCGACCTCGCCTTATTTTCGGAAGATGATGTCATTTCAATACCCTCCTTTTATCTATTCGTTTCATTATTATAGCACAAACTTTTTGTTTATTCCTTGGAACTTTTCAAGAAAAATGATTTTTATCATTCGTGAAACAAAGATAAAATATGAAACAAATTTTTGCGTAATTACTAAATCCCGTTTTTCGAAAAGCTTGTCTATCAACCTTTCACTTAATTCTAAAAGAAGTTACCCACAAAAAAAGTTGAATGCTTGTTTTTCGCTATCGATTTCCCTCAAAAAACCGTGATGTTTCGCCCAGGCTAAAGCCGAACAATGCAAGCACGCGTCGCTTGTTTTTGTTTCATTCTTTCGTGATGATTGAAGACAACTTATCTACTAAGTAAATAATGACACATTCGCTTTCAATCATCACCAAAAAAGGCCTATAAAAAAGGAGAAAACCCTTGTGAGGTTCTCTCCTTTTTTATTTATTAAAGCATCAACTAGTTTATTCTGATTTTTTCTTTTTCTTCGTTGCTTTTTCACGTTCCGCTTTGTTTAAGATTTGTTTACGTAAACGGATGTTTTGTGGTGTTACTTCACAGTACTCATCTTCGTTTAAGAACTCTAATGATTCTTCTAACGTTAAACGACGTGGTTTTTTGATAACTGATGTTTGGTCTTTATTTGCTGAACGAACGTTCGACATTTGTTTCGCTTTTGTAATGTTAACAGTTAAGTCATTCTCACGAGAGTGTTCCCCAACGATCATGCCTTCGTACACTTCTGTTGTTGGCTCCACAAAAATGGTTCCACGTTCTTCAATACTCATAATAGAATATGTTGTCGCTTTACCAGTGTCAATCGATACTAAAGCTCCTTGACGACGTCCGCCTAATTGTTGTTGGATCATCGGTAAATATTGATCGAACGTGTGGTGGAAAATACCATAACCACGTGTCAATGATAAGAACTCTGTCGTATAACCGATTAAGCCACGAGCTGGCGCTAAGAAAATAATCCGTACTTGACCGTTTCCTGTATTAATCATATCTTGCATTTCTGCTTTACGATTTCCTAAAGATTCAATAACCGAACCTAAGTATTCTTCTGGCGTATCGATTTGAACACGTTCAAATGGTTCACATTTCACGCCATCAATTTCACGTTGAATCACTTCTGGACGAGAAACTTGTAATTCATAACCTTCACGACGCATGTTTTCAATTAAAATAGATAAGTGAAGTTCACCACGACCAGAAACAATCCAAGAATCCGGACCGATTGGTTCAATGCGTAGAGAAACGTCTGTTTGCAATTCTGCCATTAAACGATCTTCAATTTTACGAGACGTTACGAATTTTCCTTCACGACCAGCAAATGGTGAGTTATTAATAAGGAATGTCATTTGTAGTGTTGGTTCGTCAATATGTAAGATTGGAAGTGCTTCCTGATGGTCAGCCGGTGTAACGGTTTCCCCAACGAAGATATCTTCCATTCCTGAAACGGCAATTAAATCCCCTGCACTCGCTTCTTGAATTTCGACACGGTCGAATCCTAAGAAACCAAGTAATTTTGTGACGCGGAAGTTTTTCACAGTTCCGTCAAGTTTAATTAATGACACTTGATCGCCGACACGAATAGTTCCACGGAAAACGCGGCCAATTCCGATACGACCAACGTAGTCATTATAATCAAGTAATGATACTTGGAATTGTAATGGCTCATCGCTATTATCAATAGGCGCTGGGATATGTTCTAAAATAGTATCAAACACATGGCTCATTGTTTTTTCTTGGTCTTCTGGGTTATCAGATAAACTAGATGTACCGTTTAAAGCAGACGCATAAATCACTGGGAAATCTAATTGATCGTCTTCAGCACCTAGTTCGATAAATAATTCTAATACTTCATCGACAACATGAGCCGGACGCGCAGACGGTTTATCAATCTTATTGATAACGACGATTGGCGTAACTCCTTGTTCCAATGCTTTTTTTAATACGAAACGGGTTTGTGGCATTGTACCTTCATAAGAATCGACGACTAAAATAACACCGTCAACCATTTTCATGATTCGTTCAACTTCTCCACCAAAATCGGCATGTCCAGGGGTATCTAAGATATTAATACGAGCATCTTTATAGTCCACGGCGGTGTTTTTCGCTAAAATGGTAATTCCACGCTCTTGTTCAAGCGCGTTTGAATCCATTGATTTCGCTTCCCCGCGTTTATTTGCTAAATCTGATTGATTTAACAATTCATCCACGAGTGTTGTTTTTCCATGGTCTACGTGGGCAATAATCGCAACGTTGCGAAGGTTATTTCTGTATTTCAATTAAGTTTGCTCCTTTTTTCTTTTGGCATTACATTCGACGAGTAATTATAACAAAAAAACTTTCTGAAATATAGTGAAAAGTTTTCAAATTTGAAAAAAAAACAGATTATACCCACGGAAGATCAACTGAAAGCCCTTCCGACAGTTTTTTATGTGCTTCTCTTTCGATTAATCGGTGTTTGCGACGTTCTTCATAACCGGCACAAACTTTCATTTCTTCTTCTGTTTCTGGTAGGACTTGCGGTAGCACAAAGATTTTTTCTTCATTCATATGGGATGCAATTGCCACAAACGTCATAAAACTCGTTGCGGCCAAATAACGTTCTCCTGTAACGAGGTTTTCGCCAATGACTTTGACGAAGACTTCCATTGATTTGCGATGTACTCCCGAAATATAGGTCTCAATACACACGGAATGATTCGAATGAAGGGGTTTTAAAAAATTCAATTGATCTAATGAAGCAGTCACCGCACCTCTGCGGCAATGACGACTCACAGAAATCGATGCAGCATCATCGATTAACGTCATTAATTTTCCACCAAATAAAAAGCCAAAAGGATTTAAATCAAACGGGAAAATCCGGTGTGTTTGAATGACTCTTGAGTCGCGACAAAATTTTACCTCTGTCATCTTATCTCTCCTCCAACGATTATTTAGAGCGCTACATTTCATAATAAGCATTATAAAAACAGTAGTCAAGGAAAAACGTACGTCTTTGCCTTGACTACTGTTTACTTTAATATTTTCTAAAACGTTGGTATCTGGCTTCCAGGAGTTCCGGAAGCTCTTTACTGGAAAGTTCCTTCAACTTATAAATCAGATCAGCCTTCAAGCGTTTCACGATGGCTGCTTGCGTCAAGGGCTCGCCACGGAACGTCTCAGGAATGACACGTTCAATGACGCCCAATTCTTTTAATTCACGTGCCGTGATTTTCATCAACTCAGCAGCTTCTGCACTTCGACTACCGTCTTTCCATAAAATAGAAGCAAAGCCTTCAGGTGATAAAATCGCGTAAATCGAGTGTTCTAACATCCACACTTCATCGCCCAAAGCTAAGGCTAAGGCGCCACCACTACCGCCTTCTCCAATAATAATCGCAATAATTGGCACTTTCAAATCGGACATTTCGAGGAGATTCTTCGCGATTGCTTCACCCTCGCCACGTTCTTCTGCGCCAATCCCACAAAATGCACCAGCTGTATTGATAAACGTGATGACAGGCCGCTGAAACTTCTCTGCTTGTTTCATTAAGCGTAACGCCTTACGATACCCTTCCGGATGCGGTGAACCAAAGTTACGCCGTAAATTTTCGGGCAAATTCCGTCCTTTTTGAATCCCAATCACCGTCACGGGTTTATTGTCTAATAATGCGACGCCTCCAACGACAGCCTCATCGTCAGAAAATAAGCGATCACCATGAAATTCCTGGTACTCATCAAATATTTTTTCAAAATAATCCAAGGCAGTCAACCGATCCTTTGAACGCGCGATTTGAACAATTTCATGTGCTGTTCTAGTCATGATTTTTCCACCCTTTCATTGTGTGTATGTTGATTAGATCTAAAATCCGTTGTCGCAACTGGGTTCTAGGTACGATTTGATCGACAAAGCCATGTTCGAGTAAAAATTCCGCTTTTTGAAAGTCTTCTGGCAACTCTTGCTTAATCGTTTGTTCAATGACACGACGTCCGGCAAAACCGATTAATGCTTGCGGTTCAGCCAAAATAATATCGCCTTCCATCGCAAAACTAGCTGTCACACCGCCTGTTGTCGGATCCGTTAAGACCGTCAAATAAAACAAACCAGCTTGGTGATGACGTTTGACCGCCGCCGAGATTTTCGCCATTTGCATCAATGAAAAAATCCCTTCTTGCATCCGAGCCCCACCGGAAGCCGTAAAAATCACGACCGGTAGTTGTTGTTCGAGTGCTTTTTCAAAAAGACGCGTAATTTTTTCACCCACGATGGTTCCCATGCTTCCCATAATGAAATGTGAATCCATAATACCAAGCGCAATCGCGTGACTGCCAATCGTCGCTTCCCCCGTCAAAACAGCTTCGTGTAACCCTGTTTTTTCTTGCATCTGACTTACTTTCTCTAAGTAACCAGGGAAGTCTAATGGATCCTTTGTCTGAATATCCGTGTCCCATTCTGTAAAACTATTGTCATCCACCGTCAAGGCGAGTCGTTCCCGTGCCGTAATGCGAAAATTATAGCCACAGTTTGGACAAATCTTTTCAGCACCCATTTCTTTGGTGTACAAGGTATGTTTACAACTCGGACATTTCGCCCACATGTCATCCGGAACGAATGGCCCTTCTGTCGGTGTTTCATCGCGATTTGGACGAATTCGGATATAGTTTTTTTTCTTTTTAAATAAAGCCATAACACGACCTCCTCCTAGTTTTCAGGCGTCCAATTCGGCAAAAATTCCTCTTGTAAAAAGGCAGTCGTATAGTCGCCGGCAATCACTTTAGGATCACTGATTAAATCCAACTGGAACTCAACATTCGTCGTCACACCGTCTGTTACAAATTCCCCGAGCGCACGTTGCATTTTCATTAACGCTTCAAAGCGCGTCTCTGCATGCACGATGACTTTGGCAATCATCGAATCGTAAAATGGCGGAATCGTGTATCCTGAGTACATCGCACTATCGACACGTAATCCCATGCCGCCACCAGGTAAAAATAAGTTCGTAATCTTACCTGGAGAAGGCGCAAAGTTAAAGGCCGGATTTTCAGCGTTAATACGACACTCGATCGCATGTCCAGAAATGTTAATCTCCGACTGTTGGATGCTCAGCGGTTCCCCACTTGCTATCTCTAATTGCTTTTGCACAAGATCAATCCCGGTTACCATCTCTGTAATCGGATGCTCCACTTGAATGCGGGTATTCATTTCCATGAAATAAAAGTCCCCCGACTCATCCATTAAAAACTCGATTGTTCCGGCATTACGGTAATCAACGGCTTTGGCCGCACGGACCGCCGCGTCTCCGATTGCTTGACGTTTCGTGTGATCGATTGCGACTGACGGTGCTTCTTCTAAAACTTTTTGATTATTTCTTTGTAAGGAGCAATCCCGTTCGCCTAAGTGAATCACATGGCCAAAGTGGTCCCCTAAAATTTGGACTTCGATATGACGCGCTGGATAAATGATTTTTTCAATATACATCTCATCATTTCCAAAAGCCGCTTTTGCTTCTTGCTGAGCAGAAGCAAAATGTTGCGGTAATTCTTCTTTTGAGAGCACTTTACGAATTCCTTTACCACCACCGCCGGCTGCTGCTTTTAGCATCACGGGATATCCGATGTCATTAGCAATCGTCAAAGCTTCTTCAACGGTCGATAATGCGCCGTCGCTTCCTGGAATTACCGGGACACCCGCTTCGATCATTAAACGGCGTGCATTGATTTTATTGCCCATATCATCAATTGTTTGACTTTTTGGGCCAATAAAGACAATATTGCACTCTTCGCACATCGCTGCAAAACGACTGTTTTCAGATAAAAAACCAAATCCTGGATGAATCGCTTCAGCCTTTGTCACAATGGCGGCACTTAAAATTTGTTGGACGTTTAAATAAGAATCGGCAGCTTTCGCCGGTCCAATACAAATGGCTTCATCTGCTAATTCTGTATGGAGCGCATCTTTATCTGCTTCTGAATAAACCGCGACTGTTTGAATTCCGAGTTCGCGACATGCGCGAATAATTCGAACAGCGATTTCACCACGGTTTGCAATTAATATTTTTGAAAACATAGGTCACCTATCCAATCATGAACGTTAATTCTGCTTCGGCAACTTTCTTGCCATCCACACGAGCGATTCCTTTGCCAATTCCAGCAGAAGATTTCACTTTAATAATTTCGACTTCTAAAATCAGTGTATCACCCGGTGTCACTTTTTGTCGGAATTTTGCTTTGTCAATCCCACCAAAATACGCTGTTTTCCCACGGAATTGTTCTAAAGATAATAAAGCAACTGCTCCTGCTTGGGCCATTGCTTCAACAATTAGCACACCTGGCATCACTGGTTCATGAGGAAAATGACCTTGAAAGAACGGCTCATTGATTGTGACATTTTTCTTAGCAATGACTTTCTCGCCATCAATGAGTTCCTCCACACGGTCGATTAACAACATCGGATAGCGATGTGGAATAATTTCTTTAATTTGTTGAATGTTTAATTGTGTCATGTTATGCTTCCTCCTTCACACGGAATAATGGTTGATTGAATTCAATCACTTGTTCATTTTCAATCAGAACGGCCACGATTTCACCGGTTACATCACTTGTAATTTCGTTCATGACTTTCATCGCTTCAATGATACACACCACTTCACCTTTAGTTACTTTATCGCCAACTTTTTTAAAGTTTGGTTTGTCCGGAGAAGGTTGTAAATAAGCAACACCCACGAGCGGTGACACAATATTTTTACCCGCAACTTCTTCTACTGGCGCCTTTTCTACCGCAACAGGTGCTTCAGTAGCGACTTGGACTGGTGTTTGTACAGTTGCTGCTGACTCGTTCCCTACGGATGAAGCAACAGGCATTTGAGCCGCTGGTGCCGAAGAGGTTACTTGACTTCTTGACATCGTATTTTTATTTAAATAAAGTTCAAAGCCACCATCTTTTAAATGAAATTCCATTAAATTGGATTGTCCGACTAAGTGTAACAGTTCAATAAGTTCTTTTTGTTCCATAACGATGATTAAGCCTCCCAACGTTTCATTAAAATAACCGCATTATGGCCACCAAAACCTAATGAGTTACTCATTGCAAACGTTAATTTTGTTTCGATACTGTCATTGATAACGAGATTTAAATCAATCTCAGGATCTTTTTCCGTCACATTGATGGTCGGTGGGATAAATTGGTGTTGCAACGCAAGTAAAGATGCAATCGCCTCAACGCCTCCAGCTGCCCCTAATAAATGACCTGTCATTGATTTCGTACTGCTGACATACGCGCCTTTGTAGTCCTCGCCTAAACCATATTTGATCGACGTTCCTTCTGCACTATCATTCGCCGGCGTACTTGTTCCATGAGCATTAATATAGCCAATCTCACTTGGTTGAACACCTGCTTCTGCCATCGCTAGTTTCATCGCTTTTCCTGCACCCGAACCATCAGGATTTGGTGCGGTCATATGATAAGCATCACAGTTTGCGCCGTAACCGACAACTTCTCCTAAAATATTCGCGCCTCGAGCCAGAGCATGATCAAGTGATTCCATCACAAAAATCCCTGCGCCTTCTCCCATGACAAAACCACTACGATTTTTATCAAATGGAGTGGACGCTTTATCGGGATCTGTTGCTGTCGTAAGTGCCGTAAGTGAAGCAAAACCGGCAATGCCGATTTCACAAATCGTTGCTTCTGAACCACCCGCTAAAATGACATCTGAATAGCCGTGTTTAATATTACGGAATGCTTCTCCAATTGAATGCGTTCCTGAAGCACAAGCCGTTACGGTCGTTGTACAGATTCCTTTCGCGCCGACACGAAGTGCAATATTCCCAGCTACCATGTTGACAATGGACATTGGAACAAACATTGGAGATACGCGGGCTGCTCCCCGGTCATTCATTCGTGTGACTTGATCTTGAATTGTTGGTAATCCGCCAATTCCTGATCCAACCATCACGCCTAAGCGATCCGCATCCATTTGATCAGCCGTTAGATTTGCCATCTCAAGTGCTTCTAATGCAGCATAAATACCAAAAATCGAAAACATATCCATGCGTTTCGTGTCTTTTTTCTTAAAGTATTTTTCTAACGGAAAATCTTTGACTTCTCCTGCTACCGAAATCCCTGTAGCTGTTGCATCAAATTTCGTAATCGGGCCAATCCCGTTTTTTCCTTCTTTTAAGCTTGCTAAAAATTCTTCTGGTGTATTGCCAATCGGAGATGTCACTCCGTAACCTGTAATTACTACTCGATTCATCTTTTGTTCCCCTTTCTTATCCGTGCATCACTAAGCCGCCATCAACATTGATGACTTGACCGGTAATATATGGATTCTTCGCTAAGAAAATGGCCGTTTGCGCAACATCTTCAACTTGACCAAAGCGTTGTAATGGAATATTTTGTGTGACTTGTTCTTTCACTTTATCTGATAATACGTCCGTCATATCGGTTTGAATAAATCCAGGTGCAATCGCGTTACACGTAATCCCACGCGGTGCTACTTCTCTGGCAACGGATTTTGTAAACCCAACCACTCCTGCTTTACTTGCCGCATAATTTGCTTGACCGACATTGCCAATTAAGCCTGACACGCTCGATAAATTAATGATGGCCCCTTCACGTTGTTTCAACATTTTTTTCAAGACTTGTTGCGTCATGTTAAAGGTTCCCACTAAATTAATTTTCAAGACTTGATCAAATTCTTCTGGTTTCATTCGTAGCATCAATTTATCATTCGTAATCCCTGCATTATTGATTAAAATCGTAATAGGTCCGAGCTTTTCTTGGGTTTCTTGAATCATTCTGCCCGCTTCTTCAAAGTCAGAAATATCACCTGATACCCCAATACACTTCACGCCAAATGCTTCAATTTCCGCAATGAGTTCCGCTGAAATCGCACTACGACCATTTAAAACAATATTCGCGCCTGCTTGCGCAAAAGCTTTTGCGATTGCTAAACCAATTCCACGCGTACTTCCTGTGATGAAAGTTACTTTTCCTTTTAAATCCATCATAGCCTCCTAAGCCAAAACCTTTAACGTATCAGCCAGTGTTTGACTGTCTTCTAAACGAGTAACCGTCATGGTTTTATCAATTTTTTTCATAAAGCCGCTCAACACTTTTCCAGGTCCAATTTCTACGACTTGTTCCACCCCTAAATCTTTTAAGGTGGCAATACTTTCATAAAAACGAACCGGTGACATGACTTGCTTTTCTAACAATTCTTTTACTTGATCCTCTTGCATGACTTGCGCCGTTGTATTGCTAATAACCGGTATCGTCATTGGTTGAAAGGAAACAGTGTCCAACTCGCGCTTTAATTTTTCTGCAGCGGGTTTTAAAAGAGCCGTGTGAAAGGGACCACTGACATTCAATGGAATCATCCGTTTCGCTCCTGCTTCGGTCAAATAAGCCATCGCTTGCTCAACTGCCGCCACTTCACCGCCAATCACGATTTGTTGTGGCGTATTATAATTTGCTGGTGACACAATTCCGATAGCACTGGCTTTTTGACAAGCTTCTTCGATAACCTCAATCGGCGTATTCATAACGGCAACCATCTTTCCCGTTCCTTGTGGCGCAGCAGTCGCCATAAAAGCGCCACGTTTGGCTACGAGTGTTACTGCCGTTTTAAAATCAAGGGCACCGCTGGCTACTAGTGCAGAATATTCTCCTAAGCTGAGACCCGCGACAACATCGGCTTGATACCCTTTTTCTTGTAACAAACGCCAAAAAGCAATACTAACCGTTAAAATCACCGGTTGCGTATATTCTGTTTGATTTAAACGTTCATTTTCAGTAAAACAGAGTTCGGCAACATCATACCCTAAAGCGTGACTTGCTTCTTCAAAAGTCGCACGGACAATTGGTTCTTGTTCATAAAGCTCTTGCCCCATCCCAACGTACTGTGCGCCTTGACCACTAAATAAAAAAGCTCTTTTCATTTCAATCTCCTTTAGGATTTCTGAAGACTTCGTTGATTTTTAAATATGTATTCGAATGGATTCAACGTTTCTTCATTGATTATGGCTAAAAGGAAAGGCCAGGCTTTTGGCCCAGCCTTTACGATTATGCTTGTTGTTTTTCTACGTATTTAACTAAATCTTCAACAGTTGTAATACCGTCTTCTGTTTCGATTTTCACATCGAATTCATCTTCAATTTCGTTGATGATTTGGAATAAATCTAAGCTATCTGCTTCTAAATCCTCTTGGATGTTTGTTGTTAATTTTACTTCTTCCACTTCTTTACCTAATTCTTCTGCAATA
This sequence comes from Enterococcus sp. DIV1314a, assembly GCF_051713805.1. NCBI lineage: Bacteria > Bacillati > Bacillota > Bacilli > Lactobacillales > Enterococcaceae > Enterococcus > Enterococcus sp. DIV1314a. The sequence continues at coordinate 1,987,702 of NZ_JBIOQP010000001.1, read as the reverse complement.
ATTCCTTGAATTTTTTCGAATACCATTTAAAATTCCTCCAATATTATATGTTTTTATTTTTTTAAATTTATATGTCTACAAGTTTAGAGTGTCAGTAACACGGATGCCCATGTTAAGCCGCCACCAAAACCTGAAAGAACCACTGTTTGATTGTCTCCCAATACGATTGTTCCTGCTGCGACTGCTTCATCTAATAAAATCGGAATCGTAGCTGCAGAAGTATTGCCGTATTTTTCAACGTTTTGTAAAAATTTTGAGCGATCGATTTGCAACTTGCGCGCAATCTTATCTAAGATCCGTGAATTTGCTTGATGCAAAAGAAAGTAATCAATCTGCTCTTTTTCACCTTCGATTAATGCTGCGAGGCTTTGAACCACATCTCTTGTCGCAAAGTCAAAAATATCACGACCGATCATGGATAAGCAGGCATTTTGCGGAGGTTGAGCGTGACCGTACGGATTGTTATGAGAATTCACATAGCCTGATGTCAATGACATCGCGCGTGACCCATCTGCGTGAATGCTTTCTTTTAGCAAGTGTTGTTGCTCAACAGGCTCGAGTAACACGCCTCCTGCCCCATCACCGAATAAAACGGCAGTTGAACGATCTTGCCAATCTAAGACTTTGGAAATCACTTCGCCGCCAATCACAAGTCCTTTACCGGAACCGGTCCGAATCAATTTTTCACCCATCGATAACGCGTAAACAAATCCCGCACAAGCAGCACTAAGATCAAATGCCAAGGCGTTTGTTGCCCCGATTGCACCTTGAACAAGACAAGCAACTGACGGTGAATGATAATCCGGTGACATCGTAGCAACGATAATAAACGAAATTTCTTCTGGTTTCGTTTGACTCTTCGCTAGTAAACGATTGGCAACTTCAATACATAAATCTGACGTATTTTCCGTTGTGACAATATGGCGTTCTTTGATGCCTGTTCGCGAATAAATCCATTCATCGCTTGTATCCATAATTTGTGCTAATTGATCGTTTGTGACGATTTGTTCAGGCACATAACTCGCTGTTGCTGTAATTTTACCAAATTTCATCATTCGTATACTCTCACTTATATTCTTGTAAGAAATGATGAAGATTCCCTAATGCTTTTAACAAAGCAGCAGCTTCATCTTTCTCCATATCTACCAAGATTGCTTCAATCATTTGACGATGAAAGCTTTGATGGACACGATACAATAATTTTCCTTTTTTCGTCAATGATAATTTGACAACTCGTCGATCGTCTTCACTACGAATGCGTTCAACATAGTCTTTTTTCACCAAACGGTTAACAGCAGTGGTTAAAGTGCCGACAGTTATTGAAAGTTCTTTCGCAACTTCAGAAGTGGTTTTCTTACGATACATCCCAATCGCTTCGAGTGTATGCATTTCAGTAATCGTTAAATCATTAAAACGGGATTTCCTTAGTTCTGATTCTTCAATAACCAAAATATCATTAAAAACCTCTACTAATAAATCGTTGATCCTTTCAAAATCAGGTCGCATGTTTACCATCACCATCCAATTAGTTTGATAGTCAAATCGTTTGACAATCAAACTATAATTTAAAATCATGTTAATTGCAAGTATATTTTTAAAATTGTCTCTTTTTTTTAGAATTTATTTCGTTTTTTTTACTTTTTTATTTTGAAAATCAAACCATTCAACAACCTCATTTGCCCATCATTTGATGTCTTTCATTAACCAAAATATTCGCTCAAAGTATATCACAACATTAGGTACAGCGCTTATCGATTCGACGATGAGTCAAGCTCGTAGTTAAGAGACAACAGGCTGCCTGATGAACCCTTAAACCGCTGTCTCTTACTCTACTAGTCTCTTGGTTTCTTTTGAAAAAAGCTCAACGAAAGATTCGTCGAGGTCTCAACCACTTTTAGTAGTTCAAAGCCTTGCTTTAAATAAAAGCGAACGGCTGGTTGATTTTGACTTCCTGTCATCACCACCACTTTGCGGTGGACATGGCGCTCTACCTCTTGAAGAAGCGCTCGAGCAATCTGTTGACCAAAAAATGCAGGGTGAACAAATAAACGATGAATATCAATAACCTCATCTTTTATGCAATACCCTAAGACACCAACTAGGACACCCTCTTTTTCATATCCAATAAACACTTCGTCGCACGTTTGAAACGCCTCAAAGGTCTCTTGTAAAGGCGGAATGTCACGCGTACCTAAATAAGTTGCTTCCACGCTATAAGCGAGCTGTTGGAGCTCGTAAACAGCTTTCGCTTGAGCGATATTGTTTAAATCAATTTGGCGAATCAAATCCAGCCCCTCCTCTATTAAAAAAAACTGAAAAGAAATGAATGAATCATTTCCTTTCAGTTTTTCTTATTGAATTAAATCGTAAATTTCAATCGCTACCATGTCGATGTTATCGAACTGGTAAGGTTGTTTTGTTTGGCTATCCGTTAATTCGAATGTTTCAGTTGAATGATCATAACTTACGATACATTGTTCTACGCCTTCTTTTTCAAAACGTCGAATTTGTACCTCATTATCTTGTGCTTCAATCATCGCTTCTAAGCGTTTGATGATTGCTACTAGCTGAGAATGTTTCATCACTAGACCTCCTTTTCTCACTTCTGTTACATTGTAACAAAAGAGGAGCTTTCTTGTATAGATTTTTAACCAATTTTTCGCACTTTTTTAGCTATTCTTCATTTTCAGCGATAAAAAAAAGGCGTTTTTTAACGGAAATTCTCTTTTTATGACGATTTATAAAATGCGAAGGTAGCTTTTCTGTAAATAATCGATAACATTTTTTTACATCTGTTTTTTTTGATTCAAAAAACACTTAATTGAAAAGCGTTTACTTCAATTAAGTGTTTGACTATTTTATTTCCACCAAAGTTTAATTAGCGCTTGGGTACCGTCATTTTCGTAGCCTTCATTTGCGAGTTTTTCGTATAATTCTTTCGCAAGTGCCGTACCGGGTAACGCAATCTGTTGTTTTTCAGCTTCATCCAAAGCTATTTTTAAATCTTTGATAAAATGTTTAACGAAAAAACCTGGACTAAAATCGTTTTGTAAAATTCTTGGAGAATAGTTACTCATCGACCAGTTCGCTGCGGCGCCACCAGAGAGTGTTTCCAGAACTTTTTCTAGCTCTAAGCCGGTCGCTTTCGCATATACGAGCATTTCTGTCATACCAGTCATTGTTCCAGCAATCATAATCTGATTGGCCATTTTTGTGTGCTGCCCTTTACCAGCTGAGCCATGAAGCATACAGACTTTCGCAAAGTGTTTAAAAAGCGGGAGTACTTGTTGATACGTCGCTTCTTCTCCACCAACCATGACCGTTAACGTTCCATTCCTCGCTCCTAAGTCACCACCAGAAACCGGCGCATCTAGGCTATTCGCATTATTAGTACGAGCAGTCGCATAAATTGCCTCAGCCAGTGTTGGTGTACTTGTCGTCAGATCAACGAACGTTTTACCTGCGATGTCTGCTGCAAATAATCCAGTATGCTCGTCAAAGTACGTCATTTCGACGTCAGACGGATAGCCGACCATCGTAAAAACGACTTCACTCGCCGCCGCAACCTCTTTTGGGGTATCCACCCAATCCGCTCCACGCGCCATTAAATCGGTTGCTTTACTCTTCGTCCGCGTATAAAGCGTGACATGATGACCCGCATCTAGCAAGTGTCCCACGATTGAATGCCCCATCACACCAATACCGATAAATCCAATCTTCAAAGTAATTCCTCCTCCGCATACGTCTTCTTACTTCGTTTTGGCGATAATTTAAACGTCCGCAATTTAGTTTTTATTTTACTTTCATTGATTTTTTTGTTTTCTGCCGCAGTGACATAATAAACCATCATTTCTTGATAAAATTTCAACATCGAATGACCAAAACATTCTGCTGAAATTTCGTACATTTTTTGCTCTAAAACCGCTTCATCTACCGGAATCGCACTTTCGATATAGTGCAGTAAACAAGGAACGAAATCCTCTTCTTGCTGATACGTTACACCTAGTGAAGGGTCGCTAATCAAATGATCCAAATAGGCATTCCCCGCAACGACCATCTGCAAACGCGAAGCCATGGCCTCCGTATACGTTAATCCTTGTGTTTCCGAAGTAGAGGCACTCACAAAGTAATCAGCGGTGTGATAATAATCAGCCACTTTATTACTTGCGATTTCGCCGACAAATACCACATAAGTAGTGAGATTTTTTTCTTTCACGATTGTTTCGAGCATCTCACGGTAAGGTCCATCGCCGACAATCATTAATCGCACTTCCGGTCGAGCAGCAATAATTTCAGGTAAAGCCTCCAAAATCAGATGAATTTTCTTTTCATAAGATAAGCGACTCAAAGAAAGTAAGACGATATTTTCTTCGGTTAACGCCCATTTTTCGCGCAATTCTTGTCTGATTTGTGGCGCCAAATCGGTCTGTTGGAAATTTTCAAATTTGATCCCAGTAGGTATGATGCGCATCGGTGCGATCGCGCCATACCCCCTTAAAGTATCGACCACTCGTTGACTCGGACAGACAACACCCGTGCTATGATCCACAAATTGACGAGAAAGGTATTTGACATGCCCGGGACGCACGACCTTTCCTTTTGCGATGTAATGGATATAATCTTCGTACATCGTGTGATACGTGTGAATCACGGGGATTTCTAGCCGTTTACCGACCCATTTCCCTAATAAACCCGCCCCGAATTCTGTATGCGTATGAATTAAATCCAGTTCTAATTCTTTTGCGGTTAAATACGCAAACCACATACCTCGAACGACAATCCTTCGTTCTTTAAACGAAATAAAAGGCACACTTGGCATCCGGATAATATTGACTTCTTCTTTTGACGCCTTAGGATCGGTCGTCGTAAAGATATACACTTCATGTCCATAATGTTCTAACTGCTCTTTCAACGTTTGAATTGAGGTTGCTACGCCGCTTACTTGAGGTAAGTAGGTATCTGTAAAAAAACCAATTTTCATTTTTTTCCTCCAAACTCCCTTGTTAGTTTCCAAGAACTTTTTCATAAACTGATTTTAGTTGTTGACCAATTGCTTGAATACTCTTCCCCTGAGCTGTTTGCCAGCCGTTTTCACGCAAATCAATGGCTTTTTTTTCAATAATCTGCTCAATTTGATTGCAAAAATCTTCATTCGTCCGTCCCATATAGGCATTCTCACCTGGCACTAACCATCCATCATAAACGGGAATTTCGCGGACTAAGACGTGTTGTCGACTCGCTAAGGCTTCTAACACCACAATCCCTTCCGTTTCTTCATAAGAAGGAAAAAAGAATAAATCCGCGTTTGTATACGCCCCTTCAATAATATCACCTTTAATATATCCAGGAAAAATGACATTATCCGGGTGATCTCCTTGGATAATCGCACGAATCTTCTTAGGAATAGTATAAAGCGGCGTATGACCGAACCAGATGAACGTATATTCTGGGAACCGGCGCGCCACTTCAACAAAATCAACGAGCCCTTTTCGTTCAAAGTACAGCCCTACTGAAATAATCACTTTTTTATCGAGCGGTAATTGAAAATAATCCCGGAATTGTTTTTCTTTTTCGACGTTTCGGTTAAATCTCGTTAAATCAATCCCGTTTGAGATTGCCTCGATTGGCTGCTCAATCCCATAACCTTCGATGACTTTTTTAGAATACAACGTTGGTGTGATGATAAAATCCGCGGAAGAATAGAGTCGAACTAAATGTTTTTTATAAATTGCTGAAACTTGATTGGACCCGATAAAAGAGTTCCGAAAATCTTCTTCCGTCGAATGCGCGTGATAGATGACTTGTTTATCGGCTCTTTTAGCTCTACGAACCATCCGCTGACTGTTTAAGCCATATGTATTAATATGAAGAATATCATAATCCAACTCATTTTCATCGGTGCTATATGGCACGCCAGCACTCTCTAACGCTTTTTTTTGATGATCAAAAGCGCGACCGATTCCTGATTTAGATAATAACTGTTGACCTTCGAAATAAATAAGGACTTTCATGGAAGACTCCTTCCTTTCTTTTTTTACCCCTTCAGTATAGCATAGCTAATTCAAATGAAAACCATCCCCGAGTCTGATTTTAACTACTTTGACGATAAAAATGTAGCGTAAAGCAAATAACAAAAATCGATACTATTTCATTTTTTAAACATATTTACATCTGCAGTGTTATTTTATCACATAAAAAAATAAGTTAGAACCTTAACCTCTTCAGATTAAGATTCTAACTTATCATCTAGTAGGATTATCCTACGTATTCTTGCATTAATTCAAGAACTTCTTCCATTGTGTCACATTCTGTTAACGCGCGATCTGCTAATTCTTTCATTTTACTTGTGTCTAATGTTTTCATTGTTTTTTACTATAATATCCTATTTCATAATGTTAATATATCAGCTTTTTTACAGAAAAAAAGCTTAGGTCTTTCAACTAAATTAAATAGAATTAACATCAAATGGCATTTAGTATGGCGTAAAATACTTATATTATAATAGAAAATAAAACGTGTGGGGCATTTTTATCTTAAGTAATTTAAAACAAAAAAAGAATCCTGGGGTTACAGGATTCTTTTTTTGGGCTCTTTAACAGTAATTGTTAAAAACAAATAATTGTGTACACCAACATTAATTAAGCTCAAATTAACACCTAGTTGCTCAAGGCTACTAGAGTGCAAAGAGTATTACCTCTTTTTTACTCATACTATGGATATCACTTAAATTTGTAGTAGTCAATTAGTAACTCCAAATTTCTGTATAATTCTTTAACATGTCTAGTATAATCTCCTACCGATCCGCCTATAGATGCCTTCATTTAGTAACTCCTTGATAACAATATGACATCTTTAGTATATCATCTTTAAGCTTTCTTTCTATAATATCAGTCTAAAGACCAGTTTATAATCATTTCATCTTATTTTGAAAAGGAATAACTTATTCCAAATGATATACAAATTCGAGTGATTCTTTTCCATAAATGAGTGTTAGCTTTATTTATTAGTATATGTATTTTTTGAAAAATTACACATAAAAAGGATGACGTTCAGGCATGAATTTACGACGTTTAGGACAAAAGTAGTTCTATCATACTTTTTTATGGTATAATTTTTTATCAATTTAGGGAGGTTTTTTATTTTGAAGAAATTATTAATTTTAAGTGTATCTTTACTAACATTAGGCAGCACAATTCTCCCAGGAACATTAGAGGCTGTAGCTTATAATGAAATCTAATTTTTTAAAAGAACTAATGAAGTTAATTTTAATACTAGCTGCGGGTTTATTAATTTCTTTTACATTGTCGAAGATTACAGGAATGCAATTTCGATGGTGGATAACTGTGGGAATTTTCACAGGCGGCTATATTGGGAGCCAATTAGTTAAGAAAAGAAAAATAAGATAATAAAAATGGAGTAGTCGACAATTTGATTACTCCATTTTTCTCTACTTAATCCAACCAAATGGTTTTCCTAAGTCAATATACCCTTTCTTGCCACCATCACATAGAGTGCTAGCATTCACAGGAATTCGTGGTGGCGAAGCTCTTGCACTCGATTGCGAAACAGATATCGATTTCAACCAACAAAAACTTAGTATTTCCAAGACTGTCACCCGTACAAAAGATGGATTTGAAATTGGTCCACCAAAGACGAAAAGTTCCTATCGCACAATTCGTTTAGATAATAAGACATGTCAAATATTTAAAAAATCGCAATTGCATCAGAAAGAATTCTTTTTCCAATCAAATATTAAAAATAAAAACATCGTCTTCGCTAGTTTTGAAGGCGAACATGCCACACGCCAATCATTTTGTATATGCACTCTAAAAGGCCCTCCGAAGCAGTGGCATTGCGACACACGGTTGGAGACATTCGCATGCTTCTATGTTGTATCAAGCTGGCTTAGATATGAAAGAAGCTCAGGAAATCCTTGGGCAGGCTTCTATCGAAATCACCAATAATATCTACACGCATGTTAGTCAAAAACAAAAAATTGCCACAGCGGATAAGCTAGCAAATTTCGCTAGTTTCTAAAAAAAAGAATCAAATGGCATTTAATTTGGTATTTAGTTGCTTTTTTAGAACAGAAAAAGGCTCTACCTCCCGCTGAAAAATAGAGAGGTAGAGCCTTTTTAATTTTTGAGAATAAAAGCTTAAAAAGCCTTATTTAGTAACGTATTCTTGCATTAATTCAAGTACTTCTTCCATTGTGTCACATTCTGTTAACGCGCGATCTGCTAATTCTTTCATTTTACTTGTGTCTAATGTTTTCATTAAGCTACGCGTTTTAAGAATTGAAGTGGCACTCATTGAGAACTCATCAAGACCGATTCCCATTAACAATGGTACTGCTGTTTGATCGCCTGCCATTTCGCCACACATTCCAGCCCATTTACCCTCAGCATGCGCTGCATCAACAACGTTTTTAACTAAACGTAAAATTGATGGGTTATATGGTTGGTATAGGTAAGAAACTTGTTCGTTCATTCGGTCAGCGGCCATCGTATATTGAATCAAGTCGTTGGTTCCAATACTGAAGAAGTCAACTTCTTTTGCAAAACGATCGGCTAAAATAGCAGCTGCAGGAATTTCAATCATGATCCCAACTTGAATGGTTTCTGATACTGCAACGCCTTCAGCGATTAATTTTGCTTTTTCTTCGTCATACATTTTCTTAGCTGCACGGAATTCTTTTAATGTTGCCACCATTGGGAACATAATACGTAAGTTTCCATGAACAGATGCACGTAGTAATGCACGTAATTGCGTACGGAACATTCCTTCTCCTAATGTTGAAAGACTGATACGTAAAGCACGATAACCTAAGAATGGATTCATTTCATGTGGAAGTTTCAAGTATGGTAACTCTTTATCCCCACCAATATCCATTGTACGAACGACAACTGGTTTCCCAGCCATACCTTCTAGGACTTCTTTATAAGCTTCAAATTGAGCGTCTTCTGTTGGGAAATCGGATGAATCCATGTATAAGAATTCAGTACGATATAAACCAACGCCTTCGCCACCATTATTATGAACACCCGTTAAATCTTTTGGTGTTCCAATGTTTGCAGCTAACTCAAAGTGTTTGCCATCAGCAGTCACTGTTTCAGCATGTTTTAATTTTTCCCACTCTGCTTTTTGGGCAGCGTAAGCTTCACCAGCTTGAATGAAGTTTGCTTTTTGTTCTTCTGTTGGATGAACAATCACATCACCTTCAATTCCGTTAACAGCTAAGATATCGCCTGCTTTCACTTTAGCAGTGATTTCACCAGTTCCAACAATTGCTGGAATTTCCAATGAACGAGCCATAATCGCAGAATGTGAAGTACGTCCACCAATATCCGTTACAAAAGCTTTAACGAAGTTACGGTCTAATTGTGCAGTATCACTCGGAGTTAAATCGTGAGCAACCACAATTACTTCTTCGTTAATCATTGCTGGGTTAGGTAACGTTACTTGCAATAAGTGAGCTAAAACGCGTTTTGCGACGTCGCGGATATCCGCTGCTCTTTCTTGCATGTAGGCGTTATCTTCCATTGATTCGAACATACCGATATACATATCAGTCACTTCTTTTAATGCATGTTCTGCATTAACTTGGTTGTCTGAAATGCTTTGTTTAATTTGACCGACCATTTCTGGATCGCTTAAGACCATTAAGTGCGCATCAAATACTTGTGCCTCTTCTTCGCCTAAGTTTTCAGCTGCTTTGTTACGAATTAATTGTAATTCATCAGATGATTTGCTTAACGCATCATCCAAACGAGCAGTTTCAGCAGAAACGTCTTCGATTGTTACTTTTGTAAAGGATAAGTCAGGTTGGACTAATAGATATGCTTTTGCAACAGCTACTCCATCACTCGCAGCAATTCCTTTTAGCATTTCAACCATTAATTAGACAATCCTTCCTTTTGCATTGTTTCTGCAATAGCAACGATTGCTTCTGCTTCGTCAGTTCCTTCAGCAGTGATTGTTACGTCAGATCCTTGACCAACGCCTAAAGACATTACGCCCATGATTGATTTAAGGTTTACTGATTTACCTTTGTACTCTAAGTTAATATCAGAGTTAAATTTGCTCGCTGTTTGTACTAATAATGTTGCAGGACGTGCGTGAATTCCAGTCTCTGCGATTACATTGAAATCTTTCTTTTCCATATGTATCAATCTCCTTCATGTTTTGAATTGTTTTTTGAGAGTTGCTTTTAGTCCTTCTGTTATAGTCGACGACTAAAAATACCCTTTCAATTGTTAAGGTTACCATTTTTTTAGAAGTTAGACAACTACTTTTGAAACAATTACTAAGAAATAACGACTTTATTTGGTCAACTTGACAAAGCGATAGATAATTTGGCCATTCAATCCAGCTTCACCCACGATTTCTACCCGATTTTCTGTTTGCATCCAGGCTTCACGAAAGGTCATAAAATCTTCCCGTTTGACAATAATTTCCTCAAGTTCTCCTGTTTTTAGTAAGTTGATTGCTTCTATATAATGATTGATTTCCATCATACACCCATTCCCTCTCTTATTTCTACTTTCGCGCCTATCTATTTTACCATGACACTTACAAAAATGTGTGAATAAACAAAATACTTGCAGATATTTTGAAACATTGTATAATAAAAACACGAAGGTCAACAAAGGTCAGAGTTACCATTTGTCTTTTGTTCCTTGTTTAAAAATTCAACGATAACAGAAAGGTCGTGGACAATCATGCGCTGTCAAAATTGTGATCAAAACGAAGCTACCATTCATTTGTACGCTAACGTTGGTGGACATAGAAAACAAATTGACTATTGTCAAAATTGTTACCAAAAAATGAAAAATCAAATGTCCAACACAGTCAATAACGGACCAAAAGATCCTTTTGGTTTTAATAACTTAGATGAACTATTCAAACAACTTTCACAACAAATGCAACAAGCGAATAACCAAGAACCACAATCACCGCCTAGCCAGTCTGGTGGTGGAAATAACTTCTTTAATGGAGGCAATCGTCCAAATCATCCGCAACAAGGAGGATTGTTAGCCGAGTTTGGTACCAACATCACCCAACAAGCACGAGACGGTAAGATTGATCCTGTGATCGGTCGCGATGATGAAGTCATTCGCTTAATCGAAATATTGAATCGTCGAACAAAAAATAATCCGGTGCTGATTGGCGAACCAGGCGTTGGTAAAACAGCAGTAGTCGAAGGATTTGCCCAACAAATTGTGGATGGTGCTGTTCCACAAAAATTAAGAAATAAAGAAGTCATTCGTTTAGACGTCGCTTCCCTTGTTCAAGGAACAGGAATTCGCGGACAATTTGAGGAACGGATGCAAAAATTAATCGAGGAAGTCAAAGCACAAGATAATATTATCTTATTTATTGACGAGGTTCATGAAATTGTGGGTGCTGGAAATGCGGGAGATGGTAACTTAGATGCCGGTAATATTCTAAAACCAGCACTAGCAAGAGGCGAACTTCAAATGGTCGGGGCAACGACGTTAAATGAGTATCGCATTATCGAAAAAGATCCTGCACTTGAGCGTCGGATGCAGCCTGTAAGAGTTGACGAGCCAACAGTAGAAGAAACGATTGCCATCTTAAAAGGACTGCAATCACGTTATGAAGATTACCATCACGTAAAATATACGGATGAAGCCATTGAAGCTGCTGCTACGCTCTCCCATCGCTACATTCAAGATCGTTTTTTACCCGACAAAGCCATTGATTTACTGGATGAATCCGGCTCTAAGAAAAATTTAACGATTCAAACAGTCGATCCACATGTCATCGAAAAACGCTTAGCAGATGCACAAGAGCAAAAAATAAAAGCTTCTCAGGAAGAAGATTTTGAAAAAGCAGCCTATTACCGTGATCAAATTGTGAAGCTCGAAAAAATGAAAGAACACCAAATGACCGATGAAGAAACACCGGTCATCACGGAAAAAACGATGGAAGAAATCGTTGAAGCTCGGACTGGAATCCCAGTGGGTGAACTAAAAGAAAAAGAGCAAACGCAATTAAAAAATCTTGCTGCCGATCTAAAAAAACAAGTCATTGGCCAAGACGAAGCCATTGATAAAGTTGCTAAAGCTATTCGTCGTAATCGTGTGGGCCTTGGCAATCAAAATCGACCAATTGGTTCTTTCCTCTTTGTGGGACCTACAGGTGTCGGTAAAACAGAGTTAGCGAAGCAATTAGCCAATGAAATGTTCGGTTCACCAGATGCCATGATTCGCTTTGATATGTCTGAGTACATGGAAAAACATAGTACATCAAAATTAATCGGTTCGCCCCCAGGTTATGTGGGTTATGAAGAAGCAGGTCAGTTAACAGAACAAGTCCGTCGCAATCCTTATAGCTTGATTTTATTAGATGAAGTCGAAAAAGCGCATCCAGATGTATTACACATGTTCCTGCAAATTCTAGAAGACGGACGACTAACCGATGCGAAAGGTCGCACAGTCAGCTTCAAGGATTCGTTAATTATCATGACAAGTAACGCAGGTACCCGCAATGTCGAAGCGAGCGTCGGTTTTGCTGCGACACGCGAAGGAATCACTCGTTCGATCATGAATCAATTACACCATTATTTTGCGCCAGAATTTTTAAATCGCTTTGATGGGATTATTGAATTCAAAGCACTTAAAAAAGAAGAGCTCCTTTCAATTGTTTCGTTAATGATTCGCGATGTCAATGATCAAATCAACCATCAGAAACTTTCAATTGACGTCTCACATGAAGTATTAGAAAAACTCGTAGAATTAGGATATGATCCTGCAATGGGTGCTCGGCCACTTCGTCGAACGATTCAAGAACAAATTGAAGACGGCATTGCCGAATATTTCTTAGATCATCCTGAAACGCATGAACTAAAAGCCACTTTAAATGATGAAGCAGAAATTGTCATTTTACCAGTGACGGTCGAAGAAAACTCAATTGAAGTCACACCTTAATTCACGCGCCATCGCAACCATTATTCTTTCAATAGGAAGGAATAATGGTTGTTTTTTGTTTCATTCCCACCATTTCAAAAGTTTTTTGACTTTTCAGTGTTTTTTCCTTTCTTTATTGGGCAAAAATAATTATACTTAACTAAACAAAGGAAAATGAGGTGATTCAAATGCGACTTATCAATGTAACCAATAGTTATTCACGTCTGGTTCTTCAGCAATTAGAAAATACGGATGCCGAATTAGTAAAAGTGTATACCTCAGGAAGTATCACGATTATTTATACAGCAGCCCCTTTACACAATGAAATTGTGATGGTGAGTAAAAAACGTGCGATTAAACCAGAAGAAATTAATGAAGTAAAGGCGTATTTTTTAGATAAACTGTCTGAAAGTGAATATATCGAAGAAAACATTTCGATAATTGAAAGTCCGAGTTTAGTTGAAATTTCCATTCCTAAACATCCAAAAGAAAGAAAAAACCGAGCATACGGCTAATTTGACGTTGTTGGTAAGAAATTGACGTTAGGCCCTCATGCATTCGTGAGTGTTTAACGTCAGTTTTTTTAACCAAAAATCCATCTTAGGGCGGATTTTTGGTTAGCGTATTCCTGTTATACTTAACGTACCCAAAATAAGTAAAAAAGGAATTGTGAAAATAATGAAGAAAAAAACATGGATCACGCTCGGATTAATGAGTCTATCAGCAGCTGTTTTAGTCGGCTGTACGACAACGACAGATAATACAACCAATCAAAGCTCTACCACGATAACGAGCACAACAACGAGCGAAGGAAACACCAGTCTCGATTCGACAGAAAATGCGATGACGACGATGTCTTGGCAAGACGCTGTTGCTGTTTTTCAAGAAAAATTTCCAGAGACTTCGATTACAAGTATTTCATTCGATACGTCTTTTGGAAAATGGTATTATGACATCGAAGGGATTAACGACACAACCGAATTCGAGTTACGTATCGACCCGGCAACGGGGGAGACGAGTCGTGAAGAACAACAAACACTCGACAAAGATGAGCAAAACGCCGCTTACCGCGAAAGTGAAGCCTTAGATTTAGAGGGTGTCATTTCGATTGAGGAAGCTTCACAAATTGCTTTAGATGCTGTCGGTTCAGGTGAAGTAACTGATTTGGATTTAGAAAGAGAATTATCAGTCACTTACTGGAAAGTCACCATAGAAGATGGCCGTAAAGAGTTTGAAGTTTCCATTGATGCACGGACAAAAGAAGTATTAACGACTGAACGAGACGACTAACAAAAGAAACCCTCAGGAAAAATAAAATTCCTAAGGGTTTCTTTTTCTATTCTACGATCAAAATAGCTAATAGCTAATTCATCGTCTTTTTACTTCGACGAAAATACTTTTTGGAGAAATGAACTAAACATTTTTTTGTTCAATTAATACGCCATCTTCCATTTTATAAACGCGATCACTCCATTTTAACATTCGAGGATCATGCGTGACCATGACTGTTGCCTTTTCTTTCTCGTGAGCTTCTTTCGCAAGTAACTCCACCACATTATACGCATGTTCCGTATCAAGACTTGCTGTTGGTTCATCTGCTAACATGAGGCTTGGTTGGTTGAAAAGCGCACGCCCGATAGCCACCCGTTGACGCTCACCGCCCGATAAATCACTTGGAAAACTTTTCTTTAAATGATCAATCCCTAAAGAAGTTAACAAAGTATCGATATCTTTTTTCGATACGGCTTCTTTTTTAACTTGACCGACTAAATAAAATTGGTCTTCAATCGTTAAAAACGGAATTAAATTTGAACTTTGTAAAATAAAACCAATTTCTTGAAAGCGTAGTTTAGCTCTTTCTTTTTCGGATACATTGGTAAAATCAATTCCATTAATGTGGATTGTCCCACTACTTGGTGATTGTAATCCGCCAGCTAGCGTTAAAAAGGTACTTTTTCCTGAACCAGAAGGACCAATAATACTAATAAATTCCCCTGGCGAAGCAGTAAAGTTCAATTGATTGAGCGCTGTGACTTGCTTGCTTCCTGTCCCAAAGGTCTTGGTGATATTTGTCATATTTAAACTATACGTCATGCTTTCTATCCTCCTATTGCTTGAATGGGGTCAACTTTTGTGACTGTCAAGGTCGAAAATAGACCTCCGATAATCGCGACAAAAACGAGTACGGTCCCATAGATTGCCCAAAGACCTAAATCAACGGCAAATGGCATCCCGCTTGGCAAGACAAAACTTAATCCATAACTGACAAGTCCTGCTAATGTCGCGCCAATAATTCCCACAAAAAATGATTGGGCAATAATTGACTTCGCGATAAACCATGTGCTAATCCCTTGAACTTTCATTACGCCAAAAAGAGCTGTCTTTTGAAGCGTAATGACATACATAAAAATCCCAATGACTGCCGCAGCAATCACAAATAAGAAATAAATCATCGCGTTTAACGTCAAGTTTTGTTCGGCATAGCCTGGTAATTGTGCAATAAACGCTTCCGTACTTAATGATTGAAAAGCCATATTTTCAATAACAGGATCCGTTTCTTCCGTTAAAATAGCGTTTATTGGATAATTCGTTTGAGCAGCTAAAAAATCAGCTCCGAACTTCGTTTCCACTACTGCTTCAATCGAGCCATACATCACAGGTGTGACAACATAAGACGTTTTGGGGAATATTCCTGTCACGATGACTTCGACCCCTTGGCTACCAATGGTAATCGTATCGCCAATCGCCAGACCCGCATCTGCGAGTGCTTGCGAAATAATCACTTCATTTTTTTCGTTAAATGATTTTCCTTCTGTTAGTTCTGGTAAGAAAAATGCCTCCGGTTGGGTGCCGAAAAAGGAAAGATTCTCTTTCTCCCCTCCAATTTCAACCGAACCACTGTACAAAGCCAAAGGTGCTTTTTCAGAAGTTTTCACTTCAGAAAGATCATCAATGGTCAATTGCGATGCCGCTAAAACACCGTTACTCTCCTCTGAAAGAACAATCCGTCCGGCATCCCAACGATCAATTACCTCACTGAATTCAGTGGCTAACCCATTGGCTAAACCGGATAGTAAAAACACGACAAAACTAATTAAAAACATAATACCAATAATTAACGAGTAACGTAATTTGGCATATTTCATTTCCTTGATTGCTAAAAACAAATCAATCTCCTCCTACTATTATTACAAAGTGACATTTTGTCACTTTGTTACAATTAAAAAAGAAACGAATAGATATCGCGGTGAGCCCTGAGACTCCCTCTTTCGCTTCTTATTAAATGTCTAAAAAATGTTTGATGACGCATGATAGGAGGCCGTTAATTTCTGCAGGAGACTCTGTTAACGAGCAACAACTCCGTGGACTAACCACTTCACTTTATAATGGTAATCTTCGAGTAATGCTTCACTCGTCCAATCATTCACGATAAAATCACTTAACGAACCCATGACTAATTCCATCATAAAATACAAAAAACTACTCGCTTCATTTGTCGATATAATCTGAAACTGATTGTATCGTAAGATGGTCAACCATTGTGTCATCATCGAATTCGTTTCGTCCATTTCAATTCGTTTCATTGTCCGACCGTACTCAGAAGATGTCAATAATTTCAATGCTTTCCAATAAGTATCCGACGTATCGAGCGCACTACACCAGAGAAGATAACGTTCAATCCCTTTAAAAAAATCTGATTGAAATTCTTGGATATACGCCAAAATGTCTTGATGAATAATCAACGAATGCTTCTTGATAATGTAACGATAAGCATCTTCTAAATCATCAAAATACTTATAAAAAGCACCCCGAGACATTCCCATTTGATCAACAATTTGCGAAACTTTCACTTGGCTAATTGACTGTGCATAAAATGTTTGAAGCAAAATATCATCAATTACCGCTTGTTTACTCTTAGGTAAATTAAGAAATGTTTCTTTCGGCATCCAATCTCCTCCTATCAACCAATGAAGCACTTGATTATAGTAGCACACGAGTGACATTTTGTCACTTTATTTCGATTAACACTTATTAAAAATGGTGACATCGATAGATAAAATAAATGATTTTTTAGAATTTAGACAGGAAGAATGCTGTAACTATTTTTCGGCAAACATCAAAAGACTATTCATAGATTAAGCCCCTTTCTAACTGAGTCAAGGAAAAATATCGCATTATTTTTGAATAAGCGTTCTCCTTCAAATTAAGTTTGTTAAAAAGAATAACGAATCGTGTCATCATCTACATAAAATCACTAAAATTATTTTATTTTCATTCTACTGCCAACCATCATCTGGACGTGTTGGTTCATTCACTTTTAAGTCGTCCTCATTCAAATTCACAATATTTTTTGCGACGAAACAATTACCTAATCTAAAATCACGACTTTTCAAACGTGTTTCCTGTATAATTAGAATGAAAATAAAAACTAAGGAGGTTATTTATGGAAGCTTTTATTTCAAATCAACATTCATTTGTTTTGTTTCTCTTGTTTATCATTTTCCTAGTGATTTTATCGAAGTCAACCGATATCCTCATTGACCGTGCCGTTGATATTTCTCACGAATTCGGCATCTCTCAAATCATCATTGGTGCGACCATCGTTTCAATTGGAACGTCTCTTCCAGAATTATCGACCTCTATTGTCGCTGTTCTTAAAGGAACTTCTGATTTTGCTCTTGGAAATGCGTTGGGATCTGTGATTACCAATACGGCTCTCGTATTAGGGGTAGGCGCATTAGCGGGTTCAATCCCCGTCCCACGTTCGATTGCTAGCCGCTTATTTTTCTTAATCGCATCCTTATTCATTTTAATATTCGCCAGTATTGAGACCTTTAATCTCCAGTTCTTGAGTTCATACGGACAACTCCAACCAATGATTGGAATTTTCTTTCTTGTGACCGTTCCATTTTTTCTATTATCTTCTTTTATTCAAAAAGGCAAGCGGACCAAATCGAAAGCTCCACAGGAAAAACAGCCAATAAACAAAGAAGTTCTTATGATCCAAATCACCGTTATTTTGCTTAGTGCGATTGCTGTTGCACTAAGCGCTACGTCTTTGGTCACAACCGTTTCTGAAATAGCCTTGCGTTTGGGAATTTCTGAAGCTATTATCGCAGGAACCATTGTCGCACTCGGCACAAGTTTACCAGAATTATCAACTACGTATACTGCCGCCAAAAAAGGACACGGTAGTTTGGCGATGGGCAATGTCCTTGGGGCAAATGTCCTGAATATTCTATTAGTATTAGGTGTGTCCATTGCGATGAGCCCAAATGGAATTTCGGTCCCTCCAATTTTTTACCAAATTCATTTTCCAGTCGCGCTAGCGCTAATTGGTTTACTTACCTACTTTATTTTTAATACAAAAAAACATGAAATTAGTAAAAACGAAGGAAAAGTACTGATCAGTATTTATTTACTATACATGGGGATCAGTTTCATTCTTTAATAATGCTATATTTTGATACAAAAAACGGCGCTAAGAAATGCCATTTGCGTTGAAAAAAACAACAAACAATTAAGCTGAGCCCTTATTGTTTGTTGTTTTTCATTTTGTATCATTATTCTTAATTTAAGTTTGTCAATTGAACCCCTCTAGGAATCTCATAAATGGTCGGTTCTTTTCTTGATAACACCTCTTCTGTAAGCGTTATCGAAATTAATCGATTTGAATCGTGATTCATTAAGTAATAGACCTTCTCTGTTGTATTCAAAATAGAACGATATTGGGTATAATCATCGCCTTCATCATCTAAAATTGTCCCTTTCGGAACCGACACGTTTCCTAAAATATGCAAGATACTCATAACGCCTTCTTCGGTCGTTTTTGCTTGACTCGTAAACTGCAATAAATAAGCCGCTCTCACAAAACGTTCAGGACTCGTGTAACCTCCTGGTAAGCCGAATGTTCCAGATCCTTGTCCAAATGGTATCGCTGCATATTTCCCAATTGATTTTTGCTTAAAGTTGCTCGGCTGTAATCCAATATAATTATTCAAATTTTTAATGTGCCACTCAATTTCTGGGCTATTCGTCATGACATGAATTGGGTTTTCTTTAATTTTTAATGCTTGTCCATCTGGTTCGATAACAATCGATTCACCCGTTTCGTCTGTTATCATATAATGAAGAGGGATGACATTTCCTAGTAAAGGATTCTCTTTTGCAACAATCACTAGTTCCGAAATCCGTTCTTTTAACTCTGCTAAATTAGAAATTTCACCTAAAACCCAAGAGAGTAACTCATGAGGAGCTAAATTGATTTTCCCCTCAACTGGCTGAGATTCATATTTCGCTTCATTTGGAAAGTACAATTCGACCATCGCTAAACCACACTCATTAACACCATCGGGAAACATAAATTTCTCCATCCGCCGTCCCGTGCCAACATAGCCATACTTTGTTGGAGTATCACCGCCAAATTCAAGTTCCCAGTGATAGTTCCGTGGAATTATTATTGGTTGTCCTTCTATCTCATATCCAAAATCCATTGTTCGTGCTAAAAAATTAATCCCATTTTCTGTTTGATACCGAATGCTTGTACACATTTTATCAACCCCTCAATTAGTTTGTTAGTAACACGATTATTAATCTCTCATTGTTTATTCATACTATTTTAATCTTAACAAACTCAATGATTGAAAGCAAACTTATCTCACAAATTATACTCTCGATTAACCTATTCTTGTTCAGCAATCTTCCCTGTACCATTTCTTTTATTTCTAAAGCTATTTAATTTCTGATAGATTGAAATTTTTGACTTTTACCAAACGTTATTGATAAATTGATTCGAAATTTCTTGTGGCTACATAATTTTTGATGCGGCTGAATAAAGTTATTCACTTCTATTAATAAATAATTAAACGCCACTCTCGAAAAATAACAGGATATAGATAATTCGACAGTGATCTGTTATTACTTAAATTCGATTAATATTAGCGTTCAAAAAAACAACAAACAATTAAGCTGAGCCCTTATTGTTTGTTGTTTTTCATTTTGTATCATTATTCTTAATTTAAATTTGTCAGTTGAATTCCTTTTGGAAGGTGATAGATCGTTGGCTCTTGGCTAGTTAATGCGTCTTCTGTGAGTGCAATATTGTTTCTTCATACTAGTTAAATCATAACAAAATCAATTATTGAAATCAATTTTCTTTCTCGAGCCTTTTTGTAACTTCTCATCTCTTGTCCAGCGCATCAACCATTCTCTTTGCTGTGTTTCTGGATCGATTTGGCATCGGACACGTCGAAAGCCTTGCCTTTCATAAAATAGTAATGCTGCTTGATTGTTTTCATAAACGGTTAAAGTAAGGATTTTTTTCTCATCTTTCACGCGCTGAATCAACGCTTCACCAATTCCTTGTTTTTGAAATTGCTCTTTGACAAATAATCCTGCAATCGCTTCTTCTACTAACCCTAAAAAGCCGACCGCTTTCCCATCCGTTTCTTTCACGAAGATTCGTGCTTGGGCCAGACCTTCTCGCACACCCACTTGATTGTCCAACCAATAGTTCTTTGAAATAAAGGAATGCGCTTGTAAATTACCTTCTAACCAGATGGACATCAAGGAATCAAGCGTTTTTTCATCAATTTCGTTCAATTCAAAAATCATTTGTTCACCTCTTACATTCAATGTATTTACCTAGAAATGTTGATTTGTCGCTATGATACAAATTGTAGCATGCAAATTCTAGCCATTCCAGTAATCGCTTCTTTCTTTTTTGCTTCTTTTTAAGCATAATGAAATGGAGGTGAGAAAATGACTATTGGAAAACGAATCAAAGAAGAACGATTAGCAAAGAAATGGACTCAAGAGCAGTTAGCCGTCAAACTTAACGTTTCTCGTTCGACGGTTTCTAGTTGGGAAGTTGAACGAAATTATCCGGACTTAGAAACCATTATTGCGATTAGCGACTTATTTGGCCAATCACTCGATCAACTATTAAGAGAGGATCCTGAAATGATTACGAAGAAAGATCGAAAAGTAAAAAATGAAAAAATTTATTTTAGATTATTAGGACTTATTGGAATCTGTTTCCTCATTTTTATTGGAAACTACGTTATCAAAATCGCAGAAAACAGCCACTATCAGGAAAATCTGAAAGACGCCGGTTGGACAAAAATACAAGATGCTTATATTTTGGAAGAGGACGATCGCTATTACTGGGCAACACTCCCACCTGTAGGGTCCTTTCAACCAAATGATTCCATCGCACTTTTGGCCGCAACCAACCCGGAAGATTATTCAGAATGCACGTTACAGTTAGAATTTGATCAATCGCTCGGTCTATCCTTTACAACAACAGACGAAATGGATCTCCCGCATTCTTTTTTTGTGACGATCGATGAAAAAGGACAGCTAACAGGTGACTATTCGATATGGTCAAGTGAAGAACTTACGCTCATCAATGATTATCTAACTGACAATCAACACGCGGTCCAAGAATTAATCGACGATATTTTTACAAAAAAACAACAAATACAAGCATCATAAAAAAACGTGACTTACACAAGTCACGTTTTTTTAATCATCGCTAATCTGGACGCCTAAGAATTGAATAAAAACACTTGCTTGTAACGGACTAATGATCGCACCTTTTAATTGTTCGATGGAAACGCGCAAAGAATCAAAATAACTTTTCGAAAAATCGACATCTTTTAATCGCGTATCTAAAAAATCAGCGTCATTCATGTCACAACGAACAAACTTCAATCCTTTTTTAATTTTGACACTTTGAAAAGACGATTCGATTAAATTCGTATCTGTAAAGGTGCACGTTTCAATCGTTGAATCATTGATATTTACATAATTTGCTTTAGAATCAATCACTTGCGTATTTTTCCAATGATTATGATAAAAATTCGTCCCTGTCAGCTGGCAAGTATTAAAGGTGCAGCGATAAAACACGCTGTGGTCAAAGGTCACATTTGCGAAATGAATATTCACAAAATGGCAATCCAACCACTCACTATCTTCAAAGACTTGTTGTTGAAATTCACATCGTTCAAAGGTCACATCTGAAAATCGCAAAGAATCTTCATCTGCGCCAGCCATTAAGTGGCAATTCTTATAGTAGCCACCCGTTTCGACTTCATCCATTGTCAATGTCTTGTGTTCAATCATCCTGACTTTCTTCCCTTCTATCAACGTATTTTGTGTGGGGTAATGCATGATTTGAGAAGACAACTTCTAGCAAAGAACACCCTCAAAAAGAGCTTTCCTCTATCCTTTATTCAAAAACCCTTCCTAAGAATGACGATTCTCAGGAAGGGTTTAGCAAGGAATCACGATTGAACCAGTTTGTTTAAGCCTCGTTCAATCGTTTCCTTCAATGCTCTTACATCAAACTCTTCAATTCAACTTCTGGATATTTATCCGCAAACCAACGCATCGCAAATTGATTTTCGAATAAGAATAGTGGTTGGTCGAAGCGATCACGTGCCAAGATGTTGCGACTTGAGCTCATTTTTTCGTCCAAATCTTTTGGATCAATCCAGCGAGCAATCTTGCTTCCCATCGGTGTCATGACGACTTCTGAATTGTATTCATTTAACATCCGGTGTTGGAATACTTCAAATTGTAATTGTCCAACAGCACCCAGGATATATTCTTCCGTTAAGTAGGTTTTATATAACTGAATAGCCCCTTCTTGCACGAGTTGATAAATCCCTTTGTGGAAAGATTTTTGCTTCATGACGTTTTTCGCCGAAACTTTCATAAACAATTCTGGCGTAAACGACGGTAAATCTTCAAAAGAAACGTTTAATTTTCCTTCAAAAATGGTATCGCCAATTTGGTAATTCCCGGTATCGTAAACCCCAATAATATCACCTGCGACAGCTTCTTGGATATTTTCACGGGCATCGGCCATAAATTGCGTGACGTTACTTAATTTCATTTTTTTCTTCGTACGCTCTAATGTGACATCCATTCCACGTTCAAATGTTCCAGAACAAACTCGGACAAACGCGATACGATCACGATGGGCCGGATTCATATTGGCTTGAATTTTAAAGACAAAACCAGAAAAGTTCTCTTCGTAAGGACTTAACGTTTCACCATTTTCCAACTCATGAGCGTAAGGCGCATGGGCAAATTGTAAAAAGGTTTCTAAAAAGGTTTGAACACCAAAGTTTGTCAAGGCTGAGCCAAAAAAGACAGGTGTTTGTTCGCCACGATCGACTTTTGCCGGATCAAATTCATCGCCAGCTTCCGTCAAGAGTTCGACTTCATCTAACACTTGGCGATAAATACTATTTTTCGTTAAGGGATGATCACTTGGGATTTCACCGTTTTCATCTAACGGTAAATACGCTTCGCCACCATAATTTTCAGGACGATAAAATTCAATGCGCTTATTGTAAATATCATATAAGCCTTCCAGTCCTTTACCCATTCCAAGCGGCCAGTTCATTGGATAAGATTCAATATCTAAGAGCTCTTCTAACTCTTCTAATAGTTCAAGCGGATCGCGGCCATCACGATCGAGTTTGTTAATAAACGTAAAAATCGGAATGCCACGACGTTTGACAACTTGGAATAATTTCTTTGTTTGAGCCTCAATCCCTTTGGCACTATCAATCACCATGACGGCACTATCGACAGCCATTAACGTACGATACGTATCTTCCGAGAAATCCTCATGTCCCGGAGTATCCAAAATGTTAACACGTTTCCCCTCGTAATCAAATTGCATCACCGAACTGGTAACAGAAATTCCACGTTGTTTTTCAATTTCCATCCAGTCAGAAGTCGCAAAGTTCCCTGTTTTTTTCCCTTTAACCGTTCCTGCTTGGCGAATGGCGCCACCAAAGTATAATAATTTTTCAGTAATTGTTGTTTTTCCCGCATCCGGGTGAGAAATAATCGCAAATGTTCGGCGACTATCAACCTGTTGTTTTAAATTTGGGTTTTTCATATAGTATTAATAATCCTTTCTATCCTTCACAAGCGTTCATTCTTGAACGCTTCCTTCGCTACACATTTCAACTCAATTAGTTTACCATGAATTTGACTTCTGAAAAAGAGCACGTCTTAAAAAAAAAGCTTATGAAGGGCTTCATAAGCTTTTGGTTTATCTTCTAGGCTCATCGTCATCAAAATCTTTTCGGAAGAATCGTCTTTCTTCTTCCGGTTCTACTTCAGTGTTTTCTGGATTTCGAACCTCCACGTGAATTCTTAGGACACGTGAACCTTCCACTTCTTCGGTCGTTAAAATAAAATTATCGACTTCAAAAGGAATCTTTTTGTTCTCATCAGGAATGACGCCGAGTGCCGTAATTAAATAACCAGCCATGGTATCAACATCTGACATATGTAAATTCGCATTAAAGACAGTATTGAATTCATCAATCAACATTCTACCTTGAATAATGTATTCATTCTCGTTAATGACTTCATACAAGGTTTCCACTTCATCCGATTCATCGTCGATTTCACCGACAATTTCTTCTAACAAATCTTCTAACGTAACGAGACCGACGACACCGCCGTATTCGTCTAGTAAAACAGCCATTTGATTTTGTGTTTTCTTTAATTCGTAAAGCAAATCGTCAATAAAGACGGTTTCTGGAACAAATAAAGGCTCTTGCATCAAAGGTAATAATTGCAAATTATCAAAGCCCACTTCATAAGCGGCTTTTAATAACGTTTTTGTATGTAAAATACCAATAATTTTATCTTTATCCTCGTTATATACCGGAATTCGTGAATAACTTTCGGATAGAATACGTTGTAAGTTCTCTTTGACATCGCTGTGGATATCAATCATAAAGGCATCCGTTCTTGGGACCATGACTTCCCGTGCGACTTTCGTGTCTAAAGAGAAAATTCCTTGTAACATCTCGAGTTCGTCTTCTTCAAACACGCCTTCGTTGGCTAACATGTAGCGCATTTCATCGCGGGTCATTTTAGAATCTTCGTCATCGAAGGTCATTGGGGTAATTCTAGACAACAAATTCGTCGAAGCCGACAATAACCAGACGAAAGGTTTCGTAATCACTTCAAGCACACGAATCACACCAGAAGTAAACATCGCCACTTCTTCGGATTTATTCATGGCAATTCGTTTGGGATAAAGCTCACCAAAAACAATTGACACATAGGTTAAGATAGCTAAAACGATAAACGTCGCCATACTTCTTGCAGCGGTACTCGTTCCAATATAAGGTGCCAAGCGTGCCGCTAAGCTATCAGCTAAGGATGCTCCGGATAGGATGTTCACTAACGTAATTCCAACTTGAATGGTTGATAAAAAATTAGTTGGGTTCTCTAAGATTTTTAAGATTTTTTTGGCTTTTTTGTCACCATCTTCTGCCTTTTGTTCGATTCGATTTTTGTTAATCGAAACAACCGCAATTTCTGATGCAGCTAAAAAGGCGTTGATTAGTGTTAAAACCACTAGTAATATAATTTGCGCGAGTAGCGACTGACTATCGGGGTCAGGATTCATAGTTTGTTTCTCTCCTTGTTCTTCTCATTATTAATAAAAAAGTGTGGAAATATCCACGAGAGAATCGTATCATAAAGCGCGTTTCTTTGCAATCAAAAAACGTGAACGTTTGCTATATGAAAAGGATAACGACATTCATTTATTTACGCTTAATAATTTAACAGGTATAATTGAGGGTAGAGGTGAAATAAATGGAAATTAAGACGACAACCGATTTGACCAACCAAGTGTATCTTGACGCACTCAGCATTCGCTATACGGTCTTTGTTGATGAGCAACAGGTCCCAAAAGCGTTAGAAGTTGACGAAGATGAGGCTGCAGCGATTCACTTTATTCTTTATGAAGAGGATCAACCCTTGGCTACTTTGCGATTATTACCGCTCAGTCCTTCTCAAGTCAAGCTTCAGCGGATGGCCGTTCAACAAGATGCGCGTCAAAAGAGTTTAGGGAAACAGTTGATATTATTTGCAGAAAATTATGCTAACGAACAGGGATATCAGACGATTACTTTAGGTGCCCAACAAACTGCGATTCCTTTCTACGAGAAAATCGGCTACCAACCACAAGGTGAGCCGTTTATGGATGCTGGTATTCCCCACATCACGATGCACAAAACGATTTAACGCAGATTTTCTTCATGGATAAAAATCAAAAAGACTGGACGATTTGGTCCAGTCTTTTTTCCTATTTTTGTGACAATTGCTTGTAGCGCTCGTACCATATATCGATGTATCCTTGGGAAAATGGGCCTTTTCCATTATTGATCCAATCGACTAAAATTTTGACATTTTCTTTTAAGATATAATCAATGTCATCGGGATAACCCATGATTTTGCTATGCAATTCATACTCATCCACATCTAACAAACGCTTCTCTCCATCAGGGAAAACCTTAATATCCAAATCGTAGTCAATGTACTTTAGTGCTTCTTCATCCAGTAAATAGGGTGAACCGAGATTACAATAATAAGAAACGCCTTTTTCTCGAATCATTGCGATGACATTAAACCAATATTTTTTGTGGAAATACACAATCGCGGGTTCACGTGTAACCCAGCGTCTGCCATCTGACTCCGTTACTAATGTATGATCATTAACGCCAATCATCGAATATTCACTGGTTTTTAAGACCATGGTATCACGCCACGTGCGATGCAATTTGCCATCATGTTTGTAGCTTTGAATGCTGACAAACTCTCCTTCTTTTGGAACGCGCATAGCAACCCTTCCCTCAGCGAACAAACGCAATTGTTTGGGTGTTAATCACACCGACCTCGTAAACATTATAGCAATAAAAAACGCTCTTGCCTAGAAATCTTTCGGAACTTTCTCATTTTCAGACCATTGTTGGACTAATTTTTGTTGAATCTTAGGAAAGACAAGGCTCGAAAAGGCCTCTTTTGCTAACCAACGACTGTTTTCAACTTGTAATAGTCGTTGTGTTCTGCCATAAAAAAGTAAAAGATGCCAACGTAACAGAAAATGACTGAGTTGCCTCGCACATCACACTTTTTTTTTAAGCACATCAAACCTATTATCAAATGCTACACACTTATTTTTTAACCGGACAATTCGATGAGGAACAAATGAATCAAACAATCGCTGTTTTCAATCAAATCGGATACGATACACACGCGGACCTCTTACAAACACTTGTGTATAAGACGATACCTTGCCAAAACACGTCGACTTATTTAATTGAAATCATTTCGCATAAGATAAACCAACGAGCCTTCATTCGGGAGACTCGTTGGTTTTTAGTATTTATTCTATTTCTTATTCTTTTGGAAACTTCAAAATTTTCGTAAATCCTGCTGCTTCATCTGCGGATATTTTATGAGCAACTTCAATTAAGATATCCGACGAGCTTAAAAGATTTGCATGAATGACTTTTGACAGTTCCGGATCTAACGCACTCGTTGGCTCATCCGCTAATAAAACAGGACGTTTACGAATCAGCGCACGTGCTATTTCAATTCTTTGAAGCTGCCCACCTGATAAATTCTCACCATTTTCACCAACGATATAATCGCTTGTTTTTTCTTCGACTAATTCTGTCAGACAAGCATTCATAAGTGCCTCATTGAATTCAGCGTCAGAAAAGGACTTACCTAAAGTGACATTGTAGTGAATCGTATCATTGAATATTAAGGGTTTTTGCTTAATCAGCGAAAAACTTGATAAATAATCAAATGTCTTTTCGTTTAAAACTTTTTCATCATTGATTACATACTCACCATCGTCAAGCTGATATTTCCCCCACAAAGTATTAAGCAACGTTGTTTTCCCAAAACCCGATGGCCCACTGATTAAAAGCTTATCGCCATTTCGAATCGTCATATCTAAATTTTCAATTAAATTTTTCTCGCCGACACGAATCAAAGCATTCTGCAAGGAAATCGTATCGATTTTTTGTTTCCTCATTTGTGTAGGGATATCGACAGTATTTGCTTCTGCTTCGGTTAAGCGCGTACTTATTTGCTTCACCGTTTTAAGCTCCGTCAAACATTCAATGATTTCTACCAACGGATTCGAAATCGAACCATTTAATTGGAAAATCACAAAAAACAACGTCAATGAAAGATGTCCTGTTAATACTCGATAGCCTCCTACCGAAATGGGTAAAATCACACCCAAAAAAATAAATGCTAAGATAGAAAGCTCATTTGTAATTTTTAGGTGATTGCTCAACTGATTCGATGATTTTTCCATGTGGTAAAGTGATTTGCTAAAACGATTTTTAGCCTCCTCGATTGCTTGATAGATGATCAGTGTATCTTTACCTAACAAAAGATTCTTTAAATTTGTCGTGTATTTTTCATTCGCATTTGATAAAGCTTTTGACGCTACTTCAATTTTTTTATTTTGCATTTGTCCAATCGCAACGGGTGCTAAAGCTCCCAGAAAGAAAACAATTGTTGTGAGCCAATCCAAACTAACCGCATAACTAAACGACAAGAGAATCAGACAAATATTTTCAATAATTGTCAATTCTCCTTTGATGCCATTTTCTTCTAGCAATTTCAAATCGTTTGTTAAATACGATAAATGACCGTCTATTTCTTGCCCCACATTTTTACCACTTAGAAAAAATTGCATATAATTCATTTTTATTTTACTATTAATTGTTAATATAATACCATTTGCAAATATACTACTGATAATACCTATTAAGGTCAGGACTACATAACTGGCACCCAATCCAATTGCACTCGTTACGAAAACTTGCCACTTACCGTCTGACACACCACCAATTAATCGTCCAAAAAACTCTGCAGTAAAAACAACTGCTGCCGCTTTCAAAATAAATAAAAACACAAGCAAAATGAGTTTCTTGTAACTCACGTACTTAGTTAAATGGCTCTTCCTTTTTAATGTTCTCATAATCTATCCTCCATAAAAAAATGTTAGTATTAATCAAATTTAAAACGCAACCTATAGAATTCCCTGCTCTAAAATCTAGTTACCAAAGTATTAAACATCTGCTCCGATACGTTATTATTTTCTAGCCAGAATATTACCAACGGATGAGTTAGTTTGTATCCGTACTGATCAGCTAATAAAAAACTAGATAATAATTTCATATCTCTATATCGGATAGATTTTAATTTCCCGTCATAATAGATATTTTTCGTGTTATTATCTACCAACCTCAAAGAAATTGATCTTTTTAAACGAATTATAAATAACCTCCTTGATAATCATACATTCACATTTTTTCAAATTACTAGCATGTCACCTATGAACACCATTCAACAGCTAAAACAACTAAAACATTCTCTAACATTTATTCACCAACTTTTATTTTTATACACATATTGTATACCCTTCGTTATATTTTCATTACAAACGTTTCAAAACTGAAACGTTTTATTTTGGAAAATAAATTCATGTGTATAATAATCATTAAAATAGAGGTAGCTACAGTTTTTATATGGTACTATCTTCTTATCAAATACTGTAATGAAACATATTGGCAAAGGACATCACGCATCGTTTAGGGAGACAAAATTATGATTGGAATAAAGATTAAAAAAATACGAGTCAGCAAAAATATCAGTCCAATAAACGTGTACTCTGGCATCATGTCACGTAGCAACTATTGGAAATTAGAAGAGGGCTTAATTTCTCCATCGTTTGAAACAGTGATTCAACTCTTGCAGCGCATCAATTTAGACGTAGAGGAATTTCTCATGCTTTTACAGCACGACACCTTGCTCTTTTATAACCAAACAAAGGATCAAAGAAATTTCTTTTTTAAGAAGAAAGACGCTGAGGGACTACTAAATCTAGCACAACAACTTCAGCAACAGTATAAACAAACCAAAGCTCTCCAACTCAGACACCTTGCACTAACTTGTAATCTCTATCATTCTCGATTGACCGAAAAACCTCCAAACCCCCAAATTATGACCGAATTAAAACAATACCTTTTTGGATGCAATGATTGGTCACTTTATGAATTGCGCCTATTTAACAGTATTTTCTTTATTTTTGATTACGAAACATCAAAAGTACTTCTCAAGCGGGCCTTAAAAACGATACAACATAATCAGCAGCGCATCGATGAAAAAATAAGTTTTCTAGTTAATTTTCTTTCTCTTGCCGTTCAAAATAACGACCTTAAACAAATAAAAATAATCGATGAGACGCTTCAAAATGATGTTGAGCTCCCCCATAAAAGTACCTATAATCGTATCCTCCTCGCATGGGCAAAGCAAATTATTCAAGCATACATGACTCGCAATCGACAATATATTCATAAAGCCTTCGAAATTATTGCGATTTTTGATACCCTTGATATGGATGGCCCTTACAATATGTACAACGCATGGACCAACGATTATCAATCATTCATTTTCGGATCTGACTAGATACAAATGATTTTGATTATGCCAAAAATGACGAACCTACAATTTTGCAAGTTCGTCATTTTTTAGAAAAAAACTATATGATTGCTTCGCAATCTAAGCCCTGACAGAAGAGAGAGAGTATCCTATAATTAATATAGGGACCGTTAATCCGATTCTTTAATGGGTTTTGCCGAATCTGTACAAAAAACTGGATGAACATTTTATCTTTTGCGATAAGCCGAATACATCTTTAAATGTGAAAATAAAATTACAATAGTTTATAGAATGTTCTGTTTCCTAAATTATTTGATGGAGGTTTTCATCATGGAAGTTATGATTGAGACATGTTGTGGAATCGACGTTCATCAAAAAACAATTATATGTTGTGGATTAAATGGCCCGTTAGACATCTATAAACCCAAAAAATCATATAAGATATTTGGTACTTGAACTAGTGAACTACGGAAAGCACTTGAATGGTTAGAGAAAAATACGTTCAAGACCGGTCTATGCAAGAAATTTCGAACAGACTTTGAAATCAACACCATAAAAATAATTTAAAAATTTCTAAAAACGAAAAATAGTACTCACTTTTCTATAAAGACAAAGACTCTCTAACCCCTTAATATTAAAGGATTTAGAGAGTCTTTGTCTTTATTAAGTGTCAAACTCGAGAAAAACGCTCTTGCCTAGAAATCTTTCGGAACTTTATCATTTTCAGACCATTGTTGGACTAATTTTTGTTGAATCTTAGGAAAGACAAGGCTCGAAAAGGCCTCTTTTGCTAACCAACGACTGTTTTCAACTTGTAATGGTCGTTGTGTTCTGCCATAAAAAAGTAAAAGATGCCAACGTAAATGACTAAAGACATGTTTGACTTCCCCTAAATGACGTTTTTGCCAAGTCACGGGATACGTGTCAAAAATAGCTAACATCGTATCTTCGGCCACTAAATCCAACGTGCCTTGAATGGTTTCTTTAGCATACTGCGTTTTATAGGCGAGATACGTTTCCTTGGAGACTTCTTCTAACGGGAAATGCCACATTTTTGCGAGCAAACCTTTTTCCGGTCGTTGCATCAATAGAAATTCTTTTTGGTCATTTTCGATAACAGCCGCGACGTAATAAACATCTTTCGGCGGTTCTTTTTTTGTTTTAACCGGATAGGCGAGCTGCGTGCCTGTTTGATAGGCCTGACAAAAGTCTTTTAAAGGACAGTTTAAACAATCTGGACTCGTTGGCGTACAAATGCTCGAGCCTAAATCCATAAAGGCTTGATTCATATCCCCCGGCGCTTCTTCCGAGATCACCTTACGAAAGGCTTGTTCAAAAATAGTACGACTACTTGGTTTGGCGATATCAGCATCAATTCCAAAAAGCCGGCTTCCCACACGCATTAAATTGCCATCAATTGCCGGTTCAGGTAGTTGAAAAGCAATACTGCCAATCGCTGCGGCTGTGTATGGACCAATGCCTTTTAACGTACGGATGGCTTCCATCGTTTCGGGAAACTGCCCGTCGTAATCATTCATTACTTGTTGTGCGGCAACTTTCAAATTTCGCGCGCGTGAATAATACCCTAGTCCTTCCCAGACTTTTAAAAGACTTTGTTCGTCCGCTTCCGCCAACGCCTCAATCGTGGGATATTGCTCAATAAAGCGGTAATAATACCCAATCACTGTATCAACGCGTGTTTGTTGGAGCATAATTTCTGAAATCCAAATGTAATAAGGATTATTCGTCCCACGCCATGGTAGTGTTCGCTTATGTTGGTAGTACCAGTTCAAAAACGTTTCTTTAAATGCCGTAACTTCTAACGTTTCCCACTGTTTTAAGTATTCATTCTTCATCCTTAACTTCCTCATCAATAAACTGTTGGATTTGATCCATCGCAAATCCTTTTTGATATAACTGATTTTTTATTTTTTGAACACGTGGTCGATAGGCTAATCGTTGATGGCGACGTAATGCTTTGTGACCTTCTTTGACCAGATTATCCCACTCAGATTCTTCGTCTTTTTCTTGGGGGAGTTCACCCAAAACAAATTGAATCACTTCAGCACCGAAACCTTTTTGCATCAACGTCGAGCGAACTTTATTGAGGTTCTCACGATGACTTCGGCTATGGTTTTTGTTCCAGATTTTCTCAGCAGCTTTGAGCGCGACGTCATTTTGCGTCTCTTCTGAATACAAGTCTAATGCTTGTAAAATAAAGTCTTCAGGGATCCCCTTTTGCTTTAGCTGTTGGGTTAAATGAAAGGGTCCCTTATCACTCATCCGAATTTGCGTGCGAACATAGCTTTGAGCAAAGACCAAATCATCAATCAAGCGGAGTTCTTTTAGACGCTCAATCACGCGCTGTGCATCTTGCGCCGAAATTTCTTTCTTCTTTAAATATTGCAACATTTCAAGTTCGCTGCGCAACTGATAACTGACATAGTTATAGGCCATTTGTAACCCCATATCAAATCCCGCACTGCTTTTTAATTCCTCAAAAAGTTCTGGTGTAATCTCGGTTCCTTTTAATAAACGGTAGCGAACAAGTAAATCTTCTGAGACCTTCACTTTTTCACCCGTTTCAAACGTTACCGTATAAAAATTATTTTTTCCGACTTTAATTTGTTTAATAATCATCTTATTCACTCCTTAAATAGCCATCTTCTAGTCTAACATACTTTTACAAAAGTACTTAAAACTATGCTAAAATAAAGAAAAAAAGAAAACAGATTGAGGCAAAAAAATGAACAACCCCGTACAACTCAAAATCGATCAAACATTACAAATTAAAATTAAACGCTTAGGTATTAACGGTGAAGGCATTGGGTATCACAAACGACTCATTATCTTTGTCCCACGTGTCTTACCTGGTGAAGAAGTACAAGTGCGTGTCACCAAGGCTTCTCCACGTTATGCCGAAGCTGAACTAATCAAAATCATCAAACAAAGTCCCGATCGCATCACGCCACCGTGCGAGGTTTACGATCGTTGTGGTGGTTGCCAGCTTCAACATTTAGCCTATCCGAAACAACTTGATTTCAAAAAAGATTTGTTGAAACAAGCACTAGAAAAATTTAAACCCTTGGATTATAAAAATTACGCCTTGAAAGAAACGATTGGCATGGAAGATCCTTGGCATTACCGGAACAAAGCACAGTTCCAGTTTCAATTTAATCCAACAAGCCAAAAAGCGGAAGCTGGGCTTTACGAAATGAATTCTCATCGCCTCGTAGCGATTGATAACTGTCTTGTGCAAGAAGAAATCACACAAAGCGTCATGAATGCGGTGGTCGAACTAGTTAATGCTTATGAGATTCCCATTTATAATGAACAGCAAAATAGTGGGATTTTACGAACAGTGATGGTGCGCGTCGGAATTGAAACAAAACAAGTGCAAGTCGTTTTCATTACGTCAACGCCAAAATTCCCACGAAAAAATGCGATTATTCGTGAACTCAATGAGCGTTTCCCACAAGTTGTTTCAATCATGCAAAACGTCCAAAACAAAAAAACGTCTCTTGTGATGGGCGATGAGACGATTCATCTTTGGGGTAAAACAGCTATTGAGGAAACGATGAATGACTTAACCTTTGAATTATCCGCAAGAGCCTTCTTCCAACTGAATCCAAAACAAACAAAAGTCTTATATGACGAAGCACGCAAAGCGCTGGATTTAAGTCAGAACGAAACCGTTGTGGATGCTTATTGTGGTGTAGGAACCATTGGACTGAGTCTTGCACATCTTGCAAAAGAAGTGCGTGGTATGGATATCATCCCGCAAGCCATTGACGATGCACGGGCGAACGCCTTGCGTAAAGGATTTACCAATACCCATTATGAAGTTGGAACAGCCGAGGAATTACTACCGACTTGGTTAAAGCAAGGCTTTAAACCCGATGCGATTGTCGTCGATCCGCCAAGAACGGGCTTAGGCGAGCCTTTGTTAAAGGCACTCACTCAGTTCCCAGCAAAAAAACTAGTCTATGTTTCTTGTAACGTTTCGACTTTAGCCCGTGATTTGCAAGTGTTAGCCAAAACGTATCAGATCGATTACTTACAGTCGGTAGATATGTTCCCACAAACGGCTCGCTGTGAAGTCGTTGTGAAATTAACGAAAAAATAATTCAATTAGCCGAGCCCCCAAATGATCGAAATCATTTGGGGGCTCTTTAACAGTATCGGGCACGTTATGCGACTGCATGGAATGAAAAACGAATGCCATTTAAAAAACATTTCGGATGATAGACAATGATTCATGGCTTCTCCTAAAGAAGTATGATCCCCTGCAATCACCATAGAAGCGCGAGTAAGATAAAAAATCAATCTTACTCGCGCTTGTATGATGATTGTGATGTGCTCAAAAATAAGGCTTAAATAAGAAGAGACAGCTGCTTTTAATCATTTATGGAACATAATCGAGTGCATCCATTAATTGTTCATGCGTAAAACCATACATATACGCATCATTATAATCATTTGCTTGATAAATAACTGCAGCGTCATAAACATTCACGACATCACCAGCTTCATCATAGACGCCATTGGCTTGCTGTTTTTCGTTCTTCTCTTTTTCAAACATAACCACCAACTCCATTTCTTGTCTATTTGTTACTTTCATTATACCAGAAAAACGCGTACATTTGAAAGCGTTTCACTTGCCGACCTCTCGCATTATCCTTATCAGCGATTTTTTTTGAAAAAATGAACATAAATATTGTGACCAGTCCTATGTCCATGTATAATTTAAATGAATGGCATGATGTTGATGGTCGGACTCGTTATGTTTTGCCTGTTTGCCACAGAAGTAGTCCGTTACATTTTTTTATTTGTGTTATCACTTTAAGATTGGGGGTCACTTATGCAACAACAAGAAAAGCATACTATTAGTAGCGAAAGAGAGCTCTCGGAGCATTCTAAATATGGTTTATTAATCGGATTTGCCTTATTTATGGGTGGTATCGGCTTTTTATTTAACACTCCGCAAGAAATATGGGAAGGAAATGTAACCATCTTAACCTCCCCGGCAAACTTACTAACCGATTATATGGCTCTGACAAGTGTCGGTGCGACGTTAGTGAACGTATCGCTAATGACACTGCAGTCACTTTGGATTGTCCGAATGGCGGATGCTAAAATCAATGGTCCGGTCATCGCCGGTATTTTAACGATTGCAGGCTTTGCTTTTTTCGGTAAGAACTTATTTAATTCCATTCCTATTAGCATTGGCGCTTTTGCATATGCAAAAGTCACACACGCTCCGATTCACAAGTCTTTACTAGCCGCACTTTTTGGAACAGCCTTAGCCCCTTTAGTGAGCGAGTTATCTTTTAACTTAGGCATCGCTCAACCATACGGCATCCTACTAGGGATCGCTGCCGGCTTTATCTCTGGCTTTTCAATTCCTCCTTTAGCCAATCACTTCGTCACCTTCACAAGAGGATTCAGCCTCTATAATGTCGGTTTCACATGCGGTATCATCGGGACTGTCTTTATTTCCTTAATCCGTAACTTTGGGTACGGTATCGAAAACGTCAATATTCTGGCTAGTGGTTATAACCGACCATTTATCATCATCTTGAGTATATTATTTAGTGTGATGCTATTACTTGGACTCTGGTTAAACCGTTGGACATTCCATGGTTTGAATCGCATTTTACGTCATTCAGGTCAATTGTCAACCGATTATTTAGAACTTGGTGGCTTAGGGGCAACCTTGATTAATATGGGTTTCCTCGGTTTTATGGCACTCGGATATATTCTTTTGATGGGTGGCGAAATCAACGGTCCTGTCCTTGGGGGCATTTTTACGGTTATCGGTTTTGGCGCATTTGGTAAAAATATCAAAAACGTTCTGCCGATTTTAATTGGTGTCACGCTGATGGGCCGAATCAATTATCACGATAGTCAGTCAACGTTAGTCTTAATTTCAGCGTTATTTGGTACGACCTTAGCACCACTGGCGGGTCGTTACGGAACGGCTGCGGGTATCTTAGCTGGTGCGATGCACTTAACGCTCGTGATGAATATCGGTTATTTACACGGAGGCGTCAATCTTTATAATAATGGGTTTTCTGGAGGTCTTGTCGCGGCCATTTTAGTGCCAATTCTAGAAGCCCTTCATCTGCACCGGACAAATCAACGTGCGTTACGTGGCGCTGTCAACCCAGCAGATGAGGTTGAAATCGATTCAGGAAAATAGCTGAATCAACTTTAACCTCTAAAGAAGGAGACGTTATGAGAGTAAGCGTAGTGATTCTTGATAAGAGTCGAAAGTATCTGATTTTAATTAAACGAGTCAAAGAAAATAGACAGCCGGAAAATGACCATTTTTCCCGAATTTGATTTCGATTTAGTCAATCAAGTGATTAACCCAATCGCGACACGAAAGCTTTCATAATGATAAATTACTTTGTTCGTCAACGATTGAAGCAACCAAAAAAGCCGCCAGAAGATGCGTTCTTCTGACGGCTTTTTAGTGTACCTGATACTTTGGTTGTCTAGGCGACGGTGCGTTTAAAACATGTCAAACAATGACAGCTGATTTTCATCAGGCAGGTCTTTTAAGACGCCGTTTTCGGTCATGTAATCGATCAGTGTTTTCGAAACTTTTCCGCGATTGGCTAAATCTTCTTTTGATAAAAACGGTCCGTCTTTGCGGGCTTTAACGATTTGGTGCGCCACATTGGCCCCAAGACTCGGAACAGCACGAAA
This sequence comes from Enterococcus sp. DIV1314a, assembly GCF_051713805.1. Classification (NCBI taxonomy): domain Bacteria; kingdom Bacillati; phylum Bacillota; class Bacilli; order Lactobacillales; family Enterococcaceae; genus Enterococcus; species Enterococcus sp. DIV1314a. The sequence goes on along the minus strand of NZ_JBIOQP010000001.1, from coordinate 1,950,755 downwards.
AGGCGCAATCAATTTGTTGCCTTCAATAATAAAGTTTTCGGCATCTGATTTGTACAAATCGATCATGCCAAATTCATAGCCACGCTCCAACATTTCATTCGCTAATTCAAGCACCGTTAATAAGTTTTTCTCTTTCGTAGAGGCATCCATTCCTTTTTGATTAATCTCATTGATGGCCTCTTTCACGGCATCTTTACCTTTTGACATCGCGACTAAATCAAAATCAGAAGCACGCACTGAAAAGTAAGCACAGTAATATAAAATTGGGAAATAGACTTTGAAATAAGCCACTCGTAACGCCATGAGGACATACGCTGCCGCATGGGCTTTCGGGAACATGTATTTGATTTTCAAACAAGAATCGATGTACCATTCCGGCACATTGTGTTTGCGCATTTCCGCTTGCCACTCTTCCGGTATCCCTTTTCCTTTACGAACACCTTCCATAATATTAAAGGCAATTCCATCGTCCAGACCGGCATGCATTAAGTAAACCATAATATCATCCCGACAACCAATCACATTGGCTAAATCGGCTGTTCCGTTACGAATCAATTCTTCCGCATTTCCAAGCCACACATCCGTTCCATGTGACAGACCCGAAATTTGTAACAATTCCGCAAACGTTGACGGATGGGTTTGATCAAGCATCCCACGAACGAAACGTGTCCCAAACTCGGGAATTCCAAGCGTACCGGTTTTGGAGAAGATCTGTTCAGGCGTCACTCCTAAAACGTCCGTCCCTTCAAAAATACGCATCACTTCAGGATCATCGGTCGGAATCGTAATGGGATCAATTCCGGATAAGTCTTGTAACATGCGGATGACGGTCGGGTCATCATGTCCTAAAATATCAAGTTTTAAAATATTATCATGAATCGAATGGAAATCAAAATGGGTCGTCTTCCATTCTGACTGTAGGTCATCCGCTGGGTATTGGATTGGCGTAAAGTCATAGACATCCATATAGTCCGGAATAACGATAATTCCACCTGGATGCTGTCCAGTCGTTCGCCGTACGCCTGTCGAACCTTTGGCGAGTCGATCGATTTCAGCCGAACGTAGATGTAAATTATTATCACGCTCGTACCCTTTCACATAGCCATAAGCCGTCTTATCAGCGACCGTACCAATGGTTCCAGCCCGAAACACATAGTCTTCTCCAAACAGTTCCTTCGTGTAGTTATGAGCCTGAGGTTGATACTCACCCGAAAAGTTTAAATCGATATCGGGTACTTTATCCCCATGGAACCCTAAAAAGGTTTCAAACGGAATATCATGACCGTCTTTCGTTAGGCGTGTGCCACACTCCGGACACGCTTTTTCGGGCATATCAAAGCCAGAACCATACGAGCCATCTTCATAAAACTCGGAATACTGGCATTTTGGACAATGGTAATGCGGCGCTAGTGGATTCACCTCCGTAATTCCCGTCATCGTTGCCACGAAACTGGAACCAACCGAACCCCGTGAGCCGACCAAATATCCATCCGCATTGCTTTTATGGACGAGTTTTTGCGAGATTAAATAAATCACCGAGAATCCATTACCGATAATCGAATTCAATTCTTTTTCCAAACGTTTTTCAACGATATCTGGCAACGGATCGCCGTAAAGTTCTTTCGCTCGATTATAACTTAAATCCGTAATCTCTTGTTCAGAACCAGGAATTTTTGGCGTATATAAGTCATCTTTCACTGGAACAACGTTGTCACAGCGATCCGCAATTAAATTGGGATTGGTCACGACAATTTCTTCTGCTAAGTCGCTTCCTAAAAATTGAAAGGCTGTTAACATTTCATCAGTCGTTCGAAAATGGACTTTTGGTAAGGAATGACGATTTAACGCATTGGCATGCCCCATCGAATTGACGAGTATTTTACGATAAATCGCATCTTCTTCATTTAAGTAATGCACATTTCCAGTCGCAACTACGGGTTTATCTAGCTCTTTTCCAATGCGGACAAGATTTGCGATAATCTCTTCCAAATCTTTTTCACTATCGACCAATTCTTGTTCAATTAGTGGCGCATAGACTTCTTTAGGCATGACTTCGATATAGTCATAGAAATAGGCTTTTTCTTTGGCTGCTTCATACCCTTTTTGCATCATCGCAACGAAGACTTCGCCTTTATCACACGCTGTTCCAATTAAAAGACCTTCTCTAAGTTTCGTCAATTCCGTCCGAGGGATACGCGGCACTTTTCCGTGAAAATACGTAATATTGGATAATGAGATCAGTTTGAATAAGTTTTTAAGCCCCGTTTGTGTTTGAGCTAAAATCGTCGCATGAAACGGTCGCGCTGCTTTGATTGATTCTGCGCTCCCAACATGACGATTCAAATCCTCGTGTAAATACATTTGATGCGACTCCATCGCTTCTTTGACAAAAATCCAGGCTAAATGCCCGGTCGCTTCCGCATCATAAATCGCACGGTGATGTTGGGTTAACCCGACACCAAAACGTTTGGTTAAGACACCGAGTCCAAAACGTTTAAAATCAGGATATAAAAAACGTGCCAATTCTAACGTATCAATGACTGGATTCTCCGCTTCTGGTAATCCGTGACGCTTATAGGCCATATTTAAAAAGGCCATATCAAAAGAGGCATTATGCGCCACTAAAATACAATCTTTTGAGAACTCACGAAAAGCGCGCAAGACTTCTGCTTCACTTTTTGATCCTCGAACCATTTCGTCGGTAATCCCCGTTAGTTCAATCGTTGTTTTCGATAACGCATGTCCTGGATCCAGAAACTCTTCAAAGGTTTGTTCCACATTTCCTTTATTCATTTTGACAGCGGCTAGTTCAATGATTTTGTTGTAAACGGCGGATAATCCTGTCGTCTCCACGTCAAAAACGACATAATTGGCATCGGTCAACGTGACTGGTTGAGGATTGTAAGCAACCTCTACCCCATCATCGACAATATTCGCTTCCACGCCATAGAGAATTTTGACGCCAGCTTTTTTACCTGCTTGATGGGCGTCCGGGAATGCCTGTGCTCCTCCATGATCGGTAATCGCAATCGCTTTATGCCCCCATTTACCCGCTTGTGCCACCAAATCACCAATATGATTCGTCGCATCCATTGTACTCATATTCGAATGCAAATGCAGCTCGACTCTTTTTTGACCTTCTGGCGCATAATCTTTACGACTTTCATGTGTAACTTCCATTAAATCTTGGGCGTTCATGACCAAATCACGCATAAACGTGTCTTCTTGAACACTGCCTCGAACTTTTAGCCAAGAACCTTTCTTAATCGCTTCAAAGACTTGTTCATCCTTTTCGCCATTCGAAAACTTCTTCACGATAAAGGAGGACGTATAGTCGGTCATCTTAATAATTAAGATTTTACGTTTCGAACGTAACTCACGGACCTCTACGTCAAAGACATACCCTTGAATCGTGACCCGTCGTTCTTCTTCTAAAATATTGGCCATTGGCATCACCAATTCATCGGCCGGAATAGTGCGTCCTAACATAATCGGGCCACTTAATGCAGGTGTTTCTTTTTTCCGTTTTTCATTCGACGCAATGGCTTGTGCGGCTTGTTCCATGTATTGTGCTTCTTGTTGTTGTTGACGCTCCGCTAATTCTTTTAAATCGACCTCAACTTGGGCTTCATTGACTTGCGGCACAATACGAAACTTTTGAAAGCCGAAATCTTGGTAGTTTTCTTCAATTGATGGCAAGTATTGCTGTTGTAAAATACTACTAACCGCTTCATTTGTCACCGATAACAAAACTTTTTTATTGTTTAACACAGGTAACTGCGTTTTTAATACTTGTTGAACGAGTGGCGTATCACAGGATTCATTGGCTAATGCGAATAACCAATATTCTTGTAATAACGCTTCTGACCATTCATCTTCTCGCGTTTGAATTTTCATCGAGACTTCCGCGATTTCCTTAAACGCCATCATCAAATGTTGCTGAAAGGTTTGATATAAGGCGGCTGGTAAAATTCGATCAAATTCTAAGGTAAAGTCCCATTTTTTTGATTTTTTATGGACCAACACTTGAACAATTTCGCCAGTCTGAATCAACGGATGATTCTTAACATCCTCAGTGACGTTCATTTGATCTAGCAAGATTTTAAACTTCTCTTTATTTTTCGACAAGATGTTTTCACCCTTTTCTTTTCGCTTAAAACAGTATACAATCTTTTGCATGAAAAAGTCTAGGAAGCCTTATTAAGAGGTTTCCCAGACTGCTCCTTTATTCCGCTGAATAAAATAAAATATTTAAGGTATCGACCAATTCTTCTTTCCGAACTTCGATTACCGCTTCTGTCGCTCGGATTTTGACTTCGAGAATCCCTTCAACGGCTTTCTTTCCAATCGTAATTTCAATCGGACAACCAATAAAGGCTGCTTCATTTTGTTTTTCTTCTAAAGGTAAGTTTCGATCATCGATTAAAATTTGAAACTCCTCTGCCATCATCGCATTGACGGCTTCCACCAACTCCTGTTGATAAGAATCTGTTAAATCTGTTGGAATCAGGTGCAAGTCAAATGGTGCGACCTCTTCTGGCCAAATAATCCCTGATTCTGTGCGATGTTGCTGCGCAATCATCAAAAATAAGCGGCTTAAATCGAGTTGATAGTGCCCAATATGAAAAGGAATCGTCGCTTTTTCCTCTTCCGGAAGAGTTTGATTCTTTTTATACAATTGACCGATTTTTACCCCTTTTTTGAAAGTCAGAACTCCTTGACCATCTGGTGAGGGATCCCCTTCTTTAACAAAACAAAAGTCAGCAAATGCAACATTGGGAAAATCTCTTAGCGGATTGATATTCTCGTAGTATTCTTGTTCAGAATGTGGCGCAATCATTTTCGTATTCGTCAAAAATTCGACTTCTAAATCACCTAAATACGTCACTTCTTGCGGCAAATTCCAAACATCGAGCATTTCACGCGCTTGTCCAAAGTATTTTTCAATTTCTTTTGGTTTCACTTGAACAACCTTTTGTTTAAAGAAATTGGTTACTTTTGCCAAATTCAACTGATCTTCTTGCCGTAAAAATAAGACAATCGGTTGCTTTCCTGCGCGTAAAAAATAAGATTTGAGCCATTGTCCCTGTGCTTCTTCTATATTTTCAGCGAACGTTTTTTTGACTAATGGTAAATAGGAAGCATGCGATTTTTTACCTGAGCATAAACGAGTTGCCACTTCTATCTTTGCACGATAGTCACTTTCAGAAGAAGCACAATATTGTTCATCCCCCTCAAGACTATCGGCGATGATTTCTTTTGTATCTTGTTGATTCGTTTCTTTATTTAGCGCAATCACACTTTGAAATTGGAGATCACAACGCGCTAAAATTCGTCCAAATAATTGTTCGTAGCGATGATAATTTTCGCTTAAACTCACGCTCGTTTCGTGAAATGAGAATGCGTCTAAGTAGGTTGACTCAAAATTCGTCAAAAAATGCCCCGCCTTTTTTTGATTGGCAATCAGAGCGGTCTGAATCTGATACAGTTGCATGGATGTATTATTTTGTAAATTTTCAGGTTCCTTCAATAAAAGAGTACTTAAATATTCCTCCGCATGAAGCGAAGATTGAACCGGTAACTGAAATTCAACGGCGGATAGTTTTTCCAATTCTTCGGTGACGATGTTCTTAATATTTTCAATGACGCGCATCGCTAATGGTAAAAACACATATTGGTTATCTTGAAAAGAACCGAGAAAACCAGATTTGACTAGAAATCGCTGACTTGCCTCAGTAATTTCCTCCCCTAACATCCGTTGTAAATCAGGTATTAACAGATTTGACTGTTTCATTTTTTTCTCCTTTACCAACTACCCTCTACTTTTAAAAGAAAAAGCGTTGGATATCATTCCAAGTAACAAACACCATCAATAACATTAAAAATCCAAAACCAATGATGGAAATTAACCCTTCTTTTTCTTGACTTAACGGTTTCCCCCGAACACCTTCAATCAAGTTTAACAATAATTTACCACCGTCGAGCCCTGGGATTGGAATTAAATTAAAGATCCCTAAGTTCATTGAAATCATCGCCATCAATGAAATTACTGTCATCACACCACGGCTCGCCGCTTGAGAAGATAACTCGAAAATCAAGACTGGACCTCCAAGTTGATTCACGTCAAAATTAAAAATAATATTACGTAAAGCGACTAGGATTTGAGTGAAGCTCGAAATACTTTGATTAAATGCCCCTACTACTTTATCGACAAAACCTGTTTTCATCGGCGCTTCGATACCAACTTGTCCGTAGGTCTGACCGTCTTCTTCAATGATAATAGGCTGCACTTGAAATTCTTTTGCTTGCCCTTCTCGCTCAACAACCATCGTTAGTTCTTCTGTCGCATGACTTTGAATATAGGCGCGCACGTCAGTCCACGTTGCGACTGATTCTTCGTTAATCGATACAATCTTATCGCCGCCTTGCATGCCTGCCACAGCAGCCGGTGCATCTGGCACAACGCCACTAATCACAGTGGAATTCATATCCACGACACCACCTTGGGCAAACACAATCACTAAAAATAAGACAAAAGCTAAGATGAAATTGTTCATTGGACCCGCAAAATTGGTTAACGCCCGCTGCCATAATTTCGCTGACTGGAATTGCACATTTCTTGGCGCAATTCGAATTTCCGTGCCGTCTTCTTCAATGATAAAGGCCTTAGGATCGACGGAATACGTGATTGTTTCACTTTCATCCCCATTAATAAAGCCAGTAATCGTTAAATCATCGACTAAATCATGTCTTGCCACTTCCATTGGTATGGCATTCGCTAGTTGTACTTTTTTACTTGTATTAATTTTTGTCACGACGCCATTTTCATCTAACAACAATGAGATCGGTGTCCCTGGTTTCATTTCCTCTTCTTCTTCATAACCAGCCATTCGAACATAGCCACCAATTGGTAACGCGCGAATCGTGTAGGCTGTCCCATCTTTGCCTTGATGACTAAAGATTTTTGGCCCCATTCCAATCGCAAACTCGCGGACTAAAATCCCAGCTCTTTTTGCAAAATAAAAATGTCCTAACTCATGGATAACTACGACCACAGAGAAGACAATGATGAACGTTAAAATCGTCTTCATTTATTTTCCTCGCTTTCTATTCCATTCTTATTATCTGTCTCAAAAAATATAGAAGTATCCTTATTATTTTATCACATCTGACTAATTACACAATTGTTCTAGCAGTTTGTAACGAGAACGTAACGTTTAGGGCCAAAAAAATAAATATAATTCGTTATTTTTACTATTTGACATCCTTCAGTATACCGTTCATGATTGCAAATACCTCAAAAACGTCTCTTCGTTGCACCAAAAAAAGAACCCTAAACGCATAACGTCTCTGATTCTCTTTATTTTGAATATGAATGATTAAAAAATACCAAAAAGATGCATCATTGGAAAAACAAATAACATGCTGTCAAAGCGATCTAAAATACCGCCATGTCCTGGTAAGATAATGCCGGAATCTTTCACGCCGTAATGACGTTTAAAGGCTGACTCGACTAAATCGCCGAATTGACCAATAATTGAAAAAATCACAGTCATTAAAATTAACGTTAGTGAAGGATAACCAAAATACGTGATGGCAGGAAAGGCAATTAAGTAGATAATCGCAATGACTACTGCACTTAAGATTCCTCCTAAGGCACCTTCAACAGTTTTATTCGGGGAAATTTCTGGCCATAATTTTCGTTTGCCATATTCTCGTCCAACCATGTAAGCGCCAATATCTGTCGCCCAAACGATCAGAAGACCAAAGAACAATACAACCAGGCTTTCCGCACGGGCACTCGCAAAGCTGCCAAATCCCATCCCGACGTATAAACTTGTAATGACAGGAAACGCCGCTTCGTCAATCGTATACATATTCTTCGATAATACCGATATTCCTAAGAGGATTAATACAACAAAATAATACAAAGCAAATTTATCGGTTTTCTCTGGTAAAAAAGTAAACCAAGGATCTCTTGGGAGCGCCAAAATTATCGCGCCAATGATTGCCAGCACCCCTTCAAAGCTAATGACTGTCAATCCTTTCATCCGGAAAAGTTCGTAGACCCCTACCCCAGCTAACGCTGCCGAAAGTAATCCTACTGAAATACCAAAGAAATCAAAGTAGATAATCGGGATAAAAAAAGCTAAAGCAACTACGGCTGTTATCACACGTTGTCTCATTTATTTGCCTCCTTTTTGTTTGATGCCGCCAAAGCGACGATCACGATTTTGAAAACTGGCAATGGCTGATTCGAGCGCTTGTTCATCGAAATCTGGCCACAATGCCTTCGTAAACACTAATTCACTATAAGCAATTTGCCATAGTAAAAAGTTACTGATACGTTCTTCACCACTCGTGCGAATCATTAATGAAGGATCGCGTAATTCTTCGGATAGAAAACCTGTCATTAAATGTTTTTCAAACATTTTCTCATCCAGTGATTCAATGGGAAGATTCTTTTCAGCTAGTTCTTCATACAAGGATTTCATCGCCGTCACCATCTCGGCACGGCTCCCATAATTAAGGGCAAAGTTCAAAATCAATCCCGTATTTTCTTTTGTCTCTTCCATCGCACGGCGTACCGCTTCTTGCGTATGCTCCGGCAAAAACTCTTGATAGCCCATCACATTGACTTGAACATTTTCTTTTTTCAACTCTGGAACAAACGTATCGAAAAAATCAACCGGTAGTTGCATTAAAAAATCGACTTCTTCGGTTGGTCGTTTCCAATTTTCAGTTGAAAACGCATATAACGTCAAAACTTTGACCCCGATTTTTGAGGCATGCATCGTTATTTTCTTAACGACCTCCATCCCTTCTTTGTGTCCTGCAACGCGAGGTAAGCGTCTATTTTGCGCCCAGCGTCCATTGCCATCCATAATGATTGCGATGTGTTTGGGAATGGGTAATTCGGTCGAGAATGTATACTCATTTTCTTCCGGAACATATTTCTTTTTCTGCGGTAAAAAACGCAACATACTACGCCCTCCTTTTTATTATTTCAGAAAGTCATCTAGGTTATTATAGCAATAATTCACTTCATTGCCTACGAAAAATGCAAAGTTCCTATGGATTTTACTTTTTCGCTTACCTTTTAGAAGGCGATTTTGCACAATTTTAATGAATCATGTGACAAAAAAAGAGTTGATAACAAGCACAAATGCCGTTCATCAACTCTTTTATTCATCTTTTTGCTTAGATATCTAATAGCTCTTTTTCTTTTTCAGCAGCAATCGCATCTAATTTTTTCACAAATTCATCTGTCAACGCTTGTACATCTTTTTCGTATACTTTTAATTCGTCTTCAGAAATTTCACTTGCTTTTTCTTGTTTTTTGAAAGCATCAATGGCATCACGACGGGCACTACGAACACCGACTTTTGCATTTTCAGCAATTTTTTTCACTTCTTTAGCTAATTCTTTCCGACGTTCTTCTGTTAATTGCGGAAGCACTAAACGGATAACGGAACCATCATTTGATGGATTGATTCCTAAGTCTGACGCAAGAATTGCTTTTTCAATTTCACCTAAAATTGTTTTGTCAAATGGTGTAATCATTAACACACGCGCTTCTGGAATAGTGATAGAAGCCATTTGATTTAATGGTGTTGGTGCACCATAGTAAACAACAGAGATACGATCTAATAAACTAGCATTCGCACGACCTGCACGAATTTGACCAAGTTCGCGTTGTAAACCGTCTGCTGATTTTTGCATTTTTGCTTTTGTTTCAGTTAAAATTGCATTTGCCATGATTATTTCCCCCTTACGGTTGTTCCAATATTTTCTCCCATAATTGCTCGTTGAATGTTTCCTGGTTCGTTTAAGTTGAAGACAACTAACGGAATGTCGTTATCCATACTTAATGAACTTGCCGTTGAATCCATGACTTGTAAGCCTTTAGCAATCACATCTAAATGAGTTAACTCATCAAATTTCACTGCTTTTGCATCGAGTTTTGGATCAGCAGAGTAAACGCCATCGACATTATTTTTAGCCATTAGGATGACATCAGCATTAATTTCAGCAGCTCTTAAGGCTGCCGTTGTATCTGTTGAGAAGTACGGATTCCCTGTTCCACCTGCGAAGATAACAACGCGACCTTTTTCAAGATGGCGTTCAGCACGGCGACGAATATAAGGTTCAGCAATTTGACGCATTTCGATTGATGTTTGAACACGCGTTGGAACGCCTGCATTTTCTAAGGTATCTTGAAGTGCTAAAGCATTCATCACGGTTGCTAACATGCCCATATAATCGGCTTGTGCACGTTCCATCCCCATTTGAGCACCGATTTGTCCACGCCAAATGTTACCACCACCGACAACAATCGCCAACTCTACACCTAAATCATGAACTGCTTTTAATTCTTTGACAAATTCTTGAATGGTTGGCGGGTTGATGCCAAATCCTTCGTTTCCAGCTAAAGCTTCACCGCTTAATTTTAAAATAACGCGTTGGTATTTTGGTTTTGACATAATAATTCCTCCGTAAATTCTCTAGTCCTATTGTAGCACAATCGCCCGTAGATATCAGTTATTTTGTAAATTTCCCTAAAAAAAGGGAGCGCATAAATATGCGTTCCCAATCTATTCAAATTCAAAAACTATTTTTTGATTTGGCTCATTACTTCTTCCGCAAAGTTTTCTTCACGTTTTTCGATACCTTCGCCAACTTCAAAACGGACAAATGATTTAACCGTTGCGCCTTTAGCTGCAACATATTTTGCCACTGTTGTATCTGGATCTTTAACGAATGGTTGGTCAACTAATGAAATTTCAGCTTTAAATTTGCTTAAGCGGCCGATAACCATTTTTTCAACGATATTTGCTGGTTTGCCTTCGTTTAATGCTTGTTCTGTTAAGATATTTTTTTCGTGCTCTAATTCAGCAGCAGGAATTTGAGATTCGTCAACATAACGAGGGTTGATCGCTGCCACGTGCATTGCAACGTCTTTTGCGACTGCTTCGTCGTTTGTTCCTTCTAAAACAGCTAATACTGCAATACGTCCGCCCATATGTAAGTAGCCACCAAATGCATCTGCATCTGTTTTTTCGATTACTTCAAAGCGACGGAAGTTAATTCTTTCGCCGATAACTTGGTTTGCTTCGATTAATGTTTCAGCAACTGTTCCTTTTGATGCTGGTAAAGCCATCGCTGCATCCATATCAGCAGGTTTGTGCTCTGCCACGATTGTTGCTAATTCTTGAACTAAATCTTGGAACATTTCGTTTTTCGCAACGAAGTCTGTTTCTGAGTTTACTTCAACGATTGCTGCAGTGTTACCGTTAGTTGCCACAGCTGCTAATCCTTCAGCTGCAATACGGTCGCTCTTGCTACCAGCTTTTGCCATGCCTTTTTCACGTAAAAAGTCGATTGCTTTTTCCATGTCGCCTTCTACGGCTACTAATGCTTTTTTCGCGTCCATCATACCAACGCCTGTTTTATCACGTAATTCTTTTACTAATTTAGCTGCAATTTGAGTCATGTTCTCATTTCCTCCTGAATGGTTAGTATTATATTATTAGCGCTTGTTTAAAAAAAGCTGTTTCAAAGGTTTTTAAAGGCTGGACGCCTAGCCTCTGAAACAGCTCGCTTCGTTACGAATTACTCAGCTGAAGCGTTGTTTCCTTCAACTACATCAACAATTTCTTCAATTGAAGTTGCAGTTTCAACAGTTGCTTCAGTTGCAAAATCTTCTGCAACCACTTCGTCTTGACCTTGGTTTGCTTCGATAAATGCATCAGCCATTTTTGCAGTGATTAATTTAACTGCACGAATTGCATCGTCATTTGAAGGGATAACTACGTCGATCTCATCTGGATCACAGTTAGTATCAACCATCGCTACGATTGGGATATTAAGTTTGCGCGCTTCTTGAATTGCAATACGCTCTTTACGGGGGTCAACCACGTACATTACGTCTGGAATTCTAGGCATATCAGCGATTCCACCTAAGAATTTTTCTAAGCGGTCACGTTCTTTGTTTAAGCCAGCAACTTCTTTTTTAGGAAGTAATTCGAAAGTTCCGTCTTCTTCCATTTTGTTGATTGATTTTAAGCGTGAAATACGTTTTTGGATTGTTTCCCAGTTAGTCAACGTTCCGCCTAACCAACGGTGGTTAACGAAGTATTGACCTGAACGGATTGCTTCTTCTTTGATTGCTTCTTGAGCTTGTTTTTTAGTACCTACGAAAAGCGCGATTCCGCCTTCGTCTGCAACGTTTTTCATGTATTCGTAAGCTGCATCAACTAATTTAACTGTTTTTTGTAAATCGATGATGTAGATTCCGTTTCTTTCTGTGAAGATATATTTCTTCATTTTTGGGTTCCAGCGACGAGTTTGGTGACCAAAGTGTACACCAGCTTCTAGTAACTGTTTCATTGAGATTACTGCCATTGTTTGTTGCCTCCATTTGGTTTTTGTATTTCCTCTTAGCTGTTTCAACTCTCAATAGAACTGAAAAATTCAGCACCACTATTGAAATCACAGATAATGTGGATTCAGTCAAGGCTCTTGATGAGCACTCAACCTTTAATAGTATAACTACTTTCATTGAAAATTACAAGTGATTTACTTATTTTTTTAATGCGTATTCCATTTTCGGGATTTTTCAGCTGTCGTTTCCCTTGATGTTCGTTAATAAATCACTTGTAGTAACACCAAAATCACAAAAAGATAGCCCACGATCGAATAAACTAAACTACTTGTCACAAATGTTTCATCTGCCCCATAACCTTTTGCCAAAATCGGCATCGAGTTTTGTACAGGCATCGCGGATTGTAAAATAAAGACGTTGAGCATAAGTGTTGGCACGGGGATTACTTTGGATAATAAAATAATCACGAGTGGACTAACGAGGTAACGACCAACCAGAACGCCTATCGTATCTTTGTCTAACGTTAAATTTTTAAGGCCGGTTTGATAAATAATAATGCCGATCACAAATAACGATAAGGGCGTTGTGAGCTGACTTAGATAATGCGCAAAGTCGCGCAGTGGCGCCGCTAAAGGGATTTCTAACAACATCCAACATAAGCCAATAAAAAAACCAAGTAACGCCGGAGAGAGTAACTTTCGAACGATAAAACGAAACGAAAATGACGGGGGCGTGTGATGTGCAGTTAAATTATCGCGCTGAATCAAGTAGATTCCGATTGTAAAAAAGAACGTCGTATTACAAATATAATAAAGGAGTGCATAGGGAATCGCTTTTTCCCCAAAGACGGCAATATTCACGGGCAATCCCATAAAAATCGTATTGGAAGCTGTAAACATCACCTTAAAAGCCCCTTGTCGCCCGATTGGGACTCTGATGAGTTTCGCATAACCAATACTGATCAAATAGGTAATCACAATTGATAATGCCGGTAATAAAATCCCGCGAAATAATTCTAAAAATTCGGCTTTCGTAAACCGTTCTGTCATATTCAAAAACATGTTCAATGGTAAGGCAATATTCAAAACCAATTTGGAAAAAACGTCGGCAATATGGTTGTCAAACCATTTTCGCCACGTGAGCACATAACCCACGAGCATCACCGCAAAAATCACTAAAATATTTAAGTATGCTTCTAACAAACCCTGCCTCCTCTTCCTTTTTGTTCTATTCTATCATGCTTTTACGGGTGTTACCACGACTTGGGTCATCAAAAATACGCCTTTATTCCTTCAACGAATTATTTCTAGGAATTATGAATCATTTTTGATATGATAGAGGCGAATCTAACCGAAGGAGGAACCCACTTGAAAAAAAGTGAACGCCACGCCATTATTGAACATTTAATTCGTACCCATGTGATTCATACGCAAGAAGAGTTACTCGCACTTTTAAAAGAAAATGGCGTAACTGCGACCCAAGCCACGATTTCGCGCGATATTCGTGATCTTAAAATCGTCAAATCCATTGACGCGTCAGGTCGAGCTTCTTTTCAACAACTTCAATCAGAATCACCTGACGTCCAATCCGAAACGCAACATCTCAGTCAATTAACCCAAGATGTGGTGACTAAGATCGACCGGGTACAATTCATGACCATTTTACATACGATTCCCAATAACGCGCCGATCTTAGCTGCGGCCATCGACGAAGTGACGATGAAAGAAAAAGTCTGTACCTTAGCAGGATTTGATACTGTCGCTGTTATCTCGCCGGATGAAGCATCCGCAATTATTCTCGAAACATTTTTTAAACAGAATCTTAACTAAAAATGCGCCACCACAAAGACCGCTCAAAGATTCTTGACATACTAAAACAGCTCGTCTCTTTCAATTTGATCGAGGCGAGCTGTTTTGGTGATTAGTAAGAGAAGTCCGCTAGTACATTTTGATGTTTGAGTATGCGACTACTACGTATATGTCGATAATCGGTGGCATAACACAACGCCTCACGATACGTCCGAAACTGTTTTTGTTTCGTCCCATCTGCAATTGTCATCGCAATCACTAAATAAATCATCCGCTCCCCACATTCCCTTCTGACAACCTTACGTTTAACATCGATTCATAGGCTGTTACTCTCCTTATCGTCCGAATGCAGTCGGATTCAAGAGACGAAGCAAAAAAAACGCCCCACTTCTTGCATCTTGTGCAAGAAATGGAACGAATGCGAATTACTTGGGTGCTTACATTTTTTCTGGTGCGTGTAAACCAAGAAGACGTAAATCTTCTTTTAATAAGACCGTCACCGCATAAACTAACGCTAGACGTGCTTCTTTTTCTTGGTCATCGACTAAGATTTTGGTATTTGCATAGTATTTATTAAAGACTTGTGCCAATTTAATCGCATGTTTGGCAATGACAGAGGGTTCGTATTTTTCAGCCGCTTGTAAAATAACTTCTGGATAACGTTGAATGTGTTTCAAGACTTCCCAGCTACCTTCATCGTTTAAGCGATAGTCTTTCGCTTCATCCAATTGGAAGTCCGCTTTCGTTAAAATACTCATCGCCCGTGCATGTGCGTATTGAACGTATGGTCCGGTTTCGCCTTCAAAACGAACGACTTCTTCTAAGGTAAAGTCAAAGCTATTCAAACGATCATTTTTCAAGTCGTGGAAAATAACGGCACCAACACCAACTTGTCTTGCGACTTCTTCTTTGTTTTCTAAATCAGGATTTTTTTCACTGATTTGTTTATTCGCTAACGCAATCGCTTCATTCAAGACTTCTTCTAATAAGACAATTTTTCCTTGACGCGTAGACAATTTCTTGCCGTCTTTTGTGATTAAGCCAAATGGGATGTGGTGCATGTCGTTTGACCAGTCAAAGCCCATCTCAAGTAAAACGGCTTTTAGTTGTTTAAAGTGATAGCTTTGCTCATTTCCTACTACATAAAGTGATTTGGCAAATTGATACGTGCGCTTACGGTATAACGCCGCTGCCATATCACGCGTAATGTATAACGTTGCCCCATCGGATTTACGGATTAATGCTGGATTTAAATCATAACTTGTTAAATCAACAATTTCCGCTCCTTGACTCATCGATAATAAGTGTTTTTCTTCTAATAGTTCCACCACTTCATCCATTTTGTCGTTATAAAAAGCTTCGCCATTCAATGAATCAAACGAGACTTCTAACATATCGTAGATTTTATTAAACTCTTTCATAGACTCGTCACGGAACCATTTCCATAAACGCATCGCTTCGGCTTCGCCTTCTTCAAGTTGTTTGAACCAAGCACGTGCTTCGTCATTTAACGCGTCATTTTCTTCCGCTTCTTCATGGAAACGCACGTATAATTTCAATAATTCGGCAATCGGTTCTTGTTGGAGCGCTTCTTCACTACCCCATTTTTTGTACGCCACAATCAGTTTTCCAAATTGGGTACCCCAGTCGCCTAAGTGGTTGATGCGAATCGGTTGGTAGCCAATTTTTTCTAAAATAAAACCAATCGAGTTCCCAATCACAGTCGAACGTAAATGCCCCATTGAAATCGGTTTGGCAATGTTGGGTGAAGACATATCAATTGGTACAGCGCCTTGATTGCCAATTGAAGCATCGCCATAATGATTTTTTTCTTTAATCACTTGTCCTAAAACGGCTTGTGTCACGGCGCCTTTATCCATAAAGAAGTTTAAGTACGGACCGACCACTTCAATTTTCTCAAAATTCGCACCGTCGATTTTTTCCGCTAAGTCTTGGGCAATTTGTTGTGGTGCTTTGCGATACGCTTTTGCTAAACCAAATGCCGGAAAAGCGACGTCCCCATGGTCAACTGATTTTGGTGTTTCTAAAAATCGTAAAATTTGTTCAAGTGTTAGATCCTCTTTTACAACGTCATAGATTGCTTTTGCAACAATGTTTTGATTATTCATTTATCTTCCTCCTATAAAATAATAATAAAAAAATCCCTAGTGTTAAAAAACACTAGAGACGAGATTTCCCGCGGTACCACTCTGTTTGTTCGACAATCGAACCGACTTTATCTGATAACGGTAGATACCGTTTGCTAAGCAAATATTCTCAAGTGCGCTTCGCTTTTTCTTCTTTATTCGGCTTCCACCTTCCCGAACTCGCTTGAAAATCGTAAAAAGTTACTCTTCTTGATTAGACAATCATTCATTTAATTTTTTAATCAGATGAATTATAACAAATTTCTCCTGATTTAGCTAGTGAATATCCACTAAGCCTGTACTTTATTTGGAAAGACTAAACTCGGATTGGCATTTAAATCCATTTGAGCGAAGTGTTTTTTCCTTAATTCCACGTGAGCTGCCGCACCAATCATCGCGGCATTGTCTCCACATAACGCAAATGGCGGAAAAATTAATTGAACGTCGGGCAAAGATTTTGCCACCGCTTCGTGTAATCCACTGCGCAGTCCTTGATTAGCTGCGACGCCTCCTGCCACAATCAATTGTTTCACCGGATAATTTTTGCACGCGCGAATGGTTTTAGCGACTAATACATCCACCACACTCGCTTGAAAACTCGCGGCTAAATTTTCTAACACGAGTTCTTCCTCTCGTTGTTGCGCGTTATGCACTAAATTAATGAACGAACTCTTCAAACCACTAAAACTAAAATCGAAATTGTCTTCATGGATCATCGCACGAGGAAACGCATACGTGTCTTCTCCTTGATGCGCCAATTGGTCGATTTCTTTCCCACTTGGATAACGCAACCCGAGCACACGTCCGACTTTATCGTACGCTTCACCCGCCGCATCATCACGTGTTTCACCGATAATTTCAAAAGAGCCGTCTTCTGCCATGTAGACAAGTTCCGTGTGACCGCCACTGACTAACAGTGCCATTAACGGGAAGGTCAACGGTTCGACAAAACGCGCGGCATAAATATGACCCGCCATATGATTCACAGGAATTAACGGCAATTGGTGCGCCCAAGCAAAGGCTTTAGCCGCGGCCACGCCAATGAGTAACGCCCCCACGAGTCCTGGTCCTTGTGTCACCGCAACAGCTGTTAATTCAGCGGGCACAACTTGAGCTGTTTTCAACGCTTCTTCAATACATAACGTCATTTCTTCCACGTGATGACGACTCGCCACTTCCGGTACTACACCGCCAAAACGCTGGTGACTCTTAATTTGCGAGGCTACAATGTTACTTAAAATAATCGATCCTTCTTCAATGACCGCCACACTT
Organism: Enterococcus sp. DIV1314a; assembly: GCF_051713805.1. Classification (NCBI taxonomy): domain Bacteria; kingdom Bacillati; phylum Bacillota; class Bacilli; order Lactobacillales; family Enterococcaceae; genus Enterococcus; species Enterococcus sp. DIV1314a. Next base: position 1,933,143 of record NZ_JBIOQP010000001.1, on the reverse strand, counting down.
GTTTCGTCACAACTACTTTCAATTGCTAAAATTAATTCTCTCATTTAGTTTTTATTTCCCTCAATTCTTTCCGCATGATTAGCGCATCTTCAACCGGATGATGATAGTAGTCTTTCCGGCGATGAATCGTTACAAATCCATTTTTTTCATATAATCGCTTGGCTGCTTGATTCGACTGGCGCACTTCTAAAAAAACCGCTTCAACTTCTGTGCGTTGTCCTTCTTCAAGTAGCCCTATCAGTAACTGCTGGCCGATTCCTTGCCCTTTTCTATCAGGTGCGACAACGATGTGCATGATCTCGATTTCATCAAAGAGTTGATGAAATCCCACAAAACCAGCTAGGCGATCGTCCTCTAATGTGAAAATCAAATACTGACTCCATTCATTTTGCAAATCGGCTAAAAATTGCCCGACCTGCCAAGGTGAACCATTGGGGTAACTTTGCTCGGCAAGCTCATACAACGCTTGGGCCAATTCTTCCAAACGATAATCTGTTTTTCTTTTTAACATAAATATTTCACCATATCAATCGCATCTTCATTGTTTTCATTATAATAATTTGGCAAGACCCGGCGCGAAACATAGCCTAAACGCCGATACAACCGTTGCGCATCGCTATTACTTTTACGCACTTCTAGCGACATTGTTTGACAGCGATGGCTTTTTGCGAATATTTCCGCCTCTTGTAATAAAAAGGCGCCAAGTCCCCAACCTTGAAATTTCGGGATAATGGCAATATTCGTAATGTGTCCATCTTCTAAAAAAAGTCGAACTCCCATAAAGCCAATCACTTTTTCCTCGTGAACGACTCCTAAATACAGGTGCGTATAACGCGAATAAAGTTCGGATAAGAACCCACTACGCGTCCATGGCGTTTGACCATCATACGTCAAACGTTGCACTGCTAGTAACTCTTTAATATCCCCTAATTCAAGTTCGCGAATCAAGAACCGTTCTTGCTTAATTTCCAGCCATTGCGGGGTATATTGTAAAGGGGCGTTTGGTAAAAAGAGTGAGCGAAACCAATTACATTTTTTCCACATACCTTTCGTCTCCTACTTCGTTGGTTTCCAACCACTTCTCCTCTGCTTCCACGAGTTTCAAATAAGCAGGTGAAAAACCATGACTATTTTCGACTTTCTTTTCGGTGGCACCTAATAAAGCTAAGACAATCCCATTTGGATAATTCCATTCAACAACCGAGTTAATCGCTGTTTCGCCAAAGGCATTGGCAATTTCGGTTTGAAAAACTTTGGTATCTTCTCCGACAAAATAGACAGCTTGACCGTTTAATTTTTCGAATAAGTCGACTAGCGAGAGATGTTGATCTGGTAACACGTTGATTAACTCTCCAGCTTGCCACTGATACGCTCCAGCATAAACGTTTTGGCGACGCGCATTAAAGATTGGGACAATCCACTCTTTGCGTCCGCGGCAATTCGCTGCGAGCACTTTTAAACTCGAGACGCCGACAAGCTCGCATGCTAAAGTGGCGGCTAACGTTTTGGCAGTCGTCACGCCAATGCGCAATCCGGTATAAGATCCTGGACCTTGCGCGACCACAATCCGGTCAAAATCACTTGGTTGCAGTCCGACTTGTTCGACGAGCGAGACGACTGCAGGCATCAAGGTGACGCTATGATTTTTATTAATCGTGGTTTGTAGTTGTCCGAGTACTTGTTGGTCTTCTGTCACTCCAATAGCTAATGTTTGATTGGAGGTGTCCATTGCTAATATTTTCATGTATTTATTCCCTACCTTCACAGATTCCAATCTATTTTACCACAAAACAAAAAAGAGCAACAGTTTGGATGTATTGGCTTTTTTGAATCAATTCAAACCTACCTGAGCATTTCCCTGAATCAGACGACTATCAAGCATCCATCCTTGAAATAGTCCAACCAAAAAATAGGTTGCATCACTTTTATTCGGATAGATTATTGTTTGTGATGATAGGCTCATCGCTGAACTATTTCCTTTTATCATTTCTTTTATTTTTTGATAAAATAAACTTCAAAAAGAGAATCGAAACTAGCGGACCGGAGAAAAATGCCTTGTGTCAGCTGCGTCAAAAGACGAAATGTGAATGACTCTAGGTTTGTGCTTTAGCACTTACCTAGAGTTTGAAGCTTTCGAGCTGAGAGATTTTAGCTCGAAGCGGTCTCGTAGCTCTCACACAAGGCGATTTTTCGTAGGGTAGTGCGATATTCCCTCAACACTATTTGCCAAAGAGCAAAAAAACAGGAGCTACCACTTCGCAACACCCAACTTTGCGTGGGCATCGCCAAATAGAAGACTCCTCAATTATTTTATGAATCACGGGTCGATTCACGTAGGATTAATTCTGTTCCGACGGTAATTTTGCGAGGAACAGGGGCTTTTTCTTGAATCAACTCTAAAATCGTTGACACCGCCAGTTCACCCATCCATTCAGTATAGACTTTCACCGTCGTGAGCGCAGGTGTGACATATTTGGCCACACTGACATCATTAAAGCCAATCACGGAAATATCTTCCGGAATCCGTAAGCCGTGACCTTGAATCGCACGCATCGCCCCGATTGCCAAGGCATCACTTGAAGCAAAGAACGCAGTCGGATAATCCGTATGGCTTTCCAAATACGTCTTCATCGCGGTATAACCACCCTCAATCGTAAAAGCGCCTTGCAGATGATCTGCTTCGTTGTATAACTTCAAGCGCGTCAGGTATTCCCGAAAAACTAAAAAGCGTGGATCATCAATTTCATGGCGACTCCCCTTCGTGTACTCCATCCCCGAAAGAATCCCAATCCGTTCGTGCTTTTCCTTAATGAACTGATCGATAATCAATTGAACCCCTTGCGAAAAATCAACGACTAAGGAATTAATCCCAAGTGCTAAGCCGTCAAAGTCGACAAAAAGCAATTCTTCATTTAACTTTTTAAGCTGTTTCATTTGTGCTTGATCGAATTTCCCAACGGCAATCGTCCCTTGGGTTTCCGTATCAGAGAGTTCGCTCAGTTGTTCTTTGATTAAACGGATATTTAATTCTTCCGCGCGTTTTTCGATCCCCAAGCGAATCGCTAAATAATACAAATCCGCCAACTCTTCTTCACTGTCATACCACTGGACGAGTCGCAACACCGCTGACTCTCGGCGTTTATTTTTATGTTTCGTATAATTTAACGCTTCAGCAATCTCAAACACTTTTTGTTCCGTTTCTTTACTCACAGAGAGATCAGGATCATAATTTAAGACACGAGAAACGGTTGCGGGCGACACCCCCGCTTTTTGTGCAATATCTTTAATTGTTGCCATGGTCTCTCCTTTCTTTGTTTTCTATAACTGCGTCACAAATGCATTAAAGGCTGCTTGCCCTTTTTCGTCGCGTTTAAAGACACCCGCATGCTCTAAGACTTGTTTGAAAATCAAACCAACTTCTTGTTGGACAATCGCTTGGACATTTTCAGCCGTTACGTGATGCGCAGCTTTCATGTTCTCCGCCCACGGCAAGTGATAGTCAGCAATTTCGTTTGCTTCATTGATTAAATATTTTTCGACTTCAACTAATTCTTTTTCAAGTCGTGGCGGTAAAACAGCCAAGCCCATGACTTCGATTAAGCCGATGTTTTCTTTTTTAATATGTTGCACTTCTTGATGCGGATGGAAAATCCCATCTGGATGTTCTGCTGAAACATTATTGTCCCGTAACACCAAATCGATTTCAAATAACTCGCCGCGACGTCGTGCAATCGGTGTAACCGTGTGATGCGGCGTCCCGTCTGGGCTAAAAGCAACAATTTCTAGTTCTGGAACCGAGTACGTTTGCCAGCTTGCTAAAATCCGTTCAGAGGCATCGACAATCGCTTTTTTATCGGCACTTTGCAAGCGGATAACCGACATTGGCCATTTGACAATCCCGGCTGAAACTTGAGGGAAATCAGCCATGTCAAAGGTCGTTTCAATCGGTGCTTTTGCCATCGCAAATTCATACCGTCCACCTTGATAGTGATCGTGGGATAAAATCGATCCACCGACTATCGGTAAATCCGCATTTGACCCTGCAAAATAATGCGGTAAGACATCGACAATTTTAACCAAGCGTTCAAAACTGCTCCGTTCAATTTTCATTGGACGGTGTTCTTCTGATAAGAAAATACAATGCTCATTGTAATACGCATAAGGAGAATACTGGAAGCCCCATGACTCACCATCTAAATTCATGCGAATAATGCGATGATTCGTACGCGCTGGATAATTCGAACGCCCGAGGTACCCTTCATTTTCCATACATAGCATACATTTTGGATAGTCAACCGCCACGACTTGTTTTTGAGCCGCAATTTCTTTTGGATCTTTTTCGGGTTTGGACAAATTAATCGTAATGTCTAACGCGCCATACTCCGTGTCAATTGGAAAGACAATATTTTTGGCGATACCCCGTGTTTTGATGTAGTCATTGCGCTGACATAATTCAAAAAAGTAATCCGTTGCAGTCGCAGGACTCGTCTCATAGTGTTGTGCAAAAAAAGCATTCACAACTGAAGGCGGTGGCGTTAAGAAATCCATTAATTGCCCTTCTAAAATCTCGGTTTCCGCTAAAGTTTCCCCAATCACTTGATTGGCTTTTGCTTTGGCTACGAGCTGATCCATCAACGTAATCGGTTTTTCAGTAACCGGGCGCACTTCAGTTTCCGTCAGGGCGACTTCCCCGATTAATCCTAAGATGCGATTTTGTAAATAAAGACGATCCATTTCCATCCAGCCACCAGACTGAATCGCGCAAGTGGTAAAATCAACAATCATTTGACTGACATTCATTGCATACTCTCCTAGTCTTGATAACCATTTGGATGGCTCACATGCCAATTCCACGCAGTTTCAATAATTTTTTTGACGTCTGTATATTCTGGTTCCCAACCTAAGACTGTCTTCGCTTTTTCACTTGAGGCAACTAAAGAAGCCGGATCTCCCGCACGTCTTGGTGCTACTTTTGCCGCGATTTCTTTGCCAGTCACTTCACGGGCAGCATCTAACATTTCTTTCACCGAATAGCCATTGTTACTTCCAAGGTTAAAGACATTACTGTCATTCCCCGCTTTTAAGTATTCCAATGCTAGAATATGCGCTGCAATTAAATCTTCGACATGGACATAATCACGAATACACGTCCCATCTGGCGTCGCGTAGTCGTCACCAAAAATCGCTAACGATTCTCGTTGCCCTAATGCAACTTGTAAAATAATCGGCACTAAATGACTTTCTGGCGTATGATCTTCACCGATTGAAGCATCGCGTTTTGCTCCTGCAACGTTAAAGTAACGCAGAGCCACATACTTCATTCCGTACGCGCCATCACACCACTTCATCATTTTTTCCATTGCTAACTTGCTCTCGCCATACGGATTTTTAGGATTCGTTGGCGTTTGTTCCGTAATCGGACTTTCTTTTGGCTCGCCGTATGTGGCAGCTGTAGAAGAAAAGACGATATGTTTCACGTCATGTTCTTGCATCACTTCTAGTAAAATTTGCATACCATACACATTATTATTAAAGTACATTAACGGTTTTTCAACGGATTCTCCCACTAAAGAACTCGCCGCAAAATGCATCACACCGTCAATGTCCTCTTTATCAAAAACCGTTGTTAAAAATTCTTTATCCCGCACATCACCTTTATAAAAAACAGCTTTCGGATGAATCGCTTGCTCATGACCGGTTAATAAATTATCAACCACGACCACCTCGTACCCTTTATTCACTAATTGATCGACTGCATGAGAACCGATATAACCGGCTCCTCCTAAGACTAAAATTGACATCTTATTCATCCTTCCTATCTCTTATAATTTTTTTGCGCCATCGCCAATACTTGCTTGATAGATTGCCGTTTCGTAACCAATTTTTTCAACATACTCTTTTGAAACAGTTGCGACGAAATCATCCCAAGCACTCGCTTTTACGAGCGCAATCGCACAGCCACCAAAACCAGCACCTGTCATGCGCGCACCTAAAACACTCGGATGTGCTTGTGCCGCTGCGACTAACGTATCTAATTCAATCCCTGTTACCTCATAATCTTCTTTTAGTGACAAGTGAGACGCATTCAGTAATTGGCCAAACGCTGCTAAATCGCCCGCTTGTAACGCTTTTTTCGCTTTTAAAGTTCGTTGATTTTCTGTTACTGCATGTTTGGCACGTTTAATCAGTGTTTCATCTTCAATCAAGGCCGTATTCGCAAAGAATGTTTCTTCGTCTAGCGCACCAAGCGCATCAATCGCCAATTCACTTTGTAAACGACGTAACGCTTCTTCACACTCACTCCGACGCTCGTTATATTTCGAATCCGCTAATTCACGACGTTTATTCGTGTTCATAATCGCCACGACATATTCGCCAAACTCAGCCGGAACCACTTCATATTCTAACGTATTCGTATCTAATAATAAAGCATGGTCTTTTTTACCCATTCCAATCGCAAATTGGTCCATGATACCGGAATTCACACCAATAAACTCATTTTCCACTTGTTTGCCAATTTTCACTAGATCTAACATCTCAATCTTTAAGTCAAATAAATCTTTTAAAATGACGCCTGTTAGTAATTCGATAGAAGCAGAGGAAGAAAGACCCGCACCATTTGGAATCGTGCCGTAATACACCACTTCAAAACCTGAATCAATCACATAACCTGCTTCTTGTAAGAAATGCGTCACGCCTTTTGGATAGTTCGTCCAGTCATGTGCCTTGTCATAAGTTAAATCATCTAGCGAAAACGTGATGATTCCTTTTTCTGGGAAGTTTTCAGAGTAGAGACGAATTTCACGGTCGTCACGTTTTTTGGCTAAACCATAAGTGCCTAACGTAATACTCGCCGGGAAAACATACCCTCCATTATAGTCCGTGTGTTCCCCAATTAAATTAATCCGACCTGGCGCAAAATATTCTCCTGTTGCTGCTTCACTAAATTTTTCTTTAAAAACGGCTTGCAAATCTTTTTCCATTCCCACTACCTCTTTTCTATTTTTATTAGTAAAACTATTATAAAACATTTAGTAAATAAATTCAAATATTTTTATTTTTAATTTTTTAATCATTTTTACTTTGCAAATACGCGACAATAGTTCATAATAAAAAGAGAAAGAAACGAGGTGATAGAACAATGAAAAAATTCGTTACTGGTTTTGTAGTTGGTTCTTTAGTCACAACTGCAGCAACGGTTTGCCTAGTCGCAACCCTTAAAAAAACGGTCATCGATCCAATCGAAGAAAAAGAAGCAAAAATCGATGAAAGCCGCCGCAAAGCACATCGCAAAAGCTTTGCCCGTTAATTCGTTAACGTTAAAAGAAGCCCTGACCTCGCGTCACGGCTTTTTTTGTGTTTTCATTGCGCGAAAAAAAAGAAAAAGCTCTCAGGAAAAATTTCCCAAGAGCTGTTGAGTAATTATTTACACTACTTTTTTCTTTTTCGTTTTACCAGACCATTCTTGATAGCCTTTTTTCAAAATGAAAATATCTTGATAGCCATTTTTACGTAATTTATTTGCTGCACGAACACTTAACGTTGTCGTATTGTCATACAAATAAATCGGCACATCTTTACGAATCCCAGCCATTGATTGCACGAAGGTTGTATAAGGAATATTACGCGCTCCTAAAATGTGACCCGCGTCAAATTCATTTTTTTCACGAACGTCAATGACTTGTGCCTTGCGCATGCCTTCTTTAAATTCTTCTTCGGTAATAATCGTTGCTGAGCGTTTACCCATGAAGTAATAAAACAACCAGTTCACTCCAAAGAACAATAAGATTGCTACTAAAATTACGTTTAACCAAATTAAAAATCCTGACATATTAAATCGACCTTTCTAGTCTTGAAATTGTAATGCAAGAGACCCCGCCCCAATAACACCAGCATCATTGCCTAATTCGGCTAATTTGATAACGGTACTTTCGTTTACTTGCGGGAACGTAAATTGACGGAAGTATTTTTCTACGCGACTACGTAAAAATTCACCCGCTGCACTCACGCCACCACCTAAAACAATACTTGAAGGATTCAAGGTATTCCCTAAGTTTCCACAAGCTAGTCCTAAATAAAAACAAACTTTGTCGACAACCATTAACGCAAAGACATCGCCTTTTGCTGCCAACTCAAACACATCTTTACTCGTAACCGCTTGACCGTCATCAAGATTTGCTTTCAGCTGCGATTCGCCTGCAAATTCTTCTGCTAAGTGACGGGCGACACGCACAACCCCTGTTGCACTAGAAACCGTTTCTAAACAGCCTACTTTGCCACACGTACAAGCAAACCCTTCAGGATCAACCGTAATGTGACCAATTTCACCTGCACAGCCAGCAACACCGTGTAACAACATGTTTTCCATAATAATGCCGCCACCGACACCCGTGCCTAACGTAATAAAGATTACATCTGGATTGTTTTCACCGGCACCTTTCCAACGCTCACCAAGAGCCGCCACGTTGGCATCATTATCTAATGCAAAACGAATGCCGGTTCCTTCTTCGATTTGTTGACGAATCGGTTGTAGCGTTTTCCAGTTCAAGTTGTAAGCGCCAATAACGGTTCCTTCCGCTCGATCAACACTTCCTGGTGTCCCCATTCCGATACCGATAAAATCATCCGCCGTTAAATCGTATAAATCAAGGTGATGATTAATCGACGCAATAATGTCCGGTACAATATGGGTACCCTCATCTAAAATATTTGTTTCAATACTCCATTTTTGTTGAATTTCTCCATCAACTGTTAAAATGGCAAATTTTGCCGTTGTCCCACCTAAATCAATTCCAATTACTTTCTTTGTTGACATTTACAAGTCCTCCCTGCTCAATTCAATCTGGTGTTCTCTTTTTAATATTGCCCATGCTTTTAAGTAAGTTTGTTGTTCAATTAAATGGCTGTCGTATAAATTTTTGATTTCCTGAGACATCAGTTCAATATCATATACACGTTTCCCAACATAAATAATGATCCCAAATCGCTTTAATAATTGCTGGACATCATATAAACTTTCCATTTAAAAACACTTCCTATCATTATACTAATATTTGACTTTTTTTCAATCGCTTTCGTAAAAATAGACAAGGAAGCCACGCGAAAAATTCATTAAATGACTTGATATCTTTTTAAGCCATAAACAATACAAAAGAAAAGTAAAAATAGCAAGATCATCGCAGAAATAATCCGCACATGAATCGAATACGTTTTACCCACTCTCATTGGTAACGCCACAATATTCCCCATCAAAATCCCGCCGATTAAACCACCTAGGTGCCCGTACATATCGATCGTTTGATCAAAGAGACCAAACACGAGATTTAACACGATAAAAAGTGAAAATTGACGGACCATCGCTTGAATTCCGGGATTGTTTTTGAAATGAATGCCTAACACAATAAACGCCCCAAAAATCCCAAAGAGCGATGTACTTGCGCCAGCTGCTTGAACATTCATATCATTAAACGCAAAGCCTAAAACATTCCCCAGCACCCCACTAAGCAAATAAATGAGGAAAAAACGTCCATGGCCATAAATCGCTTCGACTTGTTGCCCCATGTAATACAAAATCACCGAGTTAATCGCAAAATGCATTAAACCATAATGAATAAAAATCGGTGTGACAAAACGCCAGTACTCATGATTAAGTGCAATCAGCGGGCCAAACATTGAGCCACGAAACTCAATCAGTAAACCTGGCAATAAATACGCTAACAAGAAAACCGCTGTTTGAATCGATAAAAAGCCTATCGTCACAAATGGTTGATTTTTTAATTTATTCCAGTTCATTGCGTCGCCTCCTTCATCTTATAAGAATCCGTATAAATCCGCTCCACCGCAACATCTAATGGCTCGTTCGTCCATTCATTATTCAATTGTTCCGCAAAGACCAAACTACACGTCCGCCCTTGATAATCAGCCAAATAACGATCGTAATAACCGCCACCAAACCCAATCCGATAACCCTTAGAAGAAAACACCAAACCAGGCACAACGATCAACTCAATTTCTTCTTTTGTGACAATTAAGTTACTGATCGGTTCTTCCACCCCAAACTGGGTACGTTGATAGACCGTGTCCTCATCGACTTCATAAAAAGCTAATTTTCTTTCAGGAAGCGACTTTGGAACCACGACTTTCTTGCCTTGCAAAAGCGCCCGTTGAATGACTTTTTCAGTATCAAATTCAAATGCTAACGCCTTTGTGACCGCAATGGTGTTACTCGTTTTCCATTGTTGCGAAGCAAATAACAACGCCAAGATTTGCTGTTCTTTCTTCGCTTTTAGCGCCGGATGATTCGCTAGTTTCTTCAAGGCTCGAATGCCTTGTTCACGTAATTGTTTTTTACTCAACATCTTCACACTCCTACTAGGAAATAGTACCGAAAAATCGATTGAATAGCAAACTGATTTCACCATTCTTCCAAAATTTATGACTCAATCCTCGTCAAGTAAAACTACTTAACAAAATTCATAAAAAGACTAGCTTTTTTGCGAAAGTCATGCTATTATATTCAAGTCTGAGAATTGTCTTAGAGAATTCTTTAAGTATGGGAGGGAAAATCATGCGTATTAACATCACTTTAGAATGTACTTCTTGTAAAGAACGTAACTACCTAACAAGCAAAAGCAAACGTAACACTCCGGACCGTTTAGAAAAACAAAAATACTGTCCACGTGAAAGAAAAGTTACTTTACACCGTGAAACAAAATAATCTTTTTAAAATGAGCACCGAATCCTTTGGCAACAATGGGTTTGGTGCTTTTTTTTGTTTTTGGGAATGGATTTCTGCACGGTTTTCCACACGGTTAGATTTTGTTTTTGTCGAAGTAATCTTCCTACTGATTATTAAAATAACAGTAACCTTAATCACTGGTGTCCGGATAATCACCTCGTCAAGTATAAGTGCTTGCGGAATTAATGTGTTCTCGCTTCGAATTCAATACTGATAAATAAACTGAATTGCAAAACTACGATTCCTAAAATAATCATTGGAACAACCTTGATTAAATCTCTTATGATTTCAGGTTTGTCCATATAAAGGTCTTTGCTTGGAACAATCCAGCAAGCAATATCTTGCCATAAATTCGCAAAATTCAATACAAAAAGTTGTTTCTTTTTTTTTGTGCCTTATAATTAAAGGTGTTAGATTGCGTCATAACTCAACGCCATAAACACATACCTTTTTTTCTGTAAAAGCACAAAATTTGCTATCTAAATCAGATTGGAGACATAATATGAAATATTTACCACTAACAAAATCTGCTGAACTCACGAAAAATTACAGGCGCGGAGGATGGATTACTTTAATAATTGGATTACTTATTTTTTCATTAGTTAGTAGTTTAGTCATTCAAATAGGTTCCTTTTTTTCTGATAGTTTTGGAATCCTCATTCAACTTTATTTCTATTCATTAGTAATTTTAGCAATTATTCTATACTCTAAATTTGTAGAAAAAAGAGATATTCAATCGTTAGGGATAAGTTCTAAAAATTTCACAAAAAATTATTCTTTTGGTGCAATTTTGGGTTTCGTAATGATAGGAGCAACTATTATAGGCAATTTGATTATGCAAAGTATTTCAATCAGCATAAATAATAACGTTAATATATTATATTTAATGTTACTTCTGTTTGGCTTTTGTATTCAAGGCTTTGCAGAAGAGCTTCTCTTTAAAGGATATATTATGAATACTATAGCTAGCATGAGCAATATGACTATAGGAATAGTTATAAATTCTGTTATTTTCTCATTAAATCATGCAATTAATCCTAATGTTACGAGTATTGGATTAATAAACATATTTTTACTTGGTTTCTTACTATCGTTAATATTTTTTTACAGTGATAATTTGTATTTAGTAGGAGCTTTGCATAGTAGTTGGAATTTTTTTATTGCTATTTTAGGGTTACCAGTTAGTGGAAAGATAGTTAATGAAACCATATTTAGAATTAAAACAACTGATAGCCTTTCGATCTTAAATGGTGGCAATTTTGGATTAGAAGGTGGATTATTAGCAACTATAATACTGATAGTTGGCGTTGGAACATGTCTATCTTTTATAAAACGCCGATTGATAAAAAGAGACTAACAAATATATCAATCATCATATTTAATATTTAGAAAAAAATGTTATAATAATTTCGGTGCTATAGATAGCATAAAGGAACTTGTAGGCGTCGTAAAAGTAATATTTTGCGACTTTGCAGTGGTTGTTTGACAACAAAACCACGAGATGTCAGCTTATTTTTATATGCAAGTTCCTTGAGGGTTCTCTTGTTTTCAAGAGAACTTTTTTTATTAGGAGGAAAATAAATGTTAGAACAAAATTTATTAACAGAAATCGAAAAAATAAGTAAGAGGAAAATAAGTGCTTTTGAAAAGTACCATAATGGACAACAAGTATCTTGAATGTAACTGCTAGACTGTATTGTGCAGTTATTGCTAAATAAGAATGTGCACTTTTACCCTATTACTTCGTTCCATTTGATAAACTAGAAACGTTAGTTTATTGACTGGAAGGAGAAAAAGAAGGTGGATTTTGAAAAAGTGAACAGAATTGCGAAAGTGCATCATTACAAAAAGAAAGGATTTTCAAATGCGAAAATTAGTCGAATGCTTGGCATTCACCGTAACACAGTAATTAGTGATTTGAAGAAAGAACCAAACGAAGCAGTTGTGTGGGTAGAATCCTTAGCGAATCGGAAAAGAAAATTAGATCCATATAAAGAAACTATTTTAAGCTGGCTGAGTGATGAGCCAGAACTGTCCGCAGCTCAAATTGAAGACTGGCTAGAGGAACAGTTTAATTACAGAGAAGCAGCACCCAGTACTATTCGTTCTTATGTCAGAGAGTTAAGGGAAACCTACGGTATTCCTAAAAGATTAACTTATCGCAATTACGAGGCTGTTCCTGAGCTTCCAGCTGGCAGACAGATCCAAGTCGATTTTGGTGAGATTACAGTTAAACGTGCACTTACCGAAGGACGAATAAAGCTTTACTGCATCGGCTTCGTACTCTCCCACTCCCGATATAAATATGTCGAGTGGCAAGAGAGACCCTTTACGACAAAAGATGTCGTTCGCGCACATGAGAATGCTTTTGACTACTTCGGAGGTCGGACAGAAGAAATCGTATATGATCAGGACAAATTAATGATTGTTAGTGAGAACCACGGCGATATATTATTTACCAAACAGTTCCAGGCCTATGTACTTGAGAGAGGGTTTATCGTCCATGTATGTCGAGCGGCTGATCCGGAGTCCAAGGGAAAAGTCGAAGCAGTCGTAAAATTTGTGAAGTATAACTTCGCTCGTGGTCGACGCTTTTATTCAATCACTTCTTGGCAGGAAAGCTGTGAAGCCTGGTTAGAACGTAGAGGCAACTATAAGACACATGAAAAAACAAAAAAGAGACCGATAGACGTGTTCACTCTGGAAAAGTCACACCTCATCTCGATCTCTAACAAACTCATTCTCTCGAACAAAGAAAGTATAACAAAGACCGTTCTGAAAGACAATACGATTCAATATAAATCCAATTACTATTCGGTTCCACTAGGAACCTACCAGCCACAGAAGAAAATCAAAGTACGTGTTGTCGTTAATGATACTAGTTTATCTGTGTTCGAATTGAAAAGTGACCAACAAATCGCTACTCACCTCTTAGCTAAAGGGAAAGGCAAACTGACTAAAGATCCTGATCATGGACGCGAAGATGCGAAAAAGCAGAAACTAGATAGTCATATTAGCCGTGTCCTTGGACTTTTTCAAAACGAGGAAAAGGCAATGATCTTCATTGACCAACTGAAGGTCAACTACCCAAGGCATACAAGAGACCAGTTACGTGTCATTGAAGCAGTCAGTGAACGAAACAGTGATTTTTTAGAGAAAGCTTTAAATGAATGTATATCTCTGAATTTATTTAGTGCCGTTACATTAAGAGATGTGGCCAATGACATCGCCCGTCGAGATGTCCAGACAGATTCCGAGTCTACAAGGAATAATAGTTTATCAAAAAATATCAGACAATTACCGCTGTAGAACGTTCCTTTGAATCATATCTACAGGTGTTAGGAGGGGAACAATCATAAGTACCACAGAAGATCTCCAATCACAATTCAAGCAATTACGTATGACTGAAACAGCTCAAGCGCTCCCGGGCTTTCTCCGTGAAGCTGAACAGCAGTCCTGGACCTACCAGGAGCTGCTTGTCGCTATATGCGACCATGAAGAACAGCGTCGCGAAGAGAAAACACGACAGAAACATTTAAAATGGGCGCAATTTCCCTTCGAAAAGTCCTTAGAGGACTTTGACACGACCGAATCAGTTTCGATTAGTAAACGTCAGATTTCTCAATTAAGAGCATGCGACTGGTTGGATCAAACATTCAACCTGGTCCTCTTAGGTCCACCAGGCGTCGGTAAAACTCATTTAGCTATTGGCCTTGGACTGGAAGCTATCGACCAAGGGAAACAAGTGGCATTCGTTTCAATGGGTGAGTTGATTACCTTACTTAAAACTGAAGAATACGTCCGAAAATCAGCCATTCGATTGAGGCGTATAAGACAAGCAGATTTAGTTGTGATTGATGACATGATGTTTATGGCAATGGAAACAAGAGAAGCCAACCTCTTTTTCCAGCTAGTCAGTGACTTGTATGAAAAAAGTTCGATCATTTTAACTTCAAACAAAGGACCTGACAGCTGGGGCAAGATGCTTGGTGATCAAGGAATAGCGACAGCTATTCTGGATCGACTTCTTCATCGCTGTGAAGTTATTCATATTAATGGAGAGAGTCATAGAATGAAACATCGAGAATCAGTCTTCACGTAACAAAAGTGCACAATTCTACTTGACAGTTACACAAAACTATTGATTATTAGTATAGCATCTCTTCGATACATAAAATTACATAAAGTCGTGTATCAAGAACCTTTTTAAAATAAGGTATATTTTTAACTCATTTTTATTATTTTAAATAAACGTTAAGGAGTAATTTAATATGGATTTAACTTTAGATACAGATTCAGGAAAATTAAATATTAGGGTAGCAGCATGGATAGAAAGCCAAAATAGTCTACTAGTTTCTAAATACCCTGATGGAATAATTTCTTTACCAGGTGGTAGAGTAAAATTTTCAGAGACTACTAGTGAAGCAGTAAAACGTGAAGTTTTAGAAGAAACTGGAGAAAATTTTTATGATGTAGAATTATTTTCAGTAATTGAAAATTTTTTCTTAGAAAAACAATCAAAAAAGGATTTTCATGAATTTCTTTTTGTTTATAAAGGTAAAATAAAAGAGAAAAAAGAATATCATGGTGTAGATAAAGATGATCAAGATATTACATGGGAATCTTTAAAAATTATAAATGAATTAAAACCTAGTATCTTTAGTGAGCTAGCTGGTTTCAAGAATAAAAATCATATAATTCACTTAGTGAATACTGATTAATGAATGTATCCAAAACAATCACTATTAAGACAATTTTCAAAGTTTTATTCATACATGAAATTAGATAAAATAGTGTGCTTAGAACCCTTTTAAAACGGGATTCTTTTTTTTATTAATTGGACGCAATGCTCTTGCAACCAGTATAGTTTTTAGCAATGATACGAGCGTTGCGCCGTCGTTGCTTTGCTTAAATGATAATTTATATCTGAGGAGGTCATTATGGATATTTCTAATCAATTAAAAGCAAAAAGAAAAGAATTAAATCTTACCCAACAACAAGTTGCAGATAAAGTTTTTGTTACTAGACAAACTATTTCTAAATGGGAGCTAGGAAAAAGCCAACCTGATTTAGTCAGTTTAAAACTTTTAGATAATGCATTAAACCTATCTGAACTTGAAGAGAAAGAGAAAAAAACAGTCAAAAGGAGTTTTTACAATGAATCAAAAACTATCGTTGAAAGATCTCATTTTTACACTAGTATTTGGAGTGCTATTCTTACCCATCCGATTTTTATATACTCTAAATCAACAGTATAAAACCTCAAAGCTCTCGAAGTTCGTAATCAAACCCATTCTGATCCTACTATTTTTACTATACGTTGGTAGTTTAAAATTACAGCCACTTATCTTTGTTATAGTAACAACGCTACTTTTCTATTATATTTTAAGCATTTATTATTCAGAAGATTAGCAGGTTGTTTCTAATTTTTTATGATACATATTTTTGGAGAGTATCATGTATCGAATTGTAGCAGGGCTCTATCGCTTAAAAAGCAGTAGAGTCTTTTTTAATACTACTTATATAGTAACTTTTGTTTAAAAACCTCATCTCTTTTTTCAATTGGAGTTTCTAAAATTTCTTTATATATTTTATCAGACTCGATTAAATGTAGTTGCATAATATTTTCTCCTTTTATTAATTTTAGGTTATTTTTGAATTAAATAGATGAATTGATAAAACATTTGTTGTACACGATTATCTGACGAGCTTCTGAGTGCCTGTTCAAATTAATTACCGTATCATAGTAGCTAAAGTTCGCTTAAATCCATTTGAATTAGATAAATCCCTAAAATGCTGATACCAGTAAATTCTATGAATGGCTAAATAAAAAATGATTTTCAAGCAGATTTACATTATTTTCTAAATCTTGAACACTATAAAATTCCTTTGAAGTCAAATTAAATTTTTGAGTTTCTTTCTGTATTTTGGCTGCAAATAAAGCATCTCTTTTCATCCATTTATCAAAAGCAACAGCTGGATTGCTAGTCTTATTCAAAATTGAATGGATCCATGTTCTTTTTAAATATAATTCTGTCTGTAATTTTTCATTAGAAATCAACCAAATAGCACTATTTTTATGACTGATGTATGGTTGCACTAAAGACGGCATGAGCTGATTTCCTTCAATAACTAGTGGTTTATCGGGTAAACTTAGAATGTCTTCAATAACAAACTCAAAATCTTCTTTAAAAACATTAACATATAATTGCAATTGTTCAGCTACAGGTCTTAAGTAAAATATCTCATTGGGTGTCATACCAGACATAGAGATCATCGCTGGTTGTATTGATCCAGATGTTTTTTTTAAGTGTTTTTCGAAATGGTCATCACAAGAATAAAGAGTAAAACCATATTTTACAGCAAACTGCCTGGCAAATGTACTTTTTCCAGCACAAGAAGACCCACCAATCCAGTAAATCGGTTCTTTTCTATCGGAAAACTTACTATATGTACTTTTCTTAGAGTGCATACTAACTCTTCCCTTCCTCTCCTCCCCTATTCAGATTAAGGGGTGCTGTTTTTAGCTCTTATTTTTTCTAGTTTATTTTTAAAGCGCTTGTCAACATCCCCGTCAACCAATTCGTCTTTTATTGTGTAACCTGAGTAAGCCCACTCTGGTAGGGATTCCTTACGAGGTGATGGTTTGGTGTAGTTTTGTTGTTTATGCTTAAATGATTCATCATATTCTTTGATATCTTTAATAGTCTTAACTTCTTTTTGCTTGAAATCGGTTAGTATGGCATTTAAATACACAAAGGATTTGCCTTTTGATTGAGTACGATTCATTGCTTCTAAAATGACATCTGAATCGAAAACAGTTAACCAGGTTTTTAAGTTCTGTTTGACTTGTTCTGTCGGGATTTCAATAGTTAATCACTCTTTCTTATTATAATATGTAATTTTTTTATTATATCACAATATAAATTAGAGAATAACAATAAAATAAGTATTCGAGAGGAAATCATTGATCCGTTTTTCTTCTTTTTTCCTTTTCTGTAGTCGTATGACATTTGGGCACCCTTTGTTAGATTGTATTTTTTCAATACATGAAATTTTATAAAATCATGTGTTCCAAACCTTGTGTAATCAAGGTTATTTTTCATCTTAAAAAGAAAAAAGATAGAGCATAAAATCTACTCTATCTTAATCTTGTCAGTACTTCTAGCACTTTTTCTGAGTTTGTCTTAATTGAGATTTTGACAAACTCAACAAAAATACCTTATCTATCTTGTATCTTTAAATATCCAAGCTGTTCCATAAGAAATAAAACCTACACATATCACAATTGTAAATAGTATTATTCCTGAAATAAATAAATCAAATGTATTATTAAAAGGTGGATTAGTCGTAATCTCTATAAAGACAAATATAAACAAAGAAATAATTAAACTCGTAATTATAGCTTTATAAGAAACAACAGAAGCAAAATAAGCATTATTTTTTTCTCTCTCATCAGAGGCACTAAATTCACCATCTTTTAAAGAATAATCTTTATTCCTTTTACTGATCCCCCATCGAATCAATCCAAATAAAACAAGATAAACAACAAATACAATCGATATATTACCCGTTGTAGATTCAAACCCATTATCGGTATATTGAGCATTCATTGAGAAAAACTCAACCAATGATGCGGCAAATAAACTAACCATAATTGAGTTTCCAACAGTTTCAACTATAATCTTTTTCATTTTTACATTCCTCCTTAAAAAATAGATCTTCAATTCTAATGTTTAGCACCTGAGCGATATCGATAGCTAGCAATAGCGATGGAATATAACTCCCTTTTTCCAAAGAAATGATGGTTCTTCTAGTAACCCCAACTTTATTTGCAAGTTCTTCTTGTGTGAGTTTTTTTTCAGTCCTTTTTTCTTTCACTTTATTTATTATAGTTGCCAATAATGATCACCCTCTATCTATTTACTTCATTTAATAAATAAATTATACCAGTCTTTCGAAGTGAAGTCAACTTCACTTTAAAAGACTGGTATTCTCTTGTCGTATATTGTGTTTTCAATTATCCTTCTTCCCTAGTTTGTCACAATTCTTAATGTGACAAACTCAGTTTCTGCTTTATAAATACATGAAATTGCTTAAAATAGTGTATTGAGAATCGTATTTAATTAATGATTAATATAATTAAAATATCTAATACCATCTGCACCAATCTCAATATCAAAGGATAATTTTTTTTTTGAATTGAAGGTTATGTATTCACTTTCATATTCGCCAAAATTATAGCTGGAATTGGTATTTTCAGGATATCCATATAGATAACAGACGACTTTTCCGTCTTTAACAAATACAATTTGATTCATATTGTCATTCACAGTTTCACTTATATTGTCCCATTTATATCCAACAACTTCGTAGATAGTTTCTTTTGTAGTATAGGGTGCAAAGCTATAAAGCGTGTCCCATTCAAAAGGAGTCCATTTTGAAAAGTCATTAATAACCATAGGATTGCTCAAACTATCAGTTAAATCTTCTAATTTACTAGCATTCGTATCCCATATATCTTTTTTTAAAGGACCAAAAATAAGAATTATTGTAATAACTATACCTGTCAAAATAGTCCATAAAAATACATTCTTTTTTTTCATAACAATCCCCATTCTAGTATGAATTTTTTTGTTATAACGTACTTCTATCATAAACTTTATTTTCTTTTAATTCTATAATCCCTATAACTATTAAATTATTCTAGATACATGAAATTACATAGAATCGTGTATCAATAAACTCATTGTATCAAGATTATTTTTGTTTTTTAATCACTTTGATTTTGTTTGATATTAAGAGAATTGCTGAAGAAATAAGTCCGGAAAAACCAGTGTATAACAAAAATCTGCCTAAATCATAATTTAAGGATAGTTCTTTCTGCATTCTTATTGTTTCCTGTTTGTCCATTGGACTAAAATCTTGAATAGGAATAAGAATGGCCCATAAAAAGTAACCAATAATAATAATTACTAAAGATATGATTAAAAATGAAAATATAATTTTATTTGATTTAGATTTCATTGTTTTTACCACCTTTCTGTTAGTTAGTATCACTTACACAATACATGAAATTGGATAAAATAGTGTATTCTGAATCCTTTAACCAAAGGGATCTTTTTTATCTTAAAAGTACGGAGTGTGAAGTATAACTATCCTTTTTTTACTAGTCCTTTAATATTCTCTTGGATTGGTCATACTTAGCATTGTGACAAACTCAAGAAATTATAGTTCACTTAAAAATTCTGCTAGTATTGCATTAAATTCGTCGTAATTATCTACATTTGAGTTATGAGCAGCATTAGTGATTTCCCGTAACGGATATCCCATCTGCTTACTCCACATCTTATTATATTTTTTAACATATCCAGTATTATCACTGTCTCCAACTATTAAAAGTACTGGAAAGTCGAATTCAACTATTTCTTTTCTCTCTAAAAACCCACCATATGCCATATCCATGATAAATATAATTTCTTTTTTACTTAATTTAGAAATTGACGTATATAAATTATTATAGGCATATTCTGTTTTCGTTGATCCTTTGGCAATACTTTTAGCAAGAATATTGTAAGGAAACCATGAAGACATACTACCAACCTTAGTTAAAAGAAATCTCTCCCACTTAGCATAATAAAAATGTCCAAACGGATTTGTATCTACAGCAATAAAAGATTTAACCTTTTCTGGATAATGTATAGCAAATTCCTGACATATGTAACCACCCATAGATTGACCAACTAATATTACTTTATTTATTTCTTCATTTTTCAAAATATTATTCAATTCTTTAGCAACATTGACATATGAGAAGCTTTCATATGGACGTGATTCGCCATGGAGAGGAATATCCCAAGTAAGTATTTTATATTCTTCACTAAAAAATTCTATTTGCTTATCAAACATCGTATGATCAGCAGTCATTCCATGAGTAAAGACAATACAACTTGCATCTTTTTTTTTGCTTCCACCTATCCAATAATATATTGTGCTATTCTTTGACTTTATGTTCTTTTGCTTCATGAAATCACTCCTTTAAAACATAAGTTTTGACAAATGTTTTTATTCTTACGAGTTTTATTTAATTCATATTGTGACAACCCCATCTATTACTTTAGGATACACTATTTTCTATAAAATCATGTGTTCCAAACCTTGTGTAATCAAGGTTATTTTTCATCTTAAAAAGAAAAAAGATAGAGCATAAAATCTACTCTATCTTAATCTTGTCAGTCCTTCTAGCACTTTTTCTGAGTTTGTCTTAATTACCTTTAAGACAAACTCATTCATGAAAATATTAAGTCAATTAGTTGAACACTCCAAGGAGTAAACATAAATAAGGAGAATAAAATAAGCAAAATACTTATAAAAATGGTTACTTTGCTGTCTTGATTGTTTCTATAAGCAGATATCGATCGGATTAAAAGATAAATACCTATAATTAATGTTAGAAAGTACCAAAAACCCATATGAAACACTCCTTTTTAATTTTTTCAATTATGTGATTAATTCCTTAAATTAGGCCTTTAAAAAAAAGTAGAGCAGTTTTATACTTTCTTCCGTGTCAAAAAAATCCCAAAGATAACTCCAATAAGGGCAATTGGAGCTATTCTCATGAACAACCACTCAAATCCGTGTAAAACCACTCCGACAACTGCGATTTCAGGGTCACTATAATCCCAACCCAAGTAAGGACTATTTGACACTATTAAAACGGTGAAAATAGCAGCTATAACCACGAACAGTAAAATAAGAAGCCAGTGAAACGTTTTGCTCCTTGTTGCTTTCCTTTGTGCGAGTTGCAAGTTGATGACCTCAAGTTTTTCAGAAATCACTTTTACGTCATCAACCTTCGACTCAATTATAGTTTCTCCAAGCAAATTGCTTACGGATGTTTCAAACACTTCCGATATAGAAATAAGCATATCAGAATCAGGAACCGACAAACCTTTTTCCCATTTAGATATTGTTTGTCGCACTACATTTAGTTTGATCGCAAGTTCTTATTGCGAAAGCCCTATCGATTTTCGAATTGCTTTAATATTTTCCCCTAGCATTAGTGATAACCTCTTTTCTACTGCTATTATATAATTAATTACTTGTTGCTATAAGCAACGCAAATTAACATTTTACTATTTATTATCCTTACACTAATAATGTTGAGTTTTATTTAGTTCTTATTGTGACAAACTCACCTTGCCAGTTGCAAGTTATTCCATTATTCTGATACACGAAATTAGATAAAGTCATGTATCTAGAACCTCGACTTAATAAAATGTTTTATTTATGTTTTTCCTTACGAACCTCAAAATAAAGCGAAAGGAATGCAACCATGGTCAATATATAAAAAATTATAAATATTTTTTTTATATTCTCATTTACGAGTATAGGTGTAAATAAGGTTGTCAGTATAAGTATCCAGGTAACAAAGCTATTTTTTAAACTATTTTTCACTGTCTTCACTCCTATTAAGAATTTGAATAATCGATGAACTAATTTATTTTATAAAAAATACATGAAATTGCTTATAACAGTGTATTGGAATTAAGGTAGATTGACTAACGAGTGATCAAATAGATATACTTCATTCAAACAATCGTTTGAATGTGAGGTGAGATGAATGAAAAAAGTTTGCCAAGTGACTGTCGTACATAAAGAAAAAGTAAATGGAATAAAAAATAAATTGGATCAAAAAGATTTTTCAAACTTACTTGTGTTAGGGAAATGTTTCAGCGATTTTTCTAGAATTAAAATTTTCTATGCTTTAGAAACCTATAGGGAAATGTGTGTCTGTGATTTAGCAGAAATACTTACTGCTAGTGTCGATACAACGTCACACCATTTACGTTTTTTAAAAAAACATGGAATGGCAAAATCACGTCAAGATGGAAAAGTAGTTTATTACTCTTTAGCGAATGAAGACATCCTTTCCGCTATTCATTTTTTTTTAAAGTTATCAGAAAATCTATCTATGAAATCTTAGTTTGGAGGAAGTTATTTTGTTACAAAGTATTTTTTCAGCTATCGCTGTTTACATTTCTACGAGCATTGATTATTTGTTTATCTTGCTCATTATCTTTTCTCAAAGTCACACACAAAAAGGTATTCGACACATTTTTTGGGGTCAATATCTTGGAACAGGCATTTTGGTAGCTGTAAGTTTGTTTGCTGCTTATGTGCTGAATTTTATTCCGCAAGATTGGATCATTGGACTTCTTGGATTAATTCCAATTTATTTAGGTATCCGTGTCGCTGTGATAGGCGAAGAGGAGGAAGAAGAAGAGGAAGTCGTTGAAAAACTAGAATCTAGAGGAACCAGTCGGTTATTCTGGACTGTCGCCTTAATAACCATTGCGTCAGGTGGAGACAATTTAGGGATTTATATTCCCTACTTTACTTCGTTAGCTTTTTCAGAAATTTTAATTGCCTTAGTAGTATTCGTTATCTCGATTGCGATTCTTTGCTTTATCAGTTATAAGTTGGCAAAAATTTCCTTTGTTTCCGAAACGTTAGAAAAGTATGAACGAATCATTATTCCAATCGTGTTTATTGGATTAGGAATCTTTATCTTGGTAGAGAACGGGACGATACAAACGCTACTAGGTTTTTAAAAATCATAATCACGAAAGATAAAAAGAGAGGCAGCGATTTGTTTAGTCGCTGCCTTTTTTGCTTTTCAAATAATGAGGTATTTTTAGTGTAGGACTATCCTAAGTGTTGTGGGAGTATCCTTTCTCAAGTTCTTCTTTACTTGTTGTTATTTCTATTGTGATATGATTTTTCACACTGGATTCATGTGCGATTTCTGCAATTTCTTCTTTTATTTCCCTAGCCTTGTCTATGTCTGAAGGGTCTATAAGAACCGTGACGATAAGGGCGTTTTCTTCCCCGTCCAGTGACCAAATGTGAAAATGTGAGAGGTCTTTTACAGCAGGAACATTTTTAATGGAGTCCGCCAAGCTCTTTACGTTTACATTTTCAGGCGAACCATTCAATAAAATTTTCATTGTGGTGAAAAATTCAGGAACGGTTTTGTAGAGGATATAAAGTGCAATCAAAATCGATAAGATAGGATCCAGACGATATGCCTCGGTAAAGTTCATTAGAATACTCACAATCAAGACTCCAATCCACCCTAATACGTCTTCCAGCATATGGAGGTTCAACATGCTCTCGTTTTTGGATGTGCCTTTGCTTAAAATCCACGCAG
The DNA here is from genome assembly GCF_051713805.1 of Enterococcus sp. DIV1314a. NCBI lineage: Bacteria > Bacillati > Bacillota > Bacilli > Lactobacillales > Enterococcaceae > Enterococcus > Enterococcus sp. DIV1314a. The sequence continues at coordinate 1,909,192 of NZ_JBIOQP010000001.1, read as the reverse complement.
CATATCCATTCAATGCAATAGCTACGAGAGAAAGCCAGAACATGCCACTATAATTTACGGGTTGTGGGTCAAGCAAACGCGGCACACTACGATAGATCATAAAGAACGAGCCACTAATTAGCACAACGCCAGTTATCAGCGCGCCCAGTAAAGAAAATCGGTTATAGCCAAAGGTGAACCGTTCATCTTGTTTTTTCTCTGAATAACCTTGAAAAAACCAAGCGAATCCAATTGAAATAGAGTCCCCTAAATCATGAACTGCGTCAGACATAATAGACACACTATTGAAAAGAAACCCAAAGAAAAATTCACTTATGGAGAAAATAAAATTTATGAAGAAAGCAATTTTAATATTCTTTTTCGGTTGATTTTGATTCGAGTGATTATGGTCTTTATCTGATTTTGACATTTTAAAAACCTCCTAAGTTTGTATGCTACATAACTAATTGGTTTTATTTTTCTAATTCATTGACATGAGTTAAGACTTGTTCGAGAATACTAAAAACATGAAGGTCATCTAAACTGTAAAGCATACTTTTTCCTTCTCTTCTTGATTTTACTAAGCGTGCGTCTTTCAACGTTTTTAATTGATGAGAAATAGCGGACTGTTCCATGTCCAGAGAAATAGCGATATTTCCAACACTACACTCTTTTTTCTGTAAAAGAAAGAGAACCGACAATCGTGTAGGATCACTAATCACCTTAAATAGTTTGCTTATTGACAGAATAGATTCTTTATCGATTGGAGAAGTTGTTTTTATATCCATAGTGTTTTTATTCCTTTCATATGACCTTTCGTTCATATCTATATTACCATATGAGCGAAACAATGCTAATCTTTTGTTTATAAAAGAGAAGTTGCGTTCTCTTTATCTTGACAAAACGTATATAGCGATATAAAATGAGAATACAAACATATGATTATTTAGTCATATGTAAAGCAGATTCATTACGATTTACTTTTGGAATAGACGAAAGGATCCAGAAATAGCGGAAATTTTTGTGATTCAAGAAGTAAATGATGGAAACAAAGGACTTATAAATTATATAGGGAGGCAATAGAAATGGAAACTGTCCAAAAACAACAGTCTCAAGAAAAGCATAATCACAACCACGGTCACGATCATGATCATGGGAAAATGCCAGTCGTTTTGTACTTTGTTGGTTTAGCATTAGCAGTGATTGCTCTATTTTTGAATGAAGATTATCAGTTGCTACAAAATGTTTTGTTCTCAATCGCTACAATCAGCGCTGGGTATCATGTCATTGTTCTTGAAGGCCTTGGAGAAACAATTGAGAACTCAAAAAACCAAAAAAAGTTCATGCCTAATTCTCATGTTTTAATGGGATTAGCGGCAATCGGAGCTTCTTTAATGGGGAATTTTTGGGAAGGAACATTATTGATTCTTATTTTTTCTGGAGCACATTTTTTGGAAGATTATGCAGAAGGAAGAAGCAAACGAGAAATAACGAAATTACTCGAAATGAATCCAACGACTGCCCGGTTAATCCTACCTGATGGCAGTACAAAAAATGTAGATGTCAGTGAATTAAAAGTGGGAGATCAACTTCAAGTTTTGAATGGCGATCAAGTACCTATTGATGGCGTCATTTTGTCTGGATCTACATCCATTGATGAGTCGTCTATTAATGGAGAAAGTATCCCGAAAGAGAAATACAAAGGAGATGGCGTCTTCGGGAGTACAATTAATGGAACAGGTAGCTTCACGATGAAAGTCACCAAAGAAAACGAAGATACAGTATTTTCAAAAATTTTACAATTAGTGAACCAGAACCAAGATAACCAAACAAAAGCTGCGAGTATTATCCAAAAATTTGAACCCAAATACGTCACAGTTGTTTTAATTGCCATTCCGTTATTCATGTTATTGGCACCTTTTCTACTTGATTGGACATGGTCACAAAGTGTCTATAGAGGATTAGTCCTTTTAGTTGCAGCTTCACCGTGTGCTTTAGCAGCAGCTACTGTCTCGGCAACGCTATCGACGACTTCTAATTTAGCCAAAAAAGGAGTCCTTTCAAAAGGTAGTTCTTACCTGTCTCAATTAGCCGATATTAAAGCAATTGCATTTGATAAGACGGGCACCTTGACCAAAGGAAAACCTGAAGTAACCAATTATTATTTTGCTGATTCCGTGAACGAAGAAAACATGATTGATATCGTAGTAGCTCTTGAAAAAGAATCCAATCACCCTTTAGCAGATGCTATTCTAAGAAAGTTTGAGCAAAAAAACAAACTAACTATTGATGTAGAAAACCAGATTGGTAAAGGATTGACAGGAGATTACAAAGGGAGAAATTATCGTATAGGAAAACCGACTTCGTTTGATGATGTTTCAGATGAGTATAGTCGTTTAAATAATGAATGGGCTTCAGAAGGTAAGACAGTCGTGTACGTAGCAGTAGATGAAGAGGTTCTAGGCCTTATTGCCCTCATGGACATTCCAAGTGAACATGCAAAAGCAACCATTGAGTATTTCAGAAAACAAGGTATACACACCACATTAATTACTGGTGACTCAGAAATGACGGGAAAAGCGGTTGCTAAACAATTGGGAATAGATGAAGTGATTGCAAATGTCATGCCGGAAGACAAATCCAGAATAATAGACGAACAAAAAGAAAAATACGGTGTGACCGCCATGGTTGGAGACGGTGTAAATGATGCTCCTGCTCTTGTTAATGCAGATGTGGGAATCGCTATGGGAGATGGGACTGATGTGGCAGTAGAGGTATCTGATTTAGTTTTAATGCAAAACAATTTATCAAAATTGGTACAATCTCATAATATTTCTTCGAAAATGAACCGTGTTATTTGGCAGAATATTATTTTTTCAATGGCCGTTGTTGCTTTTTTAATTGTCGTTAGTTTCTTGGGCTTAACGGATATTGCCATCAGTGTCATTATTCATGAAGGAAGTACATTGGTTGTTATTTTGAATGGACTTCGATTGCTAAGGGCAGTCTAAAGAATGATTGCACACCTTCAAATTAATCGAGTAATAGAGATAATTAAGGATTACACTACATTTTTTATCTCTATTATTTATTTATATTTATCTAGATGTTCAAAGTCAAAATGATATGTCAACCATACTCTTGTGGCGTGACTTGAATACAAGACACATAAAATTGTATAAAAGCGTGTATCATGAACCCGTTAACCAAAGGGTTCATTTTAGCCTAATAAGTAATTTATTGAGTATAGTAAGCCCAACCTTTTCCAGTTGCATGTCCAGCTAAATAAAAGAAAGCTATGATGAGTAAGCCATAACAAATTATCTTTAAAATCTCTTTTATATTTTGATATTTTTTTAAATCATTTGTATCTTTTTTGATTTTTTTCATAAGATTGACATCCCCCTTTAACATATAATCTAAAGATAATTGATAAAAATCACTGATTTTAATTAATGTTGAAATATCAGGGAAACTTTTCCCGACTTCCCAACTTGACACTGTTTGTCGTGTGACATTCAAATGATCAGCAACATTCTGTTGAGTTAGATCAAGTTCTTTTCTTTTTTCTTTTAAAATCTCATTTAGCATTGTATTTATCTCCCAAATTTAGAATAATGTGTTTTGAAAAGGTCTCCTAGCAATTAAAAATTGCAAGCTCACATATCTTTAGCAAATCTCAATTGCAACGTTATTATATCAGTCTTTGCGACTTAATAAAAAAAAGGGTTTGTCATAATAAGACAAACCCTTTTTTTTATTTTAGGATACACTATTTTACATATATTCATGTATCAGAAACTTTGATTTAATAAGGTTATTTCTCACATTTATTCTTTAGTGTTTAATGAGTTATAGAGAGTATAGATCCATTAGTTTATCTACAGAATCCTGATTATGAGTACTCATGTCAACAAAATAAGGTGCTTGCCATTTTTGAGTGTTCAGTGCTTGTTTACCAGTGGGTGTATCCCAACTAGGATAGACTCGTATAGCCATTTTTCCTGTAGTGGAGGTAGTTCGAAGTATATTTTTTTTAACGAGAATGTCTTTTGGAAAAACAAATTGTCCAAATTCGTTATTATTTTTAAAAGTTGTAACAACTAATAGCTCAGGTGCTTCTTCAAATAAAAAGGGACGGTTTTTATTGTTGTTATCCTTTTCCCAAAAAGCAACAAACTGTCCTATTTTTGTTGGCGTAATTTTTGCGACTCTAAATCGAACCGTTTTAGAAGATAATCGAAACACACCTGCACCATATTCAGCATTTTGTTTTTCTTCTTGAATGGATTCTACTGTTATTTGTTTCGGTTCATAAATGGTTTGATTCATATATCGTAAAGCTTCTTGAAAATTATTCATTTTATCGCTCCTTAATAATTTATTTCGCCGATTGTAAAATTAAGCGAGACAAATAAAAAAATCATTTATGTTACACTCAAATTGTAATTCCGTCGAAAGAATACAGGGAGAGTGAACATAAATGACCTATACCCATCTTACACCAAATGAACTCGTAATTATAGAATGGACACTAAAAAAAGTGCCCTCTGGTGGCGACCCCTAAAATAAAATACTATTCAGAATAATAAACTACAAAAGTTATTTTCGGTTCTGAAAAAAAAGCCTCTGTAACATAACTTTTTATTTCTATAACTTTTTTGTCAGAAATAAACTCGTTTAACCGAGTTTCAATATTTTCAAAATCCTTTTGTTTTTTATCATAGTGTTTTTTCAAATTTTTTACTGTACTATCATTTTGCAAATCATCACTAAAAATTTTAACTTTCATTTTATTTCTCCTATCTATTTGTTAATATCCAAATCGATTTCTATGTTGTTATAAATACAGTAGAGAATAAGGAAAAAAGTATACGAGGAGAATAACAGACTATCTAGAGCTCGCCTCTCTTACTTTATATTCCGTTTGTATCTCGTTAATGTACTCTTACTAATTCCAGTCATTCTTTCAACTTCAGAATAGGAGTTTTTTTCTAACAAATTCATTGCTAATTGGATTTGTTCCTGTGTGAATTTTCTGGGTCTACCTTCGCGAAAACCTGGTTTTCGCTTCGCGATTTCTTTTCCTTCTTGAGTGCGTTCTACAATCAAATCTCTTTCAAAATCTGCAAAGGCGCTAAAAATGGTAAAAATCAATCTTCCTGTAGAAGTATTCTCTATAATTCCTAAATTAAGAACATTGATCCGGACTCCTTTTTCAAATAAAAATTTAATGATATTTAAAGCATCTTGAGTGCTTCGAGCAAATCGATCCAGCTTTGTTACAACCAATGTATCTCCCTCTGCTATTTCTTTAATCAGTTTCTGAAATTCCGGTCGATCACTTTTGGTACCAGTAATTTTTTCCGAATAAATCTTATCACAATTTTCTTCTTTTAATTGATTCAATTGTCCCTTCAGATCTTGCTGTCGAGTACTTACTCTTGCATAACCATACTTCATATTTTCACCTACTTTTCTCTCATGCTTTTGACTATTAGTTATGACACCTTTGTATGTATTGATTTTACTAGAATTAAAAACCATAGTCAATACTCTTGAGTACTGACTCTGATACACTGTTCCATCAAAATCAAGGTATCGTTTTTAATACGACAGAAAGCATAAAATTGTCGCCAAATAAACAATACGTCGACTTTATCTCTGTATAGCTTACTGAATCATTCTCGTTTACTACAGGGATAGCGCCCATTTCGAGCAGTGTATTAAATGTGTTCGTTAAGTCTTCTTTCTTTTCTGTGATATTGTTGAGTTTGCAATTTTTGAGATGTATGCACGAATGGTTAGTTGCGAGATCCTAGATGAGGAATAGAAGTTTGACTACTATCACAACCCTTGCTTTACTTTATTTAGTATTCTACGAGAATGGTAAAGAAGAATAGTATATAAATGAATCCAACGAATGATTCTAATTGGCATTTTCCAGTTGTATCAATAACACGTATTAACAAATTAGCAGTAGGGATGTAACCACTATGAAATCCCCCGATTAAGTGAATTCTCACCCAGAAAAAAATAGAAACTATAGAAATATGCAAAATCTCCTAGTGAAATCACTCTTCTCATGCGAAACGTCTTCAAAATAAACAATATCGGATATTCTTCTCCTCTTACATCTCCCCCATCATATAAGGTATAATAACCCCAGACAAATAGAGAAGAGGGTAATGGTGATGGGATTATTTGATGGATTACTAGGCAATGCAACAGAGGCGAATCATGAGGAAGTGAAGCAAGAATTGGCGAGTGTGCTGATGCCTGAAGAAAAAATTAACTTAGCGTTTAAGTTAGTTCGAGATTTGGTTGTCTTTACGGACTATCGCTTGATTGTAGTCGACAAACAAGGTTTTACAGGTAAAAAAGTCGATTACAAAACATTTCCGTATAAAAGCATCTCGCGTTTTAGTGTCGAGACGGCTGGTCATTTTGATTTGGATGCGGAATTAAAGATTTGGGTATCCGGTGCTGCGGAACCGGCACAATATTTACAATTTAAAAAAGATAAGAGTATTACCGAGATTCAACAAGCTTTGGCACTTGCGATTTTAAAATAAAATAAGCTGAGCAACTCTCGATTTGTACTAGTACGAGAGTTGTTCAGCTTTTTTTTATAACGGATTAGTCGACTAATGCAACGTCGTAAATGGTATAGTCACAGCGGTAAATAAACAAGTACTGGCCATCAATTAATAACCCGGTACTTTTTGGCACATCGGTTTTATATAGAGAAACGTTATTACCGGCATAAGTAGCCAGCGGTGTGCCGTTTTGACTACGGATAAGGATGACTTTTTCTTTCCCATCGAAGGATTGACGGAAATCGTTGACCATCGAATTAATGACGGGAATGCCGCGTTGCGTACTTTCGGCTTCGACTGTTTTTGCATATTCTTCAAAGACATTTTCTAACTGACTTTCTGCAATAATCATCGATGATCCTACGTGGTGAATTTCATTTGACCCAACTGAAATCTTAATAACCGAGGAATCCTTGCTTTCGGTATCGCTATCAAAGGTAGCATCGCGCTCGATCATCACCGAACGCCCCGTGATTTGATCAATCACTTGGCTATCTTCATCATATGTTTGGATTGTCATCTCTAATCCTTTAAAACTTTCTTCAAATCCTTTGAAATACAATCGAATATCTTGGCAGCCCGCTAAGCCGATGGTTACGGCAACTAAGACGGATGCGAAGATGATTTTTCGAGATATTTTTTTCATTAGAATCCTCCCCTTCTGTTGTTATTCTAGCACGAAATCCGTAAAGTATGACGGGACTTCAGACGGATATTGCGCATTTTTTTGAGAAATAATTTCGGCGTCTTAAGAATTTATTAAGCTACAAAACGTTGATTTATCAATAAATACAGAAGTTATCGCTTTCCTTCTAGCATCTCAATGAGTCAAAATTGACATTCTTTCAAAAAACGTGCTATACTTACAAAGGAATTTCGTTATTAACCTGTTAAGGGTACCTTTCGTGAAACAAATTGAGAAAGGAGAATGCCATATGACATTCTATAACAACAAATTGGAGTACCGCGTAACACTTGATACTGAATTAAACCTATTCATCGTCTTTGATAAACATGACGAAAATCATTTTGCTACCGGCCGCACCATTGAACAAGCAGTACAAGAATTATCAAAACAAGTATAAGGAGAGCGAGTCTTCCATGGACGAACATTCGAGTACAACAAAATAGCACCTACTGAAATCAAACAGTAGGTGCTATTTTTGTATTGTTTTTTTAATTTTTAGCCTCGAGATCAGACTTGTTTTTAGCAAGCGCTTGGTCAATTGGATATTTCCGAGCATTTTTAACTAACTTTTTGTTAATAAATTCTTCCACATCAAAGTTAAGATTATCGGCCATCATCAACGAATAAACGCTTCTTTTAATCATTCGCGCTTCGTCACGAAACTTGTTAATATCTTGAATAATTCTCTCCTTATTTAACTTATTTTTGTATCGATTGGTTTAGAAAGATCCAATTTTAATCGTTCTCTTTCTTGTTGAATAATATTTTTCACCATTGCAGTATCAGAAATATCGACAGATTGCACTGATTGATCTGAAATATAAGAATGTTTAGCAAAGTTATCAAAAACATTCTGCTTTGTATTTAACATATTCATCATCTGTTCATCAATACTCTTTTCGGTTAATAAACGATAAACAAAAACCGGTCTTGTTTGGCCCATGCGATGCGCTCTAGCAATTGCTTGGGTTTCCAACGAAGGTTTAATTTGTGGTTCACAAAAAACAATAATACTAGCAGATTGAATATTTAAACCAAAGCCGCCTGCCACAATTTGAGATAATAAAACCGTCCCAGCAGGTGCCTTCTCAAAATCGTCTAAGATTTCTTGCCGCTGTTTAGAACTCACACTTCCCGTAATTGGTAAAAGTGTCTGCTCTCCTAGAAAATCAGAGAGTTGTGAAATAACGTTTCGGAAAAAAGAAAAGACAATGATTTTTTCGCCACTTTCTTTTGCGCCCTCACAAATTTCTATTAAGCGTTCTAATTTAGGAGACTTTTCTGGACTGCCACCTAACCAAGCACACCTTCTCATCCGCATAAATTTCCCATCTTCAACTGCCTGTTCATAAGCAATACGTTCTTCTGGACCAAACGTTTCCCATTCTTCATTTTGCGTCAGTGGTGGTAATTCACTTAGCACGTCCTCTTTTTTCCTTCTTAGATAAACCGGCGCAATCGCTTCTCGGTATTTTCCAGGCGATACAAAATAATCTTTACTTTGAATATCCTCTGATATTTTCGGTTGTAGCGTTTTAATTAAAGCAGTCATTTCATCAACGTTATTTTCAATCGCAGTCCCGGTCATGTACATGACATAGGGTGTTTTATCCGCCCACTTATGAACAACAATGGAACGTTTGGCCGATGGATTTTTTACGTAATGAGCTTCATCGACAACTAAACCCGAGAGCTCAAAACCATCAGCGATTGGTAAACGTTGTAGCGTTTCAAAGGTCGTCACTCCAACTCCCTCATTTTGAATCCAAGTTCTGGTCTCTGCATTTCTTGACGAGCCGTGCAGACGATAAACAGGCAAATCGCTATGTTTTTCAATTTCTCGCTCCCAATTTATGATAATACTCGCTGGACAAACAACTAAAAAATGCGTTTTTCCACGAGCATATAAATCAGCCATAACGCCAATCGATTCAATTGTCTTTCCTAGACCCATCTCATCTCCAATGAGCACCTTCTTTTGAACAAGCGTGTATTTGACAGCAAATGTTTGCCAACCACGTAAAGAAGCTTTTAATTTAGAATAATTAATCTCTTGCTTATTAATTTTTTCTAGAATTTCTTTCGCAATTCCCGAATCGCTGGTAACCTGCGACTTCTTAATTCCACCAAACTTTTCAACTAACGCATAAAAACTAGCCGCATTTGATTGAAACCATTCCTTGATTTCATTATCATGTAGTTCTCCTAAGGCAATTTTTGCCATTCTAATTTCATCTGTTAATACGGGAATTTTCTCTGACATTACTTCTATTGAGTGTTGAATCGCACTAAAATTCTCGCTATTTTTCGACTCAAAATAGCACCATAACAATTCTAAATTCTTTTCAGCATTTTGATATCGAAGAGGAATACGTTTCATTCCTTCCTTAAATTCAAATAACTGGTTAAAGATCGTCTGATTTTCAGTTACCGTATGAATGACTTGAATCAGTTTTTTCTGATCTTGCGAGAGATTGGTGATATCGATTTTAAAAACTGGATTCTCATAAACTTTGATTTTAAAAGCGTCGTAGGCATTTTGTATTAATTGACTCTTTTTAGGCCCAATTCCATCAATCCGTTCAAAACGACCGGAATATCGACTCAGTTCTTTCAAATTTAAAAAGTTGGCGGTTAAGACCTTGCCAGGTAATCCCGGATAAGCAAGCACAAAATCATCAATCGAAAAATGATTGAATTGATTGTCCATGTCATTTTTCATAATCTGACTGCTTAATCTTTGAATATCATGAACAAGTAAATCATATGTTTTTGAAATGGGCTCAAGCTTGTGATTCAAATCAACCACTTGATCAAGTGACTTTGCCAGTGATTGCATATTCGGTAATTTTTCTGGCGCAATGACCGTGACACCTAGTATTTCCTGGTAGATCTCTTGAACCTCATCAAAATGATTTTCAAGCCAGTGATTAACACTTGTCGTGTCCACCTTCACATCAAAGGAGGTTTCATTTATTCTCTCAGATAATTTCTCATCACGGATTTTCTGATTGATTTCAATTAAATTGTAGACTGATTCTATATAGACAGCTTTTTTTGAAGAACTTAAAAAACTTGAACGAATCTTACCCAATGCGCGATTGGGTATCCGCTGTTCTAAATATTTAAATGTCGCAACTTCTTCCAACAACTGCTTACATGCCTCTTGATTCAAGTGGAGCCAATAAGCTTGTTGGATATTTTCGAGTAATTCGGAACTTTCCTCTACTCGAAAAAAATTAAATATTCCAGCTCGATACGGTACGCGATAAGAATTTGTTTGTTTTTCCGGAGTTACTCCAAACGCTTCAGGAATATCATAATCAAACTGATTTAATTGATTGACTAGGCTTTTCATTGTAACAAGAAAATCATTTTTCACATTATCAAAATGATTCTTGTAATCCCTAGCATCTTTTTTAAATTGATGATACTTAGTTAATTCAAGATTCACTGCGACCTTATCAGGGAAATGAGAGCGATTAATCATAGTAACCCTCCTAACTTATTTATTTTTATGATTTCAAAACCATTTCTTATAAAATGTTTATTCGTCGGATTACCACCTATCAGTTTACTCGTGTCAATTCCTTGGCCTGTAGCAAGATGAACAGTTTAAATACATCGAACTATCTGACATAAAACAATTACACCTGTATTTCTTTATCTAGACTACTCAACGTTTTCCCTTCAACGGTCTTCCAATCAGTTTTCCCATTTGTATTCATTCCTAAAATAAAAGAAGCGGCATATGAAGGACTTTTGAAAAGTACTTCCTCTTGTAAGATACCATTCTCGTTGATGTCCGCTTTTTGTCGCATCATTTTTATACTAGCTGGAATCGCAATTGAATCAATCACTTCAACTTGACTCCCTCTTAACACAACAAATCCTTCGGCCGTTTGCTTACACTGAGCTTCAATTAATTGGTTACTCTTACGGCTCTTTCTTTTCAAGAATAGTAATAGTTCATCCGGTGCCTTTTCAGGTTCCTCTACAGCTCGACTAGAGGGTAATAACGGTTCAAAAAGATTATATCCGAGCGTTCCGATTATAATTTTTGCATAATCAATAAACTCTTCAAGTTCACTTTCTTTTTCTTCAGTTACATTTCCAGGTGTTGGTTCCATGTTATTTTTTACTTGTAAACGATTATTTTTACAAGCTAATGCATAAAATCGATTTTCCAAGTAGCTTATCTCTGTTGGACCAAAAGAGTTATTGGCTGTTGTAAAAATTACAGCCTCGGTCCAATAATCTTTCTCTGAAGATCTCTTATGTTCGGCTATTCGGTTTAATACACCTTCATTATTCTTTCTAGCCCCCGCTTGCCCAATATAAACAATATCTTCATCCGATTCTTCTGCTTTCCCAAACAAAAAATAAACACCAGTCTGAGATAGCAATTTTATATCTTTTGATTGTTCTACTCTTGTACGAGGGATTTTATACGCTACTCCTGTCCAGTTTGCGAGTGTACATTTGATCCGCCCTTTTGGTTCGCCATCAATTAAAAAAACTTGAATGGTCTTTCCTCTTTTAGCCAATGTCCCACCTCTACTCATTATCTTTCTCTCAATGGTAAAATATTTTCTTTCATCATCTCATCTAAATTATTTCGAACTTCTTTCCAATAGCGTAATTTAGAAACGGGTTGTTCCGTATTTTCACGGTAATTCTGATAATCTGAAGTATTTTTTAATTCACTTTCACCGCTTTGCTTATCTTTCTGTAAATTATAGTTAGCGACAACATATGCCAGTGTTTCCTCTTCTACAAACCATTGATTCGAAAATGATGCGACCTTTTCCCGCTCTGCTTCATCTGATAATTGTTCCATCAGCATAGATACATTTTGGTCACGGTATTTTTCGGGATTAAGATGAATATCATCCCATAACGATTTCATTAACGTTGCCAGTATTAAATTATCCTTGGATAGATTTTCAATATAACGATTGACCTCGGTTGCTGCCTTTTCATTTTCTCTTGCAATCAATTCATATTCATCATCACCACTTGGAATGAAGGCTTGGATTAACATCAAAATATATTCATAATTGATTTTTTCTGTTTTGATTGACTCTAATTCATATGCGATATTAATATCAAAATCTGGTCCTGGACCCGGGTATGGATCAGGTCTAATAGCAATTAATGCATTTTTATATTTTCCATGGTAATGTTCAATTTCTTTCTTATCAAAAGCAAATACATCCCCTATCATTGAATCTTCATATTCCCCATAAACTTGAACATTAGAAAAAGTACGGTCAAATTGTTGAAATGCATTGATTTACTTCTCCCTGTTTTATTTCAAATATAGATTACCCACGAATCTCCGCTTCATCAGAAACCTGCTTAAATTTAATATCTGTATCAACTGCTTTAAAGTGTTTCTCACCAGCCAGAATCTTAGCCCGTTCATGAGGACGTAACTGTTCAAAGCTTGTATCACCTTTCGTTTCAACGATGAAGTATAGGTGTTGCTCATCATCTTCTTCATACAGCAATGCCCAGTCTGGATTGTAAGGCCCAAGCGGTGTGCGAATCTTGAACCAATCTAGCGGCTTAATGTAGAACTTAACATTGTCATCCATTTCAGCCTTACGAGCAAAATCCTTTTCAATGCTCGAATCAGTTACAACATAGTCATAAACAGTCTTTTGTTTACTTTCATCAACTTTAACCGAATTCCCTTTTTCACCGAGGTAAGCATTCAAGGTTTCAGTGCTAAACAGCGTCTGTTCATATTCATCATTTGTACGAGTATATTCAATACCATTCACAATCAATTGATTCTTGATTGCGTTGATAATCTTCGCAGCCTGATTCATATATGACAATGGATTGTTCTTAAAACTATCCAGATTGTTGACTGACTGCAAAATTGCGACGATTGTCTTGCGAGTCAAACTTGTTTCATTTTGCAAGAAAGTAATGATATCTGGCAATTTGTATGTACCACTCGTTGTTGCACGAACACTGCTTTCGCTAGATTCATCAGCCTTCACACCGGCTTGACTCATCTCAACCATCCCCTTCTTGTAAAGGTAGGTCCCCTTGCGAGTCTGGATGGAATCAACTCCGTCAAATGATTCATTTCCTTTTGCAGCAAATTCGATTAATTTGTTTGAATCAAAATGAATCTTATAAGTCGTCTTGTATTTGATTTTGTTCCAAAGTTCTAAAAAGTCATCTGCTAAGGCTTCTTTTACAACCTTGACTTCGACTTTATCCTTGGCATCTTTGATATCAAGACTCTTAACTTTAGATTTAGCAACAACCAAGATCTGTGGCACAACATCAATAAATTCTTCCGGTACTTCAATTTCCTGATCAGTAATCGCTTGTTTCAACTTATCGGTTGCTCGCCCGGATGAATTAATAAATTCTTCCTGTTTGAGGTAGTTGAACAATTGCTCAGATTTTTCTTTACCAAGAATTTCCATTTCTTCCGTAACTTCATCGTAATGCGTAATAATCGTCGCAAAGCTATCTTTATTAAATACACCAAAGATAACACCATCTTCTTCGTATTCTTTTTGAAGACCTTCAGCAAAATCCTTATAACTTTCATTTGCCATAACAGTCAGCGTGTTAACAGCAAATCCAGGGACACGTTCACCATCTTTACTCCCTGACTCTTTACATAATCCATTTCTTAGCCTGTTACACTTGAGGCAAAAAAACGTTGAACATGTTCATTGCCATTATCAATTTTTTTAGACAATCACCGATCAATCATCCTCATAAAAAAACGCAGTTGACTTCAATGCCTTGAGTCTGATACATCGCATTTAATATTTTTCCAATATTCTCTTGCGCAATTTCAATGAATTCTTCTTTGCCAAGAATTTCTTCTTCTATATTTTCCATTACTTTTTTCTGGATGTTTAATCCCTTCATGTTATCATCTTGAATCCAGACAGAGTTTTTGGCTACGTAGTACTCAAAATCCAAACTATAATCGGAATCTTTCATTAATAATTTCACACCTGGTGCTGGCATCGTAATTTCTAATATTTTATTCTCTTCGTCGTAGGTATTAGTCGCGTGTGTAAGATCATAAAAAATTTGAGCTTTAAAGTGAAACACATACAACGATCGTTCTTTTCCGACGGTCAATCCAAATACTCGATGACTCTCTTCTTCATTTAAAATCTTATCGTAATAAATACTGGCGACGTCCAGTTCCCCAATTTTTTCGACATTATAGCTTCCAGCTGAAGTCGTGATTTTTGATTTGGCATCAACAAAATAAAGTGTGCCAAAAAATATCACTCCTGCAAATACCACGAGTCCGACTATCGACAGAATCAATTTTGTCTTCTTTTTCATATTCTTTTTCACATCCGCTCCTCCTTTTCTTTAACCCCTATTATTCTTAAGGTAATTTTAACATATCCGACCTTAAATGACATCGGTCTTCTCAAATTCTTCCTAACCAAAAAAGAAGCAACCCAAAGGCGCTTCTTCGTATAGACTATTCTTTTGTCGCTTGTCCTGTCACATAATCAATCGTATAGCCTTCTTGGACGTTATACAAAAAGACGTTGAAGGAAATGTCGTTGTCTTCGATGCTCTGGGCTTCCATTTGGACACCACGCGCGACGAGTTCATTGTCTTTGAAATACGGCGTGATGCGATAACGGACGTGATGATTGGTTGTTTTGAGATAGGCCGCGACTTCTTGTTCGTATTTTTTCATCAGCACTTGGTTCATGTACTGGGTACCGGTCATGAGATTTTGCCAGTTATCGTTTTCCCCGGTGAATTGGTAGCCGATGAGGTGTGAGCGATTGTAGAGCATCTCGCCGGAAGTCATTTTCTTTTGTTTCCAACCAGTCGGATAGACGTTCGAAATATTGCCACGTTCCTCGGTCGGCATAAAATCACGATGCAGCATGGCATTAGCTTGACCAACACGGTTTAAGGTGTCTAGATTCGTAAAGGTTTGCCAGTAGCCATCTTCTAATGACAATTCGGCTTGGGTAAACGTTGGTTGATTGTCGTTAATGAATAGGACTGCATTTTCCCCATCAAATGGTGGGACGTTTGACAGTTCTTCCGTTAAGATTGATTGGCCTGGTGTTTCTTGAAAGATATCCCCAATCGTTTCTAAACGATCTGGATCAAATTTACTAAGATCGATTTGGCCGGCTGTTGCGGTAAAAATGAGTAAGGCAACGAGACCAAATAAGAATCCTTTATTTTTTTTACTGAGTTTATTCTTTTTCATTTAAATTATTCTACTTTCTATATTTGCGTTCAGGCGTTCAAAAAAGAAAAAGCCACCCCTCGTAGCGCCTATCTGATGCCTCGCTTGAAAAATCGACTTTCCTTTTGCTTCAAACCAAAACGTTGAGGCAAAGCAAAAGGATCGCGACTCTTAGCGTTTCACAAGATAGGAGCTTGAACGATGGATAGCCCCTTAATGATTTAGACGGGTTGCTTAAAAGAATTCACCGTATACGTCATCGACTGTTTGTTTAGGATCGATTACGATATAAAGGCTCTTCGTTTTTTCACTGACACGAGTAGATTGGTATTCATTGTCTAATCCTTCAGTTGTTTTATCTTTGTATGGGAAGTAAACCAAATCAGGTGTTCCTGTTTGATAAATGATTTCCATGCGTTCGATATCTTCATATTTTAACGCACGTGAAAACATTCCTAGCTCTAAGCCGCCAAGGTTGATATCGTGTGTTTTAACATGATCGCCTTCTGCATAAATTTCAATTTTGAATCCTTCACAAGGATGAATTTCAACGAATTCGCTTCCTTTGATTCGTCCGAAGCTTGTTGTGATTTGTTTGATCCATAAATCACCAATGTAACGACGGTCAATTGTCCATGTTTCGCCATTACGGAATAAAATTTTTAAAGCTTTCATTTCTCTTGCCATATTGAACGCTCCTCACTGATTTTGTTTATTAAATGTTTACATCTCTAGTTTAACATAACAATCTTTAAGCGTAAACTCGATAACCGTTTAATTCTTTTTTCACAAAGAAACAAGGTGTGACTGGGTCTCTTGCAAGAATTCTAAGAGGGCCGCTTGTTCGTTTACGACCTCCTGATTAATAACAGCTGTTTCGCATGCGAGTAACGCTTCTTTCAACCAGATGCCGCCTTTTTTGTTGAAGGTTTCCATCAAAATCGTGCCATTCACAGCCAAATCGGTTAAGGCTTTGATTGGTAATGCTTCATACGCGGCGATGAAGTGCAGTGCTTGATTTTCCAAGCCATAATACGGCAAAAGACTTTCCACAATCGCAATCGTTTCGACTTGTAATTCGTACAATAACACGTGCGTATAAGCTTGCGTTTTGCGCCACTGGAGTCCTTTAAACGCTTGTTGGACACTGCGGATGAGCTGATTAGAACATTTCCAGCCTTTTAAGAAAGAACGAATGGCGTCTGATGGTAAGCCTAATTGGTCAATCAATAAGGTCCACGCTTGAATCTCATTTGTTAACGGTATGCTTGGCAGTTCCGCAAAGCGTTGTAACCCTGCTTTGTGCTCGGCTAATCCGGGACAATAGTGGTAACAATTTGTTTCAACGAGCATTTCGACCCCTAGACGACGATTTTTTCCTAAGAGTAATTTTACGAACTCGACGGTGATTCGTTCCACCGAAATCTTAGCCAGTAATGCATGATTTTCGATAATCGAGGCTTTCGTCTTTTCTTCTAACGTAAATCCTAGTTGACTGACAAAACGTAAGCCACGGATCATCCGCAACGCATCTTCATGGAAGCGTTCGTAAGGATTTCCGACTGCTCGTAAAACCTGATTGTCTAAATCGTTTAGCCCACCAAATAAATCAACGATGGCACCATCTTCTTTTAAAGCAAAGGCATTGATCGTAAAATCACGGCGCTGCAAATCTTCTTCTAAGGAGCGCACGAACGCAACCTGATCGGGTCTGCGAAAATCTTGATACGTCGATTCTGTTCGAAACGTCGTGATTTCATAACTTTCGTCGCCGTCTAAGACTAGTACCGTCCCGTGTTCAATCCCGATATCAATCGTCCGAGGGAAAATTTGTTTAATCTCAGCTGGAAAGGCACTCGTCGCAATATCCACGTCATGAATGGGTTGACCAAGGAGCACATCCCGCACACTTCCGCCAACGAAGTATCCTTCAAATCCCGCTTCTTCGATTTTTTTAAGCAGAGGAAGTGCTTTTTGATATTCTAATGGTAATTGAGTTAATTTCAAATTGTCACTCCTCATCTTTCGTGCGGCCATCGATTCGTTCAAAACGGTAGTGATCGCGACGCTGAAATTTTGTCATATTTTGTTCAAAGACCGACGTTAAATCAATCTCTAAGGCATTGGCCATAATGATTGTATTAATCAAGACATCCCCTAATTCTTCCGCGACACTATTGGGCGCTTCTGTCGCTTTTTTTTGTTTTTCGCCGTACGTATGGTTGACCTCGCGCGCCAACTCCCCGACTTCTTCGGTGATACGAGCCATTAAGGCTAAGGGCGAAAAATACCCGGCTTTAAATTGTTGGATATAATCGTCGACTTCTTGTTGCATCGCAGCCAACGTTTGTTGTTCTTCTTGCACTTTCCTCACCTCATTTTCTATAGTATCAAAAGAAGCCTCCCTTGCCTAGAAAAAGTCGATTGCTTAAGCCATTTTCAGCAAAAAGAAAAAGCAACCGTCATTAGGTCGCTTCTTCTTTTTGCCGTAGTAACTCTTTGACTTTCTTCGTTAAGTAATTAAATTGGAGTTGATCGGCTTTTTCAAGTGACTCGTCGATTTTTTGATACAGCCCTTGAAGCTCGTTCTCGATTTCCATTTGATGGAAGAAGCGATCGACACGTTCCACAACCGTTGGATCCATGGAATCATTCCATTTGTGGTACGGATTGTCTTCTAAAACGGCTAAGTATAATTCGTTATTCCACGATTCGGGGAAGATACACTCTAAGTAGAGTGGTTTTTGCCAGTTAAAGCGAATTTCATGAAAAATTTGATCACTATCTTGGTATTGTCGCTCGCCTAAAAATAAGGTAATCGATTGGTCAGAAACGGAAGAACTCTTGATTGAGATTCCACGAGGCGTACTTTGTGCTGATTCCACAAAATGCACTTGTTTTAAAATCGTCTCGTGTAAGACTAAATAATTTAAAATCCAGGACACTTCACGACGGGTAAAAAACTCATGGGTAATCAACCACGTTAAAAAACGCTTTTTATCTTGAATATCGATTGCCATCCTTAACGCCTACCTTTCTAGTAAGTCTTCTAAAATGGAGAGAGCTTCTAAATCTCCTGGTTCAAATTGAAGATACGTGGTTAAAATTGTTTTGGCTTCGCGTAAACGGCCTTCTTCTCGTAAGAACAAGCCATATTCTTTTAAGAATTCCGCGTCTTCACTTAATAAATCACTCGCTTCGTCGTAGTATTTTGCAGCAAGGTGATAATCTTCTAAATGATAATGGGCTTGTGCTAAGTTCCATAACGCATACGGATGATCCGGATTTTCTAAGCCTTCAATCACTTCGATTGCTTCTTCGTACATTTCTTCATTCAGATACAAGTTACTTAAGATCAGTCGTGTTTCATCTTCTTTTTCACCGGTTTCAAGTGCGTCAATTAAGAAACGTTCCGCTTTCTCACTATCATGCAGGCGGTAACTATTTTCAGAGGCAAAGTGATAAAATTCCACTTGATAAGGATTTTGGGCAATTCCTGCTTCAATCACTTCTTGCGCTTCTTCAATGCGTTCTTCTTTTTGCAACGCTTCGGCTAAGTATAAATAAACACCTTGGTATTGTGGATCAAGTTGACGAATCGTTTCGAGTAACGGAATTGCTTTTTCATTTTCGTCGATTTGCAAATAGACGAATGCTAGTTGGAATAAAGAATCCGGTGTCTCTTTTTCTTGAATGGCCGACTCTAAATACGGAATGGCTGCTTCAAACTGCCCTTGCATACTCAGTAACGTGCCGATGCGTTCAATCATTGAAATACCGAGTACTTCTGGAATTTTCGCATCGAGTAACGCTTGATAATAGCCGTGCGCTTCGCCATATTGTTGGTTTGAAAAATACAATTCTGCAAAGGCAAAATCAATCATCGGCTCGTCAGGAAGAAGGGTCTTCGCTTCTTGTAATTTTGCTTCACTGACTTCAGGAATCCCTAAGATTTGATACAAATCCGCGGTTACCAGTAGCGACTGCGGATAATAAGGGTTGTCTTTGTCAATTTTTTCTAACTGTTCAAAAGCTTCTTCGATTTCGTTGTTTTCAATCGCGATTTCCGCTAACGGGATCAAGAAAGCCGCCGCTTCTTCGGGTAATCGTTTGATTAACGTCTCGTAGACACTGGTTGCTTCTTCCAAAAAGCCAATCGAGAGTAAGACTTCCCCAAGCTCAATCAGCGTCTCAGAATCATCTGTTTTGATTGCTTCGTTCAATTCAATTTGCGCTTGAACCAAATCTTCGTTTTGGATAGCGGCCATCATTTGTTCACTGTGTGTCATCGTTCATAGCTCCTTATAGTTGTTCACATATTTTTTGATAGTTTTCAAACGCTTCGATTAAGCGCTGTTGCGTGACGACTTTTGCCTCTCCTCGTTCCCCAACTTTGCGTAACGTGAGGAGCGTCCCTGCTTCTCCGACTAATGTTAGCACGTTCTCCAAATATTCCGCCATCGAAATTTGCGTCGGGAATTGAATGGGAAAGCCTAAATGTTGGAGCCAGATGAGAAAATTATCGCAGCGAAAGTCCCAAGATTCTTCCACGGCATTCCAGAAAAAATGCATCAAAAACCCTAAAAAACGTTTCATGTTTTCGGAAAGAAAATGGCCATTGGTCGTGAGATAGAACGCTTCTTCAAAGACGCGACCGTAGGATTCGATTTCCTCGGAAGCCTCTTGATAATAATCGGTCAGTTCTTCGATTAACGCCGTAAAATTGGTGACTTGCAGTTGTTTTTGATTCGGATATTCTTTAAACAACCGCTGCAGTAACGGATAATCACAGACAACAGCCGTCCGAATGAAAACTTGTAAATCAATCAACCGTCCATCTTTTTGTGGCGAGAGCATCGTTTGATCAAGGAAAATATTTTCGGGTAAATTGAGTTGTTTTAAAATCGCCAAACTCGGTTGCCGGCAAATCGTGCGCGCCGCAACGAGTGCTTGAGCGTAACTTTGAAAGGAAACGGGAATCACCCAAAACGTACTCTTCAACAAACTCACTTTTTGTAAAAAACCGGTTAATTCGACGACGCCAACATTTCCGATGGCAATGATTAAATACTCTTTTTGAGTCGAAAAACGTTCTAAATAATCTAATAATCCCATCCATTCATCCAAGGTATTGGCATACAGTTGGTTGCGACAAATATACCAATCGACCGTTGTTTCAGCAAAGACGCCTTGAATTTTCTCAAAAAAGTGATCATAATAGCGCTGGTTGGTGATGACAATCACCGCCTTGTCCTGATACATTGCTGGTTGGATACTGCTGGTCAAAATTTCGCCATACGTAATCGTTGTCGCAAGGCCTGCTTGTTGATAGGTCATCTGCATCTTATCACCACCTCGAATCTTGATTGAAAGTCGAACAATCCTTTCGTCGTTCTTTCTCTTCTTAATGATTATAACATAGCGCCTTTCAGAGACCAAAACATGTACGAGCATTTTATGTTGGGTTCATAAAAAAACGGGCTCTTCGACAAATTGTGTTGATGAAATCTCGCGCTCCCCTACGAAAAATTGCCTTGTGTGTGAGGCTGCGAGACCGCTTCGAGTCTAGGTTGCTGAAGCCGTTCGAGCAAAGCGAGTTACGGATACAGTATCAGGCCTCCGCGTGACTCTCAGCTCGAAAGCTTCAAACTCTAGGTAAGTGCTCAAGCACAAACCTAGAGTAATTCACATTTCGTCTTTTACTGCAGCTGACACAAGGCATTTTTCTCCGGTTCGCTAGTGTCGCTTCTCTTTTTGATGCTTTTTTTTTCAAAAAAATGAAAGAAGTAATCAAAGAAAATAGTTGAGCGATGTATGCATCGACACTAAAATAATATACCTAAGAAAAAGTGTGGAAGAATAATTCGAATATCAGTCATCAACACTAAAATTTATACAATCAAAAAACGCAATCCCATCAGCTTGGATTGCGTTTTTGGTTCAAGCGTTGTCTCAGACCACTTCATGTTAAAAGGTGACGACTATTTTACTCGGCCGCTCGTTCGTTGTGATAAAAGACTTCAAAGGCAAAACTGCCGCTATAATCTGTCTCGCCAGCTTTGGTAAACGTAAAGTTTGTGACATTCCAAATTCGTTCAAACGTGCGCACGCCTTCAAGCAATGCTTGCATGTTTTCAGGTTGGGCACTCGTCATTTCGACTTGGTATCGGCTCTTGAAGTAATTGCCATCAATCTCTTCGACAGGCAACGCCGCTTCGACGCGCGAAACACTTGAAATCGTCACGTTTTCCACCGTCGCCAACGCTTCTAAGCGCAACAACTCCGCATTCATTTGTTCGCCTTCTGGTAAGAACTGTTGGGTTTCTTCATACAAACTCTGATACGTCGCCAATTCCGTTTCGTCTGGTGGATAAGTCGCTAACAAGTCTTTTTGCTTGTCGACCACTTGACTCACTTGTTGGGCTTGTTCTCGGACGCCGGTTAAGAAAAAATAATTGCCGTAAAATGCCACTAGAACCAACACTGACGTTAGGCCAAATACAAGGATAACTGCGAGGCGATTCCATTTTAACATCATGGCTGCACCTCCGCTTTCAGTTGTGCTTCGTTTAATTCGACACTGACTTCTGCTCCAAAGGCACTCTCTTCTGCCCGGTCAAGACGAATGAAGTTTGTATTCGTCACAAAATCCAAGGCTTGCAAGCGCGTAATGGTCGTTGAAACGTCATCAACCGCTACGTCTTCGAGGACAATCGTCGCTTGTTTGACACCGTCTAGCGCAAACGTGGTAATCCCTTGATTGGCATCCGGCAATTGCGCAATCAAATCACTCGACACTTGGGCAATCGGAATTTGCAAGGCTTGAAACTGCGGATAATCGGCCGTCAATTGGTCCGTCAAGCGATCGTATTCTTCCATTTGCCGTGAGATGCTAATCGCCTCGGCTTCTTGGACGAGCCACTCGCGGTTTGAACGGGCTTGACTGACATAGACATTATACGAAACGGTCAGATACCCCGCCAATAAAAGTAACAGTGCCAGAAAAATTCCGACAATGAGATGGGGCAAGTAATTCGTTTGTTTTTTTTCAAAAAAATTGATTTCAAACATCGGCTCTTACGCCCCTTTCCTTTTTTTCTTTTTGCGAGTAGGTGCTTTCTTTTCTTTCATCGTCAAACCATACAAAGTTAAATACGGCTCTTCAAGCGATTCTACTGGTGAAAAGCGATGGATTGGAAGCGCAAAGCGTTCGTTCAGTCGCTGTTCAACCTGTTCTAAGTGTGGAAAGGTTCCGGTTAGGTAAATCTCTGTAATCCCTGCTTCCCCATTCATCACGGAGTAGCGATAAAAGTCCATAAACCGTTCCAAACTATCGATCCGGATCTCCGTCGCATTCGCCACCGTCTCGGTTTCACCGGTCCAGATAAAACGTCCTTCATGGTCGATATCCCATAATTCTGTGAGACGTGAAGCCTTCGAGTAACGAATGAATTTCGGGCGATGTTCATGAAAAACCGTCATAATATTGTGCGTCGGATGCCATTGTAACACCATGCGATGCGATGTTTCATCAAGCTCCGATACTTGTTGGTGTAACAAAATACGATACAAGCACAACGACGATAAATCCGCAACCTGCGGCGTTAAGCCAACATTTTCAAGCAATTCTTGATACTGATGAATAACCTCACTTGAATACATTAATAACAAAATCGTCTGCGTCGCGTCACCCGGCTCCAAGACTTCAAAATGAAAACTCGTTTGTTTAAACGGGGAGCGAATCAATTGATTCATATGTAAGGCGAGGTAATCTTTGACTTCCGCTTCCGTCAGTTGTCCTGGAACTTGCTCTTCACGTACGATAACAAAGTCTTCGGGTAAAACAACCGACGTCTTCGCCCCGCGCCACTTCCGTTCATTCATCAAAATCTTCAGCCGACTTTCGACTAACGATGGATTGGTGATTTTTCCTTCCGTGACGATTTGAGCATCAAAAATCAGTACGTCTTTTTCAATGATTTGCTGCGACGAAGGATCAACCGCTAGATAGCGAATCATTTTTTCCCAAAATTCAATATAAATATGTGGTTTTTTTCTTAATCTCATGGTTCACCTCCGATAGTTCTCTCTAGTGCTTTTATAAAAAATAAGATAGGTACCACTGAATAATTGCTTCACCGTAATAAAACACGGTAAACGTCGCTAAACCAATCGAGGGCGCAAACGGAATCTTCGTTTTTCTGCCTGTTTTTTTGACTTGTAACACGATCACACCAATCAGCGCCCCGTATAACGTCGCCAAGAAAAAGAGCAACAAAAATGCGAGCGGACCAAATGCAAATCCGAGTAAGGTGAAGTATTTGACATCTCCTAGCCCCATGCCACCTTTTGACAACACGACAATTAGCATCAGCAAGCCAAACGCGACAAGCGCTCCAAGCAGTGCATCGCCAAGTGCATCAAGGCGTAACACGAAAAATATTGGACTAAAAAAGAGCAAGATTGCATTCGGAATTTTGCGATACGCGATATCAGAAACCGTGATCGGCATGACCAGACTGATTAGCACCAAGCCAAACAGCAACTCGCGACTCCATCCATAGCGGTAAAAGGTATACGCTGCCAAAATCCCCGTCGCAAGCTCCATCGTCGGATAAATCAGCGAGATCGACTCGCCGCACTTGCGACACTTGCCGCGCTGCAAGACATACGACACCACCGGAATCAATTCCGACCACGTCAACGTTCGCTGACACGTGTCACAATACGACCGATTTTGCGCAAACAACGTCTTTAGCGGCAACCGCAACCCAACGACATTGAAGAACGAACCAAACACTAACCCATAAATAAAAAATATCAAGATGATTGATAATGCCATACGCACACTCCTATGCAAGAAGAAAGACCCCAGATGGAGTCTTTCAGGGTATTAGTTGGATGGGTTATTCGACTTCGACTTCGGCACCGGCACCGGCGTCATATTTTATATTCTTTCCATCTTTTGTTATTTTTACAGTGTATACTTTCTTTGGTGCTTTTTCTAAATATCCTGCTGTTACTAACTCTGTAGATGTTATTTCTCCACTAGTAGGTATAGTATTTCCATTATCAAGAACATACATTTTAGCTGCATCAACAACTAATTCCGCTTGATTTTTTTCAGTATTAGTAGTAGCATTATCCACAATATTCCCAATCGCTGGAATGGCAATCGCTAAAATAATCCCCAAAATCACAATTACACCTAGTAGCTCCACCAATGTAAAGCCGTCTTCTTTGTTCCAAATCTTTTTCAGTTTATTTCTCATTTCTATTTCCTTCTTTCTTCTATTTTTTTTAGATTTTCACTCGCTGCAATGGTTATTGTCGCGAAATTATCTACTTCAAGTTGGGTGGTACTATTGAATTTGTTCGAACAAGCCGAACATTGGGATGACAATCGATAATACGATGAATCCTACGATAACCGATAAAAAGACGATCAGTAGGGGTTCGATTAACGATTGTAACTTTTCAGAAGCTTCTTCAACTTCTTGTTCATAGATGTCGGATGCTTTTTTCAGCATCTCATCTAAGGATCCACTTGCTTCACCGACTTTAATCATTTGAATGATCAAGTTCGGGAAAAACCAGTGTGCTTCCATCGGTTTGGCGAGCGATTCGCCTTGTTCGACGTCTTTTTTAGCGGCGATTAAGACTTCTTCGACGACTCGATTGTCGACGACTTGACTCGTTACGTCAAGTGCTTGCAAGATGGGCACCGAACTATTGAGTAAGGAACTCAAGGTTTGGGTCATTCGGGCTAAGATCGTTTTTTGCAGGAACATCCCAATAATCGGGATTTTCAGCTGCAAGTAATCAAAAGAATACGCCATTTTATCACGCTGACTTAAATAGCGTAATAAAAAGATAGTCGCTAACAAAAATACGAGAATCAGTACCCAATATTTTTGAAACCATTGACTGAGTCCAAGCACCATTTGCGTAATTGCCGGTAATTCCGAGCCAAAGGAGGCAAACATTTCACCAAAGATTGGCACGATAAAAATCAGTAAAAAGGCGGTGATGACTAAGGCTAGGACCCCCACGACGATTGGGTACGTCATCGCTGTCGTGACTTTTTGTTTATTGCGGTATTGTTTTTCGTAGTAGTTGGCCATTTGCTCTAAGACTTCTTCTAAGCGACCACTGACTTCGGCGGATTGAATCATTTGGATGAGTAAATTCGGGAATACTGCCGGATGTTTACTCATGGAAACCGAAAGCGGTGAGCCTTCTTGCACTTCTGTCGACAAATCCTCTAAAATGGCTTTAAGCCGAGGATTCGTCGTTTGTTCCGCTAACAAGTCGAGCGACTCCACTAGTAAAATACCGGCACTAATCAGTGTCGCAAATTGCCGCAAGAAAATAATGAAGTCTTTTGGTTTTAAGCCGGAGCGTAAATTAATTTCGGTATTTAAGAAACTGTTCAACGGCTCGACTTCAAAGACAATCAAATCCATCATACCAAGCTCCGCTAAAGCTTCTTTTTTACTCATTGCTTCGATCTTGCCACGCGTGACTTTTCCTTCTTCGGTCTTCGCTTTATAAGCAAATACGGCCAATGCAAGCCCCCCTTTCTCAACTTTTTGCTTTATTCATACGCGAGACGACTGATTTTTTCTTCCAGTATCAAACGTTGAATGCTCATTTCCATCGTATGCATCCCTTGACTCGCAGACGTTTGCAAGACATTTTTAATCTGATGCATTTTTTCATTGCGAATCAAATTTTTGACCGCACTATTGTTAATCAACATTTCAGTCGCTGCCACCCGTCCCTTTTCGTGAATCGTCGGCAATAAGCGTTGCGACAATATTCCGAGCAAGACGTTCGCCAACATCATGCGAATTTGATTGCGTTGTTCCGGCGGGAAAACATCAATCATCCGCTCAATACTACCGGCTGCATCAGACGTGTGTAGCGTCCCGAGCACGAGATGCCCTGTTTCAGAAGCGGTAATCGCCGTCGAAATCGTCTCCCAATCGCGTAACTCGCCGACTAAAATGACATCCGGGTCTTGCCGGAGACTGGCACGCAAGCCATTTTTAAAGGAGAGCGTGTCAAAGCCGACTTCACGTTGTTCGATAATAGATTGTTTATGCGTATGCAAATATTCAATCGGATCTTCTAGCGTAATAATGTGGCGATTCATCGTTTGATTCATATAATCAAGCAAAGCCGCAAGCGTTGTTGACTTTCCGCTTCCTGTAGGTCCCGTGACTAAAAATAAGCCGTGGGGTTTTTCCATCAACGATTTCGTAATTTCTGGAATACCCAAACTTTCGACACTGGGAATCTTTGTCGTAATAATCCGAAAGGCCAAGGACAACGAATTGCGTTGATAAAACACATTAACTCGAAACCGAGAGATCCCTGAAATCCCATACGAAAAATCTAGTTCGCGATTTTTCTCAAGTGTCTCCCACATTGTTGGCGTTAAAACCTCTTTCACGTAGGCTTTTGTGGTTTCAAACGTTAAAACCTCGCTTTTTTGCGGTAACAGCACGCCGTCAATTCGATAAATTGGTGGCGCTCCTGTTACGAGGTGAACATCAGAAGCCTTTTGGTGATAGGCTTCCGTTAATATCTCATCTAATACTCGCATGCTATCCCTCTACCTTATTCATCCGCAGCCGCGACTCGAAGGACTTCTTCCAGTGTCGTTTTGCCTGCTTTGACTTTAATTAAGCCATCATCAATCAAAAAGCGTGTTCCTTTTTGTCGAATATGCGCTTTTAATTCTTGAATTGTTGCTTTATTCATCATCAGTTGTTTCAATTCTTCATTCATGACAATCAACTCGTGAATCGCCATGCGTCCACGGTACCCCGTTTGACGACAAGCATCGCACCCTTTGCCATAGGTGATGTGTTCGATCGTTTGGTGACGTCGTGCAAAAATGTCTTTTTCCACTAAGGTTGCCGGTCGCGTCGTCGCACAGTCCTTGCAGACTTTTTTGACCAGGCGTTGCGCCATCACACCACTTAAGGAAGAGACAATCAAATACGACTCGACACCCATGTCTAATAGACGCGGAACGGCTTCAATCGCACTATTCGTATGAAGCGTACTAAAGACTAAGTGACCTGTCAAGGCCGCCCGCACACTATTTTCAGCGGTTTCGCGGTCTCGAATTTCGCCGACCATGATAATATTCGGGTCTTGACGTAAAATCGAACGCAAGCCAGCCGCAAACGTCAAACCAATCGGACTATTTACTTGAACTTGGTTGATTCCTTCCAGTTGATACTCCACCGGATCTTCAATTGTAATAATATTACTATCGACGGTATTTAATTCATTGATTGACCCATAAAGCGTTGAGGTTTTCCCCGAACCTGTCGGACCCGTTAATAAAATCAAGCCTGAAGGTTGCTTAATCAGTGCTTGATAATCCTTCAACGTATCGTCTTCTAAGCCAATATCGGACACTTTATTAAAGACATTCGAGCGATCCAAAATCCGAATCACGACTTTTTCGCCATGCACCGTCGGCAAAGTCGAAACCCGTAAATTGACTTTTTTGCCTAAAATATTCGTACTAATCCGCCCATCTTGCGGCAAACGAGATTCCGTCACGTTCACACCCGCCATGATTTTAATCCGAGCCACTAACGAATTCATCAGCAACTTCGGCAACGGCCGCTCACTACGAAGCACCCCGTCAATCCGGTAACGCACTAACACGTGATGTTCCGTTTGATCCAGATGGATATCGGACGCCTTTAGTGAGACCCCGGTTTCCAGTAACTGATTGAAGACTTTCACCGCTGGGGCATCTTCCCCCTCAATGTATTCAATCGAAACCTCTTCCGAATCATAGAGCCGGTTAATCGTCTGTAATAAGTCATCGCGCGTCGCAATCACCGGTATTACCACATAACCCGTCGAGAATTCTAACTCTTCAATCGCATAAAAGTCAAGCGGATCGTTCATCGCCACAATCAGACGCGAATCTTCCTTTTTAATTGGGAGTAATAACTTGCTACGAGCGAAATCTTTTTGAATTAAATTCGTCAACGAAATATCAATCGGATACTGATACAAGGAGACACTATCCAATTTCAATTGGATTTCTAAGACATCTAGCAATTGCTTTTCGGTAATAAACCCTTGTTCCACCAACGCATCGCCTAATTTTTGGTCCCGTTTCTTTTGTGCCAGCACGTCCTGAATTTGAACTTCCGTCACTAGACCCGCTTCTTTTAATAAATCTCCGAGCTTTTTCTTTCCTGTCGTTTCCATGTATTCACATCCTTTACTGTTCTAAAATTGGTCCACTTTTAAGTAAGTCTTCTAGTGTTGGTGTCGTTGACGGACCACCTGATCCGACTGGGAAGCCGGAAGTGTCGATGGGGGCGTAGTTTAATTTTCCCCAATTTAATGTAAAATTATTAGCAATCACAGTTCCTAGCATATCGTTAGAACCAGAAATGAAGACTTCTGCTTTAGGAGCAATCAACATAATTTTAGAACCACTTGCTGATCCATCTAATGAAACCTTAGATCCCCCAGAATAAATTATTCCATTAATTTTCGTCGTATTGGCACTAAGAGTTGCTTTTTCAATAATAATATTGGCATTAATTAATCCCCCACCTCCACCAGGCAAGGTAACATGATTGTTCCCTAGATAAATTAAATTAAGTTGATTTGGTGATCCTATCTTATTTTTATCAGCGTTAAAGTATAGCGTTCCTCCTATTTGCAAATCATTTTTAACAACAATCGTTACTTTTTTATCACCTTTTATCTCAACTCTAATTGCTGATGTATTCCAATCATCAACAAATATGACCGTATCTTCATATGTTGGTTCTAGAATAAAAGGTATGTAACCACCAATCATTAATTGCGGAATATAAATTTCTTTTGTCGTTATTTCTAAAGTATAGGGGTCGCTGCCACCTGCATTGATATTTCCTAGTGATTTTGTATTACTTGTTTGTTTGGGAATCTTTATTTTACTAAATAAAGCATCATAATCTGACCATTTAATTTTTTTAGAATCAAATGGTTCACGTTCTGGCAGATGACCTTCATTTTCATACCAATCAGGGTATGAAAATAGCTTTTTCTTGTCAACGTCTATCGGAAAAAATATTTTCGTATTTTTAAAACTTGGATTTCCAATTATAAAACTACCATCTCCAGTAGATGTTGTATAAATATTACCAGTTAATGACGCCCCTTTAATATCTGTCTTACCCTTCGTCATCAACGCCGCATTCTCTGGCAAAGCCGGCAACCCACCTGATCCGCCTTTATCGACCCAAGCGACGTCGAATTGTTTTTGAACGGTTCGGGTTTTCCCCCCGACAGAGCCGGTAGAGGTTAGCGTGTACTTCCCGGGATTGCTACTGCTTCCGGTGAAGGTTACGTTGGCCTTTGCATCATCGCCGAATTGTTTGTCGAATGAAATTTCTTCATTTAGTTCATTTAGAAAGAGGGCATCTAGTGCCGCATAGAAGTCGCTGCTAGTCGTTGTCGTTGTCGCTTCATATGTTTTCATCACCTCTTGACTGGCTTTTTCATACGCTTTTTTGGCGCCGGCTTCGGCGATATAAAAGGCGGAAGTGCCGTCTCGGTTAATGTCACTTAAGCGAAAACTGCCGACGGTTAAAAAACTAATGGACGTGGCTAAAACGGTTAAGACTAAAAAAATCATTAATGTTAAGACGAGAGCGCTACCTTCTTCGTTAGCCCATTCGCTTCTTTTTTTATTCATCGGACTTAACCACCCCTAAAAGAAATCATCGTTTCATATTTTGTACCGTTTTTGCCGATTAAGACAATGGTGAGACTTGGTTTGTCTGTTGATTTTGTGGCAGTGAACGTTTGAATATCCTGCGCGATGACGCTGGCTTCTTTCGATCGAAGTTCTTCGTCAATCAGTGAAAACGTCACGACACCATCAATTAGAATCGCACCCTCTTTGACTTCAACTTGGTTGGCTTTTAAGTTGCGTAACTCGCGGGTCATTGTCGCAAGGCCGATTGTCAGTTCGTTCGATTGACTCGCAATGGCCGCTTGCTTACGGTATTGCTTTTGGCCAAACATATGCGCGGAACCGACTAATGCGATGATAATCGACAACAACGCAAGGACAGCCAGGAGTTCGACCAAGGTAATGCCTGCTTCACTTTTGAAATCAACTCGCCACCATTTATTTTGGGGGCGTGGTGAGCGTGAGGTAGGTTTGCATTTCAGCATAGGCTTTTCCTCCCTTTGTGACTGTGACCTTTGTCAGATAAAGCATTGTTGTGTTATCTTCCGGCTTGTCCATTGTCGTCTTAATGAAAAATCCTTGTTCTTCTTGATCGTCAAGCAACTTCGCTTCCTCAATTTCCGAATAAGACGTGTATTGATTGAGTGTTTCTAAGTGTGCTTGTGCGATGAACGTCGCACGATTGATATCACTGGTTCGATTATTTGTTTTGGCCGCTTGAATAAAAAAAGAAAGAAAGGTCGTGACAATCATCGAAATCAGCGCGATCGCGACGAGGACTTCGACTAACGTCATACCCGATTCATCGGACCATCTAATTTTGTTATTTTTTCGTTTCATCACTTTCATTGTCCTTTTCATCTTTTATAAAAACGTCTTTTTGTTCAAATATTAACAATTCATGACTGTTTTCATTGTCATTACGCCTGGATTAGAATCTTTCTCTTATTTAGAATATTTATAAATGAATTATAAGCTTGGGGTTCAATGATGTCAATGGATGTTGCTTTGTTCTAGCACGTTTATCAAACATTACTTTCGTTATCGATAATATTCTTATTGTTTGTGATACTACGCACCAAAAATAACAGCATAAATTTCCGATATTAACTAAATATTCCTATTTTCCCCCCTCTCATTCAGACAAAAAGATCACTTCCTAATTAGAAAGAATTTTCTAATTGAGAAGTGATTTTCATGAATTTTAGTCTTGCATACCTTTACACTAACAAGGTGAATAATGATGGATGTTCATTTAATTTAATGTAATTCGGATCAAAAGCGAGCATCCGTGCAAACAAATCGGGTAAATCCGCTGTTTGTTTCGATAACACACCCAGAATTACCGGCCCGGTACCGCGATTGATTTTCTTCGTGTATTCAAAGCGCGTGATGTCATCATTGGGACCGAGAACGTCATTAACGAATTCTTTTAACGCGCCTGGTCTTTGCGGGAAATGAATCACAAAATAATTCATTAAACCTTGATAAATCAGGGCCCGTTCTTCAATTTCAGCCATGCGACTGCTGTCATTGTTTCCGCCACTAATAATGCAAACAATGGTCTTGCCTTTGATCGCCTCGCGCATTTCTTCTAACGCAGCGACACTGAGTGCACCGGCAGGCTCTGCCACAATGGCTTGTTTACTATAGAGTTCCAAAATCGTCACACAAACTTGCCCTTCATCAATGGCGATGAGTTGATCGACAAATGCTTTGGCGTGAACATAATTATGATTCCCGACTTCTTTGACAGCTGCACCATCGACAAACTTATCAATTTGATCAAGTGCCACCGGATGGCCCGCCTCAAAGGCTGCTTGCATTGACGTTGCCCCTTTTGGCTCGACACCGACGACTTTCGTTTGAGGGCTGACGGCTTTGACATAGCGACTCACGCCACTAATTAAGCCTCCGCCACCAATCGCAGACACCACCAAATCAGGCGTCACTTGCAATTTCTGCAAGTCTTCCATGATTTCAAGGGCCACCGTTCCTTGACCGGCGATAATCGCTGGATCATTGAACGGATCGATGAAGGGCATCCCTTGTATGGTTGCGTATTCTTTCGCTGCTTGAGCCGATAGATCAAAATTATCACCAACAAGACGAATATCCACCCAATCACCGCCAAAAAAGGCGACTTGAGACACTTTTTGTTGCGGAGTCGTTGTCGGCATAAAAATCGTTGCTTGAATTTGTTTTTCACGACACGTATACGCCACGCCTTGCGCATGGTTGCCTGCACTCGCACAAACAACCCCTCGACTTAACTCGAGGGTTGTTCGTTGTTGAATGGCATGATACGCACCACGTAATTTAAACGAGCGCACTTTTTGTAAATCTTCTCTTTTCAAGTACACATTGGCTTGATATTTTTGGGACAAATAAGCATCGTATTGCAAAGGAGTATGCGTGACTGCTCCTTTAAAACTTTCATAAGCTGCTTCAATCTGTTCTTTCGTCACATACTCCAAAAGGTCCACCTCGCTTTACTTACTCTGCTGATTTAACAAACGGCATCATTTTACGTAGTTCTTCGCCAACTGTTTCAATTTGGTGTTCTTTACGTGTTTGACGCATTTGTTTGAAGTTCGCAAAGCCATTCGCATTATCATCGACAAAACCTTTCGCGAAGTTCCCATTTTGGATATCCGTTAAGACATCTTTCATGCGATCTTTCACATCGGAAGTAATCACACGTGGCCCAGAAACATAGTCGCCATACTCCGCTGTATTCGAGATTGAATCACGCATTTTGCCGAATCCACCTTCATAAATAAGGTCGATGATTAATTTTAATTCATGACACACTTCAAAATATGCAAGCTCTGGTTGGTAGCCCCCTTCGACTAATGTTTCAAATCCAGCTTCGATTAAACTTGTTAACCCGCCACAAAGTACCGCTTGTTCTCCGAATAAATCCGTTTCTGTTTCTTCCTTGAAAGTTGTTTCTAACACGCCCACACGAGTCGCTCCGATTCCTTTTGCATACGCTAAAGCTGTTTCTTGCGCTTTACCTGTTGCATCTTGGTAGACCGCATATAACGCTGGTACCGCAAAGCCTTCTGTAAAGGTACGACGCACTAAATGTCCTGGGCCTTTTGGTGCCACTAAGAAGACATCCACATCCGCTGGGGGTGTAATCACGTCAAAATGAACGTTAAATCCATGGGCAAAGACGAGAGAATTCCCTGCTTCTAAACTTGGAGCAATTTCGTTTTCGTAAAGTGTGCCTTGGATTTCGTCAGGTGCTAAAATCATGATTAAATCGGCTTTCGCTGCAGCTTCTTTCACTGGGAAAACGTCAAAGCCGTCTTCTTTCGCTGCTTGTGCTGATTTTCCTTCACGTAATCCAATGATGACATTGTGGCCATTATCGCGTAAGTTTTGCGCATGCGCATGTCCTTGTGAACCGTAACCCACGATCGCGATTGTTTTCCCTTTTAATTCATCTGTTGCCACGTTCTCATCATAATATACTTTAACCATTGTCAATTCCTCCAATATGTTTTTGTTTTTATTTTTTCATCTATCCTCGAACGAGTCCGGTAATTCCGGTACGAGCGAGTTGTTTTAACCCATAGGGGCGTAACACTTCAATACAGGCATCAATCTTCTCATGCGTTCCCACAACTTGAATCATAATGCTTTTTTGCGCCACATCGACGATATCTGCTCGAAACGGGGCAATCACCGCCTGAATCTCTGAGCGAATCGCTGTGGGAGCATTGACTTTAATTAACGCCAATTCTCTTTCAATATGAGGGTCTCCTGTAATATCAAGAACTTTTAATACCTCAATTTGTTTATTCAATTGCTTAATGACCCGCTCAGCTTCCGCTAAATCAGAGACATTCACGACAATTGTCATGCGGGACAACTCGAACTGTTCTGTCGCCCCAACGGAAATACTTTCAATATTTACTTGGCGGCGATTTAACACACTCGTCACCCGACTGAGGACACCCGATTTATTCGCCACTAAGGCAACAATCACTCTTCTCATTGGCCCTTCACTCCAATCATTTTATGATTTGGCATCCCAGATGGAATCATCGGTAGCACATGTTCACTACTCGAAACCACCACTTCAATTAATTGCGGACCTTTGTAGGTGAATGCTTCTTCCAGCTCAGCTTCAAACGTCGCCGGATTGCTTAACTTCGTCCCTTTAATGCCATACGCTTCCGCTAATTTAATGAAGTCAGGATGATTCGTAAAGACCGACGCCGAACGACGATTGCCGTGGAAACTTTCTTGCCACTGACGAACCATTCCCAAGGATGAATTATTAATCAAAATAAATTTCACATTCAATTGAAACTCATTCAAAATCGCTAACTCTTGATTCGTCATCTGGAAGCCGCCATCGCCAACAAACACAATTACTTCTTTGTCCGGATGTGCAAACTGCACGCCAATCCCAGCTGGAATTCCGTACCCCATCGTTCCTAAGCCACCACTTGTAATGATTTGGCGTCCAAAGCTAAAGGGATAATACTGCGCCACCCACATTTGATGTTGACCCACATCTGTCGCAACATACGCTTGGCCTTTCGTCATTTCACCGATTTTTTCAATCAAACGTTGTGGCTTAATTTCGTCCGTGTTCTCACGATCAAACGTAAACGGATAACTCTTCTTGCGTTGTTGACAAAGCTCTTGCCAAAGCGTCATCTGAATCGGTTGATACGGATACGCCAAAAGTTTTTCTAACGCTACCTTTGCATCGCCAACAATCGGAATATCCGTATCAATCACTTTGCCGATTTCAGCCGGATCAATATCAATATGGGCAATCGTCGCATGCGGCGCAAACTCTGGCGGACAACTTGCCAAGCGATCATCAAAGCGACTGCCAATATTTAATAGAAAATCACATTCCGCTAACGCCATATTTGCCGCATAGCTCCCATGCATGCCACCCATTCCTAAAAACTCAGGTGCGCCATTTGGCAAGACTCCTAAACCAAGTAACGTCGAAACCGTCGGAATATGATATTTGTCAACAAACGCTCGGAACAATTCTTCGCCACCAGCCGCCGTCACCCCAGCACCTACTAAAAGGACTGGGCAACTCGCCTTTTGCAATTGCGCCATCAATTTATTGATTTGTCCCTCAGAAGGATTCACATTTGGTTGATAACTTTCGATCTGAATCGGCGCCACTTCACGCACTTTATCCGTCACTGCCAAGGTCATATCCTTCGGTAAATCAATCACCACTGGACCCTTACGCCCCGTCGTCGCAATATGAAATGCTTCTGCCACCGTTTGTTCCAAATCTTCAATACAGCGCACTTGATAATTGTGTTTCGTAATCGGTAAGGTAATTCCTAAGATATCCGCCTCTTGAAATGCATCCTTGCCAATCACTGGACTCGCCACTTGCCCCGTAATCACGACTAGCGGTGTTGAATCCGCCATCGCGTCCGCAATCCCTGTCACCACATTCGTCGCACCCGGACCACTCGTCACTAACACCACACCAGGCTTGCCAGTCGATTTTGCGTATCCTTGCGCCGCATGAACCGCGCCTTGCTCATGACGAGTCAAAATATTCGGAATCTCCGCATCATATAACGCATCGTAAATTGGTAAAACGGCTCCACCTGGATAACCAAAGATCATTTCCACGTCCTGTTGTCCCAAACAACGCAACAACAGTTGGGCACCGGAGTACGATTGTTGGGCTTCGTCTTTAATTTGTCTATTCTCCATCAAAATTCCTCCTAATTTTTAAGTAAACAATTCAATCTCTTCTATTTGTGTTGTGGAAATTCTCATCTACCAAAATACAAAATATCGAATAAAAAAAGAGCATCCTTCTATCAATCAGATAGGATACTCTTTTGCGAGAATCCCATTTCGTAACACGAATAGGACTCAAACAAGTGGATTGTAGCTCCCCTGTGTTCTAAGTCCTTTACCTAATAATAATGACTAATAAATATAGGTCATTCGTGAATTGCATCGAAATCGTCTCCTCTTAAATGAATTTGTTTTAATGTCTTTATAATATACAGTTAACTTTATTAAAAGTCAATTAGTTTTGTCAGAATATTTAAAATTTAATGGAGAAATGGAAAAACTGTCTAACAAATACTGTTAGACAGTCGAAATCGCAATAATCATTCTATAGGATTTATCCCATAGATAGCTAAAAACAATAATATAATATTAAAAATCTAAACAGCATATAAAATATTATGTGAAAACAGAATTATGATCACAGAAATAATTGTGAATTAACATCGATTTATTTTTTAACAATTTATTGATCGCATTCAAAAAAAACATGGCTCTAAAACTTACAGGGTGCATGGATTGAAATTTTATAGACGCGTTTGGAAGCATTCGAAACAGCATGGCTCTAAAACAGTCCTCAAAATCTTCGATACTGCGCTCTTCGTTTTGGAAGTTTTGGAAGCATTCGAAACAACATGGCTCTAAAACCGATTGCGTGGGCGTTTTCTGGATTGTGTAGTTTTGAAAGCATTCGAAACAACATGGCTCTAGAACTTATGAATGTACGCAGGACGGAAAATTTTAGTTTTGGAAGCATTCGAAACAACATGGCTCTAAAACGGTTATGCAGGGTTGACCGTCACACCGCCGTGTTTTGGAAGCATTCGAAACAACATGGCTCTAAAACACAGAACCAATTTTTATAAAAAAAGACACCGTTTTGGAAGCATTCGAAACAACATGGCTCTAAAACACATTATGCAGTAAGACTTCCCACCAAGCAGTTTTGGAAGCATTCGAAACAACATGGCTCTAAAACCACTGAAGTATTCATATGTGAAGTACAGGAGTTTTGGAAGCATTCGAAACAACATGGCTCTAAAACCGGTTGAAATATATCGAGGTTTAGTTATCTGTTTTGGAAGCATTCGAAACAACATGGCTCTAAAACTCGACAAGGCTTTTACCTTTTTTTCCTTCGGTTTTGGAAGCATTCGAAACAACATGGCTCTAAAACGGCCGCTCTACTTTCAAAGTTTTATGCCAGTTTTGGAAGCATTCGAAACAACATGGCTCTAAAACATGCCGATTGACACATCACCTGAAAACATTGTTTTGGAAGCATTCGAAACAACATGGCTCTAAAACACAACCAAAGCTTTTGAATTAAAACCGCTAGTTTTGGAAGCATTCGAAACAACATGGCTCTAAAACAGTCAAGTTTACGTTCTTGTAATTCTGCCAGTTTTGGAAGCATTCGAAACAACATGGCTCTAAAACGAAGTGGCAGACGTAGTTGAAGAAGTCACTGTTTTGGAAGCATTCGAAACAACATGGCTCTAAAACAACTTTGCGGTCTTCACCTGTTAAACGTTTTGTTTTGGAAGCATTCGAAACAACATGGCTCTAAAACGTGCAATTCTGTTTTTCATAAGTTTGAATAGTTTTGGAAGCATTCGAAACAACATGGCTCTAAAACACAGCTACGGTATAATCACTTTTCCCAACAGTTTTGGAAGCATTCGAAACAACATGGCTCTAAAACTACATTGAGTACGATATTTTAAGCTCTCGTGTTTTGGAAGCATTCGAAACAACATGGCTCTAAAACAACAACTACACGAGGTTTCCATACGCCCAAGTTTTGGAAGCATTCGAAACAACATGGCTCTAAAACGTATGATCCAGCTGACGATTTAAACTTTATGTTTTGGAAGCATTCGAAACAACATGGCTCTAAAACTGCCTAATATTCGTGCAGGATTTTCTTTAGGTTTTGGAAGCATTCGAAACAACATGGCTCTAAAACTGTTATATTAGTACCATTCACAATACCAGAGTTTTGGAAGCATTCGAAACAACATGGCTCTAAAACTCGGGTATCAAAGTAGTGTCCGTCCGATTGGTTTTGGAAGCATTCGAAACAACATGGCTCTAAAACAACCTCTGATAAACCTTGCCTAACTGTAATGTTTTGGAAGCATTCGAAACAACATGGCTCTAAAACAGAGCCAGGGAAGAATAGATTGCTTTTTGTGTTTTGGAAGCATTCGAAACAACATGGCTCTAAAACTGGCTTTTAGGTGGTTTTAGCGCGATCAATGTTTTGGAAGCATTCGAAACAACATGGCTCTAAAACTTTGGCAAAAGAGCGATAAAAACAATAAAAGTTTTGGAAGCATTCGAAACAACATGGCTCTAAAACTTTGGAATGAAGTCATGACTTGGTTGGGTATGTTTTGGAAGCATTCGAAACAACATGGCTCTAAAACACGAAGAAAATGATTAATGTCAGCTTACACGTTTTGGAAGCATTCGAAACAACATGGCTCTAAAACATATCATGTAGATACGCGCGATCACGATAAGTTTTGGAAGCATTCGAAACAACATGGCTCTAAAACAACACTACTAGGCATCAACATAGAAGCCCCGTTTTGGAAGCATTCGAAACAACATGGCTCTAAAACATGACCTTAGCAAGTATAAAGGGCTAATCGGTTTTGGAAGCATTCGAAACAACATGGCTCTAAAACGGTCGAATGCAGCAGGCGTTAGAACACATGGTTTTGGAAGCATTCGAAACAACATGGCTCTAAAACCTCGTAGAACTTAAAAAGGTTTCGTAATCGCGCCATTTACCCATAGCAAAGTTTCAGTTCTCGAATACTTCTGATGATAAATTCACAACTATTCTGTTTTCAAAGAACAATACTACGGCTTTATTTCAAACAAACAATAGTCTTCATCCATCACATATTGTTGGAATTGATAGACTTCGTTAGGTTCGATAAATAAGACTGAAATATTCACTAAAGAGATTTCCTCTAGCAATGTAGCCATTTCTTTTTCTGTTAAATAGCTACAAATATTGATAAATACGAGCAATTTCTTTTTCCGAAGATACTTGAATACATGGATCAACTCTAAACATTTTTCAAAAATACTTTGATAATAAGTGGCTATTTTTACATTATAACTTGCAAATAAACTTGTCAAAGTAGGTTCTTGACTTTCCAAATTGAGTTCATGTTGTAGTAATTGTGTGGTAATCAGATTGTTAATTTCTATCGTTAAGCGCTCTAGTTCTGATTTAATTTCAGGAACGTCATTCAATTGACTCTCTAAATCGGTATAAATTAATTTTACCATAGATGTTGAATGGAATGAATAGCCTAATATATCTGTAATTACTAGAAGCTGTGATTCTTTTA
This sequence comes from Enterococcus sp. DIV1314a, assembly GCF_051713805.1. Taxonomy (NCBI): domain Bacteria; kingdom Bacillati; phylum Bacillota; class Bacilli; order Lactobacillales; family Enterococcaceae; genus Enterococcus; species Enterococcus sp. DIV1314a. The sequence goes on along the minus strand of NZ_JBIOQP010000001.1, from coordinate 1,869,786 downwards.
TTGAAGTATATTTATGATCATACAACTTCAGTTCGTTATCTTCTGTATATTCAGCAAACAATTTCACTATGTTACTAAATATTTCAGTTTTTTTTAACACTAGGATTGTCGAACAATTAAGTTGGATAGACGAATCTAGTAACGGAAAATTAAGACTCAGCATCTGGCGCCTCCCCTAGATAAATAATCCGAGCATCCGAGATGGCTACTCTATCATCCTTTTCACCATTTAGATAGACCATTCGAGCGAATTGTTTTTCGGTCACGGTCAAAACAGTAATATGCCCTTTTTTAGGATTCTTCGCTTTTAACCGATTAATCATCGCTTTATTCGCACTGTCATTCAGCAGCAATTTACTATAAACCGAAAACTGATGCATAATAAAACCTTCACTAATTAAAAATTTTCTGAATTGACGATATACCTTACGCTCATCAGCGGTTTGCGAGGGCATATCAAACATGAGGACCATTCTCATAAAACGATAACTCATAACCTAAATATGGGTATACTTTCTTGTTCATGATTCAAAACTTTAATCACTTTTTTCGTATAATCGCTGATGATATTTGTTAAAAACATTTCTTTATTTCGGTAATAGTATGTGCTGTTAAATAATTCAAATAAGTTGCGTTTCATTTTGGTGAAATTTTGGTTTCTTGACTCAAATATAATCTGATCGACTAGTGGTCTAAATGGTTCCATTAAATCACTTGCTAAGTTAAATTCATTAAATTGATTGGCATGTTTCAAGCCAAATTGAGTCATACAGCCTGATTTCACAATTTCTCTAGCAAATATACTCATTAGCAAGGTATAACCATAGTTCAAACCAGCATTAACATCATTATTTTGCTCCCTCGAAAAGTCATTACCAAACAACGTATTAAAATAAATCCTTGCTGCATGCCCTTCTCTGTTTGTTGGATCAAAAGGTTCTAATGTTTCGTGTAATGTCATTAGTGCATATGCTTTTTCATCGAAAATCCGCTGCGTTAAATGCTGTGTTTGGTTTAATATCTTTTGAGAAATGATAGCTGTCCATACTTCAATTTTTTTCTGTTGAGTCCATTCGAGCTGTCGCTTTAGCTGTAAACTTGAATCGTGTCGGGCGTAAAAAGGTAGGAGTTTACCTATTGGTAAGCGTTTGTCATCACAAAATAATAGTAAAATATTCTCATCAATCAATCGCTTAATCAACATTGTTGTGATGATAATATCTGTTGTTTCCAACAAGATAATATCAATTTCAGACAAATGAATTTTTTCTGTTGTTCTTGTATTTTTAAAAACCAAGTGATTATTGGAATATGATAATTTCGAATGAGTATTTACAACGATGGTTCGCCATCCCATAGCTATCCCTCCAAAGTTATTCTTGTTTCATACATACCTGTAATTGATTGGTGAATCACCGTGCCTTTCCAAGCTTCAGTGATTGTTGTATAACGGTATCTAGGCATTGTCTGATCAAAGAATTTAAAATCTGACGGTGCGCCTTGTGACGTTAATCCTAACAAATTCACACATGACTCTGCAATTTTTTTGACATCGCGATTTTTATTTTTTTCATATATTTCTAAGATATTTTTTTGATTTTTTTCAGCTAAGATATATTTTTGAGAAAAGTTAATCACTTGATTGACAATTTCCGAAAATTGTTCTTTGTGTGTATTAACGTAATTATAGCTTCTTGGATACTTCAGTTTATCGTAACGTAACGAATGATAGAGTAACGCTACCAAATGATCTGGCAAGACTAATTGATTCGCTTTTTGTGCTTCTTTACCTCCTGATATCAATCGTCTTCTGCCGTCCGGTAGAACATACAAAGAATATTTTGGTAATATCAATACGATTTGAGGATTCAGATATCCAAGTTTTTCTAAAAATAATGTAGTATTCGTTTCAAAAGCTTGACGTTGCATGATTGTAATCCCTAGTATTTGTTGCGCTCTCTTTTTAGCTTTTCCTTTTTCGTACGTAAATGCCACAGAGTATGAAATAATCGGACTATCAAACCCACCATATTTCGAGGGATTCCACCCCGTTTTTCGTGGAATTAATTTATTAGAATCTCCTTTAGGTTTAATTGTTTCTTTCGAAAATCCGCCTTTTTGTCTCTCCACTTTTTTGACAATATTCATTTGTTTAGACTGTAATACTTTTTTGATTGTTGAGATATCCGTTTTTTTATTCCAAATAACTTCTCCACTTTCTTTGTTGATTACGCGTTCATCGCTAGCAAAAAACAACATAATATTAGTATAGGTATTTTTCTTAGCTGTTGCTTTATTAGCTGCAAATGAATTGTATTTTAGGTAATCCCCATATACAAATTCTGGTTTTAGCTGAGGATATCTTTTAATCAACACATTCGCAACAATCGTATTAAGATAGGCATCATGAGCATGGTGATAGTCATTTATTTCTCTAACTTTATAAATATCAAATTGTTTTCGGAATTGACTAACTAAACTAGATTTTAGTGTAATAACGTCCACTTCTCTGATTTTTTTTCCTTCATGATTTATTTTGGTGTTATATCTTTTATCTAAAATTTGAGCAACATGTTTGGTAATTTGTCTTGTTTCGACTAGTTGGCGTTTAATAAAAATCGCCTTATCTTCATCAGTTAACCCCCCTCGAAGTGCTTTCGTTAGGTGATCATATTTTCGTTGGCTTATAAGATTAGATTTTTTTAGCTCGTTCCAAAGTGGAAGCATTTTGTTAACTATCGCCATTTTAGGTACGTCATTTGACTTGTCTCTATTTGATCTTGCGCTAACGAGAACTCTATTATCTAGCGAATCATCTTTAATAAAACTTTGTGGAATAATGTGATCGATATCATAGGACGATAAGTTTTCTAAATCTAAGTCTTCTCCCGTATACATATCTTTCCCGTTTTGCAAATAATATAAATAGACCCGATCAATTTGCAATTTCTTGTTATCAACGGGATTACGTGTCAACAAGTTACTACCTAATTCTTTCATAGCATCTTCCAGCGACTTCAATCTTGGTTTAGCGTTCTGTTTTCCTCGCGCAGTTGTTTGGTTTTCGCGTGCCATTTCGATTGTAATATTTTTTGGGACACTCCCCATAATACTAACAATTTCGTCGACAATTCTGATACTCTGTAGAATCCCTTTTTTAATAGCTGGACTACCCGTTAACTGATATACGATTTCCTCAATCGGATCATCATCCCCGATAAATTGAGCTTCTTTAATGATTGCTTTAAATGATAATGTATCTTCATTAATTAGTTGCATGAAATTACGATTAATATTTTTATTTTGCGCATCATCTTCAATCAGAAAGTCTAAAATAGTTTTATTTGTTTCTTGATCACGAATTCCATTGATTAATTTATATGATAAGCGTCCCCAACCTGTATATTTTTTTCGTGCTAATTCTTTTATCATTTTTTTAGTCAAGATTGTATCAAATTCAGAAATTTGATTCTCTATCATTTTACGATCTTCAAATAATGTCAATATTTTGATAATTTCTTCAAATATCTCATCATTTTCAGCTTGATCGAGTAGTTCTTTTATACCCGAAATTTTGCTGAAATCATGATATGTTGCGTAGTTACTATTAAATTTATTTTCAATGCCATGAACCGTTGGAGTTTCAATATGATATTCATTTTGCAAAAATTTTTCTAATTTTTTTTGCGTAACTTGACGTTCTACTTTGAATAACTTATTGAAAACATCAATTTTTTCTTCGCTCGAAAAATTTAATACTTTGCCTCTATCGTCGGTGTAACTTACTTTAGTCAATTCATTAAAAATCAAAAATTTTTGATACATCAAACTCTGTTTAGGTAATACTTTTTCATCCGGTAAATAAGTATCATGGTTCGTCATTCTTTCGATAAACTTCGTCGCTGATGATTCAAAGTCGATAATTTCTCTGATGTTCCAAGGTTGTATTTTTTCATCTGTTTTCCGAACTAACCAAGAAAATTGGCTATTCCCTTTGGCTAAGGGGCCAATAAAATATGGGATACGAAACTTAAACATTTCGATAATTTTCATGCAATTATCTTTCAAAGCAGGATAAAAATGAGATTGATTTTCTAGTATTGCATTTAATTCTGCCAAATGAATTTGATGCGGAATCGCTCCGTTATCAAACGTTCGTTGTTTTCTTAAAAAATTTTCTTGTTCTATTTTCTTAAGAAAATAGTCCGATCCATCGATACCCTCAATCAATTTTTTGACGTACTGATAAAAATCACCCTGTGAAACACCACCATCAATATAGCCCGCATATCCTTTTTGGGTATTGTCTTTAAACATGGCTGAATACGTTTCAGGTAAGTGTATTTTAATGAATTTTTTTAATTTTTGTAAATCATTTTTGTGTTCATCATAGCGTTGTATCATCGACGCTGATAATTTTGCTCTCGTCGAAGTATTGTCCACTACCAAAATATTCGACAGCACAATAGCATCATAAAGATTTTTAGTTGCGATAAATAATTCTGTATATTCATCACCAATTGTTTCTAATAACGTAGACAGATCTTCTTCATAGGATTCTTTTGGAATTTCTAGTTGAATTTTCTCGTCTAATTCAAAAACAGTTTGGAAATTTCCTTTTAATCCGATAATCAGTTTTAAAAATTGAGCAAGTGTACCATTTCGTTTTTCATTTGGAAATAAAGCTAATATATTTTCAACTTTCTTGGTCCGCGATACTTTCTCTTTTGTGATTTGACCAATTTCAATCGAATTATCCAAATAATTAATTAAACTCCCATCTTCTTGTACTGTAAACACACGGTTATACTCTTGTAAAAATATTTTGAATAATTCTTTAACCGATGAATTAGCGGGGTCTAAATCACCTTCAATCAAAAAATGACCTCGATATTTTAAAATATGCGTGCACGCTAAATAGACTAGACGGATATCAGCTCTTTCAGTTGAATCTGCTAGTTGTTTTCGTAAATGATAAATTGTCGGGAATTCTCTATGATATCGCTCTTCTTCTTCTAAGGTTCCAAAGACTGGGTACTGTTCACGTCTTTTTTCTTCTTTCACTAAAAAACTATCTTCTAATCGAATAAAAAAATTGCGATCAACTTTTTCCATTTCTCCATGGAATATTTTTTGTAGTTCTTCTAACCTTTTCCTTCTACGTGTGTAGCGTCGGCGCGTGGTTCGACTGAGACGTCTTGCTTCAGCAGTCAGCCCTTCTTCAAAAAGACGGACACCCCAAAAGTTTTTCTTTATGACCTTTTTATCAGTGTTTCCTAGTACCTTCATTTTTTTCATTACTAACGTATAATCATCTTTAACCACTGCGTAGCCCACACTGTTTGTCCCAATGTCTAACCCTATCGTATACCCATTACTCATTTAATTACCTCCATTTCTTTCTCAAAAATTATTTTTTCAATTTATAAAATGAATCGATTTGTTCATCACTCTAGAGAAAAAACATTTTCCTCACCCAATAAACATTTTATAAGAATATAGATACACAAAAAAACATCAAAAATTAATAACTCCACCTGTACATGATGAGAATATTTTTTCCTAGTTTGATGCCTCCTATCGTAGGATATTGCTTGAACTTTGTTTTAAATTTGGTATAATGAAATTGTTGGTAGCATTCGAATCAACATGGCGAGTTAAAATAAGGCTTAGTCCGTAATCAACTCTACTAGAGTGGCGCTGTCTCGGCGCTTTTTTTTTTGCTAAAAATTTTATTAAAACGTTTTCTAAAACTAATGTTATTATATCATATTTTCTCATCAAATAATCATTTTTAGAAATTTATCACTTTTAATATCATTTAATTCTAAATCGTACTATATTAAATAAGACTACTCCAAAAATTAACGTGAAATTTTTGGAGTAGTCTTATTTCTCTATTATTCATCCATTCCTTATAAAAACAAAAGAGTTGCTCTTATAGAGACATGTTCCTCAACGCTAAAAGTTGTAGAACCAAAAAAACCGCTGAAACCAAACGGTATCAGCGGTTTTAAACACGTTCTATTTCACTGCGTCTTTAAGAGCTTTACCCGGTTTGAATGCAGGTACTTTGCTTTCAGGGATTTGGATCTCTTCGCCAGTTTGAGGGTTACGTCCTTTACGCGCTGCACGAGAGCGTACTTCGAAGTTACCAAAACCGATTAATTGAACTTTTTCGCCGTTAGCTAAAGCGTCTTGAATTGTTGAGAATACAGCGTCAACTGCTGCAGTCGCGTCTTTTTTTGTTAAGTTTGTTGCTGATGCAACTTTTTCGATTAATTCTGCTTTGTTTGCCATGGATGGTTTCACCTCCTGAAAATTGGTCTATTGAATGACATGTTCGCAAGATTGAGTGGTCCAATCATTGCGAATAAATATTGATTTACCTCATCAATATTCTGTTATAACGTTATCACAAGAACCCTATAATATCAAGGGTTTTAACAATTTAAAGGCTTTTTTTTAGGATAATAAAAATTCCTTTGTCAAATTATCGCAACTATGGTAAAATCTTTATTTTCTTCGACGCGCAATGATTCGAATCGGCGTTCCTTCAAATGTAAAGGCATTGCGGATTTGGTTTTCCAAGAATCGTGCGTAAGAGAAATGCATCAGTTCTTCTTCGTTCACAAAGATTACAAATGCGGGTGGTTTTACCGCAACTTGTGTCGAATAGAAAATCTTCAAGCGACGGCCTTTGTCGGTTGGTGTTGGGTTAATAGCCACGGCGTCCATAATAACATCGTTTAAGACGGATGATGGAATCCGCAAGTTTTGGCTTTCACTCACTCTTTCAATTAATTCAGGGAGCTTATTCAAGCGTTGTCTCGTCACAGCTGAGACAAAAATGATTGGAGCATAGTCTAAGTATTGGAATTCATCGCGAATTTCTTGTTCAAAATCACGCATGGAGTTCGTATCTTTTTTAACTAAATCCCACTTGTTCACAACGATGATCAAGCCACGTCCTGCTTCATGTGCGTAACCAGCAATTCGCTTATCTTGCTCGCGAATTCCTTCTTCGGCATTGATGACGAATAACACAATGTCTGAGCGTTCAATCGCTCGCATCGCCCGCATGACACTATATTTTTCGGTACTTTCGTAAACTTTTCCTCGTTTACGCATCCCGGCAGTATCAATCATGGTGAATTTCTGTCCGTTTTCCCCAACGAAATGGGTATCAACCGCGTCACGTGTCGTTCCTTCGATTTCTGAAACAATCACGCGTTCTTCGCCTAAGATTCCGTTAATCAATGAAGATTTACCAACGTTTGGTCGACCGATTAAACTAAATTTAATCACGCCTTCTTCTTCTGGTTCGATTTCGGTGCTAAAATGTCTAATGGCTTCATCTAAGACGTCTCCTAGTCCTAAACCATGACTCCCTGATACAGGGTACGGATCGCCTAATCCTAACGAATAAAATTCATAAATTTCATTCCGCATCTCAGGATTATCGACTTTATTGACCGCCAAAATCACCGGTTTGTTGCTCTTAAATAAAATACGTGCCACTAATTCATCGGCATCGGTTACGCCTTCTTGTCCACTTCCGACAAAAATGATGACGTCTGCTTCTTCGATTGCGATTTCGGCTTGGTGACGGATTTGATCCATGAATGGTTCATCGCCTAAATCAATCCCACCGGTATCAATAATACTAAATTCTTTGCCTAACCACTCTCCTGTTGCATAAATCCGGTCTCTGGTTACGCCTGGGGTATCTTCCACGATTGAGATACGTTCCCCAGCAATACGATTAAACAGAGTCGATTTCCCTACATTCGGACGGCCGACAATTGCAATTGTTGGATTTGCCATGTTATTCCTCCATTAGTCATTTATTTTTCACTAAAAGTTATCCGATTCACTCAGACAGCTTCACTTGACTTTCAACTAACCTAGTTTACCTAATGAAAAGGAAACTTGCAAGTATTCCCTGTGATAAAACCGCTTTTTTTAATACAAAGAACAAGATTGCGCTTTATTCTTCCTTTATGAGCCTCACTCGACTTTATTTTGACAAGGATAAGATTTGTGCATACAAAAAGAGTCTGCGATTTCTCACAGACTCTCATTCATTTATTCATTATTATCTTTTAAGGCATCGCCTAAAATATCACCCATCGTAAAACCTGTTGATTCTTCAGGTAACACGTAGGCTTCTTCGGCTTCTTCGATTTCTTTGGCAACTTCGCTCTCCGGTTTTTCTTCGAGGGCTTTAATGCTCAACGCAATTCGATGTTCTTCTGGATGCACTTCTAAGACTTTCACTTGGACTTTATCGCCTTCTGTTAACACTTCATGCGGTGTTGCAATGTGTTTGTGTGAAATTTGCGAAATATGCACAAGTCCTTCAACGCCAGGGAAGACTTCAACGAATGCGCCAAAGCTTGTTAAACGCTTCACGGTTCCTTCTAAGGTCGTGCCAACACTTGCTTTGTTTTCGATATCAGACCATGGTCCAGGCAACGTATCTTTAATCGAAAGTGATACGCGATCTTTTAATGGATCAACGGATAAGACTGAGACTTGAACTTTGTCGCCAACAGTTAAGACATCGCTTGGTTTTGCAATGTGTGTATGTGCGATTTCTGAAACGTGAACGAGACCGTCTACGCCACCTAAATCAACGAATGCGCCAAAGTCTGTTAAACGTGCTACCGTTCCTTCAATTTGATCGCCTTCTTTGATAGTTGCAAGTAATTCTTCACGTTTGCTTGCTTTTTCAAGTTCGACAACGGCTTTGTGTGATAAAATTAAACGATTTTCAGATGGTTCAATTTCAATGATTTTAAAGGTCATAGTTTGGCCTTTATAACTTTCGAAATCATCGACAAAGTGATCTTCAACCATTGATGCTGGAACGAAACCACGAACACCCACATCAACGACTAAGCCGCCTTTAACGACGTTCGTAACAGGTGCTTCAATAATTTTTCCTTCTTTAAAATCTATTTCAATCTCTTCCCAAACTTTTTTCGCGTCTAAGCGACGTTTAGATAGTAAATAACTGCCATTTTCTTTATCTTTGCCAATAGTAGAGATAACGACTAAATCTAGGACGTCTCCCACTTTAACAACTTCATTGATATCCTCTACGGGTAAAGTCGATAATTCCTTCGCGGGAATTACGCCCTCAACACCTGCACCTTCAATCCCTACAATCGCTTGACGGTCTTCAAGGGCTAATACCTCACCTTTGACAACGTCTCCCACATTTACTTCTTGGAAACTTTCCAATGCGGCTTCCATTGATTCATTTCCAGATTCTACCTGATTGTTTTCAAATTCTGTCATGACAAGCGTCCTCCTAACAACATTCATTCTAATTTAAAACGGTTCTACCTTAAGTGTATGCTATTCTGAGATAAAAATAAAGCGATTTCTCATCTTTTCATCAAAAAAACTCTTTTCTTTTTCATTTGAAAGAAAAGAGCTCAAAATATCAACGATTTTGGTTATTTTTTTTTGTTTCCACGATTTGTTCGATGACACTTACGACTTCCGAAATACTCAAACCAGTCGTATCGACTTTCACTGCATCTTCGGCTTGGCGTAAAGGGGATACTTCCCGCGTCGAATCCAGATAGTCTCTTTGTTCAATTTCTTGTTTTAATGTGTCAAAATCGGTCATGATCCCTTTAGCTTGATTTTCCTTAAAGCGACGTTCGGCTCTTTCTAACACACTCGCGACTAAAAAGATTTTGACTTCGGCAGTTGGTAAGACGGCCGTTCCGATATCGCGTCCATCCATGACGACGCCTCCGTTTTTCGCGATTGCTTTTTGAACTTCAACGAGTTTTTCGCGCACTTTTGACCACGCGGATACCTCAGATACCCCATTGGTGACATCGTTTTGGCGAATCGCCTCCGTGATTTCTTCCCCATTTGCGTAGACTTTTTGACCATCGCTTGTTTGTTCGAACGTAATTGGATAGCGATCAAGCAATGCCACCAGTTCTTCTTCGTCTGAAAATGGCACGTGATGTTTAATCGCTAAATAGGTCACTCCTCGATACATTGCGCCGGTATCGGTATAAATATAGCCGTAATTTTTGGCTAAAATTTTTGCCACTGTACTTTTGCCTGATGATGCGGGACCATCAATTGCGATATTGATTTCTTTCATGATTTAAACCCCTTGTTTGTGTTTTACGTGAAAAAAAACCGCCGCGACGGTTTTTTAACGAATTCTTAGTTGTTGGCCTGGACTTAAGAAATAGTTATCTGGAGTCATGTTATTTAAACGATAAAGTTCATCCACAGAAATACCGGCACGTGCAGCAACAGCATTTGGACCTTCACCAGCTAAAACTTCAATATAATCGCCTTCGGTTGCTTGGTTTTGCTCTGTTTCAGCGTCCGTCGGTGTTTCAGGTGTTGGTGTCACTTCTGTTTCTGGTTTATCAACAGGAGGTACAACGACTTCTTGTGATTCAACAGTGGTAGATTCTGTACTTGTCTCACTTGTTTCGAGACTAGATGATTCTACTGTTGAAGATTCACTGCTAAATGAGCTCGAGTCAACCGTTGAACTCATTGTTGTCTCTGTTGTTTTTGAGGTTGCTTCGGGATTATTTTTTGTGTATAAAGCCCAGACTCCTGCTGAAATGGGAATGGCTACAATTAAGAAAATTAAGATTAATACAGTCGTCAGAAAGGCTGTATTGCTTTTCTTTTTGTTGCGTTTTTGAGAACGACTATAAGTCTCTTCTCCTTCAGTATCGTAGATCGGTTGTTCCCATAATTCGTTTGTTTCTTCTTGATTATCGTTGCGTTTCTTTTTTCTACTCAATATCTTTGCCCTCCTAGTTCTCTTCGCAGTATTATACCATAGGAAAATACTTCCTGTCTTAATAATTTCATAAGCTTTTTTAATCTTTAAACATTCTTTGTAATATTTCTTGCCAGTCTTTTGTTCCCCGTTTTTCTTTTTGACTTGTGGGCGTGCCGAGGTCCATGGTGGCCCCGTGATAATCACAACATTTGGCTGGAAAACGCGTAACACTTTCGTCTAACGAGGCGAGCATACGTTGTCTGCGGCAGCCTTGCCAATGGATGTAATCAAGCATTTCGCTTAATTTTTGTTGTTTTAACGTTTCGTTTTTTTTCAAAGAAGTTAAAAAAGTCGTCATCCCTTCAATCGCTCCTTGTTGGCGCCATTTTTCTTGTAAGTCATCTAAAGGGAGTTCGATTTGATGTTCGACTTGATAGGCTAATTCTTGTCGTTTTAGGCGTGTATGTTGTTGAAAATAATAGTGAATTTGTTCATCGCCTTCTTGATACAGTAAAATGGCATAGCTTTGTTGTTGATCTCTCCCCGCTCGTCCAATTTCCTGCATATAATTTTCCATACTATCTGGTAAATCATAATGAATCACCAGGCGGATGTTACTTTTATTGATCCCCATGCCAAACGCATTGGTCGCAATTAAAAACTGTAATTGTTGTTCTTGAAATTGTTTTTGTAAAAAAGCGCGCTGTTGATAATCCAGCCCACCATGATAATATCCGATAGCATATCTTTCTTTCAGTTCATGATAAAGCATTTCGACGTTTTTTCTGGTAGCACAATAAATAATCGCTGAGCCTTCAATCGTAGCGAGACGACTGGCGAGACTTGCTTTTTTGTCTTTCGTCATTTCGACAAATAACGCAATGTTTTCGCGATTGGCCGACTCCCGAAAGAGTTGTGCGTCTTCTTTTAAGAGCAATGTTTGGATATCGCGTTGCACGTCTGCATTCGCCGTTGCGGTCAAGGCTAACGTGACGGGGTTTCCTAGTTGTTGTTTCGCAATCGATAAATTGCGATACTCGGGACGAAAATCAATCCCCCACTGCGAAACACAGTGCGCTTCATCCACGACAAATAAGGCGATTGTTTGTGTTTTTAAGGCGGCTAAGACAGGTGGTTGTAACAACATCTCTGGACTTAAAAATAAAAATTTTAGTTGGTGTAATTGTTTTAAGATAAATTCTTTTTCGAACGATTGCAGCGTCGAATTGAGTGCCACGACTTTTTTTTCACCAAAGGATAACAGGGCGTTGACTTGATCTTCCATTAACGAAATTAAAGGAGAGACGACAATCACTAAGCCTTCACTTAAATAGCCCGTCAATTGGTAACAAAGGCTTTTGCCATTTCCGGTAGGTAAAATCCCCAACGTATCCTTTTTTTCAAGCAAGGATTGAATGATTTCTTTTTGATTTTTACGAAAAGTGGGGTATCCAAAATAGTGCTGTAAGGCTTGTTCTAGCATTTCGTCCCTCTTTTCTCTTGAATTTGATATAAGCGTAGTTCAAAAAATGAAATTTCTGGTGGTAAGTGGAGTGTGCGATAAGGATACTGCCATGAATTTGCCGGTAATTGCTGCAAGCGAGCGTAGTGTTCAGCGCTCAAAAATACCTGAAATGGGAACTGTTCATCACTGATCGCCCATTCAATCATATGATCATGCAACGTGCCTTGTTTTAACCGTCGCTGCTGACTAATTTGCGCAAGCGTCATCCCTTCTTTGAATCGTTGGATCGATAAAACGGCACTTTTATTACGGTTTTCGGCAAACAAATCCGCGACAAATTGATACAATAAAAACTCTTGGTGTTGTTCGAGTTCAGAAAAAAACGCATGAAGGCTATTCGAAACATAAAATTTATCTTGCGGAAAGGCTTGATATGCTTCTGGTAATAATTGAAAAAAGGCTGATCCATTTTGTTGATGACCGGTAAAGCTTTGGCTGAGGAAGTCCGCTTGTTCTTTTTCGAGTGCCTGCAATAAGACGGTTAATTCTTGGTAAATGGTCGCGCGCAGCACCTTTTTATGTTGTCTGACAAAATAGCGCATCCGTGCTAACAAATAAGGCGAACTCTCGATGGGCAGATACTCCTTGCTTTTTCCTAGATAAGAAGCGACTTGTATGAGTAATTGAATCAAGCGCCAGACTTCTTTTTCTTTTTTTCCAAAACGAAAATAATTCAAGTGTGAAAAAGTGGGTGTTTCTTCCTTTGGCTTTTTGGTGGTAATCTCATAATAATGGGGTTCTAAAGGGACAGCTTGCAGCCACCCTTGTTTCGTTAACGTTTGTAATCGTTGTTGAAAGTCGTTTTCACTCAGTTCTGGAAAACTTCTAAAGTACGGCAATAAGTCATTGAAATAGGCATAGCATAAAACCGAAGACGTTTGGCGTCCTATCAAGACTTGAAAAAGTGTCGTTGACTTTAGCTTGTGCTTTCGTTGAAATAAAGCTAAAATAAATGCATTCATAGTCATCCTCCAGAAAGTAGTGATTCCATGCCTCAATTATGTAAATTGGAGCCTGAACGTTGTATTGCTTGCGGGCTCTGTGCGGTTTATGCACCGACCATTTTTGATTACGATGAAGAAGGAATTGTCCTCTTCGCCCAAGATCCAAGCGCTCATCAACAGTTTATTCAAAAGAACCAAAAAGAACAAGTCCTTTCTGCTTATAAGAAATGTCCCACACGAGCGATTCTACTTGAAAATTAAGGTTTCTGTCTGATAAATACGAAAAAAGTGGTCCGTTATTCCCTTTTCAGGTAATGATGGACCACTTTTTTTATCTTTTTATGTTAAAACGATTGGTTTTGACTAAAATGTTGCTTTTTTGCTAACCATGGCAATAATTTGGCATGAAGCGCTAAAAAGACGAGACTCACCATCGTTCCTTTAATTAAGTTGAATGGTAAAATACCAACGACAATATAATTTGCGAGTGACATGCCTAAAAATTGATCAGCCGTTACACCGAAAAATATGAGGTACAGCGGTGTAATCACAAAGTAGTTCGCGATGCTTAAAACTAAACTCATGCTTAGCACGCCAGTTACCATTCCTAAAAACTTATTAAGCGGCGATGTTCCTCGACGGAAAATATAATAAATCGGCAAGGTAAAGATTGTTGTTGCGACAAAACTTGCCACATCTCCTACTAAGTTTTGTGGCGATAATCCAGTCGTAATAGTATGCAAGACGGAGCGTAAAAACGCAGTAGCGACTCCAGCCATTGGACCATATAAAAACATACTTAATAACACGGGAATATCACTAAAATCGATTTTTAAAAACGGGAATACTGGTAGAATCGGAAACGCGACGAACTGCATGACCAACCCCATTGCTGCAAACATTGACACTGAAACCATTTTTTGAACTTTGTTACTCATTGTAAATCCTCCTAATTGTTTAGGAAACATCTTCAAACGTCTTTATTCGTCTTGCCACGGTCAACTTGATAAAAAAAGTACCCTATTTTTCTGCGCAGAAAAATAGGGTACTCGATTGATCGTTTTAAGACAACCTAAATACGCCCTATCTTCTTTCATCCAGACTGTACTGTCGGTATTGGAATTTCACCAATTCAGCCACTTTTTCTTGCGGAAAAAGCAGGTCGTGGACTTTAACCACCGGTCGGGAATTTCACCCTGCCCTGAAGACGAACCTTTTTTATTTTTTGTTACAAATCTATTATAACTATATTTGTGAATAAATCAACTAGTTTGTTTGATTTATTTTTTTTGACTACTTTTTGACAATTCCATCAATTGACTTACTTCTTTTTTAGACAACTCGCGGGATTGCCCCGGTCTTAGTTTGTCCAAGTTTAAATGGCCATAACGCTCGCGTTTTAGTTTTTGTACAGGCAGTCCGACTGCTTTTAACATATTTTTCACTTGATGGTTTTTTCCTTCGTGAATCGTTAATTCGACGATACTTGTGCCTGTTTTAATATCATTTGAGATGACAACACATTTGGCAGGGGCCATTTTTTGGCCTTCAATACGAATCCCACGGGTTAACGGTTGTAGTTGTTTGTCATCGGCTTTTCCTTTTACTTTCGCGACGTATACTTTATCGATTTGATATTTTGGATGGGTTAATTTTTGCGAGAATGCGCCATCGTTTGTTAGTAGTAATAATCCAGATGTATCATAATCGAGACGCCCTACAGGATAAATACGCTCAGAAACACTTGGGAAAAAGTCTGTTACAACTTTGCGCCCTTTGTCATCTGAAACAGCCGAGATGACCCCTCTTGGTTTGTAAAATAAATAATAGACAGGCTCTTCTTGATAGATCGGTACATCATCAAAATCGATTTGATCTTTGTGGCTGACTTTTGTGCCAAGTTCTTTTGTGACGACACCGTTAACTTTCACACGTCCGGCTAAAATATATTCTTCCGCTTTCCGTCTTGAAGCAACACCTGCATGTGCCAATACTTTTTGTAATCTTTCCATTATACGTCTCCTCTTAATTGCTTCTCAGCAATTTCTTTTTGAAATTGGTCCAAAAATAAATCTTTTGGCATTTCTTCTGCTAAATCTGCTTCCATTTGTTGAATATCTGGTAGTTCATTCATGGTTTTTAATCCAAAATAATCCATAAAATAGGGGGTGGTGCCGTACAGAATCGGGCGTCCTGGTCCTTCGACACGTCCTTGTTCTTCAATTAATTGTAAACCGACTAAACGTTGAATCGAACCCGATGATTTGACACCACGAATGTCTTCAATTTCCATCCGAGTAATGGGTTGTTTGTAAGCAATAATCGCAAGCGTTTCAATGGCCGCTTGTGATAGTCGGTTCGATAGTGGCGACTGCGCATACCGCTTTAAGAGCGGTGCGAGCTCTTTTTTCGTCGTTAAGATAAACTGATTGCCCACTTCTAAAATTTGTAATGCGCGCTGCTGATCTTGTTGATACGTTTCATTTAATTCTTGAATGAACGTATAAACTTGAGCGGTGCTTAATTCGAGTAAATAACTTAATTCTTCTAACGCGATTCCCTCATCGCCTACGACAAAAAGGAGCGCTTCAATTTCGCTTTGTTTATTCATGTAACTCTCCTAATCTACGGCATAGACCATCATTGGTTGGTCATTACCTGCTTGTTCCACACAAACTTTTTGCTTTTTCATTAATTCGAGTAAAGCCAAAAAGGTCATGACGATTTCGCCTTTTGTATACGTCGTTAAAAAAGTCGTTAACGGACGCCCTTCTTTTGGTTTGAGCGCTTGTATTTGGTTTTCTAGCCAACTCATTTTTTCGGTTATCGTCACTTCTTCCGCACTAATGGTGGTTTCTGACGGTGTTTCTTGGCGTTTTTTTTCAAGCATTTGATGAAATGCTAAAAATAAATCGATTGTTGTCAGTTGATTAGCTTTTAAAATAGGTTGTTCTTCACTTTTAAAAGCCCCCACATTCATCGGTTCCTTGGTAAAATATTGACTCCGTTCTTCCGCTTTTTCAGCTAAACATTCGGCTGCATATTTAAATTTTCGATATTCTAACAGTTGCGTCACCAATGTTTCGCGTGGGTCTTCTTGCTCATAGTCTTCTTCAAAATCATAATCACTGGTCATCGTTGGCAGCAATGTTTGACTTTTAATCGCCATTAACGTCGCAGCCATCACCAGATATTCACCGGCAACGCCCAGTTCAAAAGCTTTCATCGCACGAATGTATTTCATATATTGATCGGTCACAGCCGCAATGGGAATATCATAAATGTCAATTTCTAATTTTTGAATTAGATGCAGTAGTAAATCTAACGGCCCTTCAAAGACATCTAATTTAATTTGAATCTCTTGCATCGTCTCATCCTTTTTTCTTTAGGCTCTTGGGAAAAACTGCTTATAGACTTCTGTCATGCGTTTTTTCGTAATGTGGGTATAAATTTGTGTCGTCGAAATATCTGCGTGCCCTAACAATTCTTGCACCGTTCGTAAATCCGCCCCGTTTTCTAACAAATGGGTCGCAAAACTATGACGCAACGTATGAGGGGTGACATTTTTATGGATGCCTGCTTGACGGACTAAGCCTTTCAAATTTTTCCAGATTCCTTGACGGCTCAACCCTTTCCCGTGGCGATTGACAAACAAATGGGTTTCATCGGGTTGTTTAGCGGTTAGAGACGGGCGTGATTGCGCAAGATAGCATTCAATCCACTCAATCGCTAAATCACCGAGTGGGACGATACGCTCTTTGTCGCCTTTTCCGATTGTTTTGAGCAGTCCCATACTCAAATGTAAATCTTCTAAACGCAGTCCGACCAACTCACTCACCCGTAAGCCTGTCGCATATAAGACTTCTAAGATTGCCCGGTCGCGAATGCCTAATATTTCATTCGTATCAGGTGTTTCAATTAACTGTTCCACTTCTGATAAGCTTAAAATATCCGGCAATTTTTGCGCTTTTTTTGGTAATTCAATGTGTTGCATGGGATTATGATCGGTAAAGCGTTCTTGTCTTAAAAACTGGTGAAATTGACGCAAACTCGTGATCATTCGAGCGAGTGTTGCGGGAGATTTTTTTTCTTCTTTTAATTCTTGTAAAAAATCAATGACAATAAAACGATCGACAGCTTGCCAACTCGGTACTTGGTGCAAGGTCAAGTAGGCTAAATACTTTTCCAAATCACGCCGATAATTGGTTTTGGTGTTCTCAGAGAGCCCACGCTCAATCGTTAAATAATGTAAATAGTCGATGATTTGTTCATTCATTTTCTCCACCCCACTCTCAACACCCTATCATACCAAATTTTCGTCGCTTCGAATAGTTCGACAACCAAAAAAGCTGAACTTCTCTGGAAATGAAAAGTTCAGCTTTGATTCAACGCTTGGCAATGTTGGCAAATTCCATGAAACGTTAGACGATGATCTTTGACTAAAAAATGAAAATCTTTTTCGACAATCTTTTCGACGTCCCTTAAAAGATCCTCTTCAATTTCTTCAATGTTTCCACATTCAAGACAGAGTAAATGATGATGAAAATGGGCAGCTCCTTCTTTTCTTAAGTCGTAGCGTGCCACGCCATCATCAAAACTAATTTTATCTACGATTTTAATATCGGTTAAAATTTCTAACGTGCGATACACGGTTGCCAAGCCAATATCAGCATTTTTCTTTTTAACAAAAAAATAAATTTCTTCGGCTGATAAATGATCCTTTTCATTTTCGAGTAAAACAAGTAAGGTCGCTTCTCGCTGGGGAGTTAACTTAAAACCTGATTCATGTAATTGTTTTTTCGTCTTTTTTAAAGAATCGCTAATCGACATTGTATCCCCCATCTCTTTATAATGATTCTAATCAATAAATTAATTAACATAAGAATCATTATAAAGTAGCCTTACGAATTACACAAGGGGAACTAGTCGTTTTTCTTTACTAAACGCGTCACGCCGTCTTGTTGTTCGACTAATCGTTGTTTCATTAAATTTCCCATCGCGCGCTTGAATTGTCCTTTACTAATCCCAAACATTTTTTGGATTTCTTCTGGATCGGATTTATCGGTATAGTTCATTTGATTTTCAGGTGCTCGATTTAAAAAGGCTAACAACATCGCAGCATCATCGCTAATCGCTTCGTGCGCTCGTGGTTTTAACGATAAATTTAACGAGCCATCTGGGCGAATGCCGATTACACGTGCGGCTACTTTTTCACCTAAACGCGGTTCTTGATAACGTTCAGAAGGATGGATAAACCCTAAATGATAATCATCGGTAATCACAAACGTTCCGACTAATTTTAAGCGATAAACCGTTGCAGCGACATCTTTATTTAATAATTCTTCATCCGCTGGTTTCCCTAACGCATGAAAATATTTTTCATCTGCTAAATTACCCCATAAACGACCTTTTTCATCAACACTTAACGTAATCATCACGTGATCGCCTTTTTTAGGCCACAATTCACGCATCACAGGCAATTCATCCAGTGAAACGGCAACATCTTTGTCTGGTAAGCCAATATTAACAAAGACGCCTAAATCACGTCTAGAGCCAACGACTTCACCTAAACCGTATTGATTTTTGCGAATGGTTGGAATGTTCGTTGTCATACACCATTCTTCTTTTTGGTTTTGATAGCCAAACCCTTCTACTGCGTCACCTAAAGCGTGCACGCCTTCTGTTTTTTCTAATCGAAACGTGATGCCATTTTTTTGAACAAAGTATGCTTGTTCATTTTCATCGATAATCAATCCGCTAAAAACGGATGCGACTAATTCATTCATATCTTGTCTCCTCATTCCTTTTATTTCTGAGAATTATCCGACGAGGCGGATAAGCGCTATTGTTATAATACCTGTAATAACGATTTTCATCAAATCTTTTGTGTAATAACCAACAATTAATGTTGGAATACAAGCGAGTGTTTCTTGAATTTTAAGCGTTGGTATTTCTTGATTCTCCACGGAAAGCAAACTTTGTAATAATAAGGCTGCTAAAATACATAATGGCAAATAATCTAAAAATTGACGAAAACGTGGAGAAAACGTGATGTTACGGGAAAAAATAAAGGGTAAGACGCGTGGAAACCAAGTAACGAAGCCACATCCTAAAATTAATAACCAATAGCGTTGATCAATCATTTAAAGACCCTCCAATCAATGAACCGATTAAAGTCGCACCAATTACGGCTAGTTCCGGACTAGTCCACCACATTAAAACATAGACACTGAGAAAAACACTCGCTAATACTAGCAATGTTTTTTTCGTACTGCGCTTTAGTTCTGCTTCGGCTTGAAACAAAAAAAGACCTAAAAACATCGCAACTAAAGCAAAATCAAGGCCTAAACTCTCAGGATGCGAAATAAAGCGTCCTAAAACGCCGCCTAAGACCGTGGCAACCACCCAAACGGTATAAGCTAACAGATTCAGTCCATTCATCCAAGAGACACTGACAACCCGATTTTGACGTAAATACGTCGTTAAGACTCCGTACGATTCATCTGTCAGTAACGAGCCAATCCCGATGTTCTCCCAGAGCGTTGCTTTTTGAAAATAGGGCGCAACCGATAAACTCATTAAAAAGTGACGTAAATTAATAAAAAAGACCGTCACAATAATCGACGAAATCGGTGCTTGGATCGCAAGCATGCCACAAATAATAAATTGCGCACTACCGGCATACACAATTAATGACATGAGAAAAATTTGTAAAATACTTAACCCGATACCTTTACCGACGACACCCATCGCAAAACCAATCCCCAAATAACCTAAAATTGTCGGAACACAAGCTCTTACGCCATCAGAAAATGTTGGCGCTTGTTCGACTTTTTCCATCAAAAAACCCCCTTTTTTTCGATAAGTGTATACACCATCATATCGAAAAGCAGGAGGAGTCTCAAGTTTTTTTTAATTAGGTCCGTTTCCTTTAAAGAAACCGGTCTTCGCATTGACTGTCACGAGATAAAATGGCAGACTCGATGACGACACGCCACTTAGTAAGCTCGACTGATTGCTCGTTGCATAAAGGTGGTAATAACCTTCCCCATTTTCAATCCGAGCAGGTTCTAAATAAAAACCATTTTCTACTACATAACCACGGCTAATAATCGTACTGATAAATTGTTCATACACACCCGGTGCCCAGACCCATGCTGCGTTATTCACGTCATTAATATCACTTTGACGCGAAGCAATAATCGGTTGGTTCTGATTATTCGTCGGTGTTTGAGGGCTCAATACGGCTTGACCTTGGATCGCATTCGCACTTGCTTGTTGTTCAGCCGCAATTCGCGCTGCTTCAGCTTCTTGAGCGGCCTTTTCGGCAGCCAGACGTGCGGCTTCCTCGGCTTCGGCTTTTTCACGTGCCACTAATGCCGCTTCAACCGGTTCTAAAGCCGCTATTAAAGTTGCTTTATCTGAAATTTCAAATAACTCGTTGACTTGTTTTTGCGCTGCTTCTACGGTTTTTCTCGTTAAGTCCGCCGAGATTTTCCCATCTTGGTATAAACGCGTCACTTCAGCGACAGCATCCTTGGCACTTTGAACTTGTTGCAACTGAATATTCCCCAGTTGTACGGCTTCATCCGCTAAATCCCAAAAGGCGCCCTCTTGATTCGGTAATGTCACATCGATGGGTTGCATTTCTTTAATATGAACCGTCCGATCCAATGTGTCCCCAACAATCATTGGTGCTGTAAAATATTGGTTAATGTTCTCAAGCGTCGTCATTTTTTGATAAAGCGCCTGACTGAACGCTTGAACGTCTGCATAATTTTCTTGTTGCTTAAAGGTCGACACCTGTTCCATTAACGGTTTCAGTTGCGCTAATGTTTTTTCGGGTTTGATAAATTGTTGCTGTGCATCGAGATAAAAATCTTGTAATTCCGCGCTTAATTCAGCGAAATCTTGCGTCTGTTGTAACTGTGCTTGTTGCGCTGCTTCTGATTTTTGCTTGGCATCGACATATAACCAGCCACCTCCAGCTGCAAATAAGAGTCCAGCTGCTGTTAAAAGATAGATTTTTTTCTTGTTCGAACTTGAAAGACGGGCTGACTTTGAAACGCGTTGGGCAGCTCCCTCTTCTACCTGGACCATCTCTTCTGGTGTCGCAGAAGGACTTTTAACAGTCGATTCTTCTGTTTTATCTTGATTTTCTTCAAAACGTTGAATAAGGGCAACTGCTTTATCGACTTCGGAAATCGCTTCGCTATCATGAACTGGTGCTACTACTTCTGAATCTACCGGACTCGTTATTTCCGCTTCTGCTTCATTTTCTGATTGCGAGATTGCATCGGTTACGATTGGCGCAATGGTTTCTTCTTTTGATTGTCCCTCTAGTTGTTCTTCTGAGCGTTCTTCTGGTTGCGCTACTTCCTTTTCTTGCTCTTTTTCTGACTCTTGCTTATCGACTTCACTCATAGCCGTTTCATCAACTGTGAAGGCTGCTTCTTTTTTCTCTTTAATCGTCAATTGTTTTTGCTCATGTTGCTTGATTGCCTCTACTAACATTTCTTCAGCATCTGGCGTGCCATCGCGGTGACGGCGCAAATAAGCTTGTAAAATAGGATTATCAGATAGTTCGTCCGTCGTTTCAGGAGAATCTTCCTGTTGCGTCAATGGTTGTTCCTCCGCTTGTTGGATAGGCTGTTGTTCCTCTGTTGACTCCGTCGTTTTTTCAGCCGATTCCTCATCTGATTCTTCAATAACATCCTTAAACTGCTCCATGACTGAACCTAAAGAAACCTCTTGATAATTTGACCAATTAATATTGTCATTCGCATCTTCTATCGGAGGTAACGTTGCTTGATCTTCTTTTATTTGTTTGGAGATATTTTCTTTTAATTCTGAACCGCAATTAGGACAAATCAATTGATCTGTGATGGGTTCAAACTCACAATGAGGACATTTTTTTATCACTTTTTGGACTCCTTTTTATTTCTTCAAAGATAAATTTAACATAGTTTTCAACTTGAGCCAAGATTAATTGAATTACGTTTTTATTAAGTTTATGACTACTCCTACTTATCGGAGATTACTTAGGAGAAATAAAGGTCTTGTTTCACCCAAGGGCTCGGGATTTCCCAACCCCTTCATTCCATAGAGGGAACAGTGAGTACGATAATGACGATTTCTTGTTCTTCAAAGTATTAAAAAAGGGCGACAAATGAGCTTGTCGCACCTTTACGGATGTTATTCTAAGAAGTCTTTTAGTTGTTTTGAACGAGAAGGATGACGTAATTTACGTAACGCTTTTGCTTCGATTTGACGAATCCGTTCGCGCGTCACACCAAAGACTTTTCCAACTTCTTCGAGCGTTCTTGTACGGCCATCGTCAATTCCAAAACGTAAGCGTAAGACGTTTTCTTCACGATCAGTTAACGTATCTAAAACGTCTTCCAACTGCTCTTTTAATAATTCATACGCCGCATGATCGGCAGGGCTCGTTGCATCTTTATCTTCAATAAAATCACCTAAATGAGAATCGTCTTCTTCTCCGATTGGTGTTTCTAATGAAACAGGCTCTTGTGCAATTTTTAAGATCTCACGCACTTTTTCAGTTGGCAAGTCCATTTCGGCCCCAATTTCTTCTGGCGTCGGTTCTCTTCCTAAATCTTGCAATAACTGTCTTTGGATTCGAATCAATTTGTTAATCGTTTCGACCATATGAACCGGAATACGGATTGTGCGGGCTTGATCGGCAATCGCCCGTGTGATCGCTTGGCGGATCCACCAAGTCGCATAGGTAGAAAATTTAAATCCTTTACGGTAATCAAATTTTTCAACGGCTTTCATTAATCCCATATTTCCTTCTTGAATTAAATCTAAAAATTGCATTCCACGACCGACATATCGTTTCGCAATACTTACGACAAGTCGTAAGTTCGCTTCAGCTAGGTCTTGCTTCGCGAGTTGATCGCCTTCTTCAATTTTCAAAGCAAGCTCAACTTCTTCGGCTGCTGTTAAAAGTGGCACACGACCAATTTCTTTTAAATACATGCGGACAGGATCGTTAATTTTTACGCCGGTTGGTGCTGAAAGATCTTCATGGGCAGCGTTTTTTTCTTTTGATTCCACTTTTTCTTCTGATTTCAAACTATAAATCGATGGATCGCCATTTTCATCAACGACACTGATACCCGCGTCTTCGATTTTTTGAATGAGCGTATCCATTGCGTCTGCATCAAGTTCAAATGGTGTCGCGAGTTGGTTAGACAAGTCGTCGTAGACCACTTGGCCTTTACTTTTGTTTTCTTTGATAAAATCTTTCACTGCTTGATCGTATCCTACTTTTATTTCTTCTGCCATGAGAGAAATCCCCCTTTTATGTCAAACTGTTACGCTTGCTTTAGTTGTTTCGTTAAGTGAATAATTTCCATTGCTAACTCTAATTCTAATTGTTGATTGCCTTGTTGACTAGCGAGTTGTTGCTGGATTTTCTTTTGTTGAATCGCTTCAACGATTCCCGCTGATTGCAGTAAACGAATCAAATCGTTTGTTTCTTGCTGGCTACTTTCAATTGGCACATTTAAACTCGCAATTTGAATGACTAGTTGCCGTAAATGCTCGTCTTGTAAAAAATCTAAAAAACGTGCGACTTCAAATTCGGCTTCGGTTGCAACATAAGTATCAAATAAAACATATAGCTCTTGATAAATTTCGTGCGGAAAATGAATTGGAAGGCTTTTAAAGCGCTGATTGAACCCTTCTTCATGAAACAAGCGATAGAGTAATAACTCTTCTGCTTTTTCGATTTGTGTTTTTTTTCGTGGTGCGACTGGTCGAACCGGCGTCGCAACGTCCGCTGCTATTTGCTGATGTTGTTGCCTTCGTTTTTGTCTTCCTTGTTGTTTCAGTTGCCGCACTTGTTGTTGCAAGACTTCACGACTGATTTGAAACTCCGTCGACAGTTGGGTTAAATATCGGTCTTGTTCAATTAAGGAATCGACTTCAATTAATTCATTTAGCAACACTTCAACGTATTCCAGTTGATCATTCTCATTGGACAAATTGCGATTTAATCGATGGTAAGCCATTTTAAAGGCAAAGACCGTCGCGCGTCCATGATTGGCCAATTGTTGAAAAGCTTCCCCACCATATTTCCTGATATAATCATCCGGATCAAGGCGTTCTGGAAACTGGAGTACGGTGACTTTTAGCTGACTGGCTTCTTTCAACAATTCAATTCCACGATGGGTCGCTTCCACTCCTGCATTGTCGCCATCATACGCAAAAATCACTTCTTGAGCCATCCGTTCAATCATGGTTACTTGTTGTTGCGTTAAACTTGTTCCCATTGAGGCGATGCCGTTTTGAATCCCTGATTGCCAAGCTGCTAACACATCCATAAAGCCTTCAAACAAAAACACTTCGCCTGTTTTGCGAATCGCACCTCGCGCTTTATCTAAGTTAAACAAGACTTCACGCTTATTAAAGATGGCTGTTTCTGGCGAGTTCAAATACTTCGGTTGATTCTCTGCTGGAAAATCGGGCGTTTCAAACCAACGTCCGGAGAACCCAATTGTTTTGCCTTGCGCGTTGCGAATCGGAAAGACAATTCTTTGATAGAAACGATCCAGCAACTGCCCATCATCGCGAACAACAAATAAACCGGAGTCTGCAAAAAATTCTGCTGATAATTGTTCATTTTTGAATATTTTTTCAAGAAATTCCCGTTGCATCGGTGCAAACCCGATTTGATACTCGGTAATGAGCTCTTCTGTGAGTCCTCGTTTGAGCAAATAATCGAGTGCTTCTTGTCCAGCCGTCGTATGCATCAATAAATGATGATAAATTTCGGCTGCTTTTTCATGCAACGTGATGAGTTGTCTCGTTTTTGAAGATTCACTTTCCGCGGATGATAATTGTTGATACTTGTCATCGATGGGAATGTGCTCGATTTCCGCAATTCGATAAACCGATTCACCAAAACTCAGGCCTTCAATTTCTTCGATAAAGCGAAAGACGTTTCCTCCACGACCGCAACCAAAGCAATAATAAAACTGCTTATCTTCCGCAACTGAAAAAGAAGGTGTCTTCTCATTATGAAACGGACATAAACCGGTATAATTGTGACCGCCAGATTTTTTGAGTTGGACATATTGACCGATAATTTCAACAATATTTGTCCGACTTCGAATATCATCAATCGTTTCTTGTGGAATTTTCGCCACTATTGACTCACCTCCTATCAAAAAATAGCGTTTAGGAGCCTGTCTTTATCGGTAAAAAATCGCACTAATCGGAATCAGTGCGATGTTCAAATAGACATTTTTCTACGTATTCCATTCTAACACAATTCGCAAAAGTTTCAAGTACTTTGCACGATGCTCTTGCGAATCTTAAACAGTTATTTCACCAGAGGTTTTCTAAATAATGGAAAAACTGCATCTTTTGCTGATTCCACTTAACAGAAGGCGCGTAAAAGAAATTTCCCCCATTATAATATAAGTAGCCCCCGTTATGAAAAACGGGAAAAAGACGCCAGTAGCGATACTGTTCTTGGTCATGATTCCCAAGTTGCGGGGCTAAATAATCACGGGAATATTCTTCTGCCAGGGTTAAGTCATTCACGCCCCCACGCGATTCCACAAAGTAAATATAATCTAACCCAAAATTATACGCTTGGACGGCTGTCCAAAGATCGACTCCTTGATCTTGTGCTAATGCAATGCTTTCGGCCAAATAAGAAACTCCTTGCGCAATGCTTTCTGACGGGTCACTTGTCCTGCCAGCTTCTCCATAGGCACTTTCAGAGCTTTGCATTGGATCGTTGCCTAACCCTTTTGATTCCGTTAAGATCATACTCAATATCAATTCACGATATTCTGAGATACCGTTTTTTTCTGCTTGTTTCACTACTTCACTTTCTAAAGCCATCACTTGTTGATATTGTTGTTTCGTTCGATAAAAAAAGACAACAGCGCCACAAATAGTGAGTAGAAGGAAAAGAAACAAAGCGGTTTTTAATGGTTTTTTCTTTTTTCTTCGCATGTTTCCTCACTCCTTTTAGTCAAACTTCAGACTACTATTTGCATGACTTCCTGTCTATTAAAAAGAAAAAACGCAAGAAATTTTTAACGTTTTATAAGCGATTGACGATCTCTTCAACATTCTTAATCGTCACTGACAACGTCCCGTCCGGATGATTCACAAATTCAATGAGATCAGGGTTTCGATAGACGTCAAGGGGAACAATGAGTTCAATGCCATTAGATAATTTCAACTTTTGTTTGCCAAATTTTTTCTCTGAAATTTCTTTGACTTCTTTGACTAACGGTGTTTGTTCGATAACCCCTTTTTCAGTCATTTCTTCTTGAAAAGCCATACGCGCAGAAACATTTTCTTTAAAGACTTTTTGCGCAATCTCAGCGGTATCTAACGTTCCTGTCTCTTCAATCGTATCGTAAACCGCTTCTTGAATGTTCGCCAACACGTCATAAGTCGGGGTTTCGAATTTCTCACTCATTTTTTTCGCTGCTTTTTTAATCACCGAAAGATGATCATCTAATGAGGGACGAGGGACGGATTCGATCACTTGGGTTGAAAAATAATACCGTTTGTCACCAGAAAATTGGTATTTCTTTTCAATTAACTCATAATCGAGCGTCTTTAAATCAATTGTCATTCCTTCATCTGGTTTTTGCGCTTTACCCGCTAAAATCGCACGATTCAAAATCAAACGATTGGCTAATCCTTCTTCGTTTAAATCCGTAAAATGAGTGTACGCTTCTTTATAATTCACTTTAATAAAAGCGACTTGGGCGAGCGCGTCTTCCTCATATAAGACGATAAAAACATCACTATTTGGTGCATCTTCACTTCCTTGATACATTTGATACCAATGCTTCACAAATGCCTCACTAAACGCAATAAAATCGTCCGTCGCGGTGGCTAACATCCGACTAACGACCGAATCAGCTACTAATCTTCCGGTTTTTGTTTGCGCGCTTGAAAGTTTTTGGATTTTTTTGGTTAAATAATCGCGAATATATTCGGCACTTAGATCAAGTGGTACTTGTGAAAAAACAGGATCGCCTGCTTCACGATCAATTAAATGCAAAATCGCTTGTTTCAAATAAATTTCCATCTTTGTTTCATCCCCTTACCTTCACTAGTATACTCATTTTTACAGAAAATGAACACTAGAAATCCAACGACTATTTTCTTGTTTTTCTTGTTTGTAATGAAGTATGTTATACTAAAAATAGATTCTTAATTGATCAAAAAGGAGGTCCGGTCATGACTATTTCTGAACGCTTAGCCACACTTAGTGAAGAAGTGCGGATGACGTTTCACCCCGATTTTATCTTTCTTGTACATCCTGATTTGGTGCAACACTTTCCTGCTCGTCAGTGGCAAAAAGAGCAATTTCTAGAGGCACTTGCGTCTCGTTTAGGTCCAGATTATACGCTAGACGTATGGGAAGAAAAGGTTATTGCGATTTCTGAAAATAAAGAAATTATCGCGATTTTACCTAAATATCCTTCGCTCCATGCCTTTGAGAGCGAATAACTCTTACATTCCCTTCACTTTACTCATCATTTTTTAATAAAATCATCTTTTTTCATGAAAACATCTTCCCATTCTTGCATTTTTTGCCTATAATTTACCTTGTATCGAAAGGAGATCATCATGAAAAAGAAACAATTAGCAAAATTAAAAAAACAATTTCGTCCTTCCTTTAATAATGCACGGGCATTGCTGTTTAGAGAAATGGAAAAACAAGCAATGGCGATGTACGAATTACCCGTTACAGTTGGGATTAAACTTGAAACGCCCAATGAAATGTCGATTGAATTTTTAGGCGAAACAACGCGTGATCAGATTATTTCTGTGCCATTAGATGAACACTTTAACCTTGTCGTTAAACGAATTCAATCTTCTGAAACAGGATTACTCGAACGCTTTAGTCGTAAATTAGTCAATGAATTTGCGAACTACTGGGGTTTTACGGACGAATCAGCTGTTACTAGCGAGAACGCTCCTACGTCAGCACCAAAGGAAAGTCCTGCAACTGAAGTTGAAATTGAAGCGGCACAAGACATAGAAGTTCCAGCAGCTGATACTGAAAGCTCTTTTGACGAAGACAGTGCATTCGCTACTTTCAAAGAAGCAATCACGGCTTTTCCAAAATTTGAAGTGATTGAACACTCTGACTCCGTTCAAGTGGTGGAAAAAACGGCTAAAGAAGAACGTTTACTCGCGACGATTTCCACGTCAGAAAAGAACGTTTTTACAATTGAACCTGCTTTAGAACGAAAATACAAACTTAAATTAGAGGTCATTCCAGTGATTGAGGCCTTTGCCCAAAGCATTACACCCGCATAAATCGAACAGACTCAGGTCCTATCGCCTGAGTCTGTTTTTTTGTTTATACGAGCACGATTCCCTGATTTACCAAAGGAACTAGACAACTCAAAAAGAATCACACTAAAAGAACAACGCCTGCTAGCTAGAATTAATCGAGTTGACAGACGTTGTTTTTTTGGTAAAGACCATTTGATTCTTACTCTGAACGCAATGCCGCTAAAATCGCTTTGGCATGTTGCTCATTCATGACACCTTTTTTTAAGGACGTCGCCACCGCAGTGACTTCCTCCCCTTTGGCACCGACACTCAGCGCTAACGAACGCGCCTGCAAAGACATGTGACCTTTTTGAATCCCTTCCGTCACCAACGCACGTAACGCCGCTAAGTTTTGAGCAAGACCTACCGCTGCAATGACTTCTGCTAGTTCTTTAGCCGAAGAGACTTGTAGCAATGCTAATGCTGCCTGAGCTTTTGGTAAAACGCGCGTCGCTCCTCCAACCGTTCCAATCGTTACGGGTAAGGTGATTTCTCCTCTTAGTCCATCCGCCGTCATGGTCCACTGGCTTAACCCACGATATTGACCATCTCTAGCAGCGTAAGCATGAGCCGCAGCTGCCATCGCTCGCGTGTCATTGCCAGTTGCTAAAACAAGTGCATCAATACCGTTCATAATCCCTTTATTATGCGTAGTCGCACGATAAGGATCCAGCTGAGCAAACGTCGAAGCTGCCGCGATTTTCATCGCAACTTCTTCCCCATCTCTCCCTTTGGATAAAGCGGAAAAAGGCACAAGGCATGTCGCAGTGACTAAGGATTCTGTCGCGTAATTACTTAAAATACTAAATAAAATCGTTTCATCAAACCACTCACGGAATAAATTCGCAGTACCTTCGAGAATCGTATTCATGATATTGGCGCCCATCGCATCTTTTGTATCAACGATAAAATCAACAGAAAGAAACATTGGATTTTCAACAAAACGACGAATCTGCACTTCGGTTAATCCCCCACCACGTTGTACAATCGAAGGATAGCTTTCTTTTGCTCGCTGAAAAATTGCTGCTTTGTTGGCTTCAATCGTTTCAACAAGCGTATCTGCTGCTTGAACATTCATGAAGACAATTTGACCTCTGAGCTCTTTTCGATGCATGCTACTCGTAAACCCTTCTGACTGGGCAACCATCTTGGCACCATTACTACACGCAGCTACGACAGACGGTTCTTCCGTCGCCAAAGGAATGACATAGTCTTTTTGATTCACCTTAAAATGACGCACGACCCCTAGCGGAATGGAGACATCACTAATTTGATTTTCAATCAAATGATTCGCCACTTCTTCCGAAAGCGCGGTTTGTTGTAAGGCTTGCAACATGTCTGGTGTGAGTTTACCTTCAAGGCTTAACTGAGCCAGTCTTTCTTTCGGTGACAACTGATAAAATTTTTTCTCCATCCTTACTGCTCCTTTGTGCGTTCAATCAAAACAGCTAGGCCTAGCCCGCCGCCAATACAAAGAGACGCAATCGCGTAATGCCCTTTGATCCGTTCAAGTTGGTGAAGCACTGTCGTTACAATTCGAGCACCTGTTGCACCGATTGGGTGTCCTAAGGCAACTGCTCCGCCACAAATATTGACTTTTTCAGCCGGTAATTGAAGTTCTTTTTCCACGACAATCGACGTTGCCGCAAAAGCCTCATTAATTTCAAATAAATCAATGTCTTCAGTCGTTAACTGATTGCGCTCAAGCAATTGACGAATGGCCTCAATAGGGGATGTGCCCATCATGCTTGGATCAATTCCGACTTCAGTCACATCACGAATCACACCTAAATAAGTAAGACCTAAATCATCCGCATATTCTTTTGAAGCCAAGATTAAAGCCGACGCACCATCGTTAATCGTCGACGCATTCCCTGCTGTGACACAACCCTCTTCTTTAAAAACGGTTCTTAATTTCGCGAGTTGTTCTAAGGTGGTGCCTCGACGCACACCTTCATCTTGCGTATACGTGACACCATTGACTTCTACTTCGATTATTTCTGCATCAAAGTATCCTGCATCTTGAGCTTTTACTGCTTTTTCATGCGACTGTAAGGCGAATTCATCTTGCGCTTCACGTGTCACTTGATAAACGTCTGCGACTTTTTCGGCGGTCAACCCCATATGTTTTTCGCTGAAAGCATCAGTTAACCCATCATGGACCAAAATGGATTGGGCTTTCGTTGCTTGATCCGTCTCTTTATCGTAATAATGAAATAAGGGTGCTTGACTCATACTTTCAATTCCACCTACTAAGACGACCTCAGCTTCTCCAAGTTGAATGGTTTGGCGCCCTAAAGCAATCGATTTTAAGCCCGATCCACAGACTTCATTAATCGTTGTTGCCGGAACAGATACCGGTAAGCCACTTTTTAAGGCAATTTGCCGTGCCGGATTTTGACCCGTCCCCGCTTGTAACACATTCCCAAAGATGACTTGTTTCATTTCACTTTTAAGCCCTTCATTTCGGGCGATTAGTTTTTTTGATACTTCCACACCTAACGCTACCGCACTTAAGTCTTTGAATTGCCCACGATACTTGCCAATTGGCGTTCTCAGGGCATCAATAATCACAACGTCTCTCATGTAGACACCTCCAAATTGAACTATAGCATGCCCTACAAAAAAAACAACTCCTCTTTTTAAAATATTAACAAGTTTGGTTGCTTTTTTAATAAACTTTAATTTCTTTCTTTTTCTTTTCAAATATTGTGGAAAATGTGGTAAATTGTATAAGATAGAAATCTAAAGGAGAGTAATACTATATGAACGTTGGTATTGATAAAATAAACTTTTATGTTCCGCCCTATTATGTGGATATGACCGAGCTTGCCTTTGCTCGGAACGTGGACCCAAATAAATTCTTATTGGGAATTGGGCAAGAACAAATGGCTGTGAATCCAAAAACACAAGATATCGTCACTTTTGCCGCCAATGCCGCGAAAAGGATGTTAACTCCTGAAGACTTAGCGACAATCGATATGATTATCGTGGGTACAGAATCGAGCATTGATGAGTCAAAAGCTTCAGCCGTAGTCTTACACCGTCTACTTGGCGTGCAACCTTTTGCTCGCTCGTTTGAAATTAAAGAAGCTTGTTACGGCGCAACTGCCGGATTACAACTGGCTAAAAATCATGTATCTGCAAATCCTACCAGTAAAGTCTTAGTCATCGCGACTGATATTGCCAAATACGGGCTCCAGTCTGGTGGCGAACCAACACAAGGAGCAGGAGCCGTGGCCATGTTAATTAGCCAAAATCCTCGCATCTTGAAGTTAGAAAATGAAACCGTGATGTTAACGCAAGATATCTATGATTTTTGGCGTCCTGTTGGGCATAAATATCCGATGGTGGACGGTCCACTTTCAAATGAGACGTACGTTCAATCATTCCAAAAAGTTTGGACTCGCTACCAAGAAAAACACCAACGTCATTTAACGGATTTTGCTGCCCTTGCTTTTCATATTCCGTATACTAAAATGGGGAAAAAAGCCTTACTCGCTATTTTAGAAAATGAAACGGAAGGCGAACAAACGCGCATGCTGGAACAATATGAAGCGAGCATTACGTATAGTCGCCGCGTTGGGAATCTTTATACCGGTTCTTTATACCTTGGTTTGATTTCGTTACTTGAAAATTCAAACTCACTGCAAGCGAACCAACGGATTGGTCTTTTCAGCTACGGTTCAGGCGCTGTTTGTGAATTGTTTAGTGGCCTTTTAGTAGAAGGTTTTGAAACATATTTAGAAAAAGATGCTCATTTAGCCTTATTAGAAAATCGTCAACCTTTAAGTATGGCTGACTATGAAACCATGTTTGCTGACGATCTCGATACGTCGATTACGGCAAGTTTTGACGATTTAACGCCCTTCAGTATTCAACATATTGAAAATACGATTCGCGTATACCGGGAATAACCAATAAAAACGACTCCTCCGAAATTCGGAAGAGTCGTTTTTTGGTTTAATGATGAGGATGAAAGTTCTCTCGCTCACGTAAAGGAATTCGTGGTTTTTTTCCAATAACTAAAGGAACGGTCTCACGTTTGATTTCACTATACTCTAAACCAAACCAATTCTCTGGTGATGTGGTATGTTTTTTGATGAATAGCTTCGTCTGCATGACTTGACGTTCCCAGTGACTTAATTCACTGTCATTTGATAACGATTCTTGAATCAACACAAACTGAAAATCGCCAATTTCACGATTAGGAATGATTGAATACCTTTGTGGTTGTTTTTCTAAGCGTCCATCTTGCATTAAATCTTGAATAATTTGACGTAAATAAACATTCACTTCTTGGCTGACTCGAAACCCTAGGAATAATTGGACTTTCACGACAAAATCAGTCCCCATCGTATCGACCGTAAATTCTTGCGTGTAGGGCTCATCGGTTACCACCACATTCAAGAACCAATAAACTTTCGCTCGTTTTGGTTTCTTATCCAAAATGGAATATAAAAATTGCTTACCAATTAAATCCCCGTCCATCCGTGGAACTAAAAAGACCGCGTTCGTTTGAAATATCGGAACCGTTGGGTCTAGATGCAACTCTTGTAGTTGTGGAATAAAATCTTTAAGATCGACTTCAACCGATTCTCTTTCTTCAATCACATTCCCCCATTGCCAAACACTCATCACAAATAGAATCATCAATGCCATGATTACTGCAACAAATCCTCCGTGGAAAAATTTAGCCGCACTCGAGATAAAGAAAATCGTTTCAATGATGGCAAAAAATGAGGTGATGACTATCGCCAGCACTTTCGAGCGTTTCGATTGAATCAAATAAAAATAAAGTAAAAAAGTCGTCATTAACATTGTAACCGTAATGGATAGTCCGTATGCCGCTTCCATATGTGAGGACGTCCGAAACGTAATCACAATTAAGGAACAGGCAATCCATAAAATAAAATTCACAGTTGGAATATAGACTTGTCCAATTGAGGTACCCGGATAAACGAGCTTCAATCGCGGTAAAAAGTGAAGTTTAATTGCTTCAGAGACAAGTGTGAAAGAGCCTGATAGTAACGCTTGAGAAGCAATGATCGCCGCGATTGTCGCAAAGAAAACACCAAAGATCAGCCAAGATTCAGGTAAAATCATAAAAAATGGATTTAAATTTTCAACTTCTGTATATTCCCCGCTGTCAATGGCGCGATTCAACCATGCTGCTTGTCCTAAATAATTAAGGATTAAACAAATTTTGACATACGGCCAACTTAAATGAATATTGCGTTTTCCAACGTGGCCCATGTCCGAGTATAGCGCCTCTGCTCCCGTTGTTGCTAAGAAAATATTTCCTAAAATCAGAATTCCTAAACGATTTTCAGGATTAAAAAGTAAACGGACCGCATAGATCGGGTTTAACGCACGAATCACGGATAAATCTTGCCCGAAATTCATAATTCCGACCAGACCCAAAAAGCTAAACCAACAAAACATGGCGGGTCCAAAAGCTTTCCCAACAACATCCGTACCAAAACGTTGTAAACCAAATAGCAACAACAAAATTCCTAACGTAATATAAATGATTATCGATTGATCCATTCCGAATAACTGATAAAAGGCTGGAATCCCTCGTAATCCTTCAACCGCTGTCGTGACGGTAACCGCTGGCGTTAATACCCCATCAGCTAGCAACGCAGCGCCGCCAATCATCGCTGGAATAATTAAAAACTTTCCATTTTTGCGAACAAGCGTATATAAGGAGAAAATCCCGCCTTCTCCATGATTATCTGCATTTAACGCAATCAAAACATATTTGACTGTCGTAAGAAAGGTCAGTGTCCAAAAAATTAACGAAACGGTCCCGAAGACAAAATTTTTATCAAGCGTCCCGATTCCACCATTCCCTTCGACAATTGCTTTCATTACATATAGCGGGCTTGTACCGATGTCCCCGTAAACAACCCCCATCGCCACTAATAATCCAGCAGCAGATGCTTTCCCCTTTTTATTCATTTCCTTTGCCAATCCTCCAATTTAATGATTCACATTCACTATTTTTAGCTCTTTTCGACTAAAATTATCTGGTACTATGACAGACTACTATTCAGGCGAATGCAATGTATTATGCACTTTTCAAGCATTAGGGTCAACATGAAAAAAATAATCGTAACTTCGCTTTCGATTGGGTTTCGTAATGGATGGAAAATCTGCCAAAACACTCCCGATAAGCTATCCGCAATTGGAGAGTTCACCTGCTGAAAACAAATTAGCTGCAAGACAATCATCACCTAAAAAGCCTCAATTGTTCAGATCTTGCATCTGGACAACACTAAATTGTTACATCTTTCTTACTATTGAAAGAATCTTTCATCCGTGTTAGTACAAAAAATGATTCTCTTGATGGTCTTGGTCCTACTAGATTCGCTCAAAAACAATCTGTTTCATGGCTCTATACTAAACCTTTTGCCAAGAAATGAACAGCAATACCACGACTGTCCATTCAGCCTTTCTCTCATCCAAAATTTTCTCCACTCTTTAGTTAGTATGAAGAGAAAATAGAATTTGAACTCATTCACTTCAATTCTTTAGTAAGGACGTTGCCTACAACACTGATTGACTAAGGAGTAATATGACGTTGCTAGGTAGTCTTACACGGAATACAGAGAAAGGGGGAATTCACTTGATAAAATCAATCCGTCTAATCAGTCCCATCACGCTACTATCATATGATTGATTTTGGATTAGTTTAAATTTTTTCCGCTAAAAAATAACAAAAAAACTCTGACTAAGAAAAATATCTTAATCAGAGTTCGACAGTTATAACTGGGGTAGCTGGATTCGAACCAACGCGTGAGGGAGTCAAAGTCCCTTGCCTTACCGCTTGGCTATACCCCAAAGAAAAAAGGCGACTGATGGGTTTCGAACCCACGAATGCCGGAACCACAATCCGGTGCGTTAACCCCTTCGCCACAATCGCCATGACATTAAATGTTGTTTTTTTATTGCTTTAACTCTAACAACAATTAATTATTATACACGACTTTTAGATAAATACAACCCCTTTTTTACATTTTATTTATTTTTAAAATAACAAATGATAATTATTTTTTAAATCGCTTTCTTTCTCTATATTATGCTTTTTTATCTCAAAATCTCCCCAAGAAAAGATGTCATCATTTAAATATCTTACTAAAAAAATAATCGTCGTTTGGGCTTCTTACTAAGGAAGCCCAAACGACAATGATCTTTCTATTATTTACTTTTCATCTTTTTTCCAAAAATCTGTGATTGCTCCTTTAGAGGAACTTGAAACGATGTGGGCATATTTTCCAAGCGCACCACGTGAATGAAGCGGTGGAATGACTAATGATTCTTGACGTTTGGCTAATTCTTCTTCTGAAACTTTCATTGTTAATTCTTTCGTATCTTGATCAATCAACACAGTATCGCCTGTTTGTAAGAGGGCAATCGGGCCACCATCTTGTGCTTCAGGTGCAATATGTCCGACTACTAACCCATACGTTCCGCCTGAGAAGCGACCGTCTGTTAATAATGCCACTGTTTCTCCTTGACCTTTCCCGACGATCATACTTGAAAGAGACAGCATCTCTGGCATTCCCGGTCCACCTTTTGGTCCAACGTAGCGAACGACAACCACATCCCCATCGACAATTTCATCGGTTAAGACGGCTTGAATCGCTTCTTCTTCCGTATTAAAGACTTTGGCAGGACCTTCATGACGACGAACCTTCACACCTGAAACTTTCGCTACAGCGCCATCTGGTGCAAGATTACCATGAAGCACAATCAGTGGACCATCTTTTCGTTTCGGATTTTCTAACGGCATAATCACTTGTTGCCCTTCTGTTAATGACGGAACTTCTGCCAAGTTTTCAGCTACTGTTTTTCCTGTTACCGTTAAACAGTCACCATGGATATAGCCATTCTCATAAAGGTATTTCATAACAGCCGATACACCGCCGACCTCATAT
This sequence comes from Enterococcus sp. DIV1314a, assembly GCF_051713805.1. Taxonomy (NCBI): domain Bacteria; kingdom Bacillati; phylum Bacillota; class Bacilli; order Lactobacillales; family Enterococcaceae; genus Enterococcus; species Enterococcus sp. DIV1314a. The sequence goes on along the minus strand of NZ_JBIOQP010000001.1, from coordinate 1,833,237 downwards.
AAATCTTGGAAGACATATTGACCACTTGGTTTTAAATCAGCCAAATGTGGTACTTTTTCTTGAAACTCATTAAAATCATCCAACGTTAATTCCACATTTGCGGCATGAGCCATCGCCATGAGATGTAAAATCGCATTGGTTGAACCGCCTAAGGCCATTACAACTGTAATCGCATTTTCAAACGCTTTACGCGTCATAATATCTTTAGGGTAAATCTTTTTCTCTAATAAATTTAAAACAGCCTCGCCTGCTGCTTCAACATCGCGTAATTTCGCTTCAGTTGTCGCTGGATTCGATGACGAACCAGGTAGACTCATTCCCATTGCTTCAATCGCAGAAGCCATTGTATTCGCCGTATACATCCCTCCACAACCTCCAGGGCCTGGACAAGCATTACATTCAATGCGACGAACTTCTTCTTCGGTCATGTCATTGTTATTCCATTTCCCAATCGCTTCGAAAACTGAAACAAGATCAATATCTTTGCCATCTAATTTCCCTGGCGCAATCGTACCACCATATACAAAAATCGCAGGAATTTCAGTATTCGCAATCGCAATCATACAGCCTGGCATATTTTTATCACAACCGCCAATCGCCACAAAAGCATCACAGTTATGACCACCAACCGCGGTCTCCACTGAATCCGCAATAATATCACGTGATGGAAGCGAGTAGCGCATTCCTGGTGTTCCCATCGCAATACCGTCTGCTACGGTAATCGTGCCAAATTGAACCGGCCAGCCGCCTGCCGTCATAATTCCTTGTTTCGCCACTTTTCCTAAATCATGTAAATGAATGTTACAAGGCGTATTTTCTGCCCACGTACTAATCACACCGATAAGTGGTTGATTGAACTCCTCATCCCCCATCCCCGTTGCGCGTAACATCGCTCGATTAGGTGATTTAACCATACTATCATATACGTTACTTCGAATTCTGATATCTTTTTTATTCTCATTATTTGTCAATTGACTATACTCCCCTCAGCCCTATCGATTCAATGATAAGACACTCATTTTTAGCATTTGTTTATTGTTTATTGTTTATTGTTTATTCTAACATACATATGAGATTTTTCTAGTAATAAGATGAAAAAATGATTAAATATTCTGCTTGCTAAAAGAGAAATTGTATGGAAAAATAGACAAGTATCCATTTTTAAGATTGAAAGGAAGAAGATATATGCGTGATGACATTAAATTGAATGAGCGAGCTGCAATACTGAGTGAGCAATTAATCGAAAAACTCCAAACGGTTTCAGATCATGAGATTGGTTTAGATATTTATAATTTAGGCTTTATTTATGAAATTGATTTAGATGAAAAAGGCCATTGTCGCATTGTTATCACCCTCACAGGAATTGGTTGTGATTGTGTGGAGTCGATTCCTTCAGACATTAAAACAGCTTTACTAACAATTGAGGAAATTCAATCCGTTGATGTGCAAATTGTCTGGTCTCCCGCATGGAAAATGACTCGCATTAGCCATTATGGTCGCATTGCTTTAGGAGTGAATCCAAACTAAGAGTTAACATAAAAAACGGATGAACCAATGATGGTCATTCGTTTTTTATGTTGATGAAATTGAAAAATCAGCAAACATACCTCTATTTCGTCCTGACTTTATAAAGTTTCTAATTTCGTTTTTAAGCATTGTGTTATGTGGTCAGCTGTCTTATGATCATGACTCGATAAATTCTGATTGGACTTCTCGAATCAACGCTTTTTAAGAATCGTTCTTGGTAAGCTACCCATTTACCAAACAAAATCTAGTGGCTACTGTTATGTTAGATTAATATCTTTGATAATCATTTCAACTACGTCATCTTGAGTTTGTTTTGCTGTAAATATAGTCTCATTCGGAAAACCTAACATATCCTTTTCTAACCACCAACTCTTCATTCTTTCAGCCCCAAAAACTTTAGACAAGTCTCTTTGATTATGACGAGTAAGGGTTTCTTCAAATGAGATATCATAGTAGTACGTATGAACTTCTCCTTGAAAAGTCTCATATAAAGAGATGAACATTTCCTTGTAAATATGAGAACCTAAAATACCCTCAATAACAATTATTTCAAATTTCTCTTTACCAAATTCAGCGATCTGTTGGATTAGTCCAGCTGTTGGATTGTCTACTCTATCTTTGACATTTAAAATACCTAACCGAATTTCATCTTGAGAAATCCTCATTACGGTTCCTCTGGGGTAGTAATTTTGAATTGCTTTCGCTGTAATAGTCTTTCCACTAGCTGAATTTCCTCTTATAATAACTAATTTACTCATCCGTTTTTTCTCCCAACTGATAAAAGAAATTAAGTAGATCATAATATAAAAGCTTATATATAGTCCACTGCTCGTGTTGAAACAGACATTGATAAATTCTCCAAAAACCAAGACAAAAAAATAGCATCAACGTATATTTTACGTTGATGCTATTTTTATACCGATGGCCGGGGTCGAACCGGCACGATCTTGCGATCACAGGATTTTGAGTCCAGCGCGTCTGCCAATTCCGCCACACCGGCAAATAGTATTGAAAGGCGGTAACCGGATTTGAACCGGTGATGAAGGTTTTGCAGACCTCTGCCTTACCACTTGGCTATACCGCCATTATATACAATGTTAAAACTGGGGTAGCTGGATTCGAACCAACGCGTGAGGGAGTCAAAGTCCCTTGCCTTACCGCTTGGCTATACCCCAAAAAAAAAAGGCGACTGATGGGTTTCGAACCCACGAATGCCGGAACCACAATCCGGTGCGTTAACCCCTTCGCCACAATCGCCATGGCAGGGACAGTAGGAATTGAACCCACACTAGCGGTTTTGGAGACCGCTGTTCTACCTTTAAACTATGTCCCTATATTAAATTTTAAAAAATGGAGGAGAGTGGATTCGAACCACTGAACCCGAAGGAACGGATTTACAGTCCGTCGCGTTTAGCCACTTCGCTACTCCTCCATAATGGCGCGAGACGGAATCGAACCGCCGACACATGGAGCTTCAATCCATTGCTCTACCAACTGAGCTACCGAGCCAATACAAAGTATTCATTATTTATTATTTAATTATAATAAAACGGTCTGGACGGGACTCGAACCCGCGACCTCCTGCGTGACAGGCAGGCATTCTAACCAGCTGAACTACCAAACCAATGGGGGTTAACGGGATCGAACCGCTGACCCTCTGCTTGTAAGGCAGATGCTCTCCCAGCTGAGCTAAACCCCCATTATAATAAAACAATGATCCGTACGGGAATCGAACCCGTGTTACCGCCGTGAAAGGGCGGTGTCTTAACCGCTTGACCAACGGACCATTTAAGGTACGGAGAGTAAGGGATTCGAACCCTTGAGACAGTGTAAACCATCTACATGATTTCCAATCATGCTCCTTCGGCCACTCGGACAACTCTCCAGGCTTAAAGAAGCAATTTTACTCTTCTTTTTTTCTCTTATCGAGAACTCCGGCAGTAGGACTCGAACCTACGACATCATGATTAACAGTCATGCGCTACTACCAACTGAGCTATGCCGGAATAAGTGTTACTTTTTATCATTTCACTTTCAATAAATTGAAAATGAAATTTGCGTGGCGACGTCCTGCTCTCACAAAGGGAAACCCTTCACTACAATCGGCGCTAAGAAGCTTAACTTCTGTGTTCGGCATGGGTACAGGTGTATCCTTCTTGCTATCGCCACCACACTATTTGATTATTTGAGTAAGTGTTGCTCACTCAAAACTGGATTTGAAGAAAATCATTGTACCGTACCAAGTTTTTATTTTACCATTTTGGTTAAGTCCTCGATCGATTAGTATCAGTCCGCTCCGTACATCGCTGCACTTCCACTCCTGACCTATCTACCTGATCATCTCTCAGGGATCTTACTTTCTTAAAGAAATGGGAAATCTCATCTTGAGGTGGGCTTCACACTTAGATGCTTTCAGCGTTTATCCCTTCCCTACATAGCTACCCAGCGATGCCTCTGGCGAGACAACTGGTACACCAGCGGTAAGTCCATCCCGGTCCTCTCGTACTAAGGACAGCTCCTCTCAAATTTCCAACGCCCGCGACGGATAGGGACCGAACTGTCTCACGACGTTCTGAACCCAGCTCGCGTGCCGCTTTAATGGGCGAACAGCCCAACCCTTGGGACCGACTACAGCCCCAGGATGCGACGAGCCGACATCGAGGTGCCAAACCTCCCCGTCGATGTGGACTCTTGGGGGAGATAAGCCTGTTATCCCCAGGGTAGCTTTTATCCGTTGAGCGATGGCCCTTCCATGCGGAACCACCGGATCACTAAGCCCGACTTTCGTCCCTGCTCGAGTTGTAGCTCTCGCAGTCAAGCTCCCTTTTGCCTTTGCACTCTACGAATGATTTCCAACCATTCTGAGGGAACCTTTGGGCGCCTCCGTTACCTTTTAGGAGGCGACCGCCCCAGTCAAACTGCCCATCTGACACTGTCTCCCATCACGATTAGTGATGCGGGTTAGAGTGGCCATAACGCAAGGGTAGTATCCCACCATTGCCTCCATCGAAACTAGCGTCCCGATCTCTACGGCTCCTACCTATCCTGTACATGCGGTACAGACACTCAATATCAAATTACAGTAAAGCTCCATGGGGTCTTTCCGTCCTGTCGCGGGTAACCTGCATCTTCACAGGTACTAAAATTTCACCGAGTCTCTCGTTGAGACAGTGCCCAAATCGTTACGCCTTTCGTGCGGGTCGGAACTTACCCGACAAGGAATTTCGCTACCTTAGGACCGTTATAGTTACGGCCGCCGTTTACTGGGGCTTCAATTCGTACCTTCGCTTGCGCTAAGCACTCCTCTTAACCTTCCAGCACCGGGCAGGCGTCAGCCCCTATACTTCATCTTTCGATTTTGCAGAGACCTGTGTTTTTGATAAACAGTCGCTTGGGCCTATTCACTGCGGCTGTTCTTGCGAACAGCACCCCTTCTCCCGAAGTTACGGGGTCATTTTGCCGAGTTCCTTAACGAGAGTTCTCTCGCACACCTTAGGATACTCTCCTCGACTACCTGTGTCGGTTTACGGTACGGGCCGTTGTTTTCTAACTAGAAGCTTTTCTCGGCAGTGTGACATCAGAAACTTCGGTACTTAAATTTCCCTCCCCATCACAACTTGTCCTTAATGAATGAAAGCATTTGACTCTCACTCGGACTTATTGCTTGGACAGACATTTCCAATCGTCTGCATTTCTTAGCCTACTGCGTCCCTCCATCGCTCAAACAAAAACAACGGGTACAGGAATATCAACCTGTTGTCCATCGCCTACGCCTATCGGCCTCGGCTTAGGTCCCGACTAACCCTGGGCGGACGAGCCTTCCCCAGGAAACCTTAGTCATACGGTGGACAGGATTCTCACCTGTCTTTCGCTACTCATACCGGCATTCTCACTTCTAAGCGCTCCAGCAGTCCTCACGGTCTACCTTCGACGCCCTTAGAACGCTCTCCTACCAGTGTACATACGTACACTCCACAGCTTCGGTAATATGTTTAGCCCCGGTAAATTTTCGGCGCAGGGTCACTCGACTAGTGAGCTATTACGCACTCTTTAAATGATGGCTGCTTCTGAGCCAACATCCTAGTTGTCTGTGCAACCCCACATCCTTTTCCACTTAACATATATTTTGGGACCTTAGCTGGTGGTCTGGGCTGTTTCCCTTTCGACTATGGATCTTATCACTCACAGTCTGACTGCCAGATATAAATGTATGGCATTCGGAGTTTATCTGAATTCGGTAACCCTAGACGGGCCCCTAGTCCAAACAGTGCTCTACCTCCATCATTCTTAAAATCTGACGCTAGCCCTAAAGCTATTTCGGAGAGAACCAGCTATCTCCAAGTTCGTTTGGAATTTCTCCGCTACCCACACCTCATCCCCGCATTTTTCAACATACGTGGGTTCGGTCCTCCAGTGCGTTTTACCGCACCTTCAACCTGGACATGGGTAGATCACTTGGTTTCGGGTCTACGACCACCTACTCATTCGCCCTATTCAGACTCGCTTTCGCTACGGCTCCGTCTCTTCGACTTAACCTCGCAGATAATCGTAACTCGCCGGTTCATTCTACAAAAGGCACGCTATCACCCATTAACGGGCTCTAACTTGTTGTAGGCACATGGTTTCAGGATCTATTTCACTCCCCTTCCGGGGTGCTTTTCACCTTTCCCTCACGGTACTGGTTCACTATCGGTCACTAGAGAGTATTTAGCCTTGGGAGATGGTCCTCCCGGATTCCGACGGAATTCCTCGTGTTCCGCCGTACTCAGGATCCTCCTAGGTGCTTTTCAAATTTCGTCTACGGGGTTTTTACCCTCTTTGACGGACTTTTCCAAATCCTTCGACTATCTGAAAAAACTACCATATCGGAGTCCTACAACCCCAACAAGCAAGCTTGTTGGTTTGGGCTGTTCCCGTTTCGCTCGCCGCTACTAAGGGAATCGAATTTTCTTTCTCTTCCTGCAGGTACTTAGATGTTTCAGTTCTCTGCGTCTACCTCTAATCAGCTATGTATTCACTGAAAAGTAACATCCTATAAAAGATGTTGGGTTTCCCCATTCGGAAATCTCTGGATCAAAGCTTACGTACAGCTCCCCAAAGCATATCGGTGTTCGTCCCGTCCTTCATCGGCTTCTAGTGCCAAGGCATCCACCATGCGCCCTTATTCACTTAACCTTCTCAACCTTGCGGTTGGGTTTTTGACGTTGTTTCTAGCGATAGAAACGCAATCAAAGATAAAATAAATAAAGTAATTGGAATCATGTAACAATCATCCAACACAATGTTCTTGGTTTGTTATATTTCTTTTCTTCAATATCCAGTTTTCAATGAGCAAATTCTAACAATCATTTTGTTAGAAATGGAGCCTAGCGGGATCGAACCGCTGACCTCCTGCGTGCAAGGCAGGCGCTCTCCCAGCTGAGCTAAGGCCCCAGAGCAAGTTAATTATTAAATTGAGAGTAGACCTCTCAAAACTGAACAAAGAGCAAACGATGTGTAGTTTCCGTGATGTTTGATTGGCAAATGATGAAACATCATTGCGTCAAACAAATTCCTTAGAAAGGAGGTGATCCAGCCGCACCTTCCGATACGGCTACCTTGTTACGACTTCACCCCAATCATCTATCCCACCTTAGGCGACTGGCTCCAAAAAGGTTACCTCATCGACTTCGGGTGTTACAAACTTTCGTGGTGTGACGGGCGGTGTGTACAAGGCCCGGGAACGTATTCACCGCGGCATGCTGATCCGCGATTACTAGCGATTCCGGCTTCATGTAGGCGAGTTGCAGCCTACAATCCGAACTGAGAGAGGTTTTAAGAGATTAGCTCAGCCTCGCGGCTTGGCGACTCGTTGTACCTCCCATTGTAGCACGTGTGTAGCCCAGGTCATAAGGGGCATGATGATTTGACGTCATCCCCACCTTCCTCCGGTTTGTCACCGGCAGTCTCGCTAGAGTGCCCAACTAAATGATGGCAACTAACAATAAGGGTTGCGCTCGTTGCGGGACTTAACCCAACATCTCACGACACGAGCTGACGACAACCATGCACCACCTGTCACTTTGTCCCCGAAGGGAAAGCTCTATCTCTAGAGTGGTCAAAGGATGTCAAGACCTGGTAAGGTTCTTCGCGTTGCTTCGAATTAAACCACATGCTCCACCGCTTGTGCGGGCCCCCGTCAATTCCTTTGAGTTTCAGTCTTGCGACCGTACTCCCCAGGCGGAGTGCTTAATGCGTTAGCTGCAGCACTGAAGGGCGGAAACCCTCCAACACTTAGCACTCATCGTTTACGGCGTGGACTACCAGGGTATCTAATCCTGTTTGCTCCCCACGCTTTCGAGCCTCAGCGTCAGTTACAGACCAGAGAGTCGCCTTCGCCACTGGTGTTCCTCCATATATCTACGCATTTCACCGCTACACATGGAATTCCACTCTCCTCTTCTGCACTCAAGTTCCTCAGTTTCCAATGACCCTCCCCGGTTAAGCCGGGGGCTTTCACATCAGACTTAAGAAACCGCCTGCGCTCGCTTTACGCCCAATAAATCCGGACAACGCTTGCCACCTACGTATTACCGCGGCTGCTGGCACGTAGTTAGCCGTGGCTTTCTGGTTAGATACCGTCAAGGGATGAACTTTTTACTCTCATCCTTATTCTTCTCTAACAACAGAGTTTTACGATCCGAAAACCTTCTTCACTCACGCGGCGTTGCTCGGTCAGACTTTCGTCCATTGCCGAAGATTCCCTACTGCTGCCTCCCGTAGGAGTCTGGGCCGTGTCTCAGTCCCAGTGTGGCCGATCACCCTCTCAGGTCGGCTATGCATCGTGGCCTTGGTGAGCCGTTACCTCACCAACTAGCTAATGCAGCGCGGGTCCATCCATCAGTGACGCAAAAGCGCCTTTCACTTTCTCTCCAGGCGGAGAAAAAGATTATGCGGTATTAGCACCTGTTTCCAAGTGTTATCCCCCGCTGATGGGTAGGTTACCCACGTGTTACTCACCCGTTCGCCACTCTTCTTTTTCGGTGAACCGAAGTTCGATGAAAAAGAAGCGTTCGACTTGCATGTATTAGGCACGCCGCCAGCGTTCGTCCTGAGCCAGGATCAAACTCTCATTAAAAAGTTGAAACAATCTTTCGATTGTTAAGCTCAAAAATTTTGCTAGCTAAATTGCTTGCTTGTAATGTTCACTTCTATCGAATAGAAGCGTCCTACACTTTTGGTTCGTTTTGCTTGCTTTGTTCAGTTTTCAAAGGTCTACGTTTTGTTGTTTTAGCAACTCTTATATATTAGCATCTTCATCTCTTAATGTCAACACTTTTTATAAAATAATTTAAAAGTTTTTATTTCATATACTTTTAAATCCGCTCTTCACAACTTCTATATCATAACAAAGTGCTATGTTATTTGTCAATGTTTTTTTAAAACATTTTTACTTGATTTATCAAGCGTTATTGGCGCTTTGCTCAAGTTCGACTTTGTTATATTATCATTCTTTTTTCGTCTCGTCAACTATTTTTAAAAACTTTATTTATTTAACGTTTTTATCGCTTTCGAACAATAATTAATATAACAATTATTCATCAAAAAATCAACTATTTGTTCGACTATTTTAAAATAAAAAAACTGAAGTGAATGTTTCATTAACTTCCACTTCAGTTCGTTCGATTTTAGCTTGTTTTTCTATATTATTTGTCTATCTTGACTTTAAATGTTCGTCTACTCTTTTTCGTCCGTATTTTGAATGGGAATAAATATTCTGAAAATCGTTCCTTTTCCTAAGCTACTCTCCGCAAAAATCCGTCCTTTGTAACTATCAATTAACTTACTCGCAATCGATAACCCTAATCCATTGCCGCCTTTCGTTCGTGCACGTGCTTTATCGACTCGGTAAAAACGATGAAAAATCCGCGAAACATCTTCTGGTGGGATTCCTTCACCGAAGTCTTGAATCGCAATTTCTAATTCTTTTAAATTCGTTGAAATTGAAATATGGACTTCTTTACGATCGGTTGAGTACTTGACTGCGTTGTCCATGACGATAATTAAAATTTGTTCAAAATGATTACGATAGATTTTTAAGATTTTCTCACTATATAAATCATCATCTAGCGTAAAGACAAATTCAGGATAAATCATTCGGAAATTATTGACAATTTGGTGAACGACTTCTTTCGCATTGGTGCGCTCATTACTATAATGAATATTCACTTGTTCAGCTCGAGAAAGATCAAGCATTTCTTGCACAAGTATTTTCATTCTTTTGATTTCTTGCATGCTAGCTTCTAAGGATTCCGCTAAAATTTCCGGATCATCTTTCCCCCAACGGTTAAGCATACTTAAATGACCTTCGATCACAGCGACCGGTGTACGCAATTCATGCGATACATCTTCCACGAATTGTTCTTGTAGTTCAGTATAAGAACGCATGCGATCTAGCATCTCATTAAAAATATCAGCCAAATCGGCTAATTCATCATTTGTCTCTAGTTTCCGCATATGAATGTCTGATTGAGGGTCTTTACGGATTTTCTCCATCGTATCGCGTAATAGTTTAATCGGTTTTAAAAAATAGGCAGAGAGTAAATAGCCTAAAATGCTACTTAGAATCAAGGAAACAATTTCCAAAATAATTAGTATCGAGATTAAACGATTCCGAATTTCATAAAAATTGGTTAATTCGTAAAAGGTCTGAGCATAGCCAATTAACTCACGCGTTTCTTTAGAGTAGACAGGTTGCACTAATAAAAATCCTGGTTTACCGCCAATTGTTTCAATCGTTGCTTCTTTAACAGTATGTTGTGCTAAATCGATATTTTTATTGCCAGTCATCATCACTAATTCCCCTAATGGGTTATAAACAAATAAGTTTAAATCAGGATTTCCCAAATCAGAAATAAAGGGATCAATGACAACTTTGATGCCGTCGATATACACGAGTTCGCTATCTTGGCTGATGGCAAGTGCTTGATGTGAAGATGTTTGATTTAACGCACTATTTTCATTGGCTAAGCGGGAAGTGATTTGATAGGTAACTTGTTCAATCCTTCTTCTTTCCTTGGCAACATACAAATTAATCGATGATTTATACGTAATGACTGCAAAAATGGTAAAAACCACAAATATAAAGAAAGAACTCGCAAAAGCCCATTTTATTGTTAAAGATGGGCTCTTCAGTTCTTTCCAGCGGTTCTTATTTTTCAAGGGACTCATGAGCGCATCACATACCCGGTACCTCGAACAGTTTGAATGTAGCTCTCATCGCCAGCTACATCAATTTTATTACGTAAGTAACGGATATATACATCGACAACATTGGTTTCGACTTCAGTTTCATAACCCCATACTTTATTTAATAAGACATCGCGTGCTAAGACAACATTGATGTTTTCCATCAAGGTCAGTAATAACTCATATTCACGCTTCGTTAATTCAATCATCTCTGACCCACGGCGCACCACTCGATTTTCTTTTTCGATCGTTAAATCACGGTAAGTTAAGGTCGTTTGTTTGACAACATTTTTATCGCCTTCAATATCAATCCGACGCAGTAATGCCCGTAAACGTGCTAATAATTCTTCAATTGCAAATGGTTTAACGATATAATCGTCAGCACCATGATCAAGTCCTGACACGCGATCAATGACTGAATCTCTCGCAGTCATCATAATAATCGGTGTGTTTTTCGTTTGACGAACACGGCGACAAACTTCTAGCCCATTTAATTCTGGCAACATTAAATCAAGTAAAATCGCATCCCATTCTTTGCTTAGTGCAGCATCCAAGCCTGTGCGACCATTATAATGAACTTCTGTAACATAGCCTTCGTGTTTTAATTCTAACTCAACAAAACGAGCTAGGTTCTTTTCATCTTCAATAATCAGTATATTCCCCATATCGACCCATCCTCTTCCTCTTTTTACTTCTATGTCATTCCTAATATTAACATGGAAGAACAAATTTAAAAAGAGATTCGTATAAACCTCGTAAGGCTTTACGTCTCTCTTTTTAAAATTCACATTGTTTTATTTTTCATCGTACCATGAATAGTGGAAAATACCTTCACGATCAGTCCGTTCATAAGTATGCGCACCAAAGTAATCGCGTTGAGCTTGGATTAAATTAGCTGGCAAACGTTTTGAACGATAGGAATCAAAATAGGCAATTGCTGATGAGAATGTCGGTACAGGAACACCTGCTTGTACTGCTAATGACACAACATCACGAACGGATTGTTGATATTTCTCGGTAATTTCTTTGAAGTAATCATCGAGTAATAAGTTCGCTAAATCTTCTTCACGCTCGTAAGCATCGGTAATTTTTTGTAAGAAACGGGCACGGATAATACATCCTTCACGCCAGATTTTTGCAATTTCACCAAATGGTAGATTCCAATCATATTCTTTTGAAGCTGTTCTTAATTGAGCGAACCCTTGAGCATAACTCATAATTTTACTGAAATATAACGCTTGACGAATTTTCTCAACTAATTCTGCTTTATCACCTGTATATTCAAAGTTCGGTTTTGATAAAATCTCACTTGCTGCAACACGTTCTTCTTTATAAGCAGAAATGTAACGTGCAAAAACAGATTCTGTAATTAATGGAAGTGGCACACCTAAATCTAACGCACTTTGACTTGTCCATTTTCCAGTTCCTTTGTTGCCGGCTGCATCTAAAATGACATCGACAATTGGTTGACCCGTTCCTAGGTCATCTTTACGTGTCAAAATGTCCGCTGTAATCTCAATCAAGAAGCTATCCAATTCACCCTTGTTCCATTCAGAAAAAGTTTCGGCCATTTCGTCAACAGATAAACCTAAAATATTTTGCATTAAATCATAAGACTCAGCAATTAACTGCATATCGCCATATTCAATTCCATTATGAACCATTTTAACGTAATGACCTGCGCCATCAGGACCGATGTAAACAACACAAGGGGTACCATCTTCCGCTTTTGCAGAAATTTGTTCTAAAATCGGCGCCACTAATTCATATGCTTCTTTTTGTCCGCCCGGCATAATAGATGGGCCTTTTAATGCGCCCTCTTCGCCACCTGAAACACCCGTACCGATGAAATTAATTCCGGAATCTGCGAGTTCTTTACTGCGGCGAATTGTATCTTCAAAGAAAGTATTTCCACCATCAATTAAAATATCACCTTGATCTAAATGTGGTAATAATGATTGAATCGTTGCATCTGTTCCATGACCGGCTTGAACCATCATGACAATTCGACGTGGCCGCTCAATGGATTGAATGAATTCTTCGACTGAATAAGTCCCTAATAAATTTTTATCTGGATTTTCAGCAAGTACTTCTTCGGTCTTAGATCCTGTACGATTATATAACGCAACAGAGTAACCGCGGCTTTCAATATTTAAGGCTAAGTTTTTTCCCATAACCGCCATACCGACTACACCAATTTGTTGTTTCGTCATTTCATTTCCCCCTACTCAATCGATAGTAAATTGTGATTCTTCATTATTATAGCTCAAATTCATCGCTAATAAAACAATTGTCTTGAAATATTCAGAATTTTCGATTAAAAAATAAACCTTAGGCTCCATGGTTAGCCTAAGGTTTAAAATATCCCTTCTGGAAAAGGGCTATTATGCTTCTTTCGTAGATACGTCTTTACCGTTGTAATGACCACAGTTGCTACATACGTGGTGGTTTTTTCTCATTTCTCCACAGTTCGTACATTCGCTTAATCCGTTAATTGTTAACTTGTAGTGCGTACGACGTTTAGCTTTTTTTGCTTTTGACGTTTTGCGTGCTGGTACTGCCATTTGCTACACCTCCTTGTAAATGAAAAACAACCATAAGGCTGCAATATATTCCAATCTTACTCATTTTCTTCCTCTGTTTTTTCAAACAGACTCGTTAATTTCGCAAGACGAGGATCAATTGTTGATTCTTCTTTTGATTCCTTTAGTTGCTCGTAATCTGCTTCTGAATAGACAACCCAGTCATTACCACTTGGATAATGTTCAGATTCTTTTTCTTCCTCAGATAAGACTTGCAACGGAATCTGTAATAAGATGTTGTCAGCGACAGATTCATCTAAATCAAGTGTTTGATTTTCTAAAATCAGAATTTCTTCCGCCTTGACTAAGTCATCAATACGCTGAAATTGCTCAGTCGTCATAAAGACTTCATCCACTGTGAATGCCATCGGTAACTCAACAGGTTCTAATGAACGGGTTGAGGGTAAAGTAATCATCGTCTTCAACGAATAATGCAACAAATATTCTTTGGGCGTTACCGTAATCATCCCTTCAACTTCGATTGGGGCGATATCAATGATTTCTTTTTCGCGTTTCAGCAATTCTTCTTTTAAATTCAGTGTTTCGTGAAACACCAGTGGTTCTTCATGATACTTTCGTAACTCTAGTAAAGACCATTTCATTTTCATCACTCCTAAGCAACAAAAGCTATTATACAGGCCTTATTTTCCTTTGTCAATGAAATTTTCTTGACACCTTACAAACAATGAAAAAGAGCTAGCCAATCATTGACTAGCTCTTTTTACACAGTATTTTATTCGTTATTTACGAATGTGTTAAAGTAGCAATTAGATTGCTGTTGTTTCTCCGCGATAAACAATTCCACGACGAGAATCAGCAGTCACAACTTCACCATGTTGAATGATTGTTGTTGCATCTTTCGCACCCACGATAACTGGTAAGTCTTTCGCAATTCCCACAACCGCTGCATGTGAAGTTAAACCACCATCTTCAACGATTACAGCTGCTGCTTTTTCAATTGCTGGCATATAATCTTTATCCGTTGTTGGCACAACTAAGATCATTCCTTCGTGTGCTTTTTCGATTGCTTCTTCTGCTGTTGTTGCAACAACGGCATTTCCGACAACCGCACGGCCACCGACACCTTGTGCTTCAAGTAAACGAGAACCGATTAATTGAATTTTCATTACGTTTGTTGTTCCGCGCTCACCGACTGGAACACCAGCAGTGATTAAGATTAAATCGCCTTCTGAAGCAAAGCCTAACTCAACTGCTTTTTTAGATGCTAAGTCAAACATTTCATCAGTTGTTGATGGTTTTTCAGCAACCGTCGGATGAACACCCCAGTTTAATGATAGGCTACGTTTTGTACGCTCATCAAATGTTACTGCTAAGATGTTTGCATCTGGACGGTATTTTGAAATCATTTTTGCAGTGTAACCAGATTCAGTTGCTGCAACGATACATTTCACGCCTAAATCTTTTGCTGCACGAGCAACTGCTAAACCAATTGTTTCGGTAACATCTGATTTATTAAATTGATTGATTTGGTATGTTCCAAGTTTTAACATTGATTTTTCTGCTTCTCTGTCGATACGAGCCATCGTTGCAACAGATTCAACTGGATACGCACCATTTGCTGATTCCCCAGATAACATCGTTGCATCCGTACCATCAAAAATAGCATTCGCTACGTCAGATGCTTCTGCACGTGTTGGACGTGGGTTTTGTTGCATTGATTCTAACATTTGTGTTGCTGTGATAACGGCTTTACCTGCAGCGTTACATTTTTTAATAATGTCCTTTTGAACCATTGGCACGATTTCAGCTGGAATTTCTACCCCTAAATCGCCACGAGCAACCATGATACCGTCAGAAACTTTAATGATTTCTTCGATATTGTCGATTCCTTCTTGTGATTCAATTTTAGAAATAATTTGAACATGATTCATGTCCATTTCTTCTAAAATTTCACGGATCTCTAACACGTCTTGTGCTTTACGAACAAAACTTGCAGCGATGAAGTCAATATCGTTTTCTAAACCAAAACGGATATCTGCCGCATCTTTTTCAGTAATTCCTGGTAAGCTGATTGAGATTCCTGGTGCATTCACACCTTTACGTGAACCCAATACGCCAGCATTTAAGACTTTTGTTACTAATTCACGATTTGCGCTGTCTTTTTCAACAATTTCCATGTCGATTAAACCATCATCAAATAAAATATGGCCGCCTACATGAGCATCGTCGTATAAACCTGGGTAAGTCACAGCAATTTTTTCTTTTGAGCCAAGTAGTTCTTCGTCCATTGAAATACGGACAATATCATTAATAGCAAAAGCGATTTTTCCGTTTTCTGTTCCTTGAACAGTTGTACGGATTTCAGCACCTTTTGTATCTAATAAGATTCCGACACTTTTCCCAGTAATTTTCACTGCGTCACGAACTAAGTTCATACGCGCTAATTGCTCGCTGTGATCACCATGTGAAAAGTTAAAACGGAAGACGTTTGCTCCAGCTTCGATTAACTCAGAAATGATTTCAACTGTGTTACTTGCAGGTCCTAATGTACTAACAATTTTTGTTTTTTTCATGAAAAAAATACCCCAATTCGTTTATTTTTAATAGCATCACGCTTTTAAATTCATAGATAGTGGAAACGATTAAAAAGATAATTCTTTATTTAGTGCATATAAAGACAAGTCTGGTTTGTGTTTGCCCTGTTCGAGTGTTTCAACAATGCTTGCTGAGACCACTTCATTTTGAAGCATTCCCACACATAATCCACCTTTACCTTCAAGTAATAAATCAACGGCATGGCCGCCAAACTTACTTGCAAGAACCCGATCACGAGCAGTTGGTGAGCCACCACGGACAACGTGACCTAAAATCGATACACGTGCATGGAAATCGCCATGTTTGGAAAGTTGCTCAGCAAATTCATTTCCACCCATTACACCTTCAGCTAAAATAATGAGACAGTGCTTTTTACCGCGATCGCGGCCTTCTTTAATTCTTTTGGCAACAGAAGTCATATCAAAATCATGTTCTGGGATGATAATTTCATCTGCTCCGCCTGCGACACCCGCCCAAAGAGCGATATCACCTGCGTCACGACCCATTACTTCAATAATAAACGTACGGACGTGAGAAGTAGCTGTATCACGGATACGGTCTAACGATTCTAATACAGTATTAATTGCGGTATCAAAGCCGATTGTAAAATCAGTTCCTGGAATATCGTTATCAATCGTTCCTGGAATCGCAACAGCTGGAAAACCATGTTTTGTCAGTGCCATCGCACCATGATAAGAACCGTCACCACCAATCACAACTAACCCTTCAATACCGAATTTCTTTAGTTGTTCGATTCCTTTCAATTGCCCTTCTTGTGTTGCAAATTCTGGATAACGAGCAGAATATAAGAATGTTCCGCCACGTTGGATTTTGTCGCCAACATCAGCAATTTCTAATCGACGAATGTCTCCTGCAACTAAACCCGCAAAACCATAGTTGATACCGAATACTTCCACGCCATGAAAAATTGCTTTACGCGTTACCGCTCGAATCGCAGCATTCATGCCGGGAGCATCCCCACCACTGGTCAAAATACCAATGCGTTTCATATTGTTTTCACCTCATCAAATAATAATAATAATCGTACTTTTATTCGTTGGTAGTTCTTTACTTACAATTTCCTTATAAATTTTACCCACACTCTGTATTTTAACATTATTTACGCCAAATGTCTTGGGATATCTTAAAAAAAACTGAAAAAGTAGAAAGCGTTTTGTAAACTTCCTGAAAATTATTTAAAAACGACATTTTCTTCCCCAAAAAGCAACTGAAGTTCTTGCTTAAGTTCACTTGTCGCTTGAACCCAATATTCCGATTCTAATAAGACTTGCTTGTTCCTTTCTTCGTAAAATAAAATGACGGGGACATTTCCTGAATATTTTTTGACTAATTGGCGGAAACTTACGAAGTGTTCACTCGGATTTCGGTCCTTCACAATCTTAATGTAACACGTTTGTTCGGAAATACTCTCTTCCACTTCTCGCGCAGGGAATACGGCTGTTGGGAAGATTTGCAATTGATCATTGTAGCGATTTTTTTGAACCTTACCTTCGATATAGAGTACTTGATTCAACCCAATCGCCTTGCGCATTTTCCGATAATCTTCAGGGAACAATGTCATGCTGCTAGCTTGACTCTCATCATCGCCTTCCACAATGGCCATTAATTCCCCTTTTTTCGTCCGTATTTCTTTGATGTTTTTCACATAAAACAAGACATTTACCGTTTGATTTTCAGAAATCTCTGCTAGCGCATCAATTTTCTTGCGTTTTAGTATTTTGACAAATTGGCTACACGGATGACCGGAGAGATAAACGCCTAAATATTCTTCTTCAAATGCTAAACGCTCGGTTAACGGATACTCTTTAATTTCACGCTCTTTTAATTGGAGCATTGAGAGTAATTCTAAACTACCACCACTGTATAAAATATTTTGAATTTTATCTTCTAATTCTACCAGCAGTTGATGGCGATTCGGATGTAATTCGTCAAAAGCACCAACCAAGATCAGTGGTTTGATGTTTTCCTGTTTCAACCATTTACTATTGCTTGCATTCAATCGATATAAAAATTGTTCAAAAGAAGTATAATAACCATTTTCACGGCGTTCTTGTAATATCCCTTGGATGACGTCTCGTCGCACGCCTTTAATATTACTAAGACCAAAACGAATCTCGCTAGCCGTCTGCAAGCTAAAGCCATAATGACTTTGATTGATAGAAGGTGCGCAAAGTGTGAGGCCTCTTTTTTTGGCATCATGGATATATTCTTTCATCTTCAAGGTTTGATGTTGCGCTGATTGCAGTAACGCTTTATAGAAGGGTCCTGGATAGTTGGCTTTTAGGTATGCCATTTGAAATGCCACTACCGAATAGGCAAAGGCATGCGATCGATTAAAGCCATAGTTGGCAAATTTTTCGATATAGTGGTAGACCTTATTCGCCACGTCTTCTTCATAGCCTTGATCCATTGAACGTTTGATAAAAGAGGCACGTTCCGATTCTAATAATTGCGCATTCTTCTTACTAATCCCTCGGCGCAATAAGTCGGCTTGCCCTAAACTATAACCGGCCATCACTTGGGCTACTTGCATAATTTGTTCTTCATAAACCATAATGCCATAAGTGTTTTGCAAGACTGGCGCGAGACTATCTACCGGGTATTGGACCGCTTCTACTCCCTTTTTACGCTTCACAAAATGATCAATGTTTTCCATCGGTCCCGGGCGATATAAGGCGTTAACGGCTGCGACTTCCTCAATATTTTCCGGGACTAGTTTTTTCAATACTTTACGAATACCCGCGGAATCAAATTGAAAGATACCTAAGGTTTCACCTTTTTGAAACAACGCTAAGGTCGCTGGATCATCTAAAGGAATCGTTTTGATTGCGATGTCTTCGCGTTGCACTCGTTTAATGGTTTTTAAGGTATCATCAATAATACTTAAATTACGTAACCCTAGAAAATCCATTTTCAATAAACCGATTTTTTCGACATCTTTCATCGTAAATTGGGTTAACCACAAATCACTTTGACCTGCTTGCAAAGGAACTAAATCAATGAGTTTTTGATCGACAATCACAATCCCAGCGGCATGGGTAGAAACGTGCCTTGGTAATCCTTCCAAGACTTGAGCCACTTGATACATTCTTTGGTTACGTTCATTTGCTTGAACGAGTTCCTGGAAGGTTTTTGACTGATGATAGGCTTGTTTTAGTGTAATCCCCAAGCCCTTTGGAACGGCACTTGACCAACGATTGGCTTCACTTTGCGACATTCCAAAAACGCGCCCCACATCGCGTAACACCATTTTAGTGGCCATCGTCCCAAACGTCCCGATTTGCGCAACGTGTTCTTGCCCATATTTTTCTTTGACGTACTGAATCATCTCTTCCCGGCGATTATCTGGGAAATCCAAGTCAATATCGGGCATCGTTTGGCGTTCAGGATTTAAAAAGCGTTCAAACAGTAATTGATAGGCAATCGGATCCACATCTGTGATCGATAAAACATACGCCACTAACGATCCAGCTGCTGAACCACGACCTGCTCCTGTCACAATTTTTTGCTGGTGTGCATAATTCATGACATCCCATACGATTAAAAAGTAATCGTCAAAACCCATCTTATGAATAATGGATAACTCATACGCCAAACGTTCTTCGTAGACGGCGGTGACGTCTTTGACGCGCTGAGGCAATCTCTCTTGACACAGCTGTTGTAAGTAAGTTGCAGGATTTTCTCCTTTTTCTAATGGATAATGCGGTAATAATTTTTGATGGAGCGCTACGTCTACGTGACAATTTTGAGCGACGAAAAGACTTTGTTGAAGCGCTGCTTGATAGTCATTTTCTTCAAACCACGTTTCAAACTCAGTAGGCGAGACTAAATACCCTGTGGCTTGGTGGTCATGAATTTCTTGGCGTAAGTCTTGAATCTGTGTTCCTTCTTTAATATGTTTTGCGACGCGAACGGCAAAACTATCTTGCGCTTCAAGAGAAGTAATCGCATGATACGCAAGTGGTTTCAACTGATTCGCTTGGTACCAGGGCCAAATTTCTTGTGGTCCCATCCCTTGATAAGCAATCCCATAAAAAAGGTTTTCAATCCCAAATTTAGCGATCCAATCCTTCAATCGTCGGTCAGCTTTTACAGTTGCCTCATTGAATAAAGGGATCAGCTCATTTTTTTCGGGCAATAATATGACTAAATCTGAACTTAATGGCAATTCCTCCCAATCAATCGTGCCATTGATTTCTTTGGTACTAGAAATTGTCATGAGTTGTTTTAAGCCCTGATTATTTTTGGCATATAGATACATTTCATAGGAATCTTCTTGCTCACTGACGTGGTAATCTAATGACAAACCAATAATCGGATGAATCCCTTCTTTTTGGCAACAGTCGATGAACTCCAACATACCAGACAGATTACCTTTATCGGTCATTGCTAAATACTGGTACCCCAATTCTTTTGCACGGCTCACATATTGAGGAATTTTGATAATACTTTGTAATAATGAATACGATGTTATTGTTGTTAATTGTGGGATACTCATAGTTCCTCCTTATATAACGTCACTACCGCTATTAATTCTTTACATAAAATGATAGACAAGGATTCTTTACATTGTGAAAAAATGTGATAAACTAGACTCTAGGATATCAAGTCGTGAAAGAAGGTGTTTCAATGCGTTATATCATCACTTTATTGTGGAGCTTTGCTCTTGGCCAAGTCGTTGGATATTTAGGTTCTGCTCTTAGTAGCCAACCTTACAATTTCATCCAAACAAGTATTTTTTCGGTCATTTGCGGACTTATGATCATTGCCTTAGGACGACTCACTCCTACTACCGAAGAAAAAATATCCTAAACATCGAAAAATTCTTAATCAAAGGAGTTGCAACGCGATTTGTTGCAACTCCTTTTTTGATTGTTCTTTCACGTAAACGAAGTGACATGCCTGTTCTGGACATTTGATTTGTTTCCCTTACCCAATATCCTGATGTTTTAAATCATGGCGGAAATTAAATAATGAAAGGAAGATATTCAACAACACAAAGCCCGCGGTCACAAAGAATACCGCTGAATAACTGTAGGCTTGCGCAACAGCTGAACCGACTAACGGACCTAAGACTTGACCAAAATTATTAAACATTTGATTGTAGCCAAAAATACGGCTGACACCTTCGGGCGGGGTAATTTTACTAATCAACGTATTGACGGATGGCATGAGTGCACCTGTTGAAAAGCCTAATAAAAACCGCAAAACGCCTAATTGCCAAGGTGCAGTCACGAGTCCCATCGGAATGAAACAACAAAAAGAAAAGACTAAGCCTAATAATAAAATCTTGTGATTCCCGATTCGATCCCCTAATCGACCGAGATACGGAGAAGAAATGACTGCTGAAACCCCCGCTACTGAAACAATCAGCCCGCTTAAAAACAAAACACTTCCAGTATCGGTACTTAATTCACGGATGTACAGCGTTAAAATTGGGCTGATACTTGTCATCCCTAATTGTAAAATCAAAGACGTGAAAAACAAGCCGAATAATACCGAGCGGCGAGTAGACTGACCTAAAATTTCTTTTGTAGACATTAGATCTTTCTTTTCAATGGGTTCAAAAGTTTCCTTCACTAAAAAAATGGTTAATAAGAGCGTGATAAATAAGATCATACCAGTAATAATAAAGACATTTTTCATACCTAATAATTCAGCTAGAATCCCGCCCATTAATGGACCAATTAAATTCCCCGCAATCGCTCCTGTCGCTAACGTTCCAATCGCCCAACCACTTTTTTCCCGTGGTGCTTGATACGCAATTAACGCAGTCGCATTGGGAATATAGCCTGATAATACCCCTGTGAAAAAACGCATCACTAGTAACCAATAGACATTCGGGACAAACGCTAACGCCCCCATCGTCACCGTCATTCCAGCAGCCGCACGAATCATCATTAAACGCCGACCTTTTCGATCGGCTAAATTACCCCAAATCGGTGCAACGATCGCTGCCGCTAAAGCAGTAATTGAAATCGCTAAGCCGGAGAGTAGTGGCACTTGACTTGCTGGCGCACCCAATTCTTCGATGTAAAGTGGAATAAAAGGCATCACCAGGCTAAAACTTGCTCCCGTGAAAAAACAACCAATCCATGAAATCAACAAATTTCGTTTCCAATTAATTTCCATCTCGAACCTCGCTTTCTCTACAACTATAGCTCATTTTGGGTATTTTTCAAACAAAAAAAGTGGTGATTGACTATCACACCACTTTTTTTCATTTATTCTATTAACCTAAGATCGCCATAATAATAAAGTTTAAAATAAATAGAACATTGACAATCCATAAGACAGGCGATACTTCTTTTCCTTTACCTTTGACTACTTTGACAATTGCAAAGAAAATAAAACCTGCGGCAATTCCGTATGAAATACTGTAACAAAGGCCCATAAAGATTGAGGCAAAGAAAGCAGGTACCGCTTCTTCTAGTTGTGTCCAGTCAATATCTTTAAAGGAAGCCATCATCATCACACCAACTAAAATTAAGGCAGGTGCAGTTGCTTGTGCAGGGACAATGGAAATAATTGGAGAAAACAGGCTGCTTAGTAAGAACATGCCCGCAACGACTACAGATGTTAATCCTGTACGTCCGCCAGCCCCAATACCTGCGGCTGATTCAACGAAGGTTGTCGTATTTGATGTTCCAAAAACCGCACCAATTGAAGTTGCTACTGCGTCTGCAAATAACGCGCGGTCCATTTTTGTTGTAAAACCTTTACTATCTTCTAACGCATCCTCATCTTCTTGCGAGAAGATTCCTGTGCGACGACCAGTACCGATAAACGTGCCAATCGTATCGAATGTATCAGATAAACTAAACGCAATAATTGTCATGATCACTTGTGGGATTTTAGCAGAATCCGCAAATAACGACTGCATCCCTTCTGGACCAAATGCCGCTCCAAACGTAACACCTAACTCATTAATTGAATTTCCTAATGAATTAGCTTGCCAGTCAATGGCACTTAAATCAACAACACCCATTAAAATTCCGATAATCGTTGTACCGACAATCCCAATTAAAATAGCGCCACGAATATTCATCACGACTAAAACAGTCATTAAGACTAAACCAATAACAGATAAAAGTACTTCTGGATTATTAAAGTTGACTAAAGCAGGTACTACGCCACCATTCATCGTGACGTTGGTTGCGACATCGCCATCAACCATCGAACTCGTGATTGTCGCAGAATCTGCTGAAAAACTGATTAAGTTCGCATTTTTAATCCCGACATACGCGACAAAAATACCAATCCCGCCACCAATTGCATGTTGCATACTTTCAGGAATCGCATGGATAATTAACTTACGAATTTTTGTGACCGTAATGAAAATATTAATTAGCCCACAAATAAAGACCATCGCTAATGCTTGTTGCCAAGTGTAACCTAGACCAAATACAACCGTAAACGTAAAGAATGCATTTAAACCCATCCCCGGAGCTTGCGCATAAGGTACGTTAGCAAACAATCCCATAATCAATGTCCCTACCACAGAGGCAATGATTGTTGCTAAGAAGACTGCTTGAAATGGCATTCCTGAGGCAGACAAAATCGCTGGATTGACAAACAAAATATAACTCATTGCAAAGAACGTTGTGACACCCGCGATTACTTCAGTCGAAACCGTTGTCCCGTTTTCCTTTAATTTGAAAAATTTTTCCATGAAAATTTTCACTCCTATCGTTTTTTATCAAGGGAAAATGAAGGAATAAATAATATCTTAATATAATGTTCTTTTCCTTGACCAATATAGAATTATAAAGACATTTCTACTCTACATCAATCATTTGTTAACATATTATGAAAAAAAATCTATCAATGTTCGTCTTTTACTATGATTCATCCTGAATTATCAAGAGATCATTCTTGTCAATCCTCGAGAATGTGATACACTATTGCCATATTAGATATTTTCATGAACTTTTCATAGGATTTATGAAATAGATAGACGAAATAGATAGACGAGGAGAATACGATGACCAAAAAATTGATTGCTATCGATTTAGATGGCACTACTTTAAACAGCCACTCTTTGATTAGTCCACGCACGGCAAGTGTCATAAAAAAAGCGACGGCAGCTGGCCATTACGTGAGCATCGCAACGGGACGTCCGTATCGTATGAGTGCACAATTTTACCAACAGTTACAATTAGAAACGCCAATGGTGACGTTTAACGGAGCTCTCGTGCATAAGCCTAATATGGTTTGGCCTTACGAACGTGAGTTATCCATTCAAAAAGAAATTGCTTTTGAAATTTTAGCTCAAAAAGAAAAACTCCAATTAGAGTTTGTAGCGGCAGAAAACCGCGAAACGTTTTTTATTGATCGTCTAGATAATTTTGAAGGAGAGTTTTTTGCAACCGAAAAAATTACGGAAGCCAATCTATTCAAAAATTTGACCTCTAATCCCACATCCTTACTTGTGAAAACACAAAAAGAGGTGAGCAGTCTAGTATCCGCTTCACTTATTTCACAATTTAAAGATTCAGTGGATGTTCGAACTTGGGGTGGTCCAAATGCTATTTTGGAAATTGTTCCTAAAGGCGTTCAAAAAGCGATGGCCCTTTCCATTGTTGCTCATTCATTAGATGTTCAACCAAAAAATATTATAGCTTTTGGAGACGAACACAATGATTTAGAATTGTTGGATTATGCTGGTTGGGGTGTCGCGATGCAAAATGCTACGAATCAATTAAAAGCTGTCGCAAATGATGTGACACCAAAAACAAATGACGAAGATGGTTTGGCTGATTATTTAGAAGAATTTTTAGCGCTATAAAATAAGTAAAAACACGCCACACAAAGAAGAGATGTTCTCTTTGTGTGGCGTGTTTTGATTTATCTTGTCTTTTCAATTCATATAATCATGTTTTAAGAGTTTGTTTTTTGTTTATTTATTTCTAAGATACCGTCAATGGAGTGCTGGATAATCTCCACAATTTGTTGACGATTGGGTGTAATAAAGCCAGATGCCATCAAGGAGGCTACACCTGTAATGGTAATCCATGTACCATCATGTAAGGCTTCTATAAAGTCAGCTGGTAAGTCTTTATACGTTGGATCTTCTTTAACGACTTCTTTAAAATACTGGTAGGAGACATCGTACATTTTTTTACCCCCACCGGATTCATCAATGAACAACGAAATAAAAAGCTTTGGTTTTTTTTGAGAAAAATCAATATAGTTAATACAAACGTCTACTAGTTTATTGCCTGTATGCTCTTGAGCGAATACTTTTTGTTTCAATTCTGTAAAAATCTCATCAATCAAGGTATCTTTCAAATCTTGCATATTTTCAAATTCAAGATAGATTGGTTGGGTTGAAACCCCCATTTTTTTTGCCACGTTTCGTGCGGTAAAATTCCCAAATCCCTCTTTCTCTACTAATTCATAGGCAGATTTCAAAATATAGTCTCTCGTGTAAACTTTTCGTCTCATGATAAACCTCCTAGCCAGAATTTATTTACTAATGTTATTTTAACTTAAAACAACAAATATTAAAAGGATTTTAATCGATTTCTTAAGACTTTCTTCTTATTCTCTCTCGATAATCGCCCTTAGCGAATGATTCTTAGATAACATTTCGCTTATTTTCATTTATTCTTCTTGTCGCCTTTCCGATAAAAAGGTAAACTGAACGTATTCTATTTTACATCAAAGGAGGCGTACTTTGTGAGTACCGAAAATCGATTATTAGAAACGTGTCTTCTTGCAGGAAAAATTATGATGGAAAGTGGTTCTGAAGTCTATCGCGTAGAAGACACGATGAATCGGATTGCCTTGAGTGGTGGTCGGTCCGACAGTGTCAGTTACGTCACCGCTACCGGAATTTTCATTAGTTTAAAAGATAGTCATCAAACACAAATCGAAAATGTGAGCGAGCGCTCGATTAATTTGGAGAAAATCGTAGCCGTTAATCAACT
This sequence comes from Enterococcus sp. DIV1314a, assembly GCF_051713805.1. Lineage (NCBI taxonomy): Bacteria > Bacillati > Bacillota > Bacilli > Lactobacillales > Enterococcaceae > Enterococcus > Enterococcus sp. DIV1314a. The sequence continues at coordinate 1,807,391 of NZ_JBIOQP010000001.1, read as the reverse complement.
CTCGCGAGATTTTTCAGCAAAAGTGATTACATTAGATGAGTTATCGCACGCTTTAAAAATCATTGATGAAAAACATATCGATTTTCCCCTATGGCTAAAAACTCTTAGTGCAGGAATCGTCAGTAGTACCTTAATGTATCTTTTTGGAGGAGGCTGGTTTGATTTTATCGCCACTTTTGGGATTGGCTGTTTCGGTTACTTATTGAAACATTATGTTCGCGTGTATTCTAAAACTTCTTACTTAGATTATTTTATCGCCTCATTAGGAATTGGGATTATGGCGATTTTAGCGGTTCATTATCATATAGCGCAATCAGTCGACCATTTAATCATTGGTTCTGTGATGCCCTTAGTGCCAGGTGTTGCCATCACGACTTCTTTTCGGGATATTTTAGCCGGTCATATGATCAGTGGCTTAGTGCGCGGAACCGAAGCCATTATTGTGGCAATCGCAATTGGTGTAGGGATTGCCACTGCCTTGATGACGGTAGGAGGAATGTTATAATGTTGATTCAATTTTTATTTAGTTTCTTAAGTACTATCGCTTTTGGTGTCATTACCAACGTCCCTCGTCGCACGTTGCTGGCAAGCGGTGTGACAGGTGCCCTGGGTTGGATGATTTATATTTTGCTAAAACAAGCGAACTTTCCTTTAGGTTTTGCTAATTTTGTTGCTGCTTTCATGATTGGGTGTGCCAGTATTTTCTTTTCACGTCAAAAGAAAATCCCGATGTTGATTTTTATTGTCCCTAGTTTAGTGCCCCTTGTTCCTGGAGGTCCTGCTTATTTAGCGGTCCGTGAGATTGTCTTAGAAAATCTCAGCCAAGGTATTCATTATATGACGGTTGTTGTTGTGACAGCTGGCGCAATTGCCGCAGGTTTTGTGATGACTAGCCTCGTAGAAAAAATCGTAGTGAATTGGGAAAATTTCCAAAAAAAATAAGAGAATGATAATTTTTTTTAAATCCGTCTCAAGTCGCATGACATTCTGATGGCTTCCTTGGTATACTAAAATCAAATGTTGCATTAAAGGAGTGGACTGCATGAATGTCACAACATCTAGAAGAATCATAAATTGGATTTCCATTATTGGAATGGGTTTTTCAGTCGCCTTAGCGATTTACTTTTTCAACCTTGGACTCTTTGATGATTTAAATGCTTTACAAAATCTAGTTGGAGGGTCATTGATTGTCGGACCACTTATTTTTATCAGTCTCCAAATTCTTCAAGTGGTCTTTCCGATTATTCCAGGAGGCGTTTCAACCGCTGCTGGGGTCTTCATGTTTGGTCCTGTTGCCGGATTCTTTTATAATTATATTGGCATTACAATAGGCTCCATGATTGTTTTCTTACTCGGACGCTACTATGGCAAACCTTTTGTCTTGAGTTTTATCAGTGAAAAACAATATGCTAAGTATGTTTCCTATCTCGATAATCAAAGTCGTTTTAACAAAATCTTTGCTTTAGCAATCTTCTTCCCACTTGCGCCAGACGATGCGTTATGCTTAATGGCCGGTTTGACAGACATGTCTTTTAAAAAGTTTAGTTGGATTATTCTATTAGGTAAACCGGCGTCTATCTTTATCTATAGTTTATTGCTCGTTTATGGCACGAATTTTATTACTCAATTTATGTAACATCACTAAAACACTTTGAAGAAAGCATTTTTCAAAGTGTTTTTCTATACTTCTTATTAGAATCGAGGGATTTTCATGCTTCCTATGTTAAAAGAAAACACAAGCCAATTGATCGGTTTTTTAAAGCAGACGACAAGATACTTCCGTGATGTCTTATTGATGCACGGACTGTTGTTATTTATAATCATTCCTCTCTTAAGTAATGGGACAAAATTGCTATTTCAACTCGCTGATATCCCTTCCTTTACGCTTGAACTTTTCTATCCTTTTATTTTCCAACATCCTTTTATCACTTTTAGCTTAATCATGATTTTACTAAGCGTTGTGGTTCTGATTTATTTTGAATTTACTTTTTTACTATTAAGTTTATATTTTATTTGTAAATTTCAAGTTTAAATTAGCCACCCTTGGTGACTAAAAAATTCTGTACCACTATTGATCGATTGTTATGAAAGGTAGTGAATCCTTGATAATGAGCTGAGGTATGGTAATCTGCCGATGGGATGGCCTCAGGTCAGCTCCCAGACAACAAGCCATGCCGAGGAAGGCTCGTTGTCAAGGGTTCACGGGTAAATCCGCTAATCGCTCTTGTTTGAATGCATGGGCGAACATATCATATGGTGTCGCGTATCCCAAAATTTTCCGAGGATAACCGTTCATCCAACGTTGGATTCGCAAAATATGTTTCTCGCTCACCTCACTAATTGGGCTACCCTTCGGGATAAAACGGCGGATCAACTTGTGTTGGTTTTCACTCGTCCCGCGTTCCCAAGAAGCATAGGGGTGACTGAAATAAACATCTGCCACATTCTGCAAGACTTCGTGTAACCCGGCAAACTCTGAGCCATTATCTGAGGTGACGGTTTTAAATAGCTGGTCAAAGGCATCACCAGCCCTCTCCTTCAGGCTGTGTATTGCTTGATCCACCGATTGAGCATCTTTCCCAGCCAATTTCAGTATGACTTCAAAGCGTGTCTGCCGTTCTGCTAGTGTCAGTAATACGGCATCCGATTTGGTTTTGTTTCCTATGACTGTATCGATTTCCCAGTGTCCGAAAGTTTCTCGGGTTTCAATTTCTTTAGGGCGTTCTTCAATTGATTTTCCGAGAATACGCTTGTTAGAACGATAGCTAGAACGAACCGTTTTGATTTTACGCGACAGTTTTTCGAGCAAATCAATATTCTTTGTTTTCATGATGCCCCGGTCAATCCATTGATAGAGTGTGGTTGTACCAGGAATGATGGGAAAATCGAATAGCTTATGTTTTCTGGCAAATCCGACTACGATGTCCGGTGACCATTTTTCATTTAACATTTTGTCATCTGCCCAGTCAATGAAAGCATCTGTTTTAGCCCATTTGGGGCGTCTACCACAATTCAGTCGTTGCTTTTCATAGAAGGCTTGTCCTGCGTCAGCATCATAAACAGAATAGTAAGTCTCATAGACTTTTCCATTTTGTATTTGGCGTTTTAGTTGGGTGATGGTCCCGCGACTAATCTCATTATTTATTGTTTGTGGAACACGCCCTAGGACTTTGGCGATCTGACGGTTGGAGTAGCTTTCTTTTTTCAAAATGGCAATTTGACAACGTTCTGAGTAGGAGAGATGTTTTCCCTTGCGTAAATTTGTGTTACTATAGGTTTGCGTCATGTGAAATCATCCTTGTCTATTGTTAGTTAGTGGTAACTTCAATATAACATGGAATTCACGTGGCGTTTTTTTTTATTTCAAATGGCTAAGTTAATTATATAATCCACCTTTATATTTTATTAAAAAAGAGCAGCCCATTAGCTTAAAGCAGCTTTTATCTTTGACCTTCATGCAAATCAAAAAATTACGTCCAGCAGTCATTCTTTTTTTCCTTTTTTATTTTTTCTTAGTCCTACCTCTTGGTGGATTTTCATTGCATTCAGAGTTGTTAGCGAAAATAAAACTCCCGGCATTCATCATTGATTTTATTTTTATCAATCGGTTGTTTGTCATCATACTATATTTGATGATTTATCTGTTATTGAGTTACATCGCGTTAAGGCTGACGTTTACATTACCGGCAATGATCTTATTGAATGCCTCATTACGACAAGCCATTCGTCATAGTCTCCTCTTAACACGCAAAAACTTTTGGAAAATCATCTCCCAGCTTGTTTTTATTACCATCGGGATTACCTTTCTTACGTCAGTCTCTTTTTCCCTCGTTTTAGGCATACAGCGGCTAATCGAACTATTTTTCCCTTCTAAAGCACTGCCTTTTGCCGTCGTCAGTTTATTAGCTTTACAACTAATTTATGTTATCAATCTCGTCTTATCCACGATTATCATTTTTTATCTCATCATCGAATGGCTGGATCGTGAAAATTATTTATTTCCTTTGCCATCGATGAATGCTTTATTCAAGAATCCAGACACAAAACGGCGGATGAGACTAAAATGGCCTTACGTGACACCATTCATTCTAATGTCAATGATCATTCTTTTGCATTACAATTATACGTACTTAACGAATGTGTCAAGTCAACCCATTGTCACGATTTCGCATCGCGGTGTCTCTCAAGCCAACGGTGTCCAAAATTCAATTGAAGCATTGCGCGCTACTAGTCAATACTATCAACCAGATTTTATCGAAATGGATATTCAAATGACGAAAGATCAGCAATTTGTCGTTTTTCATGATTTTAACTTACGATCGTTAACTGGACTGAATCAAATCGTCGAAGAAAGTACGTTGAGTGAGATTTTGCCGCTAACGGTGCGTGAAAATGACCAACAAGCAGCAATCCCCACCTTTGATGCATACTTAGAACAAGCGAAAATGAATCAGCAAAAGTTGTTGATTGAAATCAAAACGCAACGAAAAGATGAAGCGGTGATTGTGCAGCAATTTTTACAACAATACAAAACGCGTATTCTGGAAGAGGGACATCTTATTCAGGCACTCTCGCTTGGATTGGTCGAAACGTTTAAAAACGAAGCACCTGAATTAACAATCGGCTATATTATTCCTTTTCATTTTGTCGGACTGCCCGTTTCACAAGCTGATTTTTTTATGATGGAATATAGTACGCTTAACCGCAGCTTTATTGACGCGGCACATAACGAAGGAAAGTTTGTTTTCACCTGGACTCCGAATCAAACTGAAACGATGGAACGCATGATGTTCTATGGTGTCGAAGGGATTGTGACGGATCGGATGGATTTATTAACTGCTCAAAAAAGGCTGCCTGAGACGATGAGCTACGCAGACAAATTGGCTTATTTCTTAATTGGGATTGGATAATTCTACGCATTCTTCCATTGCAATCTCACTAAAAATGATTAATAATAGTGAAGTTAGTTTTTATTTAAATGGAGGTGTCTTTTTGAATACTGATCTATTGATCCAAATGACGAAAAAAATACCTGTCTTACCGGGTTTAATTCTTGCCATTACCGTAGCTGGTTTTGCTAAATTTCTAGCGATTTTTTTGCCGCAACTCGGTGGGGCGACAATTGCGATTTTATTGGGTATTTTTCTCGGAAATGTTTTTTTTAAGCAGTCCTATTTACAAATTGGGACAAAATACGCTGAAAGTCGCTTGCTTGAATTTTCGGTCGTGCTCTTAGGTTTAACCGTAACCTTTCAAACCATCGCTGAAATGGGTGTTCAAGGGATTCTTTATATCGCTTTAATCATGACTGGAACGATTGTCTTTGCCTATTATATCGGCTTAAAATTAGGATTTAATCAACAGATGTCCTTATTAATGTCCGGCGGTAATGCGGTTTGTGGTTCTTCTGCGATTGCCGCAATTGCTCCGTCGATTCACGCGAAAGAAGAAGAAAAAGGACAAATCATTACTTTAGTCAATTTACTCGGGACTGTCATGATGTTAACTTTGCCTTTTCTAGCAAATGGTCTCTTTGGTGATAACGTGCTTGCAAAAAGTGCGCTCATCGGAGGAACCTTGCAATCAGTGGGGCAAGTCGTCGCTGGCGCAAGTTTAATTGATGAGCAAGTCTTAAAATATGCGATGCTTTTTAAAATTATCCGGATTATGGCTTTAGCACTCGTTGTTTACGTCTTCGGACAAATAGCAAAAAAAGGGAATCTGGCGGACGCTGACGTGCAGGTTGTGAAAAAGAAAGCTCCCTTACCTTGGTATGTAGTCGGGTTTTTAATTTTTTGTCTTTTAAATAGCCTAATCGTTCTCCCACCTATTTTTGTGGATAGCGCAAAATGGCTTAGTTCTTGGTTTGAAACAACGGCTCTCGCTGCAATTGGTCTGCGACTTAATTTAGTGAAATTTATCCAAGAGGGACCTCGATTCTTAATCTACGGGTTGTCGGTTGGGACTTTTCAAACAATCGCAGCTGTCATTCTTATTTTTCTCTTTTTTAGTTAATTCATCAAAACGAACACTCGAGAAAGATTTTTTGGCTTGAGTGTTCGTTTTTCTTTTGAATCATGGAACGAACCAAAAAAAGCACTCAATAAATGAGTGCTTTTTTTGTGACGATTTGGTTAACGTGTTCGTTTATAGACGTTCGTTTAATTCTTTTGCTAATTCTTCAAATCCAGGTTTGCCAAGTAAAGCAAACATGTTTGCTTTGTAAGCTTCTACTCCTGGTTGGTCAAATGGATTCACGCCATTTAAGTAACCTGAAATTCCAACCGCAATTTCAAAGAAGTACACAAGGTAACCTAACGTGAAAGCATCCATTTCTGGTAATTTCACTAAGAAGTTTGGTACATTACCATCTGTGTGAGCCAAGAGTGTTCCTTCGAACGCTTTGGTATTCACAAAATCAATGTCTTTTCCTTCTAAATAGCCTAAGCCATCTAAATCGGCATCTTGTACAGGGATTGCCAATGATTTGCGAGGTTTTTCAACTTTAAGCACCGTCTCAAAGACATTGCGTTGACCATCTTGAATCGTTTGACCGATTGAGTGTAAGTCAGTTGAGAAGTTCGCGCTTGATGGATAGATTCCTTTTTGGTCTTTTCCTTCTGATTCACCGAAGAGTTGTTTCCACCACTCAGAGAAATATTGCATGCCTGGTTCGTAATTCACTAAAATTTCGATTGCTTTTCCTTTACGGTATAAAATATTACGAAGTGCCGCATATTGGTAAGCGCCATTTTTCGTTAAGTCAGGATCAGTGTATGCTACCTGAGCTTCAGCTGCACCCGCCATTAACGCGTCAATATCCGCCCCACTTACCGCAATTGGTAATAATCCTACTGGTGTTAAGACTGTAAAGCGTCCACCTACATCATCTGGAATCACAAATGTTTCCCAGCCTTCAGCATCGGCTTCGACTTTGACTGCCCCTTTCGCACGGTCAGTTGTCGCATAAATACGTTTGTTCGCTTCTGCCTGACCATATTTTTTAATTAATAATTCTTTAAAGACACGAAACGCAATCGCAGGCTCTGTTGTTGTTCCTGATTTTGAAATCACGTTCACAGAAAAATCACGATCGCCAATTAGTTCAATTAAATCAGCCAAGTAAGTTGAAGAAATTGAATTTCCGGCAAAAAGGATTTGCGGTGTTTGACGCGCTTCTTTTGGTAGTTCATTGTAAAATGAATGTTGTAAAAACTCAATTGCTGCACGCGCACCAAGGTATGAACCACCAATTCCGATAACAACTAACACTTCTGAATCTGCTTGGATTTTTTTTGCGGCTGCTTTAATGCGGGCAAACTCATCTTTGTCATAATTTGTTGGTAAATCAATCCAACCAACGAAATCATTCCCAGGACCTGTTTTTTCACGCAATGCTTTATCCGCTGCTGTTACTTGTGTTTGCATGTAAGCTAATTCATGATCTTGCACAAATGTTGATACTTTTGAATAATCAAATTGAATATGTGACATTCAATATCCCCCTTAACGCTCAATATTTTCACTACAATACTACTTTACTTTTTTTAGCGGAAATTATCAAGTAGAAGTTGGATTAGACCAGTCCTTGAATGACCATCGCTTCGGCCACTCGCTTAAAGCCAGCAATATTGGCACCTAGCATAAAATTGTTTTCTGCTTGATGTTCTTTGGCTGTATCACGACAGTTCTCATAAATATTTTTCATAATTTTATCTAATTCTTTATCAACTTTCTCTGTTTCCCATTGCAAACGTTGCGAATTTTGACTCATCTCTAAAGCAGAAACCGCTACGCCTCCTGCATTCGCCGCTTTACCAGGACAATAATACAGACCTTCCTCAATAAAATAATCGGCTGCTTCAAGAGAACTTGGCATGTTCGCTCCCTCAGCCACGATTCTCACGCCATTTTTTACTAACACTTTTGCTTGATCCAAGCCAATTTCGTTTTGCGTTGCACACGGGAAAGCTAACTCAGCAGCGACTTCAAAGTCCCATACCGTCTCGCCTGGAAAATACTTCGCGTTTGGCCGTGCTTTGACGTATTCCGTTAAGCGTTCGCGACGAACTTCTTTAATATCTTTTAATAGCGCTAAATCGATACCTTCTTCGTCATAGATAAAGCCAGAAGAATCCGAACAAGTGACAGGTAACGCGCCTAATTGATATAATTTTTCAATACAATAGGTCGCCACATTCCCACTACCAGAAACCATCGCCACTTTTTGATGGAAATCTTCATTCAAGTCGTTTAATAAATGTTTAACAAAATAAACAACGCCATAGCCTGTCGCCTCCGCGCGGCCTTTACTACCCCAAAACTCTAGTGGTTTACCCGTTAAGACACCCGCGTCATATTGTTTGATGCGTTTGTAAGTGCCGTAGAGGTAACCAATTTCACGTTTTCCTACACCAATGTCACCAGCAGGAATATCGGTGTTGGGGCCAATATATTTTGAGAGCTCTAACATAAAACTTTGACAAAAACGCATGATTTCTCCGTCAGATTTCCCTTTCGGATCAAAGTCACTTCCGCCTTTTCCGCCACCAATTGGTAGGCCAGTTAAGGCATTTTTAAAGATTTGCTCAAAGGCTAAAAATTTTAAAATACTAAGATTAACCGACGGATGGAAACGCAGACCGCCTTTATAAGGTCCTAAGGCAGAATTAAATTGAATGCGGTAGCCGCGATTGACTTGCCAATTGCCTTGGTCATCTTGCCACGGTACTCGGAATTGAATCACTCGTTCTGGTTCAGTGATGAGCGAAACAAGGTTTTGTGCAGCGTACTCTGGGTGATTTTCTAAAAAAGGAATGATCGTTGGTAAAAATTCATCGATTGCTTGTAAAAATTCGGTCTCGTGTGAATTTCTTTGATGAATTTTTTCTTGAACATTTTTAGCGTATTCTGATGCGTTTGTCATGAAAGTCCCCCCTTAATTTGGTAGTATGATTTTATCAGATAATTAGAAAATTTTCATTCATTATTACTGAAATTAATGAAAAAATTTTTAATTTTCACATTTTTTGCTTAAATAACTAGAAATTCGAGGTGTTCATATGGAAAAATCTTACGATGTCATCGTTGTTGGTGGCGGTACAAGTGGCATGATGGCAGCAATCGCCGCTGCTGAAGCTGGTGCGAAGGTTTTAATGATTGAAAAGAATAAACGATTTGGAAAAAAATTATTAATGACCGGTGGCGGTCGCTGTAATGTGACAAATAATCGGGATGTAGATGATTTGATTCGACATATTCCTGGAAATGGAAAATTTCTTCACAGCACTTTCTCACAATTTAACAATTTTGATGTGATGGCTTTTTTTGCCGAACAAGGTGTCGCCTTAAAAGAAGAAGATCACGGCAGAATGTTCCCAGTAACCGATAAGTCTATGACGATTGTCGAAGCACTTGTCAATCGGATGAAAACGCTCGGTGTCACTTTTGCCATGCAAACAACGGTTCAAAAATTACTGCGCGACGACAATCATATTACAGGCGTTGAAACAGAATTTGAGAACTTTTACGCGCCTTGTGTGGTCTTAACAACGGGGGGGCGGACGTATCCTTCGACGGGATCTACGGGTGATGGCTATCGCTTAGCTAAAAAAGTCGGCCACACCATCAGTCCCCTCTACGCGACTGAATCCGCCTTGCTATCAGATGAACCCTATATTATCGATAAAACGCTCCAAGGGATTTCGTTGCGCGATATTGTCTTACGCATTGAAGATGACAATGGAAAAATGGTCACTGAGCATAAAATGGACTTACTTTTCACCCATTTTGGTATTTCCGGTCCTGCAGCACTTCGCTGTTCTTCTTTTGTCAATCAATTACTCGAAAAACAAGAAAATGTTTCGGCCGTTTTAGATTGTTTCCCTGACGTATCAGAAGCCGATCTTTTGAAAAAATTAAACGAAGCGCTTCAGGATACCAAAAAAAACGTTAAAAATGCTTTAGCTTCATTTTTACCAGAACGACTCCTAACTTTTTATCTTGATCGGTTAGGACTGACCGATTGCCCTAGTCAACAATTGTCGCAAGAGCAAGTAGAAAGTATCCGTCACCTCTTCAAACACTTTACCATTAAGATTCATAAAACGTTGCCCCTTGAAAAGTCATTTGTGACAGGTGGCGGTATTCACTTAAAAGAAATTAATCCAAAAACGATGGAAAGTAAATGTTTGCCAGGCTTATTCTTCGCTGGAGAATTAATTGATATCAATGGCTATACCGGTGGCTTTAATATTACGGCCGCTTTTTGTACCGGACATAGCGCCGGCGTCCATGCGGCGCAAACCGCCAGTTACTTTTCCTACTAGGAATCTTTTATGAGCAGTCTTCCTACATAGAGAGACTGCTCACGATAAACAGTAAGGTTGCTTCACTCAAATAATGATTTGAACGGCACGCTTTACGATGCAAAAAAACCTTAGGATCAGTATCTCTGGCTCCTAAGGTTTTTCGCATTTTTTAGACAATTGTTCCGACGATTGCCTTGGTCAAACGGATTAATGCTTGGGGCGCTAGTCCCATCTGTATGCCCCGACGCCCTGCTGAGACAATCATTTCATCCCAGATTTCTATACTTAAGTCAAGATATGTAGGGAATTGCTTTTTCATTCCTACAGGTGAACAACCACCTCGGATATAGCCAGTCGTTTTTTCGAGTTCCGTTAAATGGAGTAGCTCCACTTTTTTATTTCCACTCAGTTTTGCTAATTTTTTTAAATCTGCTTCTTGATTACTTGGAATGACTGCCACGATTGGACCCGTGACGTTTCCTACAAAAAGCAATGTCTTAAAGATTTGTGCTTCTTTTTTTTCGTGCAATTGATCGGCGACATGATTCGCACTGACCGCGTCTTCTGACCAAGTATAATGATACAGTGTATACGGAATTTTTTGCTGCTCAACGATTCTTAGTGCATTCGTTTTACTTTCTTTCTTTTTTGCCATTTCGAATAATTCCTCCTATGAATAAGCAAGGATCTCCAGCGTTTGAGCGAGCTGTTCGACTGGAATTTGCCCTGGAGCCGACGCTTCTCCGATAGCACCAAAAGTCAAAACAGACCCGGTGACGGCGCCGCTCACCCGACTAATCTTGCCTAACTCGCCCATTGACATTGTAATGAGTGGCAGCTGATTAAAGCCTCTTGCTTTCGTAATTAATCCCATGAGCCGTAAGACATCATTCAAGTCTTGAGGCATCGTGGCAATTTTGCCGATATCGGCGCCCATTTGATTCATCACACCGATTTGAAAAATCAATGTCGCGTCATCAGGTGTTTTCTCAAAATCATGACTACTTAAAATAACGATAATCGAAGCGGCTTTCATTTCTTGAATCAGGGATCGTCCGAGAAATTCGATTCGTTTTAATTCAATATCCACCATATCGACCATTCCTGTTGGCGCAATCGTTTGATAAAGTGTTTTATATGCTGCTAAGGAGATCGCTTTTTCGCCACCTTCTTCTAACGTACGAAAAGTAAAAAGGAGTAATTGATCGACCAATTGCGCTTTAATCGCAGCTAAAGTAGCGCAGACTTTTTCAAGATCATCGCTCTCTTCAAAATAATCAACCCGCCATTCTACGACGTCTACCGGTGATTGATTAATGAGCTCTACTTGTTGTAAAAGAGCTTCTTGATTAGTAGCAGTTAATGAGACACATATTTTTGGCTTACCGTTTATTTGTTCTAATCTTTTCATTTAAAGTTCGCCCCTTTATTTTTTGACTTCATAACAATAAACTTTTAGATAATCCCCTTCTGGGAAAGTAGCCACCGTAGCAAAATCGCTTGGTAGGGAATAGTGCTTGATTTTTTGATAATGCACCTCTTTTTTAGCAAAGGCTTTTTCAATCATTTGTTGAAACTGGCGCGGTGAAACATTCGCAGCATTTGTTGAGGCGATGATGATCCCTTCGTCGGTCAATAGATCGACACTATCTTCAATTAACTCGCCGTAGTTTTTTGCGACACTAAACGTTTTCTTCTTATTTCGTGCAAAACTTGGTGGATCTAAGATAATGACTTCAAACGTTAATTCCTTGCGTTTGGCATATTTAAAGTATTCAAACGTATCCATGACATGAATTTGTTGTGTATCCGGATCAATACCATTCACTTCAAATTGTTCGCGTGTTTTTGGAACACTACGCTTGGCTAAATCGACACTCGTGGTTTTCGCTGCGCCGCCCATCACTGCTGCAACCGAAAAAGCACCAGTGTAACTAAACATATTTAAAACCGTTTTTCCACTCGCTAGTCCATCCACAAGTGATCCGCGGACTTCTTTTTGATCTAAGAAAATGCCGGTCATTAAGCCTTCATTCAAATAGGTCGCATACGTCACGCCATTTTCTTGAATGAGTGTAGGTTCTGCCGCTGTTTCACCATAAAGGTGTAGACTTTCGGGGTAGTCTCCTTCAAAGCGAATTTTTTCATACGCGCCTTTGATTTCAGGGAATGCTTGCTGAAAGGCTGCAACAATCGAAGGCTTCTTTTGGTATAACGTTTCGTTGTACCATGAAAACACAGCATGTTCGAGGTATAAATCAATAATTAACCCTCCTAGACCATCTCCTTCGCCATTAAATAAACGAAAAGCACTTGTCAGAGGATCTAAATAATACGGTTGTCGTTTCTTTTTTGCTTGTTCAAAAAGCGCTTGAAAAAAAGAATCATCAATCGGCGTTTTTTCGCGTGTGAGCACCCAACCAATCCCTTTATTTTGTTTTCCTAGATACCCAGTGCCGACGTACTCTCCTTGTGGATTCATCAGTTCTACCCAATCATTGGACCATTTGGGGTTCACAAGATCTTCCAACTGAATCAAAGGATACCCTTGCTTGATCTTTTTACTGCCATTTAATGTGAGTTGTATTTTCATAATTTCCCTACTTTTCAAATATTCTTTCTTGTTTTATTTCATCTTAACATAGCTTTTCCTCTTCGGATAGTTGCGAGTGAAAAGTTCAAGTAAAATTGAGATAAACATTGATTCATAAAGAAATAATTAAGATTCAATGGCATTTATTTGTGCATTAGTTGACAGTCATTTCGAGGATGAGTAGAATGATTAGTGTAGATTGAAATAAGTTTCATTATATTTCAAGAAAGTGAGGACTGTTTTTTGAAAAACTTAAAAATATCCAAATATCTAGACACACGCTTAGGATTCTTTAGTCTGTTAGCGGTCTTGTTTTGGCTAAAAAATATTTTCGCCTATTTTACCGCCTTTAATTTAGGGATTGAAAGCCCCTTTCAATATTTTATTTTATTGATTAATCCGATTGCCACGACTCTTTTCTTACTTGCAATTGCATTATACGTGCGACGAACCAAAACGTTTTACGTTACCATTATGCTGATTTATTTCATCATGAGTTTACTGCTATTTGCAAACGTCGTGTATTATCGTGAGTTCACGGATTTCATCACGATTAATACTATTTTAGGCGCAGGAAAAGTTTCAAGTGGTTTAGGAAGTAGTGCTTTGAAACTTTTTGATCCTTTAGACGCTGTTTATTTAATCGATTTCTTTGTTTTACTCTACGCGCTAGGGCGTCGGAAAATTAAACAAGATGAAACTGCGATTAAAGGACGTTTCGCTTTTGCGATGTCAATGTTGGCGGTCGTAATTTTCTCAGGAAATCTTTTCTTAGCAGAAACGGATCGTTCAGGTCTATTAACAAGAACATTTTCTCGAGACTATCTCGTAAAATATCTGGGAATCAATGCTTTTACCGGTTATGATGCGATTCAAACGTATAACACCAACCAAGTCCGAGCAGAAGCAAGTCCCAATGACATGAAAGAAGTCGAAGAATACGTCAAGGAACACCACGCGGCAGCAAATCCAGAAACATTTGGGATTGCTAAAGGAAAAAATGTCATCTATATTCATTTAGAAAGTGTGCAACAATTTTTAATTGACTACAAATTAGTCGATGAACTTGGCGTAGAACATGAAGTAATGCCTTTTATTAACTCATTGTATCATTCTGATAGTACCTTTAGTTTTGACAATTTTTTCCATCAAGTAAAAGCTGGTAAAACGAGTGATGCTGAAACGTTACTCGAAACGTCTCTTTTTGGATTGAATCAAGGAGCGTTCTTTGCTCAATTAGGTGGTAAAAATACGTTTGAAGCAGCACCTAACATTTTAGCTCAAGAAGCTGGCTATTCAAGCGCCGTCTTCCACGGGAACTCTAAAACGTTTTGGAATCGTAACATTACTTACACGCATTTTGGCTATGAAAACTTCTTCGATGCTTCTTACTATGATGTAAACGAAGAGAATTCTTTCCAATATGGCTTACACGATAAACCATTTTTCGAACAATCGATTCCTTATCTTGAACGATTGCAACAACCGTTTTACACAAAATTCTTAGCCGTTTCCAATCACTATCCTTATGCTGAATTTACAGATGAAGAAGCCGGCTTCCCAATGGCCACTACTTCAGATAATACGATCAATGGCTACTTTGCAACAGCAAATTACTTAGATACAGCCGTTGAAGAATTCTTTAACTATCTCAAAGCCTCTGGTCTCTATGAAAACTCGGTAATTGTTCTTTATGGTGATCATTACGGTATTTCGAATGGTCGCAATCAAACCTTATCAGAACTCGTAGGGAAATCAAGTGATACATGGACTGACTATGACAATGCACAAATGCAACGAGTCCCTTACATGATTCATATTCCTGGCCAAACAAACGGCGGCATTAATCATACGTATGGCGGTCAAGTTGATGCCTTACCAACGCTGTTACACTTGTTAGGCATTGATACACAAAAATACATTCAATTAGGACAAGATTTATTTTCAGAAGAGCATGAAGAACTCGTTGCTTTTAGAGATGGTTCTTTTATGACACCTGATTATACTTTTTACGGTGGTGTCTTGTATGACAATACAACCGGTGAAATAGCTGAAGAGTTATCCGAAGATGAACAAGCTAAAATCGATGGCTACCAAGAACGTGTCAATCGTCAACTAGGCGTTTCTGACCAAATTAATAATGGTGATTTACTTCGATTTTATACCGGTAGCGGGCTTGAACCGATTGATCCCGAAAGTTTTAATTATAAAGATAGTTTGACGCGCTTAGTATCGCTCGAACAAGCGTTGGGTAATGACTCGACTTCACTTTATTCTCAACATAAGCAACAATCAACGGTTGAACTCTATCAGTCAAAATCCTATCAAGAATATGTTGCCCCAAATGAAGCACAAGATACTGAAGTAACCCCTTCTTCTGAAGTTGTTGCTCCAGCAAAATAAGATCAAAAGCGAATTCCCTTGAATAAAATCAAAGGAATTCGCTTTTTCTTTAACTGTCCTTCATAATTAATTCAAACCTTTTCTTTATATTTAATGTCAGAGAAGGTGATTCGTACAAATGATGACGCATGCAGTAACTAGTCTTAAAAAACACATCATTTATAACTGCTTGTTTTTCTTACTACTAATAGTTCTTTTTACGACGCTTTATTTAAATAATACCTTAATTTTATCCTTAGCAACCTTAGAAACCCAACCACTGATTTCAGATTCTTTTCTCGCCTTTTTAACCAAACTCAATCAACGCTATTTAGCCTTTTACCAAGTCATGATATTCGTGATAGTTGTATTAGTATCGCTCTTTTGTTTCGGAAAAACAGCCTATCGAAAACAAGAAATACAACAAACAATCAAATCAGGTATCTCTCCTTTTGCTCTCATCTGGAGCCACCTGATTGAGAGTTTCCTGATTTTTTCTTCTTTGCTTGTTCTGTTTTTTATTTTTATCTTACTCTTCCAAGTCTTTCTCGAAAAAATAGTGATTCATTTTCATGTTGTCATGACGGAGTCGATTCAAGGATTTCCTTATGAGTTAGAGAAAATTATGAAAACCGATAGCACGGACCCCTTTGTTATTCGCATCACTAACACGAAACAAGTCTTTGAATACTTATTATATCTTTCTGAAGAAGGCTGGTCCCGTCTTTTCTTGATTGCCTATGTACAAACGACGACAGTGATTGGCGCTTGTCTTATCAGTAGCCATGTATGTTTCTCTTGGTTTTATATTTATTGGCAAAAGAAAAAATCTTAGAATGGCACAATGCCGGTTCTAAGATTTTTTTTTGGTATTCGTAACTAATCCGTTTCTTGACATTCAGTATTAGGAAAAGCAATCCGAAAAGTAGTTCCTTTCCCAAGTTCGCTAGTCACATCAATATGACCTTTATGCAAACGAACAAGTTGCTGGACAATTGGTAAGCCTAAACCAGATTCACCGAATTTGCGATTTTTACGCGATGGATCGACTTTGTAATAACGATCCCAAATATTCTTTAATTCTTCCTCTGCCATCCCTATTCCCGTGTCAGAAATAGAAATCACCGTTTCCAACTCTTCTTTTTCAATTTTCACTCGAATCTCGCCATTTTCCGTAAATTGAATCGCATTTTGTAAAATGTTGACCATGATTTGTACAAAACGATCATAATCGGCAAAAATATCAATTTCTTCTTGTGTTTCTAAAAGAAGTTGATTGTGCGAAACTTCCGCTTTGCTTTCCAACTGCGCAAGCAACTGTCTCATCGTCTCCGTGGCATTGAATTTTTTAATCACCATTGAAATTTGATTGGTTCGAATTTTTTCATAATCTAAATTCTCACTCACTAAACGAATTAAACGTTCTGTTTCATTTTTCATGAGACGAATGGCATTATCTTTTTGGCTTTCTGGAATCATCTGGTGCTCCATTCCTTCTAACAAGCCATTAATCGTCGTCAGTGGTGTCCGCATTTCATGGGAAGCATCTGCCATAAATTGACGTCGTCTTTCTTCTTGGCGGTCAATTTCTTCATTTGATTCTTTGAGTGAAATGGTCATTTTATTAAAATCTTCTGCGAGTTCATCAAACTCATCGCGATGATGAACGGGTAAGATACTATCAAAGTTCCCATTTGCGACCGCTTTTGTCGCTTTTTTCATGCGATTAATCCGCCGAACTTGGAACGTCGCAAACGCATAACTAATCACGATCGCCAAAATTCCAGACAAAGCAAAGCCCTTTAATAAGTTGACACTAAACTCACTAACGACTGCATTAATATTTTGGGCAGGTTGCGTCACAATTAAGGCCCCATAAAATTCCCGATTTAAATTAAAGGGCACTAGGGCATAAGCGGTTGCCTCCTTGTCGCCAAAAATATTTTTATTGGACGTCAGTTGTTGCTGTTGACCATTTTTTAGTTGCTTCCACGATTCACTCGGCAACTCGAATTTAATCGGACGCTCATTGGTTGCTGGATAGGTCACTTCGCCTAAATTATTTACAAAGACAAAATTTACTCCTTGTTGATTGAGCATCGTTTCTGAAATGGTCAACGCTCGGTGAATATTCAAGTCCCATTCATGCGCACTGGTTGCATTCGAACTCTCATTCAAATCAGAAGTAACTTTACTGACTGCCGTTGCATAGCCAAATAACTGACGGTAATTACTCGTCTCAAGTGATTGCTTTGTAAACTGGGTAAAGGCAATACCTGACGTCATCAAGGTCATAAATATGACAAACAAAAAAGCTAACAGCTGTTGATATAAATAGCGCATCAGGCAACACCTGAATCATCAAATTTATACCCGACACCCCAGACAGTCTGAATCACTTGCGGTCCCACTTTTTCAATTTTTTGACGTAATTTTTTGATATGCGCATCAACCGTTCGTTCATCGCCGAAGTATTGATAGTCCCATACGAGTTCTAATAACTGCTCACGAGAAAAGACTTGTCGTGGTTTTTTTGCTAACGTATACAATAAATCAAACTCTTTAGGTGTCAGTCCTTCAATCGCCTGTCCATTCAAATACGCTTCTCGCGTTTTCGTATTCATTTGAAAATGCTTCGTTTCGATATCAAACTCTTTATTTTCATTTTTTGATGGTTGAGCCACTTCTAGAATTTCACTCCGGCGATATAAAGCTTTCATACGCGCGATTAACGTCAGTGGGCTAAAGGGTTTCGTCACATAGTCATCCGCTCCCATTTCAAGACCGATGACTTGATCACTTTCTGAGTCACGCGCTGTTAACATAATAATCGGGACAACTTGCGAAACTTTCCGAATTTCACGTGCGACAAGCATTCCATCCATACTCGGTAAATTCAAATCAAGCGTGATCATATCCCATGCTGTTGGATCGGCTAAAAAGGCGTCTAGCCCTTCTTTCCCATCAAATTTAAACGTCGCATCCCATCCTTCATTCAAAAAAAACATTTGCATCATTTCCGAAACGGATTCATTATCTTCAATCATTAATATTTTCATTCAAACACCTCATCTATTAGGTTTTCTACCTTCTATTTAGTATACTCGAATTTACTCGTTCTACCAAGTTCTTCTCAAATAATTTAGACTTTATTTGCTTTTCCTTCACATTTTATTTGAAAGATGAGATTTGTTAGAACACATCCATAGACTATTGAAGTATAGACGGATATTCGATGAATCAGTCGTGTCAGTTTTTGTTTTGATGTATTGTTGAGGTGACATGTGCAGTAAAAACAACATTTCCGAGAAAAAAAAAGTGTATAAACGTTGTTTTAACAACATTTATACACTTTCATCCATCTTAGGAAAACCTAGTATGGAGACGGCGGGAGTTGAACCCGCGTCCAAACATATCGCTACCTAAAAGTCTACGCTCATAGTCAGTTCAATTAGAATTTCGCTTGGAAACTTGCCGAATGACAGGCCAATCTCTTCGCTAGTCTGATTATCTCTTCTGTGCTTTCCAGACGGAAAAGACACAGCGTATCCCACTTAATTAGGACCCTGATCTGGCACATGGGTGATGACAGGAGGATCTACGCTAACTGTTTTTAGGCAGCTAAAGCGTAAGAGTTATTATTGTTTGCAGTTATATTAACTGTAACGTTTTAACGTAGACGTAACCTACGGAGCGCAATTCAGGCTCAAACTATGCCTGTCGAATCCGTAACGTCCCCTTCATAAAAGGAAATTACTGGTACCAAAAGAGTATAACATAAAATAACTTTTGTGAAAAGCGATTTGATCAATAATGGTCAACAAATACGGACACAACTCTCTGGCTTGACAAGCATTTTGTAACATGCAGTTTTCGATTCAACTATGCTTTTCCAATGTAAAAAGGATTACTGATGACAAGACGCTTGTTTGAATGACCTTTCCCGCGACCAAATATTTCGATGCGTAAATAACCAGGTACTAGTTCTAAAGACAACTCTTTTTCAATCCCTTCCTCGATGGTTTCACAAGCAATGATTTGATCATTTTGCCATACCACAAGATACTCGCCGACAAAGTTAAATGCCTTTAATTTTGCCTGCTCTGTCGGTTCAAGTGTTATCTTTAACGTGCTGTCGCCCACACGTAGTTCATCGCCCATCACATACGTCTTCCCTGCTTGTTTCATGCTTAAATGGATCTTAGGACCTAAGGTGATATAGTAATTTCCTTTTTTTAAGTTCGCAAGTAACGCATCAGCATGACCCACACTTGCTCCTACATAGGTCAGCGCCGTCGTATCGCTCTCGTCTTCTTGGCGGTGCCAATCCCGACCAGCACTACAAGAAATTCGAAAGCCTTGATTTAATAAATCCACCCACATCTCATAAGCTTGTTGGCTACGAAAGTCTTCATCTGGATTGAGACGATTCCACACTTCAATAAAATCAATTAAGCCATAATCTTGGACATGAAAATCCCAATGACATCCGGTGCATATTGGACTTCCAATCGAAAATGGATGTGCGATTCCTGTCAGGCCACCTGCTGCCTTGATTTCTTCTAAAGAGGAATCAATCGTTTCAATCGTCGCCTTTCGCCAATCCACTACTTTTCGTGCACCAATAACGAGTAAATGCCCGAAAAAGGTCGTCCATTCCATTCCCGAAAGAATCACTAATTCGTTCGAGTCCCACGTTTTGGCCTCTTCTAACGGTGCCGTCGTATTATGATCTGTGATCACAATGGCATCATATCCAAACGCGAGCGCTGCATCTAATAATTCATGTGTTGTAAAATCCCCATCACTATGTTTAGTATGGGCGTGTAATTCGGTTAAATAATACTTCATGCCATTTCCTCTCCACTCACCCTCATCGTTACCGCAACATCCGAACGGACACTATGTAAATTTAGTTGTATCTCCCACTGTCCGGCTGTAATAGCACACGGTAGAAATCCCTCACTGCTTTCTTTTTCCGAAAGATAAATCACTTGTGCCGGCGCTTTATGGTGACGACACCCCACATAGTTTTCTTCTTGTGCGATTGAAATCGTCAATAAATTGATTAATGGTAAAAACGTTTCAACTTTAGGTAACTCTCCTGGAAAATAGCGTGGTAAAGCTTCTGCGATCCACTTTCTCGCTTGGATATCGGGGACAATTTGTGGATCATACCCCCACTCAATTGTGAGCGATTGATAGGATTTCTCTAAGAAGAGTGGCACTTTCACGTGCGTTTGATGGTCCATCGTCGTGAATATGATTTGTTTTTGCAACAATGGTATGATATTTCCTGCCATCGTCCCCCTCCATTCGCTTTTTCTTTTTGCCATTCTACTGTTCTTATCTTTTTTGCTTCAAATTACTCATAATATAAAACGTTGCTGCAACAGAACAAATTAAAAACATGATCACCGATAAGGCGGCTGTTCGTTCATAATCCATGTAGCTATTAAATTGATCATACAACGCAATCCCTAACATTTTAGGATGGTTTCCTCCCATTAAAAAAGGCGTTGTAAATGACCCCACATTCCCCATGAAGACAAAAGTCATGGCGACTAAGATTTCTTTATACGTCATGGGTATGATAATTTTTTGTAAAATCACCAAATTACTAGCGCCAATATCTCGGGCTGCCTCGATGGAAGAACGTTTGACATTGGAGAGACTCGCTAAAATAATGAGGGAGACAAATGGGATATTGAACCAAAGATTCATCAAGATAATCCCTATCTCATTAAATAACCAGCCTGGTTTAAAATCATAGCCAAAAAGTTTGCTGATCCGATTAAGAACACCGGAATCGCGAATAATCATCATCACCGAATACACCGCGACTAGCCCAGGAATAAAGCGTGGAACCAAATTTAATGTACTCATGATTCGACTAAATCTTGAGTTGCTGAAACGAATATAAAGGGCCAAACCATAACCGAAAAACAAGGCTAAAACAACGGTGATAAGCACAATTTTCAAAGTATAGATTAAATTGCTTTGTTGAATCGGGTCCATTAAGAAATAACGGTAATTTGCCCAAGTAAAGGCGTTGGTTTCACTATCTTGAAAGCTTCGCACAACCGTTGTAAAAATGGGATAAACAATAAAGAGTAAGACTACGCTAAAGGCGGGAAATAATAAAACATACGGTAAGAGCACTTTTTTAATGGTTGCGAAACGCCATTTTTTCGTCCGTTGTTGTACTTGCTCGTTTTCTTGTATCAACGCTTCTTTACTAATCATTGTCCCATCGTTCCAATCGTTTGATCCCATTCCTCATTCAACTCATTCGCTAATGTCCCTAAACTACTTGTCCGGAAAGAATCAATTTTTAAATCTTTTAAATAGATAGAGTTATCTGAAGAAATCAACGAGCTGTCAATTACTGGGATTGCCGCCATTGTATCGAGTAAAATTTGTTGCGCTTGCGTCGTTAACATAAAATCCATGACTGCTTGTGCCCCATCAATGTTTGAACCAATACTTGGAATCGCTAAACCATCCACATTGCCTGTAAATCCTGGTTCCACTTGAGTCATTTTAATATTTTCAGGCAACGTGCCATTGGCTAAGTTAGTAATCACCATATCGGCCCAAGCTGGAATCATATCGACTTCTTGATTAATCAATAAATCTAACGTTCCTTGGTTTTTATTGGGATAAATCGTTTGCCCACCGGTTTGATACATAGAAGAATGCAACGACTTTAAACGTTCAAATCCTTTTGACCACTCTGCTTTCCATTTTGCATCACTCGAAGTCAATGCTTCTTCTGGCAATTCATTGTATAAGACGGTCTGAACAAAGGAACTTCCTGCACCTCCAGATCCCGGAGTATTGTAGGCAAAGCGTCCTGGATTATCTTCAATCCACTGGTAGAGTTCCGCTGCTGTTTCAGGAACCGATGAAACATTCTCCGAATTGTAGGCAAGTACAACCGTCGTACCTCGATAAGGGACCAAGACGCCTTCACCACTCGAAACTTTTGTTTGAACGTTCGCTAAATTAGGAATCTGTGTTTCCTCATAAGGAACAAAAATATCTTCTCCGCCTTCTTGTAAATAAACGCCTACTTCCGCATCGGAAACTAAAATGAGATCGTAATCCGTATTTGACTCCCCCGCTTTTTTCGCAGCAATAATCCGATCTGATAAACTTTGAGACCCTGAGCCGGACATAATAAATTCTAACTTTAACTGATACTCCTCTCCTTTTTCACTCGCATTAAAAGCTTTCACAATTTGTTCCATTCCAACTTTGACATTATCCGAACCTCCCGCCCATAACGTAACCGTTTGTTGCGCTTCTTCACTGGCATCTCCTTGTTGACCACAAGCAGATAATGCTCCGAGTGTGATTGTTGCCATTGTGCCTACGAATAAGCATTTTTTCCATTGATTCATTGTCTTTTCCTCCTAGTAAACCTTAAATTTATTAATCGTAAAGTACAGTGATTCTTGTTTTTCATATTTTTTCGCTTCTTCTTTATTTAAATAGAGTTTTAATGACTGCTCACCATGTGCTAAATAAAGAATGGAATAGTGGCCTGCATTCATAATTTCTTGAACAGTCCCTTGATAGTCGCCATTTGACGAAGATAACGCCATATCTTCTGGTCGAAACGCTTTGACTTTGCCATCATGGGTGGGTAAAAAGTTCATTTCGCCAATAAACGAAGCCGTGTAGCGATTAATTGGATTTTCATAAATTTCAGCCGGTGTGTCTACTTGTGCGATTTTTCCTTTTTCCATCACGACAATCCGATCAGATAACGACATCGCTTCTTCTTGATCATGTGTCACAAAAACCACTGTAACATTCGTTTGTGCTTGAATCCGTTTCAATTCTTCGCGCATTTGTTGGCGAATTTTGGCATCTAATGCGGAATAAGGCTCATCCATTAACAACACTGCGGGCTCCAAAATCAGTGAACGACCGATAGCAATCCGCTGTTGTTGGCCTCCTGATAATTCACTTGGATACTTCTTCTCAATATTTGGTAATTTCAGTAGGTCTAACATCTCATGAACTCGTTGCTTTATTTCTTGTTTGGGATATTTCCGTAATTTTAATCCAAAGGCTAAATTTTCATAAACTGTCATATGATTCCAAAGATTATATCCTTGAAAAACCATACTGGTAGGACGTTTTTCGGGTGGCAAAGCTGTCACCTCTTGTCCATCAATGTAAATCCTTCCTTGATCTAGCGCTTGAAATCCACCTAAACACCGTAAAATAGTACTTTTCCCACATCCAGAAGGACCGAGTAAGGTTAAAATTTCACCTGCTTGAATCATCAAATCAATATTCTGAATGCCATCACCATTTTCATAAACTTTTGACATATTCCTAATCTCTACTTTTACTTTACTCAACGTTTTCCTGCTCCTTTATTGATTATTTTCGATTACATCGATATTCCACCTGAAAATATTTCTTTGCCAAATATCTTTTGACATCCCCACAACAAGAGAATCGTTGGAATGACAAGTAATATTGAAAAGACTGCACCAGCCATTGGTGGGTAATCCAAAATAATGCCATACATCGAAGTCGCCATTGTTTTGATTTCCGGAAAACCAACTAATAACGTTCCTTGCGCTTCTTCTAATGATCCTAAAAATGTATACATCCCCGATACAGCGATACCTGGAACTGCTGCGGGCATCGTAATCTGCATGAAGGTACGAATCGGTCCTGCTCCCATGTCACGAGCTGCCTCTTCTTGCTGAATTGGGATACTTTGAAAGGAACTAGATGGAATCCAAATCATAAAAATCATGGTATTTAAAATATGGACAATAATAACGCCGGCCAACGTTCCCATTAATTGAAACTTGTAAAACAAAATACCTAACGCGGTATACAACCCAATTTTAGGAAAGGCATTCGAGAGCAAAAAAGAGAAGAGAAAGAATCGCTTGCCTTTAAACTCAAACCGCGCCAGTGCATATGCAGCCGGTAAACAAATAATCATCGATAAAATGGTGGTAAATAAGGCAATCAAAAACGAAGAGAAAATCGATTGTAATAAATTATCTTGCGAAAGAATATACTGCCACCACTGAAAGCCAAACTTAGTCGGAATCACATGCGGTACTTGATATTGCTCCGCAAAAGCTAACATTAAGGTGTTCATTAAAGGCCCATAAAAAAAGAGAATAAAAAGAGAAAAAATCAGTGTTTCAAAAAAAAACTTCTTACCAAAACTACGATAGATTCGCCTTGGTTGTAAATATTTCATCTAAAAACCTCCTGTTGATTCAGATATTCCATTGCCCTTCTGGTTGTCACATTAAAAATGCCTTGGTCCTGATAGCGACGAATGTCGGCTAGATCATCGACTGTCCATAATGAGAAAGATAATTCCAATTCGTTGCCTTTTCTTGCTAAGCGTTCGGTGTAAAAGAGATGTGAGAGGTTAATCACTCGTGCTCCTTGTTGTCCTAACCATTCTAATTTCTCACACGCGTCGTCTTCTTCCCACATAGGTGACTGTCCTTGGTGACCGACAAAATTTTCAAGATTTATTAATAATTGTTCCGGCCAGTTTTTTAAATAGTTGAGGGATACGTTGCCACTTAAATAAATCTGTGACCACTGATTATTTTTTTGAGCTAACTGATAGACTTTTTGTTCAAGATTGGCTTCTTTCAAATCACAATTAAGCTTTATCGTGGTCCCTTCGAGTATCAATAATAGCTCCGACAACCGTACATACTCTTTTTTTTCGAGTGCATCATGACTTAGCACCAACTCTCCTTGAGGATTGCATCGAACGTCCACTTCAATCACATCGATTCCTTTTTTATCCTTAAAAAAATTGGCAAAGGCCAGACTATTCTCTGGCGTCTGATCACTTCCTGAATGCGCCGTTAAGTACATCACTTATTAACCACCTTCTTTCACTAACAAAGTATAAGGTCGGTTTATTAACTTTAGACAGATATTGTGTAAAGTAAGTGTAAACCAAAGATAATTTCTGTAAATTTTTCAAAAAATGATTTCATTCAAAAAAAAAAAGAAAAGACCGCTAAGTCTTTTCTTTTTTGAAGTGGCCAAACTGTCAGGCTCACGATTTATTTTGTTCGATTGCTACTAAGATCTGCATTGGATTATCACCACAAACGGAATTATCTTCTGATTTTTTCATAAAGAAATGATTTACTGCCATTTGGGTACTCTTTTTCGCCTACTTTTGCAAAATCGAGTTTTTCATAAAAAGCATGATTACGAGTAGAATATGCCGGTGTTTCTAGGAACCAGGGACGATGACCAAAGTGTTCTTCGATTTTTTTCCACGTTTTTGTCCCCAGCCCTTGGTTGATAAACAAAGGGAACAAGCAAAAATACTGTACTTCCCATTTTTGCGAATCGATCGTCAGAAAACCAGCGATTTCCCCCTGATATGAGATCAGCCATGTTTGACTCGTAGAATCGGTTAATATTTTGGTGGCTAATGAACCATCTGAATAACCTTCTGGCCCATCTGTCGCATCCTTCCCAAAATAAAAGGCCGTATCATAATTAAATGAAGCTGTCATAATTTCGGTAATTTTTTCTTGTTCTTCGATTGTCGCTTCGATTAATTCAATCATTATTTATCCTCTTTATTCTGGTAAAATTGACAATAAGATTTCTACATAACGTTCTAAAAATTCTTGATCGATTTCATCATAACTCGCTTTATTACCACTATCGATATCGAGCACACCAATTAACTGACCGTTCTTCACCATTGGCACCACAATTTCGGATTGAGCAGCAGCATCACATGAAATATAGTTTTGATGCGTCGTCACGTCATCGACAATCAGTGTTATTTGTTTTTCGGCCGATTCGCCACAGACACCTTTTCCTAACGCGATGCGTGTACAAGAAACACGTCCTTGAAACGGTCCTAAGATGAGTTCCCCGTCTTCAAATAAATAATAACCAGCAAAAACTGTTTCTTTTAATGTTTCATTTAGTAACGCAGAGGAATTACTTAAACTGGCAATCCAATTTGTTTCCATTTCAAGTAGCCCTTGCTGTTGCAGTAACAATAGCTCATAGGCTGCTCTTTTTTCTTCTTTATTCCACATATTTATTCCTCTTTCCTTCTATCAATCAATATCTCAAATAAAACAGAATTATTTCAATTAGATTAAATCTAACAATTTTCACCATTTTTTTCAATGTTTTTCTGTTTTTTTTTATAATATGTGTATAATTAACAATGAATCTAAAAACAAATTGCGAGGTAACTCATGTTTAATATAAAAAAAATCACTTTAATAACATTTAGTTCTCTTTTGATGTTTAGTCCTGTGCTAAGTATTCAAGCAGACGAATATGATGATAAAATTCAAGCACAAACTGAAAAAATTTCAACCCTTGAAAATGAACAGACAGCTGCAGAAAATGCGCTGAGTGCTTTAGAAACACAAATTAGCAAAACAGAAGCAGAAGTTGACGAGTTATTTGCTAAAAAAACACAAGAAGAAGAACGATTAAATGAATTGAACAGCGAAATTGCTGATTTAAAAGTTGCGATTGAAAAACGAAACCATCAATTAAAAGAACAAGCACGAGACGTCCAAGTCAACCAATTAAATAATAGTGTCGTTGAAGCGATCTTAACAGCTGACTCTTTAAACGAAGCAGTTGGTCGCGCAATGGCTGTCACAACCCTTGTCAATGCAAACAATGAAATTATTGAAAAACAACAAGTCGATCAAGCGAAACTAGAAGAGCTATCACTTGAAGCACAAGAAAAATTAGCAACAATCGAACAACAAAGTCAATTATTACAAGAAAAACAAGAATCGCTCGTGGAAGCTCGCTTGGATCAAGAAGTCGCAATTAATGAATTGCAAAGCATGATTACAACTGAGAAGAAACAAAAAGCGACCTTTGAAGCACAAAAAGAAGAAGCGATTCGTAAGCGAGAAGCACAATTAAAAGCCATCGCTGCGCAAAAAGCGAAGGATGAAGCTGCACGAATTGCAGCCGCCGAACAATTAGCTGCGCAACAAGAAGCTGCTAAAACAGCTACAAAGAAAGTCGAAACACAACCAGCTGTTTCCAATCCTTCTGTCGCAGATGTGCCTAACAACAATACTACTCCTACTACGGAGACGGTAACCCCGCCTGTCCAAGAAAGTAGCCCTGTTACTTCAAGTGGTTGGGGACTTCCTGTAAGTAGTGTTTCTGTTTCTAGTCCGTACGGTTGGCGTGCAAATCCTTGGGGCAACGGTCCTTCTGATTTTCATGATGGAATCGATTTAGTTGGTGCATCTGGTACTTCTATTTATGCTTCAAAAGCTGGAACAGTTGCTACATCTGGTTACGATGCAAGTGCGGGTAACTATGTTATCATTAATCACGGCGATGGTTACTACTCTTATTACCTACATTTAAGTAGCTTTGTTGTTTCTACTGGTCAAAGTGTGGGACAAGGCTCACTCGTTGGTGGTATGGGTACCACCGGTAATTCAACTGGTGTTCATTTACACTTTGGTATTGCAACAAGCGGCAGTTGGTCTGGATTTGTGGATCCTGCACCATTACTAGGGATTTAATTCAAAAAAGACCTGATAGCAGACACATACGTGTCCTTGCTATCAGGTCTTTTTTTCTATGATCTAGTTATATCCCCTTGATTTACTTCACTACTAAGACATTACATGGCGCATGGTTCACGACATAAGATGTTGTAGAACCGACCAACGCTTGTGTAATCGCACCCTTACCCGTTGATCCCATAATGATTAAGTCGATGTCATATTCATTTGGTACGTCGACACTGATTTTGCGCTTTGGCGAGCCAATTTCAATAATCGTCTCAATTTCTTCTAATCCTAATTCTTTGGCCTCTTTCACTTTTTTAGCCATAAAATCTTCTACAAACTCTTGCTCTTCCGTTAGAAGTTTCGCAAACGAATAGGCACTAGTTGTCAGTTCAATATCATTAATAATCCATGTTAAATATAACTTTGCATGATTACGCTTGGCAATTTCAACTGACTCCTTAAATGCCTTTTCTGATTGGACAGAACCGTCTATTGCCACTAATATTTTATTATATGCTGTTAACATAATGAAAACGCCTCCTTTTTCTTCATTATAACACGCTTTTTCTTATTAGAAAAATATAATCATTTTGAGCACTCAGCGCAAACTAGTATTCTCAAAGGAAGCATGATAAAATAAACAAGAATTGAAAAGAAAAGAGGTATAAATGTGACTGAATATTTAAACGTTGGTAAAGTAGTAAACACACATGGTATTCGTGGTGAAGTTCGAGTGATTTCTCAAACAGATTTTCCTGAAGAACGTTATCAAAAGGGAGCCAAACTCACGCTCTTTCGTGAGGGACAAAAACCATTGGAGTTAACGATTACTAGCCATCGAAAACATAAAAACTTTGATTTGTTAACCTTTGAAGGTTATCCTAATATCAATGATGTGGAAGCATTCCGGGATGGTATTTTAAAAGTTTCCGAAGACGACTTAACTGAATTAGAAGAAAATGAGTTTTATTATTATGAAATTATCGGTTTAAACGTGATTGACGAAGATGGTGAAACTCTTGGAAAAATCAAAGAAATCTTATCGACGGGAGCCAATGATGTCTGGATCGTTCAACGCAAAGGAAAGAAAGATGTCCTGATTCCTTATATCGAATCGGTCGTCAAAGAAATTGATCTTGATGCAGGTGTCGTACATGTGGAAATTCCGGAAGGTTTGATTGACGATGAGAATTGATGTTTTAACGTTATTTCCTCGTATGTTTGAAGGTCCGATGGGTGAATCAATCATCGGAAAAGCCCAAGAACGCGGCTTAGTTGATCTCCATATTTCTAATTTTCGTGATTTTTCAGACAATAAACACCAAAATGTCGATGATTATCCGTATGGTGGCGGCGCTGGAATGTTACTGAAAGTTCAACCCGTCTATGACAATCTTCAAAAAATTGAAGAAGCCTCACCAACTACAAATAAAAGAGTCATTTTACTTGACCCAGCTGGTAAACCCTTTGACCAAAAAATGGCCGAAGAATTTTCAGAAGAAGAACATTTAGTCTTTATTTGCGGCCATTATGAAGGTTACGATGAACGGATTCGTAGTTTAGTGACGGATGAAGTTTCACTAGGCGATTATGTCTTGACTGGTGGCGAATTAGGCGCAATGGTCATGATCGATGCAACGGTCCGCTTGCTGCCAGATGTTTTAGGCAATAATGCGTCAGCCCAAACGGATTCTCATTCTACTGGACTTTTAGAGCACCCTCAATATACGCGTCCGGCTGTGTTTAACGAGATGGAGGTCCCTGCCGTCTTAATGAATGGCAATCATCAACTCATCGCGCAGTGGCAACTTAAAGAGTCCTTGCGTCGCACATACCTTCGCCGACCCGATATGTTAGAAAAAATTTCGTTAACACCTGAAATGAAACAACTCTTAAATGAAATCAAAAGAGAAATTTCTTCCTGACAAGAAAATTATCTTTACAGAACATCAGCAGATATGGTATGATAACTCAGTGAGTGAAGAGCTCATCTATTACGATATTCCGCTGGGGTTTTATACTCTATGAATGTTTGGAAATTAGGAGAATGATCAAATGAATCCATTAATTCAAGAATTAACACAAGAGCAATTACGTTCAGACATCCCTGCATTCCGTCCTGGAGATACAGTACGTGTACATGCAAAAGTTGTCGAAGGTACTCGCGAACGTATCCAACTTTTCGAAGGCGTTGTAATTAAACGTCGCGGAACTGGAATCAGCGAAGCTTTCACTGTTCGTAAAATTTCTAACGGTGTTGGTGTGGAACGTACTTTCCCATTACACACACCACGTGTTGCACAAATCGAAGTTGTTCGTTACGGTAAAGTTCGTCGTGCGAAATTATACTACTTACGTGCATTACACGGTAAAAAAGCAAGAATCAAAGAAATCCGTCGTTAAGATTAATGACATAAACCCTTTAGAGCCAATGGTTCTAGAGGGTTTTTCTTTGGCTCTAAAAACGCCTATTACCTTCTAATGGAATAGGCGTGAAATAGGCGAGGCTTATCAATGAATATCAAAAATAATCAATACGCATTTGTTCCATTATTTTAACGTTAAATCACAAAAGGAACGAACTCAACGATAGTCTCATCAAGTTCGTTCCTTTTAATCCGGATCAGTTATTATTTTTTAAGTATTCGGTGTAGGCATAAATTAACGGTGCAATTCCCTTCGCATCATTTTCTACGATGGGCTCAGAAATATAATATTCATAGGTACCATCCCGTAATTTGTAACTCCCTTTACCAGGCATGCCACCTAATCCAGCAACTAAACAAATATCTTTTAAAACATAGGTTTCATCTGTCACAATTAATTTCATTTCACTAATTTTTCTTAAAATTTCTTCTCCTTTATAATAAAAACTTTTTGGTAAAACTCCGATTCTTGCGCCTTTCATTAATGTATAAGCAATCGCACTAGAACCACTTGTTTCAAGGTAGTTCCCTACACGGCCAGCTTGATTCGTTACTTGATAAAAAAGAGACGTTTCAATGTCTTCATAGACCAACAAAGCTTCAATTAATTCGTTCAAATCAATCATTAAAAGCTCTTTTTCTTCAGGATAATCCTCTTTTAATAGATCAATTGTATCTACGAGCGCCATTGCATACCATCCTAATGAACGCGTCCAAAATGATGAACTGCAACCAGTGTGAGGATCCGCCCAAAAAGCTTGCCTTGTCTCGTCATAGCCATGGAAATACAATCCTGTTTTTTCGTCTCGCATTTTTTGATTAACGTTCGCAAATTGTTGCATAATATCCGGTAAATTACGTCCATTGTTAAACAGTCGTTCATATTCTAAGTAAAAAGGTTGTATCATATACAATCCATCTAACCAGATTTGATTTGGATAAATCTTTTTATGCCAAAAACTTCCTGAATTTGTCCTCGGTTGCTGTTGAATTTGAGCATATAAATGATCCATTGCTTTACGATATTTTTCGTCTTTCGTTTTTTTGTATAATGTAAATAATACTTTACCTTCATTGATAGAGTCTGAATTCATCGCATCAAGATCATAGCCTAAAATATTCCCCTCATCATCAATGTAGTAATCAATAAATTGTTTTAAAAAATCAAAATACGTTTCATTCTTCGTACTTTCATACATAAATAAAACAGAAATCAGCATACAACCATCTATGTAGCTCCAAGAAGCTGGTTTTTTTTCTAAAATGGCTTCTTGATTCCAAACGGGTTGACTAGGAGTTGATTGCTTTAGTATACTCTCTAAAAAAACTGTTATCTTTTCCATTTTTTCTCCTCGCATAAAAAGCTAAAGGAAAGGATTCACTTTTCTTTCCTTTAGGCTTCCCTCATTTTTTTAAATCAAACTTGGACAATTTTTGTATGCGTTGCTTCTTCATGCCCACCGACTTTCCCTGCTAATAAAGGGATACAAATAAAATAACAACTCATCAATTTACATAAAATCTCTCTTTGAAACACCACTGCTACTGAGATATCCTTCCGAAATTTGTCTGTTGAGACGATTTTTAGTCGATAGAATCCTTTGCCTATCGTTTGTCCATTTTGCATAAAAGGATATTGAATGAAGAAATACAACAATCCAATAAGAAACATCCCTATTAACGTCCGAATGATATCATTTGGAATTAGTGGTTGAATCCATGGTAATACAAAACCAAAGATTAGAAATAACATTAAAATCCCAAGAACAAAATCAATCAATTGCGCCATTGCTCGTTTCATTAACAAAATCATGTTGTATTCCCCATTTCTTATTCTTTTCCACCTGTATTTGCAACACCATCAACAAAGTAACGGGAGCCCGAGAAGAACAAAGCAATCATCGGTAACAATCCTAGACATGATGCCGCAAACACTCGACCATAATTTACCATTGCTTCGCCATCCAATTGTTGTTTTAATACCACAGAAAGTACCGTCTTGTCAGGACTATTCAAGAAGATTAACGGACCTTGGAAATCATTCATCCCCCACATGAAACATAGCAATGCAACCGTAATTAAAATTGGTCGAATCACCGGAACAATAATCATAAAGAGGATTTGTAAATCATTACAACCGTCCATGACTGCTGCTTCATCTAATTCGCGCGGAATCGTTCGCATAAATTGAATAATCATAAAAACAAAGAACGAAGAAGAAGCAAAAATATCCGAAATATATAAGCTTGCAAATGTGTCTAATAATCCCATCTCACGATATAACAAGTATAACGGGATACGAAAAGCAAGTTCAGGCATTAACAGCGTCACAATTACTGCCGTAAAAACGAATTTCTTTCCTTTAAAAGACTTACGGGCAATCACATACGCTGTCACGAGACATGATAATACCGTAAAAATTGTTTTTGGAATTAAAAATTTTAACGTATTCCCAAAATAATATAAAATGGTGTGTTCTTTGGTAATTTGCCAAGCATCTTTAAAGTTCGTCGTGACAATTCGATCAGCTGGCGGGAAAATATTTAGTGTGCCAAAGATATCTTGATTTTGTTTAAATGCCGAGCCTACCATCCAAAAAAGTGGATATAGTAAAATAATACCTACAAGAATTAATAACGCGTAACGAATCATTTCATTAAATTTACGCCGTGAGCTACTCATTTCCATTGTTTTCCCCTCCTAATCATTATAGTAAACCCAGCGATCTGATGACTTAAAGATAATAATCGTAAATACGCCGACAAGAGCGAGTAAAATCCACGTCAAAGCACTCGCATAACCATAGTTTCCATTTTGGAAAGCTTGTTCATAAATGTATAGATTTAAGAAATAGGTTGATTTATTTGGTCCACCTTTTGTAATCAAATAGGCAGAATTAAATTCTTGGAATGCTTTTACCAACACATTAATCGCATTAAATAAAATGACCGGTGTAATAATGGGAATTGTAATGCTAAATAGTTGGCGAACTTTACTTGCGCCGTCCATTTCAGCCGCTTCATAAACTGTTTTGGAAACGCCCTGTAACGCAGATAAGAAGATTAACATGGTGGAACCAAATTGCCAAGTTTTTAAAATAATCAACGTAAAAACGGCAAAAGTTGGATCTTTTGTCCAGTTGATGGCGACATCTCCACCTAAATTAAAAATACTTAAAAATCCATTGACTGGACCGTTGACATCAAATAGCATTGTCCATAAGATCGATACTGCCACGTTCCCACCCAGAATGGAAGGGATATAGTATGCGGTTCGAAAGAAATTAACACCCTTTAATTTAAAATTCAAAATAGCTGCTACAATAAAAGAAACGATTACTACAGCTGGTGTGCCAATAAGTACGTATTTTAACGTCGCTCCTAATGAAGCACGAAATGTATCATCTTTTGTAAAAATCTCAATATAGTTTTGTAATCCTACGAATTCAGGATCACCTAGAATGGGATATTCCTGTAAACTATAAATAAATGAGGCGACAATTGGATACACTTTGAATACGAGAAACCCAATAATCCATGGTAATAGCATTAAATACGGCAGGTAGTTATTATGCTTTTTGTTCATATATTCTTTCCCCTCTTGTTCAAGATACCAATCAATTGTTATGACTTAATTACGATAGCTTGCCCTATATTAGTAAAAATGAGGCAATAATAAACGGTCATTGGATTATTCAAAAGAGCTAACGATATACGATAATTCTCATTCACCCCAAATGATTATAGGACTGAATGAGAATCACGGTAATCTTTGCCTATCTTCTGATCTCAATTGATAATCCCCAATGCCTCAGTGTATTGCTTATTCGTTATAATATTTATCTAATGCAGATTGTTGTTTTTCAACATATTGTTTCGCAGCTTCAGCGGCCGTTGATTTCCCTGATCTGAATGCCTCAATAGCTGTATATCGTTCATTTCGAACATTTTCATCTTCAAAATATGGGTCCATTACTGTCTGCTCGTATTGATCTAAGACTTCATATCCTTGTTTTACGGAACCTTCAATTAAGTCATTTTTATCTTGGAATTCATAAGTAACCGTATTACTTGAAACACCTAACGTATCCCCTGCAGCTTTGACTGCGTCTTCATTCGTAAACATAAAGTTAATAAAATCAGCAGCTACTTCTGGGTTTTTACTATTGCGTGATACCGCATAACCAAAGTTAGGTTTTACGTAGACATTTGGTTTAACATCGGCTGATTCTTGGAAATACTCGCCTACAACTAGATCTTCACTTGACTGACCACTTTGATAAGAGCCTACCCATTTACCTAATGAATTCGCCCATTCGTAAATTCCACCTGTGCGCCCATTTACCCATTCAGGATTGGATTCGTTCTCAATTGATGGATCTTGCGCAAAAGTCGGCATTGCACCCGCTTCTTCAAAGGCTTTATATTGAGTTAAGACTTCTTCTACTTCTTCAACAGTATAGTTTACTGTACCGTCTGTCTGCATTACTTTTCCAGTTTTGTTAAAGAGCATCTGTGCGATAAATAAATCTTTTGATACTTCTCCCATATTCGTGAAAGCATACTTATTTTCTGCCCCCGTAGCTGTATTATCTTTTGAAATAACTTTTCCAGCTTCAATTAACTCATCATAAGTAACAGGTAACTCTAAACTATTTTCGCTAAATAGCTTTTCATTCATTAGATTAACACGACCCGTCATTCCGTGAGGGACAGCAGCCTGTTCATCATCTACTTGCATCGCATTTAAATAGTTTTCATCCCAATTTGATAGATTAATAAAATCTTTCACTTCATCTAAATTATAAAAGACATTTTTTCCTCTACCATAAGAAAATAACCAGTTATAATTGACTTGCATGACATCAGGCTCTGTTTTTCCAGAAAGTTGTGTTAATACTTTTGTTTGCCAGCCATCCCAAGCACCATATTCAATTTCAACAGTGACATTAGGATTCGCTTCTTGATAAAGTCGAACTACTTCTTTCATCGCCTCATGCCGATTGTCTGCTCCCCACCATGAAAACTTAATCGTGACATCTTCTTTTGTCAATTCCGTTGATGTTGGACTCGATTCATTGCTCACCTTATCACTAGAATTAGAATCTGCATTACTACTTCCTGAACTACATCCTACTAAGAGTGTCGTAACAATTAACCCGCTTGCCAACATTTTGTTCAATTTGATTCTTTTCATTTACTATTCCTCCTAATCTTTCCTCGTGGATAAATGTCTAAACGAAATTTTTGTATCCGCTTACCATCAATATACATCAATGTTTTTAACCGTCAATGAAATAGAAGGACTTGCACAACTAAGTAGATAAAAATGACTATTTTTGAACTATATTGACTTTATTCTATTTATTTAATTTTTTAGATGCCATGACCTGATATTTTATCACTTTTTTCACAATTTTGATTCAATCGCATGAAAATCAGTTGATATATGTTCTTCTGTTAAAGGTTGAAAATACAAATAGAATAGCCATTTCCACTGAAAAAATTTTTTAAAGGAAGAATCCACCTTCACTCTTTCTTATATCTCGACGTATGCCAAAAAGCCACCATCCGATTTAATGGTAGCTAAAGGAAGTCGAATTGTTGTCAGAATCCACTTAATGATTATTTTTTTCTCTTAAACTTTTTTGATAGGCAATTTTTTTTTTTCGATATTGCAAAGGAGATGTTTCGACATATTTTTTAAATACACGATTAAAATAGGTGACGTTCTCGTAACCTATTTGGTGAGAGACTTCTGCAACTGGCAACCGGGAATCTTCTAATAGTCTTTGTGCTTGTTGTATCCGCTGAATATTTGTAAATTCCGTAATCGTATAACCTGTGGAACGTTTAAAAATCCGACTCAAGTAACATTTATCAAGATAAAACGTCTTAGCAATATCATCAAGCGAACCAACTGTCGCATAATTTTCACGAATATAGTGTCCGACTTCACTGACTAAATCGTTCATTTCAATTTCGGAAGCAGTTGGCAAAGCATGCATTGCCCCACTTATCTTTAATCGAATAAGATACGTAATTAGTTCTGCAAATTTCAATTTAACAAGGGTTTGATACAATACTTGCTTTTGCTCTAATTCTTCGGCTAACGCGATTAAAAAACTTTCCACCAAAGCTCGATCACCTTGAGGAATTTGAATGAGCCCACGATGCTCTTGTAAAAATTCATCTAAGTCTATCCCTAAACTATTGGTAGCGTTTTCAAACACTTGCTTCTCAAAATGAATCACTAAACGATCATGAAAAAGTTCTTTATCAGAATACGTATTATGAACCTGATTTGAATCAATCAGTACTAAACTACCTGATTTTACTGCATAGTGCTGTTGATCAACAAAAAAATGCCGTTTCCCTTGAAAAAAATATTGAATTTCACATTCAGGATGCCAATGTTTAATCATATTGTATTCCGCCGTTCGAGTAGCACGATCAACACTAACACCTTTCATTTGGCCGCTAATTACGATATCTTTCACGCTAAGTCTCTCCCCGTTTAAACTATTTCAAAACATCATTACTATCATATCCCTTTTATTTTACAACAGATGTTCGGAATTTGCACGTGAACATTATTAAAAACGCAATATTTCTAGTGATTTTTCTTGAAAATATGAAAAGATTATGGCGGTATAATAAGATAGCAATTCCTAGTTAGGCATCAATCTTCAATGATCGCAATCGCTCTAACCGGGGAACCATCGCCTGATTTGATTTTTAAAGGCAAGCCATAAAATATAAACGTCTCTTGCTTAGGTAAACATTCAAGATTTACTAATCCTGTATAGGTAACAATCTTATTTTTAAGGAGGGCTCGTTCTAGTTCGTCTGTTATCATCCCACCAATAAATGTTGGTTTCACGGAAAGAATTTTATCCAGTTCTGCTAATCCTATTTCCTCTATAAATAACAATCCCGTTTCTTTTGGCCACTTCTGATTCTTTTTAACGACTTCTGTCGGACCAAAAAAATTATTAAGTGGGATTTGATCGATTGTTTCTGCTCCGTCATCCATGTGTGAGAATGCATCGACATGTGTACCCGTATGTGTTCCCATAGTCAGTTGACGCAATTCCCATGTCTCCTTTTCATAAGTGTGTACCACCTTAATTTTCACTTCTGGATCTCCTGGATAGACAGTCATTCCACTAAATAGTGGTGTCGATAAATCAATTATTTTCATCTTCGTTCTCCTCTCGTTTCATAAGTATGTGAGTCGTAAAAATTACAATAGCTTCAGTAAGAAAAGGTAGCTAATCGTTTCTCATATTTTCATTTTAATTGTTAATGTTCAACAAGAGAAGACTATTATTCCTTTTCTTGATGATACATCTCCAATTTGAATTCCCCTCTTACGACTAGTCCTTCTCTTATCATATTCTATAAAAAAATTTTTAGGAGAATACAAAAATGCAATTGAGGAGGTTCGTAATGAACAAGGAAAATAGATGCAGATGGATTTCTAGGATAATGAAAAAGCTTGCACCCGTCATCGAGCGCAAGCTTTTTATTAAAACAGACTACTCAACCACTGTGATACATTTCTCCAGCTATCCTCAATGAAGCGAAAAAAGCGAGAAACCCAATGATTGACAGAGAACGTCCGACTTAATTGATCCAATTGATCGACAATTTCGTATCGAAAATACCAAAGAGCAATGATTAGCAGTCCAAAAGCGAGCACTTTGATGACGAATGAGCCGGCTTTAATGATAAAGCGAAATAATAAAGCTACGACGGCTAGAATAATGATGAGTTCCATTGAAATCCCCCTTTGATTCCTATCATTTTATGATTGTAGCAGATTTCGTTCCGATTCTCATGGTCCTTAAGACTGAAAAAAAACAAAAAAAGACTGAACAATAGACATTGCTCAGTCATCTCACTACTTCCCATCCAAGATATTTAGTCGAACTTTCTTTGGTCCTTCTGTCCGTACACCGTAAACAATGGTCCGAATGGCTTTAGCCACTCTCCCTTGTTTGCCAATGATACGGCCGATATCTTCTGGTGCAACAGTTAAGTTGTATTCATAGAAATCTTCTGACTCAACCACTTCAAGGACAACTTGATCTGGTTGAGCAACGAGTGGACGAACGATTGTCAAGACTAACTCTTTTAAATCTTTCATATCCAAGCTCCTTATTTCTTAGCGAATTTTGCTTCGTGATGTTTTTTCATAACGCCTTCTTTTGAAAGAATGTTACGAACAGTATCTGAAGGTTGTGCACCTTTAGATAACCAATCTAAGATTAAATCTTCTTTGATGGTAATTTCAGCTGGGTTTGTTACTGGATTGTAAGTTCCCACTGTTTCGATAAAACGTCCATCACGAGGAGAACGAGAATCTGCAACAACCATACGGTAGAAAGGGTTTCTTTTAGAACCCATACGTTTTAAACGGATTTTAACTGACATTTATTGACACCTCCATGTATTTGATCACAAAAACTAGTGTACCAAATTTTCATCAAGGTGTAAAGAGTTTTTTCTTTACACCTTCATTTTTTTATTTTTAAATTGATTGAGCGTTTCATTTGAATTTATTTCGAATTCGTACTAATATAGGTTTATCAAACAGATGGAGGTTTTACAACATGACAAAAAAAATTGGTTTTATTGTAGGTAGTTTACGTGAAGGATCTTATAACAAGAAAGTTGCGCAAACTTTTGAGAACTTATTCCCAGAAACAGTAGAAGTAGGATATCTAGAAATTGGTCAATTACCATTTTACAACGAAGATTTAGATACTGAAGGCAATGTTCCACAAACATGGACTGATTTCCGTAATGAAGCAGCTTCTTACGATGGATTTGTTTTCTTTACACCAGAATATAATCGCTCTGTTCCAGCTGTGTTAAAAAATGCAATTGACGTTGGTTCTCGTCCATATGGCGCAAGCATTTGGGATGGTAAACCTGCATTAGTTGTTTCAACATCAATTGGCGCAATTGCTGGATTTGGTGCAAATCACCACTTACGTCAATCATTAGCTTTCTTAAATATGCCTACACTACAACAACCGGAAGCATACATTGGTAACGTGTCGAACTTATTAGAAGAAACTGGTGAATTCCCTGAAGGAACAGTTGGATTCTTCCAAACCATTACGGATGCATACGTTGCATTTTTCAATAAATTAACTAACTAATACTCATTTACTCATATGAATGGCTTCATTGATGATCAAAAACAGCGGCCATTACAATAATCGATTCGTCGAAACAAAAAGGATTGTGGTTTTCATACCGCAATCCTTTTTTGTTTTACTATAATTGCTTTACTGCTGCGTTTAGTAATTCTCCTGTTAGATCAAGTGAATGCTCCCAATACATGATTCCTCGTAATTGACGGGCTTTGACATAATCTGCCTTTGCAGCCATGGATCGCACGTCATCATACGAGATAAATTGTTGTCCATCAAAATAATAAGGAGCAGAGGCTTTTTCATCCCAGAAGATATTTTCGGGATATTTAGCTAATAACTCTTTTAGTTGATTGTAATCAACTGTTTGATTGCCAAAACTAGTTGTTGCAACTCCCACAGGATCGATCACTCCTGCTGGAAATCCTGTCCAGTAACGACAATAAAAAGCGGCGCCGATTACAATTTTTTGGGGACTGATGCCTTTTTTTAGTAGATGATTCACCGACTGTTCAACACTTAATTCCCCTTCAGCTTTCGGG
Source organism: Enterococcus sp. DIV1314a (assembly GCF_051713805.1). Classification (NCBI taxonomy): domain Bacteria; kingdom Bacillati; phylum Bacillota; class Bacilli; order Lactobacillales; family Enterococcaceae; genus Enterococcus; species Enterococcus sp. DIV1314a. The sequence continues at coordinate 1,767,415 of NZ_JBIOQP010000001.1, read as the reverse complement.
TACGGAAATAAGTTAGTATGATGACCTGCGATTTGCGTGAAGCTTCCGCGCATATCATACGTCATCACATTTACAAAATCTAAATAATCGATATAATCATATTTTCCATTGGGACTCATCGTTTCAAGTAATTCATCGGCCGCTCCAATCGCTGCCGTTAATAAATAGACTTCTCCCGTCTCATTCGTTAACAAATCCAGCTGCTCACGTAATTCTTGGACAAAATACAAGAAATTTTGCGCATCGTCTTTCGAAGCCGTAATCCCCGCTACATCCATTCCTGGATATTCCCAATCTAAATCAATGCCATTAAAGTGATAGGTTTGCATGTACGCAATGAGATTTTCAATGAGGATTTCTCTTGATTCTTTCGTAGAAACACCTTCTGAAAAACCTCCAGCACTCCAGCCACCAATACTAATACACGTTCTCAAATGAGGATGTTCCTCTTTTAATTCATTAATCAGATGAATTTTATTTAAGTCACGCACAATTTCTAATCCTATAATATTCGCAAACCCATAATTAATCAGCGTTAACTGCTCTGCTGGAATCTCCTTTTTTGTCCATTCCTTGTTATCATCTAAATAAGCAATTACTTCTACCATGCTGCCACCTCTATTTCTTTCTTTTCTTTAGCATATAGAAAGACAATTGATGAAACAATGGGATTTTTTATTTTGATTGAGGAAAAGCTTGCATTATTTTAGTGTACTAGGTATATTAGTACACATAAAGTGTATGACTTCGAATAGTACACCTAAATCATGTTTGAAAGGAGTCCCTATGGTTAAGATTGATAAAGACAGTCATCGTCCTTTTTATGAGCAATTAGTGATTGGGATTAAAGAAGATATCTTACAAGGTATTTTAGAACCCGGTGACCAAATCCCCTCAGTTCGTGAAATGGCCAAAATATTATTGATAAATCCCAACACCATTAGTAAAGCTTATAAAGTACTGGAATCCGAACAAGTATTAGTCACTGTCAAAGGAAAAGGTACGTTTGTCAAACAAGTAGAAAGTAGGCCACGTGATTTGAGACGAATTGAAGAATTGCAACAACAATTTAATGAACTGGTGATTGAAGCGAAGCATTTACAAGTCAATGAAACAGAAATCAAGCAGTGGCTAAAAGAAGCTGAAGCGAAGTTAGGAGGAAACGAAGCATGAAACTCAGTCAAATAAGCAAACAAATTCAAGGCAAAAAAATACTCGAAGAGATTCATTTTACATTAGCTAAAAATGAAATCATTGGACTCATTGGTCGCAATGGCTCAGGGAAAACGACGCTCTTTCGAACGATCAGTGGCCAGTACCTCCCTGATACGGGCGAAATCAGTCTCGATGGGATAAACGTCGCGACAAATCCTCGTGTACGTTCAGAGATTTTCTATATTGATGAGAAAGAAAATTTCTTGAATCTCTATTCTTTGAAAAAAATTAGCGAATTTTACCAACAGGCCTATCCTAAGTTTGATCAGGATTTGTTTACAGCGTTATTAAAACAACATCAATTACCTCCCCATTTAGGCTACCGCCAGATGTCTAAAGGGATGCAAGGATTATTTCAAATGATTTTAGCGATTTGTTCGAATGCTACTTATTTACTGCTTGATGAACCGTTTGATGGGTTAGATGTCATTGTACGCAAACAAGTCATTGGTTTACTACTCGAAAATTTGAGTGAAACAAACCGGACAGCGTTAATTGCTTCGCACAACTTGAATGAATTAGAAGGCTTAATTGATCGTGCTTTACTCATTAAAGGCCACACGATTGTCCAAGATTATCGTCTTGAAACACTCCGCCAACAAGCACGAAAAATTCAATTTGTATTTAAATCAAAAAAAGTTCCAGAAATCGTTAAAATGCATTCGAAAGTGATTGCGATTCAAGGCCGCGTTGTCACAGCCTTATTCGAAGACTTTTCTGACTCATTAGAACAAGAGATTCAAGCGCTTGAACCGATTTTATTTGAGGAACTTCCTTTAACGCTAGAAGATTTATTTGAAGCAAATCTCAGCCAAGAATCAATGACTGGAGGATTTATTTATGAATAAACAATTGAGACAGCTTTATACGACTCGTTATAAGACACCTTTATTGATTGTGCTACTGGTACTCTTTTCTCTTTATTTATTTAGTGGACTATCGACAATTAATAGTTGGAAAAATACCCAACGTTATTATCACTCGGAAGAATTTGTCACTGATTTTAACGCATTTCCTGAGAATTACGTCATTGGTTATGATGAAGAAAAAGATCAAGAAATTTATCCAATTGATATCGAAGAGTACCGAAAACACCAACTAACTGTCTTTACTAGATGGTGGGAAGAAGGGCCTGCTACTTTCTATCAAGTCGGACGGCACTATTATGATAAATATGATAGTTTTTATCTTCATTTAGTGTTCATTTTTCTCTTTGTCCTTGGTTTCTCGCTCTTTTTCATTGATCAAAAATCGAATTTCAATCATTTTTTATTCAGCTTAAGTTGGACCAAAAAAGAACTCTTTCAAGGGAAAATGACGACAGTTGTCCTACCAATCATCACAACTGTCGCTTTAGGGACCTTAAGTAATGTCCTCATTCGCTATTTCGGCATTCCAAGAATGTATGTCAACGCAACGTTCAGTCAATTTTTATATTCTGGATTTAGTCATTTCATCATTGGGATACTCATTTTAATAGCCGGAATCTTATTAGGGATTTTACTAGGCAATCTTATTTATGGTCCGATTGTTCTAATTATTGTCATGGTCTCGCTTTTACTTTTTTCTGAAGTCTATCAAGAGTATCTTTATTACATCGACGCACTCTTTGACTATCCAATTCATTATGATTGGCAGGCTCTTGTGGTGGTGACGCCAGGTATCGATGGTACCCCCTGGTTTATTCTCGTCTTTTACTTTGTATTGACGATCCTTTTTTACTTCTTGAGTCGTACGATTTTCCAACAAATTTCCTTAGAAAATAATGGCTGCATGCTAACCGTTCCAACGTTACGATTACCCGTATTCCTTACGTTGTCAGCTCTCTCGATTCTATGGTTCGTACCACTCTTTGCAAATTTATCCTTCTATTTTCAATATGAAGCTGTCATTCCTTTCCTACAAATCCTCATCACCACGCTTTTATGCCTGGTGACTAGCTATTTGATTGTCTATATCGATGACTGGCCTCGTGCTATCGGTCGTTTTTGGTATCGTAGCTTCAAAAAAGTTCATTAACGATTTTCTGACTCAACAATCAAAAAGGCATCCAAGTCAATGGATGCCTTTTTGTTATTTATCTTTTTTATCGAAAAATTCATTCACTTTCTTGCTTGCTTCATCAATGGCTTCTTCGGCTTTTTCTTTGGCTTTGCCGTATTCTTGTTGTAATTTCCCTTTTAACTCTTCGGACTCATCACCCGTTACTTTCCCTTTTGTTTCAGTGATTTTGCCTTTAAGTTCATCTTTATTTGTCATTGTACATTCCTCCCTTTTATTCATGATAACGCTTTTACTCGATTTTTAAAAGTAAAAAGGATTGGAAGACCTGATTTAGCCCTTCCAATCCTAATAAAACTTATTTTCTTTTTTTCTTATTTTTCTTTTTATTCTTTTTAACCATTTGATTCATGGCCATTTTTCCGAGCTTCCCTTTGATGCCTTTACCAAACATTTGATCCATGCCAGGGATGGCGTTCATGTTGCCTTTACTCATTTGTTGCATCATTTTTTGTGATTCTTTAAATTGTTTGATTAACCGATTGACTTCGACCACGCTATTGCCAGAACCGGCCGCAATGCGACGACGACGACTTGGGTTGAGTAATTCAGGATTTTCGCGTTCTGCATTCGTCATCGAAAGGACAATCGCTTTTTTACGTGCGACATCTTTTGGATCGACTTTAAAGTTTTCCATCCCTTGAACTTGACTCATACCAGGAATCATTTTTAAGAGATCCTCTAGTGGGCCCATACTCATTACTTGATCTAGTTGTTCAATAAAATCATTAAAATCAAACGTATTTTCACGCATTTTCGTTGCAAGTTCTTCTGCTTTTTTCTCATCAAAATCTTGTTGCGCTTTTTCAATGAGGGTTAACATATCCCCCATGCCTAAAATTCGGCTGGACATTCGATCGGGATGGAATACTTCTAAGTCGGTTAATTTCTCCCCAATCCCCGTAAATTTAATTGGTGCGCCCGTAACCGCTCGAATCGATAGCGCTGCCCCGCCTCGCGTGTCACCATCAAGTTTTGTAATCACAACACCCGTAATCCCTAGTTGTTTGTTGAAGCTCTCTGCCACGTTCACTGCATCTTGACCGGTCATCGCGTCGACAACTAATAGGATTTCATTTGGTTGGGCAATTTCTTTGATTTGTGACAACTCATCCATTAAGTGTTCATCGATGTGTAAGCGACCTGCTGTATCAATTAAGACATAGTCATTTTTCTTTTCATGCGCTAACGCCATTCCTTGACGAACAATCTCGACTGGGCTAACCTCGGTCCCCATATCAAAAACTGGAACGTCTAGCTGTTGGCCTAGGACTTTTAATTGATCAATGGCTGCCGGACGATAGACGTCTCCTGCAATCATCAATGGCCGCGCTTTTTCTGTCTTAATTAAATGATTGGCTAATTTTCCAGCAAAAGTTGTTTTACCGGCACCTTGTAATCCGACCATCATAATGACGGTTGGAATTTTTGGTGATTTTTCAATCCCGACTGTTTCTGAACCCAACGTTTTCGTTAGTTCTTCATCCACAATTTTAACGATTTGTTGCGCTGGCGATAAACTATCGAGGACTTCTACCCCAATTGCTCGTTCTCGTACATTTTTGGTAAATTCTTTCACAACTTGTAAATTAACGTCGGCTTCAAGTAATGCGAGACGAATTTCTCGCATCATTTCTTTGACGTCGGCTTCTGTTACCTTCCCTTTACGGCGCAACCGCCCCATCGCTTGTTGTAATCGATCTGTTAAACTTTCAAATGCCATTTTTTTGTCTCATTCCTTTATTCATCAATTTCTTGTAATTGTTTTACGTAACTGGCTAATGTTTCATCTTTGGGATAGTGTCCCACGAGGTATTCTTCGAGTTGACTTAAAATTTGCTCTCGCATGACATAATCCGAATAAATATGTAATTTTCGTTCATAATCCTCTAAAATTTTATCTGTTCGCTTAATATTATCATAAACTGCTTGGCGACTCACGCCAAATTCTTCTGCAATTTCTCCTAATGAATAGTCATCGGCGTAATACAGCTCCATATAATTCATTTGTTTCTCCGTTAGAAGCGTTGCATAACATTCGAAAAGGGCATTCATTCGATTCGTCTTATCTATTTGCATTTGATTGCCTCCTCTTGTAACCACTGTGTTTCAGAATATACGCGTAATCCTTGATTTAAAAAATAAGCAGTCGCGACACCCACACCTTTAACGGTCGTTCCTGAAAATGTGCCATCATAAATCCATTGACTCCCACACGAAGGACTTTTTTCTTTTAAAATAAGGATCTCGATCCCTTTTTCTTTGAGTTGTTGATAAGCGGTGATTGCGCCTTGTGTAAACATTTCTGTGACGTCTTCTCCAAGACAAGAGACAACGCGTGCTTTTCCTTGCCAGACTGCAAACCCGTCACCTCCTACAATTTCTGCAGGCGTCCGAGGAATCGGTAACCCACCAAGAACTTCTGGACAAACCGGAATTGCCCTTTTTTGTTTGACAAGGTCTGCGATTTCAGCGACCTTTTGATCTTGCCCATCATAACGTACCGGACAGCCACCAAGACAAGCACTCACACCAATCATTTTCTCACCTCTATTTTTACAGTCGCCTATCATTATACCATTTAATTGCCTAGTGCCATAGTGCTTATGACCAATTCATGCTAAAATAACAAAGGAAGATAAATTTCAAAAGGAGTTGCTTATGAAAAAAGTTTTAGTTGTTGATGATGAACCATCAATTGTGACTTTATTGACATTTAATTTAGAAAAAGAAGGCTATCAAGTTACTTCGGCAACGGATGGCGCGATTGGTCTGCAAATGGGGTTAAATGAGGCTTTTGATTTTATTATTTTAGATGTCATGCTACCCTCCATTGATGGGATTGAAATTATGAAACGCCTGCGTCAAGAAAAAATTGATACACCGATATTAATTTTAACAGCGAAAGACGATCCAATCGATCGCATCTTAGGATTAGAAATTGGCGCTGATGATTATTTAGCCAAACCGTTCAGTCCACGTGAAGTCCTGGCCCGTATGAAAGCCATCTTTCGTCGTATGGAACCACGACGGACAGAAACAACACCGCCAAGTGAAATGGAGAGCCAATTAACGGTGGGAGAAATCGAAGCCAATTTATCGAGCTATCAAGTAAAAGTAGCTGGTAAACCCGTCGTTTTAACCCCGAAAGAATTTGAATTATTGATTTATTTTATGCGTCGAAAGAATCATGTCATTGATCGTGATACCTTATTAAACCAGATTTGGAATTTTGATTTTGATGGCCAAACGCGGATTGTTGACGTTCATATTAGTCATTTGCGTGAAAAAATCGAAACGAATCCTAAAAATCCTCAATATTTACTCACGATTCGTGGATTCGGCTATAAATTCCAAGCACCAAGCAATGGTTAAAAAGAAACGTCCCCTTTATGGGAGTTGGCTAATTCTCGTTCTTTTCCTTTTTTCTTTTGGTTGGTTCTTTATTAATAAATTTTACGATCAACAAGTGATCTCGCAACAAGCGACCTATCTTGAAAAGAAAGCAGAATTATTTTTAGCGTTATCTAATGATGATTTGAACGCGATCGCCTCATTGGCTACCAGTGAGACCTTAGGGGAAGAAGAGCGAATCACCGCACTTGATGCGAATGGACAGATTCTCTTTGATACGTTTGATGAGAGCATCGCCGGAACTCGTTCTGACCGCCCTGAAATCCAAGCAGTGTTAAAAAACAATCCGATTGGTCGCTCGTTGCGGGAAAGTCCTACGTTAAATAAAAAATTACTCTATGTCGCCGTTGCGATTAAGCAAGACAAAAAACTCATCGGGATCTTACGGATTGCAGAGCCAGTCAATGCTTTTTGGCCAGAATCAAGACAGATGAAACAAGCCATTTTTCTCGTTTATGTGACCTTGTGTGCCTTAATTACTTTTTTTATCTTTAAATTAATGCGTCAACGAAATCGACCCGTCGAAACAATTTTACCTGTTTTAAAACGGATGATTCAAGATCCTACCCATGCGGAAACGATTATCTCTGATACTTCGCAGTGGGATGAGCTGTATCAAAGTGTCAATCAACTCAGTGAAGGCTTGAGTCGTACGTATCAATCTTATCGGGCCACGGAAAAACAATTTTATTTTCTCTTAGAAGAATTGACGATTGGGGTATTTTTACTTGATAATCAACACGACATCACGTTTATCAACCAAGCCATGAAAGAGCAACTAGGATTTTACCAAGAAATCCATGGTCATCAAGCATTTGAGAGTATTATTATGGAACCAGCACTCATTCAAATGGTCTATCAGTTAACGGAAGAAGTCCCCTTTATTCATCAAGAAATCGTCACGAATCAGCGAAAAAAACGGTTGGATATTTCACTTAGTTACTTTTCTGAAACCGAACAAATCCTTGGTGTTTCGTATGATTTCACACGAATTCATCAATTGGAAAAAATGCAAAAAGATTTTGTCGGCAATGTTTCTCACGAATTAAAAACACCGATTACTTCTTTAATTGGCTTTACAGAGACCTTGCTCGATGGTGCAAAAGATGATCCCGAAACCTTGACTACTTTCTTGGAAATCATGCAAAAAGAAGCACAACGCCTCGAAAGCTTGACGCAAGAAATTATTCAATTATCTAAAGGAACCGAAATGGTGTATGATGAAGAACAAATTCAACTCCGACCTTTTTTTAATCAATTAATCGCCGGGTATCGCCGCATCATTCAAGAAAAAAATCTTTCTCTTATTCTTGAGGGACCAAACGATGTTGTTTTTCAAACTAAAATGGAGTTATTTTATCCTGTTATCAAAAATTTAATTGAAAATGCGATTCATTATTCAATACCGAATGGAAAAATTTTGATTCATTATACCAATCAAAATGGTCTGCTAATAGCCATTCAAGATTTCGGTATTGGCATTAGTCAATCCGATTTAGAACGGATTTTTGAACGCTTTTATCGTGTCGATAAAGCCCGAACACGCAACACTGGGGGTTCTGGAATTGGTTTGGCGATTGTAAAAGATTATGTTGAACGATTAGGCGGAACGATTCAAGTTGAGAGTCATCTCGGTATCGGTACGACTTTCACCATTCATTTACCCAATCTTGAAGGCACTCATTAGGGCGACCAACGATTCTCGCTTACTAAAAATACGAATAAGATACGAAAACGTCCTCTTTCTAGGATACTGAAAATATCAGTTCTAGAAAGAGGGCGTTTAATTTTTAACATTTACACGGCTAATACTAGACCGTAAGCGATCCATCATTTCACGACAAAAAAAACACGGTCATCATCGTGGGGGCTTAAATGACGACCGTGTCTCAACATTATTTATTAGTAACTTCGCCTGTAGCACTACGTTCAACGTTCATATCTGTAATCGCCACATAACCTAAATCTTGGACTACACCTTGTTGGACTTCATCTGAAACTAAATAATCTAGAAACTCTTGCACTCCTGGAGCTGGCTCACCTTTTGTATAAACGTGTTGGTAAGACCAAATTACCCAATCATTTGTTTGGATATTTTCAATCGTTGGTTCTACTCCATCAATCGATAACGCTTGAAGCGAATCATCGATATAAGATAACGCTAAGTAACTGATTGCACCAGGTGTTTCCGCCACAATTTTTCTCACGGTACCAGAAGAGTCTTGCTCTTGTGATTGAATCCCAACAGCACCATTTAACCCAAATGTTTCAAAAGTGGCTCTTGTACCACTTCCTGAAGCACGATTCATCACGACGATTTCTTGATCGTTCCCACCGACTTCATTCCAGTTCGTAATTTTCCCAGTAAAAATATCAATCAATTGTTGTTGCGTAATATCAGTCACGCCGACTTCTTTATGAACAACAGGCGCCATGCCGACAACTGCGACTAAATGGTCCACTAGTTCATCTGCCGGAATGCCATCTTTTTCTTCCGCGAAAACATCAGAATTCCCTAATGTCACACTGCCATTAGCGACTTGACTAAGTCCTGTACCGCTTCCGCCACCTTGAACGGAAATCTCATAGTTCGGATTTTGTTCTTGGAAAGAAATAGCCGCACTATCGACTAATGGTTGTAAAGCTGTTGAACCCACGGCAACTATTTTAACCTGTTCAGGTGTTGTTTCTGTAGATGTCCCACTTGAGTTTGTCGCTGCACTACCACATCCTGCTGCAAATGCTGTAAGAGCGAATAACATAAAACTAATTTTTTTCATTGATTGTTTTCCTCCTTCTTGATTACTTCTATAGTCTACCAATCTCTTGTAAAGCTACTATCGATAATAGGTTAAGATTGTCTCCATCAATGTAAAGTTTAAGTAAAGTTATCATTTATTTCAAAAAAAAAAAAGCGAATGACAAAATCATCCGCTTTTTTTAGTCTTTAACGATTCATGTAACGGTCTAAACGGCGCATCGCTTCTTCTAATTTTTCGAAACTAGCGGCATAACTGATGCGAATATACCCTTCCCCTGCTTGTCCAAAAGCAATTCCTGGAATCACCGCAAGTTGTTTTTTCTCCGCTAAATCAATACAAAATTCCATGGAATCTTGAATGTAACCAGTCGGTATTTTAGCAAAAATATAAAAGGCTCCTCTTGGTTTCGCCACTTCAAATCCTAAACGCGACACTTCTTTAAACACAAAGTCACGGCGCACTTGATATTCTTTTTTCATTTCTTCGCCCGCATTCATGCTGGTTGTTAAAGCTGCATAAGCCGCTTTTTGTGAAATCGTACTAGCTGCGGTCACTAGATACTGATGAACTTTGACAATTTCTTTAATTAATTCTTTTGGCCCAAAAAGAAAGCCAATTCGCCAGCCTGTCATCGCATGCGATTTGGATAGTCCATTAATCAGAATCGTTTGATTTGGAATAAATTCCGCAATTGACGTATGCGTTTCATCATAGACTAATTCACTATAAATTTCATCACACATCACAAAAACGGGATATTTTTTTAACACATCGGCTAAGCTTTTCACTTCCTCACGGGTATAGGTAACGCCGATTGGATTGCTTGGATAATTTAAAATCACGGCTTTTACTTGATCGCCATGTTCTTCTAACGTTGCTTCTAGTAAGTCTGGGGTCAAAACAAAATCCGTCTGACTGGTATCCATTTGAATTAATTCCGCTTTCGCTAACGTAATAACAGGTTCATAACCGGAATAAATCGGTGTTGGTAACAATACTTTGTCACCAGGCTCTAATATACTTAATAAGGTTGCCGTAATCGCTTCCGTTCCGCCTACAGTGACAAGAACTTCCGTTTGCCAATCATAATGAACATTGTATTTTTTCTCAACAAACGTACAGGCAGCTTCCCGAACTTCTGGTAATCCGGCCATCCCCGTATAGTGACTAAAATTTTGTTCAATGGCTTCGATCCCCGCTCTTTTTACTTCTTCAGGAGTATCAAAATCAGGCTCCCCTAGCGTTAATTTTAAAATGTCGGGAATATTCGAGACACGCTCGTCAAACTGACGAATGAGTGAAACGGCAATTTTATTGACTTGTGGATTAAAACGATGTTGTAATGGATTCATAAAGGCCTCCTAAAAAGTTAATTGTTGTTATCTTACCATAAAGCCAAGACTTCTTGGGATATTTTTGTTTATAAAAAGCAAAAAAAGAGTAAAAGTCCCTCGATGCTATTCTCAGTCGGCCTTTTACTCTTTCTTATTAGTTTTCTCGTAAATGGATCCGTTTGACGATGAGTTTATCAAACAACTGACTTTGGTTATCCGGCTCACCAATCACCTCGGCAACAATCGTCTTACCTTCTGGTTTGCGCCGTAGATGGTAAATGATTTTCCCTGATTCTTTTAATTCCGTAATCATCCCAATAACCCCACCAAAACCGCTTTTTTTAGTGATAAAACCTAAAGCAACCATGCGTTCATCTAGATTTTTGGCAGAAACTAAACTTCCTGTCACAATCGTTTGGCGCATTTCCTGAAAGAAATCTTCTAAACCAGAAATGGTTGAATCTTCGACACTTGCATTTTCTGGTGCTAATTTCTCTGCAATCGACACACTCGCTGCTTGGGTGGCTGCTCCTTCAGTGAGTGCGATTTTTTGGCGACTCTCTTCTAATTCTTGTAATAAGGTTTCATATTGTTCTTGGGTTAGCATGACTCCCGCAATTTTTTCTCGGTTAAAGACATAGACTCCTGTGCTCGCATCACGTGCCTGTTGAAAAACATCCATCGGAGATTTTTTAACTTCTGTAATCGAGGTAGTCGGAACTTCTAATTTTTTTAACGTCATCCTTTTCACTCCTTCTTTCGCTCATTCATTATAGCTTGACACTCCACACGACTAAAGTCGTCGGATTCTTAGGTAGTACGCCCTAACGGACGCAAATTGACTAAGCTATCCCCGAAAGTCCTTCGGTTTTAATATTTATGCTTGCATTAATATCTCTGTCATGAATTGTTCCACAATTTGAACATACCCATTCACGAATATTTAGCTCTTTTTTGCCGTCATTATGACCACAAGAAGAACAAAGTTGTGAACTTGGGAAAAATCGGTCAACTTTAACTAAAGTACGACCTTTCCATTCACATTTATAGTCTAATTGTCGAACGAATTCACTCCAAGATACATCTGAAATTGACTTCGCTAATTTATGATTTTTAACCAACCCTTTTACATTCAAATCTTCAATACAAATGATTTGGTTCTCATCAGTAAGTCGTGAAGATAGTTTATGTAAAAAATCAGTACGTTGGTTGGCAATTTTCTCATGGATACGCGCAACTTTTACTTTTTGTTTTTGGTAGTTGCGACACTCATCTAATTTTCGATTGTGTTTTTTCGCAACTTCCAAACGCTTGGAAAGTTTTCGTTGTTCGCGTATTAACCGTTGTTCAAGAGAGCGATAGAATCGGTTATTATCGATTTTTTCTCCTGCGGATGTGATACAGAAATGAGTTAAGCCCAAATCTAATCCAATGTTATTAGCTACGGGTTCTTGTTGGAAATTCTCAGCATCAACTAAGAATGTCGCAAAATATTTCCCTGATTTAGTTTGACTGATCGTCACGTTCATTAATTTCCCTTTGAAACGCAATTCTTCTGCCATCTTGACCCAACCAACTTTAGAAACATAGAAGTATCGTCCGTTGACTTTCATGCCTACGGCAGTTCGATAGGATTTCTTTGAATATTTTTTACTCTTGAATTTAGGAAATCCGAATTTAGAGTTGAACGTATTTTTGTACGCTTTATTCAAATCCATATTTACTTGGCTTAGAGGTTGTGCTTCAACTTCTTTTAACCAAGAAAATTCTTCTTGCTTTTTCAGTCCAGCATAGGTCAGTTTGTTTTCAATATATTCAGGATTTTCTTTTTTCATCTTGTAATTCGTAATCCGTTGGTCAAGTAAAAAATTCCAGTAGAACCGAACACAACCAAAGGTTTTTTGAAATTGAATTTCCTGCCTTGAATTAGGGTAGATTCTGATTTTATGGGCTTTTTTCATTTCTGTACACCTCCTTAACGTAAACTCAATATCTTGTCCTTTGACTTTCTACATATCGTTTAATTGTTTCACTAGAAATATTCCCTGCTGTTGAAACAAAGTAAGATCGTGTCCAAACACTTGGCATTTTACTTAAATGTTCAAATGATTGTCTTAATTCTCTAGATGTTCTTACCTTAATCACCTTCATGATATCCGCTGGTGAATAGGTAGGTTGAACATTTACAAAAAGATGACAATGATCTTTATCTGTCTCTATAGCCATGATTTCCCATTCATTTTCTTTACAGATTGAATGAACAAGAGATTTAAAACTAGCGTCTACTTCGGAATTGACAAATATTTTCCGACGATATCTAGGACAAAAAACAAAATGATAGTTGAGTAACGATACAGTTGTTTTAGAATGTCTATATTCGTTATCCATGAGTTTATTATACACCAAAAAGTGTACTAATTAAATATCATTATACACAAATAGTGAAATTTTTTTGACTTTATCATGTGGAGTTTGTTCACACAGGTTCGCGACTTCCCATGCAGTTCTCTGATGAACTTCTTACACTTTCATGCAAGCACAGACTATATCTTATCCTTCAACTTTACTTGTTAAGGCGAAACCACTTCCACATGCTTGTGTGTACTTCCCTCAAGAGGAATAGTCGTTGAACCTTCCTATTTCTAGGCTTGGCTGCTGATGTTCGATTATGTGAACACTTAGGATTTAAGCTTATGCCATCTAACGAATTTTTTCTGTTTTTACCACGTTCACGCTTGGGTTTGATATCCCTACGTTGTCGTTTCGTTAGCTTTACGAGTTCCCAGCAATTCAGTTTCTTCATTGGACAATACGAGTGTTTGTATTGCCTCTTAATGCAAGTTTCTCTACATTCTTACAGTACGTCTACGGGCTATCATCCCACCATTAAAATAGTGGGTTTTCTCGCCTGCAAATTCTATAAATTGAAAGAAAATTAGTCCCTTACTCGAGTGACTCAGCAGCATGATGACAGTGACATTGCCCCGGTAAACAGTCGCATGGAATAATATTGGTGGCGATTTTTTTATCTAACGTTTGCCGAATCTGATCAATATCCGCTTGCGTTAATGGCACTTCTTCAATCATCTGATTCAATTGTTCTCCGACTCTCCTAGCACAAAGATGTGAAAATAATTCTACTTGCGCACTCCGAAACGTCTCTTCTTCACTGACATTAGCCGAATAAAGAAATTTTTTCCCCACTTGCTGGGTTCGTAGTGCTTCTTTTTTTACAAGCCGACCTAAAAGTGTTTTAATGGTGGCCAACTTCCACTGCATACGGTGACTGAGTGTTTCACTAATCGTTTGCGCATCCACTTCACCTAACGTCCAAACAACACGCATAACTTCCCATTCTGCCTCGCTAATTTTCATGGTCTCTTCCTTGGTCATCCGTTCTCGACTCCTTAATGATTCAATACTATCAATTTACACTTGTAATCTTTCTTTGTCAAAATTAAGGGGCTTACTCTAAAAAAAGAACCTGTGACAAAAGTCAAAGGCCCTTGTTTTAACGAATATCTGATGGCTCGACTGGTAACAAAAATCTGTTCTTTCGAAAAATGCACGACATTCGAGCAATTGAAAGAGCCAGTTGTTCGAATGTCTCGCCCGTTTCTCAGAGCAAAATGAGTTTTATCAGCCACGCTTTGATTATTTTAAAAAGTCAGGTGATAAACGGTTTCCGCATGATAAGGCGTCGCTGCATCCACTATGAAACTACCAAATTGCGGATATTTCTCTGTTCCTGGAATGCCTTGGGCTTCAATGGCGATACTTCCATGATGAACGAGTGTTCCTGTCTTCATCACTTCACCAGCTTCGCCTGCTCCCGTCGTGTATAGCACGATGCCTGGCTCCGTGGTTTTCACTGCGAGCGTCACTTTACGATCTGGACTCACTAAACGTAAATCTTCTTCCAGTCCATGATTTAAGATAAATGGTGTATCAAGGAAGGTCTCGCCGATTTGTTTTTCATTTGTAAAATCAAAAACGGTTTCAGTAACGGCAATTTTTTCACCTGTAGTAGTCGTGTCTTCTTGTGTTTCTGCAACATAATCAGCATCGACCATCAAATAGTGTTCGTCGATTGCTTGGGACGCTTCTCCTGTTAAATTAAAATATCCGTGATTTGTTAGATTTAAAATCGTCGCTTGATCACTTGTCGCTTCATAAGTAATTCGAAAGGCATTTTCTTCATTCAACGCATAGGTAACTGTCACTTTGATATTTCCAGGAAATCCACCTTCACCATCCACCGTTTCATAAGAAAAGGCAACACCGGCTTCTTCTTCTGTTTGAAAAGGAGTCGCTGCCCATTCCTTTGTATCAAAACTATGGGAGCCACCATGTAGGGTATTTCCTTTTTCATTGGGCTCAGTGTGATACGTTTTCCCTTCAAGTTCAAAATGTGCTTGCGCAATTCGGCCGGCAATCGGTCCAATCGTTGCCCCATAATACCGCGTACGCTGATGATCTTCGAGTGATTCATATCCCACTACGATATCGCGCTTTGTGCCATCAACAGGAATTAGGCACTCATACAAACGCGCCCCATGCGCAATCGCAGATAATTGAACCCCATTTTCATTTGTCATTGTATAAATCGTTCCGACTTTTTCCCTTGTTTCTACTGTTATTTTTACCATTATTTCAACTCTCCTTTTCATGTAAAGCCTTACAAATATCAGTATAGTCAATCACTAACCCATGCGTCAATTAGATTTTTTGATTTATGACGTGATTTCTCATAGGAAAAAATAAAAAAGCAGAAAGAGTATGAACACTCCTTCTACTTTTTAAACCTGTCATCTAGTCTCTTTGCCACTTACATAACCAAAAGGATAGGAGATCCAAGAGTAAAAATAACACTAAGCCAAAGCTACTCAAAATCAAGATCCCTCCGTACATCGCAGGATAATCCATTCTGGTCCAGGAATCCATAATGAAATAACCCATACCGTACTGTGTCCCATAATTTTCAGTGAAAAATAAAATCGAAATAGCCGTCCCCAAAGAGATACGCGCACCACTCAGTACACCTGGTAAAGTTGCTGGTAACGTAATTTGACAAAATTGCTGCCACTTGTTCGCTTTCAACGCGCGATAGACATCATAATTATTCTCTGGAATCTGACGAACAGCATCTCGCACCGAAATCGCGACTTGCGGTAAGACAATCAAAACAATCATCATAATTTTTGACGAATCCCCAAGTCCACCTAAAAGCATGACAATTGGTAACAGTGCCATTTTCGGAATCGGATAAGTCAAATATATCAGAGGATCAAAGAAATAACGCCATTTTGGTAATGAGCCCATTAATAATCCTAAAATAAAGCCTCCACTGAGCGCATAAAGCATCCCTAAAAAAATGCGATAGCCACTAACTTGGATATGTAGTCCCATCTCTTTTTGAAACAGAGATGGAATATTCACAAAGACGGTCCACGGCGATGGCAGTAATGTTTTTTGTAAAATCAAAGAAGCGAGCCACCAAACGCCCACAAATAGAAAAATCGCTCCGCTAGCACCGATTACACGTTTGCTCCATTCACGGTTCATGCCTCAATCTCCTTTCTGAGTAAAAGGATCATTTCAAAGAGCGCCATGGATTGCCGATTTTCAGCTAATCTTGTTTTATCTTTGAATGGCGAAGGAATAATTTTTTTGACTTCTCCCGGATTTGCCGATAACACAATGATTTCGTCTGCGATTAGGATAGCTTCTTCAATATCATGCGTTACAAACACCGTCAACGGCTGGTACACTTGCCACCGAGTTAAAAACAAAGCTTGGGCTTTTTCGCGCGTGAACGCATCGAGCGCGGAAAAAGGTTCATCCATTAGAAGTAAGGAACCTTGTGTGGCAAATCCTCTGGCAATCGCCACTCGTTGTTTTTGCCCCCCACTTAATTGATTCGGATATTTTTCTTGATGTTCAAGGAGATTCATTTGTTCAAGCAACGTGGTAATATCTTCTTGCTCAGCCTGAGTCAGCTTTTTCTTTTGACTAAGTTTTGCGCCGGCTGTCACTGCTTGTCTGACCGTTTGCCAAGGAAGTAACCCGTAATCTTGGGGTACTAGTGCGACAACGACATCCTCCATCGTCTGACCTTTGAACAAGCATTCACCTGATTGTACGGTTTGTAAGCCGCTAAGCAATTGTAACAACGTCGTTTTCCCGGCTCCAGAAGGGCCAATAATACTGTAAATCTTCCCATCTTCCATCGTTAAATTAATATCTTTTAAAATAGTCTGATTGTTGATTTGATGGGAGACATTTTTCACTTGGTAGAGATTATTTAAAATAGACATTGCTTAAAACATCTTTCGGATCGATTTCTTTTTCCAGTAAGCCTTTTTCCATCGCCCAATCGAAAGCACGTTGAATATCTGATTCTTTTGTTTGGAACGCTTCTTGGTATTCTGGAATTTGGATATTTTCTTTCAGGCTCTCGGGAAAACCAATTTCATCAATAAATAATTGAATATAAGCCGATTGATCGTTGGCTGCCATCCATTTTACTGCATCATTGTACGCCTCATACATTCCTTGAATCGCTGCTTCTTTTTCCTCAATTACTTCTTGAGTAAACGTCAATGCAAATAAGTTAATGTCTAAATCAAGCGTTGACCCTAGATTCGTCATCCCTTGGGCTGTCGTCATGGTCACGAACGGTTCTGGTAAAATGGCTGCTCCTGCTTGATCATTTGTTAATAATTCAACACGACTTGGGACTTGAGGAACATCGACCATTGACACATCGCTTGCA
Organism: Enterococcus sp. DIV1314a; assembly: GCF_051713805.1. Lineage (NCBI taxonomy): Bacteria > Bacillati > Bacillota > Bacilli > Lactobacillales > Enterococcaceae > Enterococcus > Enterococcus sp. DIV1314a. The sequence continues at coordinate 1,749,854 of NZ_JBIOQP010000001.1, read as the reverse complement.
GATAATCCTGCTTGTTTGATAAACTCTTCTGCAGCAAATTCTGGTCCTTGATTTTTAAGAACTGCAATTTGCTGGCCTTTTAAGTCGGTAATATCTTGCACTTCAGAAGACGCAATTAAATCAAATTGTCCTTGGGTTGCACTGGTGATTTTGATATCCATACCACCTTGTAAATACATCGCAATTCCAACTAAGTCCGCATTAATCCCATCAACGGCTCCAGCTTGAAAAGCCGCATCGCGATCTTTTCCTGATTTAAATGCTTCAATTTGCAAATCGACGCCATGTTTTTGATCAAATCCTTGCTCGTGTGCCACGATTAGGGGAATATTATCCATTGACGGCATCACACCAATTTTCAAAGGAACCAATTGTTCTCCTTGCTCACTCGTTACATCAGTTGATGCATTGTTTGTTTCACTGTTACTACATGCGCTAAGTGTCATCAATAACAATGCACTTAAACTAAAAAAGATTTTTTTCATTTTACGACTTCCTTTCAAGATTCATACTGTTTGATTTTACCACTTTTAGAGTCGATAGCCATCCTTTTTTTATATTAGAAATACTTAGAAATAAGCTTTTTTTATTCATTTTCTAACGATTTGCCAATTATCATCAACTGTCATACTAAACTTCCAGTGACTCGGAGCATAGCGACCTTTTCAACACCTTTTTTATCCAAAAAAATAAAAACAATCGCAAGCGACGTTTTTATTTTTTGCGTTTTTCGAGAATTTCTTGTCGATATTTGCGGTTCCCGATAAATTTTAATCCTTTCATTAATGGCTGGCGATTTTCTCCCACTAAGCCAATCAACTCAATGAACAATTCCATCCCAATTAAAGTCGATAAGACTAATAAAACGGTCGCCCACGTACTCGCGTAATTCATCAATAAAGCAATAAAAGAAAAGACTAAAGCCATCGCATAAATGGTTAAAACCGCTCCACGATGCGTGAATCCTAAAGACAATAAGCGATGATGGAGATGCATTTTGTCAGGTGAAGAAATCGATTGCTTATTAAAAAAGCGACGAATCATGGCATAGACGGTATCTGTAATCGGGACACCCAAAATAAACATCGGCGTCATGACAGAAATAAACGTCGCATTTTTTAATCCTTGCAAAGAAAAAATGGCAATCATGAAACCTAAAAACAATGCTCCCGTATCTCCTAAATAAATCGTAGCTGGATAAAAATTGTACGGATAAAAACCGACAATTGCAGCAATAAGCGAGAAAATTAAAATGGCTAGCACAACACCATTTCCAGGAATAAAGAAATAACTAATTAATCCCATTGTAATCAGGGCAATGATTGAGATGCCTGCTGCTAGCCCATCCAGGCCATCAATCAAGTTCACCGCATTGGTAATCGCTAAAATCCAAATAATTGTCATCGGTAAACTCAGCCAACCGATTTCTACAACACCAATAAAGGGAATCGAAAATGTATGAAAGCCAATGTCTGCCCAAAAATAGATGACCAAAGAAGCCAATGTAATGCCAAGTGTTTTTTGGCGCGGATTTAATTCCTTGATATCATCGATTAAACCAGTCACAACCACAATCAACGCACCCAATAGCACGAAACTAAGGTTGGAAAAACCTAAAACAGAAGAAAATTCCCACAAAGCAAGCAAAGAAAAGGAAAGAAAAATCGCTAATCCACCTGCTGTCGGCATCGTTTTTTGATTAATTCTTCGTTCTCCTGGCGCATCCACGGCCCCAATTTTAAAGGCTAACAGTTTAATCAGTGGGGTTAAAATGGCTGACAATAACATCGTTAAAAATAATCGAATAATAAATTGAAAGGTAAATCCCATCTTTTTTTCTCACTTTCTTACGAATTCTTCTAGTTATCTTTCATGTGTTTTTGCAAGAAATTAATTGGATCTGCCCGTTCTTCTACTTTTCCGGCAATAAACTCTTCCGTTACCGCATTAATAATACCGCCTAGAATGATAATCATAGAGGCAAAATTCAACCACAGCATCAGAACGATGAAACTTCCAATAATTTGATACCCACTAATTCTCGTTGTAAAATATTTCGCGTAAATTCCAAAGGCTTGGGACAAAATCATCCACCCAACCGTAGCAAACACTGCGCCAGGGAAAATTGAACGTGCCCGAAGACGAACATTTGGAATAAAACCGTAAATAACGACCATTAAGGCCATTAAAATCAGCAAGGTAAGTGGCCATTTTAAGGTTTGGAAGGTTGAAATAATCGTGTCTGGGAATAAAAAGATTGGTTGAATTTGTTCTAAAATATATTTCCCGAATCCAACGACTAATGTGACACCAACAATCGCAAATAGCAAAATAATCATGGCAATGACGGAAACGGCGCGTACAACGATAAAATTCCCCCGACTCGAAACACCATAAGCCTTATTTAAGGCAATTTGAATGGCATTCATACTAGCACTCGCTGTCCAAATTGTCAGGATTGCCGATAATGACAACAATCCTCCCGAACCTTGTGTCAATAAATCTCCGATTGCAGGTTCTAAAAATTCATAGATGGTTTCCGGAATAAACTCCTGCAAGTAAGGTAAAACCGTATTAGGGTCAATATTTAAAAAAGGTAATAAGTTCCCAACTGCAATTAGTAGTGGAAATAACGATAAAAGCAAATAATACGCAATCACAATCGAACTTTGCGTCATTTGTGATTCTTTCACGCGTCTTCTCACCGTGTTGATAAATCGTTTCACTTTTTGCTTTTTAAAAAAGTTCCGCATATTCATCTCCTCCTCTATCAACTACTTCAGCCGATATCTTTAGTAAGTTCCCTCTTCTCCTTGAGACGTTAACAAGATTGGACCCTCGTTTGTAATCGCAATACTGTGCTCGTATTGACAGCTAATGCCGCCATCTAGTGTATAGGATGTCCAACCATTTGGATCCATTTTCATCTTCCAAGTTCCCGTGTTGATCATGGGTTCAATTGTAATAACCATTCCTTCTTTTAAGCGCAGACCTTTGCCAGCCTCACCATAATGCGGAACCGCTGGACTCTCATGAATCGTTGGTCCAATTCCATGGCCAATGAAATCACGTACCACACCATAGCCTTCTTTTTCGGCATAAGTCTGAATGGCATGACCAATATCACCTATCCGATTTCCCACTTTGGCTTGCTCAATTCCTAAATAGAGAGCTTTCTTTGTTACTTCCATTAAACGAGCAACTTCAGGCGTTGGCTCACCAACCGCATACGCCCAACAAGAATCCGAAATGGCGCCGTTTAAATCGACACACATATCCACTTTAATTAAATCGCCTTGTTTTAAGACTTTCCGACGCGGAAATCCATGACAAATTTCGTCATTAATACTACAACACGTCGCATACTTATAGCCTTCATAGCCGATTTGCGCCGCTACACCACCATGACTTTCGATAAAGTCACGAACAAATTCTTCAATATCCCAACTGGTAATGCCTGGTTGAATAAAGCTACGAAGTGCCTGATGAACACTTGCTAAAAGCGCTCCAGATTCAGCCATTTTCTCAATTTCACGTTTTGATTTTAATGTTATCATTGTTTACGATCCTCTCCTTTAAATCTTGTCTATTCTACCATAGTTTGCGCTTCTTTTCCAAATCTCCTTCTTCTTTCATTCGATAGTTTCCAATCATTCGTTCTTTTGCTATAATGACGAAGATAGATTTTATTTATAGTAGGGGGATAATCATGACTTTAGCCAAAATTGTTTATGCAAGTATGACAGGCAATACTGAAGAAATTGCCGATATTGTTGCGGAAGCCTTAGAGAACTTAGGACTTGAAGTGGAAATAAATGAATGCACGCAAGTAGATGCCAGTGACTTTGAAGACGCAGACCTTTGTATCGTAGCCACTTACACGTATGACGAGGGGCAGTTACCGGATGAAATTATGGATTTTTATGATGATTTAGGTGAGTTAGACTTAAGCGGGAAAATTTTTGGAGTCTGTGGATCAGGCGATACTTTTTATGATTTCTACTGTAAAGCCATCGATGATTTCGAAGAAAGTTTCTTAAAAACGGGTGCTAAAAAAGGTGCTAGCAGCGTTAAAGTTGATTTAGCTGCCGAAGAAGAAGATATCCAGAACTTAGAAGCTTTCGCCAAAGAGCTAGTAGAAAGTCTCAACGGATAAAAAAAAGCCAAGACAAGAAGCGAATATCTCTTGTCTTGGCTTTTTACGTTTAAGCAAAATTTCCTAATGTAAATAAGGTAGCACCGGCATTTTTACCTTCGCGCACAGATTTTAAAAAAGTCGTTAGCATTGTTCTTAAGTCTTCCATCTCAAAAGACAATATTTTCTCATTTTCCATCGCGGCTAGCCCTGAAACATAAATAAAGTATGCTAGGAAAAAAGACTCTTTCGTCTCATTGATCGCTTCTCCCGCTTTTTCTAACAAAGTGAAAAATACCTTTTTAAATGCCGCTTGCATTTTCTGAGCCCCTTCAACATCTTCGATATATAACGATTGATAAAGTTGCTGGTTTTTTTTAGCGAACAAAATGAATCGCAGTCCTAATTCGGTAAAAGGATCTTTCATCTCAGACTCTTTCAAAAAGTCATCTGAAAATTGATCTGCCATCACATTAAACAATTCTTCTTTTAAATCATTCATGTTTTTAAATTCCAAATAAATCGGTTGCGTCGAACAGTTCATTTGAGTCGCAATATTTCGGGCGGTAAAATGAGAAAATCCCTTTTCCGATATCACTTGATGAGCAGCAGTTAAAATTTGGTCTCTAGTAATCGTTTTTCTTCTTGCCATTTTCCTCATTCTCCTCCTAATGATTTTCAACTCTTTGTTTTATTTTAGCATTTTTTTTATAAAAAGAGTAATTTATCGCTTTGCTAAGAAGCCCTTTTTTAATTTTTCTATAAATTATCTTTGTTTTTTGAAAAAATAAATCAACAAGATGACTATCATCAAACGTAAATAATGCTATAATTAATATTCAAACAACTTTTAATGAGGAGGAAGATAAAATGGTCCTAAAAAACTTCAATGAAAACTTAGAAAAATATGCAGAGCTAATCGTCGCAATTGGCGTAAATGTGCAAAAGTCACATACCGTTATTTTACAAATTGATGTTCAACAAATAGAACTTGCGCGCTTAATTACGAAAAAAGCCTATGAATTAGGGGCAGCAGAAGTCATTGTTAAATGGAATGACTCTTTCATTCAAAAAGAATTCTTACTACATGCCGAGCAAGAACGTCTCGAAAACATTCCGCAATACCGCATTGATGAATCCGATGACTGGATTGAAAAAGGTGCGAGTCGTATCAGTGTCGTTTCCTCTGATCCAGGCGCACTTGCTGGTGTCGATTCTACACGAATTGCAGCATATCAAAAAGCTGCTGGAAAAGCATTAGCAAACTTACGTAAAGCAACACAAGCGAATAAAGTATCTTGGACAGTGGTTGCTGCTGCTGGACAAGAATGGGCAAATAAAGTCTTTCCAGATTTAGCACCTGAAGCAGCTCTTGACGCTTTATGGGAACAAATTTTCAAGACTACTAGAATTTATACAGAAGATCCCGTAGCTGCTTGGAAAGAACATACGGATACTTTACAAGGGAAAGCGGAAGAACTGAATAAAGAACAATTTGTAGCGCTTCATTACACTGCACCTGGTACTGATTTGATGGTTGGATTACCAAAAAATCATGTTTGGGAAGGCGTTGGTAGTTTAAATGCCCGTGGTGAGAAATTTAATGCGAATATGCCGACCGAAGAAGTTTTCTCAGCTCCCGATGCTAATCGCGTTGATGGTTATGTTTCAAGTACAAAACCATTAAGCTATGCTGGCAGTATTATTTCTGGAATGAAATTCACTTTTAAAGATGGAAAAGTCGTTGATTTTTCTGCCGAAGAAGGACAAGAAGTTTTGGCAACATTGCTCGACACTGACGAAGGCGCACGTCGTCTTGGGGAAGTCGCTCTTGTTCCAGATCCTTCGCCAATTTCACAATCAGGTATTACTTTCTTCAATACATTATTTGATGAAAATGCTTCAAACCATTTAGCTTTTGGTTCAGCTTATGCTTTCAATTTACAAGGTGGCACCGAAATGACAGAAGAAGAGTTAGCAGCTGCTGGCTTAAATCGTAGTCATACTCATGTCGACTTTATGATTGGATCTGCTGAAATGGATATTGACGGAATTCGAGCAGATGGCACAAAAGTACCTGTTTTCCGCAATGGTGATTGGGCGTAACGAGATTTTCGCTTAATAAAAAGTAAGAGGTGTGACATTCATCACTGTCACACCCTCTTTTTAGCTTATTACCTAAAAAACGCCCGCTTTTCTGACTTTTTTTTCTTTTATGTAGTAAAGCAATCGTTTTTTTGATAGAATTTACTTCATATATAGAAGGGATGAAAATAGATGACACCAAATCGCGAGGACTATTTAAAATTAATCTTAGAACTTGGTGGAGATGTGCAACAAATTAGTAATAAACAGATTGTGATTGGATTAAATATTTCTGCTGCCTCTGTCAGTGAAATGATTACAAAGCTCGTTAAAGAAGAACTCATTGATCACATTCCCTACAAAGGTGTACAACTAACGCCCAAAGGTTTATCGTTAGCAAGTTCCCTTATTCGTAAACATCGCTTATGGGAAGTCTTTCTCGTTGAGCATTTAGGTTATTCATGGAATGATGTACATGATGAAGCAGAGGTCTTAGAACATATCACATCCAATACTTTAGCCACACGCTTAGAACAATATTTAGATTCTCCAAAAACCTGCCCTCACGGTGGGATGATTCCGAAAGAAAATCAATTCGTTTATGAACAAAAAAGAGAACTTCTTTGCTCCTATGCGGTTCATTCGAAAATTCGCATCGCTCGTGTGATTGATGAGCGCGAATTATTAGACTATCTTGTGATGATTGATTTGCATTTACAAGAAGAATATGAAATTATTGATATTTCACCTTACGAAGGTCCGATTACCCTGACGAATGGGGAGAAAACCGTGGTGGTGAGCTATAAAGCCGCCAATTCCATTTTTGTTGATTTATTATAAGAGGAGTGAATGAAATGAATCAAAAGAAAGTCTTATTTACGATTTTTGGTGCTACGGGTGATTTAGCACAAAGAAAACTTTATCCATCTTTATTTCGTTTGTACCGTACAGGAAGTCTAGCGGAATCCTTTGCGGTGATTGGTACAGCTCGTCGTCCCTGGACCGATGAAACCTATCGTGACATCGTAAAAGAAACCATCGCTTACTTGAATCCAACTGAACAAGAAGCAGTTGAATTTGCTTCTCATTTTTATTATCAAGCACATGATGTCAATGATACCCATCACTATGACACGTTAAAAATACTCGCTAATAAGCTCGATGAACAATACCAGTTAGAAGGCAATTTGCTCTTTTACTTAGCGATGTCACCGAACTTCTTTGGAACGATTGTTTCCCATCTCGAATCACAAGGCATGCTTTCATCGGATGGTTACCATCGTGTGATTATCGAAAAACCATTTGGAACTGATTTTGAAACGGCGAATAAATTAAACGATGAAATCACAAGTGTCTTTTCTGAAAATGAAATTTACCGCATCGATCACTACTTAGGCAAAGAAATGATTCAAAATATTTCTGCCATTCGTTTTGCTAATAATATTTTTGAATCTATGTGGAATAACCGCTACATTGACAATATCCAAATCACGATTGCTGAAAACTTAGGTGTTGAAGACCGTGGTGGTTACTACGATAAGAGTGGCGCTTTAAAAGATATGGTTCAAAACCATATTTTACAAGTGTTATCATTACTCGCAATGGAGCCACCAGTTGCTTTTTCGGAAAAAGAAATTCGAGCAGAGAAAATCAAAGCTCTTGAAGCCGTTCGTATTTATACCCCAGAAGAAGTCAAAGAAAACTTTGTTCGCGGACAATACGATACTGGTCTCTTAAATCAAGAAACATATACCGGCTATCGCCAAGAACCGGGTGTTGACGAAGAATCAGATACGGAGACATTCGTCGCTGGTAAGTTTACGATTGATAACTTCCGTTGGTCAGGCGTACCATTTTATGTTCGTACCGGAAAACGCCTCACTGAAAAAGGGACCCGAATCAACATTGTCTTTAAACAAGTACCGATTAACTTATTTAAATCAGAAGTTGGAAAAACGTGCGAACAACCGACGTTGGAACCAAACATCCTAACGATTTACATTCAACCAACAGAAGGCTTCTCTTTATCCTTAAACGGCAAAGAAGTTGGCCCTTCCTTCGACATGTTACCAATTCAAATGGCTTACCGTAACAGTACCGAAACGATGGAAAATACACCGGAAGCTTACGAAAAATTATTACTCGACGCGTTAAATGGTGATGGCACCAATTTCACTCATTGGCATGAAGTGGCTCAATCATGGCGTATTGTCGATGTTATTCGTCAAACTTGGGATGAAAACACACCGGAATTCCCAAATTATCCAGCGGGTTCAATGGGACCAGATGCGGCATTTGAGTTACTTAAAAAAGATGGCTTTAAATGGATTTGGACACCCGATCAATGGTACCGTGATCGCAACTTACTTTAATTCATTGAGTGCGGAGGTCTGACAAAAGTCGTTTCACTCTGAAAAACTTCACAACATTCGTTCTTCAATTGTTCGAATATCGTGAAGTTTTTCGAAAGAGCCGACTGTTATCCCCCACATATCCATCAAACGTGTATATGACACGTAAGAGGCTGTGACTTTTGTCGCAGCCTCTTTTTCGTCTCTCCTTCGACTGTTAGATAAAACAAGCGTCTAGTAACGCTGGAAGCTGTAGAAAGTAAATAAAAAAAGATCAAGTAGCAAAGTACACTACTTGATCAAAATCTCTTGTTAAAACGACATTTTCTAAACAGTTGCTATGGAATTCTTACGCTTCAAAACCTTCAGCGACTGCTTCTGGATACTCTTTGGTAACAATTTGCGCGCAATGTGAACAAAGCGTTGGTAAATTCGTATCGGTACCAACATCTTTTTTCACTTGACGGCAACGATCACACGTTTCACCTTCTGCTTTTTCGACTAAAATGGCAACATCTTCAAATTGAACGGCAGATGCTGGCGCTGCTACGTGCGCTCCCATGATTTCAAAGGAATCAGGTGACACAATTAATAATTGTGGAATATTAGCATTCACAGCCGTTAAAAGAGTATGAATTTGTTCATTTGGATAAATCGTCACTTTTGCCTCTAATGATTTACCAATTAGTTTTTCATTACGAGCTGTTTCAAGTGCTTTTAAGACCTTGTCTCTGAAGTCTAAAAAGGCTGACCACGTATCTAAAAGTTCCTCTTGGTTCGCAAAATCTTGATAAGAAGGGAATTCTGCTAATTGAACATAAGCTTCTTCTTCTTTCAAATGTGACCAGATTTCTTCTGCCGTATGCGGAATGATTGGTGTTAATAATTTTGATAAAGCGACTGCAACGTCATAAAAGACGGTTTGCATACAGCGACGTTGGTAATCATTTTGCGCTTCAATATACACCACATCTTTCGCAAAATCTAAATAAAAGGCGGATAAATCAATCGTTAAGTAGTTCATAACCGTGCGATAAATTTGTAAGAAATTATATTTCTCATATCCTTCTTCACGAATTTCTTTGATTGTTTGATTTAAACGAATCGTCATATATTTATCAACGGAACGTAAATCTTCGTAGGCTACACGATCCGTACTTGGATTGAAGTCTTCCGTATTTGCTAATAAGAAACGCATGGTATTACGGATTTTACGATACACTTCGGATACTTGATTCAAAATATCCATTGACACACGAACATCTGCTTCATAATCCACACTGCTAACCCAAAGACGTAAAATATCGGCACCCATTTGTTTAATCACTTTATCTGGCAATATCGTATTCCCGATTGATTTACTCATTTTGCGTCCTTCACCGTCTAATACAAATCCTTGTGATAAGACAGCTTTATACGGTGCCACACCATTGATCGCGACACTCGTTGTTAAACTAGAGTTAAACCAACCACGGTACTGGTCAGACCCTTCTAAGTACATGTCAGCTGGGAACGTCAATTCTTCTCGTTGACGCAACACGGCTTCATGTGAAGAGCCTGAGTCAAACCACACATCCATAATGTCCGTTTCTTTCGTGAATTCGCCATTTGGTGACGCTGGATGCGTAAAGCCTTCTGGTAATAAATCTTTCGCTTCTTTTTGGAACCAAATATTCGATCCGTGTTCTTCGAATAACTGTGCCACATGTTCAATTGTTTCTGGTGTAATAATTGGTTCGCCATTTTCTGCATAGAAAACAGGTAGTGGAACGCCCCAGGCTCTTTGTCTTGAAATAACCCAATCACCACGGTCACGAATCATGTTGTAGATACGTGTTTTGCCCCAAGGTAATAGCCAATCAACATTTTCAACTTCATCTAACATATTTTGGCGGAATTTATCAATCGATGCAAACCATTGTGGTGTCGCACGGAAGATAACCGGTTTTTTCGTCCGCCAATCATGCGGGTAACTATGTGTAAAGAAGTCTAGTTTTAATAATGCATTTTTTTCCGCTAATAATTCGGTAATCATTGGATTGGCTTTGTCATAGAAGACCCCTTCAAACATTGGTGCTTCTTCGGTGAAACAGCCACGCCCGTCAACTGGTGAAAGAACTTCTAATCCGTAACGACGACTCACAATGTAGTCATCTTCCCCGTGTCCAGGAGCTGTATGAACTAAGCCTGTCCCAGCCTCAAGTGTGACATGATCGCCTAGCATCACTAATGATTCTCGATCATAAAATGGATGCTGAGCAGTCATTTTATCTAACTGATCCCCTGCTAGCTCTTGTAAAATTTCGATTTCTTGCCAGCCGATTGCTTCTTTAACCGTTTCAAGTAAATCTTTAGCCACGACAAATTGACGTCCGTCTGCTTTAATTTCTAAATACACATAATCTGGATTGACAGAAATCCCCATATTTGCTGGTAAAGTCCAAGGTGTTGTTGTCCAGATGACAAAAGCCGTGTCTTCGCTTAATAATCCTTTACCATCTTTCACTTGAAAGGCTACATAAATCGATGCAGACTTCACGTCTTTATATTCAATTTCAGCTTCTGCTAAAGAGGATTCACTCGATGGTGACCAGTAAATCGGTTTTAATCCTTTATAAATATAGCCTTTTTCTGCCATCTTACCGAACACACGAATTTCAGCTGCTTCAAAATCAGGTGTTAACGTAATATAAGGATTATCCCAATCGCCTGACACACCTAAACGTTTAAAGTCTTCTCTTTGCGCATCAACTTGTGTCATTGCGTAGTCATAACATTTTTGACGGTACTCCGCCATCGACATTTCTTTGCGTTTAATTCCTTTATTGGTTAACACTTGTTCAATTGGTAGTCCATGTGTATCCCAGCCCGGAACGTACGGTGCACGAAAGCCTGACATTGATTTTGAACGCACAATAATATCTTTACTAATTTTGTTCAAGGAGTGTCCTAAGTGAATATTCCCATTGGCAAACGGTGGTCCATCATGTAAAACAAAGCTTGGTTTGCCTGCATTTAATTCTTGACGTAAGCGATAAAGCTCTTTTTCTTCCCATTCTTTTTGCCACTCGATTTCACGCGTCGGTAAATTGCCGCGCATTGGAAAAGATGTTTTTCCTAAATGTAACGTTTCTTTCATTTTCATTTTTAGTTCTCTCCTTTAATTTTGTACAAAAAAAACGTTCCTCCCCTCATAAAAAGGGACGAACGTATCGCGGTACCACCCAAAGTTTAAAAATGACGAATCATTTTCCTTTGTAATCGATAACGAGATTAAACGTTGATTTTTACTCATTTCAAAATCAAAGTATCAATAGAGGATCTAATCAATGTCAGGGTTTATCGGACTTTCACTCTCACCGACTCGCTAAAAAAATAATCATTGATTTTTCTGTTCTATTACTTTTTTTATTCTACTTCTGAATCTGACACATGAACCACTTTTTCAGATGCTTCCACGACTGAAAAACCGTCTGCTGTTTCGAATGCTTCACTTGAGTTTACTTCAGAAACATTTTCGCTGTCAAGTTCTTTTGATAATACTTCACGAATCACTTGATGACTTTCTTGCACGTAACTTGAAAATGGTGCTAAAATCTCTTCCCACTCGGGTGTTTTGACCATTTCTAATTGCGATTGTAACATTAAGAGCATGTTACTATGGAAGACACGTGTTTTTTTCTTCAGGTCGTTCGTTTCAACGGCTAGTTGGCGCGCATTATTTGTCGCTTCAGTTAAGATCTCTTTGGCTTTTTCTTCCGCAGTTGTCATTAATTGATGCGCACGTTTTTCTGCTTTCGCAACCATTTCATCCGCTTTATTTTGTGCCGAAGTCACGATAACTTCAGATTCTTTACTTGCACTTGTTTTCACTTTATCGGCCGTATCTTGCGCGACAATAATCGATTGGTTAAGCGCATCTTTTAATTCATTGAAGTATTCTAATTTTTCTTCTGCATGTTTTAGAGCTTTTTCTAATTCACGGTTTTTTTGGACCGCATCTTCATAATCACGAACGATTAAATCGAGAAAATCATCGACTTCATCTTTCTCGTAACCACGCATTTTTACTGGAAAACTTTTATTTTGAATATCTAATGGAGTTAATGCCATTTTCTTCACCTCTGAGTTTTATTTTCTTAGGACACCTAAAGTTAACTTGATTTTTTCTTTTTTTGTTTTGCCTTCGATACTTTGAATTTGTAGTCGTCCAAAGCCGCGAATCGAAACAATATCTAAGAGATCAAGCATAAAATCTGGACGCTCACTTTCAACCCAATTGACCTTAATTTTTCCACTTTCAATCAATTGTTTTGAACGTTGACGAGAAATATTAAAGACAGTTGAAATAACTGTATCCAATCGTAAAGAAGAAACCGTTTCTTTCTCTTGCGTCCAACCATCTTTAGGTAGTAACAATTGCGTATAATTTTTGGGTTCTAAACGAACAGCCACATTTCCCATTTTAGTGACTTGTAATTGCACAAAGGAGGACACTTCATCCGCTACGAATACTTGCCAATTCTCCCCGTCTGAAATGATATCCCCAAACATTTCGCGTTTTACCCCTGAACCAATCAATGTCCCTAACACTTTTCCATGACTCAAATTTGTGAATTTCTTTGGATAGTTGATTTCAAATAATGAGATTCCGAAATCATCTCTCGTCGCTTCATAGTACTCTGGATAAATCATACACCGGCGTCTTTCAGCGGCTTCATATCCTCCGAAAAACTGAAATTTCAAATCCGATTCTTGTGCGACCAATGTTTCTACGATGTATGCTTGTCTAGGATCTAGAAAATCCGTTAGATAAGGAGCGTATTGAAAAGCGACTTGCTCAAGCCAATCCCCCACCAAATCAATAAAAGGATGCTCATCGTGGCGAAAATGTTGATAGACATTGGTATTCATCGAATCATACTCCTTCCTTTCAGTTTGTTACGCTTGTTTTATAATAATACTTGAATCAATCGTTGAAGTAATAAAACAATCGCTTGTGAAGCCAATTGAAGCACAATAATCGCAAAAGCAATATTGAAGTTCACTGGTCCAAAAGATAGATTTAAATGATCAAACAATCCTAAATAGGGTTCGCATATTTTACTTAAAATGCGGCCAAATCCAGATTGATAGCCCCCTGGAAACCAAGAGAGTAGCGCATATACAACCAGTAATACGGTATAAATTTCAATAGCTCTACTTAGAATTCCAATGAGCGTAATTAAAATAGAAATAATAAGTCCTTCCTCCTTTAAAGCGACATTTCGTTTAAGTCAAACATGTCATTTTGCATGAGTGACTTCGCTGCCCCTTCAATTTCGACTGATTTCGGCGTACATAAAAACATTTCGTTTGAGACACGTTTAATATCGCCATCTTCAGCATATACAGTTCCGGTTAAAAAATCAACAATTCGACGTGCTTGTGGTTCTTGCATTAAGTGAAAATTAACGATTACCGATTTCCCGCTCATGATTTGCTTGGCGATGGTCATCGCCTCAGAATAACTTCTAGGCTCTAAGACCATAATCGTATTAGAAGAATCATTGGCCTGATTTTGACTGCGAGTGGTTGATCGTTCGGACTGCATCGAAACGACTTTTTTCTCAGGTTTTGAAGGTTTATGTCCCGTAGTCGATGGACGATTGACTTGGCTCCTCGCCGACGCTGACGCCCCCGGATTAACAGTTGTTTTCGTTTGTGACGTCCGATTAGTCGCCGCAGCGTTTGCTTGTGACCCTGCTTGTGGTTTCGGTACGGATGTTGCTTGTGGCTTACTTCTTCGTGGAGGTTGCGTGAAAGCTTGTTCCTCGAAGATTTCATCATCCTCTAACCCGAAGAAGCTACCCATTTTGCCCAAAAAACTTGTTTTTGCCATGGTATATTCCTCCTTGATTTATTCTTTAAATAACGCACTTCCTACTCGAACATACGTTGCACCTGCTTGAATCGCTGCTGAAAAGTCATTTGACATCCCCATACTTAAATCAGTACAAGGCGCATAATCATACGCTAAATCGTTAATCATTTCTTGTAAAGACCGTAATTGATTAAAAATAGCGAGTTGTTCTACCTCATCTGCTTCAAAGGGAGCCATTGTCATTAAACCGACAACTTTAATTTTATCAAACGGTTGTAACGCTTGAATAAAAGACAACAATTCTGCTGGCGAAACGCCTTGTTTACTTTCTTCACCAGAAACATTCACTTCTACAAAGCAAGAAAGAACTTTAGTTGCTCTTTTTTGAATTTCCTCCGCTAACTTTAAACTTTCAAGTGCGTGAAAATAATCAATCGTATGAATCACTTTTTTTACTTTTCTTCTTTGCAAATGCCCAATAAAATGCCACTGAATTCCCGGGAATGCTTTTAAAGCTTCTTGCTTTTCAAGGAGAACATCTACCCGATTCTCCGCGAAATTCCTTTCTCCTAGTTGATAGAGTGTCGTCATTTCTTGCGTACCAACACTTTTCGTGACGACAACAAGATTAACTTCTTCTGGATTACGCGAAACAAGAGCACAGGAATTCTGTATCTCTTGCCTCACTTCCAGCAAGTTTTCAGAAATCATGTGCTCTGGCCTCCTTATCTTTTACGACGGAAAAAAGGCGGTGTGCTTAATTCATCGTCATTGGATTTTACTTCTTCACGGTTGAATGTATCAAATTCTTTTTTCTCAATTGTTTCGAATTGGGTGTCTTCAACCTTTTGGCGAACATTTTGATCTCTGCGAATATCCCAATCCCCAAAGGCATTGTCGTCTTCTGATTGAACCGGTCTTGCTTGGTCTAAGTCTAGAACAGGTCGTTGTGGAGTCGATTGGACTTGTGTGTTTCTCACGGGACGACTTGTTCTAACTTCCTTTTTTTTTGTAGGGTCAATTCCAGTCGCGATCACCGTTACACGGATTTCATCTCCTAGTTCTTCATTAATCGAAGTTCCTAAGATAATATTCACGTCACCACCTGCAGTTGCTGCAACAATATCAGAAGCATCTTGCGCTTCAAATAACGTCATATCTAAACCACCAGTAATGTTTAAGAGGACTTGTTCTGCCCCTTCAATGGATGTTTCTAATAATGGAGAAGCGATCGCTTTTTTCGTTGCTTCGATCACACGTTCTTCACCACTTGCCACACCAATTCCCATAAGTGCTGTCCCTTGGTTTTCCATGACAGTTTTCACGTCAGCGAAGTCTAAGTTCACGTAACCTGGAGCCGTAATTAAATCAGAGATCCCTTGAACCCCTTGACGTAACACATTATCTGCTTCACGGAAAGCTTCTAACATTGGTGTTTTCTTATCGACGATTTCTAGTAATCGATTATTAGAAATGATTAATAACGTATCCACGTTTTCTTTTAATTTTGCAATTCCTTCAGCGGCAAAACGACCACGCTTTGGTCCTTCAAATGTAAACGGACGTGTCACGACACCGACTGTTAATGCACCTAATTCTTTTGCTACTGCAGCAACGATTGGTGCTGCTCCAGTACCTGTTCCACCACCCATACCAGCAGTAATGAAGACCATATCTGCGCCTTCAAGTGCTTCACGAATGAATTGTTCACTTTCTTCAGCAGCTTTCTCGCCAACTTCTGGTTGAGAACCTGCTCCTAAACCACGTGTATATTTAGGGCCTAATTGAATGACTGTTTCAGCCTTTGAATTTTTTAATGCTTGAACATCTGTGTTAACGGCGATAAATTCTACCCCTTTAACATTTTCCTCGATCATACGGTTCACAGCGTTTCCGCCACCACCACCGACACCGATTACTTTAATTACAGCACCTTCATGGATATTACTATCAATTGAAAATTCCATCGTTTATTTTCCTCCTGAACTCATTATTCAAAAATATTTGAAAAGAAGCCTTTTACTTTGTTTACAAAGCCTTCGTCACTTGTCTCTTCATCTTGTGCTAATGGACTTTCTTGTGGCCCATCATAGGTTGTTTCATAATTGGTTTCTTGTTGATACACCACGGATTGTTCTGTTGGCATTACTTCACCTGTTACCGCACCTTTAGCTAGTTGGTAAACTTCGTTAAGGTTAGCTGAGTAATCGACAATACTAATCACGTTTGTAAAGACTGGGTTACGAAGCCCCATATGATTTGGCACGTATAATTTAACGGTTACACCAAAAATTTCTTGTGCTAAATCAACAATTCCAGGAATACTTGCCGCACCACCTGTTAACACGACGCCACCAGGTAATTCTAAGGCATCAATTTCTTCCAAAACTTCTTTGGATTTATTGAAAATTTGTTCCATGCGCGCTTCAATAATTTCTGATAAGTAACGCTCATCAATTTTGACAGGTTCAGATTTACCAATCACATCGACTGGGAATTCCTCACTAGCAGAAGTACGTGCTGGATACGCATCGCCATAGTTGATTTTTAAAGCTTCAGCGTTATTGAACGACGTGTTCAAGACGGTCGAAATGTCTTTAGTGACAAATTCGCCTCCTTCTTGATTCACATGCGTAAATTTCAATTGTTTGTCATGCATGACCGCTGTTGTCGTTTGACCGCCACCCACGTCGATGACAATCGTTCCAAAATCTTTTTCGCCATCGGATAAAATCGTTTCAGTTAAAGCAAGAGGTGCGATAACCATCTCTGCAACAACTAAGCCCGCTTTTTCAACGCATTTGCGAATATTATGAATAATTGTTTTCGGTCCTGTAAACACATGACCAAACATTTCTAAACGTACCCCAATCATGCCTCGTGGATCTTTAATCCCTTCAAAGCCATCAACCGTAAACTCTTGGGGTTGGATTGAAATAATTTGTCTTTCTGGCGGCACTGAACGAACAAGTGCTGCAGAAGCCACGTTTCGCACATCTTCATTGGAAATTTCTTTTGATTCGCCGCTCACTGCGATCATCCCTTGACAATCTTCTACTTCTAAAAGATTTGCCGGTACGCCGACACTGACTTGACGAATTTTAATTCCTGCTTTTTCTTCTGCTTGACCAACTGCTCGCTGAATTGCTTGAACCGTTTTATCGATATCAACGACAATCCCACGATTGATCCCTTCTGATTTTGCATTTCCTACACCAATAATGTTCATTTGACTGTCTACATATTCAGCTACAATTACTTTAACAGATGTTGTCCCAATATCGAGACCAACATACATTCCTGTTTTTGCCATGGATGGAATTCCTCCTACTTCATTTCCTTATCTATCGAATAAAAAGCATTCGTATTTCAATTCAATGATTCTTTTATTCACTGTTACTAATTTTACCATATTTATGCGGCTGTGAGGTAGAAGTTCCGAAAAATATCCGCAATTTTTATCAAAAACTTTCACTAGACTCGGTATTTTCTTCTTTTTCTGTCTCATTTGATGGATAAGGATAAGAGTAGATCCCCACTTCCATATCAATCACACCTTTTTCCGACATTTCTTTGGCAACTTGTAAATAATATTTCATATGATCAGCAAGCTTCGAAATCCCAACAATGACCTGATTGCCATCGTTCATAAAAATGGTGAGTAATTCCTCATTGTTTTTTGAAGGGGCATAAGTGATCTGGGAAATCGCATCTTGGATTTCTTCCGGTAGTTCTTTATATTGTTTTAACGTTTCTAAAATAAGCGTCTCATCGGTAAAATTTTCAACAATGACTCGCCCTTTTGTTACTTCTTTTTGTGGCTCTTGTAAGATTGTACCATTTTCTAAGATTGGCAAATAGTCATTGCCTTTAACGAGATACGCACTTTCCGAATATTCTTCTACGTGAAGATGAAGTTGATTCCATTGTTGTAAGGTAATCGTCGCCTTTTTCACCCTTGGATTCGCTTTTTCAATGGCTGTTGCGATTCTTTGTCGAGCAAAAAACTGCGGCCATAAACGTTCATTTTTAACAATTTGTGAACTTTCTATTAAGGCTTCCTTAGGCGTTAGCGGATGTTCTGCCACAACGACCGCCGAGACTTTACTTAACGGTGAAATATAATAAAGCGATCCCAGTAGTGGGACTAAAAAAGTCACAACGAGAATCAATAAGCGTTTCCTTAATTTTTTATCTCGATAGGCTTTAAAATTCGGCAAATGATCTGAAAAAGAAAATGGTTTATCGATGGTGGATTGACTGTTTCCTTCATCTTTTTCATTCGACGCGTCAAGAGCTTCCTCTTCAAAAGAATCAAGCATCTTATCTAGAAGTATCTCTGTTTCTGGTTCTTCTGCTATCTCCGGATCAATTCCTTGTGATTCAAGGTATAACAAGTGCTCCTTTTGCCAAGGCGTGAGTGCATCATGCTCTTCAGTAGAAGAAGAATTTTTTTCTTTGTCTTTCATATGATAGCGTTCTCCTCCTCTTTTACCTGTTATGATCGAATGCTTTGTTGAACAAGCGCATATAAACGTGTCGACGCATCAGGGATACCTTGTTTTTTTGCAGCTTTTGCCATTTTTTGGTGAACAGCTGGATCGTTCATAATCTCATCTACTGTAGCAACTAAGTTGATTTCTGTCAATTCACTGTCAGCAATCATTTTCACTGCACCTGCTTGTACTAAACATAAGGCATTTTTGGTTTGATGATCATTTGTCACGTACGGACTAGGTATTAAAATAGCTGGTAAACCAAGACTCGTAAATTCAGCGATTGAGGTTGCCCCCGCGCGGCCGATTAACAAATCACAATTGGCCATAACCTCTGCCATTTCATCGATGTACGGTTGGATGCTAATATTTTTCGCTGCATCTTTCATTATGCCAATCGATTCTTCGATTTCTTTGTAATAACGCTCACCAGATGCATATAAGATTTGATAATCCTTTGTCGCAAAGGCGGGTAATGCTTGAATCACTGCCTGGTTGATTTTTAAGGCTCCTTGACTTCCACCAAAAATCAAAACCGTTTTTTTATTTGGGTCTAAATGGTAGTTCGATAAAATCGTCGATTGATGCACACCACTTACTTGTTGCCCACGAGGGTTTCCAACAAGGGTTGTTTTGTCTTTAGGGAAATACGCGGCTGCATCTGGAAACGATATCCCAATATGATCCACGTAGCGTGCTAAAAACTTATTCGTGATTCCCGGCACGCTATTTTGTTCATGTACAATCGTTGGAATCTTTAATTTCGCTGCAGCATACATCACAGCGCCAGAAACGTACCCACCAGTTCCAATCACGACATCTGGTTTAAATTGTTTTAAACGTTTTTTTGCTTCTGATACACTCTTTAAAAAAAGATAGACAGTTTTCACATTTTCAAAAGAGACGCTTCGTTTAAATCCTTGAATTTGCAATGTCTCAAACGGGATATCCGTTTGCGGTAAAATCTTATTTTCAAGTCCACGAGTCCCACCAATATATAAAAATTCGGCGTCTGGTTGTACTTCTTTTACATACTGAATAAATGCTAACGCGGGATAAATATGGCCACCTGTACCACCACCGGTCACGACAATTTTCATTGTTAAAAACGCCTCCTTTTACTCTTTATTTTTATTTTTTATTTTCTCAAATGCGTGAATAAAAGCATCGCCTCGAGCTTCGAAGTTGGGGTATTGATCCCAGCTAGCATTCGCAGGAGACAATAACACGTTATCACCTGATTGGGCCAATTCATACGCAACTTCAAGCGCTTGTGAAGCGTCCTGAGCGTAAAGAATATGAGGCACTTGCGCTTGTTGGGCAGCCATGGCTAATTTTTGTTTCGTCTCACCAAATAATACGACTCCCTTGACACCAATCAACGAAGGTATAAGTTCATCAAAACCATTTCCACGATCCAAACCACCCGCTAATAAAATCACATTTTCTGCTGTAAAACCACTTAAGGCCATTTTAGTCGCTAAGATATTTGTCGCTTTCGAGTCATTATAAAACGTGATGCCATGCAATTGACCGACAAATTGTGTTCGATGTGGGACACCTGAAAAGCTTTTTAACGTTTTTTGAATTGCGTCATTACTTATCCCTTTGAGCTTCGCTACTGCAATCGCAGCCAGCGCATTTTCAACGTTATGCTGACCTGGAACACCTAATTCATCAATTGCTAAAATACACTCATCTAAATAATAAAAATAACCATCAAGTGTATACGCCCCCGCTACTTTTTCTTGTGTTGAAAAAGGGATCACTGTTGCTTGCGTTGTTTGTGCGAGCGTTCGAATTTCTGCTTGGTTCCAGTTCAAAATTAAATAATCTTCTGATGTCATCTCTTTTTGTAACGCCCATTTCGCTTGTACGTATTCGTCACGTGAAGTATGGTAATCTAAGTGCGCATCATATAGATTGGTAATAACACCAATCTCTGGATGAAACGTACGAATGCCCATCAACTGAAAACTTGAAAGTTCCATGACTAATACATCCTCTGGCGTAACTTCGCGTGCGACCGAACTTGCAGGATAGCCGATATTCCCAGAGAGATAAGCCTTTCCTTTCGATAATCCTTGGTTTAACAACATTTCAATCATGGTCGTCGTTGTCGTTTTACCATTTGTCCCCGTAATACCAATAATGGGTGCCTCCGAGATTTCATAAGCCAATTCCACTTCCGTAATGATTGGAATGTGCTTGGCAGATGCGGCTTGAAGTAAGGGGTGGCTATAGGGGATTCCAGGGTTTTTCACAAGTAATGAAAATTCCTCATCCAACAATTCAATCGGATGACTTCCCGTAATCACTTTTACTCCTAAAGATAGTAAGTCTTGAGCTTCACGATTTTCTTCAAAAGGTTTTCCGTCATTAACGGTAACAAGTGCGCCCAAATCATGTAACAATTTGGCCGCACTGAATCCGCTTTTTGCTAATCCTAATACTAGAATTTTTTTATTTTGATATTTTGTTATATTTTTCATGTTTTTCATCTCCACAAGGTAATTGTCTGCCTATTATGCGCTTATAAAAAATAGATGAATAAGGTAATGCCCGAAAATAGAAGGGAGATTAGCCAAAAAACACCATCAATCTTCCATTCCGACCAACCAACCATTTCAAAATGGTGATGAATCGGTGACATTTTGAAGACTCTTTTACCAGTTAATTTAAATGATGTGACTTGGATCATCACACTTAACGTCTCCACAATATAAACCAAGCCAATCAATAGCAACGTCCATTCTTGATGCAATAAGATAGAAATGGTTGCCAGTAATCCACCTAAAGCAAGGGAACCGACATCACCCATAAAAATTTTCGCTGGTTTGTGATTATAACCAAAGAAACCAATCAAAGCACCTACTACACTTAAACAAAGAATTAGGATGTCATATTGTTGTTGATTCCAAGCAATAATGGCGTAAGTTGCAAAGGAAATTGCGCCTAATCCTGAAACAAGGCCGTCAATGCCATCTGTCAAATTAACGGCATTTGAAAAACCGACTAACCATACGATTACAAACAATCCATACAAAAAGGAAAGATGCAAATCATAACCGAATACATTTACCGTATTCGTTGCGCCTTCACTTACAAGGACTGCATAAAATATAATTCCGCCAATGATTTGTCCAATTAATTTTTGTTTCGAATTAAGACCCATATTTCGTTTTCTGAAGATTTTAATAAAATCATCTAAAAACCCTAGTCCGCCATACACAAGTAATATAAACAAAGAAATCCATAAAGCCGGTGTGAGTGCTTGTTGCCAGACTGCCACCCAAAGCGCACTGATAATAATGGCGATTAAAAAAACAGTCCCGCCCATTGTTGGTGTTCCAGCTTTTGCTTGATGCCAATTCGGCCCTTCTTCCAAAATTTCTTGCCCGTATTTTTTTATTTGAAAATAGCCAATAAACAGTGGCATCGTCGCTACTGTAATACCAAAGCCACTCGCAATTGGTAAGATCATCTCTGTCCAGTTCATCTCTTTTTTCGCTCCTAAATCAATTTTCTTTTTTTAAGGTAAAGGTCAATGTGTCACCTTCGATTACTTGTCCCGGTTCAATACTTTGTTTTGCGCTATACCCTTCTCCACTAAACGAGACTTCCATTGAAAGCAGATTCGCCAACTTCAAAAGATCCGCTTTGGACCACCCGGTAGTATCGGGCATCCCTTTTGTTTTTGCATCCGTTAATAACAACACTTTTTCACCTGGTAACAAGACTGTATTGCTCGCACTGGATTGCTCGACGACTTTTTCGCCATCCCCAATCACAATCGGTGTTAGTCCGTTATTCGATAAATCTTGAGTGGCTAAGCTCGTCTCAAGATTACGATAGTCAGCCACTGTCACTTGCTCACTTGCCGTATCATCCATCCCAACGCGATCGACTTCTAATAAATCCATCGCACGTTGTAATAGTGGATTGGCAATTGAAGGAATCGTATCCGCACTATATTCTTTTGGTTTTTTCATGGTAATATATAACGTATATTCTGGATCTTCAGCTGGAAGCATAGTAACCACGGAATAAAGGTTCGTATTATCGCCTTCTAAATACTGGCCGCCTTCCGCTACTTGCGCCGTACCGGTTTTTGCCGCAATCGTATATCCATCTACTTGGTAACGATTGTAGGCTGTACC
Source organism: Enterococcus sp. DIV1314a (assembly GCF_051713805.1). Taxonomy (NCBI): domain Bacteria; kingdom Bacillati; phylum Bacillota; class Bacilli; order Lactobacillales; family Enterococcaceae; genus Enterococcus; species Enterococcus sp. DIV1314a. Next base: position 1,726,764 of record NZ_JBIOQP010000001.1, on the reverse strand, counting down.
AAATTCTTCACTTTCAACGACATCACGCATGTATTCTCTTACTTGACGCGCGCTTTGTGCAGTAATTGGATTACCTACAACTTCTGGTTGGGTCACCATCTCTCCCTGTGTGCCACTTATTTTCTTAATGTAAGATGGACGAAGCATTTCGCCGTCATTGGCAACTGCTGAAAAAGCTTGTAACATTTGAAATTGCGTAACCGCAATCCCCTGGCCAAATGAACTCATCGCTTGACTGACAATATTATCTTCTGGTAATAATCCTCTTGCTTCACCAAATAAATTCGATTGAGTCGTCTGACCAAAACCAAATTCCTGTAAATATTGTTGCCAACGCTCAGGCATTCGTTGTTCTAATTTGACCATCCCGACGTTACTCGACCACGATAGTGCTTGACGCATCGTTAAAACGGGTTTTGCGCCAATATTAATATCCCAGTCGCGGATTTCTGCATCGATTAATTCCATTTTTCCGGGAGTAAATTGCTCATTTGGATCAAAAATCCCTTGATCCATTGCACCAGCTACCGTTAGAATTTTAATCGTAGAACCAGGCTCATATGTTTCTTCCACAAATAAGTTTTGCCACAAAAAGTCCTTCTCATTGATTCCATCTTTCGTCTCAGGATTGAAGGTTGGACGTTGTGCGAGCGAAATAATTTCATTCGTATCTGATTTAACTAAAACCGCCGTTAAATATTCAGGTTCCGCTTCTTCCCAAGCCTCATCCATTAACATTTCTAAATAACTTTGGAGGCGACTATCAAGCGTTGTCGTAATATCTTGACCATCTTGAGCGGGAATTGATTCCGCAACAGTTCCAGGTAACGGATTTTGGAAATTATCTTTTTGAAACACAATTTCGCCATCAGTCCCTTTTAAAATATCATCATAGGCTGCTTCTAAGCCAAATCCACCTTGAAGTTCTTCTTGGCCATCTTCTACTTGAATATCAGCAAAACCGATAAAATGAGAAGCAAAGATACCATTGGGATAAATCCTTGAAGGATGTTCATTAAAATCAATTCCTACAAGGTCTTGTTTTTCCATCGCCGCTTCAATTGCTTGTCTTTGTTGTAACGTAATTCCTTTGCCATTTGGAATATCGACTTGCCATTTATCGTTTTTCACGCCTTCAGTCAATACGTCAATAATCGTCGCTTTTTTGACTTTTTCGCCCAAAACATCGACTAAAATCGTCGCAATTTTTTCAAAATCTTTTTCTTGCGCGTAAAGTTTTTTATTGCCACTCATGTAAGACGTACTTAAGATTGCAAAGGCGGAATAAGAAGTTGCATCTTCTGCAATCACCACACCATTGCGATCATAAATGGTTCCTCGTTTGGCTTTGACTACTTTTTTCCCTTCATATAAAGAAGCAACTTTATCTTCTAAAGCTGTTCCAGCAACATCGCCTACAAGAACAATATAACTTAAGCGAGACACAAATAAAAAGAACAATCCAATACTCGTAGTAAAGAGAATAATTCCTACTTTTTTGCGATTGTTCTTGGGAGACAATTTATTATTGGTAAAATAACGTTTTATTTTTTTCATCATAGGCCTTTATTATTTCACTTTCCTTAAATTTTCACTTTGAATCGCCAACCCATTTTCCTCAGCAATTTCACGAATACGATCGCTCTTTGAAAGCTCGCTCTTCTCTTGTTCTAAGCGTAAAACATCGGCACTATCTACCACAACTTCACCTTGGATTAACGAAATTTCTTGTTCAACTTGCGTAATAGATGTTCGTAGTTGAATCATTAATAATCCTACGCCGACTAACGCAACAATAAAAATACTCGCAATCGTTTTTTCTAACTTGCTAATTCGTTGTAAATGACGAGCTGGAGATAGTGGAACGACAATGACTTCCGGTCTTTCTGGAGCAATCGGTGTTGGTTGATCCAATTGCTCTTTCATTTCATAAGAATATTCTTCGAACTTTAATTCAGCCACACACTCTCTCTCCCTTCTCGTCATTCATTTACTTTATTTTTTCAACTATTCGTAATTTCGCACTCCGCGAACGATTGTTTTCGGTTAACTCTTCTTCGCTAGGCGTCATTGGTTTTCTTGTAATTTGTTTTAACTCCGGTTGAAAAGCTTCTGGAATCATTGGAATCCCCGGTGGTAAATCCTTAGCAGTACTATATTCTTTAAAGATTGTTTTCACGATACGATCTTCTAAAGAATGGAAGGTAATCACACTAATACGTCCATGGAGATTCAGTAACGCAATGGCTTGTTCGAGTGTATCTTCAATCACACCGAGTTCATCATTAACCGCAATGCGAATCGCTTGGAAAATCCGTTTTGCTGGATGGCCTCCTTTTCTTCTTGCAGGAGCTGGAATAACATCTTTAATGATTTCGACTAATTCCCCTGTTGTTTCTATGGGTTTTTGTTGTCGAACTCGTTCAATTTCGCGCGCGATTTGTTTTGAGAATTTTTCTTCCCCATATCTAAAAAAGATTTTGACTAATTCACTATACTCGTATTCATTGACGACATGATACGCTGACAATGGCGCATGTTGATCCATCCGCATATCAAGCGGCGCATCTTGATGGTAACTAAATCCGCGTTGTGCTTCATCGAGTTGAGGCGAAGAAACTCCTAGATCGTAAAGAATCCCATCAACTTTTGTGACTCCTTGTTCTGCGAGCGCTTGGGCTAAATGACGGAAATTGCGTTTAATAAACACAACTTGGCCTTTTTCTACAAACGGCGCTAAACGAATTTTCGCATGATCAATTGCATGTTGGTCTTGATCAAACGCATAGAGACGCCCTTGTTCATTTAATTGTTGTAAAAGATATTCACTATGTCCAGCACCACCTAAGGTACAATCGACGTAAATACCATCTGGTTTAATATTTAAGCCATCAACAGTCTCTTTTTTCATCACTGTATAATGTTGAAATTCTGTCATTTTTATTCCTCTTTCTATAAACCGAAATCAATCATCGACTCGGCAATCTCATCAAAGTTTTCTTCTGCTTCTTCGGAGAATGCGTGCCAACGTTCTTCATCCCATATTTCAATACGGTTAGAAACCCCTACAATCACACAATTCTTTGTTAAGTTTCCATGATTTCTTAAAGAAATAGGCAGGTTAATTCGTCCTTGTTTATCAAGTTCACATTCAGTAGCAGCGGAATAAAAAAAGCGCACAAACGTACGAGCATCTTTTTTTGAGAGTGGCATTTCATTTAGCTTAGCCTCTAGTACAGCCCATTCGGATAACGGATAACCAAATAAACAGCCATCTAACCCTCTTGTTACCACAAACTTTTCGCCGAGTTTTTCTCGAAGTTTAGCTGGCATGATTAGTCGGCCTTTGGTATCGATTGTATGTTGGAATTCCCCCATGAACATCGATTATACCCCCATCTACCACTTGATATCCTCAGTCTACCACATCCCCCCACTTTCTACCACATTTTCTCTAGAATTCACTCTTTTTTTTTGATTTATTTTTACCAATTTCACTTGGAAAATCTTTTAAAAAACTTTTAAAAAACCTTGATTAAAAACGTAACATTAAACTCAGCACAATCAGTATAAATTGGGTAACCATCGAAAAAAGAAAGACAGAACGCCAATACATTTTGGCATAACGCGAATAATCAATTTCTTCGTAAAAATACGCGTGAAAAAAAGCTAAGCCAATTCCTAATAAGCTAATCGTAATCAAGAAATAAGGAAAAAGCGATTCCTTAAAAACAAGATAAGACAAGCGGTGAATCGCAATAAATAAAAAAGGCACCGCAATGTCTGGCGCTTTGATTCCATAGCGTTTTTTTAATGAGAAAAGGGATGTAACAAAGGCTGAAGCAAATAAAATGATAATCGGAGAAATAAACCAAAAAATAATATTAATCGTGATTGAAGGCATCTAAAGCCGTCCTTTCTATGAAGTAACTATCGCTACTATACTCTATTTTCTTTACATAATTGTTTCATTCGTTTTAAATATTCACATGTTCGTACTATAATAGAAGAAAACACTCAAAATGTGTTTCGATACTAAGGAGGCTAAGAGATGTTTTCTTATTTTACGATTTCTAATCAACAATTGGTCGAACAACCCGCGCGTGAGTCTTCCACAATTTGGACTCACATTTCTAACCCTAGCGAAAAGGTCATTCATCAATTGGCAAAAGAATATAATGTTCCACATTCGTATTTTACGTCTATTTTAGATGACGCTGAAAATTCACGCAGTGAGGGGCTTCAACAACTAACCTTTCATAAAGCAGTATTAGTCTTGTTACAATTTCCACACGAAGTCCTTAGTTCCAGCGGCTTTATCCGTTTTGACACCTATCCGTTGGCCTTAATTATTACACCGGATCTCAAAATCATTACCGTTTCCAAACAGCCTCCTTTATTTTTTAATTTTTTAAGAGAACATGTTTTTCCAGAAAACGATATCACACCAACGATGAACCTTTTCTTGCAAGTTCTTTGGCGATTAGTCACAGCGTATAACCATAGTTTAACAAAAATTAAAGCACAACTGGATGAGCTGGAAGGTCAAATTCAAGTCTCGACTGAAAATAAACAGCTCTATCAATTATTGAATTTGCAAAAAAGTCTTGTATTATTTGATGCAGCAACGGCCGCTAATTTCAAAACCTTAAAAGGACTTTCTGAAACCAAAATGTTTGAACAACAACACGCATACCATAATCATTTACACGATATTTTAGTAGAAGTTAGTCAAGCGATGACTTCCGTGCATATCCAGCTGCAACTCGTCCAACAAATGAACAACACTTTCTCGGCAGTCGTATCAAATAATTTGAATAATGTTATGAAAATCCTCACTTCTTTGACCATTGTCCTAACGATTCCGACAATTGTTGGAGGTATGTATGGTATGAATGTTCCCATTCCATTCGCCGAACACAAGAACGCCTTTTTATTTATTACGTTCTTAACAATTTTACTATGTGCATGGACGATTGCCTATTTAAAAAAGAAAAATCTTTTATAAATCTGCTATTCTACTCTTGAGTTATGATGAATTTGGTTGTACACTGTGCCTATCAACCAAATAAAGGATGAACGTCATGAAGGAAAACAAAAAAACAAGTACCTTTTCAAAAGTAACCAAAATCGTCGTTTGGATTATGCTAATTGTTATGCTTGGAACAACTGTCCTCACTGCGCTTTCTGCTTTACAATAATCAAAAAACAAACACAGAAAGGTCAACCAACCGCCGATTTAGGCTCTTGGTTCACCTTTTTTGTTTTATTTCTGTGGATTTTTTTGAGCCAATTGTAATAACTCCGTAGCATGTTCCATCGTTAAGGCAGTGATTTCAGAACCTGCAAGCATTCGAGCTATTTCATGGACGCGCATCTGATCATCTAGCTGGGTAATACTTGTTTGAGTACGACCATCTTGAACTTCTTTACTAATAAAATATTGATAGTCCGCTTGAGCCGCAACTTGTGGCAAATGCGTAATACACAAGACTTGTGAGTGGCGCGCAATTTTTGCTATTTTTTCAGCGATAGCCTGTGCGACCCGACCGCTCACTCCTGTATCCACTTCATCAAACACAATACTCGTCATTTCTTTCTCACGAGAAAAGATTGCTTTTAAGGCTAATAAAATACGCGACAATTCGCCGCCTGAAGCAACTTTAACAAGTGGCTTTAAGTCTTCTCCCAAATTGGTACTTAAATAAAAGGCCACTTGATCCATGCCCGTTTCATTTAACATTTCGGAATCTGTTTTAAAGCGAATTTCAAACCGAGTATTTTCCATGTAGAGCTCCGTTACTTCTTGCATAATTGCTTTTTCAAGTTGGCGCGCAATTTTTTGTCGTTCTTGATGCAACGTTTGTGCGTATTCAAAGACAATCGCTTGTTTTTCTTGCAATCGTTGGGTGTATTCTTCTAATTGATTCTCAAATCCCGTCATCGCCTCTAATTCTTCAGAGATTTCAGCGTAATACGTTAAAATTGCTGGAATAGACTCGCCATATTTTCTTTTCAATTGACGAATCGTTTCTAAGCGTAACATTACCTCATCCAGTCGCGCCTCATCTAATTCTAAATAATCTAATTGCCGCGAGGTTTCACTCGCAACATCTTGTAATAAGTAATAGGCACTTTGAAGATTCTCGCTAATTTTAAGATAAGACTCATCTAATCCTTCGATTTCTTGGATTTCGCTTAATGCAAGTCCCACACCATCAGTCAGGCTATGCGTATCAGCAGATAAAATTTCGTGCGTCTTCCCTAATGCATCAACGATTTTTTGAAAATTCACCAATTTCGCTCGCTCTTCCAATAATAACTCTTCTTCTCCGGGCTCCAGTTCAGCTTGCTCGATTTCTTCTTGTTGGAAACGAAGCATATCGATTCGTTGAACATAGGATTGCTCATTTTGTTTAATTTCCCGGGCTTTTTTTAGAAGTTTTTGATAGTCACTGTAGTGTTCTTGATAGACCTTTAGTTGCTGTTTGAAAGCTTTTGAACCAAAATGATCCATTAAAGAGAGATGTTTTTCAGGTTGCAATAATTCTTGATGCTCATTTTGACCTTGAATATCAACCAAGTACGTCCCTACCCGTCGTAATTGGACGAGCGGGATCGCACGACCGTTCAAACGACAAATATTTTTACCTGAGCGCGACATGTCTCTTTGCACAATCAGAAAACTTTCGGACTGATCGATGCCTAATTCTTCCATCAATGCGAAAAATTCTGGTTGTGTTGGCCATTCAAACACACCTTCTAGTAAACACTTCTCTTCACCATGACGAATATAATCACTGGAACTGCGCCCACCTGCAAGTAAGCCCATCGCATCGATAATAATTGATTTCCCTGCACCGGTTTCCCCTGTAAGAGCCGTCATTCCTTGATGAAAATCGATGTGTAAGAAAGGGATAATCGCAAAATTTTTAATCGTTAATTCTAATAACATTGGATTCGCTCCTAACGTTGATATTTCCGAAAGTTTTCGGCTAATTCGACCGCTTTTTCTTCCGTCCAAGTAATCATTAAGACTTTATCATCATCATTGAGACTACTAAAGAGCTCTTTTTGATAATATTTATCGACCAAGTTTCCTACTGCCGAAGCATTGCCGGGTAACGTCCGTAAGATGACGAATTTCTCCATTTGATCGACCGAAACAAGCGCCGTTTGAAGTAGCTTATTTAATTTTTCAATCACATCTTCTTGCGATTCATTCGGTAAGCTATAACGGTATCCGCCGTTGACTGAAGGAACTTTAATCAGTTTTAGTTCTTTAATATCTCTTGAAATCGTCGCTTGCGTCACTTCGATCCCTTGTAATTTTAAATAATCCACAAATTCTTCTTGTTTTTGAATTTCATGCTCTGTTAAAAAACGAGTCAATAAACGCTGGCGTTCTTTCTTTTTCATGGAATAATCCTCCTCGTTAAAGTCTTATCTATCATAGCTTATTTTTTGAAAGAATAAAAGTCGTTCATACGAGAAGCTCGCATAAAAAAAGAGAAATATGCCGCTTTTTTTATTTTTGATTCGATTTATTCTCCCGCCTTTAGTGCGGATACGCTCGGATATCGGCGTTTCAAAAAAACATTCATCAAAGTAACGATGACAAGCTTTTTTCAACCTTCAATCAATTCCACTAAAGACTAGGCGTATAGTCTCTCAAAAAGAAGATAAACCCTTTTGTTAGCACTCATCAGCAATAAAAAAAGAAGTAAAATCCTTTGACATTCGGATTTCACCTCTTACGGTTATCATTGAGCTAGATCAGTCATCATCCTTTTAAAACGCAAGGATGCTATTTTTAACAACGATTTTATTAAAAAAAGGCTTTAATCCTTGTCTTCAATCGTTTTTATATAAAAAACAAGCGCCATCTCTTCCTGAATCCATACGATTTCTCCAGTTTTTTGATAGCCCATTTTCTCATAAAAATGACATAATGTTGTTTCTTGTAAAATCGTACTTAAGCGCCACTCCTTCACTTCGGGAAATGTTTGCTCCACTAGTTGCATCGCTTGTGTGCCAATCCCTTGTCCTTCGACTAATGGATCCACTCCAATCGGCCCGATTTTCGCTGTAGTTCCCGAATCATCCATGACAACTCGAAGATAACCGATTCTTTTGTCCTGCTGCTTAATAAAAAAATAGCATTCAAGCGGTCGTTTAAATTTTGCAAGCAATGACGCTTGCGTTTGCTTAAACGGAGAACCTTCATCTTGGTATGTGTCATACAATGATTCAAAGGCTACCTTTTGCAAAAAATGAATTTGGGCTAATTCCGATTGCTGAACTTTTTCTAAAGAAATCATCCCGTCACCTCCTAAAATGATTTTTTTACAACAAATCGTTTAGACGACTCAGACAGCCGTAGATTCCTAAAAAACGACGAACGATTCCTACCTTTTCCTATCTAGCGTAAAAAGGACGCATTTCCTCGAAAAAGCATCGAAAAAAGCATCCTATCACTAGAACCAATTCATCATCGGAATCCTAGCGTCTCATGAGCACGTGCGACAACTTGTTCAATCTCAATCGCTGGATTTAAATGACCGACCGTCTCACTTTTTCGAAGATGAACAATAAATTCAATATTGCCTTCTCCACCAGTGATTGGTGAAAAATATAAATTTTCGACATCGTATCGTTCTTTTAAGGCAAACTGAACAATCATGTCAATGACGGCTTGATGCGTCTTAGGATCGCGAACAATCCCATTTTTGCCGATTGCCTCTCTTTGGGCTTCAAATTGCGGCTTAATTAAAGCCATCACTTCCCCATTATCGACCAAAATTTGATGGAGGGGCGGTAACATTAATTTGAGTGAAATGAACGACACATCAATCGTCGCCATTTCAGGTAAGCCATATAAAAAATCTTCTGGTTTGCTATAGCGAAAATTTGTCCGTTCCATCACGACAACCCGTTCATCTTGACGAATTTTCCAAGCGAGTTGATTGTAACCCACGTCAAGTGCATAACTTAATTTTGCGCCATGTTGTAACGCTACGTCCGTAAAGCCGCCCGTTGAAGAACCGATATCAAGAACGATTTTGTCCTTAAAATCTAAGCCAAAAACATTCATCGCCTTCACTAACTTCAGTCCACCTCTTGAAACGTAAGGGATTTTTTTGCCTTTGATTTCTAATTGAGTCGTTGTTGGGATTTTTTCACCAGGTTTATCTAACCGTTCATGTTTTTCAGTCAATACTAAACCAGCCATCACGCTGCGTTTCGCTTGATCGACATTGTCAAATAACCCTTGTTGCACCGCTAAAACATCCACTCTTTCTTTTTTCATCATTTCACACCTTTTCCTTCGAGCGCAAACCATTGGAATACCATAGATAATAAAACGACATCACAATTTACCTGTTCAAGCATCGCTAATCTTTGTTGGGCCTGCGCCATTTCATGCGCGAAGGCTTCCTTTGCGCCATCTAAGCCGAGTAATGCCGGATAGGTATTTTTTTCAAGCGAGGCGTCTTTTTGCGTTGCTTTGCCTAATTCTTCAGTCGAACTGATGACATCTAAAATATCATCACGAATTTGAAAAGCTAGCCCAAGATGCATGGCGAAAGCTTCCAAATCTGCTAACGTACTCGCTGATTGATTAGTTAAAATTCCTCCAGCAAGCACGGCAAAACGAATCAGTTCACCTGTTTTGCGCTGATGAATCGCGATAAGTTCTTCTAAAGAAACTTGTTGTCCTTCGCCTAAAATATCGGCTACTTGGCCCGCAACCATACCAGAACTTCCTGCCGCTTGACTAAGCAATTGCAGCAAGGTAATTTTTTTATCAGCATCAATCGACGCTTGACTCACCAATTGAAACGCCAATGTCAGTAACCCATCTCCCGCTAAAATTGCTAAGCCTTCACCAAAGACTTTGTGATTTGTCGGCTTCCCACGGCGTAAGTCGTCATTATCCATCGCAGGCAAATCATCGTGAATCAACGAATACGTGTGAATCATTTCTAACGCAGCGGCCACTTGAATCGTCCCTTGCTCAAGCGGATTTTTAAAAGCACTCGCAGTTAGACACAACAGCAAGGGGCGTAGGCGTTTGCCGCCCGCCTCAATCGAATAGCGCATGCTTTCTTGTAACTGCTCCTCGGTGACTTGTTCTGAAATAAAGCGCACCATTTCTGTTTCAACTGCGTCAATAATTTCTTGTTGAATCGCTTCAAAGGACTTCATGACTGCTCTCCATCAAATAGGATTAATTCATCTTCTTGTGTCATCATCTGGGTTAATGTTTTTTCGGCACTCTTTAACGTTCCTTCACATTGTTTGCTTAATTCCATTCCTCGTTGGAAGATCGTCAAGGCTTCTTCTAAAGGAACATCGCCTTTTTCTAAGCGCTGAACGATTGATTCTAATTCTTGTAATGATTCTTCAAATGTTGGTTTTGTCATTCATTTTCTCCTCCTACATCCATTACTTTCATGCGCGCTGTCCCATCTTGGTAGTGGACCGTCACTTGTTCCCCCACCGCTAGTGTCTTAACAGAAGCGATTAATTTCCCGGCCTCATTAACGGTATAACTATAGCCACGTCCCATAATGTTTAAAGGACTTAGCAAATTCAACGCTTGAACTTGTTGGGCAAAATCAGTTTGTTTTTGATTCAATAGACGAACCATTTGCTGGTTTAAGCGCTGATCTAAATGCTTCACATGCATGTTTTCTTCTCGCACTTGATGCAAAGGACTCATTTGCTTCAGACGATGGTGTAATTGGTTGCTGATTTTTTCTTTTTCATATAATTGATTTTGTAACGATTGTGATAATCGTTGCGTCAGTTGATCGAGCTTTTGGGCTTGCCCTTCATAAAGTCGTTCAGGTTGTTCAAATAAATACGAGCGAATGATCCGTTGATGTTGTTGCCTTTTTCCTTGTATCAGATGGAAAACGGCTTGTTGGATTCGTGCTTTTCTTTCTTGAATCCGTAAGACTTCTTCATTTAAAACCGGAACGGCTAACTCCGCTGCCGCAGTCGGTGTCGCAGCACGTACATCTGCGACTAAATCCGCTAAGGTTGTATCTGTCTCATGGCCAACCGAAGAAATCACTGGCGTATGGGCCGCAAAAATGGCTCGGACGACACGTTCTTCATTGTAAGGCCATAAGTCTTCAATCGACCCACCCCCTCGTCCAATAATCATCGTGTCAAAATCGCCCGATTCTTCCACGCGCCGAATATTACGAACGATATCATCAGCCGCTTGATTCCCTTGAACAATCGTTGGATAAAGGACAATTTGCGCAATCGGATAACGCCGTTCAATCGTCGTCATAATATCGCGAATCACGGCGCCACTTGGACTAGTTAACACCGCAATGCGTTTCGGATATTTAGGTAGCCCTTTTTTTTCACCAGCAAAAAGCCCTTCTGCCGATAATTTTTTCTTTAATTGTTCATACGCTTGGTAGAGAGCCCCGATGCCATCGGGTTCTATATGTTCGACATAAATTTGATAGCCACCGCTTGATTCAAAGAGCGATAAACGACCGACAACCAGTACTTTCATTCCTTCTTCGGGTTGAAATTGGAGTTTGCTAAAAGGTCCTTTAAACATGACGGCAGAAATCTTGGCATTCTCATCTTTTAAATTGAAATATTGGTGGCCCGGTCGTAGTCGGAAATTAGAGATTTCACCGGTTAGAAAAACCCTTTGTAAGTATGGATCGGCTTCAAATTTACGTTTTAAATACTTGGTTAGAGCAGTCACAGTCAAATACTGTTGCGCCATGTTCTCACCTAACTTTCTTTCCTATTTACCGTTTGCGTTTTGCTGCTTCTATCGTTTGTGCCATCAACATCGTGATTGTCATTGGACCCACACCTTTTGGCACTGGTGTAATATAACTTGCTAGTGGTTCGACCTCTTGATACGCGACATCGCCAATCAACTTGCCCTCTGCATCTCGATTCATTCCAACGTCAATGACTACCGCGCCTTCTTTCACAAATTCTTTGGTGACAAAATGGCCGCGACCAATCGCTACGACTAAGATATCCGCTTCGCTAGCGATTTTTGCTAAGTCTTTCGTACGAGAATGGGCGATGGTCACTGTCGCATTGGCTGCTAGTAATAAGTGTGCCATTGGTTTACCGACAATGTTACTACGACCAATAATGACCGCATTTTTCCCTTCTAAATCAATTTGATATGCCTCAAACATTTTCATAATCCCGTAAGGCGTACAAGGAATCATTTCCGGTGCACCCATAAATAATTTTCCGAGATTCATCGGGTGAAAACCATCGACATCTTTTGCAGGGTCAATGGCCAACAAGATTTTTTCAGAATCGATATGATTTGGTAACGGCAATTGCACTAAAATCCCGTGAAATGCCTCATCTTGATTATATCGCGCAATTTCAGCAAGTAATTCTTCTTCTGTAATCGATGCGTCATAACGTGAAACTTCTGAATGCAAGCCTAAACGCGTTGCCGCTAATTCTTTATTTTTTACATATGTTTGACTTGCTGGATTTTCTCCTACAAGCAAGACGACTAAACCAGGGGTAATCCCTTTTGTCTTCAGTTCTTTAACCTCTTGTTTCATATCCTCTTGCATTTTTTCTGCTAATGCTTTGCCATCAATCCGTATACCCATTGTCAGTCGCTCCCTTTAATCTTTATTCATTACCCGATTATTTTAGCATAACTTCAGTATAAATATAAAGAAGCTAGCTTATTTGCTAGCTTCTATTTCGTTATTAACATTCGAAAGGATCCCATTCACGAACTTTCTTGACTGATCGTCACTAAATACTTTCGTTAATTCTATCGCTTCGTTTAACACCACTTTATTTGGTACATTGTCAACATAAAGCATTTCAAACAACGCCAAGCGTAAGATGGTTACATCCATTTTGGATAACCGTTTTAACGTCCATCCTGTTCTTAAATACTTTTGAATGATTTCGTCTAGTTCTGCTTTACGTTCACAGACACCTGTGACTAATAAATCAAGATAGGCTGGAACAAAATGTTCTTGTTCTTCATCAATCATATCTTCGTGTTCTAACTCAATTGCATGCACGATGGCATCGTGTTTCGTTAATTCTTGATTAAAATCTAAAGGAAATAACGCTTGAATCGCCATTTGCCTAATTTCACGTCTTGATAATTCTTTATTCATTTTCAGCCTCATCATTTTCAAATAATTCTTCTAAATCCAATTGTTCTGTTTTTTCAGGAACTAATGATACAACGTGTATATTGACTTCGTCTAATTCAATATCCGTCATAAATAGCACTTGTTGCTTCACGCGACTTTGCACTTGCATCGCAACTTTTGGTACGGACACACCATATTTTAAATTGACATATAAATCAACTTTGATTCCCTCTTCATCAATGGTTAAGTGGACACCTTTACCATAAACAGAGCGGCCAAGTAATTCCGTCACGTTATTCGTAAAGCTTGCTTGCATACGGTGAACACCGTCAACTTTTGAAGCGGCAATCCCAATAATCACCTCGATGACTTCTGGTGCAATGACAATCTCACCTAATCCATGATCCGTATCTAATACTAAGCTCGTTTCATCTACCATTTTTCATTCCTCCATTTCCTAGTTATTTCTAGTGAAGCGTAACTCGTTCATTAAGCCTTATTATACAATATGTTTGCTGATTATTATAGTCGAAACCGTTTTACAAAGGAAAAAAAGATTATAAGATAATCAATTCCTTCGGTGAATGCGTTAAAATACGATTACCAGTGGTCGTAATGAGTAAATCATCTTCAATTCGAACCCCACCAATACCTGGTAAATAGATCCCCGGCTCATTCGTAATCACATTACCCGGTACAAATAATTTTGGCGATTTAAAAGAGACGTTTGGTCCTTCATGGATTTCTAACCCAATACCATGACCTGTTGAATGGCCAAATGCCTCGCCATAACCGTGAGAAGCAATGTAATCACGCGCAACAGCATCTAGTTCCACACCAGACATGCCAGCTTTGGCAACGGCATTGACCATGAGTTGTGCTTCTAAGACAATTTGATGAATCTCTTTTAATTTCTCACCTGGATCACCAAGCGCAAACGTTCTGGTCATATCCGAAACATAACCTTCATAGTAACAACCAAAATCTAATGTGATTAAGTCGCCTTTTTCAATCACTTTCGTACTTGCAACACCGTGTGGCATGGCAGAACGAACACCACTTGCGACGATTGTATCAAAAGAAACACTTGTTGCACCTAGCGAACGCATATAAAAATCAAGCTGATTGGCAACTTGAATTTCCGTCATTCCTGGTTTGATTTGCTCAAGAATATAGGCAAATCCTTGATCAGCAATCGCACATGCTTTTTCAATCAACGCGATTTCCGCTTCATCTTTCACTTCACGCAAGGACTCAATCAGACCACTAATTGGTAAAAGAGAACTTTCTTCCACGTCATCTTCTAATTGCGTATATTCCGCAAAACTCATGACCGTTTCTTCAAAAGCCAATACCTCGATTTCTTCTTGACGGCAAATATTCGCGACTTCTTCAAAAATCGGTCCAGTATGTTTGATAATTTCAAAGCCTAACGCTTGTTCAGCGGCTTGTTCCGTGTAACGAAAATCAGTCACAAAGAACGCTTTTGTTGGGGTAATAACTGCCAGCCCAGCCGTTCCCGTAAAATTCGCTAAGTAGCGTAAGTTGTAAGGATTCGTGACTAAAAAACCATCAATCGCTTCTTTGGCCATGGCGGCTCTTAAATTATTCACACGTAACATTTCTACATTCCTTCTTTCTTATTCCATAAACTTATTATAACAAAGTTTCTTGACTTTCAAATCGAATTAGTCATTTTTTCGACCAAAAAATAACGAAATCACTGCGACAAAAATAATCGCACCTAACACAGATGAAAGAATCGGCAGTCCACCGATTGTCGGTCCGCCTAAAGAAAAGAGACGCTCACCAATCACGGATCCCACAATTCCAGCAATAATATTAAAGATACAACCTCTTCGTTCCCCTGTTACAAAACTGGCTAAGATACCTATCACAGCACCCGCTAACATTGTCCCTAAAAAATCCATCGTCATCCCCCTCGTCTTGCTATTTCTTTTTCTAGTTTATCATAAAAAGAACACGGCAATCATTATTTTCTCCTAATAATATATTGTGTTTCTCAAAGAAAGTGTTGCATTAAAGACTGTGACGCAAGATATTCTCACGAAAGAACGAGCGACCAATCGGCTAGATCGGTCGCTCGTTTTGATTATTATTTTATTTTAGGACTTCTCTTTAACTTTTTAAAAGAAAAACCTTTGATTCCCCGGCTAACGACTTGGAAAAAGCTTAAAGAATGAACCATCCGATCGGGATCAACATAATGACGAATCTCTCTCAAGACTTTTTTAGGTTTTTTTGAAGAAAAGATGAACGTGCCATTTTTCTTCGTTTGAATGCCATAACGCGGAATCCATCTTCCTTTGAAAAAGACCGAGGCGACAACGTAATCGACTTCTTCCCACGGTATTTGAATAAATTTACGTGGATCACGACCATGATAAAATTCAAAGCCTTTATCGCCAATCATGATCTTTCCATAATCCGTTAACCCTGAAAAAGAGGTAGCGTCGATGACAAAGTCTACTTTCGTATTTAATGATTCGACCATTTTATCACTCCTTCAATTGCTTCATACCTCATTATAACCGATATTTTATAAAATACCGATAAGGTGACCAAGAATTCCGACTACAAATAGACCTAAGATAATCACGATTGGTGAAACTTTTTTCTTAAGTAACCACATACAACCTAATGTTAACAATAGGCCAGCTAATCCTGGGATTAATTGATCTAAGTTGGCTTGTAAAGTCGTTTCTTTAATATTGGATAACGCTTTTCCAGAAGAAACTTCTTGGAAAGCTTGTTGCAATCCTTGAGCGTTCATCGGAATTTTATCCCATTCAACATATGCTCCTTCAGATAACGTTACTTTAGAGACAACTGGGACAAAGGAAATATTTACCCAACGTTGAACTAAGGACGCTAGTACGAACATCCCTAAGATAGATGCCCCTTTTGTAACGTCTTGTAGTAAACCACCTGATAAGTCATCTGTAATAGCAGAACCTGCACGGTAACCAAATTCTTGTGTATACCACATGAATCCCCAACGGATAAGGTTCCAAGCGACGAAGAAAATAATTGGGCCTAAGATATTTCCACTAAGGGCAAGAGATGCTCCGAGTGCGCCTAACATTGGACGTACCGTGAACCAAAAGACAGGATCGCCGATACCAGCTAAAGGTCCCATCATTCCGACTTTTACCCCTTGAATCGCGACATCATCAACGGGTGCACCATTCGCACGTTCTTCTTCTAACGCTAAGGTTACTCCTAAAATTGGTGATGCAATATATGGGTGAGTATTAAAAAACTCTAAGTGACGTTGTAACGCCGCTGTACGATCTTCTTTTGATGAATATAATTTTTTAATCGCTGGAATCATTGAAAATGCGAAACCACCGTTTTGCATACGCTCATAGTTCCAAGATCCTTGGATAAACGTTGAACGCCAAGCAACTGCTAAACGATCTTTTTTCGTTAATTGAATTCTTTCTTCTACCATTGTTTGATTTCCTCCTTTTTTAGATTTAGTAATCGTTTAAGATGTCACCTAACGGATCACCTGAACTACTTCCGCCACCAGTGGAAGAACCACCCATTTTAGAAAGGTTTAAGTAAATTAATGCTAAAGCAACACCGATTGCGCCAATTCCGATTAACGTAATTTCAGAAATGGCAGCGATAACGAATCCTAAAACAAAGAATGGCCAAACTTCTTTTGTTGCCATCATATTAATTACAAGTGCATACCCTACTGCTACAACCATTCCACCACCGATTGCCATACCATCTGTTAACCATGCCGGCATCATTTCGAGTGTGTTTTTAACGGTTTCAGCTGGGATAAATAGTAACGCTGCAGCTGGAATCGCAATCCGTACCCCTTGCATCGCAATTGCGGCAACTTGTAATACTTCAATCTTACGGAAATTGCCTTCAGATGCTGCTTTGTCCATCATGTGAACGATTGGCACTGCTAATGTTCTTACTAACATTGTTAAGAAAAGACCTGCAACGGCTAAAGGAATCGCAATTGCGATTGCAGAAGGAATCCCTGCTTTACCTTGACCACCTAAAACTAAAATAATTGCTGCTGCAACCGACGCTAACGCCGCATCTGGCGCAACCGCTGCTCCAATGTTTGCCCATCCTAGAGCAATCATTTGTAGTGAACCACCTAAAATAATACCGATTTCTAAATTTCCTGTTACTAGACCGATTAAAGTACACGCTACTAATGGTTGGTGGAATTGGAATTCATCTAAAATCCCTTCCATACCTGCCAAGAAAGCGACGAATACAACTAAAATCATCTGGATTAAGTTTAAATCAGACATAATAAACCTCCTCAATTTCTTTTATTTAAGCTAATTCTTTCTTCGCTTTTTTCAATAATTCATCTAAGTTATCTTTTGAATCATTTGGTACTTTTCGAACATCAAAAGTCACACCAAGATCTTTTAGTTTCTCAAACGCGGCAACTTCTTCATGTCCCATTGATAATACTTTACTTACCACAACTTTTCCTGTGGAGTGTGCCAATGAACCCACGTTCACTTCTTTAATTTTCACGCCAGCTTCAACTACGCGTAAAACATCTTGTGGATTTTCAAAAAGTAGTAATGCTTTTGTATCGCCAAAGCGAGGATCTTTTGAAATTTCAATCATTTTACTAATTGGAATAACGTTCGCTTTCACCCCTGGAGGCGCCGCTTGTTCAATCAGTTTACGACGTAATTCATCTTTTGCTACCGCGTCAGACACTACAATAATCCGTGATGGATTGGTTGCTTTTGTCCAAGCTGTTGCGACTTGACCATGAAGCAAGCGAGAATCGACACGTGCTAACACAAATTTAATTTCGCCATCACCTAAAACCGTCCCTGCTGGAATCGCTCCTTGAGGTGCTGCTGGCGCATTTGCCACCACAACTTCTTCTGGTTCTAACTCTTCTGGTTTCACTTTTACGCCTTCTTTAGCTGTTCCCAAAATGGCTTTCGCTACGTCTTGCGCTTTTTCCATTGATAATCTTGCAGCATACGCTTCAATTAACATTGGTAAATTCATACCTGAAACAATCGCCCAATTTTCTTTGTGCGCTTCAAACAAACTATTCGCTTGATTGAATGGTGTTCCTCCCCATAAATCGACTAAAAATAATACTTCTGTTTGATCGTCAAAGGAATCGATTGCTGCTTGCATCTTAGCTTTGATATCATCTGGTCCTTCACTTGGATGCAACACACACGCTGCAACGTTTGGTTGTTCTCCAAAAATCATTGCGCCTGATTGCATCAGTCCATTAGCAAACTCTCCATGACTTGCGAGGATAATTCCTACCATTACCTTACCTCCTATATTCATTTTTCCTTACTACGTTTTTTTAGTAAGTCCATTAAAAAAATTTTTCGATCTGCTGGAACTTTCCGAACTTCCAAAATCACACCACAACGATCCAAATACTGAAACGCCGCGATATCTTTTTCGTCAACAGAAACAAAGTTCGTAATCATTTTTTTACCAGCGACAAAGTGCATGCCACCTATATTCACCGAAGAAATTTTGACTCCTCCTTGAATTAAAGCAACGACATCGTGTGGATTCGTAAATAAAAGCATCATTTTTTGATCCGTAAATAATTGACTGTTATAAATCGATAATAACTTGCCCACTGTGACTACATTGGCTTTGACTCCCGGGGGTGCTGCTTCCTGCAACATAAATTTTCGAAGAGGATCTTTGGCAACGTCATCACTAACGACGATAATTCGATTCACACCGGTTTCCTTAGTCCAAGCAGTTGCTACTTGACCATGAATGAGTCGGTCATCGATTCGCGCTAATTGAATCTCCACTTTCTTCGCCTCCTATTTCCACCTTATTCGCCTCCTCGTATAGTATATAAGCAAGTTCCGTGCCAACTTTTAATCAATACACTAGTTCACAAAACCTTAAGAACTCCTAAAAAATAATACACTAAAGAAAAACTGTTTCTTTAGTGTATTATTTGTGTATTATTTTGTGTATCGAGCATCACGAATAAATAGTATTTTTCGCTTAGCGGCACACTTAAATTAAAGGTCGTTTCTAACTCCGCCAAACACTCTGTTAATTGAAGAGAACGGGGATGAGCAACTGCTTGCTCCTCTTCTTCTCTTGTCGCAGACAGTGTTTGTTGGAGTAAAATACGCTCAATCATTCCTGCAAGATGTAAGGTGAAATTAATTTGAAAGTGCATCGATGAATTTTCACCATACCACAATTGGCATACCGTTGCGGCTACACCCCACAACACATCGATCACTTTCGCTGGATTTAAAAACAAGACATTTTCTTCTAAATACGACAAGCAAACTTCTCGACCGCCCGCTTCGTGTAGTTGTTGTGGAGAAGTGAAGAGTTCCTCTCCTAATAAGATGCTTTCTAACAATTCTCCTAAGTCAGCTTCTAAAAAAGTCTCAAGTGAAATAAACGGTACTTTTACGCCTGGATCCATCACACCTGTCGTCGCGATGAGCTGATAACTTTCTTGAATCGCTGGTAAGCGTTCCGCTAAATGGAGCATTGATTCCGTAATGACTTGAATCTCCGTCAAATTCTTCTCGGCGAGGACTTTTTCAAGCATCTCTTTCAATCGTTGCGCCGTTCCTTCCCCTGAAGCACAAATCGCCAGTATTCCTAACGGTAATTCTTTTTTCTTGGAAGATTGAATTTCCTTTAAGATTCCGTAACCTTGGAAGCCTTGGAGCGATTCAACGAGATCATCGAGCGTCGATCCCAATGTTTCTGCTTTACGTATCGCTTCTAATACAATCGGTGTACTAACCATATCAATCGTCCGCACACGAATACCCGTCTCTTGTTCTAATCGTTCATCAAAATGAGCCAACGAGCCCATATCAACTAATAATAAAACGCCACTTCCTTGATTAGCTTGTACGATTAAGGCTTTCAATTTTTCAAAAGCAACTTTTGGTGACATATCCAGTGGCATATCAAGCGCCAATACTTGCTCCATCTCTAATAACTGTCGGGCCACCTCTGCCATACTAGAGGCTGTACTATTACCGTGAGCCGCAATAATCAATCCAATTTTGCCTTCGGATTGACTGTACCGCAACGAAATCAGTAACGCCGCTAAATAGTAAATCTCATCTCTTGGAATTTGAATTGTAAAAAATGCGGCAATTTTTTCTTGAATCTCTTGGGCTAAGCGAAACTCCAGTGGATAATCTGAGACCATCAAACGAATATTCGAATGAATCGATCGTTTTTCTCCTAACTCAAATTTCTTTAAAAAGGAAGCAATGTGCAAACTCATGGCATAAATGAAGTTTTGTTGCGATTTTTCTGGAATATACTCTTGTACATGTTGGTATAGTTGATGCGTCACTTCAATGACTTTTGCATCCACAAATTCACTTAACTTATTTTCTGTTGAGAACGAAAACCCATGATCTTTATAAAACGATTGCAAATGGACATTAATATCAGTCGAAATAAAATGATTAATCGTTTCTTGATCGACCCCATCTGATTTTAGTAATGCTGCTTTATTTCCGATAATGTCATACAAATTATAAGGCAATTCGTAACTATCGGTATATGGATTGACTAGTTCTTGATTTGGATAGACCATTAACTTCGTCGGTAAATAACCAGCCAAGCCCATCGATAACTCGCGACGACTCGTTAACGAATGCAAACCAGCTCGAATACCTTCTGGTAAATCACCTAAAGTAATATCAATTTGCTCGCGGTGCATATGATTTAAAAATCCTCGCGCACAAACCAGCTGAACACTTGATTTTAATTGACCAATATTTCCAAAGGTCACACTGCCAATGAGTGCTTTAATGACTTCTTCCGTTAGCGAGATCCGCCGTTGAATGCGCGTCGCTTCTTGAGAAACCATTAATTGAATGAAATCAATTTTTTCTTGTGGCGTCCGTTTTTCAAAGGACGGTAATTGAATATGGATCGGAATACGGCGCAAAAAAGTATCAAGTAACGCCGAGTTAGGATTTTCTGTTGTGGCACCGACAATTCGAACATCTGCGTGTCGATTTTTCCCAACTTCACCTAAGCGATTATATAACCCATGATCCAACAAATAAAAAATCATCTCTTGGCCTTCTGGCGGCAAGCGATGGACTTCATCCAAGAATAACATCCCGCCATCCGCTTCATCAATCAACCCTGATTTTTCTTTATCCGCTCCCGTAAAAGCACCTTCGACGTAACCAAACAAGTAACTCATTAATAATTCGGGATTGTGCGCATAATCGGCACAGTTGAATACGACGAGTTTTTTCGTTTCTTGCACGACTTTATTTTCCTTGGCATATTGAAACATCGCATGCGCGAAATACGTTTTCCCAGATCCAGTTGGTCCCGTCACTAAACAATTCAGCCCTTTTGGAGGATATAAAATCGCAGCTTTCGCTTGTTCGACAGCATTTTTTAAACTCCCTCGACTACCAATTAAATGGATAAAAACATCATCTTTTTCACGTTGATTAAAAAACTCTTTGACTGGCGCTGGCGCCACCATTTTCACATTCAATATCGGCGGCACAACAGATGGCGCTTCCTCTGACACTTGTCCTGCTAAGCGATATTGAACTGGTCTACCGCCTATTTTCACTAACTTTCCTGCACGAACCAAGTCATTCAGATCTTTACTGACATTCGTTCGCTGAAAGTTTAGTTTTTCAGAAACTTCTTGTGTTGTCATCAAATAGTCACCATTCATCTTCTTTGATTGTTCCACTACATACGCATAAATCGCATCGATTCGTTTACTCAAAAAACTTTCCCCCTCTTCCAACGAATACCTTGCCTTCCGCCGTTTTTTTTATTATAACCACAATCTTCTCATTTTACCAATGATAGCCAAAAAAAGCCAATCACGACCCTCGTTGAACAAGGGCCTTGACTGGTTTATTCCTGCTCTTCACCAAAATACTGCTGACACTGTTCGATGGTTAACAGCGATAAATCACGGATAATCCCATCGGCTTCACGCAAGTCTTGTTTGGTAAATGCGGGATTTTCAAAACCAAGGCACACCATGCCTGCAGCTTTTGCGGCTTTAACGCCATTGACAGCATCTTCAATTACCAAGGCCGTCTCCGGTTTCACGCCTAATGCATCAGCAGCCTTCAAAAAGACATCTGGGAAGGGTTTTGAACGCGCACAGTCTTCTCCTGACACAAGTACCTGGAAATAAGGACGAATCCCTAATGCGTCGACTGCGAGAGCAATATCTTTATTTGATGAAGAAGAAGCGATTGCTAACGGAATCCCTGCTTCAAACAACCGTTGAATAAGGGTGATTGAACCCGGAATACTTTTGACAGGTAAATCTTTTCGCATTGCTTGACGAATCGCTTCACCACGCGTGATGCACGCATCAACACTGAGAGGTAAATTAAAATCAGCTTGAATTTTAGTCCACATCGTACGTAAGGTCATCCCAAAAAGTTGGTGATGATACGCATCCGGCACTTCAATCCCTTGTTCTCGTAGCATTTGCTGTTTTGACGCAATCCAAATCGGCTCTGAATCAACAATCACGCCATCCATATCAAAAATAACAGCTTTCATTATTGTGAACTCCCTTCTATTTCTAGCATATCGTTATAAAAAACGCTCCAAACTCTATCCTATCAAGAGTTTGGAGCGTTTTATTTTGTTTTTTAAGCTTCTACTGCTACTGGGTAAACTGATACTTGCTTTTTATCGCGGCCTTTACGTTCGAAACGTACGACACCATCGATTTTAGCGAATAATGTATCATCTCCACCAATACCTACGTTAGCGCCTGGATGGATTTTAGTACCACGTTGACGGTAAAGGATTGATCCACCTGTAACGGTTTGACCATCAGCACGTTTAGAACCTAAACGTTTTGATTGTGAGTCACGTCCGTTAGATGTAGAACCTCCACCTTTTTTCGTAGCGAAGAATTGTAAATTCATTTTCATTAACATGAAATGCACCTCCTACTGTTTTGTTAATGTTTCCACTTGGATCGATTCGCTATTCTCTTCTTGAACTGATTGGAGACCTAGCAATAAATTTTCTAATAAAATTTGTGTGATGTTTGTTTGCTCTTGCGTCATGTTACTTGGGATTTCAACATAAAGTTGACCCCCTTCAGTATCATCAGCGTCAATTAGCGGTTTTACTCCAGCTAAAGCTTCAATCCCATTAACGGTATTGATCGCTAAAGCAGAAACTGCGGCACAAACAATATCACTGCCATATTCACCTGCGTCCGCATGACCAGTTAGCTCAAATGTTTTGATCCGTCCTGAGTCATTGCGTTTAAATGTTCCTTTAATCATAGCTCGTCCTTACTTTAACTTATTATGCGTTAATTGCATCGATAACTACTTTTGTATACGGTTGACGATGACCTTGTTTACGGTGTGAACCTTTTTTAGGTTTGTATTTGTAAGTGACAACTTTCTTTTGTTTACCGTGTTTCTCCACAGTTCCCTCAACAGTTGCTCCTACGATTGTTGGCGCACCTACTTTTGTTGATTCGCCACCTACTAAGATTACCTCTTCAAAAGTCACTTTGTCGCCAGCTTCTACGTTTAATTTTTCAACGTAAATTGCTTGACCTACTTCAACTTTTACTTGTTTACCACCAGTTTTGATAATTGCGTACATGCTCTCAAGCACCTCCTTTTATTAGACTTAGACTCGCCATCCTAAGTGACTTACGTTCTTAATAACTTATTCTGTGCGGTTGTAGTTGTGGTGCTCACAATTACAACAATCCAATACTAGCAAAAAGTTACACCTGAGTCAACAAAAACTTGTTAAAAAAGGCATTTTTTTAGTTTGTTTGCCAATAACTTGGAATCGTTGCTTCATATGCGGTGATTTTATCAGCTTCCATTAAGGTTTCACCAATTTCATCTAACCCATTCACGAGACGGTGTTTCCAACTGCTGTCAATTTCAAAAGAATACGCGTGATCGTGTGTTTTGACGAGTTGATTCACCAAATCAATTTCAATGAGTGCTGCTGGTGATAGTTTTGCTAATTCAGCGACTTGTGCTTTGGATAATTCAATCGGGAGTAAGCCATTTTTCACGGCATTCATATAGAAGATATCACTATAACTTTCAGCAATGACTGCTTTAAAACCATAATCCATCAACGCCCATGCCGCATGTTCGCGCGAAGAACCCGAACCAAAGTTTTCCCCACTAATTAAGATTGTTGCTTCTTGGTATTCAGGGAAATTCAACACAAATTCAGGATTTAAACGCCGATCTCTTAAGTAGCGCCAATCATCAAATAAAAACTCACCAAAGCCTGTTTTCTCAATCCTTTTTAAATAAGTTTTTGGAATAATTTGATCCGTATCTAAATTATCATTCATAAATGGTACGGTTTTTCCTTGGTATTGTGTAAAAGCCTCCATCTATATCACCTCTTTCATGACTTGACGAACATCCACAAACTGCCCGTGAATCGCAGCTAATGCCGCCATGGCAGGAGAACAAAGATGGGTCCGCGAATTTTTACCTTGACGACCGACAAAATTTCGATTGGACGTTGAGGCACAGTGAATCCCCTCAGGTACTTTATCAGGATTCATTCCTAGACACATCGAACAACCGGGTTCCCGCCACTCAAAGCCTGCATCTAAGAAAATCTGATCTAAGCCAATTTTCTCAGCGGCTTGGCGAACCGGTCGTGAACCAGGAACGACAATCGCAGTCACGCCTTCTTTGACGGTTTTTCCTTTAATAAAACGAGCAGCTTCTTCCAAATCGGAAAGACGGCCATTCGTACACGATCCGATAAACACATACTCAATCGGAATATCCGACGCGACTTGACCAGGCTGTAAATCCATATAGTCATAGGCTTGTTGATCGTTATGATCTTTAATCGCTGGAAACGGCATTTCAATCGATACGCCCATCTCAGGATTGGTTCCCCACGTAATATACGGCGCTAATTGATCGGCTTCAAGAGTCAATACTTTGTCAAATGCAGACTCATCATCTGTGTAGAGTGTTTGCCAATCGGCTACAGCTGCCTCAAAATCAACAGGTGCATACTCTCTGCCTTTCACATATTCAAAGGTTTTGGCGTCTGGCGCCATCATGCCAATTTTAGCGCCTCCTTCAATCGACATATTACAAATAGTCATTCGTTCTTCCATGGTCAGATTTTGCACGGTATCACCATAAAATTCCACTGCATACCCGACCCCAAAGTCCACCCCATATGTCGCAATCAAAGCTAAGATAATATCTTTTGCATAAACGCCTGGTTGTAATTCCCCAGTAATTTTAACGCCCATGCGTTTTGGTTTTTTTTGCCAAAGCGTTTGCGTCGCCAGCACGTGCTCAACCTCGCTTGTCCCAATCCCAAAGGCAATCGCACCAAATGCACCATGCGTTGCTGTATGAGAGTCGCCACACACAATCGTTTTACCTGGTTGCGTTAAGCCGACTTCTGGTCCGACCATATGAACAATTCCTTGGCGCTGTGAGCCATTGTCACACAACGTAATTTTAAATTCCTCACAGTTTGTGCGTAAAGTATCCATTTGTTTTTTCGACACTAAATCCGTAATCGTAAAAATATCTTTTGTTGGCACATTATGATCCATCGTTCCAAACGTTTTATCTGGTCGACGAACTGAACGACCTGCCATTCGTAATCCTTCAAAGGCTTGAGGAGAAGTTACTTCATGAATCATTTGTAAATCAATATAAATTAATTGCGCTTCACCTGCTGCGCCATCGACAACATGTCGTTCCCAAACTTTATCAAATAGTGTTTTTGCCATTGTTATTTCTCCTCTCCTTGTATTCGTTGAATCACTGCTTGCGTAAACGCACTTGTACTTGCTGTTCCACCTAAATCACTCGTTAACAAACCCGCTTCCATGGTCGCAAAACAAGCCTCTTCGATTTGATCAGCCATTGTTTCTAACCCAAAAGATTGACGGAGCATTAAACTCGCCGATAACATCATTGAAACTGGATTGGCAATATTTTGACCCGCAATATCAGGTGCTGAGCCATGAATCGGTTCGTATAGCGCAATGCCCGTTTCGCCGTAACTAGCACTTGGTAAGACCCCTAATGTGCCCGGTAACACGGACGCCTCATCACTTAAGATGTCACCAAATAAGTTTTCTGTCACAATGACATCAAATGCACGCGGGTTTTGAATGATTTTCATCGCGGCTGAATCGACATATTGATGACTAAGCGTACAATCTGGAAATTCGAGGGCTACTTCTTCTGCTACGCGACGCCATAATTTACTCGTTGCTAAAACGTTGGCTTTATCCACTGATAAGACTTGTTTTTTTCTGCCTTGAGCAATTTTGAATGCTTGGCGCATAATTTGCCGAATTTCGTCTTCATGATAATAATTCGTGTCATACGCTTCTGTGTCTCCTAGAAAACGTGGTTCCCCGAAGTACATGCCACTTGTGAGTTCCCGGACAATGACAAAGTCTGTCCCTTTAATAATTTCTTCTTTAATCGGCGAGCGATCCAACAAAACATCTGGTACGGTAATCGGTCGAATATTGGCAAATAATTTCAAGGCTTTGCGTAGAGCGAGTAATCCTTTCTCAGGTGTGTTCTCAACGTTTTCCCACTTCGGTCCGCCAATAGCGCCTAATAAAATCGCATCTGCTGATTCACAAGCTTCAAGCGTTGCTTTTGGAAAAGGTTCGCCACAGGAATCAATCGCGGCGCCACCAAAGTCATGCGCTTCAAAGGTAAAAGTGACCTCGCTCTTTTGGGTGATGACTTCTAACACTTCTAAAGCACTCGCCATAATTTCTGGTCCAATACCATCTCCGGCTAATACAACAATCTTCTTTTCCATTATCTTTCCTCCGCTTCTTTCAATTGACTACTTGCCGTTATATAGGCTTTGGCGGAAGCTTGTAGGACATCAAAGTCAACCCCTACGCCATTCGTCTGTTTTTGTTTATTTTTATCTTCTAATGTCACATAGACTTCGGCTTGGGCATCTTCACCACTCGTTAATGCGTTAATTTCATAACGAACCAGTTGCGGTTTATGTTGAAAAATCTGATCGATTGCATTATAGATTGCCTGAATACTGCCCGATCCAATCGCCGATGACGTTAAAATTTCGCCTGCTTTTGTTTTGAGCGAAACAATCGCTCCTTGCAAGCCATTTGAAACATATTGTAGTTGGAGTGCTTCTAAGTGACAGTTTACCTTTTCTTGACGAATATCATCGACTACTAACGCCATCAAATCTTCATCACTCACTTGTTTCTTTTTATCCGCTAATTGCTTAAAGGATTTAAATAATTGCGCTAAATGCTCCCCTTCTAATTGATACCCGAGTGCTTCCATTTTTGTCGCAAACGCATGTCGACCAGATAATTTTCCAAGTGGCAACGAGTTGGTCTGCACACCAACTAATTGCGGCGTAATAATTTCATAAGTTTCAGGATTTTTTAACACGCCATCTTGGTGAATGCCTGATTCGTGGGCATAGGCGTTACCACCAATCACTGCTTTATTTTTTGGAACGTTAATCCCGGATAAACGAGCCACTAAATCACTGGTGCGCTTCGTTTCTTGTAATTGAATCGCTGAGTTCGCCTCGTAAAAATCTTTGCGAATGTGTAAAGCCACCGCGACTTCTTCGAGTGCAGTATTTCCTGCTCGCTCACCGATCCCGTTGACTGAACCTTCCACACGATTGGCACCATTTTCAATCGCTGCAAGCGCATTAGCCGTAGCCATGCCTAAATCGTCGTGGCAATGAGAAGAAAAGATGATTTCTTTTTCACTTTTGATATGACTAATTAAATAGGCAAATAATTCACCGTACTGCGTGGGATTCGAGTAACCCACCGTATCTGGGACATTAATAATTGTCGCTCCTGCATCAATCGCCGTTTGAACCGCTTCTAGTAAAAAAGCACGTTCGGTTCTCGTCGCATCTTCTGGTGAAAACTGAACTTTTTCAAAGAGCGTCGCGGCATAAGTGACGTGTTCTTTAATCGACGCTAAGACTTCTTCTGGCGTCATTTTTAATTTATCTTTCATATGAATAGGGCTTGTCGCTAAAAAAACATGAATTTGAGGGTGAACCGCCTCTTTTAGGGCTTCATAAGCCCGATCGATATCTTGTCGTTGACAGCGTGCCAGTCCTACGACTGTTGCTTTTGTCAAGACTGTTGCGATGCTTTTAACGGCTTCAAAATCGCCGGGAGAAGCAATCGGGAATCCCGCTTCAATCGCATCGACACCCCATTTTTCAAGTTGCAGAGCAATCTGAACTTTTTCTCTTGTATTAAAATTGACACCTGGCGTTTGTTCGCCATCTCTTAAGGAAGTGTCAAAAAATTGAATTGTGCGCATCCGTATCGTCTCCTTTTATTTTAAGTATAAAAAAAGCATTCCATAAAGATTTTTCTTTATGCAATGCGAACAGAACTCTTTTTTTAACCAGAAAAAAGAGTTCCCTAAAATAATAATAAAAATGAATTTTCGACTTGTACGTGAACGCTAACCTTTTCTTTTTTCATTTTCATCACCTAACCAAAGTTTTCTTAAGTAAGAAGATACCCAATTATACAAAAGAAGTCAACCCTTTTGTTTAAATTTTCTGAATATTCAATATATATCATCATTTTTTAATAATTAATACCGATTCAAAAGATAAAAAGACCGATAACCACATTGGCTACCGGTCCGTTCATTGATTACTACATTTGATATTTTACGCGTAAATTATTAAAACCAACTCCGATAAATGTCATCAAGCTACTAAAGATAAATAAAAACCCAATTGGTAGTAAGAAAAAGTTTTCGTGTAACACGCCTTGTGCATCGATGTATTCGACTGAAAGACTTTTTATGACCAAACAGCCAATCCCCATCAATAATAATACGGCACCAATACTAATTGAAATAAGATTCAATTTCGCCCGCCGTGTTTCTTTTCCATCATGAATTAATTTTTCTGCCATGTGTGTCATTTCGTTTCCTCCTAGAATCAATTCGTCCAGAGAAATATGAAATAGTTTGGAAATCCGGACAACCATTTCTAAATCGGGTAAGTTTTTGTTGTTTTCCCAATTCGAAATTGCTTGTCGCGAAACCATTAGTTCGTTAGCGAGTTGCTCTTGGGTTAATCCCCGTTCTTTACGAATCGTTTTTAGTTGTTCACTGAAATCCATCTGTCCTCTCCTCCTGACAAATCCTAGTGTAGAGTGCTCCTTCAAGACACACAAGCCAGACTCTCTTGCCAACACCATTTTGGTTCGCAAGTAACACTTGCATCGTTGATTTAACCACTCTTTTAATCATTTCCATCTAGAAAAAAATTGAAAAGCATTTAACGCTATTTCAGTACTTTACGATAACACTAGCTAAAAAAAAGCCAAGTCACCTACCATCTTACTTGGCTTTTTTGAATTCATTTCGTTCTTTTGCTAAGACTTCTTTAAAACGCTCAAAACTCGTTTGATAAGCATCTGCTTTGATTGGTTCTGGCGCAATGACGGTTAGTTCACTTTGCTTCACAGCAACAACCGATGGGCCAACCAGTGCCACCGCACCAAAAGCCGGTTCTGTATAGTCACTTTGAAGACATTCAGTGCCAAAAATCGCAGCTGTTTCTTGCGCCAGACTTGGAATCGCAAAGAAGCCACCGGATAAGGCAATCCCTTCCTTTTCATGAAGTCGCAAATCACTGTGAATCACCTTTAAATTAAATAAGATTCCTTCGCAAATGGCTCGAATAAAATCGTGTCGTTGATGAGCGAGTGTCATCCCCGCAAACACCCCTTGAACATCTTCTTGCCATAAAGGAGCTCGTTCACCGTTAATATAAGGTAAAAACACAAGACCATTGGCGCCAATCGGACTACTTAGGAGTGCTTTTGGTATCTCAGTAAAAATCTTAAATGGCTGATCATAAAATAACTCATTGACCCATTCGAGTGTTCGTCCTCCGTTATTTGTGGCTCCGCCAATCACCCACTGATTTTTTGCGAGATAGTAACAAAACGTTATTTGTCTATCAGAAATTTTCCGTTCTGAAGACAAATAACGAACTGCCCCACTCGTACCAACGGTCAAACTAATTTTTCGTCCCGTTCCAATCAAGCTTGCATAACTCGCTAATGTACCATCGCTCGCACCAATATAAACTTGAGTACCAAAAGGCAACCCTAATCGTTCAATCATTGTTGGTGTGATGAAAAATGCTTGATTCGTATCGACTACTTGGGGGAGTTGACTCTGATTAACAGATACATACGTCAATATTTCATGATCCCACTCAAACAAAAGCGTATTGAACAAGCCCGTTGCCGATGCGACCGAGTAATCGACTACAGTTTGACCGGTCAGACCTTGCATGACATACGCTTTAATGTCGAGCCATTGGTCTACGCTGGCAAAAAAAGCAGGCTGCTCTTCTTTAAAATAAAGCAGTTTGGCAAAGGGTGACATCGCATGGATTGGAGTGCCTGTATGGCGATAAAATCGTTTAGCCAATTCAGGCTGATTCTCTTTAAATTGCGCGATAATCGATGATGCTCGTTTATCAGACCACAAATACATCTGCTCTGCCTGCCCATTGACGACGGGTATTAAACTATGCATCGCACTACTCAAGACGAGCGAATCAATCCCATAGCGTTCACTGAGGGCTTTTATCCCTTTTAAAACGAGTTGCAAGACGACCTGGGGAACTTGTGTACTTTGGATTGTATCCGATTCATTCATAGGGACAGGATATTTAATCGCATCTAATATGACATAATCTTCTGATGAAAATAAGGTGAATTTGATGGCGGTGGTACCAATGTCAATCCCCAGAATCGTTTGCATGAATTACTCTCCTTTTTTCGTCATTGCATGCCCGCCAAATTGATTTCTGAGCGATGCAATCACTTTTTCTCCGTATTTTTCTTCATCTTTACTCGCATAGCGTGTTAATAACGACTGCGTAATCACTGGTGCGGATAACTCTAAGCGTAAGACTTCTTCGACTGTCCATTTGCCTTCACCAGAAGAAGCAATAACGCCTTCAATTTCGCTTAAATCTGCATCTTGTGAGAGTAAGTTTTGCGTCAACTCCATTAACCAGCTCCGGATAACCGATCCATGATTGAAGACTTTCGCTACCGCTTCTAAGTCATAGTCATATTCTGAATGGTGTAAAATATTAAAACCTTCACCTATTGCTTGCATCATACCATATTCAATGCCGTTGTGGATCATTTTTAAGTAATGGCCACTACCGGCTTCGCCACAAAAAACATAGCCATTGTCCACACATAAGCTCGCAAAAATCGGTTCAATCAATTGGAAGACTTCACGATTGCCACCAATCATCATACAAGCACCGTGTCGAGCACCTGAAACACCGCCAGAGGTGCCGACATCAAAAAAGGTAATCCCTTTGGCTGTAAATGCTTCGTTATGTTTTTTACTTTCGCTATATTTAGAGTTCCCCCCATCAATGAGGATATCGCCCGCCTTTAATAATCTTAAGCAATCATTCATGACCATTTTCGTGATTTCTCCAGCAGGTAACATTAACCAGACAATTTTGGCTTCCGTGTCATTTGATTTTGTTCTTGCCAGTAATGTTTCTAACGATGGAAAAAAGAGACCACCTTTTTCCTCTAACGTTTTGGCAACCGCTGTATTTTGGTCAAATGCTTTGACCGAGTGTCCTTTTTCCAGTAAATTGATGGCAATGTTTAACCCCATTTTTCCTAATCCGACTAAATGAATTTCCACGATAATTCCCCCTTGTTTTAAAAAGCGCTCTTCGTACATGTTATTTTAAGATACACTTCTGTACGCAACGTGTTCAAATTTAGCATAGTGTTTTTGAGGGGTCAATCGCTATTTGAGAATAAATTTTCAATTCTAATATAAGCTAGAAAGATTGATAATTAAAGTAAAAAACACTCTTTTTACCTCGTGAATTACATTAATTTTTACTATAATTCACAAAGATTGATAACTAACTCTTTTTAGAATTATAGTAAATTCGACATAAATACAAATGGGGTTCATTTTATTTTATAGTAGAAATGACTTTATTTTGATTAGTCGACAGCGAAAGATGAAAAAAAAATTAAAAAAAGATGAGGGAAGCTACGCGTTTTTGCATAAGACACTCCGTTTTGCATCTTTGCATCCCACAACGATCATTTTTTCCGAAAAGAATCGAGCAAAAACAGCACAACAAAAAAGCATCTCTCTCAGAGCAAGCAGGCTCTGTATGAGAAATGCATTTATATCTTAAAATCGTTAAATCTTTTTCGTTGAAATGAAAGTTGACCACGATCTCCGACGACATACTTCAAATAATCTTTTCGTTTCACCTCAAATGTTTTTCGCTCTTTTGTCGCAAGTTCAAACGTCAACGTATAATTGGTCCACGAAGAATTCATCCCATTTGAGTCCGTCGAATGATTCGTAGAGGTGACTTTATCGATTAACGTTGCTTGAACGGTTTCTTCTGATGCTTGAGAGTTCTTCACCCCCTCCACTAAACGATAACCGAGCATGCCAAATATAATCAGCAGGGTGATTCCGAAAAAAATGGGCACAACGAACGAAAAAAAATCAAACCCTGAAAAAGGATCAAAAAATAAAGCCATGCAAAACGCCCCTTCCGCTATTCATTTCTTCTAGTGTAGCAATGAAAGACTGACGTGTCTAGCTTTTTTAGCTTTACGTCAACTTTCGCAAAGCTAAAATAAACGGTGCTATGACAACTATCATAACACCGTTTATTAAGATGACGGGTGGGAGCTTAATGTAAAATTTTACCTTCATGTAACTGTTCATTTAGTTTTTTAAAGAATGGTCGAACTTTTGGATAGAGCCAAGTTCCGAGTATGCCAAAAATAAAGGTGATGCTTATAAGAATAAGAATCGGCTGCCACGTATTCGGCCAATAAATACCACCCACGCTTTCACGTAATAAATTAACAGCATACGTAAATGGTAGAAATGGGTGGATGAATTGGAAGAATTTACCAGACATTTCTACTGGATAGTTCCCACCACCGCCTGAAATCGATAAGACTAAAATAATAATCGCCGCTCCTTTTCCTAAATTGCCAAAGAGCGCAACGAGGACGTAAACCATCATCATAAAAGCGAGACCGATTAGTAAAGCAAATAAAACACTATAAAAAGGATTGACGTTGTACGTACCGAGTAACCAATGGTTGCCCACACTCACAATCAGCGCTTGAAAGAGCGCCACAACTAAGAACGTGCCCATCCGTGCGACAAACTGCTGACGCTTTGTATAGTACTTTTGCTCTTCCTTTGTTAATTCAAATTCCGTCGCCGCAATACTTGAAAACAAGACGGCTCCTACCCATAAGCAAAGTGCGGTGTAAAACGGTGCACTTGCGGAACCGTTATTTGGGACAGGATAAACATCCTTTTGATCAATGGTAATCGGATTTGATAGAAAATCACTTTCCATTTGCGCATCGGATTTAAGCAGTTTGATTAATTCATTTAAATTGACATCTTCTTGTCCTTGACGAACCAGATCGGCTACTTTATGAATCCCGGTTCGAATATTCGGCCAATCTTCTTCAATCATTGTAGTGGCTTGCGCTAACGCTTCCGTCACTTGTGGCATTTTTTCATTCATCATTTCAACGGTTGACACCAGATCTGCTTCAACACTAGGAAGATCATTTTGAATAAAAGTCGCCGCCTTTGTTAATTTCGCTTCTATTTTTGGCAATTCATTTTCATATAAATCGGCAGCTGTATGAATTGCCGCAATAATCGTTGTCATATTCCCATTTAAGAGCTCATTTGCTTGGTGAATTTCTTCTTTCACTGCCGGAAGTTGCGCTTGATACTTCTCTAGAAAAGTCATCGCTTGGGTGACCGTTTTTGTTGTATCCGTCAGTAACGTATCCAGTTGTTGTATAAAGGCCTCATCCACAACTTTTCCCGTAACTTTTTTGGCTGTCTCTAATATTTCTTGAAGTTGCTCAAGCATCGGCGCGACTTTTTCATTAATTAAAGTTGGCGTAATAGGTGCTAACAAGTTCGCTAAGTCCCCTGATTCTTGACTAATAATCGTCAATTGTTGTTTTAATTGTGCTAAAGACCATTGATCGACATTCGCACTCACAAAAGCAATGGTCTGTTGCAGTGTTGGAATCTCACTTTGAGCGGTCGCTAATAGCTGAATTAGTGAATCTAAAGAGGTGTTTTCCGTCATCGCTTGAAGCTGCTGCAACATCCCAATTGTTGAAGTGAGCATCTCCGATAAGGCGTTCAATTGATCATTTAAATGTGCCAAGGTTGTCTTGATTTCACTCTTTTGCGTGTCAGTCAACTCGTTATCGCCTAATAACTCCGCTAAACGTTGCGTTGTTTGTTGAATATCTTGGGCGATTGTTGCCACAATTTGAATCCCCGTTCCGATCCCATTCGCAATTTGCGGCAAGGCCGTTTGGATCTCTCCAATACTCGCAGCTATTTCTGGAATCATCTGATTTGCTGTCACCGCTAATTTTTGCACATCAGGTAAAATCATTTGTGCCTGTTCAATCAGCACCAATCCATTCGCTGCCTCTTGTAATGTGTCATCCAGTGTCTGCGCAATGGTATCAAAATCATCGTCAATCATTTGAATTTGCTTCCCTGCATTTTCAATTTCGGGAATTTTTTCTTCGAGCGTCAAAATGAGCTGACCCGATTCTTTTACTTTCGGCATCAGTTTGTTCACTTCAAGCACTTTTTCACCGATTTGATTGACTTCAGGGATAAAGGCCAACATTTCATTGGCTTTGTTCAACTTTTCTTGAAATTCGGGTAGTTTTTCATTCAGCGCAACCACTTCTTGCGTATACCCATCGATTTCTCCTAAACGATCATCCAAATCAAGGAGTTTACCCGTAATTTTATGAATGCTGATGAGGTTGTCATCCAAACTAAAACCAACCTCATTAAAAACCGTGAGTAACGTCTCACTGACCGTGCCAATAAATTCTTGACTAATCGTATCTTTAATCGTATTGGCACCTTTATCGGTGATTTTCGGTGCAATCGCGTTGATTTTTTGATTGACACTATAGTTGATCTCGGGTTTTTGAATCTCTCCATCCACAAAACTAACCAAGTTCGCAGAAAAATCTTTCGGTAAATAAATCCCGCCATAAAACTTTCCGCTCTTCACTCCTTGATCGAGTTCTGCCTTCGAATCAACAAATTGCCATCCGATCGTTTCATTCTCTTTCAGATTCTCGACAATTTGATCGCCAATATTTACTTTTTTATTCAATACGCTCACTGTTTGGTCGTCGGAATAGACCGCAATCGTAATATCTTTCGTATTGGCGTAAGGATCCCATAGCGCGGCAATATTAAACCATGCGTAGAGTGATGGGATGACCATCAACGCAATCATTAATATAAAAGTCAGTTTAGAACGAAAAATTCGTTGCCAATCTAAACAAAATAGTTTTAGTGTTTTTTTCATCCATTGAGTCATTTTTATCTTCTTCTTTCAACCTAGAGTTCATTCCAATTTTTAGTTGGAAGGGGAAATTCATTTTCAAACACTTTCTCCAATATTTCGTTCACCGAGACTTGACGCAGTCGTGCCTCCCAAAGGCGATCGGCTTCTGAAAAATAAGAGGAGATGATGTGATGACCGTTTTGCGCATAGTCATCAAAGCCGGTAAATGCTCGTTGCAATACTCCTTGATCAGGAAAAGAGAGGAACGGCCCTTCGATTGCTTCGACAATTTCTAACAGAGATATATCTGACGGGGCTTTTTCCAAATAGAAGCCGCCATTATTTCCCGAGACCCCACCAATTAAACGAGCCACGACTAACTTCCGTAATAATTTTTTGACATAACTTGGCGAAACCGCAAGTTTTGTATAAATCGTTTCGGAAGAGACTGGGATGCTTTGATGTTGAACGGCGAGCATCGCCATAATCGCAAGTGCTTGTTCAGTCGCGTTGGTTAGTTTCATTAAAATTCATTCCTTTCAGTCATCTTTATTCGCTTTTTCTTTTTTACTATTTATCAGCGATTTGCAAAATCCATTATAGACTTTTATTATCCCTTATGACAAATCAAACAACCTATTCTTAAGAAAAAAATTAAAAATTCGCCAAGTCAATAAGGATTGTGACAATGAAAAAACGACCATTTCTCCTACTTTTCACCAGGAGTAGATATTAAAAAAACACAAAAAAAACCTTTAGAAACCAACGTCTCTAAAGGTTTAAAGATGTACCAGGAGGGATTCGAACCCCCGACCGTTCGCTTAGAAGGCGAATGCTCTATCCGGCTGAGCTACTGGTACAAATAAGCTGAAATGTTCAATTGCTAATTTACCAACAAAAATGAGTTTATCACAATTTAAGCGCTAAAGCAATAGCATTTCAACTCGTTATTTTAACTTCTTTTACACAAAAGATGCTTTGCGAAGGAAATGCCTCCGCAAAAACAAGCTAATCTTCGGCAACAATCTGCACGTCATCTGCTTCTTTTGTAATTAATGCGACGCCATCACCTAATGGGACTAGACTCGTCGTTAAATCAGGATGGGTATTGATCACATGTAAGAATTTTTTTAATTTACGATGAATCGTTCGTTGACTACGCGGAATCGTTTCGATTGGATCTAATACCGTTCCCGCTTGGAAAATATCATCAACCATCAAGACACCGCCTTTGCGTAAGAGACGTAGACACTCCGGTAAAAATTCAATGTATTTGGATTTGGCACTATCCATAAAAATAAAATCATACGATCCGCTCAATGTAGGGAAAATATCCGCTGCTTGACCTTCTAATAGCGTGATTTGCTCCTCATTACCTAGACGCGCATACGTCGCTTTCGCATTGCGAATCATGACATCAAACCGATCAATCGTTGTCACATGAGCGCCTTCACCTGCATATTGCGCCATTAAGCTAGATGAAAAGCCGATTGCGGTTCCAATTTCTAAAATCTTTTTTGGTTGCAGTTGTCCGAGTAAAAATTGCATAAAGACAACCGTCTCATGGGGAATAATCGGTACCCCTTTTTCATTTGCTTCTTTTTGAATCTGTCCCAGTTCACCGGGTAATTGTTTTTGTTCTGTCCGTAAATAATCGACGAGTTCCGGTTTCACGACAGGACGATGCATCATTTCGTTTCGCATCTATTTTTCCTCCAGTTCTTTTCTCACTGTTTGCTATTATACGAAGTTCCAGCTTTTCTTGCAATCGAAAAAAACTTTACCTGTCAAGCGAAAGGTAAAATGTCCTAAACCTTAGGCTCACATTAATGCAAGCTTTTCCTTCGTAAAAACTTGCATTAATGTGACCGTATTTGGTAAAATGAGTGTTAAGCTGCTCGTTCAGCTTCGTATTCTTCGAGTGTTTTTCCGATGCTGCGAAGATATCTTTTGAAAGACTCTAGTTTCCACGGGTGAGATTGTGGGGGAATATACTGGCGTCTTTCTTTTTTTTGCTCTGGAATCGGGTCAAACTCTGTTGAATAGGCGTCATGTTCTTTCAGTCTCCTTGTTGTGTATATTTTTTCAGCGATATTTACATAGATTTCGCCGTTAAACGCTTCGATAACGAGGGCTTTTGATCCGCGTGTAAAGTACTGATCTTCGCTACCCTCCGTCGGTAAATAGTAGTTATTTTGATACCGAATGTGATGTCCACTATCGATTTTTCTATTTGCGACTCGTGCTAATAATAAATTCATCTCTGATTTCGTAGGTGCCTTCTCATAGATTGATTCCTTCGTCTTATTACCAAACTTCCTATTAAATGATTGAATCCATTTTGTTAAAAAATGATTGGCTTCCTCAATAGATTGGATCCCTGCTAATTCTAAATCTACAGGAAGTCGTGATTGAACCGTGCCGTTTAATCGTTCTACACGGCCTTTCGCTTGTGGAATAGAGGAGGTACGAATGTCAATACCGAGTTGATGGCAGGCAAAACCAAATTGCGTGAAGGTATCTTCCTCAACGACTTTCTTGGTTTTGGATTGATAGTCAAAAACGGTTCGTTTATCGGTTAAAAAAGCTAAAGGAATCCCTCGGTTACGGAGGATCTGATGGAGCACATGATAATAGCCATTGAGCGTTTCTTGCGTGTCGAAATACCCACCAACAATATCCCCAGAAGCGTCATCAATCGCTAAGTGAAGATGGGTGACGTCGTTCCCGAACCAATTGTATGAACTGGCATCCATTTGAATCAGCTCTCCTTGGTATTTTTTCCTAGAGCGGCTAGGATGGATTTTTTCGGGTGAAGCCAGTTGATCTTCGGCTCTTGGAAGCAGTGGATTATCAAGCTTTGTCTTTGCTTTCATTGATTGCGCTTTGATTCGAGCTTTTATTTTTTTTCGTGTCTTTCTTTGTGTTTTAGGTGAGATAATATTCGCTAGGTATAAAATATTTCGAATCGTTGTATCGGTGTAACAGATCGCATAATCCTCCTTTAATATTTCAGTAAAGTGCTTCACATTCGGTTTTATATTAAACTGTTGATAAAGCCCAATGATTTGTTTTTTTACATTCTCTGGTACGGCGTGTATCTGTTTTTTTCCTCTATTGCCGTGTGAAAAAACAGCCTTTCCTCCTTCTTGATATTTTCGAATTAATCGATTGACTTGCCTGAT
This sequence comes from Enterococcus sp. DIV1314a, assembly GCF_051713805.1. Classification (NCBI taxonomy): domain Bacteria; kingdom Bacillati; phylum Bacillota; class Bacilli; order Lactobacillales; family Enterococcaceae; genus Enterococcus; species Enterococcus sp. DIV1314a. The sequence continues at coordinate 1,687,943 of NZ_JBIOQP010000001.1, read as the reverse complement.
CGAGAGATCTAGTTCAACACAAGCTCTCTTCTTATCTTTTCTTTTTTCTGCGACCGCTTTTATTACGTTATATTTTTTATCTTCATTCATTGTTAGTATTATCCTTTTCATGGTTTGATTTTATCACGAAGGGACATTTTATGCTTCGACTACATTAAGACATTATCATGTTCGAACGATATTCTTGCAATCGAAAAAAACTTTACCTTGCTTTTTTCGCCTATTCTGATTAGTATATAGAAGTAAGATTTGGAATAGTAGCAAAAAAAATGTTTTTAGAGAGTTTACCCTTGGCTGAGAGGTAAACAACCCCTGTTTTTTGCGAACCTACCAATGGTAATGATTATGAAAGTAATCGGGGGAAAGCCCTTATCCTTTAAGCAAGAGGCCTTTTCAGATAAAGAAAAAGCAATCAAGGTGGTACCGCGAAATTCAAGTATTTCGTCCTTTTTTAGGACGGGATACTTTTTTTATTTTATAAAGGAGGATTTTTAGTAATGGTTGAACAAAAAAATGATTTTACACAGTGGTATTTAGATACCGTCCAAAAAGCAGAGTTAATGTCTTATTCACCGGTTCGTGGCTCAATTATTTTCCGTCCTGACGGTTATGAATTATGGGAGCACATTCAAGAAGAATTCAACAAATTTTTACGCAACGAAGGGATTCGAAACGCCTACTTCCCAATGTTAATTCCAAAACACTTTTTCATGAAGGAAGCCGATCATATTGAAGGGTTTGCCCCAGAATTACCATGGGTAACAGAGGTTGGAGATGAAAAATTAGAAGAGCCTTTAGCACTTCGTCCAACATCTGAAACGATGATTGGTTCGGCATTTTCAGACTGGATTAATTCTTATCGTGACTTGCCTTATGAAATTAATCAATGGGCGAACGTTTTCCGTTGGGAGAAAAAAACATTGCCATTCTTACGGACATCTGAGTTTTTATGGCAAGAAGGACATACAGCGCATCAAGATGAAGCAGACGCTCGTACGCGTACGCTCTCTGTTTTAGATGAGTATGCTCGTTTATGTGAAGAATTCTTAGCGATTCCTGTCTATAAAGGACAAAAAACACCTTCTGAACGTTTTGCAGGTGCGGTAGATACCTATTCTGTTGAAGCCATGATGCAAGATGGGAAAGCCGTTCAAGCTGGAACTTCTCACTACATGGGAACAAAATTTGCCGAAGCTTTTGATATCACTTATTTAAATAAAGAAAACAAACACGTCCATGCGCATACGACTTCATGGGGGGTGTCAACACGCCTACTCGGTTCTGTTATCATGACACATGGCGATGAAAAAGGCTTGATCTTACCTCCAACGATTGCGGCGCATCAAGTTGTCTTAATGCCGGTAGGTCCTTGGAAGAAAAATCCTGCCATCATGGAAAAACTCGATGACATTTACGCTGAATTAAAAGCACTCGGTATCCGCGTTCGTCTTGATGATTCAGATAACTCACCTGGTTATAAATTCAATGAGTGGGAACTAAAAGGCGCATGTATTCGGATCGAATGTGGCCCTCGCGACTTAGAAAATGGTCACGTGATGCTAAAAGTTCGTGACTTAGCAGAGAAAGAAAAAGTGAGCTTTGAGACGTTAATTGAAAACATCCAAGCAAACTTAACGGCGATGACTCCTCGCTTATTAGCAAATGCGAAAGCGCGTAACAAAGAAAACGAACATTTCCACATTAATACGTTAGATGAATTAAAAGCTCACATTGAAAAATGTAAGGCAGAAAATACCCCAACTGGTTTTGTGTTAGTTGGTTGGGATGGTACGGATGAAACCGAAGCGAAAATCAAAGAAGAAACAGGCTTCACCACTCGTAATATTCCATTTGAAGTCCCAATGGAAAAAGCAACCGATATCGTGACAGGCGAACCTGCCAAACATACACTATGGATCGCTCGCGCTTACTAATTTAATGAGGGTTCGTCGTCACAGAAGCGATTGTGATTGACTACCTTGTTAGTGAGTGAGACATCGTCAAATAGGATCAAATCATTTTTTCCCTATTGTTAAACCTCCGAGATTGATCACCATCAATCTCGGAGGTTTTTTCGACAGATTCAGAGGAATGCTATTTACAAATCGAAATCGATTCTTTTTAAGTTACGATTGAAAAAATTCGACTGTTTGACATTCAGTACGATACTGAATATCAAACAGTCGAATTGCTACGACAGCTTAAAACTACGAACTTTATAGATTACTTCTAGGATGTTGGCGCACAACCTTTCCCTTATTTTTTCGGCAATACAATGTTTTTATACAACATCACTGTGAGAACATAATAGAGGAAATAAATGACTAGAAAGCCTAAAAATGGCACGCCAATATGTTGATAAGGCTTTGGAATCAGCAGTTCAAACATTTTTAAGCCAAACAAGACATGTAACGTACCAAGCAATCCTGGGACAAAAAAGACGACGGCTATTTCTTGTGCGATTGAACGGGATAACAGGCTATTTGAGACGCCAATTTTGTGTAGCATATTGTAACGTTGGATATCTTTATACGCACTCGATAGCACTTTGAACATTAAGCAGCTCGCTAACATCGCTAAGAAGGCAATCCCTAAGAAAACACCCATAAAGACAAAGCCACCTACTAAACCATCAATCGTCGTGTACATCACGATTTTACTCGTAACCATCGCCGGCTCTTCTAGGCCCGCACTTTCGATTTGATCGATTGTTTTCAATACTGGAATAGCCTCTTGAAAGTTTGCCATCTGATAAGTATGAATCGTTCCAACTTCACCACTCAATTGTTCAAATGTCGCTTGATCAACGATTTGATATTCCGGCGCACCAAGATATGGCGTATATGGATCAGCTAATAAACCAAATCCTTGCATGATGTCATAATTGCCTTCTTCATCACTTTCGTAACTATACCTATCCCCTGCTTTTATTTTCGTATAAGGGACCACTTTATTCCCAAAATTACCGCCATCTTTCACAAAAATCGGCGCTTCTTTTAATTCATCTGCTAAAAAGAAAGAGGTTGTACCTTCCTGTTTGATATGGTACGTATACTCTTTCTCGATTGACAACGAATCCACTTGATTTAACGTTTCTTCTCCTGGATTGTATAAAACAAGATCATATGGCATTTGATTTAATAACGCTTCTTTGTAATTGTTAAAAGCATTCCCGACAGATACCGCACCTAAAGAAAGCGCAACTAACATCGCCACCATTCCCAGAACACGACTCAAGGCGCTGGCTTTAAAACTTAATTGAGATAAGGTAAACATGCGTAATTTTTTATTGGCGAAGCGACGGTGATTTTTTAAGCGATTGGTGACAAATGGAAATAACGCGCTGAAGAATAAAAATGTCCCAAAAGTAATCGTAAATAAGGCAATCACTAGACCTGTCACCCCAAGGGTCATCAAATTCCATAAAGAGGCGTACCCAACCCCTAAGAGAATGAGCGAAAAAAAGGTTAAACCACCTGTCAAAAGAGGAGAAGGACGAAATGTTTCAACGACGTCTTCTTCTTTCAAGAGTTGTAATAACTTCGTGCGAGAAAATTTCAAGCCATTCAAAAGCGCCGTGAATAGAAATAAGATGCTAAAAAATAGAATGGTGACGCCCATGGCCATCGGTGAGAAGGCTTGGTAAAGTTCACTAGTCACGTCTAAACGGGCCATTAAAGATTGCGTCATTCCTTGCGCGAGGCCCATCCCAATGACTAATCCGATCACTAACGAGACACAACCAATCACGAGTGTTTCGATAGCCATCATTTGTTTGATTTTCGTTTTCTTTGCGCCAAGCATTAAATACATACCATATTCTTTTTTGCGCATTGAAAGTAAGAAGGAATTGGCATAAAAAATATAAACAACCGTAATAATAGCAAGCAAAACTGTCCCTAATTGAAAAATGATTCCAATATCTGCGAGTGTTGGGATGACCTCTGCAAGAAAAGTTGAATTAAACGCCATTGTTTGAAAGAGATAAAAAATAGCAACAGAAATCACTAAACCGGCTAATAAAACGACATAATCTTGCCACCGTTTTTTGACACTAATAAAGGATAATTTCCAAGTCATGGCTTACACCTGACTTTCATCGAAATCAACGTGTGACAAAATAGCTAAGATTTCTTGGTAAAAAACTTGTTGATTGGCATTTCGAGTAATTTCTTTATAGATTTTCCCATCTTGAATAAATAAGATTCGTTTACAATAACTGGCACTCATCGGATCATGAGTCACCATTAAAATCGTTGTTTGGTAGTCTTCATTTAGGTGACGTAACGCTTCAAGTAAATTTTTGGCATTCTTAGAATCTAAGGCCCCTGTTGGTTCATCTCCTAGTAATAACTTGGGTTGATGAATCAAGGCTCTAGCAGCTGCTGCTCGTTGTTTTTGGCCTCCTGAAACTTCTGCCGGATATTTATCCAAGATTTCTGAAATTGCTAGTATCTTAGCCATTTTTCGAACTTGTGTCTCAATTTTTTTCGACGCAACGCCTTGTAATGATAAGGGCAAAGCAATATTTTGGAACATCGTTAAATTTTCTAGTAAATTAAAATCTTGGAAGATAAAGCCAATGTTTTGACTACGAAACTGCGCTAATTGATTTTCTTTCATCCCCGCTAATGGTTGACCGGCAATCATCACTTCCCCTTGCGTTGGTTGATCGAGGGCAGATAACATATTTAATAAGGTCGTTTTACCTGAACCAGAAGGCCCCATAATTCCGACAAATTCGCCTTCTCCGACTGAAAAGTCAATTTTCTTTAAGGCCTCATACTGCTCACTGCCCTTTTTTCCATAGACTTTTTTTACCTGATTCACTGTCACAACGTTTTGTTTCATTGCTTTTCCCTCCATATTTTGTGTCTTTATTAAATCTATCACAGGTTTTTTCGGAAAAAATCAGCCTTAAGTCCTTATCTGTTCTCGGTCTTTTGCCCCTAAAAAAAAAACACCGCGCCTAATTTCTTAGACGCGATGCTCTGGTGATTGACTGCTTAGTAAATCAATGTGAATAAATCTTCTGCTGTAATATTGCCAAAATATTTCGCAATATCAATCTTACTGATAGCTTCTTTTAAGGCTTCTTTTTCATATTTTGTGCCAATTAACTGCTCTTCCACATCTTTGATTTCACCTAATCCAAAGAAATCGCCAAAGATTTTTAAATCCGTGATGACTCCCTTTTGGACATTCATTTTTATTTCGACGGAACCAATTGGGAATCGTTTACGGCGTTCCAATTCAAACTTCGGCGATTTTCCGTAATTCCAGTCCCAATTAGCGTAGTATTTAGCGGAGATTTCGTTCACTTTTTGCCAATCCTCTTCGGTTAATTCATATGTTTTAATATCATCCATTGAATCAACCCCAAAAATTTTAAGCAAGATAGCTTGACGAAAATCTTTCGTGTCCATTGCTTCATGATGTTCATCTAAGAATGGTTTAATATTTGTCACACGTGAGCGAATCGATTTGATCCCTTTTGACGCAATTTTATCCGCACGTACTTTTAATGCATTTACCACTTCATCAATTTCACTATCAAACATAATCGTTCCATGCGCAAACATCCGGCCATTCGTTGCATACATCGCATTCCCTGAAAACTTCTTGTCCTCAATCACCAAATCATTGCGCCCTTTTAACTCGGCACCCGTCACCCCTAACTCATGTAACGCTTGAATAATTGGTTGCGTCACTTTGGCAAAATCACGGAATGAATTACCATCGTCCGGCATGATAAAACTAAAGTTTAAGTTTCCATAATCATGGTACACTGCGCCCCCGCCACTTAAACGACGCACAACATGGATTCCTTTTTCATCGACATATTCTTGGTTAATTTCTTCAATCGTATTTTGATTGCGCCCAATAATAATGGACGGTTCATTAATATAAAACAATAAAATTGGTTCATCTACCGTTAATTCCTGCAATAAAAATGTTTCTAAGGCTAGATTGATTCGTGGATCGGTTAATTCATTTGGCACAAAAATCATGTAAGATTCCTCCTAGAGTGTAAAAACTTTTCCGACTGCTGCGAGTGAGACGACCACGTCTTCCCCTGCTGCGAGTTGGGCTTCTTCTTGTAATTGTTGTAAATCCCCAAATTGAGGTAGGTGGGTTAGAGCTAACTGTTTCACACCCGCTAAACGCGCTAATTCACCGGCTTCTTGGGAAGTAAAATGTGCAAAATGCCGTTCATTTCCGGCAAATAAATACGTATCTGCTAAAAATAAGTCCGCTTCTTTTGCAAATTCGATAAATCCTTCTAAATAGCCCGAATCCCCCGTGAAGACGAATACTTTTCCGGTCGACTTTTCCACAATCCGCATCGCGTAACACACAACCGGGTGGATTGTTTTCATAAAGGTGATGGAAAAAGGCCCCATTTCAAGGCTTTCGTCTGCCAAGTAGTTATAGCCCTGTGAAACATTTGGAAGAGATAAGCTGTCAAAATGAACCGAATCTTCGTTATGACCATAGATCGGCAAGAGTTTGCGGTCACTTGTTTTTGGGTACAGTTGCCAGTAATACTGTAAAACGCCTAAATCTGCGATGTGATCATGATGATAATGACTCAAAATCACCGCATCTAACGCCAATGGATCGAGTACTTTTTGTAACTGAAGCAAACTGCCACTACCTGCATCAAGCAATAAATTAAATTCAGCTGATTGTAACAAAAAACTGGTCGTTCCCTCTCCTTGATAAGGATAAGCCCCTAGACAGCCTAAAGTCGTAATTTTCATTGGTCGACACCTCCCACAATAGATTATCATAGATTCAAAAAAATAGATGAAATGAAGCATTTTTTGAACAGCATTTTGCTGCCTATTCGCGTGCGATGCATCAAAAAGACCTGATTCATTTACGACTCAAGTCTTTTTGACCGTTATGTGATTAATAACTCAGTAATTCTTTCACCGCAGCGTCATCTAAACGACGAACGACTTCAGTCACTAATTTAACGGTATTTAAATAATCATCTTCATGCATCACAGAAGTGTGTGAATGTAAATAACGAATCGGAACTGTAATGGCAATCGTTGGAACTCCTTTACGATTTAAGTGCATTTGTCCACCATCCGTGCCGCCACCTGCAATCACCGTATATTGGAAAGGAATCTCTAGCTCTTCTGCCACATTCACGACAAAGTTCAATAATTTTTTGTGCGGAATTAAAGAAGCATCAAAAATTAAGACTTGCGGTCCTTGTCCTAAGACAGAATCGGCTTCTTTAGGTGTCATACCTGGTGTATCCCCAGCTGTCCCTGTATCAAGCGAAATCGCAATGTCAGGATTGACTAAATAAGAACTCGTGCGTGCGCCTCGAAGACCAACTTCTTCCATAACGCTACTACCGGCAAATAAACAATTATCGTGTCCCTCTTTGGCTAGATTTTCTAACACACGTAATGCAACAGCTGTACCCGCACGGTTATCCCATGCTTTTGCAAGTAAAAATTTACTGCCGTTCATGCGTTTGTACTCAATATACGGCGTAATCATATCGCCTGGACGAATGCCCCAAGCTTTTGCTTCTTCTTGACTAGAAGCCCCAATATCAATAAACATATCTTTAACTTCATAAGGTTGCTTGCGTGCTTCAACGCTTAAAACATGCGGCGGTTTTGACCCAATCACGCCATGAATAATCTGACCGTCTTGCGTTTTAATTTCGACTTGTTGAGCCAACATGACTTGACCCCACCAACCACCTAACGTTTGAAACTCGATAAAGCCTTTTTCGGTAATTTTTGTTACCATAAAACCGACTTCATCCATGTGACCACTAATAAAGATTTTTGGTCCGCCACCTTTACTGCCGGCGTGTTTGGCGATGACGCTCCCGATACCATCAAAGAAAATGTCATCTGCATAGTCTTTCGCATATGTCTTAAAGACTTCTCGAACTTCTTCTTCATTGCCCGGTACACCGCGAGCAGAAGTTAAATCAATCAATAATTGTTCTTCTTTTTGTTCTAACATGACTTGCCACTCCTTTAAGTTTGAATACGCTCTTAATTATAGCATTTCTAATCTTCTTTACTAGCCTTTCTCTTTTTATTTCTATATTTGAATTATACAATACAATCTTTTTTTATTCATTATGTGTAGAAAAAAACAAATGAAAATGCGATATTTCATCTGTTTTACGAACGTATATTTAATGCATAAACACTATATATGGTGTTTTCTTTTCCTTGTCAAGTCTTTTTAACACAATATATAGGTTGATTATCCTAAAGTTTTATCCTATTATAAGAGAGTAGAATTTAAAGGAGTGAGTACAAATGATGAACCTTAAGAGAAAAGATACACAAATGCATCGCGCACAAAAAGGATTAGATAGTATGAAGATTATCAAGCGTGATGGTCGTCTAGTCGATTTTGATGATCAGAAAATTTATGATGCATTAGTTAATGCCAAACGCCAAATTTCAGGTGAGCTTTCTCCTCTTGATCATCAACTAATTTTAACGATTGTTGAAAAAGTTGATCTCGAAATTGCCCAACGATTTGTTGATAATATTAAAATTTATGAAATTCAAAATATCGTCGAACATATCCTCTTAGAAAGCGGGGAGTATGCCCTAGCAGAACATTATATTAGTTATCGCACACGACGGGATTTTGAACGCAGTAAAGCGACAGACATTAATTTTACGATTGAAAAACTGATGAATAAAGATCAGCAAGTCGTCAATGAAAACGCGAATAAAGACAGTGACGTCTTCAACACCCAACGCGATTTAACCGCTGGAATTGTCGGAAAATCGATTGGCCTAAAGATGCTTCCACCACATGTCTCAAATGCGCATCAAAAAGGCGATATTCATTACCATGACTTGGATTATCATCCGTATTCACCAATGACCAATTGTTGTTTAATTGATTTTCAAGGGATGTTAAACAATGGCTTTAAGATTGGAAATGCAGAAGTCGAATCGCCAAAATCGATTCAAACTGCGACTGCTCAAATTTCACAAATTATCGCAAACGTTGCATCTAGCCAATATGGTGGCTGTTCTGCTGACCGAATTGATGAATTACTTGCGCCTTTTGCGAAATTAAACTATGAGAAACATCTGCTAGATGCCAAAGAATGGATTGACGGCGAGGAACGCCAACAAGCCTATGCGCGACAACAAACGCAAAAGAATATTTATGACGCCATGCAAAGTCTAGAATATGAAATCAATACCTTGTTTACGTCAAATGGCCAAACACCCTTTACATCACTTGGTTTCGGTCTTGGCACGAATTGGTTCGAACGTGAAATTCAACGAGCAATTTTGCTTAATCGTATCAAAGGGCTAGGTAAAGAAGGCCGAACAGCTATCTTTCCTAAATTAATCTTCTCAATGAAACGCGGTGTCAATGCGAATCCAGAAGATCCAAATTACGACATCAAACAACTCGCCTTGGAATGTGCAACCAAACGGATGTATCCAGATGTTTTAAACTATGACAAATTAGTCGAGCTGACTGGTAGTTTTAAAGTACCTATGGGTTGTCGCTCGTTCCTTCAAGGTTGGAAAGATGAAAATGGCAACGAGGTCAATGTTGGAAGAATGAATTTAGGTGTCGTGACGCTTAATCTCCCTCGAATTGCCTTGGAAGCAAATGGCAGTATGGAACGCTTCTGGAGTCTGTTAGAAGAACGCTTGAGTATTGTCAAAGATGCCTTGATTTACCGCACCGAGCGTTGCAAAGAAGCCTCACCAGAAAACGCTCCTATCTTATATATGTATGGCGCTTTTGGTAATCGTCTAAAACGCGGCGAAAAAGTCGATCAACTGTTTAAAAACCGTCGGGCAACGGTGTCATTAGGGTATATTGGTCTTTACGAGTCAGCTGCTGCCTTTTATGGTGGTGATTGGGAAACAAATAAAGAAGCCAAAGATTTCACCTTAGCCATTTTGAAATCGCTCAAAGCACACGTCGATGATTGGTCCAATGAATATGGCTATCACTTTAGCGTTTATTCCACACCGAGTGAAAGTCTAACCGATCGTTTCTGTCGTCTAGATACCGAAAAATTCGGCGTCGTACCTGATATTACGGACAAAGATTATTACACGAATAGTTTTCACTATGATGTTCGGAAAAATCCAACACCATTTGAAAAACTAGACTTTGAAAAAGATTATCCTGAATTTTGTTCCGGCGGCTTTATTCATTACTGTGAATATCCTGTCTTACAACAAAATCCAAAAGCATTAGAAGCTGTTTGGGATTATTCTTATGATCGTGTCGGCTATTTAGGCACAAATACCCCGATTGACCATTGTTATGAGTGTGGATTTGAAGGTGACTTCAATCCAACTGAACGCGGATTTGAATGTCCCCAATGTGGAAACCATGATCCAAAAACCTGTGACGTGGTAAAAAGAACGTGTGGTTATTTAGGGAATCCGCAAGCGCGTCCGATGGTTCATGGACGTCACAAAGAAATTTCAGCTCGCGTTAAACACATGAAATAAACAAAAAGGAAGGAGTAATAGGCCATGAGGAATCCCCAACCGAAAGAATGGGCAGCAAAAGATTATAGCCAAAACTACATTGCCGATTATAAAGCTTTTAATTTCGTTGATGGCGAAGGCGTCAGAAATAGTTTATACGTGAGTGGTTGCCTCTTTGCTTGTGAAGGGTGCTTTAATAAAGCTGTCCAAAATTTCCGATACGGCACGCCCTACACCGAAGAATTGGAAGAGCAAATTATCGCAGACCTCGCGCACCCTTCCGTCCAAGGACTCACGTTACTCGGCGGCGAACCTTTCTTAAATACAGCAGTCTGTTTAGCGGTCGTCAAAAGAGTCAAAGAAACCTTTGGCAATACTAAAGATATCTGGAGTTGGTCGGGTTATACATTTGAGGAATTATTACTAGAAACCGAAGATAAATTAGAACTCCTCGCTTCGATTGATATCTTAGTAGACGGTCGCTTTGAATTAAATCAAAAAGATTTAAATTTACAATTTCGCGGCAGTCGAAATCAACGAATCATTGATGTTAAAAAATCCTTGGCTCAAGGAAAAGCTATCATCTGGGAAAAATGCCATGATGCCGATCAAAAATTTGAACAAATTCAAAAATCAATTTAAACGAAAAACAGCGCACTCATAAAAAATGAGGCGCTGTTTTGCATTCTATTGAAACAGATTAGAACCATTTGTATGACAGCTATCGTGCTAACTGTCGACGGAATTCAATGGTTCGCATTTTCCCACAACGGTAAACGAATATTCTCATACGTAATTGGATCTAAATTCGTCAGCGTAATACCTAATAAACGAATCCCTTTTTCGATACCTAAAATTTCTTCCCAAATGGTGCTACTTTGCGAGAAAATTGCTTCTTTTGTATGAAGATAATCCGGTAACGTGGCGCGTCGCGTAATCGTCGTAAAATCGTCGTAGCGCACTTTTAATACAACCGTCTTCCCATGTTTCTGATGTCTCTTTAACGCACCCGCAACTTCTTCTGCGAGTTGTCGTAGTTGGCGTAACACTTCTTCTTCCGTCACTAAAGGTGAAGCATACGTATGCTCTTTCCCAATCGATTTTCTCTCGCGCGTCGTTTCAACGGGTGCATTATGAATCCCACGCACTTTACGATAAAGCGAGTACCCTCTTTTACCAAATTGACGAATTAACGCCATCTCTGATTTTTCATACAAATCTTGTCCCGTATAAATACCAAACTCATGCATTTTCGGTACTGTTTTTTTACCGACGCCATGAAATTTCTCAATCGGTAAGGGCAACAAAAAATCGAGCGCATCTTCCGGCGTTACGACAGTTAATCCTTTTGGTTTTTGAAAATCCGATGCGAGTTTCGCTAAAAATTTATTATAACTCACTCCCGCCGAACAGGTTAGCTGCAGTTCCCGCCAAATATCTCGTTGAATGAGTTTGGCAACTTTAATCGCTGAGGTACTATTTATTTTATTCGTTGTGACGTCTAAATACGCTTCATCAATTGACACCGGTTCAATGATATCAGTATAGCGGTGAAAAATTTTGCGGATTTCTTGCGAGATTTGTTGGTATTTTTCATAATTTCCAGGAACAAAAACGGCATGCGGACAAAGTTCATAGGCTTTTTGCGCACTCATTGCGGAATGAATCCCATATTGACGGGCTAAGTAATTGGCCGTTGTCACAACGCCTCTCCCTTTCGTGTCATTTGGATGGCGTGCGATTACTAGCGGTGCTTTGGCAAGTTCCGGCTGATCACGCTCTTCCACAGAAGCAAAAAAAGCGTCCATATCAATATGAATAATTTTTCTTGAGAGATCATTTTTTAATGGAAAAGTCATCTCTGTCATCTGTCTCACCTCATTATCATTATAATACAAACAGATGTTCTCATGCAAGGTTCGATGAACGACAAAAGAAAGACTACCGAGGAAACGTTAACTCATTCTTTGAGGTAGCAAGGGTTGTATGAACGAGGGTTTTTACGGTTATCGTCTCTTTCGAAGCACTTGTCATTTCCAATGTAATCTGTAACAGTTGCTCTCCGGCATCTAGATAACCAAATAAAACGTGTGATTCATTGTTAATCAATAGTTCAAGATGCGTATCCCCTTTGATTTCTTTTTCAGGTAACGGTATCTTAACTCCTTTAATGGTGGAAGCCTGATAAAGGAGACTTTCTTCATTTAAACCCACTTGCCGAATTTCAATTGGTAAAGCAATCGCTTCTTCACTTTTTATCTCGAGATAGTTCGCAACGCTTTTTTTAGGCCATAGTAAGCCTGTTAGCAACCCGAGGATAAAAATAAAGAGCAAAAAATAAAAAGTCCGCTTCTGTTTCATGGTCAAGTTCCTCCTGTTTTTAACGAATCGATGCACGAAAAACAGAAGCCTACCTCGACTTCTGTTTCCCTTATCCTATTTTCCTACTCAATTTCATGATACTCATTATAAACGACTTGTTTTTTTAATTGATTGCGTTTTGCGACTTCTTTAATGCTGTCATTTGGTTTAGAGCCGGATGCGATTAACGCTTCGACTTGCTCTTTTAAGCTGCGTGGATCGACGATGCCTTCAGCGACTTCTGTCGAGCCTGAAACCATCAGACAGCATTCCCCTTTAATGGTATGCTCCTTTAGATAGCGATTTAGTTCTTCTAAAGTACCACGTAAATATTCTTCATGGAGCTTTGTTAGTTCACGACAAACGACTGCTTGGCGGCTTTCTCCAAAGACTTCCATCATGACTTGAATCGTCTTTTGAATCCGGTGCGGTGATTCATAGAAAATGATTGTCGCCTCTTGTTCTTTAAATGTCTCAAGGGCGGTCAGTTGTTCCTTTTTCTTTCGTGGTAAAAACCCATGAAAATAATGGGGCTGTGGCATTAACCCTGAGGCAATCAAGGCCGTTAATCCGGCAGTTGGCCCTGGCAAAGCCACGACCTTGATTCCTGCTGCTAGACAAGCCACGACGAGTTCGTGTCCTGGGTCACTAATCGATGGCATCCCCGCATCGCTCACTTGCGCAATCGATTCGCCTCTTTGTAAGATTTCAATCAATTGGGGAATTCGTTCTTTATAATTATGTTCGTGGAAACTCCGTTGTGGGGTCGTTATTTCAAAGTGATTCAATAATTTTTGGGTATTACGTGTATCTTCACTCGCAATCAACGCCACTTCTTGCAACGTACGAACGCTACGAAACGTCATATCTTCTAAATTCCCAATCGGGGTCGGGACTAAATATAAAATACCCGATTCAACCCCTTTAAAACTCATTTGTACTTCCACTTCTTTCACCTCTTAAAAAAGACTGGTCACAATCATCTTGCACCAGTCTCACTTCTTCTTAGGATAGACCACTTTCGCGATAAATCACTTCTAAACAAAACGCACAAGGTTCATCATTGTCCCGTCGAGAGCCATAAAGATCATAACAGACATGAAACCCTTCTTCATAAATTTTTTCAAGATTTAAACGTGATTTCGATAGTTCTTGCTTCATTTTTCCGCTCGCATGTTGTGCGGGTTGATCCAATTCTCTTAAATGCTGACGTAATCGCTGATTTTCCATCTCTAACGTCGTATTTTTTTCGACAACTTCTTGTAAGGAAGACTTCATTTCAGCCATTTTTTTTAAGAGACCTTGCAATTCAGTTTCAAAATCATCCAAGCCATCATATAAAGAACGTTTATCCATGGACATGTTTGTCACCTGCTTTGACTACTTTTTCAATTTCTTCTGCATCATATTCCACCGGTACTTCTTTTCCAACTAATCGAACTTTTAAGACACGACTCATAAGATTCAACCCCACGACACGTCCTTTGCCGTCTGGTGTCATCACTTCTGTCCCATAGTCAGGTAATTCTCTTTTCGCCGCTTCATATTCATCATTTTCGTATTTCAGACAACACATTAAACGGCCGCACAATCCCGAAATCTTAGTTGGATTTAAAGACAAGCCTTGATCTTTTGCCATTTTAATCGAAACTGGCACGAAATCACCTAGGAAAGTAGAACAACACAACTGACGACCACATGGGCCAATCCCACCCAATATTTTCGCTTCATCGCGCACACCGATTTGACGCAGTTCAATACGCGTTCGAAAAGCACCCGCTAAATCTTTTACAAGTTCGCGAAAATCAATTCGTCCATCCGCGGTAAATTGAAAGACCATCTTACTACGGTCAAACGTATACTCCACATCCACCAATTTCATTGCCAATTGGTGTTGATGGATTTTTTGCTTCGCGATAATCAAGGCTTCTTTCGCCTCTTTGATATTATCTTCATGTTGCTGAACTTCTTTTTCTGAAGCGAGATGTAGCACTGGTTTGAGTTCATCAGGAACATCTTCTTCTGCCATTTCTTTATTGGGAATTGCCACTTGGGCCATGTATTTTGCTTGTTGGGATTCGACTAAAACGTAATCACCGTACGAAAACTGCGTCTTACCTGGTGAAAAATAATAGATATGACCGGCACTACGGTAACGAACGCCTATGACTTCAACCATGGGGTTTCCTCCTATCCATTGAATCTCATTCTTTGAACAGTATTCTTAAGCTCAGTTGCTCCGCTACTCCTTGAAAAGGGACATTTGCTGATAGTTTTTGTTGTCCTTGTAAAATAATTTCGACTTCACGGTTGGCTGCGACTCCAGATACTTGATGCTGCAACAGTTGGTTTCGCTCATTTTGAAAATAAAACAACAAAATCGCCAAAATATCTTGTTGCTGCTGTTTTTCTTTGGCGATTGTCATAATCGCTTTTTGAACGTAAATAAAAGCTTGGGAATCTTTCTTCTTTAAATAAAGAAACCACTGCTCAATAACATCCTTAGCACCATTAAACCATTCATCTTCCGAGATTTCAACTGCTTTGTGATAACTATTTGTTAGACTAGCTAAGAGATTGGCACTTTTTTCATTGATTCCATTATCTTGTAATTGTTTGACTAATTGTTGTTTGTTTAATGGGTTAAAATGAATGATTTGACACCTTGATTGAATGGTTGGCAACATCTTGCCTAAACTCTCGACTTCCAGAATCGCTAACATTTCCCCTTCAGGCTCTTCCAAAAATTTCAACAAACTATTTGCGGCACTGACATTCATCGTATCGGCTTGCTGGATGATAAAAATTTGCATCCCTTTTTCAAACCCTTTACGCGAAAATTCGCTTTGTAACTGACGAATTTGATCGACTTTAATCGATTGTCCTTCTGGTTGAATCACGCGTACGTTAGGATGTTCCTCCATCTCAATTCGCTTACACTGAACACAATTCCCACATGGTTCTTCTTCCCTTACTTGCTGACAAAATAAACGTTGGGCTAACCATAGACTCAACTCATGTTTCCCTGTTCCTTTGTCTCCTTCAAAAAGATAAGCATGAGCGATTCGCCCATGCTTAATATTTTTTTTCATTAGAGAAAAGACATGGGCTTGATTTGTCGTTAAAAAATCTTGCACAGACATTTCTTTCCTCCTCGATTAATATTGGTAGAAACCATCAATTGGCAACACAAACACCGTTGCGCCTCCCACTTCAACTTCAACAGGATACGGTACTTGTCCGTCCATCGAAACATCGAGTGACATCGAACTTGATAAATATTGTTTTCTTGATTGACACGTTTTTTTGATGACTTCCAACGTCTCTGGAACTCGAACTTCTTCGACTCCAATCATAAACGTGCTATTTCCTGCTTTTAAAAAACCACCGGTAGAAGGCAATCTTGTTGCACGAATATTGGCATCAATAAAAGCATTTGCTAAACGATTACTATCTTTATCTTGAACAATGGCCATCACTAATTTCATACACGTCCATCTCCTTTAAAATAATCTGGATAACTCGCAACAATCACATTAAAACTTTCATCGACAACTTCTTGTAATCCCGTTCGCGCATCGATTCGATGAATGCGTGACGGATTTTCTTCTAACAATTTTAAGTACGCATGACGCACTCGCTGATGGAATTCTAATCCTTCTGAGTCTAAACGATCAATTTGATGCGTCCGGTTTTGTTGAATCCGACGTAATCCTGTATCCGAATCAACGTCTAAATACAGGGTAAAATCAGGTTGGGTCCCTTCTGTTGCAAATTCATTTAGTTGGGCAATTTCAGCCATCCCAATTCGACGTCCCGCTCCTTGATATGCCAAGGAACTATCGACAAATCGATCACAAATCACGATTTTACCTGCATTTAAAGCAGGTAAAATGACTTCTACTAGATGCTGACGACGAGCAGCTGCATAAAGTAACGCTTCTGTCCGTTCATCCATTTCGCCATGTCTTGGATCTAAAATAATTTGACGAATTTTTTCGGCAATCTTACTCCCACCGGGTTCTCTTGTTTTAATAATGCCTTTTTTTGCAATCATTTGCAAGCGAGGATACAACTCATTAATGACACTCGTTTTCCCTGCACCATCTGGCCCCTCAATTGTTATGAAAATTCCACTCACGATTTACTCCTCCATCTAATCCTTCTTTTCGACCCCTATTAGTTAAAGCTCTCTGCGACCTTCAACCGCTTTTAGCAACGTCACTTCATCCGCATATTCAATATCACTACCCACCGATAATCCATGGGCTAAACGCGTCACTTTAATCCCGGCAGGTTTGATTAAACGAGAAAGATACATCGCTGTCGCTTCGCCTTCGGTCGTCGCATTGGTTGCGATAATCACTTCTTTCACCGTTTCGTTATGCAAACGACTAATTAAACTCGCTAAGTTAATGTCTTCTGGACCGGTTCCTTCCATCGGTGACAGCACCCCATGTAAGACATGATAGAGTCCGTGATATTCGCGAACTTTTTCTAAAGCCATCACATCTTTGGCTTCTTCCACCACGAGAATGGTTCCTTGATCCCTTGTTTTATCACGACAAATACTACAAGGATCTTCCTCGGTTAAATTCCCACAAATATGACAAAAACTTAAATCTCTTTTGGCACTTAACAACGATTTTGCAAATTCCGTCACGACTTCATCTTTCATTTCAATCGTATAAAAAGCAAGACGGGTCGCTGTTTTTTGACCAATCCCTGGTAAGTTCATATAGCTTGCAATCAATCTTGCAATCGGCTCAGGATATTGCACTCTTCATTCCCCTAACTTTTGATTAAAATCCAGGTAGCCCTTTGGTGTATTTACCCATGACAGCTTCCGTTTCTTTTTCAATTTTTTGAATGACATCATTCACGGCCATTGTCACTAAATCTTGTAACATTTCCGCATCATCTGGATCGATAATCGCCGGATCAATGATAATTTCTTGAATCCGTTTATCCCCTTTACCGTAAGCTTTGACATACCCATTCGTCGCTTCACCGACAAATTCGCGTTCATTTAATTCTTCTTGTGCTTTAACCATTTCTTTTTGCATTTTTTGTACTTGTTTCATCATGCCTTGCATGTTACCCATTCCTCGCATCATTGTGCCTCGCTCCATTTCTTTTCATTAAGATTCTTCTTCAATAATTGTCGCTAAATCGCCAAATAATTCTTGCGCTTTTTCAACGACAATGGCTTCTTGTTTTTCTTGTTGCATATGATCTATTGTACCACTTTCTTCTTCCGAAGGTTCAACCACTGACAATTGACTTGCTTGCGCCTGATAGCCACTTAAAAATTCTTGCCGGAGTTCTCCCCAATTTTCTTTCGGAATGAAGACAATTTCAGGTGCATAATCTTGAATTAAATTACTTAAATGATTATGTAAAGATAAGCTTAACGCATCATCGTTCGCGGCTCTTTGACAAATAATTTCGTATTCGAAGGCGATAATTAAGCCATTTGGACTTGCCGCCTTTGGTTCACTCGACCGTAACATTGCTTTATGCGTAGCCGGTAAAAACCCTAGCAGTTCTTCCCAAGCTAACTTAACTTGTTCTAAGTTCGGTCTAGTCGCCTCTTGTAAGACGCGAAATACTTTTTCTCTTGGCAAGCGGAAACTTGACGGTGTTGCTTTGACTCGTTTGGCTGATTGATCCACCGAATTAGTCGCTACTTGCACACCATTTGTTTTAAATGCCTTAACTTCTTGTTGCAATTGTTTAATCGCTTCTTTTAATTGCGTGATTTCTTGTTGATCAACAGGACTACTTTGCGCAAGCGTGGTCGGCTGTTTGGCCTGCGTACTTCCTAACTTCACCATCGCAACTTCTAAATATATCTTTGGATTCGTCGTTAAACGCACGTCATTTTGGGTTGCATTTAAAATATCAATCCATTGATAAATTTGTGTGGGATCAATCGTTTGGGCCATTTCTTTAAACTGATCCGTCAAGGTATTGGATTGATCCGCTAACAAAGAAGGGGCTTGTTGGTAAATTAATAAATCGCGACAATACGCGAGTAAATTTTCCAGTAAGCGTCGACTTTCTTTCCCTGAAGCTAAAATGTCATCCAACTGCTGCAAAGCAATCGCAACTTGTTGTTCATGCCAGGCTAACACGAGTTGATCCATTAACTCAAACGTTAAACTTCCCGTCACTTCAAAGGCGTCCGCTAACGTGATTTTACCGTCACTAAAAGAGATGCCTTGATCTAAAATACTTAACGCATCGCGCATTCCACCTTGTGCCGCTTGCGCAATCACTTGTAGTGCCTCTGGTTCAAACGCAATCTCATTAACCGTCAAAATATGGACTAAGTGGTCGACAATATCTTGCGTTTGGATTCGTTTAAAATCAAAACGCTGGGTTCTTGAAATGATGGTCGCCGGAATTTTATGCGGCTCTGTGGTCGCTAAAATAAAAATGACATTCTTTTTTGGCTCTTCTAACGTCTTTAATAACGCATTAAAGGCACCGGTAGAAAGCATATGAACCTCATCGATAATATAAATCTTATACGTTGCTTGGGTCGGTGCATAGTTAGCTCGTTCACGAATGAACCGGATTTCTTCCACGCCATTGTTACTTGCCGCATCGATTTCGATGACGTCTTCTTGCGTTCCCGCCGTAATTGACTGGCAAATCTCACACGTGTTACACGGTTCTCCGTCTTCTTTATTGGGACAATTAATGGCCTTGGCAAAAATTTTTGCGGCACTTGTTTTCCCTGTTCCTCTAGGGCCCGTAAATAAATAAGCATGGGATATTTGATTTTGCACAATTGCATTTTTCAATGTTTGTGTAATTGCCTTTTGCCCAACAATATCTTCAAATCGCTGAGAACGCCATACACGATACAATGCTTGATAAGCCATCTTCATCCACCTCATTTTTAAATCACTATCTATTATTATACGAAATATTTCCTGAAAAAACTACAATTTACCAAAACTATTCTTAGCCTCTCCTCCTTGCGCCGGATACTAAAAAGAAATGGACTTATGGTATAATAAATTTATAATCATATTTTCATCATAAAAATTGAATGGAGGATCTAACATGGGTTTAATTAAAGCAGCAACAAGTACAATTGGTGGTGGTTTTGCCGATCAATGGTTAGAGATTATTGAACCAAACGACATGAGTGATACGACTGTTTTTACAAAAGGGGTAAAAGTTCGTAAAGACAGTAAAAGAGGATCAAATCGCAAAGGCACGGATGATGTCATTACCGATGGTTCAGTCGTACACGTTTATCCCAATATGATGATGCTACTCGTCGATGGCGGGAAAATTATTGACTATACCGCAGAAGAAGGCTATTACACAATCAAAAATGATCTAGCCCCTTCCATGTTTAATGGTTCCTTAAAAGGAGCGATTGCTGAAACATTTGATCGCTTTAAATTCGGTGGCGTAACGCCCCAAAAGCAACAAGTTTTTTATGTGAACTTACAAGAAATTAAAGGCATCCGTTTTGGGACATCTTCGCCCTTAAACTATTTTGATAATTTTTATAATGCCGAGCTCTTCTTGCGCGCACATGGGAATTATTCGATTCGAATTACCGATCCGATTTTATTTTATACGAATGCGATTCCTAAAAATAAAGATCACGTGGACATTAACGAAATCAACGAGCAGTACTTATCGGAATTTTTAACTGCCCTGCAAGCAACGATTAATCAAATGTCAGCCAACGGAGAACGGATTTCGTATGTTCCTTCAAAAAGTATGGAATTAAGTCGTTACATGGGGACTGTCTTAGATGAAAGTTGGAACCAACTACGCGGGATGGAAATTGTCTCCGTTGCGGTCGCAAGTATTTCTTATACGGATGATTCAACCAAATTAATTAATATGCGTAACCAAGGAGCCATGCTTGGTGATCCAAGTATTCGCGAAGGCTTTGTGCAAGGTTCGATTGCCAAAGGAATGGAAGCAGCTGGTAGTAACGCAGCGGGTGCCACAACCGGTTTTATGGGTGTTGGGATGGGCATGAATGCCTCAGGTGGTTTCTTCCAACAAGCTTCGCAAACCAATCAACAGCAAATGGAACAACAAAAAGCGCAACAACAAGCACAACAAGCCGATCAGTGGACGTGTTCCGAGTGTGGCACTGAGAATACCGGGAACTTCTGTAGTCAGTGCGGCACAGCCAAACCCAAAGCGCAAACCGCGCCCGCAGTGAGTATCAAATTAAAATGTCACGCTTGTGGCCAGCCTGTCGAATTAGCAAATGGCGTTCCAAAGTTTTGCCCCGAGTGCGGCCAGCCGTTTCAAGGAGTACCCCTAGACTAGTAAAGGAGGATTCTGATGGATATTATTACACATAAATGTCCTAACTGTGGTGGTGCGTTAACCTTTGATCCAAGTGATCAAAAATTCCACTGTCCGTATTGTTTCAGTATTTTTACGGAGCAAGAAGTGACCGATTTTGAAGAAAAACAAAAAGAAGCCACAATGCAAAACGAAGCACCTCCTGTGACAGACGAACACAGCGAGTCACCACCTGAAAACACAATGAGTCTCTTTCTTTGTCCAAGTTGCGGCGCTGAGATTGTGACGGATGAAACGACAGCTGCTACCTATTGCTATTTCTGTCATAACCCAGTTGTCTTATATGGCCGTTTAAGTGGCGAGTTTTTACCAAATAAGGTTTTGCCATTTAAAATTGAAAAAGAAGAAGCCGTCAAACAGTTCCTTGCTTGGACTAAGAAGAAATGGTTTGTGCCGCCTTATTTCTTTGACCAAAGCCAAATTGAAAAACTCACAGGTGTCTACTTCCCTTACTGGGTCGTAAATGCGAATGGTCAAGGAGAACTCTCAGGAACTGGCACGACCTTGCGCATTTGGCGTGTCGGTGAGATTGAATACACAGAAACCAAACAATTCGCCGTCGAGCGTCAAGGGAACATTCAATTTAATGATTTAGTCAAGAATGCCTTGTCGAAAAATACGCAGCAAAAAATGGTGGAAAGTGTACAACCCTTCCCGATTGACCAAGCGATTGATTTTAAAAATCAATATTTAGCCGGTTTTCAAGCAGAAAAAAGAGATATTGAATACCAAACCCTTTCTGAGAATGTCAAAAAAGAATTAACAGAGTACGGCGAATCAATCTTACGAAATTCCGTTAATGGCTACACGAATTTCCGTAAATCAAATAGCCAGTTAACACTCGAAAAAATTGACAAGCAGTACATGCTATTACCGGTTTGGTTAGTGACGTATCGCAACAAACAAGACTCAGATACGATCTTTTACTATGCGATGAATGGCCAAACAGGTAAAGTGAGCGGTGTCTTACCGATTAGTTATAAGCGACTTGGTTTAGTGACAGGCGGCATTTTTGCCGTGATCGCGATCTTGCTGATGATTGGAGGGTATTTCATATGAACGTCAAAAAAACGCTCGTCAGTCTCCTATTCATTTTCAGTTTTCTTTTGTTCACACCAGCAGTCTTTGCGCAAGGCGTGACCGTCACAGACAATGCGGGTCTCTTTACCGCTGAAGAAATCGCAGAATTAACTGACTTAGCGACGGATATCAACCAAACCATTAAAGGGGAAGTCTTCATCGTCACGACGACTGACAATACGCAAGATCCTGAAACATTTGCCGATGATTTCTTACGCGAACAAATTGGCAATGACAATAACGGTTCCGTTTTACTTTTGGATATGGGACAAAGAGAAATTTATATTTCAACTTCTGGGAACATGATTGATTACCTCACGGACTCGCGGATTGAGCAAATCTTAGATAGCGTGTATGAAGGCATGTCTGAAGCAAATTATATTCAAGCTGCTCGAAGTTATTTAACGATGAGTCAATCCTTCATCGAAAGTGGCGTTCCAAGAGGTCATTATCGGGTTGATCGCGACACCGGGAAAATTACCTATTATAATGTGCTGACGTTTGGCGAAATCCTTTTTGCCATCATCACGGCTGCGATTATTAGCGGCGTCGTCTTCTTTATCGTCAAATCACGCTATCAAATGAAATCTGGGACGTACACCTATCCGTTCCTCGAGCAATCGAACTTCAAATTAAGTAAAAAAGAAGATCGATTAACCAATTCTTTCATCACGACTCGACGGATTCCAAAGCCACCAGCAAATACTGGCGGTGGTTCCGGCGGCGGAAGCACCACCCATTCAAGCGGTGGCGGTACATTTGGTGGCGGTGGCAGAAGTTTTTAATTCTGAAATTCGCCAAGCAGAAATGATGAGACTTTTTCATCGTTTCTGCTTTTTTACATTAATTGTCAGAAAATAATGACAATTAATTTCATAAATGCTATACTAATGAAAATTAAAAAGGGGATAACGCAATGGAAAATAAGATAAATTGGGAAGAGTTGGGTTTTAGTTACATCAAAACGCCGTGGCGGTTTACAGCGAAATGGCAAGATGGGCAATGGAGTCACGGTGCTCTAACGGGCGATAACCAGTTGACCATCAGCGAAGCTTCGACCGCTCTTCATTACGGACAACAGTGTTTTGAAGGCTTGAAAGCCTATCGGAGAAAAGATGGTGGGGTGAACCTCTTTCGACCGGACCAAAATAGTCAACGCTTAAATCGCAGTGCACGTCGTTTATATATGCCTGAAGTTCCAGAAGAGATGTTTATTGACGCGGTTGAACAAGTTGTGAAAGCAAATGAAGCATTTGTGCCACCTTACGGCACGGGAGGAACATTATATATCCGACCATTATTAATCGGGATTGGCGACATGATTGGTGTCCAACCAGCACCTGAATACTTGTTCACTGTTTTTTGTATGCCGGTAGGTCCTTACTTTAAAGGGGGACTCACACCAACGAACTTCATCGTTTCTGATTATGATCGAGCAGCGCCGAATGGAACTGGCGCGATCAAAGTTGGTGGCAATTATGCCGCAAGTTTATTACCTGGGCAAGAGGCACATGACAAAAACTTCTCTGATTGTATTTACTTAGATCCGCAAACTCATACAAAAATTGAAGAAGTTGGGTCAGCGAATTTCTTTGGGATTACCAAAGACAATGAATTTGTCACACCTCAATCTCCTTCCATTTTACCAAGTATTACAAAATATTCTTTACTGTATTTAGCGGAGCATCGTCTAGGATTAACTGCTATTGAAGGCGATGTCTTTGTCGATGACCTCGATCGTTTTATCGAGGCAGGTGCTTGCGGGACAGCTGCGGTTATTTCGCCGATTGGTGGCATTCAATACGGCGAGAACTTCCATGTCTTTTACAGCGAAACAGAAGTTGGTCCCGTGACTAAAAAATTATACGATGAACTAACAGGGATTCAATTTGGTGATAAAGAAGCGCCAGAAAACTGGATTATCGAAGTGTTATAAAAATAAAAACGAGCAACTTTCAAGTTTATCCTTGAAAGCTGCTCGTTTTTTGAATGATTCCGTTTCAATCATTTTCCTAAACCAATGATTTAACCGGCGTTCCTTCTGCATTCCCAACAACGACGTCAATTTGAATTAATGCCCCTTGTGGTAAATGCTTCACACCCACAACTCGACGAGCGGGTGTCGCTGTTTTGAAAAACGTTGCGTAGAATTCATCCACTATTGGCATATCGGATACATTCGTGACATAGAGATTCACTTTGACCACATCTTCTAAGACATGTCCGATACTTTCAACAATCGTTTGAATATGCGTCAAACACTGGGCGTTTGCGTTTGAATATCTTCGCCTACAAGGTGACCTGTCTTTGGATCAATTGGGAGTTGAGGGGATAAAAACATTCGAGTAAGCCTTTTCATTTTTACTGTTGACCTAGCATAACAGGTTTTTATTCAATAAGATAGCCTTTCAAAAAAGTTTTGATAGTTCGTTGAATCTTCCTTCCTCACTTTGTTCAATTCGTACAAACAACATTTACCCTAAAAATTCAAATCGAAAAGGGAACGAATTGAAGGGATCTCCTGAAACGGTTGATTAGAAATTAATCTTCAGGCTGTATAACTTTTAATGTTGATGACTAAAATCCGTCTTATTCCTCAACATTTTTTTCGGATCAATTATTTTTTTGATGCTAGACTCATCACTTAAACATTTTCTTTTATCATTTCTTTCATCGTTTGACGAAATAGACATCAAAAAGAGTTGAAATACTAGCGGATCGAAGAAAAATGCCTTGTGTCAGCTACGTTAAAAGACGAAATGTGAATGACTCTAGGACGTTCTTCAGCACGTATCTAGAGTTTGAAGCTTTCGAGCTGAGCGTCTCGCAGCCCCCATACAAGGCGATTTTTCATAGGGTAGCGCGAAATGTCATCCACATTATTTGGTGAAGAGACAATATTCATTTACAAAAAATAAAAAAAGAGCCAAAATCCTTATATAATAAGGATTCTGACTCTTTAACATTCAAAAAGAATTATTTAACAGTTACAGATGCGCCAACTTCTTCTAACGCAGCTTTCAATGCTTCAGCTTCTTCTTTAGCAACGCCTTCTTTAACAGCAGCAGGAGCGCTATCTACTAAACCTTTAGCTTCTTTTAGTCCTAAACCAGTTGCTTCACGAACTGCTTTGATAACTTTAACTTTTTGATCGCCAGCAGAAGTTAATTCAACAGTGAATTCTGTTTGCTCTTCAGCAACAGCGCCACCAGCAGCAGCTACAGCTACAGGAGCAGCAGCAGATACGCCAAATTCTTCTTCGATTGCTTTTACTAAGTCATTTAATTCTAAGATTGTTGCGCCTTTTAGCTCTTCAACAATGTTCTCAATGTTTAATGCCATTTTAAGTTCCTCCATTTAATAGATAATTTTTTTGTGTTTAAGCAGCGATTAAGCTACTTCTTCTGAATCTTTCTCTGCAACTGCATTGATTGCGTAAGCCACGTTGCGGACTGGCGCTTGTAATACAGATAAAAGCATAGATAAAAGACCTTCGCGGCTTGGTAATTTCGCCAAAGCAGTAACTTCTTCCAAAGTTGATACTTTACCTTCGATAATACCGCCTTTAATTTCCAATGCTTTTGCTTCTTTTGAAAATTCATCAATGATTTTCGCAGGTGCAACAACATCTTCGTTACTAAATGCAACAGCAGTTGGTCCTGTAAATACTTCATCCAAACCTTCTAATCCTGCTGCTTTCGCTGCACGTGAAAGGATTGAGTTTTTGATAACACGGATTTCAACATTTGCGTCGCGTAGTTGTTTACGTAATTTTGTTACTTCATCTACAGTTAATCCACGGTAATCGACGATCACCACAGATGCAGCTGTTTTGAATTTTTCTGTTACTTCTTCAACGATAGCGGCTTTTTTAGCAATAATTGCTTCACTCATTATTAATTTCACCTCCTGATTTTGATGGAAGAGCCTCTATAAATACAAAAAGCCCTATGCCACCGTAGACATAGAGGGACTATTGAATGTTCTCATCAATAAACGTCCTCGGTAGGAATTATGACTAGTGTCACCTACTGTCTTCGGTACAGTTAATATTTAACCTCAGTCATCGTATCACAGATACAATGACTGAGTCAAGTATTTATTGTCTAATTAAAATGAATCTGTTGCTACGTGAACACCAGGTCCAAAAGTAGTCGTTACTGAAATGTTTTTCATGTATTGACCTTTAGCTGCTGCAGGTTTTGCTTTGATTAATACGTCATGAATTGTTTTGAAGTTCTCAACTAATTTCGCATCGTCAAATGATACTTTACCGATTGGAACATGGATGTTTCCAGCTTTATCAACACGGTAAGTAACTTTACCAGCTTTTACTTCTTCGATTGCTTTTGTAACGTCCATTGTTACAGTGCCTGTTTTAGGGTTAGGCATTAAACCTTTAGGACCTAAGACGCGACCTAATTTACCCACTTCAGCCATCATATCTGGAGTCGCTACAACAACATCAAAGTCGAACCAGCCATCTAAGATTTTTTTAGCTAAGTCGCCTTCGCCAACGTAATCAGCACCAGCAGCTTCTGCTTCTTTTGCTTTTTCGCCTTTAGCGAATACTAAAACAGATTGTGTTTTACCAGTTCCGTTAGGTAATACTACTGCTCCACGGATTTGTTGATCTGCTTTCTTAGGGTCTACATTTAAACGGTAAGCAACTTCAACCGTTGCGTCAAATTTTGCAATGTTTGTTTCTTTTGCTAATGCTACAGCTTCTTCTACTGAGTAAGCTTTAGTAGCGTCAATTTTTTTCAATGCATCTTGCATTTTTTTGCTTTTTTTAGCCATTTTGTGTTTCCTCCTTATGTGGTTTTAACGGTAGAACCTCCCACGTATCCTATATCTTTCAACATAGTACGAACCGAGAAGCTACTTCGTTAGGGTTGTAGAAATTACTCTACTGTAATCCCCATGCTTCGTGCAGTTCCTTCAACCATACGCATTGCTGCTTCAAGCGATGCTGCGTTTAGGTCTTCCATTTTCAATTCAGCGATTTCTTTTACTTGATCAGCTGAAACTTTTGCAACTTTATCTTTGTTCGGTGTACCTGAACCTTTAGCAATGTTAGCAGCTTTCTTTAATAATACTGCTGCTGGTGGTGTTTTTGTAATGAAGGTGAATGAACGGTCTTCATATACAGAAATCACAACTGGAATGATTAGTCCTGCTTGGTCAGCTGTACGAGCGTTGAATTCTTTTGTGAATCCCATAATGTTTACGCCTGCTTGACCTAATGCTGGTCCTACTGGTGGAGCTGGTGTTGCCTTCCCTGCAGGAATTTGTAACTTAACGATTTTATCTACTTTCTTTGCCACGAGACATACCTCCTTGAGTCCGTGATGTGGTTAATTGGAGATACAAATTTCTCCTCCCACTTACTACTTCATATTGCGAGCATGCATGCACAGACACACACACTCCAA
The DNA here is from genome assembly GCF_051713805.1 of Enterococcus sp. DIV1314a. Lineage (NCBI taxonomy): Bacteria > Bacillati > Bacillota > Bacilli > Lactobacillales > Enterococcaceae > Enterococcus > Enterococcus sp. DIV1314a. Next base: position 1,660,228 of record NZ_JBIOQP010000001.1, on the reverse strand, counting down.
ACATTATAACAAAAAAAATCAAAAACACAACACTTTTTACTCAATTATTCTGTTCCCATCATTTCTTTTGTTAAGCGTTGTGCCGTTGGGGTCATCGCTAGGCCCCCTTCTGCGGTCTCTTTAAAGATTGCCGGCATCTGCCGTCCGACTTGATACATCGCCGCAATCACTTCATCTGCCGGAATCACACTTTTGATCCCAGCAAGTGCCATATCTGCGGAAATAAAGGCTTGGGAAGAACCTAGCGCATTGCGTTTCACACACGGGACTTCTACTAAACCCGCGACCGGATCACAAATTAAACCCATCATATTTTTTAAGGTAATGGCAACAGCTTGGGCGGATTGTTCCGCACTGCCGCCTTTTGCCCAAACTAATGCAGCAGCTGCCATCGCACTAGCTGAACCAATCTCAGCTTGACAACCACCTTCCGCTCCTGAAATCGAGGCATTATTCGCCATGACTAAGCCAAATGCACCTGCAACAAATAAAAAATCAAGTTGTTGCGCACGAGTCAGGCCTAATGGTTCACGGCAAGCCATTAAAACTCCTGGAACAACACCCGCACTTCCGGCAGTAGGTGTCGCACAGACTAAGCCCATTTTGGCATTGACTTCATTAACAGCAATCGCATTACGTACCGCATTTAAAATGATTTCTCCGCTTAAAAATTCTCCCGCTGAAAGATAGGCATTCATACGCGCCGCATCCCCTCCGGTTAATCCTGTCACCGAAGTCACCCCTGCCACACCTTCAATTATTGATTGCTCCATTACTGTTAAGTTGCGCTCCATTAGTTGGAGGATTTCTTCACGAGAACGACCGGTGAGTGCAATCTCGGTCGCAATCATTAATGCTGCAACAGAATCATAATTTTTGCTTTGTACGATTAGTTCTTCGATTGAATGAAACATTTCTTTACTCCTCTACTCAAAATATGACGCGCTATATACCGCATCCATTTGTTGAATTTCTGCTAAAAAATCATCCCGGCGCTCATCCGTCTCAATAATCATAATCGCTTTTTCACCTTTTGATTCACGCGTGACCGTCATGGTACTAATATTGACATCCGCTTGCGAGAATAGTTGGGTGATTTTTGCAATCATACCAGGAACATCTTGTTGGACAATCACAAATGTCGGTGTTCCTAGCGACAAGGACAGCTTAAAGCCATTGACTTCAGAAATTTGAATATTCCCGCCGCCAATCGAGATGCCGGTCACTGTTAATTTATGTGCGCCTTTGCTAACTTTTAATTGCACCATATTCGGATGCTCCGCTTTTTCTTTTTTTGGAACAAAACAAACTTCCATTCCTTGTTCATGCGCAATTTTTAATGAGTCAGCTAAATGCTCGTCGTCGGGTTCCATTCCTAATAATCCCCCAACCAGTGCAATATCGGTACCATGACCGCGATACGTTTTTGCAAAAGATTCATATAAATAAATATCGACACTTGTTGGTTGTTCCCCAAAAATACGACGCACGACTTTACCGATTCTTGCCGCGCCAGCTGTATGGGAACTGCTCGGTCCCACCATGATCGGCCCAATAATATCAAAGACACTCCGATACTTTAATTGATCCATGATCTACTCTCCACTCCCTCGTATAAAACAATTAATCATTCTCCTTACATTACAATGTCAGCGAAGACAAAACAAGCGCTCTTGATGAATTTTATCAAATATTTTCTTTTATGAATCAACAAAAAAAAGAGCCACAACAACTCGCTGTTTAGACTCTTCTTTCACGTATTCAATTAATCAATTTTATCAATTTGATCGAAATCAAGTTCTGTACTGGTTTCACGACCAAACATTTCAATATTGACTTTTAATTTTTGTTTTTCTTCGTCAATTTCTGTTACTTGACCTTCTAAACCAGAAAAAGCACCTTCAATCACTTTGATGGTTTCGCCGATTTCTAAGTGAAGGTCATTATTCCGAACGTTCATTCCTAATGAACGTAAAATAGAATTAATTTCTTCTGGTAGTAACGGTGCAGGTTTACTTCCAGCGCCATGTGACCCAACGAATCCTGTAACACCTGGTGTATTACGAACCACGTACCATGATTCATCTGTCATCGTCATCTCAACTAATACGTAACCTGGGAATGTCTTGTTGATTACTTCTTTTTCTTTGCCATTTTTTACTTCTGTTGCTGTTTCTTCAGGGACAACGACACGAAAAATATAATCCCCCATTCTCATACTTTGAGCACGAGATTCAATATTTGCTTTTACTCGGTTCTCATAACCTGAATAGGTATGTAATACGTACCAGCTTTTTTCAAAAGATTCCATTTTTGATTGACTCCCTATCATTCTTTGTCTTTTATCCAAATAAAAAAACCTCAGACAATCCGAAGTTTTTTTCTCAAGTATGATTATACCATTTTTTCTAAGTTTCTGCTAGTGAAAATCATTTACACTTATTTCAAAATCCAGCTAAAAATGGTTTGGATGCCGGTATCCATTACATAAAATAAAAGTGCAAAAACAAGAGATGTTTCTACTACAATGATTGTATCTTTACGTAATTGTTTCCCACTTGGCCAAGTGACTTTTTTCATTTCTTCTTTGACGTTGCTTAAAAATTTCATACTTTCGGCCTCCTTTATTTCGTTTCGCGATGAAGTGTGTGTACTTTACAATACTTACAAAATTTCTTGATTTCTAATCGTTCAGTCTTTTTCCCTTGGCTTACTGCTTTTGCGTAGTTACGGGAACCACAGACGGAACAAGCTAAGGCTGATTTATTTACTGCCATTTCACGGCCTCCTTTGTTTCAAAAAAACGAGAGTCACTAATAGTAAATCTATCACGATTTTAAAAAACTGTCAATTCTATCTATGCCTTTCTTTATTTGTATGATATTATAATCAAGTTAGAAATAGATGAAATTTGGAGGAGTAAAAATGTTATTAGAAACTATCGTCACTCCCAAGAAAGACTTGACGATTGTAACCGAATCTCTGACTTTGGCAGAAGCACTCGAGATTTTAGAAGCGTCCAATAATCGCTGCGTGCCTATTTTAGATGAGGATCATCAATTATTTAGGGGAAATATTTACCGTATGCATATTTATCGCCACCTCGCCAGTCATGGAGACATGAATTTACCGGTTACTTACTTATTAAAAAATGCGACGAAATTTATTTATAGTGATTCTTCCTATTTTAATCTCTTCTTTTCAATGAGAGACTTACCATATATTGCCGTGTTAAATGAACAAAAAGAATTTCTTGGCATCTTAAGCCACGAAAAAATGTTGAATGCTTGGTACGATCGGATCGGATTGGATAATAGCAGTTATACATTAACCATCGAAACCAATGGTAAACAAACAGACTTGACGGCGATTACCAAAATTGTTTCAAAAGTATCGCCCATTCTCAATTGCTTGACGCTCAACCTTGTTCCAAGTGAGACGAAGCAAGAAGTCTTAATCTCATTGCCAGAAACAGTCGATGAAGAAACAAAAAATAAAATTATTTACCGTTTAGAAAGAAAGAAATTTCACGTAACCCGTGTTGATTCTAGACTACCCGAACCACGTGAATTTGAATATGAAAGCAAATCATATTAAGTCATAGCGTTGAAAGGATAAAATACGCTAAAAGAAGTTGTTCATTTAATCAGCCAAACAACGAGCGAAGCCAGCCAGGAATAAATTAAAGTAATGGCAGAATTCGTCTGTGTCTCACGTAATTTATCCCAAATTTCTGATCAATTACTTGCAAGTATTCAATACTTCCAGATTAAACAAGAGTAAAAAAACAAGCGAGCACCTTCTCATTATTGAGAGCGTGCTCGCTTGTTTTTCTATTATTAAACTCTTTGTTCAAAATCAACCGTTTTGTTAATCCAATACATGACAGGTGCGGAAATTGTCATAATGATAAACTCACTTAAAGCAGTCGTTGCAAACGTTGGCCAAAATGGTAAATCGGCCGTCATCATTAACATTAACGCAATCATGAACATGCTCGCTGTAAAAAAGAGAACGTTCAAGGCTAAGCGTGCTTTCATATTTGGAACGATTTTATGTAAACTTGCTGTCAAAAGAAGCGCTAAAAGCGTCTGTCCGCCACCAAAAACAACATCTAAAATCCCAAATCCAAAAAATAAATTATAAATAATGACGCCTCCAAAGACGCCCCATAATAGTTTCCGATTAAAAACCACTAAATGGTTTAAACTTTCTGATAACCGAAACTGAATGGCTCCTGATGAAAAAGGCAATACTAAACTTAATACCACGTATAGCCCCATGATAATCGCATTTGCGGCAATTACTTTGACTCCATTACTATTTTTACTCACTCTTTTTTCCTACTTTCTCCAAGTTTTTTTGACGCGGGATGGTTGATGAACCGCAAGTGGTATTATAGCATACCCTTCTCTAGAGTCAACCAACGTTTTTAGCCGTCAAATCCTTTTATCGTTCGAACATGATAATGTCTTAATGTAGTCGAAGCATAAAATGTCCCTTCGTGATAAAATCAAACCATGAAAAGGATAATACTAACAATGAATGAAGATAAAAAATATAACGTAATAAAAGCGGTCGCAGAAAAAAGAAAAGATAAGAAGAGAGCTTGTGTTGAACTAGATCTCTCGATCAGGCAAGTCAATCGATTAATTCGAAAATATCAAGAAGGAGGAAAGGCTGTTTTTTCACACGGCAATAGAGGAAAAAAACAGATACACGCCGTACCAGAGAATGTAAAAAAACAAATCATTGGGCTTTATCAACAGTTTAATATAAAACCGAATGTGAAGCACTTTACTGAAATATTAAAGGAGGATTATGCGATCTGTTACACCGATACAACGATTCGAAATATTTTATACCTAGCGAATATTATCTCACCTAAAACACAAAGAAAGACACGAAAAAAAATAAAAGCTCGAATCAAAGCGCAATCAATGAAAGCAAAGACAAAGCTTGATAATCCACTGCTTCCAAGAGCCGAAGATCAACTGGCTTCACCCGAAAAAATCCATCCTAGCCGCTCTAGGAAAAAATACCAAGGAGAGCTGATTCAAATGGATGCCAGTTCATACAATTGGTTCGGGAACGACGTCACCCATCTTCACTTAGCGATTGATGACGCTTCTGGGGATATTGTTGGTGGGTATTTCGACACGCAAGAAACGCTCAATGGCTATTATCATGTGCTCCATCAGATCCTCCGTAACCGAGGGATTCCTTTAGCTTTTTTAACCGATAAACGAACCGTTTTTGACTATCAATCCAAAACCAAGAAAGTCGTTGAGGAAGATACCTTCACGCAATTTGGTTTTGCCTGCCATCAACTCGGTATTGACATTCGTACCTCCTCTATTCCACAAGCGAAAGGCCGTGTAGAACGATTAAACGGCACGGTTCAATCACGACTTCCTGTAGATTTAGAATTAGCAGGGATCCAATCTATTGAGGAAGCCAATCATTTTTTAACAAAATGGATTCAATCATTTAATAGGAAGTTTGGTAATAAGACGAAGGAATCAATCTATGAGAAGGCACCTACGAAATCAGAGATGAATTTATTATTAGCACGAGTCGCAAATAGAAAAATCGATAGTGGACATCACATTCGGTATCAAAATAACTACTATTTACCGACGGAGGGTAGCGAAGATCAGTACTTTACACGCGGATCAAAAGCCCTCGTTATCGAAGCGTTTAACGGCGAAATCTATGTAAATATCGCTGAAAAAATATACACAACAAGGAGACTGAAAGAACATGACGCCTATTCAACAGAGTTTGACCCGATTCCAGAGCAAAAAAAAGAAAGACGCCAGTATATTCCCCCACAATCTCACCCGTGGAAACTAGAGTCTTTCAAAAGATATCTTCGCAGCATCGGAAAAACACTCGAAGAATACGAAGCTGAACGAGCAGCTTAACACTCATTTTACCAAATACGGTCACATTAATGCAAGTTTTTACGAAGGAAAAGCTTGCATTAATGTGAGCCTAAGGTTTAGGACATTTTACCTTTCGCTTGACACCAACGTTTTTAGCCGTCAAATCCTTTTCTAACGAGATAATTCCGGGTCATATTGATTGCCGTAAAGACAACTTTAGGGACTCTCTGATGATTCAATGGAGAGCCAAACTTTATGAGTTCAAACAGTTGTAAACGCTTGCATTTTGTCGAATATATGCTATACTACAAGTGTAAGGAGACATAGGAATTCCCAGTAAAGTAGCCGAAAAAGGTGCTACTAGAACAGAGTTGTTGTGAGTCTTTCAAATAAAACATAAAAGGAAGTGGGAATTTGAGCAACTCCTTACTAATTGAATAGGAATCCGATGAGTTTACACCCTTATGAAGTGGACATAAGAACCTTCTAGTGTAAAGTAGATGTAAAAGGTCTGAAAAGCATTTGAACCAGACAAACAGCGAAAAAACTCTCATCGGATTCTATTTTTTTGTCTTTTTTTCTCTTTTTCGTAATTCATGGTATAATAATAAGAAATTCTTAAGAGCTGATGAGGTTAAGCATGTTGACATTCCATTATCATATCATTATCAATCCTGCTTCTGGTGGTGGCAGTGGGAAACAAGCCGGTAATGAAATCATTGAATTATTAAAAAAGAATCAATTTCTTTTCTCAACTTATTTCACTCAATATCCAGGTCACGAGCGATTATTTGCCAAAGAACTCATTGAGTCGACTCTTGTCCCTTGGGAAGAAGAATCGATTCCTTCTGATCACCCTTTTCCCCTTCTGATTGTTTTGGGTGGTGACGGCACCTTACATCAAGTCATTGATGAGTGTCATCGTTTAGATAGCGAGGTTCCGATTGCCTATATTCCAGCAGGTTCGGGAAATGATTTTGCACGCGGTTTTGACCTTTCGCGTGAGGCAGTCAAAGCTTTTTGGAATATCGTCAAGACAAAAGAGCCCCAAACAATTTCTATTCTCTCCTACCATGAACAAATTTCAGGGACAACAGGGATTGCGTTAAATAATATTGGCATTGGGATTGATGGTGCCGTTATTCATCAAACAACTCAAAAAGAGACCAAAAAACACCTTAAAAAGTTTAAACTGAATTCAATGGCTTACATTGTTTCAGTTCTTAGTGTCTTATTTAAACAATCAGGCTTTCCCATTCTAGTTGAAGCAAACGGACAAGAGTGGAATTTTAAAAAAGCTTTTTTATGTACGATTACCAACCATCCCTATTTTGGTGGGGGCATCGCCATAGCACCTTCTGCTAACAGTAAGATTCCAGAATTCGAATTTGTATTAGTTGAGCGACACTCACTTTTTAAAATCTTTCTCTTAATTGGAATGCTCATCTTTAAAAAACAAGAAAAATCAAAGGATTTCGTTCATTTTGCAACGAGTAAATTACGGCTCACTTCGACCGTTCCTCAATACGGACAAGCAGACGGCGAACTATTGCCAGAAAGTTCATTTGACCTCGTGGTGACACCTGTCACGCAACAAATGTGGTTTTCTTGAGTACTCATTTTGAAATCAAATCAAAAACGCCAATCTCGTCGTTCAGCAAGCGACAACATTGGCGTTTTTTTGTCATTCTCTTTATGCATTCAATAAAAAATCAAACGGAGATATCTCGCCCATTCCAATCATCGGATCCACCTGTTCCTCTTCGACCATTTGAATAGTTAGAATCGTTTCTTCTACTGGCGTCTTTCTTGGCACATCGTTTGTACTGAGCGTCTCCTCAGGATCTTTTACAGTCGGTGTGTCGACCGTTTGTCCCTTTTGATGAGTATCAGGATGGGCGACCTCCGACTCTCCTAAGGTTGTTCCAAGAAGGCGTGATTTTAAAGCAGTCAACCGCACATGCGATTCTTGCTCAATACTTCGTTGATACGCAGAAGGTTCCCCGAGTAAAATTAACATTTCTTTGCTTCGCGTCACCGCCGTATAGAGTAAATTCCGTTGTAACATCCGCCGATATTGATGCACCATCGGCAAAATGACCATCTTGAATTCACTCCCTTGCGCTTTATGAATCGAACAACAATAAGCCAAGGTCAATTGTTGCCATTCGTTTCGCGTAAAACTGACTTCATTTAAATCAAAACGAATCAAGAGTTCATCGACTTTGTCTTCTGAATCTTTCGCATACGTAATGCCGACAATTTCTCCCATATCCCCATTAAAGACGTTTTTTTCAGGAATATTTTGTAATTGTAATACTTTATCCCCAATTCGATAAACAGATTCATTAAATTGGACTTCTTTTTTTCGTCCATCTGGATTTGGATTAAAAATCGATTGCATCATTTGGTTTAATGCGTTAATTCCTGCAACACCACGATACATCGGAGCAAGCACTTGAATATCTTGGGCGGTAAACCCTTTGTTTTTCGCTTTCGTCACGATGTTCGCAATCAACGGCTCAATCTGATGGGCTTCACAACGAAAATAAGAACGATCTTTTTGGTTTTCCAATAAATTTTTTGGCATTTGTCCATTTTTGATTTCATGCGCTAAGGGGATAATACTCGAACCATCACCTTGACGATAAATTTCAGTTAATTCTTGCTTTGGAATCATCGGGATTTCCAGCAAATCATGCAAGACTTGACCGGGTCCAACCGATGGCAGTTGATCTTTATCACCGACTAAAATGACTTGCATCCCGTCAGGAATCGCTTTTAATAAGGTATTGGCTAACCAAGTATCTACCATCGACATTTCATCGACGATTAACAATCGTCCTTCCACCTCTTTCGTTCCTTCTTCTGGCGCTTTTTCGTGACTATTTAAGCCTAATAAACGATGGAGTGTACCACTAGGTAATCCAGTCGTTTCGTTCATCCGTTTAGCCGCTCGTCCCGTTGGTGCGGCGAGTAAAATCGGAAAAGCTTCTTCGGTATTTTTTTTAAGATCGAGTTCAATGTCATGGAGTTCTGCAAAAATTTGGACAATCCCATTGATAACAGTTGTTTTACCTGTTCCCGGACCACCCGTTAAAATGAATAACGGCGATGAAACAGCTGCCTTAATCGCTTGTTCTTGTGAAGGACCATAAGTGATTCCTAATTGTTTTTCCGCTTTACGAATCAATTGATTTAATTTCTTTTCTGGATACTGAAGGGTGTCATTGTCATCGAGTAATCGCTGGATCTGTGTCGCAATCCCCATTTCTGAAAAATACAAACTATTCTCAAATAGATTGGTACCCTCTTGCTGAATTTTCCCTTCTTCTACCAACTCAATCACACAGTCAGCTAAAGCTTCCGCTTGAATTTCAACCGGGCGGCTATTTTCTAAAAGAAACATCGCTTGTTCTAATAATATTTGAGCAGGAACGTAAGTATGCCCAGTTTGTAAACAGTGATGCATGATTTGATACAAAATCGCTGCACGCAGCCGTTGTGGCGCAGTGGCATTGATTCCGATCTCTTCCGCAATTTGATCAGCTTTTTTAAACCCAATCCCTTCAATGTCCTCGACAAGACGATAAGGATTTTCTTCAATCATCTCAAGTGCTTCATTTTTATACATCTTGTAAATCGCAAAGGCAAGATGACTGCTAAAGCCATAACGATTCAACCCGACAATCACTTGATCCATCCCATAGTTCAGGCGCAACGTTTCCACGAGTAGCGTTCGTTTTTTTTCATTTAATGATGGAATTCCTTCAAGTAAAGTCGGATCTTCCAAGATGCGATCAATCGCTTCTTCTCCGAGCGTTTCAATAATTCGTTCTGCCGTCCGTTTTCCGATTCCTGGGAACTTTTCACTCGACAAAAATTGAATCAAGCCATTTTCAGAAGTCGGTTGCTCTTTTTGGTACGTTTCAACTTGGAGTTGGCGTCCGTACTTTGGATGCTCCACGAAGACACCAAAAAAACGATACAATTCATCTTCTTGAATATCACCAAAATTCCCCGTTACGACAATTTCGTCATCGGTATTATCGCTATTGGTATCGGTGATTTTAATCAAGATCACTTTATAAAAGTTCGACGGGTTTTGATAAAAAATAGCGACAACTTTGCCGACTATATACATTCTTTCAGACATCGTTGCTCGCTCCTTTCAATGTTCATCTCAATTAATCAAGTTTATCATTTTCGTAATGATGAGTGCGTTCTAAGTTCGGGAATCCTTGTTGACGTAACGCTTCATAAACAATCATACAGGCTGTATTCGATAAATTCAATGAGCGAACATGTTCATCATTCATTGGAATTCGTAAACACTTCTCGGCATTGTCACGCATGAAATCTTCTGGTAAACCAGTCGTTTCTTTCCCGAAAATGAAGAAATGATCTTCTCCATCTGCATAATTCATCTCACTATATGTTTTGTTCGCAAATTTTGAAATTAAATGTAACGGACGTTCTCCTACAAACGCTAAAAAATGTTCTAGGTTTGGATGGTAATGAATCTCCACGTCATGCCAATAATCTAAGCCGGCACGCTTCAATTGTTTATCATCGACAGAAAATCCTAAAGGTTCAATTAAATGTAATGGCGTATTGGTCGCAGCACACGTTCGAGCAATATTTCCAGTATTAGCTGGTATTTGTGGTTCAAATAAAGCGATATGATTCACGGTCTTCCCTCTTTTTCTGTAAATTTACATTTTGTCAAAAAAAAAACGTACCAACTCGGTGTCTAGCACGGCGAGTCGTTACGTTAGTGAAGTTCTTTTCACTAACTTTTATCAGAACAGGATGCTGATAAAAACCAATGAAAATTAACTTGTTCTTAATATACCACGTCATTGTGAGGAATTCAATAAGATTTTATAAGAATCTTCACATAATCTTCCTATTTTAGTCAGAAATCCGACCAATTAGGATGTCCAAATCAATGGTTATCCTTTTTAGCGGGTTTTTCTGTAATTTTTCTTTTATTTCCATCGAAACGCCCCATTCTAACGGTGACATTTCTAGGAGAGAAAGTTGACAGGATTCAGGGATATCAAAGACATAAGTTAGCGTTTGACGCTCACTTTCACGAAATGTTTCTTGAAACTTTTCAACGACTGCTTGATTCGAATAATGTTGTTTTTTCTCATCTTCGGGATAAAAAGCCGCGCGAAGTTCTTTTAAATAGCCACTTCTTGGAACAACTTTAATGAGTTGACCGCCATCAACTAGTACCCGTTGAAACTCTTGATAGTTTGAAGGAGAAAAAATATTTAAAATGGTTGTAAAACGGTCTTCTTGAAAAGGTAAGTTGGTTAAATCCGCTACACACCAAAAGACATTTTCTCCGTAATCTGAAGCTAAATAGATTCCTTCTTTTGAAATATCAAAACCAACACTCGGCAAAAGCGTCGCTTGCTCATTTAATTGCTGCAAGAAACTCCCTTCTCCACACCCTACATCTAAGATTCGTTGATTTTGACAAAACGGTTGTAATAAATCTAGAAGAGGTTGATACATGCCGTGTACGATTAATTTCCGACGATGTTCAAACATTTCTCGATCGTAATCTGTTTTTATCTGATGATTTAAAAAATAGAGGGTACCTTTTTTCGACACATCAAAACGATGGCCTTCAAGGCAAACGAGCGCTTTTTCCTGCGCATGCATCATTTGATGGCACGTTGGACATCGAAATAAGTCACTTTGTGTTTGAATAAACATCGCACCGCGCTCAATTTTTTTTAACATCTTTCTTCACCCACACTTTCTTTCTTACTTTAGCATATTTTTATGCTAAAATGTGAAGACAATGTAGAAAATATTGAAGGAGTTATGAAAATGCTAAAAGAATTTTGTGCTGAAAACTTTACAGATGTTCCCCAAGCCATTGCCAATGGAGCCAAAAGAATTGAACTTTGTGATAATTTGACTGTGGGTGGGACGACTCCTAGCGCTGGAGTGATTGAAAGTACTGTCGCCTATGCTCACGATCACGGGGTTCCTGTGATGACGATTATTCGTCCACGTGGTGGCGATTTTGTGTACAACGATTATGAATTAAAAATAATGGAAACCGATTTGATTGAAGCCAAAAAATTAGGAACAGATGGCGTCGTCATTGGCTGTTTAACAGCTGATGGTGACCTTGATGAAGAAGCGCTTGACGTCTTAATTGATCGCGCAATTGGCCTGCCTATTACGTTTCATATGGCGTTTGATGCGATGCCGGTAGAAAAACAGTTTACCGCGATTGATTGGCTCGCTGAACATGGTGTCGACCGCATTTTAACGCATGGTGGCCCAGCCGGGGTTCCAATCAGCGAACACTATGAACACTTAAAAGCGTTAATCGCTTATGCCAATGGTCGGATTTTGATTTTACCTGGTGGTGGCATTACGCATGAAAATGCAGCCGAAGTCGCACAAACGCTTGGTGTTCCAGAAGTCCACGGAACAAAAATTATCGCGCTCTAACGAAAGATAACTCAAATCAACAAAAACCGCCCCAAAAGCGATCAGTCCATGATGCTTTTGAGACGGTTTTTTGCAATGCAATAAAGAAGGAAACGATTTCCCTATAAGCGATTGATTTATTTTAGAATGGTCGCTAAAAAGGCTGTTAGGGCATCTTTTGTAATGAAGACGTCACCCATTTGTTTTTGCATGACTGCAAAGAAGATTTCCGAAACATGTAAGAGCACTTCTTCTTGCGTTTGAGCATCCGGTCGATCGGCCCAGACTGCCACTGCCACGCCTGGTAATTGCGTCGTATCTACCGCAACTACTTGTTCTTGTGGCCACATATCTGGTGTCCACGAATCGATTATTTTTTCATAAGTCGGATACGTATACCCCGCATGTTCACCTAACACATAATAAAAATAGTTATCATTAAAATTGATAACGGTATATCCTCGATCAATAAACGTCGAGACAGGTGCCATGTGTTGGTTCCATTTTGTCCAGTAGGTAATTTCGACTGCTTCCGAAAGTTTCACCACTTCTGCTCGATTCAAGCGGAAAAACCCGTCATTCCAAACTTGTGGAATAAAACCAAAACCATTGATTGCTTCAATAATTCGATTCACATACCCAACAAAGGCATCAATTCCTTCTGCAGACTCACCGTAAACTTCTTTGGCATAATCTTGAAGTTGCGGATAAGCTTCCATTTCATCAAAATCAACGAATTCATCGGCTCCAATATGAAAGTACGTGCTACTTGAAAAGAGGGCCGCGTATTCTTTGTAAATTGAAAGAATAAACTCAACCGCTTCTGGATTGGTGATATCTAACGCGGTGGGATTTTTTTCAAATTCCCCTTCTGCATTTTTCTTTTCGAGTTGCCACTCCGGCCGGTTTTTTAATAGTTGTTTTAAATGACCCGGACTATCAAAATCAGGAATAATCTCGATACCACAACATTGCGCATACTGAATAATCTCGATGACATCGGCTTTTGATAAGAAATCATCCGAAACAATTTCTGGTGCCGTATCGCACGCGATTCGGAAGCCTTCGTTTTCAGAAAAATGTAATTGAAGAAAATTAAACTGAGCAAAACTCAAAACATCAATAAAGCTGAGAATCGTCTCTTTCGAAAAGAACTTCCGCCCCATATCTAGCATAAAGATTCGACGCTCTTGAGCCATCTGAACAAGCGTTTCACCCTTATTTAGTTGATCTAAATGTTCTCGTAATAGAGCGTACGTGGCTGTTTGAAGAACCGCCTGCTCAGTTTTCCCTGTGATTGTAATGGTTTCATTTTTTTCGATCTTATTGTCTGTCGCTTGACGATCTAACTGTAAAGAAATTGCTCCTTTTGCCGTTGTTTGAGAAATTTTCCCTGGAACACCATTGATTTTTTGAATCAATTGGTTGAAACGTCGTGCAATGATTAATAAACTCGGATCATTGATTGCTAAGATCCACTCATTTTTTCTCGTCATCAGTACGCTCCCCTCTTGTAAAACCATGTTGATTAATCACGTTTTTCATCCAATAACTACTTGCTTTGTCTGAACGACGGTAGTGATCGTCGCGGTTAATTCGGTAATAACCATAACGATTTTTATACGCATTTAACCATGACCAGCAATCAGAAAACGTCCACATATGGTAGCCAAAACAGTTGCTGCCTTCCTCAATTGCTTTTGCGAGATATTCTAAATGCTCTTCTAAAAATTCGATCCGGTAATCATCTTGAATAATGCCGTTTTCGTCCATGAATTGTTCTTCGCCTTCTACACCCATACCATTTTCAGAAATAAACCACGGCATATTCCCATAGTCATTTTTCATACGCATCGCAATCGTATAGATACCTTCTGGGAAAATCTCCCATCCACGGTGCGGATTAATGCGTTTTTCAGGCCAATTATAACCACGTGCCCACGCTCCTGGTGATTGAGCTGGAAAGACTGGATTTTCTGGTGCTTGCACTCGTAGTGGTTGATAATAATTCACACCGACGTAATCGACAATATTATTTTCAAAAATCGCACGATCTCCTGCAATGGTTGTCGGTAATAAGTCACTTTCACGCAACATCTCGATCAATTCTTCTGGGAAGTAACCGAGTGCTACCGTATCGACAAAACTACGAATGTAAATTAAGTCTGCTTTATGGCGCGCTTCTTGATCGGCCGGCTCTTCACTTTTCGCGTAAACTGGTGACAAGTTTAAAATAATCCCGATTTTCCCATCATTATGAGGATTGGTTCGATAAGCTTCTACCGCTTTCGCGTGTGCTAACATCGTATGGTAACCAACTTGAATCGCTCGTTTGAAGTCACGAACTTTTGGCCAATGGGCATCTCCCATATAGCCACATTCAATGTGGACTAGTGGTTCATTAAAGGTTGCCCATGTCTTGATTAAATCACCAAATTGTTCAAAAGCCGTTTTTGCATAAAAAGCAAAATGATCAACGGATTCTCTCGCTTCCCAACCGCCTTTTTCCATTAACCACCATGGCATGTCAAAGTGGAATAAGTTGATAATTGGTTCAACGCCATTATCAAGCATTTCTTGGAAATAGTTACGGTAAAATTCAACCGCTTTTGGATTTAACGTTTTGCCATCTGGTAATAGACGCGTCCAGGCAATCGATGTCCGATATGAGTTCATATCCATTTTTTTCATTAAAGCGACATCTTCTTTATATTGGTAATAAACATTCGACGTGTCGTTTGGTCCTACTTGGTCAAAAAACAATTCTGGTTCCATTTCAAACCATTTATCCCATGTCGATGGACTCTTACCATCCGCTAATGCAGCACCTTCTGTTTGTGGGGCAGACGTTGCCGCACCCCATAAAAAATCTTTTGGAAATTTTATCATTAATCTCACTCCTCCTAATCGAATCTTATCTTCACTCTACTAAGAAAACGAATACATGACAATATGTGTTTCTCTTACAGCGCTTTCGCAAGGAATACACATCAGTGATTTTGCGCGATATCTAGCCCTTTTTGTTGCCGTTTAGCATCCCACGCTAACCATTTTTCTAAAAACCAAGCATAACTAACACTAAAGAGAAATCCCGTCAAAACCGCAAACACGCCATAGGTTAATAAGCCTAACACTAAGACGGAGAGGTTCAAATGACGAATCATCTTCGCTAAGTTTCGTTGCGGATTTTTTTGATAAAGCACGAGCGCAATCACATCCACACCGACTGTCGAAGAACCTTCTGATAAACAACAATAATAACCAAAAGAAATCAACAAACAAGCGAGTAAAAAATCGATGGGAAACGTCGTCATGAGCGTAAAAGGCAATTCATAAAACAACGTAAAGAAGAACATGTATGAAAGACTACTCACGATTGATTTCATTAAACTCGCTTTTCCTAAAAATAACCCACAAATCACTAACAATAACAGCGTTAAACCATTTGATAACCAAGGCAAGGGAAGCTGTGTGATTTTTTGTAAAACTAACGAAAGGCTCGTCACGCCTCCGTTGATAATCCCTCGTGGAACCATCCATTTCGCATAAGCTAAAGCTAAAAGGATATTCCCAAAAATAATTTTAGCCATGCCACGCACGCGTACATGCGATTGT
Source organism: Enterococcus sp. DIV1314a (assembly GCF_051713805.1). Classification (NCBI taxonomy): domain Bacteria; kingdom Bacillati; phylum Bacillota; class Bacilli; order Lactobacillales; family Enterococcaceae; genus Enterococcus; species Enterococcus sp. DIV1314a. The sequence goes on along the minus strand of NZ_JBIOQP010000001.1, from coordinate 1,644,260 downwards.
ATTTGTCTCATCTTATCCCATCCAATATCTTCCTTCATTCATTAAAACAGACTACTTCGTGACCGTTGATGCATAATCGATTTGGTAGACTTCGAATAACGCTTCATGATCCAAGGTTTGGTTCAGTGTTTCAAAAGAGACGGTTTCTTGCGTCGCTAACAAGCGAATATCTTTGATTCCGGCCGGTAGATCATGGATTTCTAAGGGTAGCATCTCCCCTTTTTCGTGGAAAAGATACAGTCTGTGCCCTTTTTTAGTCGCGTACCAGCCACGTGGTAATGGAGCGTCAACTGGGCGCGTTTCATAAATCCCAGCGCCAAATGTCGCCAGCCATGTACCTAATGGTTTTAAAATCGCTTTTGCCTCATTCGAAAGTGTCCCATCTGGCTTGGGGCCAAAACCTAAGATAATATTACCGCCCATCGCCACCACTTTTACCACACTCTTTAGTATTTCAGCGAACGTTTTAAATTCATCATTGGCACAAAATCCCCAATTTTTAGCTAAAGGGATATTACTCTCCCACGCCTTAGTCGGTGGCACATCTGGTATTTTGCGTTCCGGAGTCACATAATTTTCATGAATGCCCCCAATACTACGGTCAACCACTAAAAGATCCGGTTGGTTTCGGCGAACGTCCGTGACAATGCGCGTCATATCTAATTGCTCATGGCGTTTATTGACCCAACCATCATCGAGCCACAAAATATCTAAATCACCATAATTTCGCGTGATTTCCACCAGTTGGTCATGAACAAATTGATCATATTGCGCCCAACGTTCCGGATATTCCAATGGGTCATAACTTGCATATCGTCCTTTTGGTCGCTCACCAGGTACCCAGTACAACGGTGAATGCCAATCGGGTTTTGAATAATACGCGCCGACACTCAACCCCTTCATTGCGAAAAGCAGTCGCGACTTCACCAAAAATATCGGCCCGTGGATCTTTGGCAAACGGACATGGCTCACTCGTCACTTTATAATCTGAATAGTTTGTGTCATACATGTTAAAGCCATCGTGATGCTTCGTCGTAAAAATCATATAGCGAAAACCCGCTTCTTTACACGTTTTTGCCCAATCCGCTGCATCAAACTTATGGGGATTAAATTGATAATGCAAGTTCCAGTAATCTTCCCGTAATTCATCAATGTCGTTGCGCCAACCACCACGTTTTCGGGCCCAGTCATCTTCTTTCTGATAACTGCCACGATTCAACAATACTCGCATTTGTATAGATTCCCCAGTGAAAAATCACACCAATTTTTTGGTCTTGAAACCATTCGAGTTTTCTTAGAATGTTTTCGGGTAATTCTGAGTAGCTTTTATACGTCGCCTCTAAATTTTCTTCAATGTCTAAGTGTTCATTGGTCATGTCAATCCCTCCTCTAGTTAACCGTTCACGCTATTGACTCAGCAATGAGATGATTCCTTTAACGGTCACCCCTACTCTACTTAGTCACAGAAGTGAAGACAATATGTATTCCTGTTAGAACGCTTTCATCCTAGATTACATAGTTTTTTGAGCCTCTTTTACTTGAAACCTTTTCTTTTACGCAAAAAAGAGACAGAGGACGGATGAACGTCTTTTGTCTCTTTCGGTTATTTTTATCTAGCGAGTTAACGATTAATGGAACGCGCCATGATTTGAATCGTATGCTTCATTCCACGAATCGCAACTGATAAGTGGTAAATATTTTCGCAAGGTGCAACCCCGCTATAGCCGGCATCGCCAATGTGTTGCAAATCAACGCCACACATTTTATTCCATAACGCAATTTGACGGATGGTTTCCGGCGAGGCACTTTCTTGACTCGTACCAATTGCTGACATGGTTAACATGCCTAAGCGCTTCGCAAGTTTCACAGCAGCTTTTAGTTCTTCTTGATCAAATCCTGGAACTGTTCCAACCGCTGGTAAGAGTAGAATATCTGCCCCTGCTTTAGCAAATTCATGAATCGCCTCAGGTGTCATGATTGGTTCATCGACACCTGAACTATGCATTTTCCCAGCAATAATTAATCCTTGAAAGTTTTCTTTCCCCACTCGAATCGCTTCTGTAATTTGCTCATTCGTGACACCTGTCCCAGGATTCCCCGTTAAACAAATATAATCCACACCTAGTTTTTGAGCCGCTTGGAAGGTCGCTGCGGTACTTTTACGGCCATTACCAATTTCAACCTTTTGCCCCATGGTTGCTTGATTTGGCGCAACTGGTTCTAAATTAATTCCAATTAAACGGCCCGTCAAATGTTTTAATTCAGCAATTGGATTGCGTGTATTTTTTTCTGGATGCGCCCAGTAATCAAATGCTTCAGATAAACCAATACCGGGTAAGCCAATCACGACCGGATTAAAACAATCAAACAGATTGAGTAGTAACATATCTGCTCCAAACGCTGCCGCTAATTCTGCATTGGTCGTACTGTCAGTGGCTGTCGCCGAACAACAAACATTTTCACTCACAATGACACGTCCTTCACTCGCTTTAATTGCTTCAAACATGTCTTCGCGATTCATTTGACGAACTTCTGATGCTGTTGCACTAATTAACCTTTTAACCATTATGATATCCTCTTTTCTATTCTATCGATTTTTTTCACGAAATTGTCCAGGAGTCATCCCAACAATCGTTTTAAATTTACGCGTATAGTTCGATACATCATAGTAACCAGCAGATGTAATAATATCTTTAATCGGTGCACCTGTTTCAATTAAATCTCGTTTAATTTTTTCGAGACGACGATCTTGAACATATTTCGAAAACGTTACGCCACTTTCTTTTTTGATAAAGCGACTTAAGTAGGAAACAGAGACATCAAATTCCTCTGCGACTTGTTCTAACGAAAATTCTTGTGACGTATAGTGTGCATCCATGTAGGAGAAGATATCTTTTTGTAATTGCGATTCTTGATTTTTTGGATTTTTTTGCACAACACAACAAATTCGTTTGCTCATTGCGAGTAATTCTTTTTCAAGTTCAAAAATATTCGAAAAATCTGCGGCCGCTTCTGCTTCTTGGAAAAAGTCTTGTCCCACAATCTCAACGCCGCTCGTCACGACACTATTTAATAGGTAGTAACTATAGAGCTTCATCCCAGCAATTGTCGGTTGCTCTTTAATCCCTTTTTGAACCAGCTCATGAATCGTCTCTTCTGCAATCTCGTAATTCCCTTGTTGTAAACTTTGACGCAGTTTCAACTGCTCTTCTGTTGGATAAGAAAAAGTTTCTTTTTTCTTCGTATGCTTAATGTCATTAAAGAATAAAATTTGATTCGGTAAACCGGAAATCGTGTGATATTCCAAGGCCGCTAATCCTTCAATATAGGAGAGATTAACCCCACTTAATTCTTTGACCACACCCCCGACACCCACGGTTGGAGCGACGACATTTTCTAACACAATTTTTGCGACAATTTCTTTGACGACTTTTTGTGGATCACTATTTTTACCCAAGCTCACTAATAACGCAATAGCCTGACTAGATAATAATTCTGATCCATACGCTTGGTAATTTTCGCCTGAAAGATCGTCCAGGAAACTCATCAAAAATTCTTGGTTTTGGATACTCGTTGTCGTTGTGACCATTTTTGTATCGACTAACATGACAAAATAGCCATGACTATATAGTTTCACATTCACCGCTTGAAGCAATAAATCAATTTCTTGATTGTCTTTAAAACGTCCCATTAAGAGTTTTCTAAGAACTTGTTCTCTCGCAAGTGGCGTTTGGCGTTTGATTTCTTGATGCAGTTCTTTGTTTTGTTTTAAGAACGTCACCACGTGATTTCCAATTTTATCCAAGCTGTCTAATTCTTCATCGCCAGAAGCATCACCCATTTGTTGCTCCATCAATTTTTCTAACTCATGAATCGGTTGATATTGGCGGCGACCTATAAAGATAACCACCACTACACCACTCGCAAGTAAGAACATGACGATTGTCAAAGAGCGTAATTGGGTTTTCTTGACATCTTTTAAAGCAAGACTCCCATTGGTTAAGGCCGCATAGGTAATGCCAAAATCTTCATCTTGGACGGTACTAATCCGAAATTCACCTTCACTGGTTTTCTTCGATTCTTCTTTCAGTAATGCTTCGACTTGCAATGGACGATACATCATTTCAGGAATATCATCCATCGTGGATGCCGCCAGTAAGCGATAATGTTTATCCAACATCAACACTTTTCCCGACTCTTGGTCAATCGCTTTTTCTAGCGCTCGTTGAATATCCAGCATTTTCATCGTGTACATCACCGTGCCATATGGGCTACCTTCTGCTGAAGTTAACGGGACAAAATAAGACATTAAACCGAGACTATCATCAAACGAGACTTTCGGGACTGTATAAATTAATGGAACATTGGTACTAAGCGATTCTCTTAGACCTTTCTCCTCAAACACAAATAAATCATATCTTCTTTCAATAAAGGTTGAAAAATCCATTTGTCCACTCGCTGAATACAATTTGTTCGGTTGATCATAAAAATAGATGTATAATTCTTCGATTAAATTACTATAAATTTTGTAGCGTTGTAACTCTTTAATCATTTCTGTTGCATAGTATGGATGCGTTGCCATTTTCTCGGTTAAAGAAGGATTGTAAGTCATTTGTTTCGTAATCAAATCTAACTGACTCAAATTTCCGGACATAATCGATTGCACTTGAATCAATTGATTTTTCGCCGATAAGTCAATTTGATCATTGATACTTGTCGTTGACGTCCGATACCAAATAAAAGAGACGATTGAAAATGGGAGCAAAAACACTAATAAATAGGAAAAAACATACCGACGAAAAGTCTGTGTTTTAAATTTAAAGCGGATTTGTCTAAATGATCCGAATAGCTTTTTCATAGCGTATCAGCCCTAGCTTCTGTCTTTTTCATTCCTTGTAAAGCAAACCACATCACTGGCACAATAATCAACGGTACACCGGCAATAATCAGTAAAATCGGTATCCCCACATAAATCGCCATAATGACAAACGTTCCAACTAACATCGCAATCGCTTCCGTTAAGTTCGTAAAAAATAAGGTAACCGCTTGTCGAAGGTATTGCTTATACGTTAATTCATAACGGCATAGTACTGGAAAAACGAACAAACAGGTTCCTAAAAACAAAATGAATAACAAAATTAGCCCGTAATGAACGATGGCTGATTGGACATATGTTTTATTCACTTGTAAGTCGAAGGTTAAAAATCCTCCCACCGCTAGCATCGTGTATCCCAGATAATTACTCATTTTAAAATATTTTCGATAAAATTGTCCGTACTCCTCACGAATTTTCACGTATTCTTTTCCACGAATAAAGAAAAGATAAATCACTTGAAAAACCGCAGCTAGTGCCGGAAAGACTCCGAATAAAACGGCTCCTTTTAACGCATATAGAATAAATAAAAGTTGCAAGTATAGACCATCAATAATGGTTTGCCCCAAAACATAGCTACCTTTAATGATTCCTTTCATTTCTCTCATTTTTTGTTGCCCCCCTAAAACTTATAAAAAACCTACATGTAATAGCTTACCATAAAACAAGCGAATTTTTTAGTTAAAATCGATGAAAATGCCCTAAGAATTGTCTGTTCTTATGATTTATTTAAGGCAAACTTGAAGCGTTCTCATATAAACAACATTTGTGACTACTCTAAACTTATTTTACAACGTTTCCCACATAATAAAATAACATGCATGGACAGGTAGATTTCAATTTATCTATCCAAATTTCCAGTGAAAAAAAGCGAAGATCAACGATTTTCTCGATGTCTTCGCTTTTGGTTGTATCATCAAAAAATTACTCAGCACTTGCCCAACGATCGTAAGCTTGTTGATGCACACTTACGTATTCTTCTAAGCCCATGCTTTCAAGTGTTTGCACGTATTTATCCCAGTTTGAGATCGGTTCTAATCCAGTGATAAATTTCGCTTCCATTTGTTCAACATATGTTTTTAAATCAGTTGCAGCGTCACGAACTTTATCAGACTCTTCCGTTGTTAAGTATAATAATGGGAAAGTCACTTTCGCAAACGGTGTGATTTTCTCTTCCGTTTCAGCCGTTAAGAAATCTTGGAATGTTGTATCACTAACCGCATTCGCATCTGGTAAAACATTTGAACTTGGATCTGAAGGGAATTCAACTTTTGGTACCATGATACCGTAATCTGGTGTTACTTTTGAACGTGCTTCTTCAGACTCAGTTGGATCAACACCTTCTGCAAAGACGCGAACTTGTTCGCCTTTATCATTTTCAGCATACACCCAGAAATCGCCCTCTGGACCTTTGTTTAAGAAATCTGCGCCTTCTTCACTGTAGAAATAATCAACCCAACGTAACGTTGCTTCAGGTGAAGGATTATTACTTGTAATCGCGAATGTTGAACGACCCATACGTGGGCTACCTGGCGTTACACGCTCTGTATTAATATCTGACGTTAATGGGTAGAACATTGGATCCATCACAGCTTCATTTTCTTGACGACCTGTCGTAAAGAAAGAGAACCAATCTGGGAATAATCCGATTTGATTGTTTTGACCTTTCGCTTTCTTTTGCTCATCCGCTTGCGAATAAACTTCTTGGTCTAATAATTTTTCAGAATATAATTTATTCATAAATGTCACATATTCTTTGTAGTTTTCAGTTACTGGTGTAAACACGACTTTACCATCGATTTCTTCAATCGTACGGTCCGTAATTCCAAATGCTGACATTAACCATGGACGAGTTGAATCCATTTTCACATCTGTCAATGGAATTTCATCTTTTTTGCCGTTACCGTTTGGATCTTCATCACGGAAGCGAACGAGTAAGTCATAAAATTCATCCGTTGTTTTTGGAAGTTCCGTTACGCCTAACGCATCTAACCATTCGCCGTTATACCAGATTGGTCCACGAGGCCAAATCGCTGTATTTCCGCGGTGAATCATTGGTAATGAGTAAATATGACCGTCCGGTGTTGTAATTGACTTACGAACATCTGGATTTTCTTCTAATACTTTACTAAAATTCGGCATATTTTCCGCAATTAGATCTTCAATTGGTACTAAAATTCCTTGACTACCATAGTCCATTTCCATCGCTGGTGTCAATGTGTTCGTATCGGTACCGAATAAAACATCTGGTAAGTCACCACTTGCAAATGCTAAGTTTAACTTTGTGCCAAAATCAGCTACCGGAGGCGTCGTAAACGTAAATTCGATATTTGATTTTTCGGCCATTCCTTTGAAAAAGCCCATATCTGCCCATTCAGATGCGCCTGTAGAAGGACCCATCATCGTCATTGAAAGTTTTTCTTTTACAACAGGAAATTCTCCAGCTGTGCCTAATTCTACTTCTGTTTTTGTATTTTCTTTGTCTCCGCCATTACCACATGCTGCAAGTAACACACCACATGCGAGTAAGCTGACTAGTACTTTCGTTTGTTTCATTTCTAATTCTCCCCTTGAATCTTTTTTATTAAATCGGCTAACGCCGTTTTAAACGAATGGATGATACTTTTTTATCCTTTAACAGAACCAACCAACATTCCTTTAACGAAATACTTTTGTAGGAATGGATAAATCATAATAATTGGTAATGTAGAAACAATCATGACACCGTATTTAATCACTGCTGCCAGTTGTTGTTTAGAATAAAGTAACTCGGCCATTTCGCCGGTCATTGTCCCGCCAATTGAGTTTGACGACATATCTTGCAAGACTAAGATTTCACGTAAGACCATTTGTAATGGGTACATTGCTTTGTCAGATAAATAAATCAAAGCGCTGAAGAAGCCATTCCAGTGGCCGACCCCATAAAACAACGCCATTACGGCAATGATTGGTGTCGAAAGTGGTAACACAATCTTCATAAATAATTTGAAGTCGGAACAGCCATCAATAATGGCCGCTTCTTCCATCTCTCGTGGAATCGTACTTTGGAAGAATGTCCGTGTTACGACAATGTTATAAACAGAAGCCGCACCTGGTAACACTAACGCCCAAACGGTATTTAACATCCCTAAGTTTTTAATCAGTAAGTATGTTGGAATTAATCCCCCGCTGACAAACATCGTAATTAATAAGAACGTTGTAAACGTTTTGTGTCCGTAAAAGTCCGGACGGGATAAAGCATAGGCTGCCGGTAACGTCACGACTAAGTTAATCGTTGTCCCTAATACCGTGTAGTAAATCGTGTTTAAATAGCCACGCCAAATGCTATCATTATCTAAAATTGTTTTGTAGCCTTCTAACGTAAATCCTTTCGGGAACAACCACATTTCTCCTGAATTCACATATTGGGGATCACTAATCGAAGCACTGATAATATAAATCAGTGGATACAATACGATTCCTACGGCTAAAATAATATAAATGTAGTTAAAAATCATAAAAACTTTATCTGCTTTGGTGTCTTTCACTAAACGATTATTCATCTCTTATGGTCCTCCTTTTCTAGAATAAGCTGGACTCGCCAAGCTTCGAAGCAATTTTGTTCACGGAAATCATTAAAATCGCATTAATCGCTGAGTTAAATAGACCAACAGCTGCCGCATAACTATATTGTGCTTCTAATAACCCTTGTTGGTACACAAACGTAGCAATCACGTTTGAAGATTCCATGTTTAACGGGTTTTGCATTAATAAGATTTTTTCATATCCTAAGTTCATCACTGATCCGACGTTCATGATTAATAAAATCACCATTGTTGGACGAATCGTTGGTAAGTTAATGTGCCAAATGCGTTGTAAGCGTGTTGCACCATCCACGACGGCCGCTTCATGTAACTGGGTATCAACGCCCGCTAACGCTGCGAGATAAATCACAGAACCCCAACCGGTTCCTTGCCAAACACCTGATAAGACATACACCGTTTTAAACCAACGGGGATTTTCCATAAAGGCGATTGGTTCCATCCCGAAAAATTGCACGACGTGGTTGATAATCCCTGTTGAGGGATTTAAGAAAGCTAAAATCATCCCAACCATTACAACCGTTGAAATAAAGTTTGGTGCATAAGTAACCGTTTGCGAGAATTTCTTTAATGGGCCATCTTTAATTTCATTTAAAGCAAGTGCTAAAATAATGGGTAAAGGAAACCCAACGACTAATGAATAGACACTAATGCCAATCGTATTTTTTAATAAGTCCCAAAAATAATAAGAATCAAAGAAACGTTGAAAATGTTTGAATCCCACCCAAGGGCTCCCCCAAACACCTAACGTCGGAATATAATCTTTAAAAGCGATCATTACTCCATACATTGGGATATACGAGAAAATAAAGAAAGCTAAGAACGCTGGTAAGATAAAGACGTACAGTTGACGACTTGCCAGGATGCTTTTTTTTCTTTTTTCTCTTTTTTTCTGTTGCGCAGTTAATTGCGGCTTATTGCCAGTTAACTCCATTTTTTTTCCCCCTTCAAAATCATTTGCTTGCTGAACACGTTTTCAGAATAGCCCTTTCATCAATTGTTCTCAATATGTGGTTTTTGACCCGCTTACAAAGTCAGTCATGACAGCATTCAAACGCTCCCAAAAAAACACTTTTAAGCGTGATATTCCCTTGTATGATCTGATTGATTGGTCAATTTTGGGCATCTTTACTATGTAATAACCGCTTTCAATGTGTAACTTTTTACGAATAGGTACACCGTTAGTCTTTTATACTATACTAACGGTGACTTAAATAAAAAGGAGAATAAAAAAATGAAAGCGATATATTTTACAGGTGATTTAACGCAAGTGGAAACCGGCTTACAGATTCTTGCACCAAAATTAGGGTATACCATTCATACAGATGGTATCGAAATTAAACTCCAACAACAAGGCGAATCATTAATGGTATCAAAAACCATCGACGCTATCCAAATTACGTTTCGTGAACCGGCACATCTTTTTAGAGGATTGACTCTCCTCCTCGCTCATTGGGAACAAGAAACCTATCATTTAGTGGAACATCCTCATTTCAAGTTGATTGGTCCGATGGTCGATACGTCACGCAATGCCGTCCCGACTGTCGAAAAAATCAAAGAATTATTGGAAACGTGTAGCACGATGGGGCTTAATCAATTCATGCTTTATATGGAAGATACGTATGAAATTCCTGAGTATCCTTATTTTGGTTATCTCCGTGGACGCTATACTTACACGGAATTAAAAGAACTCGATGACTACGGTTTTGCTTTAGGAATTGAACTCATTCCTTCGATTCAAGTCTTAGGCCATTTAAAAAATCCTTTGAAATGGAACTTTGCGCGTGAAATGCGTGATACGGAAGATATTTTATTAGTCGATGAACCCAAAACCTATGAATTTTTAGAAAAAGCGATTCAAGCAGCTTCACGCCCATTTCGTACAAAAAAAATTCATATTGGAATGGACGAGGCACATACATTAGGTCTGGGACGTTATTTACAAAAAAATGGTTTTGAGAATCGCTTTGACATTATGAACCGTCACCTCGCGCACGTTTTAACGATTACCGATGCACTTGATTTAGAAGTTGAGATGTGGAGTGATATGTATTTTCGTCTTGGTTCTAAAACCGGTGACTACTATGATCCAGAATTTGATATTCCTGCTGAAGTCGTTAACAGTATTCCAAACGTCAAAATGGTCTACTGGGATTACTATCACCATGAAGAATCTGAATATGAGAATTTACTGGCTAGCCATCAATTACTGGAAAAACCGATTGTCTTTGCGGGTGGCATTTGGACCTTTAACGGCGTTGCACCGAATTACGGAAAAACAATGATTTCAACAAACGCAGCCTTAGCAGCCTGTAAAAAACAACAGATTGAATCCGTTTATGCAACACTTTGGGGCGATGACGGAGCAGAAACGCCACTAGATACGGCGTTACTCGGGCTTCAATTGTTTGCCGAACATCAATTTAACGCAGAAGTTCCCGATGAACTCCTTGCCCAACGCTTTATGGAAATCCAACATGAATCGATGGCTGCCTATTTATTACTCGATCGTTTTGATCAAACCCCAGGAGTCGCTGAAAACAATCCAAGTGGTTCGGCGATTAGTAAAATTATTTTGTATCAAGATTTATTACTTGGCCTTTACGATGAAACCATTTCATCTTTTGACTTAACCACACATTACAAACAATTAGCACAAGAATTAAAGACTTGCTCCCGCGCTAATCATTCAGAAATCTTTGCTCACTATACGCGACTTGCTGACCTACTTGTCATCAAAACGGATTTAGGAATTGCGTTAAAAGCAGCCTACCTTGCGTGTGAGAAAACACAAATGAGAGAACTATTAGTCACCATCAATCAATTAAAAGAGCAAGTCCAAGAGTTACGATTGGGGCACCGAAAAATTTGGTTTGCGGCAAATAAAGCATTTGGTTGGGAAATTCTGGATATTCGTTACAGTGGGATCTTAGGACGGATCGACACGACCATCTGGCGGATTGAAGCATGGCTCGAAAATGATCAGCCAATTGAAGAACTAGCAGCTGAACGTTTGCCTTTTGATGGACCTTATCCAATGCCTGAAGGAATCATTCTCGGTCGGAACCTCTATCATGGTATAATAAGTCCGAGTAAGTTATCCGACGTTTAAACGTCGTAATTTTGGAGGTAAGAAAGATGTTAAAAAAAGTATTTGTCGGCATCGCAGGGTTAATTTTTCTAATCTTTATTCTAAATAACGTGAACAAAGCCAATGATATGAGTGAGAAAATCAATCAAGAAGCTGGCGCAGTAGAGATCAAAGGAAACATTACCAACGAAGAAGATGTTTATGCCGTTTATGATTTATTAGAAAGAAATCTGCAAGCTGCCAATGACGAAGATGTGGAAACATACCTTCAGACATTAATTCCTGAAGCACGGGAAGCAACAAAAAAAGAAATGACGACTTTTTTTGAAACATATGATGTGAAGCACACACTTCTTTCATTCGAAGTTCGAAAAGAAGATGGTGAACGTATTTTAGTCAAAACCCAGCAACGCACCGTTAATGAAGGCACGGAAGAATTTCGTAATCACATTACCGAAGCCAATCATACGTTTGTCAAAATCGACGGCGAATGGTTTATCGAAGAAACAGCAATGAGCAATACCCAATTCTTTTAAGAATCGTGAATAAGTAAGGTGTTCTCTAAGTTTCAGATTTTTGTCACCCATTTATCAATCAAACGTTCATCAAAAAAGAGGGCTGTGACTTTTGTCACAGCCCTCTTTCCTATGTTTGGTCAAGTTCAATAATTAAAAAATACTCTTGTTATCAATTACTTCTTACTTCGAGTCCCTTCAAAAGTCAAGATTGAACTCGTTTTTGATGGTTGTTTTTGATACGTATAATCCGCAGAATAGGTCACATCGGTGAAACCAATTTCCTCTAATAATAATTGAAACTCGGTAACACCATACCAACGCAACACTAATTTTTGCAATTCCGTCTCGACTAACTTTCCCTTGCGCCATTTTTCATATTTTAAATAGGATAATGTCCATTGATTGATCCAGTCGATTTCAACCGAGTGATTTTCAAGGGTAATTCCTTCAACAGGTGAGATTTCGTAAGCATTGGTTGAAACTTTACCTGTTGTCCAATCCGTTGGAAAAACGAGATCAATCAACACTCGTCCACCCACATTTAAGTGTTCATAAAAACACTGTAACGCATTTTTCGCCTCATCTCGTTGCTCAATCAATCCGAAAGAACCCGTTGGAATCACAATGGCAGCGTATCGACTCTCAAGTGAAAAATCACTGAGCACTCCTTCATGAAGATTGGTTATCAGATTTCTTTCTTCACAACGTTTACGACAAGACGCTAACATTGAAGGGGAATAATCAATACCATCGACTTCAAAATCATTTTCGAGTAAGGGAATCAAAAAGCGACCCGATCCCACACCGGCTTCCAAGATTTTCCCTTCTACTTCTTTTAAACGTTCAAGATAATATTCAATATCCCCATGAAGCGAGTAACCCACAGGCTTCGTAAAATCATAGACTTCTGTACTTAATTTCCCATAATAACTATACATCGAATCCCTCCTATTCATTTTATGACTCATCCAAATGATGCAATGGATTTTCTAAAGTAAACAACTATCCAACTAAAGTACATATACTACTCTTTTTTTATACCGCAGACTCGTAAATATATGCCTTTTTCACTTTTCTCTTGTGCTTGTCGATTCATTTTTTGTGCCTTTTCTGAATAATTAGAAGTAAAATCGACTGTTTCGTCCACTCTAACTAGAGGATCTACAAGACGCGTTTTCTTTTTCTGATAAATATCGTAACGATCTCCTGGCAATACTTCTAAAAAAGTGACGGGTTGATAAAACTGACGGAATAAACCACGTAATTCCGTATCTTCCATTTCCGATAGTTGCGTCAAAATCTGAGTTTCTGTTTCCATCAAATCATTGACTGATAGAGATTCATTCGCCAAAGCATAGGTTAGAATTTGGCTCATCCATTCATAACCATAAATATTCACGGGGGCATAAAAAAAGTCAAGTACTACTTTATAGTATTCCTCAATGAACCATTCACCAGCAGCGACATTTCTCAACACTATTTTCCCATCGATGAGACTTAACTCCTTTAAAAATGAATGAATCTCAGCTAAATCAGTACCAAAATAACGATGAGCTTCACGTAAAGTATAGTCCACACGATCGGCACATAAAACGGGCGCTTCTTGTTCTAATATTTTCCACTGCGTATCATCGAGTAATAATTCTTGCCAATCAAAACGATATTGCTTTAAAATTTCGGGGATTGAACTTTCCTTCAAGTACTCTTCCTTAATTTTTTCATGGTAGTCTTCTTGATTTCGTTTCATCACCAAGTCAATCACATGGGAAAAAACAGTATGAGAAACGTCATGTAATAATCCTGCTATTTGCTCTTCTATAGAACCACCAAGCTTACGAATCAACAACATCACACCGATTGAATGTTCATAACGCGTTTCATTCCAAAGAGGATTCAGTAAATAACTTGCACCAACCATATGAATCTCTTTTAATCGTTGGACTTCTTTACTTTGAATCAACTCCGATAGAACTTCTTCCACTTCGTATTCACCATACAAAATATCTGAAACAATCATCGAATCGCCTCCTATTAAAGTGCCATTTCACTCCTATTATACCTTTTTAAAAGAATAATAATACCTCGAAAGAAGCTGTAATCCCTCCAAATAATTGTAGTTAGAGCTTTTTTCAGAAGAAAAAGCACCAATCACAAAATCGTGATCGGTGCTTTAAGTGTGTGTGGGTAAAAATTGTCGATAAAGATCAGGTTACTCTCCTAAACCAACAGTACGAATTTCGTAGGCGCCTAATTTTTCTGGATAAGCTTCATCCATTTTTTCTTCTAGTAAGTTTAGTAGCTCTGGTTGCACATTGTCTTTCTTAATAGTTAACTCACGGTCGGTATCAGCCATGTTGTAACCACGCAAGATGACATGATTATCTGATTTACGACGTTTTAAGGCCGTTGGAACAAACAGATCACCTTCTAATTCAACAAAGACACGGCTTGATGCCAATGTTCCTTCTTGAACAGCGATTTGTGCGGTAGTGAATGGAACTTGTGCCGTATACGTGTTTTGGTAAGTCGCATAACGTGACTCAGGTGCACCATGCAGTTCAACACTGTAATTAAACGTATACTCACCAATACATTGTGCTTCTGGTGTTGGGAAATAACCCCAGTCACCAAGTTCACCAACGGCACGTAATAACGTCACAGCAATCGTCTCATTGTTGACAATTTCGTATTCATTTAAGCCGTAGTTTCCAACTGTTACGCCACGTGTCTCATCATGCAGATTGGCAAATGCGTGTTGATGTTGTGGGTTTGTTGGGTTTTTCCAACTTGCGCTGACACCATTCGGACGTTTCACGACTTCATAAATACTATCTGCTTCGTGCGTATCCACATTGACTAAGCCTGTTGGGAATAACACGCGTAGACGGTGGTCTTTCATTTGGTTATTTAAGCTTGTTTCAAAATCAACTTTCTTGCTTTCGCCCGTAATCGTAACAAGCGTTTTAATGGTAAGAGGGGCCGTTTCTTTTGAACGTTGTGCTTTACGTGAAGTAAAACCAATCACCATTTTTTGTTCTTTTTCTAATAATCCATCCGCGGAAACAGGAATGTCTAATACATGAGTGATTTCAATCACTGCTTTATTCGCTGTATTTGAAATAACGTTGATTGCGGCTTTCACGTCTGATGACAGGATTGCTTTATCCCCTTGTGGTTGCATGAAGATATATTCATTGGCAATATCGCCCACGTTTTCAAAGACTGCTAAGTTATCGACAGTGACGTCTGTTTCTTTATCGGTAATCGCTAAAGAACCATTCTCCGCAATTTCAACTTTAATGAAATCATTTTCAATGACCGTTCCCGCTTCATTTGCTAACGTTCCGGCTTTTTCTTCCACTTTTCCTGGTACTAAAGCATAGGTTTCCCAAGCATATGGTGCCATATCTTTTAACGGCATCGTCACGGTAACGTAACGCTCCATAAATGGAATACGGAAAGCATCTTTTGGTAAGTCATAATCAAAGCGAATTTCTTCTTCAGAAATCACTGCGTCTACGACATTTCCTGCTTGATCAATCACATGATACTCACCTTTTTCAACTTCTTCTAATTGACGATAAAGTTGTGCCGGCCAACCTTGCGAAAATGTTTTACGTTCTAACTCGATATCGACAATCGCATCGCCTGATTTGGCTAAGCCATTCGTATTGAACACAACAAATGGGAAACTGTCGGCTGGGAAATTGGTTGTATCCATTTTTTCCGTTAATTGACGGACCGCTTCATTTGCTACGTATTTTCCTACTTCGTTGGCTTTTTCAAAACGGGGCATCATTTCACGGTGAACTTCATCAACCGAACAACCACAGATCGAATCATGTGGATGGTTTTGCATTAATGTTTTCCAACCATACGTTAACTCATCATGTGGGTATTTCCCTGTTACTTCATAAGCCATCGTCGCTAAAGGTTCTGCAATATTTTCTAATTGACGTTGGACACGGTTATTCCATTGTTTTAAGTAAACACGTGCAGAAGACGTGTTGGCTAATGTGAACCAACCATCTGTTTCTTGCGACGTTAATTCTCCTTCAACAGTTCCAACATCTTCAGGCAAATCTTGTTGGACCGCTTCTAAGTAATCCGTGAAGTTTGAGTGAATGAACTCATAGTCTGGATACAATTCGTTTGCTAATTTGATGGCTTGTGTCACATCTTTTTGAACAGGTTGATGGTCAACCCCATTCATCATTAATAAGTGACCGGTAGACGCAAATTGTTCCACGTCTTTTAGTTTTTGATCCCAGAATTTAATGGCTGCTTCTTTTTCAGCAGGAATTTCATTTCCGTTACTGTACCAGTTGGCAAAGAGCAAACCGAAAATCTCTGATTGGTCTGGACCTTTCCACCACATTTCAGAATATTGTGAAGAATAACTTTCAGCTTCAATGACTTCGTTGTCAAAGCCAATTGGTTTCACACCGCGACCAAAAGCTGCTGCTTCAAGTCCGGCTTTTTTCATCATTTGTGGCGCTTGTCCCATATTTCCGAAAGTATCTGGGAAGTAACCTAATTTAACCGGTGTGCCCCATTTTTTACTTTCTTCCATCCCAATTAACATATTACGAACATTCGACTCTGAACTGATTAAGAAGTCATCTTGTAAGATGTAAAATGGGCCAATGCGTAATTTTCCTGCGTCAATCGCTTTTTGAATAGCTTCACGTTTTTCTGGACGAACTTGTAAATAATCATCTAAGAGAATCGTTTGGCCATCTAAATGGAAACTATTGAAGTCAGGATCTGTTTCGAATAATTCTAATAAATCATCCATTAATTCCACTAATAACATATGGTGTTGTTCGTATGGTAAGTACCACTCACGGTCCCAATGACTATGAGAGATAATATAAACTTTTTTCTTCATCATGTACGCTCCTATTCATTCATTCTTTATTTTTCAACGCGGATATCAAAGTAATCCATGACTAACTCACAAAACATCATGTTTGCCCATGAGAACCATTCGCGCGTATAGGCATTTGGATTATCAACGTCAAATCCTTCATGCATTAAGTTTGTGCCACCATCTGTTGCGACTAATGTATTTAAAATCCGTTCTTTTTCCGCTTTATCGTTAGTGGTCATCCCTTCCATTGCCATTGCGATTGGCCATACATAGTTTTCTGGTGTGTGTGATGAGCCAATTCCTTTAGCGAATTTCCCTTCATAGAAGTATGGATTTTCTTTACTTAATAATGTTTGACGCGTGCGCAGATAACGCTCATCATCCACTGAACCATAACCTAAGTAAGGCGCTGAAATTAAGTTTGGTACATTACTATCATCCATTAATGACGCATTTCCTAAACCATCGACTTCATACGCAAAAACTTCTTCTCCAGCTGCATTTTTCGTCAATCCGTGTGCTTCAATCCCTGCTTCGATGTCTTCACGTAATGCTTTTGCCTCGGCAACAATCGCTGCATCGTCTAAAATTGTTGAAAAAATTTCTTCGATATAGCCTAAAACGACAACCGCAAACATATTCGAAGGCACTAAGTAACCACCACCAGCACAGGCGTCGTCACTTGGACGGAAACCTGACCAAGTCATCCCTGTTGGTGCGACTTCTACCCCACGACCATGATTGATCAATGTATCTTCTGCTCTCCATGTGTCACGAACAAAGTTATAAGGGGATTTGCGGTGATCTTGTTCTGTTCTGAAAACGTGTAAAATCTTTTTAATCCCTTCAACGAAATCTTCGTTAAATTGATCCGTACGTCCAGTATTTTTATAAAGTAAGTAAGCCAGTTGTGTTGGGTACGCTAATGAGTCAATCTCATATTTACGCTCCCAGATCCAATCGTTCATGACTGTATAATCATCTTGATGTCCTGCACCATTTGCTTCTTCATTAAAGGCATTCGCATAAGGATCAATATTGATATAAAAGAATTGTTTCTTCACTAAACCACTAATCATTGAAGCTAAATCTTCATCTTCTTTGGCTACAACTAAATACGGACGAACTTGAGCAGTTGAATCACGTAACCACATCGCAGGAATATCTCCTGTTAATAAGAAACTCGTTCCGTCTTCATGACGTTTAACGGTTGTTAATAACGTATTGGCAAAACCCGCATTAAAGTTTTTCGCCCAATCGGCATGTTCTTCGCCACATTTTTCTGTGATCATATCCATAAAGTTTTGTACTGAAGTTGGTATATCTTTATAAGCCATTTAGTTCATCCTCCATAAATTTGATATATCTTACTACGTCAGTATACTTCCTTTTTTTCGAATTGTCTACGTTTTCAAACGAAATATTTGTATTTTATTTTCTTGAAATCTGTGATATCATCAATATATGATATACCAACTAATGTTGAGATCGGAGGATTCTATGAGCCAACCTCTATATAAAAAGATACTAACGGATTTAAGAGAAGAGATTCTATCCGGTAAACTTGCGGTGGAAGAACAACTCCCCACTGAAAAAGAACTTTCGGATCGTTACCAAGTGAGTCGTATTACCTCAAAAAGAGCCTTAAATGAATTAGAACAAGAAGGGTTAATTTATCGTGTCCGAGGAAAAGGGAGTTTTGTGAAAGCAAAAGAAACAAGTGCTACTACGATAGAAGAATCGTTTGTCATAAAAAATAATAAAGCACTGTTTATCTTGCCGTTTTTAAATGACCTATCCGTTGGGAACTTTACAGAAGGGTTATTACCAACGTTACAACAAGAACAAATTGAAGTTTCGATGGCAACCTTAGATGTCTTTAAGCAAAAGACCGTTGAGGAGCTGACGCAAGAATATGATGGCCTCATTTATTATGCGGAAGATACCGATTTGTATCTCGATATTCTAGTCAAACTCTCCATGAAACATTTTCCCGTCATCGTACTGGATAAAAAGCACTTTGAACTAAACTTCCCAACGATTTTATCAGATAACGTCAATGGTGGATTCCTTGCAACGCAGCAATTAATTAACCAAGGACATGAACGGATTGCTTACTTATTTGGGAATACGACCCATCCGCAATCCGTAAAAAATCGTTACGTCGGCTATTTACATGCGTTAAATCAAGCTGATATTGCGTTTCATACTTCTTCCGGCGATGAAAAAGCGACAAACAATGATTTAATTGAGTATTTAACCGAAAATAATATCACCGGAATTGTTTGCGAAAATGATTTAGTGGCCATTGAAGCAATGCGTATTTTAAAACAACAGCATTATCATGTTCCGGATGATTTTTCGATTATTGGTTTTGATAATATCCAAGCTTCTCAATTCGTTGATCCACCACTCACAACGATTGCACAAGATTTTACCTTAATCGGTGCGATCGCTGGTGAAACCTTGATTACCTGGTTAAAAACAAAAAAAATGCCCCAGGATCAAAAAGTCCCGGTCCGTTTAATCACAAGACAATCCACAAAGGAGAGAAATAGATAAATGATTACAAAGACAATTGACACAAGACATGGTACAGCCAACCAATACAGCTTTTCGAGTGGGAATTGCTTACCTTATACCGGCGTTCCATTTGGGATGAATTACGTTGCCGTTCAAACAACAGATCAAAAAGGAAGCTGGTGGTTCCATCCCGAAGATCGCACATTCCAAGGGTATCGTCTAACGCATCAACCGAGCCCTTGGATGGGTGACTTCAGCCGTTTGTTAATGACGCCACTCAGCGGAGACGTCCACCAAGCAAGCACTTTCCATACGCAAAGTTCGTATCGTCCAAATGAAAGTACATTTCGTCCGACTCATGTGAGCGTGACTCAACTGCGTTATGGGATTACCTCAACGATGATTCCGAGTCTGTATGGTGGTATTTTAGAAATCAATTATTCCGATAAAAATGCCGGATTCATGCTTTCACTTCCCGGACGTTACGAGGTCGAACAAATCGATGCCCATACGATTCAAGGACACGTCATCAATTTTTCCGGTTGTGAAGACAATGATTTACGCTTTTACTTTACCTTCTCTTTTGAGGAAGCGATTACGTCAGAAACAATCAAAGAGACTGGTGAAGATGGCCAAATCATCGTCCGTTTTGGCGATATTCCACAACAAAATATCCGTTTTGGCACTTCTTTCATTCGTTTAGAACAAGCACAATTAAACTTATCACGAGAAGCGACCCAAACAGCGACCGATTATTTAGAAAAAAGTTTAGCGCTATGGGAAGGTTATTTAAGTCGCATCGAAGTTGAACATCAAGATCCTACACAAACAGCGACGTTTTATCATAACTTTTATCGGATGTTCCTCTTCCCACAAACCTTTTATGAAGTAAACGAACAGGGTGAAAATATCCATTACGATACATTCAGTAAAACCGTGCGCCCAGGTGTGCTTTACACAAATAATGGTTTCTGGGATACGTACAAAACGGTTTACCCAATGTACTCTTTAATTGCGCAAGAGAAATACGAAGAGATGTTAGAAGGTTTCTTAAATAGTTACCACGAAACAGGCTTCTTACCAAAATGGTTATCTCCCGATGAGCGTGGTTTGATGCCTGGTACCTTAATTGATGCCGTGATTGCGGACGCTGCAGTTAAAGGCATTCGTTCTGATTTAATGCCTGCAATGTTAGAAGCGATGAAAAAAGCCGCAACGGTTCAAAGCGAAAATTCAAATTATGGTCGCCAAGGGACGCTTGATTACTTAAAATATGGTTATGTCCCAAGCAATTACCATGAGTCAGTCAATCATACCTTAGACTATGCGTATAGTGATTTTTGTATTAGCCAGGTCGCCCAAACACTCAATGATACAAAAACGGCAGAATATTACGCTGCACAATCATTAAACTATCGAAATATTTTTGATCAAGAATCAGGCTTTATGGTCGCAAAAGACCAAGAGGGACATTTCCGTGAGAACTTCCTCGATATTCGCTGGGGGCGTGATTATGCGGAAGGTAGTGCTTGGCAAAGTAGTTATGCCGTCTATCAAGATTTTGCTGGCCTAATTGACGAACATGGTGGTGCAGAAGCCTTCGAGAAGAAATTAATCGAATTAAATAACCAAGCACCGCGCTATAATGTCGATGGTTATGGTTTTGAAATTCACGAAATGAGTGAAATGGCTGCATTAGAATTTGGTCAACTTGCGATTTCGAACCAACCAAGTTTCCATTATCCGTTCTTATTTAGCTATATTGGAAAACCTGAAATGGCCCAACCACTCTTGAAACAGTTGATGACACAAGCCTTCAACGCCTCACCTACCGGCTATCCAGGTGACGAAGATAACGGAAGTATGGCTGGTTGGTATATCTTTAATAGCTTAGGTTTTTACCCAGTAACGCCAGGTTCTGGCGAGTACGTGATTGGCATGCCTTTAGTTAGCAAAGCCACTGTTCACTTATCAAATGGCGAAAAATTGGTGATTAAAGCGAGTCCTAACTACCCACAACAACAATTCTTGCACGAAACAAAACGGAATAATGACGTACATCGTAAACTATTCTTTGATCATAGCGATTTAATGAATGGTGGAACGATTCATTATCAATTAGGCACCGTTCCAACACCAAGAACAGTGACCACAAACGAATTACCGTTCTCATTATCTAAATAAAAAAAGAACTCCGGAAGATCGACAGTCATCACGTCGATTTTCCGGAGTTTAGCTATTTTGTTTACGGTTCGATTATGTCAAAAGTCGGGGCAATCGTCACTGTGCGATTTTCTGTCTGAAAAACTTTTACGATGCGATACGTTCCAGCAGGCAATTTATCAAAATACGTCGCTAATGAGATGACTTCTTCCGTCGTTGCATTAGCCTCTAACAAGAAGGCAATTTCAATAAAAGCAACGGGTTCATCAAAAGGAACTTGATACCAAGAATCTTCGAGCCATACTTCTAACGTAAATGGGACACCGTAATAATACTCATCCGCTGTCAAATTTTCAAACATAAGCGTTAGCGGTTCATGAATCGTCTGTATCGTTTCTTCTTTAATCCGTCCTTCTATGCTGCCTTGGGTGAGGCTTACCGTTGAGCGTTCTAAATCAGTCGGTCGAAAAGCTTGCATGTGACAGCCAGTGAAAGTTAACAATAGTAACAGTAGGAAACATAAACGTCTTCGCTTCATTTGTTGCCCCTCCTTCAATTCGTTCTTTACACTTTTCATTATAACATCATGAGGACAGGCCTAAAAATAAAAAACATTTGACCTCTCAGCTACGAGTTCTATTCCATTGATCGTCGAAAGTCCTATCCCGTTCAGTGAATCTTAACGGTTGATTATCTGTATCAAGTGACAAAAATCCACTTCCTACCTCATGTCTGATTGCGACATTTAGTAAAAAGTGGATTTTATTGACTATCAGTTAACGAGATTCTTTTGGTGGTTGGCAAACATCGCATTTTCGTTGATGATTGTTTTTGAATTTTTTGAAGTTTTTTTCAAATTTGTTTCCGCAAGCACATTCAAATTCTAATTTTTGCGAAAAACCTTGAAATTCCTTCGTTAACAATTTACTATCTGAATTTTTTTCGACAAACTCTCTGATTTCTTGAATATTCCATCTTTTGCTCATTAACGATACCTTCTTCTTTCTTTTTCTGGGATGCTTTTAAAAAGTGCGTTGTTGCACTGTTATCAGGGTGTATCGGTTTAGCTCGAGCACGGGTTCGGAGATAAGATGAAAGTGCGAAAATCGTTGCTCGATTTCCTTCCTTTCCCTTTATCTCTTACCCATAAACGCTCGTTCTAAGACCTCTTTATTGAAATGGTTTAGCTCGAGCATGGGTTCGGAGATAAGATGAAAGTGCGAAAATCGTTGCTCGATTTCCTTCCTTTCCCTTTATCTCTTACCCATAAACGCTCGTTCTAAGACCTCTTTATTGAAAATGGCTCATAAATAATGCGGCGATGTTAAAGTAAATTAAGACGCTGGTTAAATCACTTAATGTGGTAATAAAAGGACCACTAGCGACCGCTGGATCAAAACCTAAACGATCCATGAGCATGGGAATTAAGCTACCGGCTAAATTCGCGACGGTAATCGCGGCCATCATCGCCATCCCAATGACAAATCCTAAAATAGGATTGCCTTTCCAGACAGCAACAATCCCAAAAATCGTAATTCCGGTTACCGCACCTGTGATTAAGCCCGTTAAGACTTCAGAAATGAGCACGCGAGCGAATGATTTTTCTTTATCATCACTAATGGCTAGACGACGGACTGCGACCGCTAGCGATTGTGTCCCAGCATTACCTGCTGTTCCGGTAATTAATGAAATAAAGACTGCCAAAATACTAGCCTCACTGACAAGTACTTCATATTTTCCAATTAAGGTTGCTGTTGCCATTCCTAAGAACAATAACGTGATCAACCATGGCAACCGACGCGTTGAAGCTTTCAGTGGACTCTCGCTAACTTCTTCTACGTTAACCCCCGCTAACCCAGAGTAATCACTTGTTGCTTCTTCGTCGATAACGTCGATGATATCATCGACTGTCACAATTCCTAATAAATGATCTTCATAATCCGTCACTGGTAATGCTAGGAAATCATAATCACGGAACGTTTGAGCGACGTCAAATTGGTCATCGCCAACATGGACGGAGATTACCCGCTCGCTCATGATTTCGCTAATAAAGGTTTCATCTTCATTGACGATCAAATCTCTTAAGGAAATAACGCCCACTAATTGATTTTGATCATTCACGACATAAATATAATAAATCGTTTCCGCCACAGCCGCTTCTTTTTTTAAGTAGCGCATCGCAGAACCGACACTTTGATTCGCCAAAATCGATACATACTCCGTCGTCATAATCGCACCGGCTGTTTCGTCTTCGTAGTGCAATAATTCTTTGATTTCAGCAGCTGCTTCATGACTCATTAAACTTAAATACTTAGCGGTATCTTTTTTACCTAATAAATTCAATAAATCGACCGCGTTATCCGTATACATGGCTGATAACATGGCCGCAGCATAACTAGGACGCATTTCTTCTAAATATTCTTTTAAGGCATCTTCGTCTTCTTCTAACGAGTCAAACATGTCCGCTAATTCTTTAGGTGACAAGTACGAATACATTTGTACCCGCTCTTTTTCCGTTAAAGACTCATAAAACTGTCCTTGCTCGTAAATATGTAATTCTAAAAAATTCTCCCTAAAATCAGAAAGATTTTGTTCTTGTAGTGCTATTTTTAAGACCTCATAGCGAGTGTCTAATTCATTTTTTTCTTCCAAATCATTCACCTCTTCTAATCAATTATGCTTACAATCGCCTCCATATCCTCTGGGAGTGGTTGTTGAAAGTGTAAGGCTTCTTGGGTAAAGGGATGTCGAAACTGTACGTCGTAACAATGGAGCGCCTGACGCTGAATCGATAAATCCATTCGTCCCTCATACATATCATCGCCAACTAATGGCCAGCCATTCGCTGAAAAATGAACTCTAATTTGATGTGTTCGACCGGTATGCAGTTGAATATCCACCAAGGCAATCGTCTCATTTTTCTTGACTAACCAATATTCTGTTTCTGCCTCACGTCCTGTTTCGACGACTTGACGCTTAATAATCGACGTTAAATCCCGACCAATCGCTTGACGCATCCAGCCATGAGCTTGTAAGGACTCCACGGCCCCCGAAACAAGCGCTTGGTATTTTTTAGCAAATGTTCGTGCACGCAACTGCTCGTCTAATTTCGCATGAGCAAAACCGTGCTTAGCAAATACCATCAACCCTGATGTATCTCGGTCAAGGCGCGTCACCACATGAACGACTTGGTTGACATACCCTTGTCGCTGATAATAAGCCTTCACCCGATTTGCCATCGTTTGATTCGGATGATATTGGGCTGGAATGGAAGAGATTCCTGTTGGCTTATTGACAATTAAAAGATGGTCATCTTCAAATACGATATCAATCGGCGTGTGATCTGCGACGAGGGTTTCATGTTCTCCTTCATCCGGAATAATAATTGTTACCACATCGCCGGCATTCAAAAAATAGAGGACATTTTTTTCTTCTTGATTGACAAGAATTTGTCCTCCTTGGAACTTAATCTTTGCTAAAAGACGTCTGGAAATCCCTTGTTCGGCTAAAAAAAATTTTACTTGTTGCGTCTCTTCTTTTTCATATTGATAACTAAACTTCATCTTATGATAAATCTCCAATAAATGCTTCCCTTACGCGACGCCAAAAATCCATATGGCGATACGAGGCAAAGCGAATTTTTTCGGGCGCCACTCGGTAATACACCGACGCCACATCTGCTTGCTGAATACTAAATTGATCCACCGTTACAAGGTGATCCATACTTTCTGGCAACCGTATTTCAATCCAATCGTCCTTTGGTACAACAATCGAAGAGCCGACTGTGCGAAAAACACGATTATTGAGCGAGGCAATTTCTGTTAATTGCATCGCTTCAATACTTGGATGTAAAACGGCACCTCCAATACTTTTATTATAAGCCGTTGAACCAGTTGGTGTTGAAACAGATAAGCCATCCCCACGAAAATGCTCGAATAATTCATCTTTTAAATAAACATCTGCGACCATCGTCCGGTGTTCACGCTTAATCGTCGACTCATTCAACGCCAAGAAATGCTTATCTGTTCGACCATCTCGATAACGAATCACGACATCCAATAACGGGTAGCTAACATTTTCTTCTTGGTTGTGACATAGCGTTTCAACTAATTCTTCTAACTCATAATCCCGCCAATCCGTATAAAACCCTAAATGACCAGTATGAACCCCTAAAAAACGGACCTGTTCCAGCTTGTGACTATATAAATGAAAGGCTGAAAGCAAGGTCCCATCACCGCCAATCGAGATGACAATTCCCGGATTTTCTTGATCAATGATATTCCCTGATGTTGACAATAGTTTCGTTAATTGACTCGCTACCGCAATGGATTTCGCCGATTGGTTGTGAACTAAAGCGACTCGTAAGCATCCCATCGGTTTCATTCCCCCCACTCAAGCTCTTTTTGGTAATGAAAATGATCATTCGCGCCTTTTCCATGTGAAAATAAGCGTTGTGCCTCTTGAATCTCTACCCGAATATTCGACATTTCTTCGTCTAATTGGTGCGCCGCTTCTGCTGCTCGTTTCAAACGCTCCCCAATTTCTGCTGGAAAATCGCCTTGATATTTATAATTGAGTGAATGCTCAATCGTTGCCCAAAAATTCATTGCTAATGTTCGAATTTGAATTTCTGCCAAAAGCACTTTTTCGCCATCCACTAACTGCACCGGATATTCCACCACTAAGTGATAAGAACGGTACCCACTCGCTTTTTTATTTTCAATATAATCACGTTCAATCACAATTTTCATGTCTTTACGATTACGCAATAATTGAACAACATGATAGATGTCATCCACAAATTGACACATGATTCGAAGACCCGCAATATCTGACATTTCAGTTTCCAACCGTTCAATCGGTATGTTCCGTAGTGTTGATTTTGCTAAAATACTATCGACCGGCTTCACACGTCCAGTCACAAATTCAATCGGTACATGTTGGCTCGTTTCACGAAATTGTTTACGAATACCTCGTAGTTTTACCTTCAACTCTGAAACAGCTTGTTCATAAGGTGCTAAAAATAAATCCCACTCTCTTTCCATGCTTCATCCCTCTTGTCTTTCCACTCAGATTCCTTCCCTATTTTAGCACAGATTTGATAAAACCTTTAGCCTTCTGACGAAACAATTCATTTCTTTCTCTTTTTTCACAGATAAGCTACAATAAAAGAAAAAGCCACCAGTGGCAGATGAACGATTGAAGGAGAAAAAAATGGCACAACAATTGGAAATTGAGTATAAAACCTTATTAAATCAGGCTGATTATCAGAAAGTTTTTGAGTATTATCAATTGCAAGATCAGTCCTTCCAGCAACAAACCAATTATTATTTTGATACATCTGATCAACAGTTACAAAAAAAACGTTGGGGTTTACGCATTCGTCAGTATCAAGATTACGGTGAATTAACATTAAAATGTCCCACCACTACGATAGGATTACTTGAAATCACCGACTCCTTATCTTTGCAAGAGACGAAGCAACTCATCGAAGAAAAACGCATCAAATTAGGTGGAGAAGTGGCCAAACGATTAACTGAAAATGGCATTGATCCTCAAGAAGTCAGAATCATTGCTGAGCTTACGACAAAGCGCTATGAATTTCCTATCGCCGTTGGCTTACTGGCACTTGATCATAGTTGGTATAACGGTCGCGAAGATTACGAACTCGAATTAGAAGTGAGCGATGAGACACAAGGAAAAATTGATTTTTCTCAACTGTTAGAAATGTTAAAAATTCCTTATCAAAAAGCTGAAAATAAGATTCTTCGGGCGATGAATCGTTAAATAAAAAGTGTTTCATTTCATTTTTTTTACAAATTCTGTTACAGTGGATAGTAATAAAGAGAGAACGTCTGAATGTTGTGTTCACATCACTGTGTGAATTCTTTTTTTTGTCTCGATTGTTCTTTTTTAAAATGCATATGGGGGTTTATCCATTGATCGAAATCTATCTATTTGTCAATCCACTTGGTAAAAACTGTGCAGAAGCAGAAAAATTATTGATTGATTTTACGAGTACGAGATCCGAAAAAATCGACTTAACGATTATTCCATTGATTAACCAGCGAATGATTACTGCTACATTTGAACAACAAACCATCGATTTAGAATCACGAAATCATTATTTTCGTTTAGCATATACAATTGCCTTAGACTTTAAAGCCGCTCAAATTCAAGGAAAAAAAGGCGCCCGTCAGTTCCTGTTAGCCCTACAACATCAATTACTCAACGAAGGCAGCCCTTATTCTGAGTCCCTCATTAAACAACTCTTTTTACAAACCGGTGGCGACTATGCGATGTTTAAAGAAGATCGACACTCCGCCTTAATTAAAGATCTCTTTTTAAAAGATCAATGCACTGCAAGAGATTTTCACGTTTATAAACAAACGAGTGCCGTTATCTATAATTGTTACCGCGAAGAAGATGGCTTATTATTAGAAGGATTAGACTTAATTCAAGAAGTCATTGAGCTTCAACGTTGTGCACCAAGAACCCCATCCTTACTACAACCATTGAAGATGAATAAAGCCTATAATTAGATCATGTTCGCGAAATTTAGCTAGTGAAATACCGGATAAATAGAAAAAAGGAGAAGATTCCCCAAACGGGACCTTCTCCTTTTTTTATTTAGACAAGTTCACTAATTAAGGCTTCTAGTTCATTTAAGCGTTGTTCAAAGACGTGCATCGCATCTTCCAAATACGTAACTTGAGTCATATCTACCCCAGCTTTTTTCATCACTTCAATTGGGAAGTCACTGCTACCAGCTTTTAAGTAGGTTAAATACTTCTCGAGTGCCTCTGGTTCTTCATTTAAAATTTTATCCGCTAACGCTGCAGCGGCTGAAAAACCAGTTGAGTATTGGAACACATAATAATTGTAATAAAAATGCGGAATTCGCGACCATTCCAAGCGAATTTCTTCATCTTCTGTTAAAGCTTCCCCGTAATATTTTTGATTCAGCTGACCATAGTTTTCACTTAAGAATTCACTCGTTAATGGGGTCCCTTTCGCATCTTCCACGTGCATAAAGTGTTCAAATTCCGCAAATTGCGTTTGACGGAAGACAGTTCCTTTAAAACCATCTAAATAATGATTCAAGATAAAGGCCCGGACAATCGGTTCTTTTTCGGTTTTCAATAAATATTCCGTTAAGAGATTTTCGTTTGTTGTTGAAGCAATTTCAGCTAAGAAGATCGAATAATCACCATAGACATACGGTTGATTTTTCCGCGTAAAATAACTATGCACACTATGACCGACTTCATGAACTAACGTATAGAGTTGATCTAATGCATCGTGCCAGTTCATCAAAATATAAGGCGGTGTATCATAGGCACCAGATGAATAAGCACCACTGCGTTTGCCTTTATTTTCCACAACGTCAATCCAGCGACTTTCAAAGGCTTCCTTGACAACTGCTAGATACTCTTCTCCCATTGGTTTCAACGCTTCTAGGGCTTTTTCAACCGATTCTTCATAACTATAACGAATCGGCGCTTCACCTAGTAGCGGCGTATATAAATCATATGTATGTAATGTATCTAGCTTCAACAATCGTTTTCTTAAAGCCATGTAGCGATGGAGCAACGGCAAATGATCATTGACAACATTGACTAAGTTATCATAAACAGCTTCTGGAATATGGTTATGACTTAACGCAGCCTCACGAGCTGACTCAAAATGACGGACCTTCGCTTGAAAATTATGTGCTTTAATATTCGTACTTAATGTCGTCGCAAACGTATTGCGGAATTGTTTATAAACGCTATAAATCCCTTTGAAAGCTGCTTCTCGTACTTCACGATTTGTACTCTCCATCAATTGTCCGTAGATGCCATGAGAGAGTTGAATTTTTTCGCCATTTTCACCGTCAATAATTGGAAATTCTAAATCCGCATTATTTAAAACGGAAAAAGTTGTACTTGGTGAACGGAAAATTTCACCTGCACCGGCTAATAATGCTTCTTGTTCTTGCGGTAAAATATGGGAGCGGTTCGCAATAACTTGCTCAACATAATGACGATAATGGGACAGTTGTGCTTCTTCCTCTAAATAACCCAATACTTGCTCATCAGACAAGGTTAACAATTCCGGTTCGAACCACGAAATGGCTTCGCTCACTTGGGAAAGTAACGCACTCGCGCGACCGTATAAGCCTTGATACGTTGTATTCGCCGTATCTTGGTCATTTTTAAGATGACTATAAACATAAAGTAATTCTAACTGACGAGAAACGTTTAAGATGTATTCCAACGCTTCTAAAAAGGCTTGTGCGCCATTGCCGAGCGTTCCTTTAAGGGTCTGAGCTTTCGGTAAAATCGCTTGTACCTCAGAAAAAGCGGCTTCAAACGCCTCGTCATTTTCAAATATTTTGGTTAAATCCCATGTCATTGCGACAGGAACATCCTCTCGTAAAGGTAATTGTTTTGGTGTATCTGTCATAAATAAACTCCTCCTTTTCTCATAAGTTTATCACATAACGAAAGGCTTGCCTTCACTTTAAAGGAAAAATTTTATTCGTATGATAATTCAGTGCATTCCGCATAAATGGCATGTAATATTTCTTGTTGCGAAACGAGCGGATACGGCCAGTCTGAACACACTTCTTGGATCGTCGCAACCCATTGTTGAAAGGTCTGACCTTTAGTGTAACAAAAACGCAGATACAATAAGGTTTCTTCAAAAAAGAAAAAATACATACTTTCCTTGTAACAACAATCGGGTAAATATAAGAGATGTCCCCCTTTAAGGTAAATCTTTTCTTGTAGTTGCATAATTTTCGGATCACATTGAAAGAGTTTTTCTTTTAAGCTGCATTTAAATTGTTGAATATGCCACGGATAATTTCTTTTTGCAATCGGTGTGAACGCGAGGATCTGTTTTATTGAAAAGGAGCGATAATGAAACGCATATCGTTCATAATGATATCGTCGCCGGTAGTGCCACTGGATATGATAATACAAGAGCAATTGCCCTTCCTCAACGTCAATACTATCTGACACTCCACACGACTAAAGTCGTGGGGTTCTTAGGTAGTACGCCCTAACAGGCGCAAATTTACTAAGCTATCCCCGAAAGTCCTTCGGTTTTAATATTTATGCTTGCATTAATATCTCTATCATGAATTGTTCCACAATTTGAACAGACCCATTCACGAATATTTAGCTCTTTCTTACCGTCATTCTGACCGCAAGAAGAACAAAGTTGTGAACTTGGGAAGAAACGATCTACTTTAAGTAAAGTACGCCCTTTCCACTGACATTTATAGTCTAATTGTCGAACGAATTCACTCCAAGAGACATCTGAAATTGACTTCGCTAATTTATGATTTTTTACCAATCCTTTTACATTTAAATCTTCAATACAAATGATTTGGTTCTCATCAGTCAGTTTTGAAGATAGTTTATGTAAAAAATCAGTACGTTGGTTTGAAATTTTTTCATGGATACGGGCAACTTTAACTTTCTGTTTTTGATAGTTTCGGCACTCATCGAGTTTTCGATTATGCTTTTTCGCAACCTCTAAACGTCTTGAAAGTTTTCGTTGTTCACGTACCAAACGTTGTTCAAGAGAACGGTAAAAGCGATTGTTATCGATTTTTTCTCCTGCGGATGTGATACAGAAATGAGTTAAGCCTAAATCCAATCCAATACTATTTTTCGCAGGGGCTTTTTGAAAATTATCAGAATCAACTAAGAATGTCGCAAAATATTTCCCTGATTTGCTTTGACTAATCGTTACGTTCATTAGTTTCCCTTTAAAACGCAATTCTTCTGCCATTTTGACCCAACCAACTTTCGAAACATAGAAGTATCGACCATTGACTTTCATGCCTACGGCAGTTCGATAGGATTTCTTCGAGTATTTTTTACTCTTAAACTTAGGAAACCCAAATTTAGAGTTAAACGTATTTTTGTACGCTTTATTCAAATCCATATTCACTTGACTTAGTGGTTGTGCTTCCACTTCTTTTAGCCAAGCAAACTCTTCTTGCTTCTTAAGTCCAGCATAGGTCAGTTTATTTTCAATATATTTAGGATTTTCTTTTTTCATCTTATCATTCGTAATTCTTTGATCTAGTAAAAAATTCCAGTAGAATCGAACACAACCAAAGGTTTTTTGAAATTGAATTTCCTGTCTTGAATTCGGATAGATTCTAATTTTATGAGCTTTTTTCATTTCTGTACACCTCCTTAACGTAAACTCAGTATCTTGTTCTTTGATTTTCCACATATCGTTTTATAGTTTCGCTAGAAACGTTTCCTGCTGTTGAAACAAAGTAAGACCGTGTCCAAACACTTGGCATTCTACTCAAGTGTTCAAACGATTGTCGCAGTTCTCTTGATGTTTTCCCTTTAATCACCTTCATGACATCTGCCGGCGAATAGGTTGGTTGAACATTTACAAAAAGATGACAATGGTCTTTATCTGTTTCTATCGCAATGATTTCCCATTCATTTTCTTTACAGATTGAATGGACAAGAGTTTTAAAACTAGCGTCTACTTCGGAATTGACAAATAGTTTCCGACGATATCTAGGACAAAAAACAAAATGATAGTTGAGTAACGATACCGTTGTCTTAGAATGTCTGTATTCGTTATCCATGAGTTAATTATACATTAATTAGTGTACGAAGTAAATATTTTTATACACAAATACTAAGCTTTTTTTGACTTTATCGTGTAGAGTTTGTTCACATAGGTTCGCAACTTCCTATGCAGTTCTCTGATGAACTTCTTACACTTTCATGCAAGCACAGACTATATCTTATCCTTCAACGTTACTTGTTAAGGCGAAACCACTTCCACACGCTTGTGTGTACTTCCCTCAAGAGGAATAGTCGTTGAACCTTCCTATTTCTAGGCTTGGCTGCTGATTTTCGATTATGCGAACACTTAGGATTTAACCTTATGCCATCTAACGAATTTTTTCTGTTTTCACCACGTTCACGCTTGGGTTTAATATCCCTACGTTGTCGTTTCGTCAGCTTTACGAGTTCCCAGCAATTCAGTTTCTTCATTGGACAATACGAGTTTTTGTATTGTCTCTAAATGCAAGTTTCCCTACATTCTTACAGTACATCTACAGGCTATCATCCCACCATTAAAATAGTGGTTTTCTCGCCCGTAAATTCTATAATTTGAGTCCGTGCGTTTTTTGGTAATAACAACACGCTTTTTGAAAGGTTGTCCATTTTTTATGCGGGCGTAGTTTTCCACCTAGAATCCACCAAGGAAGATAGCCATGTACAAAATACTGCGTTGTTCGTTCAGTATAACGAGTAAACGAAAGCGGTGAACATTGTACCTCGATTGCTAATTTCCCCCACAACAAATCTGGTCTTTGCTGTAGTTGTGGAAGATAGGCTTCTACTATAGCGTTCTGCATCCATCCTTTGAGCAACACTTTGGCAGCTAAATGCTCCGCGGACTCTCCTTCGCTAAAACTGGCACAATCCCGCAAAGAGACATGCGCAAAATGAGCGATTACTTTTACGCCTTTTTTAAAAATCACCTTACCGCCACAACCCGGACAATATAAGGATGATTTAACGATTGGTTGATAGTCACTTGCATCGACCAGCTTCCCTTGGTTTGTCTTTGCGATCATCATGATTTTCACCTCATGATTAGATTCGCACGAACGAGCGAATTTGTTGTCGTAAATCAGAAATTTCTGACAGAATGTTGGAGTCGCACTCGTTAATGTTAGAATCGTTTCGAACCTGTAGCGCCCAGTGACAGTTTTTTTCACACCTGGATTGAACGGGTGATAAATGTCTGCTCCTTCGGTCTCTACAACAATCTAAAATACTAATAAAAAAGGTAAAAAGACTGACATCGCTACCAGCCTTTTTACCTTTTTATTTTATCAACTTGCTAAGCATCTACCAAAAGACAATTTCAATTAGTCTCTTTGTCTTTATTAAATCCTCTTAAAAAATCAAGTGCTTGATCGTCAAATAACGGTCGACTTAAATGATAGCCTTGAATCATATCACAGTGATGTTTTCGAAGGTAAACGACTTGCTCTTCACTTTCGACCCCTTCAGCAATGACTTGTAGACCCATCTTGTGTGACATCGAAATAATATCAGATAAAATTAAGTGTTTTTCATCTACTTCAATAATTTTATCAATAAATAATTTATCGATTTTGACATTTTCGATTTGTAATTCTTCCAGTCTGGAATAAGAAGAAAAGCCCGTTCCAAAATCATCCAGCGAGGTTTTTATCCCCATTTTTTTGACTTCGCCTAAGATATCATTGACTTGTTCATAGTGGTCAAACAAGACCGATTCGGTGATTTCAAACTCTAATAATGTTTTACAATCTTGATGTCCACACATGCAATCTTTTATTCTTGTTATAAAGTCTTCCCTTAGCAATTGATGTCCGGATATATTGACTGCCACCGAGATATTCGCGTAGCCGATTTGTTGTAATTTTTGAATAAACTGACAGGCTTGCTGCAAAATCGTCATTCCTAAGTCAAAAATTAGCAACTCATTTTCAGCAATCGCGATAAACTCATCCGGTGGGACATTACCTAGGCCAGCGACTTTAAGTCGTGCTAAGGCTTCAAAACCAACAATGGTATTGGTCGCCAAATCTAACTTTGGTTGAAACATTAAATAAAAGCCTGCTGTCTCTTTACCACTAATCACTTTACGTAAAGCTTTCACAATTTGATCTTGACGCTTCAAATTATCAGCCATCATATCATTAAAGATAATCTTTTTAAGCGTCGGATGATGTTTCATATGAGAAATAGCCAACGTGGCATCTTGTAATAACTTATCCGTCGAAACATGACTGCGTGCGAGTTCAACAATAGCTACTTGTAACTCTAAATATTGTTTTTCTAATCCAATTAAGACAGGCTCTTCGAAATGCTTCAACAATTGATCCGCTCGTACTTCTAGAGCTGCTTGATCTTGATAGTCATTAAACACGATCACGAAACGGTCACCATCAAATCGGAATATCTTTTCATCTGCCTCTAAATTACACTCAATTCTCGCTACTATTTTTTTCAAAATTTGATTCCCATAACTATAACCATACGTCATATTGAAGTTACCAAAGCGCACAAAATTCAAGAGAAAAATCGCTTTTTTACGTTTATGGGTACGAGCTAAGATATCATCTAAATAATCCATCAAATATTTACTATTCGGTAGACCCGTCAACTCGTCATAGTAAGCAATTTTAATATTGATTTTACTTTTATGATAAGCATAAAAAAGAATACCACTGATAATTAAAATCACAATAAAGAAAATCCCCACGCCAAATAAGATAATTTGCGTAACCGCTCGAACGATTTTATCAGTCGGCCAACGTAACAACAAGCTCCCAATCTTCACATTCTCAGAGAAAATCGGCACCGCAATCCGGTAGTAATTTCCAAATGATAATTGAACACGATTTATTTCAATCCGATTTTCGGCTAATTCCGTTCGTAGTTGACTGTCTTCAACCTTTCTACCAATCATTTCATTCAGATTACTACTGACAATCTCATATGAATTATTAATAAAAAAGACATCTTGCACATCATCCCTATCAGCAATCTTATTGACTAAATTCGACAGTTCAAAGTCTGCCAATCTCGCTTGGATATTTTCTGCTAAAATCCCTAACTGGACAAAACTCCCATCCGGATTTTTCGCATAACCAAACTTATAAAAGCGTCCATCTTCTGTATCTCGTCGAACTTCTTCGATTAAAATCGTTTTTCCACTAGTCATAAAGGCGTTTAAGGGATGATCATCATAGACCTTCCAACCTAACTGTTCCTCATTCGTACTATACAAAATCTCTCCTGCAGGACTAAAAAGATTGATTTGATCGATTTGAAAGGTTTCAGATATCGATTGTAGGGCTTGATTGTCTTCTTTATCTTCAATCAGCATAATGGCTTGACTTGCCATTCTAATTTTTTCATCAAGTAATTCTGTAATAATTTCAGAAGATTGATTCGCTTGATAGAGGCTACTAGAATAGCTTTTGGCAATTTCTAATGTGGTATTTTTAAGTTCCTGATATTCCTCCTCAACTCTGACACTCACTGTCATATAAGTAATGATGCCCGTTACGAATAATATAATTGAAAATGGGACGAGGAAATAATTAATTTCGATGGATTTTATTTTATCCTTTCTCACTGGTTAACCTCCTTTAGTAAGAATGCGAATTGATCACTTTACCATCAAGTGCTGTTATGAAATAATTTTTTAAGAGAATGATTCGTCCATCTCTCCTCTGTGAACGACTTGATCACGTCCCAAACGTTTAGCCGTATAAAGCGCTTGATCCGCTTGAATAATAATATCGTCCAGTTCACTCGGATAGTTAATAGTCTGCAGTCCAAAACTAATCGAAACCGATACATCTTTCCATTTTTGACACTTAATATGCTTCCGAAATTCTTCAATCATTGAAATACTCCTATTTTTATCCAAATCCGGTAACAAAAGAATAAACTCTTCACCACCAAAACGGGCTAAAATACAACTATCATCAAAAAATTGACGCATCTCTTCTGCAATTCCAGCTAATACCGCGTCCCCCGTGAGATGACCGTATTGATCATTGACTTTCTTAAAGTAATCAATATCAAAAATACAAATCGAAAATACACGGTCTTGCTCTGAAAACGCTTGGTACATCTGTTTTAATTTTTTTATGAACATCCGGCGATTGTATAAGCCCGTTAAAAAATCAAGCTCTGCGTAACGTTTCATTTTTTGATTCGCATGAACAAGTTCTTCGTGTAACATAATTTTTTCCTTCAAAGCGACTTCTAACGCTTCATTAATAGCACGAATTTCTTTGAGATGTTCCATCCGTTGTTTATCTTGCAAAATAAAACAATCGATGATCATTTCCTCCTCAAAGAGTTGCGCGTTGAACATCACGGTCAATAACTCTTTTTCTTTTGTTTGTAATAACAAATAGGCCTCTGTCACTTGATGTTCCATTCTAATTTTAGGATAAATCATCGAATGAAAGAAAAACCTCGAACCATTGTTCATGACTTTTTCGATATGATTTCCATAAAGTTCCTTCTCTGAATAACCAACTAACTCTAAAAAGCGTTGGTTGGCAGCCAGGATATTACCCGATAAATCTAGCGTCACTAATGCAATGATTGAGCATTGCCTTCTTTTATCATACATCTGTCATTACCCTCTATTTCAAGTAGTGTTTGATAGCTGCAATTGTTTCCTCTGGATGACTGACATGAGGATAATGTCCTTTTGCAGACAAAACATGTAACTGACTATTCTTTATTTCTTGCGCCATATACTCCGCCACTTCTATTGGTACAAAACTATCTTCGGAGCATTGTAAAATAACGGTATCCGTCTGGACTTCTTTTAACAAATCACGATAATCAACAAGTAACGTGATTTTTAAGAATTCATAAGTAGTTTTAGGATCACTCGACAAAAAACTCGCTTGGACATAATCTGTTTGCTCTTGTCCTTCCGATATTGGTAACGCTACCGGTGCTAAATAACTCGCCCAGCCGGCATAGTTTAATTCCATCATCTCTAAGATTTGATCAACATTTTCACGCTCAAACCCACCGATATACTCTGGTAAATCATTCAAATAACGTGGGGAAGCGCCGATTACTTGTACTTGGCGGACTAAATCGGGTCGTTGATTCGCGAGTAATAACCCTAGCAAACCGCCCACTGAATGTCCAATGACAATGAGATCTTTAAATTTTAACGTATCACAAAGTTCAATTAAATCGTCGACGTATCCCATCAAACTTTGATAACGCTCACTTTGATAGGCCGTTTTATCGGATTTCCCTGATCCAACTAAGTCAAGCAAGATTAAGGTATAATCTGCCTCAAATGCAGGTGTAATCCAGCTCCATGCTTCTTGACTGGAAGCAAAGCCGTGAATAAATAAAATATGTTGCTCACCATTTCCGCGAATCGTTAAATGATGACGTTTTTGAATATCGTTAGTCATAATCATCCACCTTTTCATTTATTTTTATCATGCTTCAATCATTTAAAAACATGTGAATAAACAGTTATTTGTCTTCTCTGACAGTTTTAAAAAAACAAACACACTCATATTAACACGAATGTTAAACTGATGATAGGGCTACTTCCCTTTCTTTTTCTAAAAAATGTTTACTTGATTCCGTCGAGTCGTTTACCGTTAACTTACTGGAAAAATAATACGCCTTCAACTTGTGTGATTTTTCACTTTAAAAGATAAAAAAACAAGCAACCACCTTAATTTGACGGTTGCTTGTACAAGTTACACGATAAAATATTTTTTGATTGTTCCCAGCGCATCTTCGGCCATAATGATTTGACCATGCTCGAATAACACATCGGGTGACCCTTCACTCAATCGGGCAAACTCCGCTAGATGCGCAATCTTGTTTTTGATTTCACCTTCTGATACTTCCACAGAGAAATGCACGCTTAAATAATAATGATTATCCATGTTGACTAAATTCGTCTTCGCGTCTTCTAAATTAATAGCCCCAGCTAAATAAACCCCCGCCTCGAAATTAAGTAACTCAAACACATAGTCTCGAGGAACGATTACTTTCTTGTTTTTTGGCTTTTTCTTTGGTTTTTCTATTTGACTATTGCTCATTTTTGCGGCATTTTTATCGTCAATCGCTTCAATCATACTGTCTAAAATTTCTGCTTCTTCGTCGGTTTCTTCTTGATCTAAAAATGACAACAGTTCATCTTCTGTAAATTGATTCGAAAACATTTCGTAAGAGCCAAACTCTTCAGCCGAAATATTTTTGCTAATAAACAACTCCAGTCCGTCTCCTTTTGGTAACACTTGAAACGTGACTGCCTCGCTACTTTTGAATTCATCATTTA
Source organism: Enterococcus sp. DIV1314a (assembly GCF_051713805.1). NCBI lineage: Bacteria > Bacillati > Bacillota > Bacilli > Lactobacillales > Enterococcaceae > Enterococcus > Enterococcus sp. DIV1314a. Next base: position 1,605,748 of record NZ_JBIOQP010000001.1, on the reverse strand, counting down.
CATCAACTTCTTCTAAAATACTGTAAAAGAAATTTTCAATTTCTTGTTGATTACCTAGTAAATCAATAAAAGTGAACCCGCGAGCAGCTAAATCTTCACTTTTAATTAGAACGCGTATCGTATTTTCGTTAATATGCTCCATTTCCATCGTCGTTAGCTACACCTCACTTTACTTATCCTTCTATGTTTTATTGTAACGAAAGAATTATAAATGTAAAGGAAAAACAGTTATTCCACTGTTTATCTTTGGATATTCTTCATTTCTGATCCATTTATCCAAGATAAAGCCAAAAAAGAAGGCAAACCATGATTGGCGTACCTTCTCGATCATTATTGTTTACAATCCTGACATCAACTGTGCTTGACGCAATTCTAATTGGCGAACATCTCGTGGTAAGAAGCGACGAATTTCATCCTCATTAAACCCAACTTGTAGACGTTTTTCATCGACCATAATCGGACGTCTTAATAACCCTGGATTATCTTGGACTAATTCTAACAACTCTTTGAGTGGCAGATCATCTAAATCCATGTTCAACTTCTGAAACACTTTAGAACGAGTCGAAATAATTTCTTCTGTGCCATCTTCCGTCATTTGTAAAATTGATTTTAGCTCGGAAATATTTAACGGCTCTGAAAAAATATTTCGTTCAACAAAAGGAATTTCGTGCTCCTGTAACCAAGCACGGGCTTTGCGGCATGATGTACAGCTTGGGGAAGTATAAAGTGTTAACAACGTGCATCACTCCTTTTCTTATTAAAAACAAAAGAACAGCAATCGAAAACATGTTTCATTATTCTATTTATTATAACGTACTCTTTTGTGAAATACTAGACCTCTTCATGGATTTTTCTTGAAAATAATTGAAAGGTTAAGATACGGACGCTACTTAAGCGAAACATTTATGCGTCATGCATCGCTTCCATCAATTAGTCACTCAATTAAGAAAAGACTCTGTGTTTTCCTCATGAAACTGAGCATCATAAAGTTTGCGGTAAGCGCCATGTTTCGCCATTAGACTGGCATGCGTTCCTTCTTCTAAAATCCCTTGATCACTCATGACGACAATCCGCGTCGCATGTTTAATCGTGGCCAGGCGATGCGCAATAATTAAAGTCGTCCGTCCTTGCGCCAACGAATGAAGCGATTCTTGAATCACTGTTTCCGTTTCCGTATCCAGCGCTGAGGTAGCCTCATCTAAAATTAAAATAGGTGGATTTTTCAGAAACATTCGTGCAATGGCTACCCGTTGCTTTTGGCCACCCGACAATTTCACGCCACGCTCGCCCACAACCGTGTCAAGGCCGGCTTCCATTTGATTAATGACATTCTCTAAGTGAGCGAGTTTCACCGCTTGAACAATCTCGGCTTCTGTCGCATCCAATTTCCCATAAGCAATATTTTCGCGAATTGTCCCTGGAAAAAGAAAGACATCTTGTTGAACCGTTCCGATTTGATGGCGAAGCGAGGAAAGAGTCATCTCTTTGATATTCATCCCATCAATCGTAATCTTACCACCCGTTGCCTCATAAAAGCGCGGGAGTAAATTACACAACGTTGTTTTGCCTGAACCACTTTGTCCGACAAAGGCAATCGTTTCGCCTGCACGAATCTTTAATGAGAGGTGATTCAAGACTTTCGTATGGTCTTCATAAGCAAAAGACACATCTTCATACACAATTTCTCCCTTTAAGTGATCGACCGCCACTGCGTTGGGCGCATCGACAATCGTCGGCTTTTTATCGAGCTCTTGCGTCAGACGTTTAAAGCCGGCAATCCCTTTTGGATAACTTTCAATCATCGTATTCACTTTTTCAATCGGACGCACAAAAACATTGGATAAGAGAATAAATCCGACAAACTGACCGTACGTTAATTCCCCTTTAATCGTGTAATACGCTCCAAAAATCAAAGCAAATAAATTAATCAAGCGAATCATAAAATAATTATAAGAGGAACTAACCGCCATCATTTTATAAAAAATAATTTTAGCTTGGCGATAACCTTCACTCAACATGCGAAAACGGTCTTTTTCAAATGGTTCATTCGCAAACGATTGGGTCACCCGAATGCCACCAACAGCCGCTTCGACGCCAGCATTAAAATTGCCTAAATTTTCATAAATCGTCGTATTAACTTTGGTCATTTTTTGATTAAAAAAGACTAAAGCAAACATAATGAGCGGCACCATCGCAAACGTGGCAAACGCCAATTGAACGTGCATTTGTAACATTAATAGAAATGCTCCAACTAACGTCATAATCGTAATAAAGACATCTTCTGGACCGTGGTGCGCCACCTCGGAGATTTCAAATAAATCCGTCGTCAAGCGACTAATCAATTTCCCTGTCTTTCGATTATCATAATACTCAAATGATTGATGTTGTAAATGATTAAATAACTCATTGCGCATATCCGTTTCAATATTCACCCCTAACACATGGCCGAAGTAGACGACAATATATTGCAATACCGTATTGATCATATAAAAAATTAGCAACCCTAAGCTAGCCAGCAAGACATAGCGAAAATTATTTTGTGGCATAATCCGATCAATGACTTGATTGACCGCTATGGGAAAGGCGAGTTCTAAGATTCCTGCTAAAATGGCACAACAAAAATCGAGTAAGAACAACCTTTTATATGGTTGATAATAACTAAAAAAACGTTTTAACAAATCAAAACCTTCCTTCCAATAATGACGTGACAAATTCAAAAAACAAACGATTCCAGTGAATGACAACGATTGTTTCTTAAATAATCATAGCAAAAAAAAGTGTAAAATCCTAGATAAACGAGCAATCCTCTGTAATTCTCTTTCTATCGTTTTTTCCAACCAGCTTTTATCCCGATTTTTTCAAACAAAAAAAGCATTGCAACAAGATCCATTTGATCTTGCCGCAATGCTATTTTTATTGACTATTCGATTTTACCAGTTTGTATAAACGTCAATCCCAGAATGACCGACACCTGTATCGTAAACTTTATAGGCGCCTAATGAAGATTGGCCAGTTGAGCCTTTCGCTTGAGTATCACTTGCCACCACAATGTAGTTATCAGCGTCACGAATCGTGCCATCAGCCGCAACATGACGACCTGGAATATTCAGACCTCCACCTGCCAGAACTTTCTGTGAATAGTAAGACTCCTTCACTCCGTTATAGTAGTTAATACCATCAACGGGATTTAAGACACCTGTACCTGAACTAGGAATGCTTACTTGTTCTTGAGTCGCTTGTGTAGTTGTTTCAACTACTTCTGATTGTGGTTGCGCGTCAACTACTGGCGCAGTTTCTTCGGGTGTTGATTCATAATTGTTGGTATTTATCGGTTCATCCGTCGCAATGATGAGGGTATCACCATCGAAAATAAGATCCGGATTAATAATCTGACTATTCAAAGATAGTAATTGATCAATGGTTGTGCCATAAGTCAAAGCTAATCCTGATAATGTATCGTCAGGTTTCACGACATGAGTTACTTCATCCGCCGATACCATCACGCCTCCGGCAAATAAACCTAAACTAGCAACAAATGTTAATGCAAATTTTTTCAATTGAAAAAATCCTCTCTACAATGTATTTGTACCTCACTTGGTACTACACATAGATTATCATGACATTATTGCGTGACCGTTTCAAAACGATAGAAAAATATCACAGTTTTTCGACAAGTCTTTACAAGACAAAAACACGGTAAAAAAGTAAAAAAACAAGTGTTCGTCACTTTTTCTCCATTAAAAAGAGGAGCGAATGATTTTCTTTAATAAGAAAATGATACCGCCACCAGTTCCAGCATCAAAAACGAACTTTCGATTTTAACTAACGAAAAAAGCACTGATACCAAGCTTTCTCCTCGATTACGATTCAAATAATAATGGAAGAGAAAAAGGATGAACCAAATACAAATTCTTTGGTTCATCCGACGTTTTATTCCTCGCCAATACTTAAGATGAGGCGAATATCTTCTTCTGTCAATTGTTGCAGTTGTGTTTCATTACCTTGGATGACTTTTTGGAAGAGTTCCCTTTTCTCATGTTGTAATGCTTCCATGCGTTCTTCAATCGTGCCTTCAGCAATCATGCGCCATACTTCCACGACTTTCTTTTGACCCATGCGATGCGCGCGACCTGCAGCTTGTTCTTCGACCGCTGGATTCCACCACAAGTCATACAAGATGACCGTATCAGCACCGGTTAAGTTCAGCCCGGTTCCACCTGCTTTTAATGAAATTAAGAAAACTTCTTTTTCGCCGGCATTAAAGGCATCCACCATTTCTACCCGCTCTTTTGGCGGTGTACTTCCGCGTAGATAGAAGGTCGAAACACCCATCTCAGCTAATGCTTGTTCTAAAATGGTCAACATTCCGGTAAATTGTGAGAATAACAAGATACGACGTTTATTTGTAATCGCCGTCGCAATTAAATCTTTGACTTGCTCTAATTTGCCTGAAGTTCCTTCGTAATCTTCAATAAACAAGTGAGGATCGCAACAAATTTGGCGTAAACGAGTCAACCCAGCTAAAATGGAAATTCGGCTCTTACGGAACGTCGCGCTATCCATATCGGTCACTTCTTCGCGCATTTGTTGTAAGTAAGCAAGATACACTTTCTTTTGTTCATCGGTTAAGCCGCTATAATAATTGCGTTCAATTTTATCTGGTAAGTCTTTGAGCACACTTTTCTTATCACGTCGTAACACAAACGGTTGGACCATACGGGCAATTTCTTCGGCCGATAATTCCCGATATTTTTGACGCGTCGGGAAAAAACCTGGCATAATTAACTGGAATAAGCCCCATAATTCATCTAAATTATTTTCAATCGGTGTTCCACTTAAAGCAAATTTCCGCGGAATCATCAACGATTGCAACGCTTGAGCCGTCTTCGTATAACTATTTTTGACCATCTGCGCTTCATCTAGAATCAAGTAATCAAACGCTAATTCTTGGTACGTCTCAATATCTTGTCGCAAACTCGTATAAGAGGTAATAAAAATTTCTTGGTCGCTCATCAACAAGCGCTCCCGCTCATCTTTCGTTCCATGCACCACGACACTCGATAAATCAGGCGCGAACCGTTTTAATTCTTGATGCCAATTGTACGTCAAACTAGCTGGCGTCACGATTAACGTTTTAATCGTTTGCTTCGTTTCCTTTTCAGATAACAAGAATGTAATCGTCTGAAGTGTTTTTCCTAGACCCATTTCATCGGCTAAAATGCCTCCAAAATGATAATGACTCAACATTTTTAGCCAGCGAAAACCGTGTACTTGATATTCTCGTAAATCGGCTTGGATATGTTGCGGCAGTTGCGCTTCAAATGTCTGAGGTGCCGTTAAATGTTGCGTCAACGTATCAAAACTTTGACTAAAACTCGCCTGATCTCCCAGTTGCTCTTGCAGCTGTAATCCTTGATATAATGGCACTTCAAACATCGAAGAATCACTTTTTAGTTGTTGGCGTAATTGTTGTAACATGCGACTTGTTTCTTGAAATTGATCGTCGGTTAACGAAAGAACTTTTCCATCTTTCAACGTATAAAAAGCCTCTTGACGCAACAAACTCCGTAAGACTTCTTGGACTTCTTGGGCATCGATGCCTGAAATATCAAACGAGACATTTAACCAAGAGTCTTCTTGACGCACTTCAATGACGGGTTTAAATTCTTTTCCTTCAAGATAGAGTTCTTTTAGTTTTTTCCCTAGATGTACTTTTCCAATTTGACGAAACACTGGAATTTCATGGGTGAAAAATTGATAGAGACTCGCCCCTTTTGGAATGTCTTTTTGCCAACCACCTTGGGGAACTTGGCTAAATTTAAATTGTTCTAAGAGCTGAATCGCTCGTTTTTCTCCTTGATAATCTCGTAAAACTTCTGGCGCATTTTCAGGTAAGTATTGATACGCAGGATGACTTGAAAACACAATTTCGCCATAACGATAATCCACGCGCACATCAATCTTCCCTTGTTTACGTCGGAAATAAAGAATGATTTCAAGTGGTTCTTCACTAACAGCCTCATAGACAGCTTCTGAAATGTTCACTTGACCAATTTTACGTAAAAATGGCAAGACTTGGCGGAATAATAATGATAATTCCTTTTTAGGATAGCGAATATGGGGCGTATCAATCCGTTTCATTAATTGCATCGTGGTTAAATAAACTTCCATCGCTTCCGCACTTAATTCATAAATTTTACCTTCAAAAATCCCCCAATGATAGGCTTGATAAAGGCGTTCAAACGTTTGTTCTTGCGTTAATTCATACCCGTCTTCTTGTGCTTTTAAAGAAAAAGCCAGCGGACTCGGCTCGTCGGTAAAGACCACCGTTGAATAGCGAACGTCACCATCTTGAAATAAAAAATCCACTTTTTGCATTTGTTGAACGAACGTCTTGCTTTCATTCACTGGCAATAAGACATATTTTTTATCTAATTGACCATTGACTTGCACTCCGACCTGGCCTAATAATTGTTGCGTTTGCGCTATTTGTAATAACTGTTGTAAGACCACATTTTCTTCAGCTGAAAAGGCGTTCGCATGTAGATAATAATTCCCTTGCTTGATGCCACTATAAATTTTACTTTCTTGATAGACTTGTAAAAACTTATAGATATTCTTAACGACATACTTGCGCCCCTCTTTTAACCCGACTTTCAAGCTAATCCCTAAGACGTCCAGTTCCCTGCGATACGGATTCGTTGGAATGCTATCCATTTGGCACTGGATTTCTAACGGCAAGATCATCGCCAAAGGTTGTTGTTCTTCTTGTAAGCGATAAAACCCTTTGGAAAACATTTCTGATGGTGAAAAGGCAACTGGATTTTTCGCCACTTCACCCTTCATTTGACGCGTCAAGCCTTTTTGTCTTAAGTACAATTCAACGGCTACGGTGTGCTTACAAAAATGATGTTCTTCCCAATAAGGACACTGACAATAATCCTCTTCTTTCGCTGTCGAGTCTAAGTCGATGCGGTATAACTCACTTCCTAAGACTTCGGCATGCCATACTTGATTATCAAGATCTGGCACAACGGATAAGACACGATTTTCTTTTAAGTAATCACGACCTCGTTCAATGACTCGCTCTGGTATACTCCACTTCATTTTCGAATCCCACCTATCCTATTTTCGTTCTAGTTTGACTTTGTCCGGCCCCATTCGTCTCAACAATTAATTGTTGGACAATCCGGTCTTTTAATTCCCTGACGTGACTAATAATTCCAATTAACCGTCCTTCTTGTTCAATCATCTCTAATGCTTCAAGCGCCATTTCAAGCGACTCTTCATCTAACGAACCAAATCCTTCATCAATAAACAACGCCTCGATCGATACCCCGCCGGATTGTTGTTGAATCACATCCGCTAAGGAAAGAGCGAGTGCGAGGGCCGCGATGAAACTTTCACCGCCTGAAAGAGTTTGAGAACGGCGTGTCGTACCGGCATTATCATCATAAATATTGATTTCTAAACCGGTGGAATTGCGGTAACTACCTTTTTCTTCAGCTAATAAAAACTGATACCGTCCGCGCGTTAATTTGACTAAGCGCTGATTGGCTACCATTAACACTTCTTGTAAAAAAGATTGTAACAAATAGCGTTCCAAACTCAATTTTTCCGGATTATCCCCGCGTAACGTCGCCGATAGATGTTGCAACTCGCCTAATTCCTCAAGCGCGTCTTGATTTTTTTGCCATAAAACGTGTAACTGTTCGATCAATGCTTGATTGCGTGTTTGTTGATTTCGCTGTTCGAGTAATGCTTTGTAAGCAAGCGTCTCTTGTTCTTTCACCTGTTCATAGGCCTCTTCAAGTACCGCTAAATCGGGCCAAGCCAGTGTCGTTAGCACGGCTTCTTCTGTAATGCGATGATGTAAAATCTTCCACTGTTCTTCATAATCCGTCACTTCTTTGACTAACGGCGAAATATCCGCCAGTTCCACTAAGCGTGACCGCAAATGTTCTTCCGTTATAAGTGGTGCGTAAGCTTCTAAACAGCTTGCGATTTGCGCTTCATGATGGTGTAACTGCTTCTCGCATTCCTTCAATTGCTCACACCAAACGTCTTTTCTTTCAGATAAAACGAGTTGTTGGTTAGCCAAACGTTCTCCAGCGAGTTCATACTCCTGAATCGTTCCTTGTAAGGAATCAATGCGTTGTGTCAGCTCGCCAATCATCGTTTGTAGTTCTAACAGTGAAAAGGAGCCGAGCTGTTTTGCTAAATGATCCAGTTGGGTTTGCAGTTGAATCGTTTGTTTGTCGAGCATACTCATTTTCTGAAGCAATTCCGCTTTTTCGGTTACGTAAGACTGCTGTTTCTTCTCGAGTGCATCCATTTGCTCTAGAGCTTGGGTATAGCGGTCTTTTTTTTCGTTAAAAATGCCTTGGGCTTGCTCGTAACCGGCTTTTGGTGAAAGGTCTTCTTCAACTGCAAATTCAACGACAAACGCTCGCTCGATCCGTTGAATGTCTTCTTGTAACGTCTCTTCTTGTGTCCGCAAAATGCCTTGTTCAAAGAGTCGCTGCTCCAACTGTTGATTGATTGTAAGCATCTGATTCCTTGCCTGTTCCCACGCTTGTTGTGCTTCTTGCACTTCTTCTTCAGTGATTGTGTCTTGCGTTAGATGGCTATCGATTTCACTATTTAACGCTGGATGTTCTAATGAACCACAAATGAGACAAGCTTCTCCTGGCAATAACTTCGAACGCCAATACGTAATTTGACTTTGGGCGTACTCGCTTTGTCGTTGTTTAAAGAGCGCTTCTTTGACTGTCACACGATCCGTTGCTTGCGTCAGTTCTGCTTGCACTTCGCTCATTTGTTGATTTTTTTGTTCGAGCGCATGATCGATCTGATTTAACCCTTGCTGTTTTTCTTCCCACAGATCAACTTGGCCTTTCATCTTAACTAACGCCACTTCCAGTGCGGATAACGCTTCTTTTTCTTTCAACACAAGCGTTACGGCACTGATTTCTTCGGCAATTTCCTGCAACTTCTTTTCTATGAGATCAAGTTGCGCTTGATTGTTGCTACGTTGATTTTGTACTGTTTCAAACTGCTCTTGATAGAACACCATTTCTTGTGCCATCGGGAGTAAGCGCTCGTAGTGGTCGCGCTCGGTCGTCTGTTCACTTAATGCTTGTTTGTGCGCTTGAATCGTCGCTTGTTGATTTTCCCATTGGGCTTTTTCTGCGACAAGCGCGTCATATTCTATTGTCAGGTTGGCAAGTGCTTGCGTTTTTTCTTGATAGAGTAAACGCGACTGGGCGACTTGTTGTAGCAACGATTGATCTTTTTCTAATTGTTGTAAAAAAGTCAGTCGTTCTTTTTGCGCCTGTATGATTGGTGCTTGCTGTTGCAACTTTTCAAAAGCTGCTACTCGTTCTTCATGCGCACACTTTTGGGCATGAAGCGTCTTTGCTGCGTAAAATTCTTGTTCTGCGGTCTGTTTGCTCGTTTGTAAGCGGAGATGTTCGTCGGTTGTTTGCTCGATAGCAGCCGCTAACAACGACATGTCTTGTTCCCAAACCGTAAACGTTTCTGGAATGGTTAAGGCCGTTTTGCGTTCCCCTGTCCAGAGAAATTGTTCCCCTAAAGTGAGAATTTGTTGCTTTTGTTTCTCAAGTTCTTGCGCTTTTTGACGTTGCTCTTCATGCAACCAGTCCGTTAAGCGTTGATAGAGTGCTGTTCCAAAAACATTGCGTAACAGTTTTTCTTTTTCCGCACTCGAAGCAATCAAGAAATTACGAAACTCTCCTTGAGGTAACAAAATAATTTGAAAGAATTGTTTCGCATCGAGTTGCAAAAGGTCTTGAATAAAGGTATCGACTTCGCCACGCTTTGTGAGTTGTTTTAGTTCTTTCATCGCGGCATCGTAAATCGTTAAGGAGACTTTACTTGCTTGACTCGTCGTGCCCTCGCCGCGCTTTTTGCGAAGCGTTTGTTCGGGCGCGCGTTCGACTTGATAGAACATGTTTTGATGTTCAAAGAGAAAAGTCACTGAAGTCATCTCATCCGGCGAAGCGAACAAGGAACGCATTTCTTTACCTGAGCGCTGTTGTCCTGTCGTTTCACCAAACAAGGCATAGGTCATACTATCAAAAATCGTTGTCTTCCCGGCTCCCGTTTTGCCACTAATTAAAAAGAGTCCCCCCTCTTCAAACTCACTAAAATCAATCGTTTCATGAATAAAAGGACCAAAATTTCGTAACGTTAATTGACGTGGTTGCACCTAGTTCTCCCTCTTTTCTGTATCGTTTGCTACCGCCAGACCTCTTTCCAACCACTGTTGTTGCTTCGTCGTAAAAGTCGAGCCAGTCATGTCAGTAAAAAATTGTTGCGACAAAGCTTGCGGCGATTGCTTTTCTAGACGTTGCTGGCGTTCTTTCATCACAACTTCATGACCATTCAAACGTTCTACCGATAAAATATTCGGATAAATAGCGCGTAATTGATTCATCATATTCGGAATCACTCCCTGATCCGTCAATAAGACATGCAAAAACGCCTCACGATCAAACGTTTGATAAAAAGCAGGATCTGTCAGTTCCTTGAAACTTCCTTCAACGACTTTCATGTCTTGGAGTGGGGTCAATGGATGAAAGAGAGGGGTCAATTCTGGGGTATCGGTATCAATAATCCAGACCCCTTTTTCATCATTCAGTTCGGATAACGAATATTTTAAAAGCGAACCACTATAGCGAACCTTCCCTGTTTTTAGCGCATTTTTTGAATGCAAGTGTCCTAACGCCACATAATCAAAGGCATCAAAGACATCCACCGGTACCGCGTCGAGTCCGCCTACTTCAATCATCGTCTCCGAATCGGTCCGCAAACTGCCTGCCACAAAAAAGTGCGTCACTAACACGTGTTTTTTAGTCGGATCAAACGAAGCAATCATCGCTTCCACCACACGCAAGACGCCTTGGGAAATCGTCCGAATCTCCTCATCCGCGAAAAATAAGCGTGCCGCAATCGGTTCAAAATAAGGTAAGAGAAAAAATTGGACATCTTCCAATTCTACTGGTGTCAGCGCCTCTTCAATCGTCGTATGTAGATGAAATTGCGTTTGGTGATACCACGGACTCCCCGTTGCCAAGCGCGTGCTCGAATCATGATTACCCGAAATGGCAAGTATCGGAAATTTTTCGGTTAAATTCATTTTAATGAGTTGTTGATTGAGTAATTCGACCGATTCCACTCCAGGAACCGAGCGATCATACAAATCACCGGCAATGACAATGGCATCGACCGCTTCTTGTTTGGCAATCATCAAGATTTCGTCCATTGCCCTTTGTTGATTTTTGAGTAAATCGTATCCATGGAGCTTTTTACCGATATGCCAATCGGCCGTATGTAAAAACCGCATCTTACCCCTCCTGAAAAATGTTCTTCTCACCATTATACCACTTTCGCGTTCGTTGCGAAAATGCTTCACGCAGAAAATCTTTACCAGAAGCCAATTACGTGGAATTGATTCGCCTTTTTTGCAATGAGCAAATGCTGATCCTTCAACTTTATTTTGAGTAACGCTCATACTGTGGCCTTTAGACACACTTGTACATAAAAAAAAGCGCTTCTTTTATTCAAAGAAACACTTTTTTGTCTTATTCACTTTTTTTGTCTTCTTGAACAACTTCGACGTCTTCTTCAATCGCATAGACAAATTGCGGATTCACTTGGAAGTCTAACTGATCAAAGGATCCTTGAATTCGGCGTTCGACTTCTTGTAACCCTTCGGCATTTAATTTTTTGATATCCGATAAATCAATCGGCTCGCCAAAACGTAGCACGACTTTTTCGCGTTTAAATAACCCTTTTAAAGTAACCGGTCCTTGGTAGACACATGGTACGACGCGAACTTTTGCCATTTTCGCTATCATCGCCATCCCACCTTTGAGGGCTTTTGAATGACGCGTTCCACTCGGGAACATGATTAAACTTAAATCCGTTTCCTTCAAAATTTTAACTGGCGTCTTAATAGCGCTCGGACCTGGATTTTTACGGTTCACCGAAAAGGCATTGCAATTTTTCAAAATGAAGCGTAAAAACACATTTTTGAATAATTCTTCTTTTGCCATAAAGGCGAAACGTTTTGGACGAGCGGCAACGGCCATATACAATGGATCCCACCACGTGCGATGCGGCGCGACTAAAATATAATTTTCATCCTTGGGTAGAGCTTCTTTATTTTGAATTTCGAAGGGGCCATTGATGATGAATAAAACCACTCGGACAACCCCACGCATAAAACTAAAAAACATTCATTTATCCCTTTCTTTCTATCCATATTTATCTTTAAGTATGCAAAAAAACGGCACGATTAACAAGCTTTTTTGACTATTTTTATCAGAAGTTCAAAAGCAAGCGCTAAATCGCAAGAGAAACTTCATTTTTTTGCTTCCAGCACCGTCATTTTTTGGTAGAATGGGAACAGATACTATTTTAAGGAGCGTTCCATCATGCAATTAAATGAATATGAGCGAATTGATAAACTCTACGCGGAAGATATCCAAATTATCCAAAGTTCTGAAGTTTTTTCCTTTTCACTCGATGCCGTATTATTGGCAGATTTTCCCACGATTCCAAAAAAAGGCACGATTGTCGACCTTTGTGCCGGTAATGGCGCAGTTGGTTTATTTGTGAGCCGTAAAACAGCCGCACACATCTATCAAGTCGAACTACAAGAAAAATTAGCCGATATGGCAAAGCGCAGCATTGTGTTAAATCAACTCGAAGACCAGATGACCATGTACCAAATGGATTTAAAAGACAGTCTAACGAAAATCCCGAGCGATTCGGTCGATTTACTGCTCTGTAATCCACCCTATTTTGAAAATGAACCCCAAGGCACCAAAAATCCCAATCCACATCTGGCAATCGCACGGCACGAAATCCATACCAATCTTGATGAAGTCTTAGCCGTCTCCAGTCGATTACTAAAAATGAATGGCCGTTTTGCGATGGTGCATCGCCCTGACCGCTTCTTAGATATTTTAGCTAAAATGCAACAACACCGCCTCGCACCAAAACGCGTGCAATTCATTTATCCAAAAGATGGAAAGGAAGCCAATATTTTATTAATCGAAGGCATTAAAGACGGCAAAACAGCCGGCTTCAAAGTCCTCCCCCCCATTTTCACTTATGATCAAAACGGGGAATACACACCAATTATTAAAGAGAAACTTTATGGACGCTAAAACGCACTATTTTTACGTTCTCTTATGCCACGATAACACTTTATACGCAGGGTATACCATTGATCCCGCAAGAAGATTGCAAGAACACAATGACGGTAGCGGAGCAAAATATACCCGCGTAGCCAAACGCCGCCCCGTCACCATGATTCATCAAGAGTGTTTTTCTTCCCGAAGCGAGGCCATGAAAGCCGAAGCCGCCTTCAAGAAGTTGACACGAAAGCAAAAAGAAAAGTACTTACAGGAAAAACCGTAAATAGATTGAAAAAGTAATGAAAGTTACCGATAATACAAGTATTAACAAACTATTTTTCAACATTTTAATTACTAAAGGAGGAAAACATGAAACAAAAAATCGTAAATTGGCTACTGATCGCTTCATTAGTCAGCACAAGCATCCCATCCGTTCAAGTTTTTGCAGATGATAGTCAAACAACTGAACCACCCTCGACACAAGAAACGGTAACCACAGAATCACTGAGTCCATGGGATTTCACGTCAGATACAACCACCTATGAGGAACCAGAACTAGTAGAAGAAGAAATCTCTACCACCCAAACAAGTGATCCTTCTTCATCCGAGACAAGTTCTACGCAAGAAACACCACAAAATACAGAAACGTTTCCATCTGAATCGGACGGGTTCGAAGATTGGAGTAATCCGATACTTTTTGAGAAATACATCACGATTACCGAAAAAGAGTCCTTTGTCATTTATCAATCCCAAGAACTCACAGAAATCGTTGAACGAAAAGAAGTAAAAAATCAAACTTTTTTCGCAAAAGAACAATTTGAACTAGCCAACGGAAAAATCTATGTTTCACTCTATAATCAAGCACAACAATTGATTGGATATATCGAAAATGATGCTGAAAATAAATCACTTGTTTTCACTGAGAACCTTCAAGGAACAGCCAAAGAATACAATCACTATATTATGGTCGTTGAAACCACCGAAGAAAATAAAGCTTACAAAGATTTTACTTTCACTGAAAGCTTCTCAATAGACGAATTATTGAATCGCACTTATTTTGTCAAAGAACATTATTATCACTTTGATGGCAAAGAATACCTTGTCTTAACCGATAAAAAAGGCGCTACCGTTGCCATTATTGAACAATCTTTAACCGTTATTTCTCCCGATGCCGAGGGAATTGCTCAAGATTTCGACGCCTATTTAACATTAAATAAGGACTACCCATTATGGAGCAGTTTCAACTTTAAAGTTAAATCGACAACGAAACCATACGAAGAGAAAATACTCTTAGCTAAAGAAATCTATTATCACTTCGATGGCTCACAGTATTTAGCCGTTTATAATAATCAAGATACCTTAATTGGTTATGTGAATGCCAAAGGAGTTGATTTATACGCGGGTAAATTAGGTGCTAAAAAAGATTTCGGGAAATTTGTAACGATTAGTGGGACTCATCCCATTTGGGATAACGAACTAAAAACGAGTACTCCTTCGACGAATTATAAAAATAAAACACTAGAAGCAAAATACGTATATGCGAATTTTGATGGGACAACCTATTACGCTCTATATAACAACCAAGGAAAATGGATTGGAAATATTGCTGAACAAGGTGTGACCGTAGCAACTGGTCAACAAGGGATTTATCAAGCATATAATAAATACGTCATGTTGAAAGGCGATTATCCTATTTGGACCGCATTTGACTGGGCTAGGAGTATTGATCTCACACCCTACAAAAACAAAACGCTGGAAGCCCGTGGTATTTATTATCACTTTAACGGTTCAAGTTATCTTTCACTTTATGATAATCAAGGAAAATGGATTGGTTATATGAACGCAGCCGGAGCGAATGTGGCACCTGGTCAACAAGGCATTTACCAAGCGTACAATAAATACGTGATGCTAAAAGGTGACTACGCAATCTGGAATGGTTTTGATTGGGCAAAAAGTACAAGTGCAGCGCCGTACAAGAATAAAACCGTCCAAGCCCTTGGTATATATTATCACTTCAACGGCTCAAGTTATCTTTCACTTTATGATAATCAAGGGAAATGGATTGGCTATATGAATGCCGCCGGAGCGAATGTGGCACCTGGTCAACAAGGGATTTACCAAGCGTATAATAAATACGTGATGCTAAAAGGCGACTACGCAATCTGGAATGGTTTTGATTGGGCAAAAAGTACAAGTGCAGCGCCATACAAGAATAAAACTGTTCAAGCCCGTGGTATATATTATCACTTCAACGGCTCCAGTTATCTTTCACTTTATGATAATCAAGGAAAATGGATTGGTTATATGAATGCGGTCGGCGCGAATGTGGCACCTGGTCAACAAGGGATTTATCAAGCGTATAATAAATACGTGATGCTAAAAGGTGACTACGCAATCTGGAATGGTTTTGATTGGGCAAAAAGTAAAAGTGCAGCGCCGTACAAGAATAAAACCGTCCAAGCCCGTGGTATATATTATCACTTCAACGGCTCCAGTTATCTTTCGCTTTATGATAATCAAGGAAAATGGATTGGTTATATGAATGCGGCCGGAGCGAATGTGGCACCTGGACAACAAGGGATTTACCAAACCTACAACAAATACGTCACAATCAAGTCAAATGCCTACGCAATTTGGAAAAACTTTAGTTGGAGTTCAAAAGCTTCAGGGAGTTTTTCAGGGCAATCATACTTAGCCAAAGGCATTTATTATCACTTTAATGGATCAAAATATTTATCGCTTTATGACAATAACAATAAATGGATTGGCTATATCAATGAAAATGGCGTAGATTATAGACCAGTACACTTGTTTGTTATGGGACATGGTGATACTGATCCCGGTGCAGTTGGGAATGGAACCAATGAACGAGATTTCACGCGTAGAGAGCTTCTTCCCTATCTCCAAAAATATGCCAATCAACTAAAAAACAATCACATTATTTTTTATGATACTTCAAGAAATCTCTACAAGGAAACTAAAAGTGGCGATGGTTTATATGATATCTATTATGGACTCTCCTCGATTACCGAGATACACTTAGATGCTGGTATCCAAAATATTGGTACCGGAGGACACGTCATTGTGTCTCCTGGAAAAAGTAATTATACACAAGACTTAGCGCTCGCAGCTGTTGTCGGGAAATACAATAGCATTTGGAGAAATACAGCTAGCAGTGCTGGTTTAAGTTACCGTACGGACTTACTCAATTTAAATGTTTCAAAAAAAGTCGATGTATCTTATCGTCTAGTCGAGTTAGGTTTCATTACCAATCAAAAAGATTTAGCTCTCCTTAGAGCAAATCTCGATAAAATAGCAAAAGAATTCGTACAAATTGTAACGGGTGAGAAACTCTAATAACTCTCTCTAAAGTGATAAAGGCAGGAATTTCTTTCCTCCTTTGTCACTTTTTTAAATACAAAAAGAACGAACATCGCTTATTCCACATGTTCGTTCTATAACGTTTTCTCGTTTCAATCACAAATCCTCCGCCATTTTCTGGCGAGCATAAATACTATGATTACCATTAAGGGCAAAGCTAATGGCACAAATCAGGATAAAATACGGTAGATTTTCCCAACCAAAGACTTCGCCACCAATCAAGATGGGCGCAAGTAACGTATTCGTTGCACTTCCAAAGACCGCAATATAGCCAAAAGCGGCAATGAATACGATTGGAAGGCCTAATACGGAAGCTAAAAACACGCCAAGCGTTGCCCCAATAGCAAAAAGAGGTGTCACTTCTCCTCCTGGAAAACCAATACTTAACGTAAGAATTGTTAAAACAAATTTCAACAGCCAATCATAAGAATAAATGCTTCCGCCTGCAAAACTCGATTGAATCAAATTCGTCCCTAAACCAGAATATCGCCCAAAATGAAACATCAGAAACAATAAACTTAGAAATAAACTGACTAAGCCAATTCGCACAAGTGGATTGGCGATTTTTGTACTCCAAAACTGTTTACTGAATTTGAGTAGCTGCGCAAAATAGCGACCCGCTAAACTAAAACAAACAGCGACAAGGATTAACTTCACAAGCAATCCCCAACTAAACACCAACGTCCCTGGTAGGATAAAAGAAAATTTCTCCAATCCCATCAGTTGCGACGTCCAACTCGCGGTGAAAGCCGCCAGTAACGTTGGCAATAATAGATTCGAATAGAGACGGCCGACAACCAACACTTCTACGGCAAAGAAAGTCGCTGCAATCGGCGTTTCAAATAGACCGGCAAAACCCGCAGCCATCCCAATCACAATAAACCATCGTTGATTCGTTGCTTGCGCTAATTTCCCGAACCAATGACCCACCGTTGCGCCAATTTGCACGGCGACTCCTTCGCGACCGACACTGGCCCCGACCAGATGCGCCAGCCACGTCCCGATCACAACAAACGGCACCATCCGTTTCGGAATCGTCACATCGCCTCCTTGACCAGCTTCAAAAACTAAACTCATCCCTTCTTGAATCCGCTCTCCAAAGCGTTGAAAACAATACAAAATCAACATTCCCACCGGTGCTAGAAATAAAACGAGTGGCAAAAAATGAGCTTCTCGATAGACAGTTAATTGAAGTAAAACCAGGCCAAATAGCGTATCAATCAACCCTACCGTTAGCCCAATCCCAATACTGATCACATAGAGTGCTCCCTTTTCGAAAAAATTATTCCATTGTTGTACGAGCATTCCAACTCTTCCCTTCCATCAAAAAAGAGACAGAGCGCATGATTGGCCTGTCTCTTTTACTGTCGTTATTTACCTGCGCGTTTCACGTATGAACCTTCAGCAGTATTCACTTCTAATAATTCGCCAGCTTCGATAAAGTCAGGAACGTTGACTGTTAAGCCTGTTTCCATAATTGCTGGTTTACCAGAACCTGTAACTGTTGCGCCTTTAATAGAAGGTTGTGTTTCTGCCACTCGTAAAACAACCGTTGTTGGCAATTGAATTCCGATGACTTCTGCACCGTAAAATTGAATTTTTACTTCCATGTTTTCTAAAATGTATTTCATTTCTTCTTCAATAGTATCTACGGGAATTTCATATTGATCATAGCTTTCTAAATCCATGAAGAATCCTGTATCATCCATTGTGTATAAATATTGAACTGTTTTTGTATCAATATGTGCTTTTTCAAACTTTTCGTCTGGACGAAGTGTTGTATCATACGTCGCACCTGTACGAACATCGCGTAATTTCATACGCATAACGGTATTTCCTTTACCAGGTTTGTGGTGACTTGCGTCCAATACTTTAATTAATTTACCATCTTGAATAAATGTCATACCCGCTCTTAAATCTACTGCAGAAATCATATTTTTATCTCCTTCATTGTAAAAAATCATTCGATTCATTTTATCAGAAAAGCGAACGTTTGACAAATTTCATTTTGCGAAAAACGTTTATTCCTCCGCTTCTTTTTCAGCTTCTCGCTGTTTATAGATTTCGTCGTCCGTCCCTTGCATTAACTTCTCGGCATAAAAGGTCGAACGTTTCGTTAATTCGGTGTAAAAGGAATCAAAACCTAGTTCTTCGGCTAAGGTTGGTTTTGCTGAAAACAAATTCGTTCCTAAGCCCAATCGTTCTCCTTCAATCGTCACATTTAACGCGGCTAAAGTTGTCGGAAACAAATCAAGGGCCGTCGCTTGACGATCCGTCACACGACTGGCTGTTTGCGTCGTATTTAAAAAGGCATTATAAACGGTCCGTTGATAGTTCTGGTCGTCGTTGTCAAAAAAATCACTGTCCATCGTCAAATGATCCCCTACAATCACAACTGTTGTATTTTCATAAAACGGTTGCGCCTGAATCCACTCGATGAAGGCTTTCACTTGGCGGTCATTATCATGAATGACATTACTGTATTGATCATTAAACAAATTAGGCGTCTCTTCGGTCGCAAAACCGTCTTCAAAATGCGTATCAGTCGTCAGCATCGTAAAGTTAAACGGTTCGTCTTTAGCAGCTAATTCACTGAGCGAATCTTTCGCAAAATCAAACAATTTACGATCTTCATAGCCCCACCATTCCCAATAATCTTCGGGGATGAGTCCTTGTTCACGTGCCCAATAGACATCACGAATATCATAATTGCCGTGTTGGGTAAAGTACTTGCCACGTCCGGCAAAATCTTTACTCGAGCCAATAAAAAGCATTTGATTATATCCTTGTGTTTCTAAAACTTCACCAAGCGAATAAGCACCTGGGAAAAAATCAGAGCCATCTTGACCATAAAAATTCACATCCAAATCACCACCCGACGCTCGCAGTGGTAAGCCAGAAGTTTGAGCGACCATCGCACTCGCCGTTTGATTCGCACCGGGTACTTGGTAAAACCCGCCCAGTCCGGTTTGATGTGAAAATTGCACGCCTTCATTCAAGGCAAGTTGGGTTAAATGAGGAATCAAGTTTTCACTCTTAACCCCACCCACTTCTTGCGAGGCATAACTCGTCTCCATCGATTCAAGATAAATATAAATTAAGTTTCTTTTCTCTTCTGGAAAGGTCAAATTCACTTCACGCGGATCCACATAATATTCCTCATAAATTTCCGTTTCTTCAAAGTAATAAGCCTTAATGTCAGCATAACCAATCTCGCGAATACTAATCGACGCACTCACAATCAATAAAAACAGACTACTTGTAATGACCATTGGGATAAAAAAAGACTTCTCTTGTCGTTTAAACGTCGGACGATAAAGCGAAAATACCAGAAAGAAACTCGTGATACTCAGCGTCATCGCAAACGTATTTAATAAAGGATTTAAAATGTAATTGATGATTTGACCAGGATCAGAATCGCCTAATGGCTGGCTGATCGTATAAATCATCTGATCAAATGTCAAATTACCAAAAGAATGGACCGCCCAAAAGCTCGTTGATACCAGCAAACTACCAATAAAAACAATCAGACTTGAGACGAGCACCCAGGTAATTTGTTTTTTGGTCAAGGGTGACCGACGTTCAAGGATTCCTTTGCGATGCAACGCTCTTACTAATTGAACGACCGCAAAAATCAGAACAGCCGCAAAGAACGTCAGCAGACTATTAAGTTGATTCTTCCCTAAAAGCGGAAAGAGATACACAGAGAGATCAACCATCTCATCATTTACTTGACGCAACAACAAAAAACTGACCGTACTCATGACGAAAGCGAGATACGGAAAAAATAAATAATAGACCTTTTTATCATTCGGCAATATTTTTGTTAGAATAAGTACTAATATGACAAACCAAAATAACATTTTTCATCGCTACTTTCTCTTGACTCATTTACAGAAAGTATATCATAAAAAGCGTTTTACTTTGAAAAATTACGCCGAATTTAACGTTCTTGTAAACAAAGACCCACTAAAAATAATTTTAGCAGGCCTTTGTTGATAGCGATTCTTTTGAATGATTTTTAGAACAAGGGTTGAAATGGCTTCGCTTCGGCAGCTTCAGAAAAATCAGTCAATCGAAAATCGATTGCCCTCATTTCCTTCCAGTTGCTCAGCGAAAAACGCCTTTTCGTCCACCTTGATTTACGGGGCTGAAATGGCTTCGCTTCGGCAGCTTCAGAAAAATCAGTCAATCGAAAAACGATTGCCCTCATTTCCTTCCAGCTGCTCAGCGAAAAACGCCATTTCGTCCACCTTGATTAAAATGACGGGATGAGGGTTTCGCCGTGTTCGTTGACTAAGAAGTCACGGACTTCATCGCTTGTCATTACTTTTTTCAAGGCTTTTATTTTTTCGGAGTCTTGATTGTCTTCACGCGCAACTAATTGGATAGAGAAGCGTTGATCGACGTTTGGTTCTAAGAAAAGCGCATCAGAAGGTTTCAACCCTATTTTTGAAATATACGTTGGGTAATTATAGACTAACGCGACATTTGGTTCACTATACGCTTCCGCAAGGTTCAGTAAATCAACCGATAACCATTCAAATTCTTTTGGATTATCCACCACATCTTTCAGTGTCGCATTCGTACCGACACCTGGCGTTAAGGTAATTAAGCCTTCATCTGCTAAAATCGCAAGCGCTCGTCCTTCATTTGAGGCATCGTTTGGAATCGCGACTTTACTCTTATTTGGAATCTCATCAACACTCTTATAATCCTTTGAGTAAAAACCAACTTTCGCATCATAGATCGGTTGAATCGCCACTAATTGACTATCTTTTTCACTATTATATTTTTCCATATAGGGTTTGTGTTGCGCAAAACTCGCATCTGCTTCTTTGCTCGCTACCATGTCATTGTAAGCAACATTATCGTTAACTTGGACAAGTTGAATATCCCAACCGTCTGCTTTTGCAACTTCTGCTGCTTTTTTGATTACTTCTGTCATCGGAGGTGCTTGTGCCGCCACCGTGATCACTTTATCTTCGGATGTTTCTTCCGATTGATTCCCGCAAGCCGCTAACAGACCTACTGAACTTAAAACCACTAAACCAAATAATAATTTCTTCATTTTTCTTCCTACTTTCTTTTATCTAATTGATGCGCCAATTGATTACCTAGCATTTGAACCACAAAGACAAAACCAACCATAATCAAGATTGCCACATACATAATCCCATATTGATAACTTTGATACCCATAACGGATGGCGAAATCGCCAATCCCACCACCACCGACAATTCCCATGACGGTCGAATAAGACGTCATACTCACAATCGTCGTCGTAAACGCTAAAACCAGTCCGCTTCGACCTTCTACTAATAAAAAATGCCAAATATATTGTCTTGTCGTCGCCCCTAATGAATCAGCTAACAACCGAATCTCATTCGGAATATCAAGCAAAACTTGCTCGACTAACCGCGCGAAAATAGCAATCGCTACGATACTTAACGGAAACGATGCTGGAACTGGGCCAAATGCGCGCCCAATCAGAAACCGTACAACAGGAATTAATACCACGACAAATAATAAAAAAGGAAACGAGCGAATAATGCTAATCAAGGCATTGAATACCCAGTAAGCCCAGTGTTCTCGTTGTTGCACTTTTGGATGGGTTAAATACAATGCCATCCCTAATGGCAAGCCCACAAGCAAAGCCACACTTAACGAAATACCCATCATAATCGCGGTTTGTTCCAAGGATAAGACTAACTCAGGCCAGTAATAGACTAATCGCTCTTGAAGACTCATCCGTGTAGCCTCCTTTGCACTTTCTCAAAGTAATTTTTCGAATCTTTGATTAACGGATTGGGTGTATTGGTAAGTTCACCTAGTAAACGCCCCTGCTCCATGACAAGCACGCGCTGACAAACTTTTTTGACCGCATCCAAATCATGACTGACAAAAAGAATCGTCACCGGAAATTCGCGATGGATTTTTTGAAGCAGCATCAGCACCTCTTCGCCATACTCTTCGTCCAAAGCACTCGTCACTTCATCGCACAGTAACAACTCAGGCTTACGGACTAATGCCCGGGCCAAAGCCACCCGTTGTTTCTCACCACCAGATAATTGCACCGGATAATCATTGACTTTCGTTGCTAAACCGACAAAATCTAACAATTCTAACGCATAGTCTGTCTCTTTATTGCCAATCAACTTAAGCGGCAGCATCACATTTTGTAATACCGTTTGATTATGCAATAAATGATACTGTTGAAATACCATCCCAATCTTTTTCTGGACCGATTGCTTTTCTTTTTTAGAAAAACCACTCACTTCTTTTTGCCCAAACAAAATCTTCCCTTGACTTGGTTCTTCCATTAAATTCATTAAACGCAATAACGTCGATTTCCCTGAGCCACTTTTTCCCACAATCCCAACAAACTCTCGCTTCTCGACAGAAAAAGATAAATCATCAATCGCTAATTGATCGTGATACCGCTGGCTCACCTGATGCAGTTCATACATCGATTCTCCCACTCCCTGAGATATAACAGCACACACCTCTGTTATATTTATTTTTTCTAAAATTGATACAGATGAATCTTTTAATCCTAAAAATCAATAAAAAATACGATTTAATGTCAGATTTAAAATAAAACAGCTACGAAAACTGTACCTCCTAGTATATCGTTGAACTCAAAAAAACACAACCAGAAAGTTCTAGTTGTGTGGGGTAAAATTATTTTAAAATATCATAGATTTTCTTAGATAAAACCGAAATTTTTTCATAGCTTTGATAATTTTGAGTTAAGACAGATAAAACATAGGGATCTTTACTGTAAATAATACCAGCATCGTGTCTTAAGTCATTCACATCCCCAATTTTATGCGCCACTTGTACAGGGATGTATTTCGGAATTCGTTGATTATCATAAACTGTATTTGACATGTCGGTAATTAACTTACCGCCTTGGTTATAAATCGCTTCTAACATCATCGCATTATCCTTCGCATTAACATAAAACGGTGCCGTCCAATTCCGTCCCATAATCGTACTAATTTCTTTTTTCATTGCTGCATCGTATTTATTTGACGCGTAATACGCTAAAAAGTTCGTCCCTTGATTATCTGAATACTTCGCCGTCCAATTCATGATTGTATTAAGCGAAAATTTCTTGCCATAAGGCTGACTTTGTAACACTCCTGCCCCACCACGCATATAAGCACCTGGCATTTGATTAATGGCATCTGTATAAGTTAGGAGTTTATTCCCATCTACTCTCTTTTCCAAAATCATTTTTTGCGTGTAATAAAGAGCAGGTAATTTCCCAGTACTAGCCGCATGGAACTGTTTATTGCCATTAATTTGAGCCGTCGATCCGTCGACCAAACTCATCACATAAATCCCTAAATTTTGATTTTTAAATTCTTTGTTTAATAAATCTTGGACTTTTTTAAATTTCTCTTGTTGAGAAGATCCTGCTTTAGTCCCATTTTGATTAATATATCCAATCCATTTGTTATTTGAATCATACAAGGACAAGTAACTCGATCCATTGAAGTGACGATAAATACCTTTGGCTAAATAGGTTTTCCCAGCAAATTTCCCGCTCGCTTTACTTGACCAGCCAAAATTTTTCCAAATCGCATACGAGTTCGATTTAACCGTAACGTACTTGTTATAGGTTTGGTAAATTCCTTGTTGACCAGGTGCCACATGCGCTCCGGCAGCGTTCGTATAACCTATCCATTTCCCTTGATTATCATAAAGTGAAAGATAGCTTGAGCCGTTAAAGTGATAATAAATACCACGAGCTTGGACAGTTTTATTTTTGTAAGATGTCAGGTCAATACTCTTAGCAAAATCAAATGCCGTCCAAATAGGATAATCGCCTTTTAACATAACGTATTTATTATATGTTTGGTAAATCCCTTGTTGCCCAGTTGAGACATTGGCTCCTGCCGCATTTGTATAGCCAATCCATTTGCCTTGATTATCATAAAGCGAAAGATAACTGGAGCCGTTGAAGTGATAATATATGCCGCGTGCTTGAACAGTTTTATTCTTGTATGGCGCTGCACTTGTACTTTTTGTCCAATCAAAACCATTCCAGATTGCGTAGTCACCTTTTAGCATCACGTATTTATTGTACGCTTGGTAAATGCCTTGTTGACCAGGTGCCACATTCGCTCCGGCTGCGTTCATATAACCAATCCATTTTCCTTGATTATCATAAAGCGAAAGATAACTGGAGCCGTTGAAGTGATAATATATGCCGCGTGCTTCTAGCGTTTTATTTTTGAAGGGTGTGAGATCAATGCTCTTAGCCCAGTCAAATGCGGTCCAAATAGGATAATCGCCTTTTAACATGACGTATTTATTATACGTTTGATAAATCCCTTGTTGACCAGGTGCCACATGCGCTCCGGCTGCGTTCATATAACCAATCCATTTTCCTTGATTATCATAAAGTGAAAGATAGCTGGAGCCGTTGAAGTGATAATAAATACCACGAGCTTGAACAGTTTTATTTTTGTACGGCGCTGCGCTCGTGCTTGTTGCCCAATCAAAACCATTCCAGATTGCATAGTCACCTTTTAGCATTACGTATTTTCCATAATTATGATAAACACCTTGCTCACCTATTGCTAATTGAATGTCATAAGATTTTATATAACCTAACTGTTGTTTACTGTCAGAAATAAGATAAATTGTCTCTCCTTCTTCTGAAATAAAAGACTGCGTAACATGCACAGTTTTGTTCATTAATTGATATTTAGAAGAAATATCTTTTTTCAACGCCTCGTCCTCAAACAAATGATATTTCTGTTCTAAAATGGTTCCATATTGATTTAAATTTGTAATAATCTTTTTCCACTTGGCGTAAACAATTGTAGATTCATTCAATCCTGTAGTACTAGAAAAATCAACAGGATTAAGGAATTTTTGGTCAAAATACCATCCTTCAAAGGTATAGCCATTTTTTATTGGATTAGATGGTTTTTTAGGATATAAGTTAATATTATTAAATTCTTGTTGCGCAATTTTTCCACCACCATTAGTTTCAAAAGTTAAAATATATAGTCCAAGTTTAATAGTCTCATTCGTAACATGACCAAAAATATCACTAACTCTTATTGGTACGGTATTTTTAGAGATGGCTAGTTCGATTGTAAAATGGCCTCTTTGATTGACAGCTACTTTTTGCTCATCAATATAAACATCTAGAAATGGTAATGTTTCTCCTGAAACAACAAACTTATCCTTACTCTCAAGTATTTTAAAATTTACCTCTAAGGGAATAGGATAGGCGTTGTTTGACACTTCTGTTGAAGGAATTGAATGCCCTCCACCTAATGCTAAATAAACACCTCCTTGATATAGTGATCCACCTATACTACTAGAGTAAATCACTTGTTTGGCAGATAGTTTCCCACTAATCTTAAGGCCCCGATAAGCTCGGATAATTCCGTAAACATAGACATTACCGTTGATTTGAACATTTCCCGTAATATCTAATACTGCATTTGGTCCAACATAGACATCTTTATTTATTGTTTTATTGGACCACGTCGTATTAGAAGTTACAATTTCACACGGTAATAGTTCGTTTTCAGAACCATCTTCATTCAATGATTTGATGAAATAACTTAGGTCGATTTCTATTTCTGTTTGTCGATATAACTTGATATTACCTATCTTATCATGTACCGCTAAGTAGTTTAAAAGCCACTCTCCTACTTCATCATGTTCCTGGACTGTATAACTTC
The DNA here is from genome assembly GCF_051713805.1 of Enterococcus sp. DIV1314a. Classification (NCBI taxonomy): domain Bacteria; kingdom Bacillati; phylum Bacillota; class Bacilli; order Lactobacillales; family Enterococcaceae; genus Enterococcus; species Enterococcus sp. DIV1314a. Next base: position 1,579,482 of record NZ_JBIOQP010000001.1, on the reverse strand, counting down.
CTTCCCATAATCCACTCAATACATTAAATCTTAAGTTAATCTTATTACGTCTCGATTCCGTTGGAGAATTAAATTCAAGATTCACGTATGTTACTCCCGATAAATCGTCACTGACTTTTGCCTTAATCGTAACTGTATCTCCTACATTTACTTCTTTAGAACTGATTTCAACACTTTCTAAAATAGGCGGTGTATTGTCACTGCTTGGATTATTAACTTCATAAGACATATTCGTTTCGATTTCTGTTTGCTTATATAATTTAATATTACCGATCTTATCATGCACCGCTAAGTAGTATAAACTCCACTTTCCTGCTTCATCATGTTCCTGGACTGTATAACTTCCTTCCCATAATCCACTCGATACATTAAATCTTAAGTTAATCTTATTACGTCTCGATTCCGTTGGAGAATTAAATTCAAGATTCACGTATGTTACTCCCGATAAATCGTCACTGACTTTTGCCTTAATCGTAACTGTATCTCCTACATTTACTTCTTTAGAACTGATTTCAACACTTTCCAATACGGGTGGTGTTTTATCACTACTTAAATTAGTAACTGTATAAGTCAAATTAGTTTCAATTTCTACTTGTCTATATAATTTAACATTGCCTATCTTATCATGCACCGCTAAGTAGTATAAACTCCACTCTCCTGCTTCATCATGTTCCTGGACTGTATAACTTCCTTCCCATAATCCACTCAATTCATTAAATCTTAATACAATAGCATTACGTCTAGATTCGGTCGGAGAATTAAAGTCAACACTCACATATGTTACTCCCGATAAATCGTCACTGACTTTTGCTTTAAACGTAACTTTATCTCCTACATTCACTTCTTTAGAACTAATTTCAACACTTTCTAAAACAGGTGGTGTATTATCAGATTTCATTAAATCTAAATCATGATTACTTTCTGCAGTGGATGATTTCTCTGATGCTGAACTATCAGTTTTCGGTATTTCTAATGTTTCTGAAATTGAAGTTGTAGTATCATCAATTTCAGTTTCACTCGTAACGTTTTCTACAGCTGGACTTGCAGCTTGTTCTAAATCTAGTAAACTACTACTATCAAGCTCACTATTTGTAATTATTTTACTACTTTCTTTGGTATCATCACTAAATACTATCGTTGCATACGGCGTTAAAAATTGTGGAATAACCAAAAACAATATTAAAATACTATAGATAACTTTTTGAAGCCCCTTCTTTTTCATCTTACTATCTCCTCTTAAATTATTTTTTTGCTTCATTTTATAGCTAAAAAGATAGCTAAAAAGTTATTTTAAAATACCATAGATTTTTTTAGATAAAATAATCCTATAGTAATTACTTCATCACATCTTTCTCTCAATGAGTACACTAAGCACTATTCATTTTTTTACTTTCCAATATATATACACTAGTGGTGCAAAGATAATTTCACGCTATAAACCCTAATTTATGACTGTTCATACTAAAAAAAGTCCTTTATACTGAATCTAGGATGACTTATCCAAGACCAATAAAAAAGACTAACTCATGGATAAGTATAACAAAAAAACAGCCTTTCAGAAATGGTTTTCTGCAACAAATGTCAATGAATGTTCAAAAGAAGCTCAAATGACCATAAAAAAATATGATTATTATCATAAAAAACTGGATTTTCAAACAACAATCAAAATCCTTTTACACGCAGTTTACGAAGAATTGCTAAGCTATCGCGAAATTGGACGTGCGTTTATGGATGAACGATTATGCCGAGAAGTTGGCATCGATTCGCTTTCGCATAGATCTTTGTCTCGTAGATGGGCGGAAATAAACACGAATATCTTAATGGAAATCTTTACAAGTCTCGTGCAAAAGGTTTCAACGCAACGCCCGAGTTCAAAAACTTCAAGCCTTCAACTGATTGATTCGACAACGATTCCCTTGAATAAAACCTGGTTCCCTTGGGCCAAGTTTCGTCAAACGAAATCTGGCATCAAACTTCACTTAAATCTCTGTTATCTGGATCAGAACAATCAATATACAGAAAGTTTTATGATGACGAATGCCAAAGAACAAGATCGGAGCCAATGTGAATTGTTGGTGAATAAGACAGAAGCAATCGATGTCGTCGATCGAGATTATTTTGATTATAAACTGCTTGACCGTCTGCACAATGATGGCTACTTCTTCGTCACAAGAACGAAGTCCGACATTCAAATCACCGTCTTGGACCAAATAGCGGTCGATCATCCAAAGACAGCTGACGGCACAATCATTAGCGACCAGCAGGTTATGCTCGGTGGTGGCACAGGCTATGCGACTGGACGATTCAGACTCGTTGCGATTCGGACGAAAGAGCAAAAAATCCTTCGAATCGTCACCAATCGTTTGGATGTTTCCACCAATGAAGTGGTAGACATTTATCAAGCAAGTTGGCAAATCGAATTTTTCTTTAAGCATTTGAAACAGAATTTGATCCTCAAACGTCTTTACTCGCAAAGTGAGCAAGGAGCGATTAATCAAGTGATTCTTACGCTGATTGCGTTGTTGCTTACGTATTTAGTAAAGATTGAGTTGAATACTACGCCACACTCTTTCAGTTAAAAAGAGCGTTTCACTATATCCGATTTGAGCCTGTGAATCGATGGTTAGACACATACCGTTCGAGTGGCTAAGGGTTTAAATATCGTTGTCACTTCTACTTTATTTTCAATACTATTTTCTAATTGAAGTAGATACTGCTCTAGATTGGTCATATTCGGAGTACTTTTGATCTATTTATAGCATTTTCCCTGACGAATCAAATCGATACAAAGTACCATTTATTATTGTGTTTTTTAGCTGCATTGATCCATCTTTATTTAAAAAATACCAATTTTGACCGAGTTTTACCCAACCTGTTTGCATAGCACCGTTACTATTCATATAGTACCAAGTGCTATCTAATTTTATCCAACCTGTTTGCATGGCACCGTTACTATTCATATAGTACCAAGTGCTATCTAATTTTATCCAACCTGTTTGCATGGCACCGTTACTATTCATATAGTACCAAGTGCTACCTACTTTTGTCCAACCTGTTTGCATGGCACCGTTACTATTCATATAATACCAAGTGCTATCTAATTTTATCCAACCTGTTTGCATGGCACCGTTACTATTCATATAATACCAAGTGCTATCTAATTTTATCCAACCTGTTTGCATGGCACCGTTACTATTCATATAATACCAAGTGCTATCTAATTTTATCCAACCTGTTTGCATATATCCACTTGCATCCATAAAATACCAGTATTTATCGATATATTGCCAATATGTTAATTTTTTATTTTTATTATAATAAACCCAATTGTTATTTTCTATTTTCCAACCATTTAAATCAGTAGTATTAGGTAGATTTGAATGGTCAAATCTAATTATATTTAAATTACTATTCTTTTTTAAAAGTGTTTTCAAAGCTTCTTCTAAATTAGAATTTTCTGTCCAGTTTTTTAATTTTAATGTATTATAAACTGGAAGTTTAGAAATAAAATCGTAACTATATAATTTATCAATATTCCAATTAGATAAGTCTAATTCATGAACATAACGGACATCTATAGAAGAAGAAGCTGTAAATATATTGTCGATATCTGTCATACCGGATAATTTCCAGTCAGATAAATTCAAAACTTTTATCGGAGGATAAAATGAGGAACCTTCAAACATATATGACATTTTCAATACTTTAGATACATCCCACCCAGATAGATCTAAAGTTGTTAATTGATATGTTTTTTGGAACATATAGTTCATATTTTCCACATGTGATACGTCCCAAGTTGATAAATCTAAAGTCTCTAAACTTCGTGCATTCGAAAACATTCCTGACATGTTTTTTACATTTGATACATCCCAATTTTGTATATCTAATGATTTTAATGATTTTGCATAATTAAACATTATTGACATACTAGTTACATTAGACACGTCCCAAGTTGATATCTCTAAATTTGTTAAATTAGAATTACTGCTAAAAGTAGTTGCAAACATCCCTGACATGTTTTTTACATTTGATACATTCCATTTCTCTAAATTTAAAGACTCTAAATTGATGGTATTATAAAACATTTTATTCATAGTTTCTACTCTTGAGACGTCCCAATTTTCTAACTTAATATTAGAGACATTACTTTCTGCAAACATACTATCCATATTTACCACCTTAGATGTATCCCAATTCGATAAATCTAACTCGTTGAGGTTGGTGGTATAGTAAAACATATAGCTCATATCTAATACATTTGATGTGTCTAAATAATTAATATTTTCGATACTTTGTAATTTTTCCATCCTCATAAATAACTTTGGTTGTTCTGGTAAAACGATATTGCCTTCAATAACTACTTTCTTTATTGTGCCTCCAGTTTGTGTCCATGGATAGTTGTTACCGTATTGACCTTCTATTTCTTTCAATGTACCCTGACCTAAGTATAAAATACCATCTGTTGTCAATCTCCAATTTATTCCGTAGTTACCACTAGAAAATATTGATTCTTCTAATTTTTTTTCACTTTGAGATTTAGTCGAATTAACTTGCTGAGTAGTTTCTTCTGGTATTTCCTCAACTAGTGGAGGTAACTCTTCGGTTACTTCTTCTATTACTATCTCATTTAACCAATTTTCCTCAGTAGCATATACTTTATTTACATTCCCAATCGTAAGGAATATTAGCAATGGTAAAATGGTTAAGAGAGTCTTATAACTACGTCTATTTCGCCCCATTTTTATTCTCCTTTTTATTTATAAAATACTAGTCATTTAGTAATTATTTCATAACGGCGTTTGTCAATATAGTTGTCGTTTTTTTATTTTCCAAGCTATCAAAAAGAAGAACCTCCCTTTGGTCGGTAGGCCTCGTCATCCAATAGGGAAAAACTTTTTCCCCTATTGGATGACGAGGTTTATTTGATAATCTTGAAATATTATGATCCTGTTAACTTTCTGTTTCTTTTAAAGGATTCAACGCCACCGATTGATGTGGAGTCCAATTTCGAATACCTTTTGACCAGCGTTCAGAATGTCGCTTTTTAGCGTCTTCATAAACCTACTTTCGTTTCTCTAAAATAGCGAAATGTCGGCCTTCATGACGCGCTGCAAGAGAGACAAATTGAATCCCACTATACAAATGAGAATCGTTATACCAATCGACAAACTCTTTCGTCCATTTTCGAGCATCATCTATTGTTTTAAAGCCGTTATTGGGGTATTCTGGTCGATATTTTAACGTTCAAAAAACCACTTCCGAATAAGGATTGTCATTACTCACTCGTGGTCTTGAATAAGAAATCTGAATTCCTAATTTTTCGAGTAAGACTTGAAAAGTCGCGGCTTTCATAGGGCTGCCATTATCGAAGTGTAAAACCAACGGCTGTCCTTGGATACGTTCCTTAAGCACCGTCTGTTTAATAAATTTTTCGGCATGACGAGCTTCTTCTGATTCCCAAATCTCCCCGCCTACCATTTTACGGCTAAACAAATCAATGATGAGATATAACCGGTAAAAGAGACCTTTTATTGGCCCTTTTAGCCAAGTAATATCCCAAGTCCAAACGTCATTTGGCTTCGTCGCAAAATGACTTGGCGGGATTCGTTTTTTGTGAAACTTGACTTCGGCCACGATGATGTTGCATGTTTTTTTCTCGCAGTACGCGATAGAAGCTAGACTCTGATGCAATGTAAATCGAGCGATCCGCAAGTTTTGGCACAATTTGGCTAGTTAGCATCATTTTGTTGTTGGCTGTCGCTTTCAGTTCAGTAGAGTAATGTTCATTATTTTTATTTATTATGATAAACATCCTCTGAATAGTCTTTATTATAACTGATTGTCCTATACGACAACTAGCCTAACATAAGGGGTTACAATTTCTCTATTAATGCTTTTAAATAATGAACTAATTCATCTTTAATCTCAGGATGCTTCAAACCATATTCAATATTCGCTTCTAACATTCCCATTTTATTCCCCACATCATAACGTTTACCTTTGAACTCATGTGCAAAGACCCGTTGTGTTTTATTTAAGGTATCAATGGCGTCTGTTAGCTGAATTTCGCCACCAAGACCCGGTTGTTGATTTTCTAAAATTGTAAAAATTTCCGGTTTCAACAAATAACGTCCAATAATCGCTAAATCACTTGGTGCGCCAGCAGGTTTCGGCTTTTCTACAAAATACTTCACATCATACAAGCCTAGCGATACTTCTTCATTTGGCGCAATAATGCCGTATTTATCCGTATCTTCGTGAGGAACTTTCATTACGGCTAAAGCCGATGCTTTCGTCGCATCATACGTATTGATTAATTGCTTCGTAAGTGGAATCTTATCTTCCATAATGTCATCGCCAAGCATCACAACGAATGGCTCATTTCCGACAAAAGCTTTCGCTTGTAGAACGGCATGACCCAACCCTAACGGGCGTTTCTGACGAATAAAATGAATATTAATTCCTGTTGTTTCTTCGACTAATGCTAATAACTCATCTTTTCCTTTAGAAGAAAGACTTTGTTCCAATTCGACATTTGCATCAAAGTGATCTTCGATTGGACGCTTCGCTTTTCCCGTTACAATAATAATATCTTCAATCCCTGATGCGATTGCTTCCTCTACGATAAATTGAATCGTTGGTTTGTCGATAATCGGTAACATTTCTTTTGCGATTGCTTTTGTTGCAGGTAAAAATCTTGTGCCCAAACCTGCGGCTGGGATGACTGCTTTACGAACTTTTGGCATTTTTTTGAACTCCTTTATTCATAAAAAACATATTTAGTATATAGTAACTATTTCACTTCATTTTAGACTAATGTATTTTTAGTCACATATATATAGATTAACATATAAGACAAAAAAAGAGAATGGAATCATTAAAGTTTCACATTCTCTAATAACGCTTCTAATTTAATAATCATAATTGATCTTTTACTTGCTACATCAATGTTAAAAAGTTTCTATAATTCATTTAATCCTACTTTTTTTAATACGGGATTGATTAATTCTTTAATATCTCCACCAGCTACAATGGACCCACTAATAATCACTAAAGCAGAAAAAGTATCTTTCAAATTTAATGTTTCATTTAATAATAAGTAACCAAAGGCAATCGCCCAAGCGCAATAAGTAATGTTCAAGGCCATCGCTTTCGATGCCCCAATTTTACTAATTGCTTTATAATAGAATAAATAAGAAGTTGTTCCAAATAAAGCCGAAAATAAAATAATCGCAGAAGTATTTGTGGTCAAAACATCGAACATCATACTCCAACCACTTAGTAATGGCAATATGACAATTCCATAAAAGATGGCAGAGGTACCTTGTCGAATTTGTAACGCTTGCTCATCTGTAATCGTGGGGTCTTTCAATCCATGAGCAATTATAACTGCTTCTGAAGCCCATCCGAACACACACATCAAAGCAAATAAAATGCCTATCCAACCGTTAATAATCGTACTTTCTCCCGGTGAATAACCTAGAGTAATGACACCTAAAATACTAGCCGTTAAACCAAGCATTTGAATTTTACTCATTTTTTCTTTCAAGAAGACATAGGACAAGAAAACCCCTACTGCAGGGAACAAAGCAGAGATAATCGCTGTATAAGCAGCTCCGATGTACTTTATTGATAGTACATAGCCCGTCATTCCAATCGGTCCACCCACTAGAGCGGCTAGTACTATAATTTTCCCGCTCTTCGTTTTTAAAGCTCTTAAAACATCCTTGTATTGTCGCTTAATCCCCATATAAAGTAACATCCATAGAGATGAACAAAAATCATGAATGAAAGTACTAATAAATGGAGCCAAAAAAATTGCTTGTTCTGTACTAATAAAAGAAGAACTTGCTAAAGCAACACCCAGTATAACTGTATCTAATCCCCAAAAGAGTCCCGCTAACAAACCTGCATACATATATATCTTCCCCTTCTTTAATAATGCTATTATGGTGTGCTTAATTTATTTGTTTCATAGAGATATTTAAAGTTATTACCTGCTAATTCAAAAATAAAACCAATCGTTTCATTCACTTCTTTGATTGGTTGAATGTTTATAATATCTGCTTGCTGACATTTCAACTTTTCTGATATAGTTTTTAATATATTTGAACCAGTATCATTAATAAATTTAGAATCAAATTCACGTAATTCATCTAATGAGTCAAATTCAAAAATGATTTCCTTATCATATTTTTTAAGTTTCATTGGCAATTTATCAATATGATTCAGATAAATGCTTTCCCATAAAAGAGGTTTTGTTTCCGGGAGATGATAGATACTTTCTAAAATAGAAACAAATTCTTTCGAAAATTCTTCTGAAAAGAAAACATGTCCCAACATTACCCAAGCATTCTCTCCACCTACTTGAACTCCTTGAATATAATCAGTTTCATCTATTGCTACGCACCATTCATCTGTAGGACCCTCTTCATAAACTGCAGAATAGTAGGAGTCCTCAACTTGAGATTCAAATACATTAATTGAAAAGTAATTGTCTGCTGAACAAATATAGGTGTTTTTCAATTTCTTACGTACTTGATATAAACTCGAATGATTATTTCGAGTATTAAATTCTGGATTTTCAACAATCGATACTTGATATTTGTTTGCTAAGTAAGCAAGTAATTCTTTTTTATATCCCACAACAATCGTAATATCATGAATACCTTTTGCTTTTAATTGCTCAATCTGGCGTTCAATCAATACTTCTCCTTTAACTTTTATCAAAGCTTTTGGGTATTCATACGAAATTGGTGCAAAACGAGAAGAAAGTCCCGCTGCCATAATAATCGCATTATCAACCTTATACATTAAATTAGCTCCTTAAATCGATTCATTTTTTTTAAGATATTATAGTACTCTTTTGCATAATGGTATTGTCTCAACGAATATTCACCAAACTCCACACCACAAAATCGCTTATACTCACACCAATTACTCCATAAAAGACCACTAATTGCAATATAACAATAAATTTTCATACGGATTTCTTCAGTGCAGCCTTCCTCAAAATAACTATCAATAAGTGTATCCACTTGCTCTTTTTCATACAACGAATAAATAGCAAACATCGCAATATCTAAGTGAGGATCTTGCATCCCTGCGTATTCCCAATCAATGATACGAATCTCATCTTCAGCGAACAAGAAATTATCGGGAACAGCATCTATGTGTGTTAGTACCCACTCTTTCGGTAACTTTTCAACGACTTCTTGTAACTCTAGCACTTTATCCTTTGTTTCCAAATAGTCTTTAAAGACAGAGGGTTTTCCTCCCCATAATGATTCATAAAAATGAATCTTTCCAAATAAATCAAAAGTATGATTTACTGTTAATTTCTTATCATGGAAATCTCGTAACTTCTTCATACTCTGTCTGATATCATCTAGATTATAAGGATCACACACATCAGAATTTTCAACAAACTTTGTAATTTTGTAACCATTCTCTGGTGACATATAGATGACATCATCACTAATTTTATGCCCTTTTAATTGTTTATATACATCATACTCTTGTCGGCGATCAATCAATTGATCCGTGCCTTCTCCCGGAATACGCATGATATAAGACTGTCCATTTGCGCTGAACTTGAAAGAACGATTCGTCATTCCTTTCTTAAGTACGCTAATTTCTACGACTTCATCTGTTTTAATTTTTAATACATCAGAAATCAAATGAATAATTTGAGTATTTAAATGAATGGAATCACTATCTAATTCGCGAAGTTGTTCGTATGTATTGATTTCCATTACTTTATCTGATAAATACATTTTCCCATAAGTAGGCTCATGAGAATGCCCACTAAATAGTGCTTCTTCCCAAAAAAGATCATCATACTTATTATTTTGACTAAATAACTTCAATCTATCCTTTACTTCATTCGTTTTATTTTTTGTTAAGTAGGAAACACCAATCATCGTATTCCCACCTTGTCCTAACTTAATCGATGTCAATTCTCGTTGCCTATTGATCCGAACTGTACTCTCTTCATCCATTATTTCTGTCACTAAATACCAAGAGTAACATTCTGTTTTCGAAAACGGATTTTCTTCTAACCAGATATCAGAAGGCAAAACATAAGTATTTTCTAATTTTTCACGAACTAAGTAGAGGGAGTGTAAATTATTTTTTAATGCATAGTTAGGATTATAAACCAATTTGACATTAAATTGATCAATTAAGTACTCATATTTTTCCTTTAAGAAACCCACAACTATTGTGATTTCTTTAATTCCTGAAGCTTGTAATTGACGAATTAGTCTTTCAATTAAAACTTCACCTCGAACTTCGAGTAATCCTTTAGGTATTTCAGTATTAATAGGAACCATTCGCATACCAAAACCTGCAGCTAAAATAATCGCATTCTGAGGTCTATTTTTATTAATTTCGGTGTCTCCTTTACTCGTCAAGCGAGCATCTTGATCAATCAGTCCTTCTTCCAACAGATTATGAATCGCTTCATTAACTTTTCCTAATGAATAACCTGTATTTTCGGAAAGAATACGTTGACTGGTATAATTTTCTTTGGCTAATTGCTTTAAAATATCATAATCATAAATATTCATAATATCTCCTTCTTCTTAGTTCACGAAAAACAAATAGAACCTTATCGTGAACATGATAGCAAAAAAAACAACAGTTGTCTATATTCGGTTATATACTTTCTAGTGTTGGTAGAAATTTACCAGCACTATTTTTGTGTATTGAAAAAACATCTTGAATCCCCTAGAATTAAGTCGTCTAAAACAAATCCAAGGGGGAACTCAAGATGCTCGAACTTCATTTTATCAGAACTATGCTAGATATTCTAGACTTTAATATCGTTTTTCAAGGAGAAAAAGAAGAAGATCTTTATACCAAGGAATTTATTAAAGAAGAAACCTGTCATGTTTTCCATGCCACGCTTTCTTACACGCCTGATTGTTGTCTCAAATGTGGGGTGGAAAACAATTAATCCATTATTAAATGGGGCTTTAAAACCGTCAATACTCAGCTAAATAAGATTTCTGAATACAAAACCTTTTTACGTTTAAAGAAGCAACGCTTCAAATGTAAAAATTGCAATCAAACATTTGTCGCGGAATCAACGTTAGCGAAACCCGGCTGTTTTATCTCGAATCGTGTCAAACTTAAAATTGCTTCTTTGCTTGAAGATGCCGTCTCAATGTCTTTTATTGCGGATGAATTGTGTGTTTCTATGATAACTGTTTTAAGAGTCTTACGGGATTTTTATCAACCAACTTTGCCTCAAAAAGCAGACTTGCCGAAGGTGCTTTGTTTTGACGAATTTAAGTCTGGTTCTTTTGCCGAAGGCGCTATGAGTTGTATTTTGATGGATGGCGAAGCAGGAAAGCTGGTGGATATTATAGAGAATCGTCAGCAGAAGAAGTTAGAAGCCTATTCTCAACGCTATTCTTTAGAGAAACGATCACAGTTTCAACTCGTTGTGACAGACTTTTATTCGCCTTATATCACGTTAACGAAAGAACTGTTTCCTAACGCCAACGTTTTAATCGATCGATTCCATATTGTACAGTTAATTGGAAAATCGTTTCAGAATCATCGGATTTCAGTGATGAAATCCTTCCCTAACAATATAAAAGAATACAAACATCTTAAGAAATATTGGAAATTATTACAGAAAAAACAAAGTGAATTAGATTGGCAAGGTCGCTATTGGCGCCCTTCTTTTAGAGATCATCTGACACAAACCGAAATCGTGGATCGCCTGCTTTCTTACAATGAGAAACTCAAACAAGGCTATGAAGTCTATCAATCCTTCTTAAGTGTTCTTCAGTATCATGAACAAGAAGAGAAACAACAGGAGGCCATGGAAGGCTTTCAGTCCCTGTTAATGCAAAGCTACAAGCACCTACCTGAAAGCTATCAAGCAACGATTAGGACGTATAAAAAATATCAAAAAGAAATCCTCCTTGCCTTACAACTTCCTTACTCAAATGGCCCTGTCGAGGCGACAAATAACCATATTAAAGTATTAAAACGAACCGCTTATGGCTTTAGAAACTCATTCACTTCAAAATCAGAATTTTTATCAATCGTGGTAAATACTTTGAAAAGAAAAAGAAATCAAACATACATGTCAAGGGCGGTTTAAAATTGTAGGTTTGGGGGTGCGGACATTATCTTGGACCATTCAAACGCTGATCCCAAGACTCTGTCTGTATACCATTGGGCTCATTCCTCCTAACGACATTTTTATTCTTTCTTCATTATACCACTCAAGATACTTATCTAGTTGGTCAATAAAACTTTCTAGTGAACTATTTCGCCAGTTCCTCCCATAAAAAAACTCGTTTTTGATCCGTCCAAAAAAACCTTCGCAAGCAGAGTTATCAGGTGAACAGCCTTTTTTTGACATCGAACGAGTCAAATTAGTCTTGTCCATGCGGTTAATCCAACCTGGCCAACGATAGTGAGCACCGCGATCAGAATGAATAATAGGTGCTTCTCCTTTACTCAAAGATTCAATTGCAACATCAAGCATCCCATTCACTAACGCAGCATTTGGACTTGTACTAATTGCCCAACTCGTTATAAAGCCATCAAAACAATCTACGATTGGTGATAGGTAGATTTTTCCAGCAGGTATTTTAAATTCTGTGATGTCCCTTAGCCACTTTTCATTAGGCTTATCAGCAGAAAAATCGCGGTTAATAATATTAGCTACTTCTGGCGAAATCTCACCCTCGTAAGAACTATAAGTCGATTTATTAGTTTTTTTTACGAAAAGCTGTTCCTCGCTCATGAGCCGGCGAACGACTTTTTCTGAAATCGATATTCCGCTGTCAATAAGGGCTTGATACATTCTGCGATAGCCGTAACAAAGATAGTTTTCTTCGAAGATTTTCTTCATCAGGCTTCTGATATCTGCATACTTATCAGTTAGGTTACTCACTTTATGTTGATAGGAATAGCTGCTTTTAGCTATTGCCAACCGTTTTAAAAGGACAGACAAAGGATACTCGAACCTTAAGGCATCAATCAGTTGAGTCTTCTCTTTGTTTGTCAGACAATTTAGACTGATGCCTTGGTCTTTTTTTATTATTTCAGAGGCCTTTTCTAAAATATCTTTTTCCATCTGTAACCGGTAGACATCAAGTTGAAGTTCTTTAATCTGTTCTTTAAGTTCGGTTGTTTCTGAATCGGTGAGTGATTTTCTTTTTTCCATAGAAGATGGCCCGTTCTTTCCAAGAAACTCATTCTTCCATTTATACAAAGAATACCGGCTGACATTAATCTTTTCAGCCAAAGCGTTGGCAGAGTCAGTTTTTGAGATAAATTGAATGACTGCTTCTTTCTTTTCGTCTACTGACCATTCTACTCTTTTTTTAGTTGTGTGAATAGGCGGTGAGTATTCTAGCAACCACTTTCTTAACGTTTCCCGACTTGGATAACCTAGCATACGAACCGTTCTGCTTAAATTGCGACCAGATTCTAAATAATGCGTGATGACTCGTTCTTTGTCTTCCAGCGAAAAGGTCTGTTTTCTTTTTCGATTAGAATTGAAATGGCCAGTCTTCAAAAATTCTTTGTGCCAATTAATTAAGCTACTGCGAGAAGAGTAACCTAAAGCTAAGATAACATCAGTATATGAATCTTCGTACTTTGGCAAAAGTTTTATTGCGTTCATCTTTTCTTCGGGTGTAAACATAATATCCCCCTGACTTGTTGGTCCAAGATAATGTTGTAACTGTCAAGTAGAATTGTGCACTTTTTGCCAGATAACTTTGTGCACTTTTGTTACGTGAAGACTGATTCTCGATGTTTCATTCTATGACTCTCTCCATTAATATGAATAACTTCACAGCGATGAAGAAGTCGATCCAGAATAGCTGTCGCTATTCCTTGATCACCAAGCATCTTGCCCCAGCTGTCAGGTCCTTTGTTTGAAGTTAAAATGATCGAACTTTTTTCATACAAGTCACTGACTAGCTGGAAAAAGAGGTTGGCTTCTCTTGTTTCCATTGCCATAAACATCATGTCATCAATCACAACTAAATCTGCTTGTCTTATACGCCTCAATCGAATGGCTGATTTTCGGACGTACTCTTCAGTTTTAAGTAAGGTAATCAACTCACCCATTGAAACGAATGCCACTTGTTTCCCTTGGTCGATAGCTTCCAGTCCAAGGCCAATAGCTAAATGAGTTTTACCGACGCCTGGTGGACCTAAGAGGACCAGGTTGAATGTTTGATCCAACCAGTCGCATGCTCTTAATTGAGAAATCTGACGTTTACTAATCGAAACTGATTCGGTCGTGTCAAAGTCCTCTAAGGACTTTTCGAAGGGAAATTGCGCCCATTTTAAATGTTTCTGTCGTGTTTTCTCTTCGCGACGCTGTTCTTCATGGTCGCATATAGCGACAAGCAGCTCCTGGTAGGTCCAGGACTGCTGTTCAGCTTCACGGAGAAAGCCCGGGAGCGCTTGAGCTGTTTCAGTCATACGGAATTGCTTGAATTGTGATTGGAGATCTTCTGTGGTACTTATGATTGTTCCCCTCCTAACACCTGTAGATATGATTCAAAGGAACGTTCTACAGCGGTAATTGTCTGATATTTTTTTGATAAACTATTATTCCTTGTAGACTCGGAATCTGTCTGGACATCTCGACGGGCGATGTCATTGGCCACATCTCTTAATGTAACGGCACTAAATAAATTCAGAGATATACATTCATTTAAAGCTTTCTCTAAAAAATCACTGTTTCGTTCACTGACTGCTTCAATGACACGTAACTGGTCTCTTATATGCCTTGGGTAGTTGACCTTCAGTTGGTCAATGAAGATCATTGCCTTTTCCTCGTTTTGAAAAAGTCCAAGGACACGGCTAATATGACTATCTAGTTTCTGCTTTTTCGCATCTTCGCGTCCATGATCAGGATCTTTAGTCAGTTTGCCTTTCCCCTTAGCTAAGAGGTGAGTAGCGATTTGTTGGTCACTTTTCAATTCGAACACAGATAAACTAGTATCATTAACGACAACACGTACTTTGATTTTCTTCTGTGGCTGGTAGGTTCCTAGTGGAACCGAATAGTAATTGGATTTATATTGAATCGTATTGTCTTTCAGAACGGTCTTTGTTATACTTTCTTTGTTCGAGAGAATGAGTTTGTTAGAGATCGAGATGAGGTGTGACTTTTCCAGAGTGAACACGTCTATCGGTCTCTTTTTTGTTTTTTCATGTGTCTTATAGTTGCCTCTACGTTCTAACCAGGCTTCACAGCTTTCCTGCCAAGAAGTGATTGAATAAAAGCGTCGACCACGAGCGAAGTTATACTTCACAAATTTTACGACTGCTTCGACTTTTCCCTTGGACTCCGGATCAGCCGCTCGACACACATGGACGATAAACCCTCTCTCAAGTACATAGGCCTGGAACTGTTTGGTAAATAATATATCGCCGTGGTTCTCACTAACAATCATTAATTTGTCCTGATCATATACGATTTCTTCTGTCCGACCTCCGAAGTAGTCAAAAGCATTCTCATGTGCGCGAACGACATCTTTTGTCGTAAAGGGTCTCTCTTGCCACTCGACATATTTATATCGGGAGTGGGAGAGTACGAAGCCGATGCAGTAAAGCTTTATTCGTCCTTCGGTAAGTGCACGTTTAACTGTAATCTCACCAAAATCGACTTGGATCTGTCTGCCAGCTGGAAGCTCAGGAACAGCCTCGTAATTGCGATAAGTTAATCTTTTAGGAATACCGTAGGTTTCCCTTAACTCTCTGACATAAGAACGAATAGTACTGGGTGCTGCTTCTCTGTAATTAAACTGTTCCTCTAGCCAGTCTTCAATTTGAGCTGCGGACAGTTCTGGCTCATCACTCAGCCAGCTTAAAATAGTTTCTTTATATGGATCTAATTTTCTTTTCCGATTCGCTAAGGATTCTACCCACACAACTGCTTCGTTTGGTTCTTTCTTCAAATCACTAATTACTGTGTTACGGTGAATGCCAAGCATTCGACTAATTTTCGCATTTGAAAATCCTTTCTTTTTGTAATGATGCACTTTCGCAATTCTGTTCACTTTTTCAAAATCCACCTTCTTTTTCTCCTTCCAGTCAATAAACTAACGTTTCTAGTTTATCAAATGGAACGAAGTAATAGGGTAAAAGTGCACATTCTTATTTAGCAATAACTGCACAATACAGTCTAGCAGTTACAAATGTCCGCCCCCCCTTTCCTACATTTTACTACCGCCCTTTACAATACAAAAAATGAACAATAAAAAGACACATAAAAAAAGCCAGGCAGTGTTAGCTGCCTGACCTCGTGACACAATTCTAAAGATTCATTTAAGATGTACCACCCCTAGTTGTTAAAGAGCCGTAAAATTAAGTGAGACAAATAAAAAAGTCATTTATGTTACACTCAAATTGTAATTCCGTCGAAAGAATACAGGGAGAGTGAATATAAATGACCTATACCCATCTTACACCAAATGAACTCGTAATTATAGAGGCATATTTTCATCAAGAAACACCCGTTGCGATTGTTTCCAAGAAACTCAAGCGTGGCAAACAGACGATTTACAATGTCTATCATTTTCTTAAACAAGGAAAAACGGCTCTAGAATACCTCGAACAGTGTAAGAAAAATAAAAAACGTTGTGGAAGAAAGCCTATTGAAATACCCAAAGAAGAAAAGGAATACATCGAAGACAAGACAAGTCGAGGCTGGACCCCCGATGTGATTGTCGGACGAGGTGAATTTTCGATTTCATGTTCCGTTCGTACCTTATGTCGTCGTTTTAAGAATGGTGAGTTTGATCAAAATAAGTTACCCATGCAAGGGAAACGAAAACCAAACGGCCATCTAGAACGTCGCAGAAAACAAGCGTTCAAACGAAATATCGCTGAGCGAGAAACGGATCATTCTTCTTTTGAAACAGAGTTCGGGCATCTAGAAGGCGATACGATGGTCGGTGTTCACCATAAAAGTGCCGTTATCACCCTCGTTGAACGCCTTTCAAAAGTCATTATTGCTTTGAAACCTGAAGGTCGTAAAGCGATCGATATTGAAAAAGCAACAAATACCTGGTTTCAATCGGTTCCTAGAAATCTCTTTAAATCCATTACTTTCGATTGTGGCAAAGAGTTCTCAAATTGGAAAAACATCAGTAATACGAATGATATTGATATTTATTTCGCAGACCCAGGAACACCATCACAACGAGGTTTAAACGAACACTCAAATGGTCTCCTTCGAAAAGATGGCCTACCGAAAGAAATGGATTTCAATCAAATCGATCAGGATTTCATCTCCTCTGTGGCTTCAAAAAGAAATCATATACCTAGAAAATCACTAAACTATCAAACACCTCTGGAAGTTTTTTTGAGCTACGTAAATGAAGAGCAATTGTCTCGCTTAATTTAACAAATCAATTTATATTAAATAAATTGATTTAATCTCCAAACTTGAATTAAATTATTTAGCTTTGTAGAATAATTTGGATCTGTTGCATATTTCCCTTGTAAAGAAGCCGTAGCTGAAAAATAATCATTAGCATTTTCTCTCCAAGTTCCTTTATAGTAATTTTTATCCCAACTAACACCTTGCCTCAACTTTAATGCATTGTCTGAAAATGATTGATTTATAGTTTGGTACTTTCTAAATGGTTCTTTAAAAGTAAACCATTTATCATTTTTACTATCATATTCTTTTGTTTCAATATAGTATAAATCATACTTTTTCTCATCTTCATTTATCTTAAATTTAATACCAAAATAATTATTGGCTTCTCCAGCAAGTTTACTTGTACCATATCCTGACTCTAAAGCAGCTTGCGCCATCATTACAGAAGGAAATAATTTGTTTTTGAAAGATACGTCATTAACATCATTTATGATTTTACTAAAAAAGCTAGAAATGTGATTAGAAATTAATTGACCAGATGCATTAAAATAATACCAATTTCCATCAACCTTACACCAACCAATTTCCATAAAACCGAACGAACTTAAATAATACCATTGATTTCCTATAAACTCCCATCCAACATTCATATATCCTTTTTGACTAAAATAGTACCATTTGCCATTAATAAACTGCCAATTTTTTGACATTGATCCAGATTCGGAAAAATAATACCATTCATTATTTATATATTGCCATCCTATTTGCATTTGACCAAATGAATTAAAGAA
This sequence comes from Enterococcus sp. DIV1314a, assembly GCF_051713805.1. NCBI lineage: Bacteria > Bacillati > Bacillota > Bacilli > Lactobacillales > Enterococcaceae > Enterococcus > Enterococcus sp. DIV1314a. The sequence continues at coordinate 1,561,305 of NZ_JBIOQP010000001.1, read as the reverse complement.
ATACCAAGTTTTATTGAGGTACTGCCAACCATATACCATAGATCCAGACTCAGAGAAATAATACCATTCATTATTTGTATATTGCCATCCTGTTTGCATTTGACCAGATGAATTAAAGAAATACCAAATTTTATTGACATACTGCCAACCATCCACCATAGATCCAGACTCAGAAAGATAATACCAATTATTATTAATAAATTGCCAACCTACTTGCATCACCCCATTCATATTGAAGTAATACCATTTGTCATTTATATAATTCCAGTGAGTCACGTAATCTCCTTTAGAATCTTTAAAAAACCAATTGTTATTAATTTTAATCCAACCGACTACATAGTTGATAGTCTTCCCCTTCAATTTTACTTCTTTAGAATTCTGCTCATTTACATCATCGCTACTAGTAGATTCTTCAATTATTATTGGATAAAAAACTGTAGTATCAGAATAGACATTTATTTCATTACAATAAGTAACAATAACAATAATTACCACTATCAATGATTTTAGTTTATAGCCCTTTAACTTTAATCGCACAGCCTATATCCTTTCTAATATGAAATACTATTTAATTTAATTTATTTTTCCGCCAATACCATTTATAATACTCATGATTATCCCTTTCGTTATATGGAGGAATCTTCATATAATCACCGTAAAGTTGAGATAGATAAATGTCGTAAGATTTTATTCCACGATAGTATTTCCCTTCAAATAAGTAATCTGAGTATTCTTCAAATATTTCCTTAGGGAATTTTTCTTTTATGGGTTCTTCATAGTTCCATGCGACATAACCTATATAGGACGTTTTTTTATGATTATATTGTTGCATAAATTGCTGTAATTCTACTGCACGATTATGCATATTCTTTTCCTTTTTTATCTTTAAATATTGTGGATAATAGAAAAAAAAGCGGCAAAATGCTTTAAAATATGATTGATGACCGAAGTAAGTTCTTATATTAGACATTCCAACATTTATATTTTTACTATGTACTTCTTTCAAAAAAGTTTTCTGTTCTATTTCACTTTCCGGTAGATGATCATATGGAAAAATATCAACAAATAGACCAAATTGACTCACTTCCCCAGCAAGAGAGAGTTGGAAACTTCTCTTATCACATAACTTAGCATAGGAATATTGATAATTCTTAACTTGAAAATCCAATAAAGTATAATCTGAACGTTCTCTAAGTAATAAAATTAATTTTTCATAGTTTTCCCTAGTTAGCATAATATCAATATCATCATCCCAAGGTATAAACCCCTTGTGTCTTATCGAACCTAAAAAGCTTCCACCACACAAGGAATAATTTATATTATTAGCTATGCATAAATTATGGATATAATCGAGCAATTCTAGCATTATTTTTTTCTGGTCATCTCTACTAATTTTTTTCACTATAAACCTCCATCTAGAGTAATTTGACAAGTCGTCAAAAGTCTATGTCGATTATTCTTTTGTTTGATCAGTTATTTGAGTCACTACATTAATAAACTGATTTTGTAATAAATAGAATTATTTTTAATTTCTGTATGTATTACACTTTAGTGAAATTAATATCTAAATTAATACCATGTACAAGTTGAATATAAGATAAATTAGTTAAACATTATAGTTTTATTGTCTAAAATATTTAACTAATTTTGCTTATTTGATTTTCAAAAACGAATCGACTTTTCATATAATGAGTTTATAATATCAAATATATAAATTTCTTCATTATTTTTAGACTAGTTTTTTTAGAATTAAATTAATACCTATATCTTTCGAATCTTAATCATGTATTTCTTAATCTTGACGACTGCATTTTTTTATCGTATGACTAACTTTTAATAAATCAAAAAAATACATCCGGAAATATCTAGAGATAATTAAACCTTTTAATGATACAAAGAATTTCATTATTTTATTAGAGTTATATTTCCCTCTAATATTATATAAAATATTAGAGTACTTTTCTTTTTCTTTAGAATCAACATTTATTATTTTTTGTACTTCATTAAAATTGAAACTATCTACACCAGATTCTTTTCTCTCAAGATATAATTTTTGAATGTAAGTTGTACTAAGCTGAGATACTAATGCATTACCATATGACATACTATTTTCTCTTATCCTATATTTCAGTACTGTTTCTGGAAATTGATAGATATTTAAACCTTGACTCATTAAATTTAAAATAAAATCATAATCTTCTGCAGCAGGAAAAGGACGATATCCACCTATAATTTCAAATGCTTTTCTAGTCATAAAAAAAGTCGGATGAATCAAATCATTGGCTACCTCAAGAAGTTTCTTTAACTGTTCAATTGTATATTCAATATTTTTAGAGTATTTTATAATATTGCCTGTTTCATTAATAATATCGACATTTCCACATAACAAATCCACACTATTATTTTCTTCCATAAAAGTTATTTGCTGCATAAATCTATTAGGATAAGCAATATCGTCCGCATCCATACGCGCTATATATTCCCCCTCACTATATTCATATGCTTTATTTAGGGATTTTGCAAGACCGATATTATTGTCATTAATAATCAACTTAATTCGTCTATCTTCTTGTTCTTTTTTTTGTAAAAACTGAACTAATGATTTATTTTTAGGATTATCACAAACAATGATAAATTCAAAATTTCTGTACGTTTGAATTAAAATTGATGTTATAGCATATTCTAACCACTCATTCGGTTCATTATATACTGACATTAACACTGATATTTTTTTCACGAAAAATACTCCTACTTTCACATAATAATTTAACGAATAATTTTATATTTTTTTATATCAGGTAAAAATAGAAACAGAATTACCAATAAAAAAATCACTATAGACAAGAAAATATTTTCAAAGTCAGAAACAAAAATAAATGCTAGCGTTCCTATAACTTCTCTAGTGATATTAACCATGTATTTTGTTTCTAATTTTATTGATAAATATATTTCCCCTAGAATGGATCTGAACATAATCCCTAGTAGCATACTAAAAACAACCATATTTAAGTTATTGAAAATAATTGCTGAGAAATATGCAATGATACCACTAAAAATCGCTGTAAAGAAGTTTAAGTACATAATAAATCGCTCTTTCCTTAATGCCTTCAAAAATGTTAAATTTAATAATGAATTATTACTTTCAAATATACATATAGGAAATAAAAAGTATAAGTAAGTAATTCCAAATGAATATTGAGGTAACCAAAATTCTAAAAGAGGCTTAAATAAGAAGAAAAAAGCTGACAATAAAAACAGAAAAAAAGTTAACCAATATCTTGAATTAACATATATCATTTGATATTTCTCTTCCGTAATCGTCTTTAATAATGGAAACATGACAATTCCTATAGCGTTAATAAATACTAACGCTATATTGGATACGCTAATTGCTAATGAGATTTGAGCAAAAATTTCAACTCCCCATTGATAATCAACTAGCCATCGAGATACACCTAGAATAAGCAAACCTAAAATATACGCAATTAAGATAGCTCCACCCGAAAGAATATTTTCTTTTATTTCAAAAAAAATAATTTCTTTTTTTATTTTAGTTGATGTAGAGCCATATAGATTTTCAACTTTGGTAAAAGAATAAATTAAAGATAAAAATTTACTTACTAAATCAATAAGTATCAATCTCTCCCATGAAAAACCAATGAATATTAGTATTATAAATAAAAAAATAAAAATAATATTTGCTAGTATTAATATGATGGATGATTCTTTTACTCTATTAGTTGCTTGTAATATATAAATGTTATTTGTACGTATATTAAGTATGAAAACTGATACGCTAAATGCTATAGCTATAATTTTATTATCAAAAATAAATAGACTAAATAATATTAGTAAAATTGAAATCATTAACTGAAAGAACAAAAATAATGTGTTAATTTTTTTAAATACGTTTTCGTCTAAAGAACTATAATCTTTACCGCCATATCTAAGATAAACCCCATCTGGAAATCCTAAATGAAAAAAACTAACATAAGATCCATATAACAAATACATCTGCCAAAATCCGTATTCTACCACTCCGATGTTTTTGGGAACAATAAAAATCAATACTGTTGAAATTAATAAGTTTAAGCCATTAGCGGAAATTGAAAACAGTATATTTTTTACTAGCAATCTATTCATATAAATTTTTCCTCTCCTTGCTATGAATCAGATTCTTTATAGTAATTCTAATTGACCATCTTTTACTTATTTCCATTTTATAGATAGCTCAGAATGTTTATTGGGATAATTATAAGAAATTTTCTTAGCTGGAATACCGGCATGTACAGTATTCTGTTCAGTTATATCACTTAAAACTAAAGAACTTGCTCCTATCGCTACGTTGTCAGTTATTTTTGCACCTAATACTCTAGCATCTAACATTAATATTACATTGTCTCCTACTACAGATTGCTTACCATTAGATTGACCAATAACCACTCCTGAAGACAGTGATACATTCTTACCTATTTTAGATTTATCATTAATAATTATTCGACTTAAATGCCAAATCACTAGTCCTTCCCGGATACAATTTAATGGGATTTCAACATTATATTTTCTACATAACAATTTATATCTATAATAATAAATTGTTCCCAATATTCGTAACAATTTATTATTTTGATTACTTAAATACTCAGTTTTTCTTAAACATATCTGGAATTTCCAAATATAATCTACTATAGGAATAATACTAGGTTTCTTCTTGTGTATATTTGAAGCAAGTTTATCACACTCTAAATAATATTTTAAATCAGATTTAGTTAATATTCTGTATTTTTTATCTAACATTTAGAACAACTCCCATTTAAATTTTTACTTAGAAAGAAACGATGATAATGCTTCTTCCCAACTAATAATCTCAAACCCTAACTCCTCACTCTTACTCAAATCCATAATTGAACGCTTCGGGCGAGTCGCTTTTTGTGGGAATTCCTCGGATGTTATCGGGAGTACTTCAACATCAGTATTTTCTTTTAGAATTTCTTTCGCAAATTCATACCATGAACAAGATCCTTTATTCGATAAGTGATATACGCCATACGGTGCTTCTTTTTCCACAATAAATTGCATAAATTCGGCCAAGGTTCGCGTCCACGTTGGCCGACCTACTTGATCACTCACAATGGTTAAAGTCTTTCTATTTTCTGCTAATTTTTGCATGGTATAAACAAAATTTGATCCATATTGCCCAAATACCCAGGACGTTCGAATAATATAATACTGGGTTAACAGTTCTTGAATCACTTGTTCTCCCGCTAGTTTTGCTTTTCCGTACTCATTTTGAGGGTTCGTAGGCGCATCAACGCTATATTCGCCTTCACCTAACAATCCATCAAAAACATAGTCCGTACTAATATAAACTAAAGTCGCGCCAACTTCCTTCGCAGCTAGTGCAATATTTTTCGTACCATCAATATTGACAGCTTGATTTAATGCTTTCCCTTCATCCTCTGCTAAATCAACCGCTGTATAAGCCGCACAATGAAAAATGATACTTGGTTGAAGTGCTTTAACGAAATGTGATACCTGTTCAGCATTGGTAATATCCAAATCAGCCATTGCAGTCCCCACATACTCAATCCCTTGTTCATCTAACAGATGACATAGTTCCATTCCTAGCTGACCTTTGGCTCCAGTTACTAAAATCATGGCTTTCATCCTTTCAAAAAAAGCAGGATTTCTCCTGCTACTATCGTTCTTATTGCCCTTGCTCTGCGTAAAGTTGTTCGACCGCTTCTTTTTCTGCTTGCCACCATTGTTGATTTTCTTGATACCAAGCAATCGTTTCGGCTAATCCTTCTTCAAAATTCGTAAAAGAAGGTGTCCATCCCAATTCGTTACGTAGTTTCGAAGAATCGATTGCATAACGCAAATCATGACCTGGGCGATCCATAACATGGTCATAGGCATCTTTCGATTGCCCCATTAACTCCAATAATAGTTCAATGACTTCTTTGTTATTTTTTTCGCCATCAGCACCAATTAGATAGGTTTCGCCAATTTGTCCTTTTGTCAAAATCGTCCATACTGCAGAAGAATGGTCTTCGGTATGAATCCAATCTCGAACATTCTTCCCTTCCCCATAAAGTTTAGGACGAATCCCACTCAAGATATTTGTGATTTGACGAGGAATAAATTTCTCGATATGTTGATAAGGTCCATAGTTATTGGAACAATTCGATAATGTAGCCTGTAAACTAAAAGAACGGACCCAGGCTTTTACTAACAAATCAGAACCGGCTTTCGTTGCTGAATAGGGACTAGACGGATTATAAGGGGTCTTATCCGTAAATTTCTCGCCGATTCCTTCTCCATTACCTGGTAACTCCTCTCTTAGCGGTAAATCGCCGTACACTTCGTCAGTAGAGACATGGTGGTATCGAACGTTATATTTACGGCATGCTTCAATCAAAGCATACGTTCCAATTAAGTTGGTTTGCACAAAAGGATACGGATTTCTCAAAGAATTATCATTATGCGATTCTGCCGCATAGTGAACGACAGCATCTGTTTTTTCGACTAATGAGTCTACAAGCGCCATGTCTGCGACGTCACCTACTACTAATGTCACACGATCTTCAGGAAGACCTGCTAAATTCTCTTTATTTCCGGCATAAGTTAATTTGTCTAAAACAGTCACATGGACTTCAGGATGATTACTTACGACATAGTGAACGAAATTAGAACCAATGAATCCTGCGCCACCTGTTACAATGATATTTTTCAATGTCTTCTTCTCCTTAAATCGCTCCATAAATAAATGGATTTTCTTTGTCAAAAGTTGCCAATGTTGGGTGTTGTTTGTCTTTATCAGACAAAATCGCCTTCGATAAATCGAGCGGCCAATCAATCCCTAACGCCGGATCATCAAATGCAATTCCCGCATCAGCTTCGGCACTATAATAATTATCACATTTATATAAAAAATTCACGTTGGGCGTAAGCGTCACAAAACCATGTGCAAAGCCTTTTGGTACTAATAATTGTCGCTGATTATCCGCTGATAATATATAGCCTTCAGACTTCCCATAGGTCGGAGAGCCTTTTCGAATGTCGACAATCACATCTAGGACTGCTCCTGAAACGACACGAATCAATTTTGTCTGTGCCGCTTCGCCTTTTTGGAAATGCAACCCACGAATGACACCTGCTTCAACTGATAGCGAATGATTATCTTGCACAAAGTCAAATGTGATACCAACTTCGTTAAATGCTTCTTTTGAATAACTTTCTGTAAAAAAACCACGATGATCGCCAAAAACAGCCGGTTCTATAATTTTAACATCCATTAGATTCGTTTCTGTTACTTTGATTTTTGCCATTTATTCTTCTCCCACCAATCGCAATAAGTATTGTCCGTATTGATTTTTCTTTAACGGTTGGGCTAATTTAATGACTTCTTCTTTGGTAATATATCCCATACGAAAAGCAATTTCTTCTAGACAAGCTACTTTTAAGTTTTGCCGTTTTTCAATTGTTTCGATAAATAATGACGCTTCGAGTAGTGATTCATGTGTACCCGTGTCTAACCAAGCAAACCCTCGACCCATTACTTCAACCGATAAATCGCCACGCTTTAAATAAGCTTTATTGATATCCGTGATTTCTAATTCCCCACGAGAAGAAGGTTTAATGTTTTTCGCAATTTCAACGACATCATTATCATAAAAATAAAGTCCCGTTACCGCATAGTTGGATTTTGGTTCTTCAGGTTTTTCTTCAATGGATAAAGCGCGCATTTCTTGATCAAATTCGACCACTCCAAATCGTTCCGGATCATTCACATGATATCCAAAAACAGTCGCACCATTTTCTTTTTCAGCAGCTCGTTGTAAAATTTTTGATAAACCACCACCGTAGTAGATGTTATCACCTAAAATTAAGCAGACACTTTCTCCCCCAATAAATTCCTCCCCAATAATAAAGGCTTGGGCCAAACCATCGGGACTAGGTTGAATCGCATACTCTAAATGAATCCCTACTTCTTTCCCATCACCAAGGAGTTCTTGAAATCTCGGCGTGTCTTGTGGGGTCGAGATAATTAAAATTTCTGTAATTCCTGCCAACATCAAAATCGATAGTGGATAATAAATCATCGGTTTATCATAAATGGGCATGAGTTGTTTTGAAGTTGCTTTTGTTAGAGGATAAAGACGTGTGCCTGATCCTCCAGCTAGAATAATACCTTTCATAGGTCCTCCTGAATAATACGTAATATTTTTTTTACCAACCTATAATTGAACTATATGGATAGATTTCATTAACGCCAGAATAGATTATTTGATAACACCAAATAAAAGTTAAAAAAGATATATATATAATCGTTGCATACTTACGTTCACTTACAGTAGTTACATAATTTTTTATTAAATAAGGAAATGAGAATATTTGGAACACTCCAAAGTAAAAACTCAATCTAGAAAATACAATATTAATAATTCTTAGCTGGTAAAATAGAAAGTCAAAAATCAACATAAGTAAAAAAAAGAAGAAAATATAATCATTACTTTTAATCTTGTTTATTTTTTTTACTGAATAAAAAATTAATGGTAGTTTCAAAATAAGAGCATTCAGAGAAAAACCTGCCCCTCTTTCACCTGTAAAATAAATACTGTATCGTTGAGGTAGTATATTTATATTCAATAATAATCTTGAAATTGGCTGTATTCCAATAACTATAAGTAATGAAACCATTAATAGAATTCCAAAAGTCTTTAAAGGATTTTTGGATTTTTTGAAAAGAAAAAAAACGAAAAACAATCCGACAGCAACTACTCCTGTTGAGTAGTGACTTAATAAGCTTAGCAATAAAAAAGGAATAGCTGCTTTAATTTTATTTTCTATCATTAAAGATATAGCAAGAATCATTAATCCTGTAGCCAGCGATTGTCTCATAATATTAAGTGTATAGGAGTAAAAAAATAATAAGTAAATTAGCCAAGAAAGGCTAGGATAAATTTTGTTTTTCAATACATAAGCTGCCATGTAGAAACAACTATTTATAATAAATGATAAGATAAAATAAAATATCCAATATGTATTAGTAAATCGAGAAACAACATAATTAATAAAAAGGTAAAAGGGCTCTAAACGAAAAATATCAATTGCATCAAAATAATATGAGATAAGTCCCGTTGAATTAGTCATATTATAAAAAACTGTATTTCCATATACTAAAACATCTGTGCCTATATTTTCCGATCTTAATCCAGCTAACAATGAAACTGAAAAAACAGCTAAAAAACTAAAGATTATACGCTTTTTTTTAGTATTATTTATAAAAATTTCATTATTATTATAGGAAACGAAAGAAAATAAAGTTGAAATAATAAATGTCCCTAAATATATCATATTTTATCTCCTACTATTTCTGTTTTTTTGAAAGAATAGATAGTTTTTCGAAAAATAATCTTCTTTTTAAATCTAGCTTATCAGGAAGGTATTCTAGAGCTTTTTGATAATTTTCTTTTGAAATATCATTATAAAAAACCGGATTTTCAATCAACTCTTGAATCTTTTCTGAGTAATTCGACGCTTCAAAATCTTGCACCAATAATTCTGATTGAACTAGTTCAGAATTTCCATTTACATCACTAGCAATAACAGGTAGTGATGCTGATAAAGCTTCTATTATAACTCTCGGTAATCCTTCTAACTTAGAAGGTAATAAAAAAATATCAGATTCTTTCAGTTGTTGAAATAAAGTCTCTCTGGAAGAGATTTTACCTAGAAATAAGACTTCTTTTTCTAAACCTAATCTTTTAGCCAGTTGCTCAAACTCTTCTTTTTTCTTACCTTCTCCAATTAATCTTAACTCAATGGAATAGCCTTTATCTTTTAAAATTTTTACTGTTTCAATTAATATATGTTGTCCTTTTCTATATGAATCCATAAACCCCACAGAAATCAAAATAAAGTGATTGCTTTCTGAATTCATGGGTAATCGTTCGAATAAATACTCTTTTTCTATTACAACGTCGGATACACCACAAGTAAAGTAATCATCATTAGAGTCTTCATATGCTTTAGCGTTAGGTGGATATTCTTTTTGTAATGCTTCTTCTGTTACATATAAGGTAGCATTTGCTTTTTTAACGAGTTTCTTTGCTTCATTATCAATAATTTTATTTACTTTTTTAGCAATAAAAGAATCGTCTTCAATAAAATATGTAGCTCCCATCATGAACTCTACGCTCGTAATTTTATTTTTAGGAATAAAACGATATAAAAAAATGGTTAGCATAGAGGGCGCCCGTAAAAAAATCACTTCAGCATCACTACATGCTTTTCTGAATTTACTAACGATTTTAATACTTTTCATAAGCATCTCTTTTGGTCCCCTAAAATCCGGGATTTCTATGAATGATAAGCGATCAGTATTAACTTTCAATTCTTTAACTACATTATTTGATTTTGAAACTCTCGCAAAAACAATGACTTCATCAAAATATTCTAAATATCGATTAAAGATTTTCTCGTTTAAAACCCTTGTAGCATAAATCTCTCCTTTATCATTCTTAATAAAATGCTCTTCTTGTACCATAAGTAACTTATTAGCCAAAATAATACCCCACTTTATGTCCTATAAATTTAGCTGAATTTCTTATAATTGATTTAGGAATAAGTAAAATTTTTCCTTTTGCAATCAAAAATTTTATTTCTCCTAAAACTAATTTAATACCATTACTTGATGTTTTCCCATAATTATCTAAAATACCTGAATTCTTTTTATAAAATTTCCCGATCTCTTTATATCGTTTATATTCATCTAATACATCATAATTGTGAGTATGATATACTTTTGCTTCTGAGCAGTATCCCACACTATAACCTGCATTAATAATTTTATGTGCTATCAACATATCTTCTGATACTTCAGTAGTATCTTCGAAAAAATCAATTTGTTTTAATATACTCAAATTATATATTGCAAAAGCATCTGAACTGAAAATCGTTTTGATACCTTGCTCTCTTATATCAGCTTTTGTTCGTGTATAACTATGAGAAGAATAATTAAAAGAACGAGCGTAGTACTCAAATAAGTTTCCAGTACTCAAATCCACTTCTTGTCTACCATATACAACACCCAACTGAGAGTCAGATACAATATAATCAATTAATTTTGATAGTGCTCGATTTTGTAGATACACATCTTGCGTCATGAATATTAAATAATCATATCCTTTTTTGCTATATTCAATCGCTATTTTTCTTCGTGTTCCACCATGACTGAATTCTGACTGATCAATCACTTCAATATCACAATTAAATTCTTTTGCTATCGCTACTGTATTATCGACAGATGTCGAATCTATTATTTTAATGGCATCAACTAAATTTCGTTGTTGATTAATTAATGTTAAAACCGTCCGAAATTCATTACCTGCATTATACGTTGGTATGGCTAACGCTACTTTCAATTCTTTCTCTCCTAACAATTAATAAGCACTATTTGGCTTAATCATTACCCACACTGTTTTAAACAAAATCCATAAATCAGTTCTTAGGCTTAAATTTTGGATATATTTCATATCTAACTCAACCATCTCATCAAAGTCTAAATCATTTCGACCACTCACTTGCCATAATCCTGTACAACCTGGTTTGATTAAGAGACGTTGTTTATCATATGGTGTGTATTCTGCTACTTCTCGTTCCAATGGTGGCCGAGGACCAATTAAACTCATATCACCTTTGATTACATTCCAAAGTTGGGGTAACTCATCGATACTAAATTTACGAATCGTTTTTCCAATCTTTGTCACCCTGGGATCCTCTTTCATTTTAAACATAGCACCTTCAACTTCGTTCTCATCTAGGAGATTTTCTAACAGCTCCTCTGCATTCGTCACCATCGATCTGATTTTGTACATTTTGAATGGTTTTTCATTTAACCCGATTCTTGTTTGGCTAAAAAATATCGGTCCTTTTGGATCTTCGAATTTCATCAAAATCGCAATAATTAGAAAGAGTGGCGAAAGTATGATTAATCCAATTGAACTACAAATAATATCCCCTATTCGTTTAACTACAAAAAAACAATGATTTTGACGCAACTTAATCATACTTATTTTTCTCCCTTGTGGTGTTATTAGCGAATCGGATACGATTGAATCGCTAACTTTACTTTGCTCCATAATTATCCCTCTAATCTGCACTTAAATACCACGACAATATTTTCATAGTCATCGTGGTATATTACTCTCATTCTATTGTAAATTCATTTGATCTTTTAGTTCCGCTTGAACTCTAGTAAGTTCTTCATCAGAGACACGTTGGTAAGAGACACCATCTTGCATAAAGCCCTCACCCTGAAGCTGATCCATTTGAATGGTAGAAAAAGCGTCACGGTAATCTAAGGCAATTTTTTGCATAGTAGAAAAATCCATATCAGTTTTCATATTATCAGATATCGCGTCTAATATGCTTTGATATTTTGTCATACTATTCATTGAAATCAGTTTTTGCATAATGCCTTGAATGACTAAACGTTGACGTTCTTGACGTCCGTAATCCCCTCTTGGATCATCATAACGCATCCGAACAAAAGCTAGTGCTTCTTCCCCATTTAATTCGATTTGGCCAATATCAAAAGGAATCCCATCAATAGTAAACGCTAAATCGTTATTAACCGTTACACCTCCAACAGCGTCAACTAAGTCTTGAATACCTCTTAAATTGATTGCCGCATAATGATCAATCGGAATATCGAGATATTTTTCTAAACTATCCATTGACATCGCAGGTCCGCCGAAGGCATAGGCATGGTTAATTTTGTCATAAGTACCATATCCAACAATCTCCATATAGGCATCTCGCGGAATACTAACCACTTGAGTTTTATTATCTTTCGGGCTGACCGTTGCGACCATGATGGCATCAGAGCGTCCGGTATCAGTACGTCCCAAGTCTCCGGTATCGACACCCATTAGTAAAATAGAAAAAGAATCTTTATTGTTGAGGTTGACTTCTTCTTTCCGTGAGACACCTGTTTCTTGACGTTCGACAGTTTCATATGTCTTATCGACACTGCCTTTTACATCAAAATAAATTTTTGTTGCAAAGGCCGTTACACCGATGACTAGCACTAGTAATACTCCGAGAATCCCTATAAAAAACTTCTGTACTTTTGACATTTTACTTCCCCCATTGTCTTTAAACTGGAAATGAATAATGATTTATTTCACATTTTTTTATTTTTATCTTTATGTAAAAAAAGACATACAAATTGATTATACGATTTGTTGTAAAAAAAAGGAAGGTTTATTGTAGTTTTTAAGAGCTTTTAGAGTAAAAAAAGTAGAAAAACCTCTTAAAATAGGCCTTTTCTACTTTTCCCACTATATTCAGAAACTTAATTGTAATATTTAACAGCTTATTGACATACTTTATTTAGTATCTTCATAAAGTAATTTAATATCTGTTCCTTGCATAATATATCTAGAATAAAAAGGTGATTTCTTCTTTAACTCCTCTAATAAAGTTTCGTATGTTAATTTTTCTGCTAACGTTTGTTCGTCCGAAAATAAATTAGTACCCAACGCTAGTCTATTCCCTTCAATTTCAACACCTAAAGAAGCTAAAGTCGTTGGAAACATATCAACTGCTGTAAAAATTCTATTTTTTTGATTATTTGCTTTATTTTGAGAGTTTAAAAATACATTATAGACTGTTCTAGAATATTCTAGACTATCATTTACAAAAAAATCCACATCCATCGTCAAATGATCTCCAACAATCACAACGGTAGTATTATCATAAAAATCCTGATCTTTAATCCAAGTTAGAAATTCCATAACTTGTCGATCGTTATCATGAATAACATTACTATATTGATCTCCAAATAAATCTGGTGTTTCTTCCGTTAAGTAGCCATCTTCAAAATGTGTATCAGTAGTCAACATGGTGAAGTTGAATGGTTCTTCTTGATTAGATAACTCTAGTAAAGATTCTTTAGCAAATTCAAATAGTTTCCGATCTTCATATCCCCACCATACACGATAGTCTTCAGGAATTAGACCTTCTTTTTTCGCCCAATTGTAGTCTCGAATCTCATAATTACCATGTTGCTCAAAATATTTATTCCGGCCTGCAAATTCACCTTCAGAACCAATAAATAACATTTGATTATATCCTTCTTTATCTAGAACTTCTCCTAGAGAATAAGCTCCTGGCAAGAAATCTTGTCCTTTACTACCGTAATCATTCGTATTTAATGACTCTGAGGATGCGATCAATGGAATCCCTGAGGTTTGGGCGACCATCGAACTTGCAGTAGCTCCTGCTCCAGTTAGATACTTCATCCCACCTAACGTTTCTTTATCTGAAAAGTGTATCCCTTCTTCTAATGCCAGTTCGGTTAAATTGGGGATAAGATTATTTTGCTTTATACCGCCTAAATCTTGTGACGCATAACTACTTTCCATTGATTCTAAAAAAATATAAATCAGATTTCTTTTTTCTTCGGGAAAAGTTAAACTTACATTTTCAGTATCTACAAAATACTCTTCATAAAGAGTCGTTTTTTCAAAATAATATGATTTGATATCTGCATAACCAATTTTTTGAATACTCAACCCAGTGCTTAATAAGACGACTACAAGACTAGCCATTGCCAATGTAATATACCTATTTTTTTTACTCATTTTTGAAAATCTTATTTTATAAGTACTGAATAAATAATAAATACTCGCTAAAATACTAGTAATAAATATGGCATTCAAAATGGGACTATACAAATAGTTAATAATTTGTTGGTTATCTGTTCCGGTGATTGGGGAATTTAACATATAAATAATTTGGTCAAATTCTAAATTCCCAAAACTTTTTACGGCCCAATGACTACTGAAAAATAATAAACTACCGAAAAATACTGGAACTAATAATACAAATAACATTAAGGTTTGTTTGATTTTTGATTGCTGATACATCTCAAATAACCGCGAAGTTTTAAAGTTAATATAAAATTGAATTACATTAAATACAAATAAACTACCAAAAAATGTTAAAACAGTATTTAGTCTATTCACTGACAAAGAAATCAAAAATATTGTATTATTATTAAATTCACGTAAATTAAAAATACGCCACAATAGCAAAATTATTATTGTTGACATCCACACAGAATAAATCAATAAGCCTTTCCTATTTTTTATGTCATTATTTTTTAAGAAGATATTTAAAAAGATTGTTTGTATAAGTATCGTCAGTAACATTATTACACTCCTAATTAGTTCTTGGATATTCTATTCATACTATACTACCAATACGAAAAACAAAACACCCAAAATGGGTGTTTTGTTAAATTCACTTAACCTTACTGACATATTCCTGTAACATTCCGAGTGCAATGTAAGCGGTTGAACCATCTGTTCTTTTTTGTTCGCCCCATAGATAACTTTCGTGATGATGCAAATTTTGGATGCGAATCTGCGTACCTTGTTTAAGTAAGGCAATGCTCGTGGATTTAGTAGAGGGTTCTTTTCTTAAATGAACATCAAATAATAACTGGTACGTTTGTTCCTTTTGAGCTGGTCGAACGGGGGCTAAATGAGAGGTACTTCCTTCAAAATAATCTGTGATTTTCCCTTTGGCAATCCGATTCAAATCAAGATTTCCAGAATAACCGGCTAAACGGCCCTGATCCGTATATTGATGGAGATGATACTCACTGGTTGCGGTAGGGTTATTCCCTTGATAAATGCCCGTATTTTGTCCATAAGTAGGCAGCCATATGGCGTCAAACTTTTTGGTATCGATATTGAACTGACGATATAAGTGGTTGGCGATATAGGCACCAACTTTTTTAGCGCCCAGGCTTTTGAGTTTCTTACGGTATGCTTCGACACCACTTCGCATATCGGTCATCGATTGCTCTTCGACGTCTACCCACCAAAAGCTCGGCTGAAATGCTTTCGCACGACGATAGAAATCACTCGCTTCTTTTTCCATGTCCGCAATAGACGTGCCGCGCACCCAGGCGTAGACAGCGACTGGCACGTTGTATTTTTGAAAGGCTGCAAGATGCGTCCGATAATGTTTATCTTCATAGTTTGAACCATACTGAATGCGAACGATTACTCCACCGATTTGTCGGCTTAAGACGTCGTAATTAATTTGACTGGGGACTTGCCACTCGCTGATATCTAGAATGATTGGTTTTGGATTCATCGGTTTTCCTCCTTAAAATAAAGGAGTACAGACCCTCGTCCATACTCCTTCGCATTTTTCTTCTTATACTTATATAATGAAGGAAAAATTTATTTATTAAAAAGCGGCGTTTCAATCGTTTCAACGTATTTCGCACTGTCTACCGCTTGATACAATGCGACACTTTCTTTTTCAAAGAGATCTAGCGTCGCTAACTCATTCATCGCTGCTTCGACTTCCTCTGCTGTTAGTTCTGTTGACGCGATTTTAGGAATTAATTTATGTTTCTTTCCTTCTTGGTTTAAAAATGTTAAATGTAGTTTTTTCATGGTCATATCCTCCTATTATTTTCTATATTCGAAATCGACAGTTTCAATCATGCTCTCTAAACGACTATTCTCTGGATCAAAACGGGCAATGGCTTCACCGAATGCTAAAATGGTTTCTTCGGTTACATCGGCTTTCACGTGACTAAAGCTTTGTTTTTGTAATTTTTCTTCTCCATCGACACTTAATTGAACAGTTAATTTTGCTTGATTACGAGTTTTCATTTGGGTTCCTCCTAGAATTGTTTTGGTAAGTTGCGCGCCTTACACTTCTATAAACGAGTCTACTCATTCATTTGTCACACTTTTTCAAAAGAATGTTGAAAATGTTTGCGAAAATATTTTCGGTAGCGACTTTTATTTTGACGTGATAGATTTTCATTCGTGAGTAATGCGCGACATTTTTGTTGGTCTTTTGGCGAAAGTTGCTGATAAAATCGTGCCAATCGATCCAAACTTTCAAAATGAAAATCCGTGGGGTCTTCATTGGGCAAATAATCCAGAATCTCATCCGTCACTTCTTCTATTTCAAGGTACTTTTTACGCTTCGTATCAATCATCCGCCATAATAAATGACGAAATAAATAAGTGATATCGTTAGCCGCTTCAAATTCGCTTTTCGTTGCGTATTCTTTTGCTCGCATAAAAAATAAAAGTCGTAATTCCTGCAGATGATCCTCATAATCGACTTGTCCAGGAAAAAGACTACAGCGTTGGAGCACTATATGAAATAATCGTTCATAATCTTGAATCAGTTGATTTAACTCCTGTTGTTCCATTTTTTTGATTTCCTTTATACGTGTATTCCTCGAGGTGTGTTTAGAATAGCAAATCAAGCACATACACGTATTTTGGCTATTGGTCAAAGCGTATCGAAAAATGCAGGTTCTTTGTGAACTCAGAACGATCAAAGCGCTATCTGATTTTCGTTTTCTAACATTCGCTCTTCACAAACTTGTGCGTCTACGGCCAGATCTACGCTTTAAAGGCCAATTTCAAAACAGACAAATTGCCATAGAAATAGCAAAAAAAAGGATTTCGTCTGCCTGATACAGTCGAACTCCTTTTTTTATCGTTCCTTATTATGAAATAGTTTGGATTATTTCTTGGCCATTTGTCACATTCAACTCTTCATGTGCGCGAACATCGCTGAAGTCGTTCGTGTTGGTCACGATGACTAAAACCGTCGTATCGTAGCCAGCTGCTTGAATGGCTTCTCGATCAAACGTCCCAAGTAATTCGCCTTTTTTCACTTGTTCGCCACTTTGTTTGTTCGTTGTAAAATGTTGTCCTGCTAGATTAACCGTATCAATCCCAATATGAATTAACAACTCTGTCCCTTGTGTCGTGGTAATCCCATAAGCATGTTTCGTTCCATAGACCACGGTTAGCGTCCCATCCGCTGGCGCATACACTTCGTTACTTTGAGGTAAGATACCAATCCCTTTTCCCATCATTTCACTTGAAAACACGGGATCATTGACAGTACCTAATGCAACGGTTTGACCTGTCACAGGTGCAGCAATTGTTTCTCCTGCTTGTTGTGTCACAGAAGCATCTGGTGTGTCTTCATTTGTTTTTTCTTCTATCGTAGTAGTCGTTTGACTCATTTGTTTTTTGCCATAAAGGAACGTCAAGGCAAATCCTAGTACAAAACTAATGAGCGCACATAACATAAAGCTAGTTACTTTCGGTGCAGAAATCGAGATAAAACCGATTACTCCCGCAGGACCCATCGATACAGCAAGCACACGGAAAATTCCGATAAAGACACTTGCGATACCAGAAGCAATCATCGCACAAATAAAGGGATATTTCAGTTTCAAGTTCACCCCAAAAATAGCGGGTTCCGTAATGCCTAACAGCGCGGAAATACTTGCAGAGGATGCTAAACTTTTTTCTTTTTCATTTGTGCTATTTACAAAAACGGCTAGCGTTGCGGCACCTTGTGCAATATTAGCCATCGCGGCGATTGGAAAAATAAAAGAACCACCCGTTTTGGCAACTTCCGCTAGTAGCGTCGTTTCAATAGCTGGGAAACTTTGATGTAAACCTGTAATCACAATCGCAGAATAAAACGTTCCAAAAACGCCTAGACCAACAGCACCCGTTGTATTATAAAGCCACACGAGGCTATCCGTTAAGCCATCAGATACCAAGCGCATAAATGGACCCACAATCGTGAACGTCAATAACCCGGTTGTAATAATGGCTAACATCGGCGTGAAGGTAAAATCAAATACTTGTGGAATACGTTTATGGAAGAATTTTTCCAAATTCGCCAAAATATAAGAAACTGCCAACACTGGTAAGACCGATCCTTGATACCCTGCTTGAGCGACTTGTAATCCGAAAATATTCCAATAAGGCATCGTTCCTTCAGCTACTGCATTTGCGACACCATAACCGTTTACAAGATCTGGCATAACCATTGCCATCGCCATCGCGGCTCCTAAATAGCCATTTCCCCCAAAGCGCTTCGTTGCTGAAAATCCGACTAAAATCGGTAAGAAAGCAAAGGGCGCTGAAGCGAGTAAATTAATGATGCTGGCAAAATCTTTAATTGCAGGAAACATCTCAACGACGGATTGTGCGCCGAATAACCCTTGAGAAGTCAACACATTGTTAATCGCCATCAGTAAACCGCCCGCTACTAATGCAGGAATTAATGGAACAAAAATATCGGATAAGACTTTGATTAAACTCATCACTGGATTGGGTTTCTTCCCGTTACTTGCCACTTCTTTGAGTTTTTCAGTTGATGTCCCTTGCACATCAGTGATTTTTAACATCTCTGCATAAACCTTATTCACATCTCCCGGTCCAATAATAATTTGGAATTGACCGTTTGTCTCAAAGGTTCCTTTGATATCGTCGTGTTCGTCTAAAGCCTTTTGATCGACGAGACTAGAATCTTTTAATACCAACCGTAAACGTGTAGCGCAGTGAGCCGCAGCAATTAAATTATCTTCTCCAATCGCAGACAAAATATCCTGCGCAACTTTTTTGTGATTCATTTGATTTCCTCCTTGGATGTAATCGCTTTTTTTATTTATTATAACGGATTCACAAAAAATGTCAAACGTTTATCAATTTTATTTTTAAATAGATTATAAAACCTTATTTAGTCATATTTAAAAACGATTTTATATGTTATCTGTTTGACAATAAAGTTGTTTTACGTTATCTTAAAGGCAAAGAATACACTTACAAAGGAGCGGTTTCATGAATATCACTGAATGGACGACGGCGCTACGTTACCGTCCTTATCATCTGTGGGACAAAGAATACACTAAAACGTTAGAGGAGCAAGTTCAACAATCGACTTGGCGCCTCAATTTTCATATCCAACCGAAAAGCGGGCTCTTAAACGATCCAAATGGCTTCTCCTACTTCAATGGTCAATGGCACTTGTTTTACCAAGCTTTTCCGTATGGTCCTGTGCATGGATTAAAATCATGGTTTCATTTAACCTCAGATAATCTTGTTGATTGGCAAGCAGAAGGCGTTAAACTTGAGCCTTCTACTAAATATGACAGTCATGGCGTTTATTCTGGTACGGCTTTACCGATCGGCGAAGAATTATTGCTTGCCTATACGGGAAATGTTCGCGACCGTGACTGGAATCGTTTCTCATATCAAATGGGCGCACTCATGAATACGCAAAATCAAATCACCAAAATCGAACAACCGCTAATACCTGCACCACCTGAAGGCTACACCGATCATTTTCGTGATCCCCAAGTGATTCCCTATCAAGGAGGCTATTTACTGATTATCGGCGCTCAAACAGTCCAAGAAGAGGGAAAAGTCCTGGTGTATCAAGGCGATACGTATACAAATTGGCAACTCCTCGGAGAATTAGATTATATGCCAGCGCAAGCAGGTTATATGGTAGAATGTCCAAATCTCGTCTTTATTAAGGATCAGCCCGTTCTCATTTTTTGTCCACAAGGAATGGCAAAAGAAGACTTCGCTTATCAAAATATTTATCCGAATACCTTCGTTGTCGGCGAACAATTTGATGTAAACAATGTCACCTTAACCAATCCACAACCGATTCAAAATCTGGATGAAGGATTTGATCTTTATGCCAGTCAAGTCATCAACGCACCAGATGGACGGGTATTAAGTGTGGGTTGGGCCGGATTACCCGAATTAACGTATCCAACTGATGAACAAAATTGGGCACATTGTCTGAGCCTCGTAAAAGAACTGTCCATTAAACAGAACCGTTTATACCAAACACCGATCACAGAATTAGAAGTCTTACGTCAAAAAGCGACACCTTTAGCAGGCGAACTTGGCGCCTTAACGCCTTTGGTAAAAGAGAATCAGCAGAATCGCTATGAGTTACGTTTGACGTTTTCACCTGACAGTCACGGGAAGCTTCACTTATTTGCCGATGCCGAAAACAAACACCCTTTCACGCTTCATTTTGACGCAAAAAATGGTAAGATAACAATAGACCGCTCGCGTGTCAGCCGACCATTGAATGAAGCGTTTGGGACTACCAGAACCATCACCATCGAGCGCAAGCAAGAACTGACTTTCCAAATCTTTGTCGATCAATCGATTTGTGAAATTTTTGTAAATGATGGCTTACACGTCTTTACCTCTCGTGTCTTTCCAGAAATAGATCAAACGAACCTTTTGATTGAAGGCGAAAATGGTCATTTCTCAGGCACTCATTGGCAGTTGCGGTCTACATTCTCTTAATAAGGAGTCTTACCCATGACGATTAAACTGACAGATGTCGCAAAAAAAGCCGGCGTCTCACCCACTACTGTTTCTCGTGTCATCAATAATTACGGTTCGCTAAGCCAAAAAACGATTGATAAAGTGCACCTAGCCATGAAGGAATTAAACTATCAACCCAATTCGTTTGCCCGCTCCCTTCAAGGGAAAAACACGCAATTAATTGGCTTGATTTTCCCGACTGTCGCCAATCCATTTTTTGGCGAACTCGTCGAAAAACTCGAAACGAAATTTTTTGAACGAGGATACAAATCCATTCTATGCGACAGTGCCAATAATAAAGAAAAAGAACGAAATTATCTCAACATGCTCGCAGCCAACAAAGTGGACGGGATTATTGCTGGAGCCCATAACCTAGGGATCAAAGAATATGAGGAATTAACCTTGCCTATCGTCTCGTTTGACCGAGCGTTGGCAGACAGCATCCCGATTGTCGGCGGCGATAATTACCAAGGCGGCTACACCGCAACGGAAAATCTCTTTGCACAAGGCGGACAACGCATTGGGATTATCACCGGTAGTAATGCGTCGAATTCGCCTACCAATGATCGTCTCAATGGCTATCTCGATTTTATTCGTGAAAAGAAACTCTCGGAACACGTCTTTCGCTTTGACTCCTTTGAACATTCGCTGGCGTTAAAAAATAATAAAATTAAGCGTATTTTAATGGAAGAAAAAATCGATAGCCTCTTTTGTACCGATGATTTAACGGCTTTACTCGTGATGAATCAATGTCGTGACTTAAACATCGCAATCCCACAAGACTTAAAACTCATTGGTTACGATGGCACTCGGTTTATCCAAAATTATTTCCCGCACCTCACAACGATTATTCAGCCAATCGATGAACTGGCCGAACTCCTCGTCGAACTCCTTATCCAGCGAATCACTTTTCCTGATAAGGAACTAGACGCTGCTTATCGTCTTCCTGTCCGCTTGTTGCAAGGACAAACGACATAATAAAATCCCCCCTCACAAAATGCTCGATTTTGCGAGGGGGGATTTTATTATGTCGTGTATTTTGAAAATCTATGGATAAATTCACTTTAATCATCCGTAAAGTAGCACAACTCAAAGTAAATGCCATCGTTCCAAATACGAATTAGTACCGTAACTAGATTCAAGTCAATCTCTTTAGCGCTCGTGTATTATGTGTACTTCGTTTATTTTTTGATAATTAAATCCACGATCGCTTTTTCGTTTAATGGGATAACATTCGACATAAGTAACGCCGTGAGGTAATACCGGTAGTTCAATACTCGTTTGCTCAATCGATAGTTCTTTTGTCAAGATGAGTGGGCTTGCGGCACTTCTTAATAGTTCTTTTTGATCCGTTGTCAAACTACTCGGTTCCCCCATCTCATGCCATACTCTTAGCGGATTACAAACTTCTTGATCTACTCTTTTTTCCATAAAAAAGAATGATTGATTTCTTTCGGGTAGCAAAATTGACTTTTTCAATACTTGCTCACTCGTATTCCAAATAACCCCTCTAAAACCACCGTCTTTTGTTTCTACAAAAATGGCATCTTCTCCTTTGTATACACATGCTCCTTTTAATTTTTTAAAAAATACAAATGTCCAAAAAGTTGGTTTAGGAATATTTCCATTCGCCACTAATCCAAAACCACCATGAAAAGGGGTAAATGGCACGCCAAATTCTTCAAAAACATCCCCAAAGGTCCAATACGAATACGATGCACTTGTTTCGCCCAGCTGCGCTAATAACCCCGCGATATACGCAGCGTTTTGATTCGTATCATGAATTGGACTATCCGGTGAATAAGAGGTGTTAAATTCTGTAATATGCATAGGCAGATTCTTAAACTCATTAAAAGAATCAATTATTTCTCTGGAAGTCGTCAACTCCGCAACACACTCGATTGGATCACGCAAAGTCACGTAACTATATCGTCCTTGTTTTTCAGGATTGTCAATGGTATACAGGTGACGCGTAACGGCATCAATCGCGAGTGCTTCTTTTTGACAAAATTCTAAGAAATCTTGTAGCCACGAAACGTCGTCCACACCACAAATGGCAGGACCACCTACTTGAAACCGTCGATCAATTTCTTTAATTGCGAGAAAACTCATTTTGAATAATTTAAAATATTCTTCTCGATCTGCATTTTCCCAAAAGCCGGCTAAATTAGGTTCATTCCATACTTCAATCGGCCAAGTAATCACTTCTTCTAATCCGTACCGGTCAATCAAGTGACGTAAGGTCGCTTGGATTAATTGTTGCCATTTCTCGTAATCTTTTGGAGGTGTCGTATTCCCTTTCCAATAAAAAATGGTCTGCTCACCCGATGACAAAGCATTTGGCATAAAGCCTAATTCAATAAAGGGGCGAATGTTTCGTTGCAAGTAAGCATCCATCACTAAGTCAAGATAAGTAAAATTGTATTCAATCCTTATCTCGCCATTCTCATTCTCATATTCATGATAGATGCTCATATCATCTGAAAATAAGCCGTGTCCACGAATATATTGGAATCCAATTTCTTTTTGTACCAGTGCTAATTGCTCTAAGTAATTCTGTTGTAGCGCTAATCCCATCCGACCAGTCCCTACACAAAAATCGACGTTATTATTAAAATCGTATTTCCCATGCTCAAATCGAATCATTCTTATTTCACTCCTTTTTTATTCAAACCTACTATTGTTTACTTTCTTGCTTTTATTCGTGTCTATCCTTATACTTTAGTCATTAATGAAAAAAGTTGAGGATACAAAAATGATCTATGAATATAAAACAACAAATCTCTCTCAGGCGAGTGACTTAGCAAGATATGAATATAAAACAGCAAATCTCTCTCAGGCGAGTGACTTAGCAAGAATTGAAGCCTTCTATCAATCACCCATCTTTGAAAAACGATTTAGAAATGAATCTCAGGATGTTATTTCAATAATTAATGAAGAAATAACATACCAACCAAATAGTACACTTCCAAATAATAAAAAATTTTTTATTATTTCAGGTCATTCAATTGTTCCTGTGGCAATTGCCAATTTATACTTTCATTATCCTGAGAGAAATACTGCCACTATTTCACTTTTTTTAAGTTTAGAAGAAGCTATTATAGAGCAACTATTTTCTGATATTTTTCTTGTCATCAAGGCCAATATTCGCATCAAAAATATTCAACTTCAACTCTTACCCTCACAATTATCAATGAAAGAGTTTTGGTTGAATAAAGGCTTCTCTGAAATCAAGAATGGTACACCTTCTTCCAAAAACTATACAACACTCACTCTACCCATCAAGCGCTAAATGGATTGCAGTTATCTTTGAGATCAATTTGTTAAAGATTTTTCTCAAGGATAATTGCTTTAGAATTCACTTCAGATAAGAGACGGGGACAAAATGAGTTGTTTTGAATATAATCTAGAATTTCTGGTAAAATAGTGACTGTTTCTTCAAAACTATGCAATAAAATAACCGAATCGGGTTTGAGATTTTGAACGACTTCGTTATAAATCTCCGCCGCTTTAATGGAGGACCAATCCTTTGAATCGACATCCCAAAAGACAATATCTTTCTTGATAGAGGAAAAAAACATTTCCGGTAAATTCCCAAAAGGTGGCCTAAAATAAGTTGTCTCTCGCCCTAAATAAGGATAAAGTAATCGATCGGCGATTTTTATTTCTTCTTGTGCCTCCTCTAACGTTAATTGATTAAAATCCGCGTGCGTCAAACTATGATTTTCTACAGCATGTCCCTCTTCAACCATCCGACTTATGATTGCTTCATTTCCTTCAATTTGTTGACCAATTACAAAGAAGGTCGCTGTGATTTTTTTCTCCTTTAAGATATCCAAAATAGTATTCGTATAGTTATTTGGACCATCATCAAATGTTATTGCGATATTATGCCCCATTCATTTTCTCTCCTGTAATGTAATGAAACTGACTAAACCTCGCTTGCCCGCCACTTTCTTTTGTACTGAAATAAAACAGACCAAATCGACAGCCCGTAAAATGATCGAGACCGAAAAATAAGGAATGCGTTATACCTATTTTCCGCCATGTTTTCTCTTCGTATTCGTAATAGTAGAAATCTGCCACGTCACGCATGTTTTCAAAATCGACTTCAATTCTCAGTTTTAGTTTAGACTGAAAAACGTGTACTCGTTCATATTCCATAACGTCCTGATTATTCCATCTTTGTGTTGAGTTCGTTTTATCATTCGTCTTTGCCTGCATGATGACATAATAATTTCCAGCATCCTTTGTAACACCCACAAAACCATAGGCGCCTTGAAATGCACTGATGCCCACCACATCTCCATCTAGAATATCCGATACATCGACTGTTACTTCTCCAATACATGCGGGATAAGTCATTCTTTGAGTCAATGTATTCACGGCTTCAAGTATATTAGATGCAATTCGATCTGTTTTTAATACATAACTTTGCTTCTCGGGTTCAATCGTGATGAGTTCTAGTTGAGGTTGATGATTAAAAGACCACTTCGAATCAAAGCCACTTTTAGAAGAATATAAACGGTCAAATTGATCGGACCCAACCAGAGAATGATCTTTTTTTCCAAGTGATTTTTTAGGGATAGAGAAGTTGTCTGGGATTTTTCCATTTTTACCAAAGACAGGAAAATGATTTTCCCAACTAACTGGGACTAACACCGGTAATCGGCCTACTGCGCCATAATCCTGAAACAATACAGCGTACCAGTCATCCCCTAATCCTTCAACAATCCCTCCTTGAGCAATTCCTTGATGACAATAGCCATGATCATCTTGAAAGACATCTCCCCCTTTAAATTCTCCTTGCAAACTATCGGACATAAAACAAGCTTGTGTGCGAAACCATCGATCGGCTAGCGAATGGACTAAAAATAAATAATAATAGCCATTAATTTTATACATATGGCTGCCTTCATAGTTTAAATAAGGATTGGTTTCATCTGAAAGAAGGATACGCTGAAAACCATTTTCTTTGGGACGACGAAGATCTGGCGTTAACTCTAATAAATGAATCGTTCCATTACCATAGACCAGAAAAGCACGATCGTCATCGAATAATAAAGAGCAATCATGATAGAATCCCTCGATATAATTAAAATCCCACGATTCTTGCAGTGAATGTGTTCGAAATAAATACGTTTTTTGCGTATCATTTGCCGCAAATACGAGATAAAATATGCCTTTATGGTAACGAAAACTTGGTGCCCACATACCTTGTCCATAAATATTTTCATGATTTAGTAGTTGTTGTTGTGTGGTTTCATCTAACCTGTCGTATACATATGTGAGATGTTCCCAATTGACTAAATCAAACGATTGTAAAATTTCACATCCAGGAAAAAAATGCATTGTTGTTGAAGCCATATAATAGACATCACCTACACGAATGATATCTGGATCTGGAAAATCTAACGGGATTAACGGATAATTTACTTTCAATATTTCATTCATTGTATTCCACCTTACACCATTCATTTTTTCAAGACTTAGAATAAGGATGAAACGATCTCACGTCTCATCCTTATTGAATCATATTATTTTATTAATTCTAACCACTCAACATCTAAATATCCTGGATTTTGATCGTCTGAAGTACAGTAGACACCTAAAGTACAGCCCACGAATCCACCTGCTACTTCGGTACTTAAATAATGAGAATCGATTTTCTCGGCTACGAGTAATTCTTGCTCTCCGATACGGATAATCCCCTTAAGTAATTGTCCTTCTCCAATCAAAGCCAACGTTATTTCTTTTTCTTGAATCGATTGTGTTCCGACAATCGTATCAAGTCCATTAATGTGCGTAATCATCTTTACTTCTAATCCATTCTCTTTTGGCGTTGCCACAAGACGAATAGAATATTTATCACTTTGTACGATTACCAGACCGGCTTCACTATTCTCACTCGTTTGAACATCGAGATGAGCGGCTAACTCATATGACATTGATTGTTGGCGAAGGCCAATGTATGTGGGTGAAGCAACTTCAGTGACTTTGACTGGTGTCGGTTTCATGCGAAGCCAGTCAGGCCGTGCCTGAAAATCATAACTCTCAGTTTGAGGATTACGAATAAATAAAAAGTCTGGATGCATTTCGTTAAAATGAAATTTCGTTGGTTGTTCAACAGGGACCAATGGTAATCCGTGTGCTTGTTCTTCTAATAAGCGACCAATTCCAGGATTCACTACTGGCCAATCCTCTTCCCAAACCACTTCAGCTAAGAACGTTTCCCGTCCAAGATTACTATATCCCTCAAAGTTCCGACTCGCCAAACAAGTCATATACCACTTACTATCAGGCGTCTCAACTAAATCGCCATGTCCAACGTACCTTACAGGAAATTTATGTCCTAAATGACGATGAGTTAAGATTGGATTATTTTTAAATCCAATATAGGGACCATCGATTTTTTCACTCCTAGCAATCGTAACCGAGTGATTGACACTCGTCCCACCTTCCGCAATCATGACATAGTAAAAGCCATTTCTTTTATAAATGTGTGGTGCTTCAGGCCACTCCGTATTAATCATGGAGCCTTTCCATATTTTCGTACTCACACCTATGAGTGCCATCGCGTCTACATCAAATTCTTGTAACCATACTTCCCAATCGCCATTATAAGTGACGCCTGTAGGGTTTGGTCTTGTTCCCGAATAATAACACCTGCCATCGTCATCAAAAAATAAACTAGGATCGATTCCTGGAGCGCCTTCAATGTAATACGGGTTCGACCACGGACCAGCTGGATTTTTTGCTGTCACAACAAAATTACCGCCATGCGTTACGTTGGTCGTAATCATATAAAAAGTTCCTTCATGATAGCGAATCGTTGGTGCAAAAATTCCTCCAGAATGATCGGCACCTAATAAATTTAATTGTTCTTCGCGTTCTAAAATATTCCCAATTTGTTTCCAATTCACCAAATCTTTACTATGATAAATTGGAACTCCTGGAAAATAGGCAAAACTCGACGTTACTAAATAATAATCGTCTCCTACGCTACAAACGGATGGATCCGGTGAAAATCCTTCTAACACAGGATTTTTAAAGGTTGTCATTTTATTCCTCCTTACTATTTAATACATACGGTAGTTACCGCTCAAAGCTAAAAATGCAAAAGCATATAAAAAGTTATCGTAATAACGTCGCTCACCTTTTCGTAATGGCGTCTCCCAAAACTGTTCAACAAAGTAACGGGCATAAGGACGATCTTTGATTGCTAATGATGCTGCAGCATTCGTAGCTAGTAAGCCTACAGGGTGTAAAATTTCTTCCCCGGTACTTTCACCATCAATCGTATAAATAACATTTTCTTTGCCTTTTGCAATCACTGCAAAAAAGGTTTGTAATTTTTCTAAACGCTGGAGCAAAACAGGATCTCCACCATACCATTCTGTGTCGACTGCAATGTTTAATGCTGTACGATAAGCATCGCTGTAGAAGTGATAATGCTCACTATTATATTGTGGCGTACCATCATAATTCGCATATTCTGGGTTCAATCCGGTTTCCTCATGGATCGCTTTTTTTAAATATTCACGACTTGCTTGTGCCGCTTCTTTCCAAAATAATTGATCCTCTTCATTGGCATAAAGCGAAAATTGTTCGTAGAAATGCGGAACATGGTAGGAAGGGTCGGAGAACTCTACTTCTGGCACAAATTTGATTAACTTGTTTTCAAGATTCCACATCGAATGTCCCTCAAATCGACTTCCTTTGTGAAGACAATAGCTGAGTAATTCTCGTGCATGTTTATGATATGCATATAGTCCTTCCCCTTCACCCCAACGATTACCCGCAAAGAATAGAGCCATTGCAAAAAACTCTTCACCATCTGGTGCAGGCCCATACGCATTTTTATTTCCTTCAGGACTAACAGACCAAGCGAAATAATGAGCGTGTATTCCTTCGTCTAAATACATCTTCTCCATCGTCCATTTCCATAAGCGATCAAAGACATCTTGACGGTTATATTGAACTGCTAACAACATTGCATACGACATGCCTTCTGTTCGTACATCGTTATTTCCAGTATCCACAACGTAACCCATATCCGGGCCCTCTTCAAAGTATATTTTTTCTGAACTTTCAAAAAGGTTGTACCAGATTTCTTGAACTCTTGCCTCAATTTCTGCTTCTGGATAACCATATTCTAAAAATAGGTTTGTATATCTTTTCATTTAGAACTCCTTTTGCACGTATTTAAAATTCACTTTTTTATTTAAAGTCTGTACACCTGTCAACGCTTCACCTTTTTCACTAGGTGAGACAATATTTACTTTCATTATGACGTGATCACCATCTAATTTTTTCTCTCCATCATCCGTTACAATCTCGAGTTGTTTCATTGGAATCGAAATTTGAACGCTCTTTGTTTCATCTGCGTTTAATGCTACTCTTTCAAACCCAACTAATTTTTCGTTTAATACTTCATAAGGTGAATTCGTTTTTGCATAGACTTGAATGACTTCTTCAATTGGATAGTGACCGTTATTATGAATTTGACAAGAAACAATCATTTGCTGATTTTCTTCTTCAACCTCTAAGTTTGCTAATTTAACATTCGAATAGGTTAATCCGTAGCCAAACGGATATAAGGCCTCTTCTTCTAAGTAACGATAGGTTCGTTTTTTCATTGAATAATCACTAAAGTCAGGTAAGTGATCCGTATTATGGTAAAACGTTACGGGTAATTTGCCGCTTGGACTCGTCTTGCCAAAAAGAATATCAGCCGCTGCAGTTCCTCCTTGACTTCCTGGATACCAGGTATGAAGAATTGCTTTTAATTGCGGATGATTCTCTAATCCATTCAAACTTATTGCGGATCCAGCAGAAATCAAAACAACTACCGGTTTCCCTATATCCAAAATTTTTCGTAAAAGTCTTTCTTGGACACTCGGTAAGAAGAGCGTTTCTTTATCACCGGAACCATATACATTTCCTGAGTCACCTTGCTCTCCTTCGATTGTTGGATCTAAACCTAGACATAGAATCGAAAGATCCGCATGTTTAGCTGCGATCACCGCCTCAGATTCTCGCTCGTTTTTTCTTGATAATGACGATTCTGCGTACTCGCTAAATAGATGAGAACCTAATGCATAATATACGCGGGCACTCTCTTGAACTTCATTTTGAATACCTTCTAAAAAGGTATAATTTCTAGAAGCCGTTCCAAAATAGTTTCCTTGCAACGCTTCGATACTATACGCATTCGGACCAATTACAGCAATACTAGAAATTTTCTCTTTTTCTAATGGTAAGAAATGATCATTTTTTAGTAATACCATTGATTTTTTTGCGATATCTAAGGAAAATTCTCGGTGCTCTTCACAATCATTCACTTCATAAGGAATAGCATTAAATTCGTTCGCCTCATCAAACATTCCTAATCTTACTCGGGTAGTATAGAGTTCGATAACAGAAGAGGTAATCTCTTCTTCTGTGACAAGCCCTTGTTCTAAAGCAGCTCTAAGATGATGTGAAATATTCCCTGCACATAGATTACAACCGATTTTCATTGCTAGCGCCATCGTCTCTTCTGGCGAGTTTGTATAACGGTGATTTTGATCAACATCTTCTAGCGCACCATAATCGGATACGACATGACCTTTAAATTCCCATTCTCCTCGTAAAACATCTTGAATAAGAAATGGATCAACACAACAAGGAACACCATTTACGGCATTATAGGCTCCCATGAATGATTCCACATCAGCCTCTTTCACTGCCGATTCAAAAGCAGGCAAATACGTTTCATAAAGATCTTTTTTATCCACTTTTGCATCAAACGAATGACGATCCGCTTCCGGACCACTATGGACCGCAAAATGTTTCGCACATGCAGCTAGTTTCAAATAGGGACCTGAACCCTGAAGTCCTTTAATAAAAGCTACACCTAAACGGGCAGTTAAGAAGGGATCTTCTCCATAGGTTTCCTGCCCTCTGCCCCAACGAGGATCTCTAAAAATATTAATATTTGGCGACCAGTATGTCAGTCCTTTATAAATATCATTATCACTTTCTTTATGGTATTGATTGTATTTTGCTCTTCCTTCAGTTGCGATAACACTGGCTACTTGTTCCATCAACGCTTCATCAAACAGCGCAGCTAGTCCAATCGCTTGTGGGAAGACAGTTGCAACGCCTGCTCGCGCTACTCCATGTAATCCTTCATTCCAATAATTATAGTCACTAATATTTAATCGTTCAATTTCCGGTGACCTAAAATTAATTTGATCGATTTTTTCTTCTAAAGTCATTTTGTTAACAATTTCAATTGCCTTTTCACGAGCCATTTCATGTGATATCACGTCATTACCGCCTTCTTTCATTTACTATTCTCCGAGACCATCCGGAATATATTGGGTGTATATTATTTCAAGTTTTTGATAGATCTTATACATACTAAAAGCAGGTAAAATAACCGTTAACAATGGAACTAACCATATTAAAGCAATCGTACATAATAAGATAAATAAAATTGTCATCATCGATTTGATATGGATAATACTAAAAATAAAACTATGCGAAATCGCTTGTCTGAATCCATCAGTAAATCGGCTTACATAGCCAAATGTAGTGATGAGAAAAGGTAAAGCACAGATACAAATAATCATTAGAAAGATTTGAGAAAATTGATTCATTGGTGAATGGGCTAATCCCATTTCTAGTAGTCCTTGATTGATCATAAAGATAAATAAAACCACTAAATAACTAGTCCATATAATCGTACTGTAAACAAATGTACTTTTAAATGCCTGAAAATATGTCTGCAAAATATAATCCTTTTCGCCTTCTACGCACTTATGAAGGGTAAGATACATCGCACTGGTTGCTGCTCCCATCGTAATGATAGGTAGTGAACAAACACTCCACAATAAACTGATAATTAAGTAATTGGCGAGCTTATTCATCTTTTGGATTAATTCTTGACCACCTTTTGAATGAAACAATTTTGACAACCTCTTTCTATCAGTTAAATTTTGATTTTCTTTATTCTTTCACTCCACCAATCGTTAAACCAGAAATGAAGTATTTTTGTAAGAATGGATATAAACAAACGATCGGTAAGGCCGTAACGATTGTCGTTGCTGCTCGAACCGATGTAGGGGTCACCATCCCACCGGAGTTTTTCATATCTTCTACACTTGCACCTTGGTTCGTTACAGATGAAAGTAATTTCATCAGTTCATATTGTAACGTCGTCAACCGTTCATTAAATCCGTTATATAACATCGCATCAAACCAAGAATTCCAGTGTCCTACTGCGATAAACAATGCAACTGTTGCAAGCACTGGTTTACATAATGGTAAAATAATTTTATAAAAGATTTTAAAATATCCTGCTCCATCAATTTGAGCAGATTCACTTAAACTATCTGGCAAGCCATTCATGTATGTCCGAATCACTAACATGTTAAACGCACTTAACATCCCTGGGATAACGTAAACCCAAAAAGTATTAATAAAACCAAGTTTTTTCATCCAAAGATATCCCGGAATTAAACCTGGATTTAAATACATCGTAAAGATAAATAACAAAGTAACAGGTGTTTTAAAAATAAATTCTTTCCGGCTCAATACATAAGCTAACAAAGCCGTTACATATAATTGACTGATCGTACCAATTACCGTACGGGAAACGGTAATAAACGCACCTTGTCTTAAAGATTCTTTTGATAAAACACTAGAATAGTTATCTAAGGTAAACTTCCTTGGTATTAAGTGGATGCCGCCTTTTAATGAATCTAAGCCGTCGTTAAATGAGACTGCTAGTGTGTTTAAAATTGGATATAGCGTTGCAACAAAAAATAGTATTAAAAATGTCCATTTGAAAATATCAAACACTTTATCTGATATAGCGTCTTTGTTTTTCATTTTCTCACTCCTAAAATAGACTTTCTTCACCAGCAAGCTTAGCGAGTTTATTCCCTGACGTAATTAAAATAATCGAAACAAAACTGTTAAAAATCCCTGCTGCAGTAGCAAAAGAATAGTTATTTAAACTAATTCCATATTTTAATACAAAAATATCAATTGTCTGGGAAACTTCTTGTACTAAACCATTACCTAATAGATACTGAACTTCAAATCCAGCATTTAAAACACCACCAATATTGATTAACAATAAAATAAAAATGGTTGGTTTAATTCCTGGTAGCGTAATATGCCAAATTTTTCGTATTCGATTCGCCCCATCCATTTCAGCAGCTTCATATAATTCATCGTTAATCGCAGCCATGGCAGAAAGATAAATAATACTTCCCCATCCAGTGCTCTTCCAAACATTTGAGAATCCAACAATCCACCAAAAATATTTTGGATCAGAGAGAAAGTTAATCGGACGATCAATTAAGTTAAAACTCATTAGTAGCTGATTAATAATGCCAGTTTCTGGTGATAATACATCTAAGATAATCCCTGTTACAATAATCCAAGAGAGAAAATGTGGTAAATAGGAAACGGTTTGTACGACTTTTTTTACGTGTCTACTGCGTACCTCATTAAGTAAGACCGCAAACCCGATAGAAAAAAAGAAACCTAACGATAGGTTGATAATCCCCATAGCTAAGGTATTTCGAATGACTCTCAGAAAAGCAGGATCCGCAAATAGTAATCGAAAATTGGCTAATCCGACCCACTCTTGTTCAAAAAAACTAAATCCTGGTCGATAGTTTTGAAAAGCTATTACCCAACCTGCTAAAGGTGCGTAGTTAAAAACTAGAATATAGATGACAAAAGGTATCGATAATAAAATTAATTCCCGTTGTTTCCATAATCGTTTACTAAAATTTTTTCTATTGGCTTTCACTTTTAAACCCTTACTCTCTATTTTGTCTTGCTTTGCTTCCATATCGAATATCCACCCCTATCTTTTTTACTTCTTGTAGAGGAGAACTCCCCTACAAGAAGTAAATGAATTTTTATTCTGCGCCTAATCGTTCACGGATTTCTTTATCGGCTTCTACACGTCTTTTGACTTCAGTTGTTAACGCTTCTTCATAAGCCTTATAGTTGATACGTTTTTCATAATCATTTGTATACGATTTCCAATTTTCTGCGAAGTTCTCTGCACCACCACTAATAACTTTTGGTAACCATTGCATCTTAACTTCTTGCATATTTTGGCTAGCAATTCCAGCTTCATCCTTAGCTGTCCAACTGTTGCGTTCTGTATAAATTGGGAACCATGGTGTTAATGGATCTTGTGCGGCAACAAAGTCTGTCCACTTTTCGTGTCCGTAAGCTGCTAACAATTCTTTATCATAGTCCTCTAAAGTAGCAAGATATTCTTCCGGTTGCTGACTTGGATTTACAGCGTTAATGCCGTCTGGTAACATTCCTTTGAAGCCTGGTAAATAACTATACGGTGTTCTATTCACTTTATAATAATCTGGGTCTTTCCAAGTTGCACGTTGTTCTTCTGTTCGATAGAATTTTCCTGAGTCATCAATTTCGTAGTCGACTCCTACTTCACCCCAGTTACTAAGAATTGTTCCTTCTTCACTCACTAAATAGTCAAGGAAAGATAAAATACCTTCAACGTCTTTCGCACTTGTTGTAATCCCAACACCACCATTGGTATTTAATGTATTAACCTCACGATATTGCGGTGTCACTCCACTATCTAATACAAGGCCCCATGGAATATATGTCAAATCATATTTCTCTTGTGCATTTAATGAATCTACTGCAGTGTTGAAATTCCATCCTTGATCGATCATTCCTAATACACGACCAGATGATAATTTAGCGATATATTGATCATATTTTAATGTAAATGTTTCAGGATCAATCACGCCTTTGTCATATTGCTCACTTAGGATTTGGAAATATTCTTCAGCTTCTGGAATTAAATCGTATACTTTTGCCTCCAACGTATCTGGATCGACAATCGCTGCACCATCATTCGGATAGCCTGCTAAGAATTGCGGTGGATTTTCTAAAGCAAAATACCGCCAGTCATCCGACAATGTTTCAAACCCAATATTCTTTTGTCCATCCGTTTCTGGATTTGCTTCTAAGTATGCGCCAATCAAATCAAAGTACTCTTCAACTGTCGTTAGAACTGGCCAATCAGCCCACTCTAACACGCGTTTTTGAATCCAAAAAGCTTCTCCGCCGTAATTTGGATCCATATCCTCTACTTTAGTTGAACTAAATTGTGGAATGGTATAAATGTGGCCATCATTAGCCGATTTAATTTTTTCCCAATCAACATCTGAATAAAGCGCTCTCAAGTTCGGATAGTCATCTGTTTCTAAAATATAATCCTCTAAAGGAATATACGCACCTGCATCAATCATTGCGGAGCGACCATCGGAAGCATCCACTAAATCAGGATAATCTCCTCCTGAAATCATTACGCCAATCCGTTCTTTTGCTGTTTGTCCTGTTAGCCATGTAACTTTAACTTTTGCACCTGATTCTTTTGCTATCGCTTGATATAATCTGGATGAATCGGGGACTTCTTCACCTGGTACAGCAAAAAATCCCGAATAAACTTTAATACCATCTTCTTCTTTCTGTTGCCCGCCATTTTCACTAGAGGCACTCCCTCCTCCAGAAGAACATCCGGCAAAGACAGTTAACATAGCAGCAGAAACGAGTACAGATTTTAAAAGTTTTTTCATTTTTTTCTCTCCATTTCTAAAATAGTTTTTATCAATTCTTAGAACGTTTTCCTAGCGTGTTCCAGCTAATAATATGACTATAGCAATATTTCCATCCCCTTTGACTCCTAATTTTAATGCAACATACCCTTAACAATACTCTTTGTTGCGTTTAGCTGTATTCGATTTGTGATTACATCTTACAACTAAAACGCTTGCAAAAACAAGACACTAATTATATAGTTGTAGACAATAATATATTTCAGAGGTGAAAAAATGATTAAATTAGAAGATTACCATTTCGGAGAACGACTCTCTTTTGAACAATATCATCCAGAGTCACTAACATATGATGAGCATTTACATCGCAGTTTCGAACTATTGATTTGTCGAGCAGGAAAGGTCCAGATTACTGTAAATGATACGATGTATACACTCAAAAAAAATGATCTTTTATTAGTTCTGCCATACCAATTACACTGGATTCAAACGCCTGACTATTCAGAACTAGATATTTTAATTTTCTCACCGGAGTATGTGAGTGACTTCTATTCGAAAACAGAAAAATGCTCATTTGATTTTCCCGTCATCACGTTAGATGCAGCCTTAATCGAACAATTATATTTTCCTCTATTTGATACGGATTCCTTATTTTTTAGAAAAGCAGCTCTATACTTGATTATCCATCACTTTGACCAAGAGACTCGTTTAGTTCCAGATAAAGGAACTGAAGGATTACTTGCCCAACTTCTAATTTATATCGAAATGAACTTCAAAGAAAATATTACGTTGGATAATCTTAGTCAATCATTAGGATATAGTAATATTTATATTTCTAAGTTTATTGCAAAATATTTAGGAACGACTTTTCCAAAATTACTTAATCATCATCGCGTGAATCATGCTTGTTATTTATTATTAAATTCTTCTTTATCGATTACGAGTATTGCTACAGAGGTTGGTTTTCAAAACGTCCGAACATTTAATCGAAACTTCCAAGCATTTATTAAAATGACTCCCAAAGAATATCGTATTACACGAGACATTTCGTTTGTGCCATCGAAAATCATCTGGTACGGAAATTAATAGATACGATAAATAAGAAATAGTATGACTTTAATAGGACGAGAATATAATTATTTTTTGGCATCACAAAATAGGCTGCATTTATTTCCAATGCAACCTATAGTAATAATCTGTTATGTTAAGTGATTTTTATTATTCTATTATATGACACTTTAAAAAGTCGATAATTGTATCAATTACCGCTTCACTATAAAAAAGTGGTCCTCCATGATCTGCGTCATCCACACAATAAAATTGCGCTTCTAAATCATGTTTTTTGCACGCTTCAAACAATTGAATACTCTGTTCAAAAGGGACGACACGATCTTTATTCCCATGAAGAATTAATAAAGGGGCATATTCCCATTCTTGATTGATATAAGAGACGACCGCTGATTGTTCGGCCAACTCGGGGAAATCAAGGGGACGCTTACCGCCAAGAAATTGCGCCTCGACACTGTTAATGGACGCATGATCAAAAGTCGAGGCACCGTTAGGCGTGGTTCTTAAATCGACTACACCGTAATGATTAATGCATCCGCGAATCGGAGGCAATTTTTCTGAAGACTGCTCAAAAAAAGGCTGGTTCCAAGTGGCCCAACTCATCAATGCTGTATGGCCACCACTCGAATCTCCTGAAAGAAAAATGTTATTTAAATCAATGTGATACTTTTGACTATTTTTTGAAAGAAAGTGCACGGCAGTTTTTAAATCTTCAATTTGACTCGGAAAAATAGCTTCAGGTAATGGCAAATATTCAACAACTGCCAAAATAAATCCTGAGGTCACAATTTTTTTGAAATCCAATAGGTGTTCACTTAAATTTTGTTGAAACCACGCGGATCCTTGTACATGAACGACCATTGGCCATTTGGTAACAGCTTGATTTGACTGTGGATAGACCATTCGAATTCTTAAATCTTTATTGTTTTTCTTTGTATAAATGATATCTTCTATTTCTTGTCTTGCAAGAATATTCGAGTAATCGCCTTTAATGATTTTCATACCCGTAGTTGTTGCCTGTGATTTAGGCATACTCTCATCATCGTAAATTTGTTGCGCACACATGGTAATCCTCCTAGCTTCGATAGCGTTTTCAAATTATCATAGCGGAATCATGCTCTACTGTCAATCCTACTGGTTTTCCTATCAACGCTTTACCTACTAAAAGTGAGCTTTCCTAGCTGTCTTGATTTTGATGTTATCATGACTTCACACAGAATCAATCTTCTTTTGGCGCTTTTAAAATAAATGGCTTAGCAATTAATAACGTTTGTTTTTTCTATTTTTCCTACTAGAAAAACCAAACAGCCAACAAAAACATCAAGTGTTTTCGCTGGCTATTTGACTTATATAAAGCAATATTCTATTCTTCCTACTGACGGTACATCTTTAACTCAAGGAATAAATCATTGTAGATACTAATGTATTCAGGTCCTAAGTTTTCATAGACTTCCAAGCGGGCGATGAGTTCGTCGTTTGGATAAAATTGTTCGTCTTCAGTAATTTCGGGTGGTAAAAGAGCCATCGCTGCTTGATTAGGTGTTGAGTAGCCGATGTATTCGGCATTTTGCGCAGCGACTTCAGGACGTAACATGAAGTTGATAAAATCATAGGCACCTTGCACGTTTTTCGCGTTATGAGGAATCACGATGTTATCAAACCACAAGTTCGATCCTTCTTCTGGAATGACGTAATGAATGTGTTCATTTTCATACATCATATCCGCCGCTTCTCCAGAAAACGTGATCGCAACAGGGGTTTCTTCGTTGATCATGTACATTTTGATTTCATCAGCGACAAGCGCTTTGACGTTTGGCATTAAATCGCGCAAAAGTGTCACGGCTTCATTGAGCTCTGCGTCATCGGTACTATTTAAGGAGTATCCGAGTGTGTTTAATCCAATTCCAATGACTTCTCGCGCACCGTCAATCATCATGACGCTATTTTCAAGCGATGGATCCCAAAGGTCCGACCATTTACGCATCGCGTCTTCTTCGATGAACTTGTCGTTATAAACAATCCCGAGCGTTCCCCAGAAATAAGGGACGGAATAGTGATTTCCTGGATCAAAACTCATATCTAAAAAGCGCGGGTCAATATTTTCCATGCCTTCTAAACGGCTATAATCAAGCGGTTGAACGAGTTTTTCTTCAATCATCTTTTCAATCATGTACTCACTTGGAATCGTAATATCATACGACGTGCCGCCTTGCGACAATTTTGTGAACATGCCTTCGTTTGAATCAAAGGTCTCGTAATTCACTTTATAGCCAAATTCTTTTTCGAAATCTTTCAGTAATTCTGGATCGATATAATCGCCCCAGTTATAAATATTCACAACTTGTGCGCCAGCCATGCCCGTGCTTCTTTCGAGTTGTTTTACACCTAAGAACGCCACCAAAATAATTAAGAGAATGCCTATAATGAGTGATTGTAATTTTTTCATTAGATGGAAGACACTCCTCTCGTTGCTTGTCGACCACGTTTTAATTTTTTCGGTACATTTTCTTTACTAATTAAATAATAACCGACCACTAAAATCATGGAGAATAAGAACACTAATGTACTTAAGGCATTAATTTCTAAACTAATTCCTTGTCTCGCACGTGAGTATATTTCAACGGATAAGGTACTAAAACCGTTTCCTGTCACAAAAAACGTCACAGCAAAATCATCAAGAGAGTACGTAAAGGCCATGAAATAACCGGCAATAATCCCTGGTGATAAAAACGGTAAAATAATGCGTTGGATGACTTGGAGATAATTCGCGCCAAGGTCTAATGCAGCATCGACCATCGAATCGTTCATCTCTTTTAACTTTGGTAAGACCATTAAGACGACGATCGGAATACTAAACGCAACGTGAGAAAAGAGCACGGTATAAAAACCGAGGCTAAAGTTTCTTAACAAGCCGCCGATAGTTGTAAAGAAAATCAAGAAACTTGCCCCAATAATCACATCGGGAGAAACCAGTAAAATGTTATTTAAACTCATTAACGTATTGCGTAAGCGCCGTTTTCGCGTATAGTAAATTCCCATCGCACCAAACGTTCCAATAATGGTCGCGATTAAAGCGGAGAGAAACGCGAGCATAAAGGTTTCTAACACAATAATCAGTAAACGGGTATCCTCAAACACCGCCGTATAATGTTCCCATGTAAAGCCCGTGAATTCATTCATTGTTCCACCGGCATTGAACGAATAGAAAATCAAATAAAAAATCGGTGTATACAGTAAAATAAATACGAGGGTTAAATAAAAGCGAGGCCAAATTTTCTTACTCATTTGTTTTGTCCTCCTTTCGCTCTTTCACCGGTTAATGACATCACGACAAACATCGCGATAATCAAAATCACACCGATGGTTGACCCCATTCCCCAGTTTTGTGTCACGAGGAAATGTTGCTCAATAGCGGTTCCTAACGTAATAACCCGATTTCCACCAATTAAACGCGTTAACATAAAGAGTGAAAGCGATGGAATAAAGACCGCTTGCACGCCACTTTTCACCCCATTTAACGAAAGCGGGAAAATGACACGACGGAAGGTCTCAAATTGATTGGCCCCTAAGTCTTTACTCGCGCTAATTAAGGAAGGATTGAGTTCTTCTAACGCATTATAAATGGGAATAATCATAAACGGTAACTCGATGTACGTCGCAACCGTTAGGAAACTCACATCGGTAAATAAGATTTGTTTGGCACCAATACCAAAGAAAGATAAGAAACCATTCATGCTGCCGTTAATCCCAAAAATCCCAATAAAGGCATAGGCTTTCAGTAGTAAGTTAATCCAAGTTGGTAAAATAATCAGGAGTAACCACAAATCTTTGTGTTTTAATTTTGTTAAATAATAAGCCGTTGGATAGCTAATGATAAACGTGATAAAGGTAATCAAAAAGGCGTACCAAATTGAATTTAACGTCATCGTTAAGTATTTTCCTGAACTAAAATAATCTTGGTAATTCGCAAGAGTAAACGTGCCACTCATATCAAAAAACGATTGATACACAATCAATAGAACGGGTGCTAATACAAACAATAGAAGCCACAACACATAAGGCACGGCGTAAATACGTCTAACTTTTGTCATGTTCGTCCCCCCTACTCTTCGTAACTTTCAAGACGTGCATCAAAGTCTTCTTCAGATTCGTTAAAACGCATCACGTGGATATCTTCTGGTTCAAAGAAGAGACCGACTTCGCTACCTTCTTGTGCTTTACGGGTCGAGTGAACCATCCATTCATTACCTTCTGCATCGTAACAAATAATCTCATAATGCACCCCACGGAATAACTGCGTATCGACACGTGCGACCAGCTTGCCTTTTTCAACCGTCGTCAACGATAAATCTTCCGGACGAATGACAATTTCAACGGGTTCATTCTTACGCATCCCACCATCGACACATTCAAATTGCTTGCCGACAATTTCAATTAAATAATCATCAATCATCGTCGCTTTAATAATATTACTTTCGCCAATAAAATCAGCAACGAAGTTATTGATTGGTTCATCATAAATATCAACTGGCGTTCCACTTTGAACGATTTCACCTTGATTTAAAACGAAAATTTCATCACTCATCGCCAGGGCCTCTTCTTGATCGTGTGTCACGAAAATAAAGGTAATACCGAGTCGTTGTTGCAATTCACGTAATTCATATTGCATATCTGTGCGCAATTTTAAATCGAGCGCCGAAAGTGGCTCATCGAGTAACAAGACTTTTGGTTCATTGACAATTGCCCGCGCAATCGCCACACGTTGGCGTTGACCACCGGACATTTCACTGATTTCACGGTTTTCATACCCCGCTAAACGAACGAGGCGTAACGCTTCTTCGACTTTTTCTTTGATTTGATTTTTCGGTAACTTCTTGATTTTTAAACCGAAAGCCACATTCTCAAAGACATTCATATGTGGAAAAAGTGCATAATCTTGGAAGACTGTATTTACTTGGCGTTGATTCGCAGGCACATCATTGATGCGTTTGCCTTCAAAATAAACATCGCCCTCACTTGCCTCGGAAAACCCCGCAATTATCCGTAATATGGTTGTCTTGCCACAGCCCGAAGGCCCGAGCAACGTATAAAACTTTCCTTCTTCTATCTCAAAACTAACACCTTTAAGTATCGTTTCGTCATCGTATCGTTTCACCACATCTGTGAATGAAATGATTGGTTTTCCCATTTTTCTTCCTCCCCAATTGGTTGATTATATGCTCTTTTATATCCGTTTTTTCCTATATCACTGTTAGTCTTTCGAACTGCTCGTTTATTTGATTTCAGACCAGAACATACTTGTTAAGAATAGTGTTTTTCATATCAAATTACAAGTTTATTTGCTTTTTTTGTCTAATTTTCGCAAAAGCCTAATTATATGGTATGATATCTCTAATTTCTAATCAAATTTATTCTAAAGGAGTGGGATTCATGTCCGGTTTTATCGCTTTTGAAGTCAACCAAGAGGCACACGTTTTTTCACGTGGATTAATCAAAAAAGAAAGACAACCTTTACAAGACGGGTTTGTTGAAATTCGAGTAGCGTATTCAGATATTAATTACAAAGATGCGCTTGCTGCATCTAAAAATGGTGGGGTCATTCGCCAATACCCGATGGTACCCGGAATCGATTTAGCGGGGGAAATCGTGCAATCAGCAGACGAAGCGTTTCCAGTGGGCGAGCATGTCTTAGTGACTGGTTATGGTCTAGGCGTCAGCGCACCTGGTGGCTACAGCCAATATCAACAAGTTCCTACCAAATGGCTCATTAAAATTCCTGAAGCCTTAGATGCCAAACGAGCTATGATGTTTGGGACGGCTGGTTTTACTGCTGCATTGGCCGTTTTAGCCTTAGAAGAAAAAAAATATCCTAAAGAAGCGGCGATTTATGTGACTGGCGCATCGGGTGGTGTAGGTAGTCTTTCGATTCACTTATTACAC
The DNA here is from genome assembly GCF_051713805.1 of Enterococcus sp. DIV1314a. Lineage (NCBI taxonomy): Bacteria > Bacillati > Bacillota > Bacilli > Lactobacillales > Enterococcaceae > Enterococcus > Enterococcus sp. DIV1314a. The sequence continues at coordinate 1,518,458 of NZ_JBIOQP010000001.1, read as the reverse complement.
AAACTAGGGTATCGAAATATTGTGGCTGTGACGCGTAAAAAAGCCGAATGGTTAACCGCTTTAGGTGCCACTGAAATCGTGGCACCGTCTGAAATCATTCCGTCTACGATTAAACCACTGGCTCGTCAAACAATTACCGCCATTATTGATACGGTCGGCGGAGAGCTTTTATCAGCATTATTACCGCAACTCGTTTATAATGGCAGTGCCTACCTTTGTGGCAATGCGGGTGGAATCACGTTTGAAACAACGGTCTTACCGTTTATCTTACGCGGTATCCAAGTCATTGGAATTGACTCCGTAGCGGTTGATCAAGCGGTGCGTCAGACCGTTTGGGATTTTTTAGCCGCCCACCACGAGCTGCTTAACCAAATGAAAATCAGAGAAGTTTTATTAAGCGATTTAGATGAAACAATTGAGGCGCTCCTTGCAGGAGAACATGAAGGTCGGACAATTGTAAAATTGGATGTGTAAAGATGAAGCAAATATTAATTACAGCGGGCGGAACTGCTGAAAAAATTGATCAAGTCCGTTCGATTACCAATCATTCTACCGGGCAATTAGGTTCTCTAATAGCGGAAGCCTTTTTAGCTCACGGTTATCAAGTGGATTATCTCACAACACCCACCGCACTACGACCAGTCAATCAAGACGGATTAGCACTCCACTTTATTCAAGATACAAAAGAACTTGACGAAACATTAACTTGGTTATTGCAACAAAAACCATATGATGCCGTCATTCACAGTATGGCTGTCAGTGATTTTACACCCGCCAACAGTTTTACGCTTGAAGCATTTACGAAAAAGATCAATCAGCAATTAACGAAACACTCAGCGCCTTTCACCAAAGAAGACGTTGCTAGCTTAATTGAACAGACGACAGCACAAGAAACAGCGACAAAAATTTCCTCAGATACCGATTATTTATTTTTAGTACTCAAAAAAACGCCGAAAGTCATTAAAAAAATCAAAGAAATTCAGCCAAATACGATTCTCGTAAGTTTTAAATTACTCGTCAATGTAACCCAAGAAACGCTTTTTGAAGTCGCACAAGAAAGCATGGCAAAAAATCATGGGGATTACGTGTTAGCAAACGATCTAACTTCGATTCATGTCGGTTCCCATACGGGCTATTTAATTGATAAAGAAGGGACTCTTATCGGAGGCGCCCAAACAAAAGCCGATATCGCAACACTGATTACCGGTACATTACTAGATAGGAGAGCTGATTAACGTGACGCAAAAAACAATCTTACTCGGAATTTCCGGTAGTATTTCTGCCTACAAAGCAGCCGATTTAACCAATGAGCTCACAAAACTTGGTTATGCCGTCGATGTTGTTATGACCCAAAGTAGCCAAGCGTTCATCACGCCGCTCACGTTACAATCGCTCTCAAAGCGTCTGGTTCATACCGATGTAATGACTGAACCACAAGCCGATAAAATCAATCATATTGAACTAGCCAAACAAGCGGATCTCTTTGTCGTAGCACCCGCCAGTGCGAATATCATTGGGAAGTTAGCCAATGGTCTGGCCGATGATTTACTGACCACGGTGGCGCTCGCCTTAGAAAGTCAGGTACCTAAACTCATTGCACCCGCGATGAATACGCAAATGTATCTGAATCCTGCTGTTCAAAAAAATCTTGCCACCCTAAAAGAGTATGGTTATGCAGAAATTCAGCCTCGTGAAGCTTTGTTAGCTTGTGGCGATTATGGCCCAGGAGCATTGGCCACGGTCGAAACCATCATTCAATCCATCACAAAAATTTTTAATATATAAGGAGTAGCCATGAAAAATAAAGAAAAAACCTTTCAACTTGTCTTAACCGCCCTCTTTTTGAGTGTGATGATTTTACTTGCCAGTGTCCCTTTCCTCGGATTCATTCCGATTGGACCCATTAACGCGACAACACTTCATATTCCTGTCATCATCGCGTCTATTGTCTTAGGACCAAAAATTGGCGGTTTCTTAGGCGGCTGTTTTGGACTTATTAGTATGATTCGTTCAACCATGATTATTACGCCAATGTCTTTTGTCTTCTCACCCTTTATTGCGCCCCTTGGAACCGATGGCGCAGGAAGTTGGAAAGCCTTGTTAGTGGCTTTTATTCCTCGTATCTTAATCGGTGTCGTTCCTTACTTTGTCTATCGTTGGAGCCAAAACTATTTCAAAGGCCGTGGCCAATACTTCGCCTTGTTCTTAGCAGGCATGGCGGGTGGCTTAACGAATACGATTCTTGTCATGAACATGATTTATTTCTTATTCAAACCAGAATATGCCCAAGTTCTCGGACAAGCTGGTGATGCAGTATACGCGGCGATTATCTCCATCGTATTTGCCCAAGGAATCCCGGAAGCAATCGTTGCCGGACTCGCAACGGCTGCGGTTTCGATTGTGTTACTGAAATTTATGGAACAACGAAAACAACATCTTTAAAAAGAAATGATGAACCCCCTCAGAGAAAAAAATTCTGAGGGGGATTAATGCTGTTGCGGGCTCTTTTCAACTAATTTAAAAGCCATACATATTATTTGATATTGATCATTTTTCATGAATATAAACTAATGATATTAATTAGTGTTATCTGTTGGTTCCTCCAATTCTTGATAATTAAAATAATCAAACTCTGCGAATGTATCATATCCTGCGTAATCAACTGCCGCCAAACCAACAAATGCACCTGTGAAAAAAACACCATGAGTTTCTGCTACATAATCATCGGAAAGAATTGCTGCATCAAACTCAACAGGTATCTCAAACCAATGTTCTCCATCAAAAGAATAGTGATAAGTATACGTTTCCTTACAAACCTCTGTACGAAACCAAACATATTCTATGTTATCAGGAATTTTAACAGCATCTTCTTTCAAAATAGAACGGTAAATGCCTCTATTATTCTCTGCTACTTCAATTACCTGCCCATTCAACTCATTCCAAGTTACAAAAATAAATGACCAGTGTTTATCATTATAAAAGTTCGTTAAGCCTGCCATTTGTTGATAAGAAAATAGAAGCCATCTAAGACGAGTTGCATTTGAACAATCATATGAATTTACTTAGTTCAATAGTAGGTCAAATAATCTTTTTGTAATATAAAGTGGGACGTTGACGCTTTTCCCAATATTCCACGTCCATCTCTTTGAACATGTAAACTTTTGGGAAGCGTAAGATCTGCCAAGGATAATTTTTTAGTAATACTCATTAATTCCTCGCTCATTTTATCTACAATTTCATATTACTGTTTCATTATCCACATCTCTTTCCAAAAAAATGGTATTACGTAAAACTGAATCATTTTCATATAGTAAGATTAAAATATGTGTCTAATCAGAAAAACTGATATACTCTAATTCGTTTTGAATATCCTGTATTTCTTAAATTAAATTTCTGTATGATATAATTTATTACTTCAAACCACAGCTTAGGATTTTTTTAGTTAAGTTAACGTAAACGAGAGAAAGCTCGCATGACCACTTCCCTTAAAAGTAAAATACAAGGCATGGATACCATCCGGAATATTGATATCTATGCTGTTTTCAGTCCAAATATTAGTATACTTAACCGGAATTTCACCAATGACTTCACCGTTCCACGAGGTTTTTACCTCAAAACGACCATCCGCATAGCCTCTTGTTTTTATGCTAATATGCTTAATATTTTCAAAATCAAAGTATTTAAAACCAACTGTTGCTCCCTCACGCATATTTGCAACATAGCTCACTTCAGCATCTCCATCTTTGCCTTCTTGAGTAATCTTTGGAAATGAGTTATTCATCCAAGCATCAAAGGGAGCCGAATACATCTCTTCTTCCTGACAGAATAAATTACAAGCGATGTATGTTGGATACTCACCGGTACCTAAAAAAGGTTTTTTATTCATCCCTAAAGAAGTCATCTCGACTTGTGGAATTGAACCATCGGGTAGTATTTTAATAGGCTCTGCCATGCCTTGACGACTAAAATTAGTGCCATTTGTATGACGGTGATAAAATATATACCAATCATCATTGATGCACGCCATACCTCCGTGATTATTTCCACCATAATACATTGGCTGATTAATAGGTTTATAGGAGTCAATGCCGATGTCATTATTACTAATGACTACTCCTCGATATTCAAAACCTTTAGTTGGGTAGCTACTAGTTGCATAACATAATTCATGCATAACAACAGATGAATAAACTAAATAATATATGGAATTAATTTTTCGGATTGAGGCACCTTCAAAAAATGGATGTTCTTCAAAAGTTGTTCCCTTAGCACGAGACTCTGAGGGGATAACAAATTGTGGTTCCTTAATAATAGTTAGCATATCTTCGTTCAATACTGTCACCATCATTCCCGACCGACTATCATCATTGAATCCTCCACATCCGGTATATAAATAGACTTTACCATTCTCCATTAGAATTGCTGGATCGAACTGGGGTTCATCAGTCGATTTTTCACCTAACAACGTACCATCTTGATAGTGCACGTAACCATAAAATTCATACTTTCCCGCCGGAATATCGCAAACCGCAACGGATACGACAGAGACTTTATCTAATACATAATACAAATAATAGCGGCCATCTAATCCTCTAATAACATCTGGTGCATAAAGACACATTCGCCCATCTTCATTTAATGGATCGTCTGTCTTGCTATAAATGACTCCTTCATAACGCCAATTGTTCAATTCATCAACAGGAGCCGAATAACAAACATAATCATTTAAACAGTAAACATAACCGTTAAACTGATCGTGACTTCCATAAATATAAATTCTTCCATCAAATATACGAGGTTCACCATCGGGTATATACTCATATGAAGGAAGATAAGGGTTTCTAGCTTGTGTTTTCATATGTTCTCCTTCTGAAAATTGCCATATAAACTTATGAGTAAGTATAGACGGCAATATTATATTTTTATTTTTTTAATTTGATACTGACTACCCTACACTTAGGTAATGTCACATGTAAAACTGTTTGAATTACTTCTAAACCTTCACCAATGACAGTTTTTTTGTATTGTTTAAAAGGTTTTAGACATACGTTATTTTTAGCATCGAAATCGTTATATTCGTTAAAATCACCTGTTAATATTTCAGCTGCTACGACTTCAAAACTTCCTCCTAGTATAACCATATTTGTCGAAATAGGCTTATCATGACAACAATTACTTATTGTTACAAAAATTTCCCCTAACTCATTAATAGAAGCTGTATGAGAAAGTTCATCCAATGGTAGGTTTTCTGCCGTTAATGGCGTATTATTTCTATCAATTGCATTCGGATTAAAGATACTCTTATCATCAGTTGCTAGGTTCGTTTCGATACCATATGTCACTTTATCTACTGTTTGAAAACTCTCAAGTAACGTTGCTTCTTGATGCTCTTGATACAATTTAAACACATGATGACACTCCACACGACTAAAGTCGTCGGATTCTTAGGTAGTACGCCCTAACGGACGCAAATTGACTAAGCGATCCCCGAAAGTCCTTCGGTTTTAATATTTATGCTTGCATTAATATCTCTGTCATGAATTGTTCCACAATTTGAGCATACCCATTCACGAATATTTAGCTCTTTTTTGCCGTCATTATGACCACAAGAAGAACAAAGTTGTGAACTTGGGAAAAATCGGTCAACTTTAACTAAAGTACGACCTTTCCATGCACATTTATAGTCTAATTGTCGAACGAATTCACTCCAAGATACATCTGAAATTGACTTCGCTAATTTATGATTTTTAACCAACCCTTTTACATTCAAATCTTCAATACAAATGATTTGGTTCTCATCAGTAAGTCGTGAAGATAGTTTATGTAAAAAATCAGTACGTTGGTTGGCAATTTTCTCATGGATACGCGCAACTTTTACTTTTTGTTTTTGGTAGTTGCGACACTCATCTAATTTTCGATTGTGTTTTTTCGCAACTTCCAAACGCTTGGAAAGTTTTCGTTGTTCGCGTATTAACCGTTGTTCAAGAGAGCGATAGAATCGATTATTATCGATTTTTTCTCCTGCGGATGTGATACAGAAATGAGTTAAGCCCAAATCTAATCCAATGTTATTTGCTACGGGTTCTTGTTGGAAATTCTCAGCATCAACTAAGAATGTCGCAAAATATTTCCCTGATTTAGTTTGACTGATCGTCACGTTCATTAATTTCCCTTTGAAACGCAATTCTTCTGCCATCTTGACCCAACCAACTTTAGAAACATAGAAGTATCGTCCGTTGACTTTCATGCCTACGGCAGTTCGATAGGATTTCTTTGAATATTTTTTACTCTTGAATTTAGGAAATCCGAATTTAGAGTTGAACGTATTTTTGTACGCTTTATTCAAATCCATATTCACTTGGCTTAGAGGTTGTGCTTCAACTTCTTTTAACCAAGAAAATTCTTCTTGCTTTTTCAGTCCAGCATAGGTCAGTTTGTTTTCAATATATTCAGGATTTTCTTTTTTCATCTTGTCATTCGTAATCCGTTGGTCAAGTAAAAAATTCCAGTAGAACCGAACACAACCAAAGGTTTTTTGAAATTGAATTTCCTGTCTTGAATTAGGGTAGATTCTGATTTTATGGGCTTTTTTCATTTCTGTACACCTCCTTAACGTAAACTCAATATCTTGTCCTTTGACTTTCTACATATCGTTTAATTGTTTCACTAGAAACATTCCCTGCTGTTGAAACAAAGTAAGATCGTGTCCAAACACTTGGCATTTTACTTAAATGTTCAAATGATTGTCGTAATTCTCTAGATGTTCTTCCCTTAATCACCTTCATGATATCCGCTGGTGAATAGGTAGGTTGAATATTTACAAAAAGATGACAATGATCTTTATCTGTCTCTATAGCCATGATTTCCCATTCATTTTCTTTACAGATTGAATGAACAAGAGATTTAAAACGAGCGTCTACTTCGGAATTGACAAATAGTTTCCGACGATATCTAGGACAAAAAACAAAATGATAGTTGAGTAACGATACAGTTGTCTTAGAATGTCTATATTCGTTATCCATGAGTCTATTATACACCAGAAAGTGTATTAAATAAATTTTATTATACACAAATAGTAACATTTTTTTGACTTTATCATGTGGAGTTTGTTCACACAGGTTCGCGACTTCCCATGCAGGCACAGACTATATCTTATCCTTCAACTTTACTTGTTAAGGCGAAACCACTTCCACATGCTTGTGTGGACTTCCCTCATGAGGAATAGTCGTTGAACCTTCCTATTTCTAGGCTTGGCTGCTGATTTTCGATTATGTGAACACTTAGGATTTAATAAGGTCATGATGAAAGGTGGCCAATGAAAGTGACAAAGTACGAGACAATCGCCAATGTATTGTGCGAAAGAATTCAAAATGGGATTTATCCGACAGACTCACTGTTACCAAACCAACTAGAGCTGGTAGATGAATTTAATGTCAGTCGAGCGACGATCAAAAAAGCCATTAACATTTTAGCAATGGAAGGGCTCGTTTATAGTCAGCGCGGTTCTGGAACGCGGGTACTGAAAAGCAGTATTTGGGGAGCTGAAAACGATTCGGCGACTGAATATGACGGTCTAAGTAAACAAATGAAAAATCGGAATCTCACGAGTCAAGTGATTGTCTTTGAAGTGGAATTTCCAGATGAAACGATTAAGAAAAAATTACTTTTAGAAAGTCATCAACCTGTGTACAAAATTATTCGTCTGCGACTGTTAGATGGCAATCCCTATGTCTTAGAACATACTTACATGCCGACGGAACTCGTTCCCAATTTGACTCCCACTATCTTGGAACAGTCGATTTACGACTACCTCCATCAAGAATTAGGCATTTATTTTGCGGGTGCCTATCGTAATTTGAAAGCTGATAAAGCCGATCACTATGACACGGATTATCTCAATTGCCAAGTCACCGATCCGATTTTAGAAGTGGAACAAGTGATTTATCTAAAAAATGGGCAACCCATCGAATACTCTCGCAGTCGCAATCGTTTCGATCAACGGAGCTATTCAATCTTAGATGTGATGGAATAATACGAATTTTAGTCATCAACACTAAAAGTTATACAGCCAAAAAGCGTTGCGACAGTCTGAGTTTCATCAGAGTGTCGCAACGCTTTTTAGTTTCCTTTATTCTTCGCCTATAATGCGTACTTCTGGTTCTAACGTGACGGCGAATTTTTCTTTGATAACGGCTTGAATATGCGCGATTAATTGAATGTAGTCAGTGGCCGTTGCTTGATTGATATTGACAATAAAGCCAGCATGTTTCATCGAAATTTGCGCGCCACCGAGTGTATAGCCTTGTAAACCGGCATCTTGGACGAGTTTGCCCGTAAAGTGACCTTCCGGACGTTTAAAGACGCTACCACATGACGGGTATTCTAACGGTTGTTTCGCTTCACGTAACTCGGTCAATTCGCGCATTTTCGCTTTGATTTCAAGTGGATTGCCTTTTTTCAAAGCAAAACGGCTACTCAACACAATGCCACCAAGTTCTTGAATCTGACTATGTCGATAACGAAACGCCATCGAATCTTGGTCCATTGTAATGATTTCACCACTTGGCAATAAGACTTCTGCTGAGACAAAAATATCTTTGATCTCGCCACCATAGGCTCCTGCATTCATAAAGACGGCACCGCCGACACTACCGGGAATGCCACAAGCAAACTCGAAGCCTGTTAAGGACGCGTCACGTGCGACTTGACTGACTTCAATCAGACGGGCGCCCGATTCAACAATTATCGTCTCACCTTCAAGCTTAATTTGTTTCATTTCCAGCAAAATGATGACCACACCACGGATGCCACGATCACGAACAATGAGGTTACTCGCATTGCCTAACACAATCCAAGGAATATCTTCATTTCGACAATAATCGACTAACGCTTTTACTTGGGCGCTCGTGTTCGGAAAGGCTAGAATATCCGCTGGGCCCCCTGTTTCAGTGTAAGTATATTTTTTTAATGGTTCATCTTTATATAAAATCATTTCAGGAAAGGCATGGATTAAGGCTTCTTTAAAATTAACATTCACGATTTTTCTACTCCCTTTTTTTCATCTCTATCATTCTAGCATTTTTCCTACAGCCTGACCACAATCTTAGAGAAAATCACCTTTTTTTGTCCTGGCACTTTGAGAAAGTCTTAAGGTTTTGACAAGCCCTTGTCATCCTTATTTCGCAAAAAAAAAAAAAGGAAAGCTTCAGAAGTCAACACACTCCTGAAGTTTTCCTGTTAACGCATAATCGATTCTCCGCCGATTTTATTTTGAAGGGACGTGAAGATTTGATGAGGCTTGGTACAATTTCCCTTGATGCATCAACTGACGATTTTGTGGGACACGAGCCACTACTTCGGCACTACAACTAGCCTCCACAAAGACAAAGCTCGCTTCATCGCCAACTACTGGCCAAACTTGTTGGCCGTTTGCATCGAGTGGCGTGATTCCTTGAGTGATCAGTCCTAAACTTTCTCTTAACGCCCGTTCGCTTGATTTTCCAGTATATTCACAAAACTGTTGAACTTTTTCTAAAATATCACCAGAAAAATTGGGATTCCATGAGTCATAAAAGCCATCACATCCGACCGATACGCGCACCCCTTGTTGCCGTAACGTATCAATTGGAATCAACTGGTTATGAATGGATATCGGAATGGTCGTCATGATTTCAACTTGCTGCGCGCGCAATTTTTGAGCAAAGTTCGTTTGCATCGCTGGACTTAAATGTGCTAAACCAAATGCATGACTAAAAGCTGTTCGTCCGGTATACCCACAAGCTTCAACCATCTCTAACCAGCGATCCATCGTGTAAAACCCAACTTCGCCACGATCATGGAGATGCATATCGACATCGACATCAAACTCCTGAGCAAGCGCCATGGTCAAGGCCAAGGATTCTTCCACCGCTTGATCAATTCCTGCAGGATCAAGCGCCCCTAAAATCGTCGCACCTGAGGCTAACGCTTGGCGTAATAAATCAGGCACTTCCGCGTGTTCTAGTAAACCATGTTGAGGAAAGGCGACAATCTCATACGTTAAATACGGTTCATATTTTTTCAGTGCTTTTTTGACGCCTTCTAAATTTCGCAACCCAATAAACGGATCAATATTGACGTGCGTCCGAATATGATTGACACCATAAGATAAGTGACGTTCGATCATAGCCGAAGCTCGTTGTTCGACACTTTCTGCTAGTACTTCTAACTCGGCTGCTTCTAACGCCAAACGCTCTGAAAGTTTGCTCACTGGGCGACATGCTTTCCATCCTAAAGACAAATACGTTTTATCCAAATGATTGTGACGCTCTTTAAAAGCCGGTAAAGCCAGTTTGCCTGCCATATCAATAGCGGAAACTTCTGGCAGCACCTCACTTACCGGAAGGATTTGGACAATCCCCTCTTCACTAACTTCTAAATGAAATAATGCCGTTAGTGTTTGAACGTGCCCGTCCTCAGATACTTGCTCGCCGACTTCTAATCGGACATTTGTTAACCATGTACTCATCGCAATGCCCCCTTTTGTACCATTTCAACTTGATGAACGATGGCTCCTTTGGAAATCACGGTCGAAATCGGACATTTTCTCGCAATGAAATGCGCCGAACTCACCGCATCGACAAGAATCGCATTCGCACGATCGCCAACTTTCGGCCACTGCATGCAGCCTTCTTCCGTTAACGGAGTCAGACCGCCTGTCGCGTATTTCAACGATTGACCAAGATGCCATTCATCAATATAGCCAAAACGTTGGACAAAGTGATTCAGTTTTTGAATGGTATCCCCACTCCCAAAAGGAGACCAATGATCAATCAAACTGTCATGCCCAAAAGCCACGTCCACCCCGTTATCAAATAAATACTTGACTGGCAGCGTGATTGGTCCAGCACCCATCGCAACCGTTGTGGTAACACCGACTTTTAATTTGGCCATTCGTTTCACTAAAAATTCGAGTTCGGCAAGTGGTAAGTCTGCCAAAGCAAACGCATGACTCACGGTCACATTCTGCTCAAAAGGCTGACGTTCCATCTCATCTAATAAGCGATGAATCTCAAAAGCACCTAACGTATTGCGCTCATGTAAGTGCATATCCACCCCAATGTTATACTTACGTGCCAAATCAAACGTCAATTGAATGACCGCTTGACTTTGACGATCAATCACTGCCGGATCGACACCCCCAATATGGGTGACACCCATTTGCAATGCCTCTTCTAGTACCTCAAGAAATTCAGGTCCATTGCGCAGTAAGCCATGTTGCGGGAAAGCAACAATTTCATAGTCTAACTGATCGTCGTAATGCGCTAATACTCGTTTGGCAATGGCGACATGTTGTGTCCCAATATGCGGATCGACATTCACATGGGTCCGAATAAAGGTGTGGCCATTTTTTAGATAATGTTGCACCATGTGATGCGCCCGTTCTTCTGCCACGCTAAGTTGCTGAGGCAGCAAGGTCGCTTCTTCTTTAAAACGGGTAAAAATCCCATCCGTTGCGGGAACCGGTGCTTTCCACGGACCACCAAAATACGTTTTATCAATATGCGTATGCATTTCTTTAAACGAGGGCAAAAGTAGTTGCTCCTTGGCATCAATGATGACCGAATCATTCACCTCGATTGATTCGGCAATGTCAACAAATTCCCCCGCTTCCATCAAGACATCAAAAATACCCGTTTGGGTTGCCGTAACGAACGTCTCCTCATACACATAACCTGTTTCTAACCGCACATTTTTCAATAATAACCTCAAAAGCTTCACGCTCCTTTTTCTCGTTTTTTAGGCCCCTGCTGCTTGTAAAATTCGTTCAATCTCAGTAAAGCCACGATCGATCGCATGTTGTAAGGGTGTAACACCTTCACGGTCACCTTGTTTCACATCTGCTCCGTGATCGACTAATAATTGCACAATTTTTTGATACGTTTCACTACCATCACCTAAAATAACCGCTTCCAATAACGCTGTCCAATGCAAATTGTTCAGATGATTCACATCAACGTCAGATTGCGTTAACAAATATTCCACAATATCAACGTGTCCTCGATCAGCTGCCGGGATCAAGCCCGTGCCACCAAATCGATTGGTAATGGTCGTATCGGCACCTGCTTCAATGGCTAACTGGACAATCGCCAAATCGCCTGCTGCACTCGCATATAACAACACATTATCTTGATTGTGATTTCGACGATTCAAGTCTGCTCCTTGGGCAATCAAGGCTTCCACGGTTGCCACATGCGCCCCTTTTGTCGCAGCCATAATAGCCGTATCTCCTTGTTGATTCGTTGCATCAATCTTAGCGCCACTGGCTAATAATTCTAAGACACTTGCCGTATCACCCTTCGCCGCAGCCGTAATCAGTGCTTGTTCCATCTGAGTTTCCTCCCTTATTTCTGTCGTCATGGTCGATTCGTCAGAGGTTGCGACGTTTTGACAAGCGGTCAAGACGCTGACGCAAACAATACTCATAAAGATCATTTTTCGCTTCAAATCATCCTGCACCTCCTTATCCTCTATGGTATCATGAGGTTATCTATATGAAAAATATTAACAATATTCTTTTTAGCAATGTTTTACCTATACCTATGAAGAAAGGATGAGCGCGTTGGATATCCGCCAATTACGCTACTTTATTGCAATCGTCGAAGAAAAAACCATTTCAGCCGCCGCTAAACGACTGCATATGTCTCAACCACCTTTAAGCCAACAATTAAAAGCGATGGAAGAAGCCCTTGGAACGACATTAATCGAACGAAATGGAAAATCCTTAGCCGTGACGGAATCCGGAAAAACCCTCTATCAACATGCCTTAGAAATTGTTCAATTGATGGAAGAAGCCCAAACAGCCGTGACAGCAGTCGGCCAAGGCATGAATGGAAACCTATCATTAGGGGTCAATACATTCTCAGAGAATCTTTTGCCCGCAATCTTAGAAGACTTTCAAGCAGCATTTCCGGAAGTAACCTATAAAATCCAACAAAACGAATCGGTCCACCTTTGTCAATTAGTCCGTGAACGCGTCCTGGAACTCGCTATTATTCGACTCCCCTTACCTTTAGAGGACTTTCACGTGCTGCATTTACGGACAGAACCGTTTTATTTTGTGACTGCCCAAAAGTTACCCATCGAAAAAACAGAGATTGAGCTACGTGATTTGCAACAGTCCCGTCTAATTTTCCCGAGCACCGAAGGCTTAGGCGTCCATTATTTACTTCTAGAAGCCTTCTCTCGTTATCTGTTCACGCCTAATATCGTCGGCGAATGTTCCGATATTGAATTACTGATGACGTTAGTCGCAAACAATTTTGCTGCAACGATTGTTCCCGAAACACTCATTCCACGCTTCACGAAGCGAGCCGTCCATACTTACCGGATTGCGAACACCAGTGAATTAACGGGATCGGTCGGTCTCATTTGGTTAAAAAATCACCATTTATCAAAAGCTGCCCAGAATTTCATTTCCTTCTTACAAGCACGTCTATGACGAACACACCAAAAAACGATCATACCTCGTAGGTATGATCGTTTTTTATATGATGGGAAAATCCTTTAAAATGATGAACAGAAGCGTCTGTGATACTCGTCAATCGTTGGCTTTAATCATTCACCATATAACTCATCAGCCAAACCTTTAAAAAATGCCCGTCATCTGCTCTGGCTCCGCGTTCCATTAAGGATTCTTTTTTAAATCCAAATTTTTCATAGAGGGCGACGGCTCGTGGATTTTGTTCTTGAACCGTTAGTTCAATTCGGAATATTTCTTGGCTGGTCTGTGCCCATTCTAACAGTTCTTCGATTAAGATACTGCCGAGTCCAAGCCCCCAGTATTCTTTTAAAATCGAAACGCCTAACTCGCCAATATGTTTAATTCGTCTTTCCGGTTGTGACTTAATCGAAGCCGTCCCGACAATGCGGTCGTCGACTAAGGCTAAAAACAACACGTTAGAAGGACTTTCGTAAAGATCGGCCAACTGGAGTGCCAGTAATTCTTCCGGCAACTGAATACCGGCTTCATCCATCACTAAAAATTCAGTTTCTTGTCCAATTTGGCGCATCACCGTTAACAATTGCGCTGCATCGTCTGGGATGGCTTCACGAATGGTGATATTTAATTCCTCGCTCATTTTCCTGCCTCCCATGTCGTTTTAATCCGTTCTTCAAATGCTTGTGCCTTTGGACCAAAAGCCTGGAAAGTGACACTTCGACGGTCAGAATGGTCTGCGTCTTTTGTTAAAATGATTTCCAAGTAGCTTTCCGGCAAATACGTTTCAAGCAAATTGCCCCACTCAATGACACAAAGACCTTCACCTTCAAAATACTCATCTAAGCCTAAATCCCCTGCACTTTCACCCGTGCGATAAACATCCATATGGTATAAAGGAAGACGGCCTTGGGTGTACTCCCGAATAATTGTATAAGTCGGACTTTTAATCATTTGATCAATCCCGAGACCTTGGGCAATCCCTTTTGTCAGCGTTGTTTTGCCGGCACCTAGATCACCTGTTAATACAAGATTGTCGCCCGCTTGCGCAACCGTTCCAATCACTTGTGCAAACAGAATCGTTGCTTCTGGACTTTCTAACATCATCAATCAATGGACCTCCTTTCGTTTTTTGAAACATTAATAAAAATCAAAGGATTCATTCCCTTACCTACTTCCATCTCTTTTATAAAGAAGGAATGGCATTTTTTCTTCCTCCATCATATCACAAATGTTGCGAAGTGCGCGGACTATTTCTTTGACTTGGTGGAACAAAAAAAGAAAGTAAAAAATATAGTGACCCCAAAAAGTCTAACTTTTTGGGATCACTATATAAGACGTTCTCTTTATGTGATGCTTAGTCGTTTAATGTTTGTGCTGCCGTAATGATTGATAATTTGTAAACATCTTCTTCATTACAACCGCGTGATAAATCTGAAATTGGTTTGTTTAATCCTTGTAAGATTGGGCCAATCGCTTCAAAGTTTCCTAAACGTTGTGCTAATTTGTAGCCAATGTTTCCTGATTGTAAATCTGGGAAGACATAGACATTTGCTTTACCCGCAACGTCTGATTCAGGCGCTTTTAATTGTGCAACAGATTGGTTGTAAGCTGCATCAAACTGTAATTCACCATCAATGACTAAATCAGGTGCTAATTCTTGCGCGATACGAGTTGCTTCAATTGTTGCGTCAGCTTGTGGTGCTTTCGCAGAACCTTTAGTTGAGAAGCTTAACATCGCAACTTTTGGATCGATACCAAACATTTTCGCTGTTTCAGCAGAAGCAATCGCAATTTCAGCTAACTCTTGTGGTGATGGGCTCACGTTGATGGCACAGTCAGCGAACAAGTATTTCTCTTGCTCATTTCCGCGCATCATTAAGAACGCGCCACTTGTACGAGAGATTCCTGGTTTTGTTTTGATGATTTGTAAAGCTGGACGAACAGTATCACCTGTTGAGTGAATCGCACCAGAAACTAAGCCATCTGTAATGCCCATGTGTGTTAACATCGTACCAAAATAGTTTTCATCTTTTAATAATACTTCAGCTTGCTCACGAGTGATCTTGCCTTTACGAACTTCTACAAAAGCATCAACCACTTCATCCCAACGCTCACAATCATAAGGATCATAAATCGTAAAGCTTGCAATATTGATTCCACGTACTGTCGCTGCTTGCTCGATATCTGCACGTTTACCAATTAAAACAGGATCGACTAATTCTTCCCCTTTTAAACGCGCAACCGCACTTAAAATACGTGTATCGGTTGCTTCTGGAAACGCAATTCGAATCCCACGACGAACAATTTTAAATTTCAAATGATCAAATAATTCCACAGTAAAACCCTCCAGTTTGTTTATTCCTATTCATCATACACCATTCACCAAAAAAAGAACAGTTTTTTTCACTGTATTAATCGAAAAAATCCTTCTTATACCATTCAATTCAACAGATTATCCGACAACTGTATTATTTCTTAATTCTCTTGTTATAGCTGAGGTGGGATTTGCCAATCAATCGGCTGTTCTCCCAACTGTATGAGTGCTTGATTCGCCTTTGAAAAAGGTCGCGACCCAAAAAATCCACGACTAGCGGCCAAGGGACTTGGATGAAATGATTGAATAATCACATGCTTATTCGTATCAATCATCGCACCTTTTGCTTGGGCTGGTTTCCCCCACAAAATAAAGACAATCGGTGTCGGGCGTGCATTTAAATAGGCAATCACATGATCGGTAAACGTCTCCCACCCTTTTTTACGATGCGAGTTTGCTTCGCCTTCTCTGACGGTCAAAACCGTATTTAATAACAGCACGCCTTGTTGCGCCCACGAACTTAAATCACCATGCGCAGCTGGGGCAATGCCTAAGTCACTTTCAAGTTCTTTATAAATATTACGCAAAGACGGTGGAATCTTGACGCCTTTTTGAACTGAAAAAGCCAAGCCATGCGATTGATGCGCGCCATGATAAGGGTCTTGTCCTAAAATGACGACTTTAACTTTTTCATAAGGTGTTTGTTCAAACGCCTTAAAAAGATTTTCTTTAGCTGGAAAAACCGTGGCTTGTTCATACTCTTCATCCACCCATTTCGCTAACGCTTTAAAATAAGGTTGCTCAAATTCAGTGGTGAATAAGGATTGCCAACTATTCGTTATCATCGTTTGCACGTTGCAATCACCTCCCTCCTTAGCTTAATCCAAGTGACCATTTTCCTCAACCAATCCTTTTTGAAAATAAGAAAATTCTTATCTTTTATGGTACACTAAAGATAGAAAAAAAAGGATTGGAAGGGACTGCCTACATGATTAAATTAATTGCCTCAGATATGGATGGAACATTACTCGATGCTGAAATGCGAATTTCACAAGAAAATATTGACGCGATTCGTTACGCCCAAGAGCAAGGAGTTGAATTTGTGATCGCCACTGGTCGCAATGTCTTTGAAGCCTTACCGCCTTTAAAAGAAGCGGGTATCGAATGTGCGATGATTACGTTAAACGGCGCACACGTCTTTGATAAAGAAGGAAATTCATTATTTACAACCCCAATCGACAAAAACGAATTATTACAAATGTTTGATATTTTAGATCAACATGGGATTTACTACGAAATTGCGACACAAGAAGGCAATTTTACGATCAGTAAAGAAGCCAGAATCGAACAATTCGCGGCACATGTCACCGACGCCTTGCCCCATTTAACGCACCGTATGGCGATTGCGATGACAGTCGCACGCTTAGAATTTTTCCCAGTAAAAGTCGTTCCAAGTATACGTGAACTCGCAGCACAAGAAGACATCGAAGTGCTTAAAGTGATTTGTTTTGACAAACGCGGCAACAAACACCTTGGTGCAGCTGGCAAAAAAATTGCCGAATTTGAAGATTGTGTTGTGACGTCCTCTGGGAATAACAACATTGAAATCAACCATAAATACGCCCAAAAAGGAATTGCGGTCAGCCATGTAGCGAAAGAACGAGGCGTTGAGTTAGAACACGTCATGACGATTGGTGACAACTTAAACGATCTAAGCATGATTCAAGTTGCGGGTGTCAGTTTTGCAATGGGTAATGCGTTAAATGAACTCAAAGAAGAAGCGAAATATTTAACAGATGAGAACGTGAATGCGGGCGTTGGAAAAGCCATCATTCGCGCGATTGAGGAACAATTGTAAGAACCGAAGTTTGCAAGGAAAGGACGAAGAAGGATGTCAGATTTTTTGATCCAAGAAAAGCCGTTTGGTCATTCAACACAAACCGTGGTTAAAGACGCCGATGGTCATCCTTTGTACACGCTTCTAGGTAACTGGGGAAGTAAAGGTGACTCACTGATTCTTTACCACATGAATGGGCGTGTCGCTGCTTCCGTCAAACAAGTCAGTTTTCCTTTTGTTCGCCGTTTTGAAATCTACGAAGCAGGCGAAAAAGTCGGAACGATGCAGCGCTTTTTAAACTGGCCCAGTGACTTTTATTATGTGCAACAACTCCATTGGACCGTTTATGGCAATATCCAACAACATCAATATAAAATTCATCATTTCAATAAAGAAATCATGACGATGGATAAAACGCTACTGCATCATGGGATGTATTATCTTTTACAAGTTCACGATGATGCCGATGCGCCCAAGTGCATTTGTATTGCGAGCGTCTTAGATTATTGGCTTTATAACCGTGAAAGAACCCCTTTACCTTATTACAAAGAAGCCTTGTCCTTCAACTAAAAAAAGCAGCAAGTACGCGTTTAAATAACGGTACTTGCTGCTTTTTTAGTCCTAAATCAGGTGTGCGATTACAGCTTACGTTGCATATGGTAATAATCATGGCCACTTAATACTTGCGTACCGACCACTTCAAAACCAGAGCGTTCATACAAACTGCGCGCACGAGGGTTGGCTAAATCGACACATAACCCAATTGCCGGTGCCCCTTCAGCTTTGGCTCGTTGACTCGCGGCTTCAATCAATTCTGCCCCGACTCCTTGCCCACGAAACGTCTCTTTTACGACAATCGTATCTAGATACCATTCATCCGGATACGTCTCTAACTCAAGAAACAACGATTGATTAGGGAGACCAAAAGAGGCCAGTACTTCTTCTAGTGGTTGATCAATCAATGGTTCTTCGCTATCTTTATAGCCAAAAGCAACCCCGGCAACTTCACCGTCGATTTCTTTCACAATTCCTCGCAAGTAGCCATAACGATACGTTGGATATTCAACCGCTCTCGTTAAAATCGCCATCGTCTTTTCTTCACCGACTTCTTTGACAAAAGGCAGCTCCATATCTTTTAATACCACAAGGACTAGTGCGGCAATTTCCTTCGCATCTTTTGTTCTTGCTGGACGAATCATCTCATCATTCCTTTCATCTAAAAATGGACTCCCATCTCTTCCCGATATTTGTTATACTAGCGTAAAAGGAGGTCGAAAAATGACGATCAATTTACTATACATCTCGATTTCCGGTAATGTCCGGTCCTTCGCTAAACGGATCCAACAATTGTCAGAAAGTAAACATCAAGAGAATCCATCTTTTCCTATTATACAGGGAAAAGAAATCCATGACAATTCCAGTGTTGTTCAAGAAACCGAACCCTATGTCGTAGTTGTTCCGACGTATCTAGAAGGTGGCAATGGCATTGACAGTGGCGATCAAGAAATTCTAACGGAAAGTTTTGGGGACTACCTCGATGATCAAACCGATCGAACCTTGTGCTTGGGAATTATTGGAAGCGGGAATAAAAACTTCGCCCATCAGTATTGTTTAACCGCTAAACAATACGCCAAACGGTTTAATCTTCCGTTTCTTGCTGATTTTGAATTACGCGGCAATGCGAAAGAAATTGAAACAATCTATCTGATGATTGCTGACCTTTGGCAAGAAACTCATAAAATAAACTAAGAGGTGCGTCCATGTTCCAGATATTTAAAACCTTTGTTTCTGTTTACGAAACACATAATTTCACGCGTACGGCAGACAAATTGTATTTATCACAGCCGACTGTTTCTTCCCAAATCAAAAAATTAGAAGAACAGCTACAAGTTTCCCTCTTCATTCGCAATGGAAAACAAGAAATTATTCCCACTAAGGAAGCAGATTTTTTATATCCACGCATCATTAAAATTATGGAAGAATGGACAGACTTAACCGTGCACATTCATTCCGAAGAGATCATCCGAGAATCGTGTGTGCTCGCTTGTACGCAAAGTTGTGGCATGTACCTACTACCCACCTTCGTTCCAAAATTAATCGAGAAATTCCCAATGATTGATTTTGAATTCCCGATTATGGGCTACCAAGACATTGTCCATGGGGTAGAGCAAGCTAAATTTGATTTTGGACTGATTGAATGGGCAGAACGCAGCGAACAATTAAAACGCTATATCGTCGCACGCGATGAACTGGTGCTTGCCGGAGACCCCTTGTCCCCTTATTGGCTACTGAACGATTCCCTGAACCCACTCAGAGAAATCAACGATCAGTATTTACGTGACAATAATTTACTGCCCATTTTTATTCGAACCAACAGTTTTGAAATGATTAAAAACTTACTCAACCAAGGTGTTGGACGAGCGATTATTTCAAAACTAGCGCTAGCCAAGCACGTCCCTTACGAAACACTAGACGTCGATAACCTTCGTAATTTTTACTTTTTAACACGCGAAGAAGTGATTTCGAAGTTGCTAGGTGAAGTCGCGTTGTTTATTCAAACCGAGCTAAAAAATGAGGTCCATCTGTAATGAACTGAAATGAACAAACCTCTTCCTTAACGACAGAAAAGCGAGTCGTCCAGGAAGAGGTTTGTTTCTTTTAACTGTTAGTTATTATTATATGTTTTTTTCAATTGCCGATGCATTCACAATTTCTGCTTCTTTATATTTTCCGTTTAAGAAGTTAGCTAAATTTTTGAAGTTGTCTTCCGCGCCTTGGATAAAGGCTTCTTGCGAATAAAATGCAATGTGAGGTGTTAAAATCGTGTTACTTAGTGTGAGTAATTTCTCGTTTTTTAAATCCGGATCTTCCGAAGTTAACACATCCAAAATCGCGTAGCTTAATTGACCGTTCGTTAATGCATGGTAAAGGGCGTCTTCGCTCACAACACCACCACGAGAAGAATTAATAAAGATCGGTGCTTTAGTTGTTAAGTTAAATAATTTTTCATCTAATAACTTTTCAGTCTTCGCGTTCAATGGTAAGTGAGAAGAAATATAATCGCCTTGTTGGAAGGCTTCTTCTAGACTGACCTTCTCAACGCCATAGGCAGCCATCGCTTCTTGTGTCACGAATGGATCATAGGCAATCACTTTTGGCCCAAATGACTTCAAACGTTCCACAATTAATCGTGGGATATTGCCAAATCCAATCAAGCTAACGGTTAACGAGGATAAACGTCTCATATCAGGAAACATTTCGTAATCCCACACATGATCTTGTTTCACTGCTTGGTTAAAGTCATGCAAACGACGATTATGCATTAAAATTGCGGCAATCACATAATTAGCGACTTCATCGGTACAATAACGGCTAATATGAGAAACTGGTAGATTGATTTGGTTCGCATATTCTAAATCAATCGTATTAAACCCAATCGAACGAAAAAGAACTATTTTTAAATTCGGTAATTGTTTTAGTACATTTTCCGTTAATGGTTCATAAACAGTGATAATGACATCCGCATCCTTCGCATTCTCAATAACTTCTGCTTCAGTCACACTCGGTCTCACTTGTAAATCAATTGCTAAATCTAATTCCTTAATCATTTTTTCTTCATGTTGAAACGTATCATCTTCAAATAAACGTACCACTTTTAACATTCTTATCTTCCTCCATGTTTCATTTAAGATTATCCATTTTTTATCTTTTTCAAAGAACTAATTTCACGAAAATAATCACAAATGGCAATGAAATGATTGTTCGTTGAATGAAAATAATGAGGACATCCAGGAATTTCGGAACGGCTTTTGTTGATGTTAATAAAGTTGCTGTCTCTGATAAGTAAATAATAGGCATAATACTCATAATTGCGACAATCATTCTTGTTTCAACTGATGCAATATTTGAAGCTAAAATTACAGGTAAATTCTATAAATGGTATGTTATTAACTTATCTCCCATAGGCGAATGAGGTTCTCTATGATAAAATAGAAACAACCATCATAGAAAGAGGCGAAAATTGCATGCCAGTTGTCAACATTCAAATGCTTGAAGGCCGTACCCCTAAACAAAAAGAAAACTTAATCAAAGAAGTAACGGATGCGGTCGTTCGCACTACCGGAGCGAAAAAAGAAGCAGTCACGATCATTATTAGTGATATGAAAAAAGAAGATTACGGCCATGGCGGCGAAGTAATCAAGTAAAAGTACCATATGAGCACATTAAAAAACAGGATCGCCACGAAATATTGGCGGTCCTGTTTTATTGACTTAATGATATTCCGGCAAGTAATCGCCGTGCGCTTCAATCAAATCATCCACTAAGTGACGAATATCGTCAATTGATAATTCTGAATTCGTATGAGGATCGAGTAAAGCCGCTTGATAGATTTTATCCCGTTCGAGCGTTAAGGCAGCTTCGACGGTCAATTGTTGAACGTTGATATTAGTCCGGTTCAGCGCAGCGAGTTGCGTTGGCAAGTCGCCTACAAAAGTTGGTTGGATACCATTTTTATCAACAAGACAAGGCACTTCAACACAACTATCTGTTGGGAGATTCGAAATGAGGCCATTGTTCATGACATTCCCAGCAATCATTGTCGGCTTGCCCGTCACAATCGCATCCATAATATAAGAAGCATATTCTAGACTACGAACGTGCCTCAATTCGCCGTTATGGACAATGGCATCCCGTTGCTCTTCCCAGCCAGCAATTTGAGCCACGCATCTTCTTAAGTATTCATCAATCGGAATAGCAAAGCGCTCAATTAATTCAGGATATTTTGATTTAATAAAATATGGATGGTATTCCGCATTATGTTCACTCGATTCTGTGACATAATAGCCAAAGTTGCGCATCAATTCATAACGCACGGCATCGGCATGCGGCAATGTCATTTCTAACGCTTTCTGGCGAATCACTGGGTAAAAATCCTCGCCTTGATAATTGATTTCAAGTAACCAAGCCATATGATTAATTCCCGCAATTTTCCACTGAAAATCATTCAAATCATAATCATCTTGAATCCCTAACCCTTTAAATAAATCCGGCACACAAACTTGAACACTATGACAAAGTCCCACTGTCTTAATCTTTGTCGCTTTCAGTACAGCCATTGTAAGCATCGCCATTGGATTCGTATAGTTCAGTAACCAAGCATCGGGACAAACTTCTTCCATTTCACGAGCAAATTCAAGCATCACGGGAATGGTCCGTAACGCACGGAAGATTCCACCAATCCCCATCGTATCGCCAATCGTTTGTTGCAAGCCGTATTTTTTAGGAATTTCAAAATCAATGACTGTTGAGGGTTCATATCCCCCAACTTGAATCGCATTCACTACAAAAGTTGCGTCGCGTAAGGCTTCCTTTCGATCAGTATAAGAGCGAATCGTCGCGCGATTTTGATTACAGTTTTGATTAATGGTGCGTAACATTAGTTCTGATTCTTTCAGCCGTTCTTCATTAATATCTTGACACTCCACACGACTAAAGTCGTCGGATTCTTAGGTAGTACGCCCTAACAGGCGCAAATTGACTAAGCTATCCCCGAAAGTCCTTCGGTTTTAATATTTATGCTTGCATTAATATCTCTGTCATGAATTGTTCCACAATTTGAGCATACCCATTCACGAATATTTAGCTCTTTTTTGCCGTCATTATGACCACAAGAAGAACAAAGTTGTGAACTTGGGAAAAATCGGTCAACTTTAACTAAAGTACGACCTTTCCATGCACATTTATAGTCTAATTGTCGAACGAATTCACTCCAAGATACATCTGAAATTGACTTCGCTAATTTATGATTTTTAACCAACCCTTTTACATTCAAATCTTCAATACAAATGATTTGGTTCTCATCAGTAAGTCGTGAAGATAGTTTATGTAAAAAATCAGTACGTTGGTTGGCAATTTTCTCATGGATACGCGCAACTTTTACTTTTTGTTTTTGGTAGTTGCGACACTCATCTAATTTTCGATTGTGTTTTTTCGCAACTTCCAAACGCTTGGAAAGTTTTCGTTGTTCGCGTATTAACCGTTGTTCAAGAGAGCGATAGAATCGGTTATTATCAATTTTTTCTCCTGCGGATGTGATACAGAAATGAGTTAAGCCCAAATCTAATCCAATGTTATTTGCTACGGGTTCTTGTTGGAAATTCTCAGCATCAACTAAGAATGTCGCAAAATATTTCCCTGATTTAGTTTGACTGATCGTCACGTTCATTAATTTCCCTTTGAAACGCAATTCTTCTGCCATCTTGACCCAACCAACTTTAGAAACATAGAAGTATCGTCCGTTGACTTTCATGCCTACGGCAGTTCGATAGGATTTCTTTGAATATTTTTTACTCTTGAATTTAGGAAATCCGAATTTAGAGTTGAACGTATTTTTGTACGCTTTATTCAAATCCATATTTACTTGGCTTAGAGGTTGTGCTTCAACTTCTTTTAACCAAGAAAATTCTTCTTGCTTTTTCAGTCCAGCATAGGTCAGTTTGTTTTCAATATATTCAGGATTTTCTTTTTTCATCTTGTCATTCGTAATCCGTTGGTCAAGTAAAAAATTCCAGTAGAACCGAACACAACCAAAGGTTTTTTGAAATTGAATTTCCTGTCTTAAATTAGGGTAGATTCTGATTTTATGGGCTTTTTTCATTTCTGTACACCTCCTTAACGTAAACTCAATATCTTGTCCTTTGACTTTCTACATATCGTTTAATTGTTTCACTAGAAACATTCCCTGTTGTTGAAACAAAGTAAGATCGTGTCCAAACACTTGGCATTTTACTTAAATGTTCAAATGATTGTCGTAATTCTCTAGATGTTCTTCCCTTAATCACCTTCATGATATCCGCTGGTGAATAGGTAGGTTGAACATTTACAAAAAGATGACAATGATCTTTATCTGTCTCTATAGCCATGATTTCCCATTCATTTTCTTTACAGATTGAATGAACAAGAGATTTAAAACTAGCGTCTACTTCGGAATTGACAAATAGTTTCCGACGATATCTAGGACAAAAAACAAAATGATAGTTGAGTAACGATACAGTTGTCTTAGAATGTCTATATTCGTTATCCATGAGTTTATTATACATCAAAAAGTGTATTAATTAAAAATTATTATACACAAATAGTAACATTTTTTTGACTTTATCGTGTGGAGTTTGTTCACACAGGTTCGCGACTTCCCATGCAGTTCTCTGATGAACTTCTTACACTTTTATGCAAGCACAGACTATATCTTATCCTTCAACTTTACTTGTTAAGGCGAAACCACTTCCACATGCTTGTGTGTACTTCCCTCAAGAGGAATAGTCGTTGAACCTTCCTATTTCTAGGCTTGGCTGCTGATTTTCGATTATGTGAACACTTAGGATTTAAGCTTATGCCATCTAACGAATTTTTTCTGTTTTCACCACGTTCACGCTTGGGTTTGATATCCCTACGTTGTCGTTTCGTTAGCTTTACGAGTTCCCAGTAATTCAGTTTCTTCATTGGACAATACGAGTATTTGTATTGCCTCTAAATGCAAGTTTCTCTACATTCTTACAGTACGTCTACGGGCTATCATCCCACCATTAAAATAGTGGGTTTTCTCGCCCGCAAATTCTATAAAAAAACATCTAAAACAGAATCGTTCCCTCTGTTTTAGATGTTTCATTCCCTACTTCCAAAAATCATCTTTCATCGAAATGGGTAAGTGACGTTTATGTTGGCCTTTTTTCCACCAATTTTCAATGGTCGTTTGCGCTTGGGGCGAAACGGTTTTTCCTTCAAGATAATCATCAATTTCTTCATACGTGACACCAAGTGCGGTTTCGTCTGGTAGCATTGGACGATTTTCTTCAAGGTCCGCTACGGGTGTTTTTAAATACAAGGCTTCAGGTGCGCCCAAGGCTTTTAATAACGCGCGGCCTTGACGTTTATTCAACGAAGCAATGGGGATTAAATCGGCTGCTCCATCACCAAATTTTGTGAAAAAGCCGGTTAGATTTTCCGCCGCATGATCCGTTCCAAGAACAGCTCCTTGGAAGGCGCCAGCTAACGCGTACTGAGTCACCATTCGTTGACGCGCTTTGATATTGCCCTTGTTGTAATCAGATATCTCGACGCCGATTTTGTTTAATTCAGCGACTTGAGCATCCACGGCCGGTTTGATATCGACCATGATTTGACTATCACTATTGACAAAATCCATCGCCAATTGCGCGTCAGCTTCATCGTTTTGTTGCCCATAAGGTAACCGCACACCGATAAAATAATAATCCGAATCGTTCGTTTCATGGCGCATTTCTTCCATCGCGAGTTGTGCTAGTCGTCCCACTAAGGTCGAATCTTGCCCCCCACTAATTCCGAGAACAAACGTTTTGATAAACGGATGTGCCCGTAAATAGTCTTTCAAGAATTCAATACTGCGACGAATCTCAACTTCTGGATCGATCGTCGGTTTAACTGCTAATGTTTGAATAATTTCTTGTTGCAAACTCATGGATTTCACTCCTATTCTTGCATTTCTTTGACTTGCTGACGAACAGCATCAAAAGTCTTCATTTTATGATCCCAACACTCTTTTGACAAATCGACTGGGTATGGTTGCGGATTTAAATCGCGTTTGTATTCATCCCATAACGCATCTAAACAGTCGTGACAATAGGCTTTAATCTCGCCTAAAGAAGGCAATTCGTAGACTTGTTTTCCTTCAAGATAAATATCTTGCAACACGGGACGCGCATCAAACTCTGTAACCGTCTTACTAATATACGTATGCACCGGATGGAACATAAAAATACTTTCTTCTTCGCGCGGATCTTCATTCCAAAGAGTGACATAATCGCCTTCTGATTTGCCATCTTTTTTACGCGTAATGCGCCACACTTGTTTTTTACCGGGCGTTGAGACTTTTTCAGCATTACTCGAAAGCTTGATGGTGTCAATCATATCCCCATTTTCGTCTTCAATCGATACCAGTTTATAAACAGCCCCTAACGCGGGTTGATCATAGGCCGTAATCAGTTTTGTGCCGACGCCCCAAACATCAATTTTGGCTTTTTGCATTTTCAAACTTAAAATCGTACTTTCATCTAAGTCATTTGACGCATAGACTTTTGCTTCCGTGAATCCCGCTTCATCGAGTTGTTCACGAACTTTTTTAGAAATATACGCCATATCACCACTATCAATTCGTACGCCTAAGAAATTAATTTGATCACCCAACTCTTTCGCCACACGAATCGCAGTGGGCACACCGAGTTTTAACGTGTCATACGTATCAACTAAAAAGACACAATCTTTATGCGTCATCGCGTACGCTTTAAACGCATCGTAATCATTCCCATATGACTGAACGAGAGAGTGCGCATGCGTACCACTAACTGGAATCCCAAAAATTTTCCCGGCACGGACATTACTTGTCGCTCCAGCCCCTCCAATGAAGGCTGCTCGAGTTCCCCAAATCGCCGCGTCCATCTCTTGCGCCCGACGCGAACCAAATTCTAAGAGCGGATCTGTGCCGATAACGGATTTAATGCGGGCTGCTTTCGTGGCAATCAACGTCTGGAAGTTCACGATATTTAAAAGCGCCGTTTCGATTAACTGTGCTTGCGCTAGCGGTCCTTCCACTTGAATAATCGGTTCATTGGCAAAGACCAACTCCCCTTCTTTCGCCGAACGAATCGTACAAGCAAATTTAAACTCACGTAAATACGTTAAAAACTCTTCTGGATATTCGCCTAAATCGCGCAAATAATCCAAATCGCTTTCGCTAAACGCTAACGCTTCTAAATACTTGACTAAACGCTCTAACCCCGCAAAAATAGCATAGCCATTTTTAAACGGCATTTCACGAAAATAACATTCAAAAACCGCATGCGTATCCGCTCGATCTAACGCCCAGTAAGTGTACATCATATTAATTTGATATAAGTCGGTATGTAAAGTTAAACTGTCATCTGCATATAATTTATCCATGATAAAATAACTCCTCTTCTCAATCTACCTTTCTATTATAACAAATAATCGAAAAATAAACGTCAAAAGGAGTCAAAATAGTCGAAAAAACCATAAACACACAAAAGAAGTGCTTTTAACATATCCAATTCCTTCCCTCGTTGCATCCATCCTCCCATGAAAAAAAGACCCTGATTCCTCAAGGTCTTTGATCATGTTATTGTTTTGCTTTTTTATTTAAGTAGAAGACAAAGAATAAATCTAAGGCTCCCATCACCAATAAGATAAAACCATATATTCTAAAAAATAAGATGAGACTAATAGAAGTATTAAACATAAAGAATAAGGACAGACCAATTAATATCGCACTATAGAGAAACATTGGAACCGTATTAATATTCGGGATATTTCGAAAATGAATCGCACGAAACAATTGTGAAAATCCTGAAAATAAGATAACTAGACCGAGAATAAACGGAAAGGCACGTAAAATATCGACAGCAAAGTAATAAATAATTGCGGCACTCACGATATAAAACAGTCCATACGCTAAAAACATTCCAAATCCGCCACTGCGTTTTTTCTCACGTAGACCATCAAAAAGATTAATGAAACCGATAATCACTAAATAAATGGAAAGTAGTCCAACACTGATATCAAAAACACCTTGTGGATTAATCAATACCGCTAATCCTAATGCAATATTCAAGAGTCCATTAACAATAATATGACTTGTTACTTTTTTAATTGCTTCAACCATTTTACCAACCCCCTATTTTTTAGATTACGCCTTTAGTTTAGTCTATTTCCAGATAAATAGCTATTGCGATTTTTAGGATAATCGCTGATAATATGGCTAAATGCTCCCTCTTTTATTTTCATTCAAATATTTGCTTGAATGATGAGTCGAAAATGGTTATAATATATTCAAATAAATATTTGAATGAAGGTGGGATGATAATATGAAAAAGAAAGATACTTGTGAAATTTTTTGTTATGACGAAGAAAAGGTTAATCGAATACAAGGGGATTTACAAACAGTTGATATTTCTGGTGTTAGCCAAATGTTAAAGGCTATTGCCGATGAAAATAGAGCAAAAATTACTTACGCTCTGTGTCAGGATGAAGAGTTGTGTGTTTGTGATATAGCAAATATCTTAGGTGTTACGATAGCAAATGCATCTCATCATTTACGTACGCTTTATAAGCAAGGGGTGGTCAACTTTAGAAAAGAAGGAAAACTAGCTTTCTATTCTTTAGATGATGAACATATCAGGCAGATAATGATGATCGCCCTAGCACATAAGAAAGAAGTGAAGGTCAATGTCTGAACAAAAGGTTAAACTAATGGAAGAAGAAATGAACGTCTATCGGGTCCAAGGATTTTCATGTGCAAATTGTGCAGGAAAGTTTGAGAAAAATGTTAAAAAGATTCCAGGCGTTCAGGACGCAAAAGTAAATTTTGGAGCTTCAAAAATTGATGTCTTCGGCAGTGCAACTGTTGAAGAACTAGAAAAGGCTGGTGCTTTTGAAAATCTTAAAGTGGCACCAGAGAAACCTAAAAGACGGGTAGAACCTGTGGTAATTAAAGATAAAAACGTTTACCGTGTGGAAGGATTTTCCTGCGCAAATTGTGCGGGGAAGTTTGAAAAAAATGTAAAACAAATAGCTGGGGTTGAGGATGCAAAAGTAAACTTTGGCGCTTCTAAAATTGATGTATATGGAAATGCATCGGTTGAAGAACTTGAAAAAGCAGGTGCTTTTGAGAATCTAAAAGTATCTCCTGAAAAACTAGCGAATCAAACGATACAAAGGGTTAAAGATGACACTAAGGCTCATAAAGAAGAGAAAACACCATTTTATAAAAAACATAGTACATTGCTGTTTGCCACACTACTAATTGCTTTTGGTTACCTTTCTCATTTTGTAAATGGAGAAGATAACCTCGTAACTTCCATGTTATTTGTAGGTTCTATTGTAATTGGCGGATATTCATTATTTGAAGTCGGTTTTCAAAATTTGATACGCTTTGATTTCGACATGAAAACCCTGATGACCGTTGCCGTTATTGGAGCTGCCGTTATTGGTGAATGGGCAGAGGCATCTATTGTTGTTATTCTCTTTGCAATCAGTGAAGCACTTGAACGCTTCTCTATGGACAGAGCAAGACAATCCATACGTTCATTGATGGATATCGCCCCAAAAGAAGCACTAGTTAGACGAAATGGTCAGGAAATAATAATCCATGTGGACGATATCGCTGTGGGTGATATCATGATTGTCAAACCAGGGGAGAAAATTGCCATGGATGGAATCATTGTGAATGGCTTGTCGGCTGTCAATCAGGCAGCTATAACAGGAGAATCCGTTCCCATCTCCAAAGCGGTAGATGACGAAGTATTTGCAGGTACGCTTAACGAAGAGGGACTACTTGAAGTAAAAATCACCAAATACGTAGAAGATACAACCATTGCCAAGATTATTCATCTTGTTGAAGAAGCACAAGGGGAGCGTGCTCCAGCCCAAGCATTCGTTGATAAATTTGCAAAATACTACACTCCGATCATTATGGTTATTGCAGCCTTGGTTGCAGTCGTTCCACCCCTATTCTTTGGTGGCAGTTGGGATACATGGGTTTATCAAGGATTAGCAGTTCTTGTAGTTGGATGTCCTTGTGCATTAGTTATTTCTACTCCAATCTCGATTGTCTCGGCAATTGGAAATGCAGCGAAAAAAGGTGTGTTGGTTAAAGGTGGTGTCTATCTCGAGAAATTAGGAGCCATTAAGGCAGTCGCATTTGATAAAACAGGAACACTGACAAAAGGTGTACCAGTGGTAACAGATTTTGAAGTATTAAATGACCAAGTGGAAGAAAAAGAGCTATTCTCTACCATTACAGCTTTAGAATATCGTTCACAACATCCACTTGCTTCAGCAATAATGAAAAAGGCAGAGCAAGATAATATCCCTTATTCTAATGTACAAGTGGAAGAATTCACTTCGATTACTGGGCGAGGTATAAAAGGGATTGTAAACGGAACTACTTACTATATTGGAAGCCCAAAACTTTTCAAGGAATTAAATGTTTCCGATTTTAGCCTTGGGTTTGAAAATAATGTGAAAATCCTACAAAATCAAGGCAAAACAGCCATGATTATTGGAACGGAAAAAACAATTCTCGGTGTAATTGCCGTTGCAGATGAGGTTCGTGAAACAAGTAAAAATGTGATTCAAAAACTTCATCAGTTAGGTATCAAGCAAACAATTATGCTGACAGGTGATAATCAAGGTACTGCAAATGCAATCGGTACACATATAGGCGTTTCTGATATTCAGTCTGAATTGATGCCACAGGATAAATTAGATTATATTAAAAAAATGCAATCGGAGCATGATAATGTAGCTATGATTGGCGATGGCGTTAATGATGCTCCAGCACTTGCTGCATCTACTGTTGGAATTGCAATGGGCGGTGCTGGAACGGATACTGCAATTGAAACAGCTGATATTGTATTAATGGGAGATGATTTAAGTAAGCTTCCATTTGCAGTAAGACTCAGTCGAAAAACTTTAAATATCATTAAAGCTAACATCACTTTTGCTATCGGAATTAAAATAATTGCCTTACTATTAGTTATCCCGGGATGGTTAACCCTTTGGATAGCGATTCTTTCCGATATGGGAGCTACTATTTTGGTAGCATTAAATAGTTTACGACTGATGAGAGTGAAGGATAAATAGGTAGAAAACAGAATAGTAAGGTCACGCTGTGCGCAATTCAAGGGGGCTTTTCAATTTGAAGAAAAGTCCTACCCCTAAAATATTGGAGAATGAGTATCTAACAGGTCTTGGTACTAGGCGACCGTTCGTCTCTATGCTTCTTTTGAATACTGGCTTACACACCATTTAGCGAAGAACCGTTCTTTCATCATGACAAACCAAAAAACCACATGAGCACAAACGTCTCATGTGGTTCTTTCGTATCAAGCTTTGTTTAAAAGCGAGTTTACATCATGCCGCCCATCATTGATGGGTCCATTGGAGGCATTGCTGGTCCAGCTGATTCTGGTTTTGATGCCACAACTGCTTCTGTTGTTAAGAGTAAAGCAGAGATGGATGCTGCGTTTTGTAAAGCAGAACGGGTTACTTTCGTTGGGTCAACGATTCCTGCTTCAAGCATGTTTACCCACTCACCAGTTGCTGCGTTGAATCCTGTGCCTAGTTCTGCACGTTTTAATTGATCCACGATTACAGAGCCTTCGTAGCCAGCATTTTCTGCGATTTGGCGTACTGGTTCTTCTAAAGCACGTAAGACAATTTTCACACCTGTTGCCACATCGCCAGTTGCTTCAATGGCTGCAACTTTTTCGATTACGTTGACTAAAGCAGTTCCCCCACCGGAAACCATGCCTTCTTCAACGGCTGCACGTGTTGCGTTTAACGCATCTTCAATACGTAATTTTAATTCTTTTAATTCTGTTTCAGTTGGTGCGCCGACTTTGATGACTGCGACTCCGCCAGAAAGTTTCGCTAGGCGTTCTTGTAATTTTTCACGATCAAATTCAGACGTTGTATCTACGATTTGATTTTTGATTAAGTGTACGCGAGCAGCGATAGCGTCAGATGAACCTGCACCTTCAACGATTGTAGTATTGTCTTTATCGACAACCACTTTGCTTGCTTGTCCTAACATATCAATCGTTGCGTCTTTTAATTCTAACCCAAGGTCTTCTGTAATGACTGTCGCTCCTGTTAAAATCGCGATATCTTCTAACATCGCTTTACGACGATCACCGAATCCTGGTGCTTTAACTGCAACCACGTTGAATGTTCCACGGATTTTGTTTAATACTAAGGTTGGTAATGCTTCGCCATCAACATCATCTGCAATGATTAATAATGGTTTAGAAGCTTGTAAAATTTGTTCTAATAACGGCAAGATATCTTGGATGTTTGAGATTTTCTTATCCGTAATTAAGATGTATGGTGCTTCAAGTTCAGCTTCCATTTTATCGTTGTTTGTCACCATGTATTGTGATAAGTACCCACGGTCAAATTGCATTCCTTCAACCACGTCTAATTCTGTTTCGATTCCTTTTGATTCTTCAATGGTGATCACGCCGTCGTTGCCCACTTTTTCCATTGCATCTGCAATGTATTGGCCGACTTGTTCGCTACCTGAAGAGACAGAACCAACTTGTGCAATCGCATCTTTTGAATCCACTTTGACAGAAATTGCATGTAATTCTTCAACAGCTACTTGAGTTGCAAGTTCAATTCCGCGACGAACGCCCAGTGGATTTGCACCAGCAGTCACGTTCTTCATCCCTTCACGAACGATTGCTTGTGTTAAGACGGTTGCAGTAGTTGTTCCATCTCCAGCAATATCATTTGTTTTAGAAGCAACTTCTGAAACAAGTTTCGCACCCATATTTTCAAAGTGATCTTCTAATTCAATTTCTTTTGCAATGGTTACGCCATCGTTTGTAATGAGTGGTGAACCAAATGATTTTTCTAAAACAACGTTACGACCTTTTGGACCTAAAGTTACTTTTACAGTATCTGCTAATTTATCTACTCCACGTAACATTGCGCTACGTGCGTCTTCTGCAAATTTAATTTCTTTTGCCATTATTCCTTCACCTCATTAATTATTTTTTTATTCTACAACTGCAATAATATCTTTTACTGCGAAAATCATGTATTCTTGGCCTTCGTATTTCACTTCTGAACCAGCATATTTTTCAAATAAAACTGTTTCGCCAACTTTTACAGGAACGGGTGCCAAATCGCCACTATCGAGTAGGCGACCTTCACCAACTGCTACAACTGTACCAGTTTGAGGTTTTTCTTTTGCGGCTGAAGCTAAAACGAATCCGCTAACTGTTTGTTCTTCTGCTTGTGTTACTTCAACGAGTACACGATCACCTAATGGTTTTAACA
This sequence comes from Enterococcus sp. DIV1314a, assembly GCF_051713805.1. Lineage (NCBI taxonomy): Bacteria > Bacillati > Bacillota > Bacilli > Lactobacillales > Enterococcaceae > Enterococcus > Enterococcus sp. DIV1314a. The sequence continues at coordinate 1,484,933 of NZ_JBIOQP010000001.1, read as the reverse complement.
CAATAAATCCCTCCGATATTTTTTCGTTTTTTTCATTAGCACTCGACATTGCCAAGTGCTAACTTACATGTTTTATATTACTCACTTTTGCTTCGTTTTGCAAGTCTTTTGAACAAATCTTCTTAGAAAAGTCAAAATTGGTTAGACTTTGTCCGATTAAGACACGAAAATCCCTCTAACCCACACAGGGCAGAGGGATTTTGGTGTTTGATTACGCTTTGTGATTTTTTGGAATTACCCAATATTGGTTTTTGTATAGTTGTAAACCACTCATCATTAAAAGCACGGCCATCCCAACAAGTGAGACCACTTTTAACATTGGATAAGCATCATTAAATCCTTCTGGAGAAATTAAGAAACGATAAATTCCAAAGAAGGCCCACGCAATTGGAATCGGGAAAACCGCATTTTTGACCCGTAATAGCACACCAAAGACTAAAACGATCGCCACAATTAACGTCGCGGATGCTAAGACTTCTGTTGGTAACCCAAAACCGTTCCACTCATTTTTGACTAACGTCGCCGCGACATTCACCACAGAAGCGATGAATAACCAACCTGTATATAACCCAAACGTGAGTGGTAATAAGAAATGTTGACCCGTTTGAATTTTCAGTAACTCTAAACAAATTAAGGTCAACGTTACGGCAAATACTAAAATAAAGATCGTGGATAACACTAATTGTTCAAAAGAAAAGGCGATAATCCAAGCCATATTTAAAATAGAAGAAAAGATGAATAAATACGATATTTTATTAATAGCAGCTTGGTAATAGGCATCCTCTTTTTTCCAAATCATGAAGACAATCGAAAGCGTTAAGAAAAGATAGATAACACTCCAGATACTAAAGGTCGATGGATCCGGGGTAATCAACGTTAAATACTTATCGGATACTTCCTTTTGTGAACTACCATTGATGAGACCAAAGGCACCTAGCGCATTGACGACTAAGGCGACAATAAAAAATAATCCATTTAACCATGCTTTTTTAACATAATCCACCTTAATTCCTCCTTGTAAAAATACTATTTTTTCATTTTATTCTTTCGACAGCAACAAAATGTTCTAATTTTATTTTAACATAGGCATCAGGAACACCATAATAATAAGGGTTAGCCAACACTTACCTCTCATGCACCAAATTCGATAACTGACACTTATTTAACGGGTAAATTATACACTTCGACAATCACATTCGCTAAAATAACCAACGTGTTCATCCCGACATGCGTGATAACCGAGGTCCAAATACTGCCGGTAATGATGTATTGCAAACTAAAAAAGGCGCCTAATGCGGAATAAAGTAACCAGTGACCATCTTGATGCATCAGCGCAAACAGTACCGCGCTCACGAGAACGCCTAGCCAAAGATTCGAACGACGCGTCACCATCCCCATAATCGCCCGGCGAAAGACAAATTCTTCCATAATTGGACCACCAATCATCACGGCTAAAATCATTAACGGATTTTGGAAAATTAATTCCAAGATCCCTTGGGTATTGGCGGAATCCACTTGACCACCAAAATAAAGTTCAATCGTAATCATCACATTTTGTAATAAAATCGCGAGAAAAATCCCGATAATTCCGAGCGTTATAATACGACCCCTACTCATAGGATTCGCTTCAAAAGAAAGCGATTGAGTCGTTTTTTTGTAGAGACGTATCATCACGATTGAACCGATTAAATACGTTAAGATCGTCAAAATAATTCGAATTTCTAACGTTGGACCAAACGCTGGTGCTAAAAACGCAATGAAATACGTGAGTAACGTGAGCGTCGTATATTTTTTTTCAGACATCATAATCTCCTAACTAACAAATGGAACGCTTCAAGCAATACCTAGCTCAGACTGCCACCAAGTGCTTGTTGCGCTACCGCTGTTATAACAAAGTAAACAACAATACCAGTAATAACGTCACCAATACAATGTTGGTACTAAGACTTGTAGCGTCGCAATGTCGATGGGCTTGACTAACTGCTCCACTCGCTTAATGAACTTAAAATCTCTCATGACTGATCCTCCTCTTCCTTATCAAATGAAAAGTTGTTCTTGTATAAAGCATAGCATAAACAAGGAGAAAAAACTTCCCTTATGCTAACTGTTGCGTGAAATTTCGGAAGTTTTTTTCAGGCCATTTCTTTCTAATTTCTTCATAAAATAATCAAATCAAATTAAAAAATAACAAAAAAAAACTAATTCTTCTTTCTCTCCCCACTCCCTCGCACACTAAAAAAACCGTCCCCTATCTCAGGGAACGATTTTTCATCATTTCAATTTTTTCGTCGTTTTTCCTTGCCCATAGTGGACCGGAAGAACCGTTCGTTGTGGAACCGACTCGCCTTTCATGACATGAAGTAAGCGATCAACGGCAACTTCTGCCATTTCTTGAATCGGTTGAACAATCGTTGAGACGAGATACGGTGCATCTTTATGGATGCGTTGGCCATCAAAACCTATAACTTGGACTTCATCTGGTACCATGCGACCCATTTGGTCTAAGACTTCACAGACATCGATTGCTACCGTGTCACTGATGGCAAAAATGCCATCAATTTCAGGATGTGCTGTCAAAAAGTGACGAACTTCTTTTTTTAAATCTTCAATCGGTTCGAGCATCTCTAGGATCAGACATTCTTTCCCCAATTCTTGGCATTCAAGTTCAAAATATTTTCGACGGTTCGTAATCTCACTTGGCGTATCTTGATAGCCACCAATATAGGCCACATGTTGACAGCCGAGTTCATGTAGTTTTTGCGCAGCTAGCCGTCCGCCACTACTATTATCAGCCGTGACATAAATCACGTCTTCGGTAAAATAACGATCAATACTGACAAACGGGAAATTCCTTGAGATATATTCATCAATATCTGAATAGGTAATCCCAATAATTCCATCTACGCGATGTTGCATGACCATTTGTAAATATTCTCTTTCTTTATCGACGGTACCGTTGGAATTACAGAGATGCATTTTGTAAAAATTTTTTTCGAGTGCATTTTCAACATGGAAAGCAAATTCAGCAAAAAAAGGTTGCCAGACACTTGGAATGATTAACGCGACATAAAATGTACGATCGAGTTTTAAACCACGAGTGTAATCATTGGGTTTGTAATTCAATGCTTCAATCGCAGCCTCTACTTTTTTGCGAGTGGAAGGTTTAGCTGGACCGTTATTTAATATTCGAGAAACAGTTTCAATCCTTACACCTGCCATTTTGGCGACATCTTTCATTGTGGCACTCATGTAATCGTCTCCTTCTAAAGAATATCTACTATTTAGTATAATCGAGAAGGCTTAAAAATGCTATCGCTTTCTTTCACAAGCGGTGTTGACTTGTGCTGATTTAAACGAAGTAATCAAGGCTTTCCCTTGTGATTCAAAAACAAGTTCGCTACTTGCTTCAATTTCATAGAAGGTCGACGTACTTGTCTCTTGTCCATTGACAAAAATTTCGATGGCGTTTGTATCACGGAAAATCTCGATTGTTAGTTGGTCGTGAATGAGTGCGACCGGAAATTCTCGAGTATGCACTTGTTCTTTTTCGATTCCAGTAATCGCATAACCAAAGTTCTCACGACTAAATGAAAAGAGCGCTGTTTCCTTGTCGTACGTCATGAATAATGACTGATGTTCTTTTTTAGCAAACGCCATTGTCAGTTTCTGTGCTTGAGATAAATCAGCAACAATTTTTAGATAGACGTTCTCCGTCACCACATCTGGAAACGAAACCGGTTCCTTTATTACTTCGATATTTTCTACAACTTGTTGATCAGTCAAATAGTCATAGATTTCAGAAACAGGAAGTTGGACTAAACGATTATGATTGATGCTTAATTCACGCGGCAAACACATTTCACCGGTCCAATTGTGACCTAATTCATGCGTTGGATACGTCCGCTCCCACATTTGCATCCAGGCAATTAAAATCCGGCGACCCTGATCATCCAGTAACGTTTGAGGCGCGTAATAGTCCATTCCGTAGTCCATCTCATGAGAATTCTCCACAAGAAACGTCCCACTTTCCCAATCCATTTCACCAATCCAAGCCATTGTTGAACTTGTATTATGGTATTCATGCGCGTCACGCTGAATCTGAATCGGTGACATAATCAACACGTCTTTCCCATCCAAATGAAATAAATCCGGACATTCCCACATCACGCCTTGTGTCGCAGTCCCTTCTAAAAGAACCGAAAAGAACGACCACTGGATTAAATCATCTGAAGCAAACAATAAAATTTTGCCACGATTATCCGGTGTTTTCGTCGCTAAGACACTATAGTAGCGACCGTCATGTTGAATGACTTTTGGATCACGACAATCATGAATGCTTCCTTCATCGCCTAACAATTCCGCTCCAATCACTGGATTACTCGCTAACTTTTCAAAGGTAATTCCATCATCGGAAACCGCAATACACTGGGTTTGCGTGACAACGTCGTCTTCAACCACATGCCCGGTATACATTAAATAGAGACGACCGTCTTTTTCAATCGCACTACCAGAGAAACAACCATCTTTGTCATACCACTCATCTGGTGCCAGTGCGACAGGTAACTCTTCCCAATGAATTAAATCTTTCGACTTCGTATGACCCCAATGCATCGGACCCCATTGACTGTTATAAGGATAGTATTGATAAAACAAGTGATATTCTCCTTGGTAATAAATAAACCCATTTGGATCATTCATCCATCCAACTGGCGGCGCTACGTGAAAAGCGGGTCGATAACGCGGATTGACCTTCTCCCGATTTTCTTGAATGTAGTCATTTGCTCGTTCAACGGTCATTCTTCCTTCAACATACATCTTATTTACTCCTTCTTTAAAGATAATCATCGTCCTTATTTTTGATTTCTCGCTACTCTTTTAATACTACTTAAACAAAAAGTTTCGCTCTTGGTAACCTTTCCAATTATTTCGGAAACGTTTCCGTTTAAAAATGAGAATAGCACGTTCCTAATTTTGTGTCAATCATCGCTGAGAAAAAAACATCATCCTGTGAAGGTTAAATACGTGCAAAACAATTGATTTCATTCATGTTATCGATTATATAAATCATAATTTGTACACTAAATTCTATTATTAAAACGAGAAACATGACTTCGCTAAAAAAAGTTTCCCTACTGCCTAAATCCTGTTACCTATTCATTTATCCTTTTTATCATCAATCGATGATTCGAATCGCGATTCCTTCTTTTGCGCCTGCATAGATGCGATTCGATAATGCTTTGCCACCTATATATACGACCAAAATATCTTTTTCTTTTACAATCTGCACCGAATAGGCGTCACTTTCTTCAAATTGAATCGCTGTTTTACTTTCACTGTTCTCAAGATTATCAAAATGATCGTAGTAATACGCCATCGTCTGTTGGTTGAAATCGAGAACGACATGATTTTGATCACCGACTGATAAGACGATTCGCTTATTTGTCGGCGAATAAGTTGATTGATAAAGCATACTTTCTTCTTTGAAAGCGAGCGTTTGTTCTTGTTCTAAAGCGATTGTCTCTTGTTTTATTTTTTTAGTCGCTGCTATCGGTAAAGTCGGTGACAGGATTCCTGCTTTGTTTGAACGTAATTGATGAACAGCTAAATTACCTGCCCAATTGTAATTTCCACGATCTTCGTGATTGTCTTTCGTTGGAATCCAACCTACTAAATATAAATTCTCACCATCTGTTTCCAAGCGTCCAGCATAGAAACCCGCGCCATCGACGTAATCCGACTCATCTACGCGTTTAAATTCTCCCGTGATCTCATCTGCTACGCGGTAATGAACGAGGCGCTCGCCAAATTGATCAGAAAAAGCCAAATACCATTTCCCTTGATAGTGAACGAGTGACGGACATTCTAAATTAGAATCGTCCCCTAAATCATTGCTAAAAAAAATGCCCTCGTCCTGCCAATTACTTAAATCAGTCGAAGTGTAACGGGCAATCACGCCTGTATCATTCGCTCTTGTTGTAATCAGCATCCAATACTCTTGGCTTTCTTCTTCCCAAAAGACAAAAGGATCACGAAAATCATCCGCTGCATAGTTTGGTCCTGCTTTAAAAGTATCATGCTCAATTTTTTCCCATTTTACCCCATCGCGACTGGTGGCATGCATAATTTGTTCTTTTGGCGTTAAAGAACCATTATGTCCCGTATAAAAAGCATGATACGTTCCTTGCTTATCTTGCGTGATACTTCCTGTTCCGAGTGCGCGTTCGATACTGTCTTCCTCATTCACATAAGGAAGTACCTCTCCTTCATCAACGTACTGATAAAAATTCCGTGTGCGCAATAAACTAAAGGGATGAAAGCCAATCGTATCAAGACGCTGATCTTCTAAATAATAAATTAAAAAATCTTTCCCATTATAATACGGCATCGGATCGCCCACAAAACTTTCGGGTGAACGAGGATAAAGTGCCGTAATCGTCGACTTCTCAGACTTCATTAATTGCATGCCTCCTAGTAATAGCGGTACGATTAATAACAACAGCAGATATTTTTTATTTTTCATTTTTTCATTCTCTCCTTACTAAAAATGTGCCGTAACTTTCGTAAGTTACAGCACATTTTACTTATCATGATGTTTTAAATAAAAATCAGCTTCAAGAAATCAATTCACGGACGTCACTTTTTTAGTTGTTTTCCCCTCACCAAAATAAACAGGGATTACCGTCCGATTCGCTACCGTCTCCCCTTTAATGACTTCCAACAAAAGGTTGACTGCGGCTTCCGCCATCGCTTCAATCGGTTGAACGATGGTTGAGACAAGATAAGGGGAGTGTCTCGTGATTCTCTGACCATCAAAGCCAATCACTTGGACGTCTTCTGGGACAGCTTTTCCCATTTGCTCTAACACATCGCAAACCGTTAACGCCATTGAGTCATTAACGGTAAAGATCCCATCAATATCAGGATTTTCCGTTAAGAAGGCCACAATTTTTTCATTTAAATATTCTAACGGTTCCAACATATCCAAAATGACGACTTCTTGTCCCAGTTGATTGCATTCAATTTCAAAGTACTTGCGACGATTCTTTGTTTCATTCGGAATTTCTTGGTAGCCCCCAATAAATGCAACTTTTTTACAACCGAGTTCTTGCAATTTCTGGGCGGCTAGACGTCCACCGCTGATATTATCCGCGGTGACATAAATGACATCTTCCGTAAAATAGCGATCGATGCTCACAAAAGGTAAATTACTTGAGATATATTCATCAATATCGGAATAGGTAATGCCAATAATGCCATCTACCTTATTTTGCGTCACCATTTGCACATATTCTCTCTCTTTATCGACCGCACCATCTGAGTTACATAAATACATTTTATAATGATTCTTTTCTAGTGCCGTCTCTACATAAAAGGCAAATTCAGAAAAAAATGGATTCCAGACACTCGGAATAATTAAAGCGACCGTAAAGGTTTGATTCATTTTTAAACCCCGAGCATAAAAATTGGGTTGATAATTCAGTTCCTTAATCGCCGCTTCGACTTTTGCTCGAGTTGAAACTTTTACTGACCCGTTATTTAATACCCGAGAAACGGTTCCAACACCCACACCCGCCAGTTTCGCGACATCTTTCATTGTTGCCTTCATTTCACCGACTCCTCACAATCTCTCTATTAATTCAGTATAATTGAGAGGATGAAAAATTACTAGCTGTTCCAGTTGTTCTACGCCTTAATACTCGCCGTTTCAAAAGAACCAATCATGGTTTTTCCTTCAGAATGGAAGACCAAATCGCTCCCTTTTTCGATTTCATAGAAAGTGGCACTGATGACTTCTAGTCCATTCACAAAAATTTCAATGGAATTGGTATCACGGAATATTTCTAAAATGAGTTGTTGATTGACCAATTCTACTGGAAATTGTCGCGTATCAACAGGTTGTTTTTCAGCACCTTTGAGTTCATACCCAAAGTTTTTCCGACTGAAAGTAAAGGTCGACGATTCCGTCTCATAGTTCAAACGCAAGTACTGTTCTGCTTGTTTCGCAAATTGAATGGAAAATTGACTCGCTTCAGATAAGTCAGCAACAATTTGCATGTACGTATTATCTTTAATTAAGTGATGGAAAATAACGGGCTGTGAACCAACTTCTAGATTCTCAATACCATGCTCGTATTCTAACTGACTATAGACTTCAGAGACAGGGCGTTGAATCAAGCGATTATTGCGGACCCGTAATTCTCTAGGTAACGTCATACTACCAGCCCATTGATGACCCAAATCATGAGTAGGAAACGTGCGATCCCACATTTGCATCCACGCAATCACAATGCGACGATTCTTATCATCAAGCAAACTTTGTGGTGCATAATAATCCATGCCAAAATCCATCTCGTGGAAATTTTCAACGGTTAATTTCCCAGTTTCCCAGTCCATTTGACCAATACAAGCCATCGTCGAACTAATATTATGATACTCGTGTCCTTGTCGCTTAATTTGAATCGGAGACATAATCAAAACATCCTTACCATCGAGTGTAAAGAAATCAGGACATTCCCACATGATACCTTGTTCTTTTGTTCCTTCTAATAAGACTGAAAAGAAAGTCCATTCGTTTAAATCCTCCGATGAAAAAAGAACAATTTTCCCGCGATGATCATGGGTTTTCGTCGCGACCACACTATAATAGGTGCCTTCATGTTGGAACACTTTCGGATCGCGGAAATCATGAATGCTACCTTCATCGCCTAACAATTCCGCTCCAATCACGGGATTACTCGCTAGTTTCTCAAAGTTAATCCCATCATCGGAAACCGCAATACATTGCGTTTGCGTGACAACATCGTTTTCAACCACATGCCCGGTGTACATTAAATAGAGACGACCGTCTTTTTCAATCGCACTTCCTGAGAAACAACCATCTTTGTCATACCACTCATCTGGTGCCAGTGCGACAGGTAACTCTTCCCAATGAATTAAATCTTTGGATTTCGCATGGCCCCAATGCATCGGACCCCACTGACTGTTGTAAGGATAAAATTGGTAAAACAAATGATATTCTCCTTGATAATACACAAAGCCATTTGGATCATTTAACCATCCGACCGGTGCTGAAACATGATACGTTGGACGATATAGGGGATTCACATTCCCTTTATTTTCTTGAATATAGTGATTTGCTCGCTCTAATGTTAATTTTTCCTCTGTTAACAATTATTTGGCTCCTTCCACAAAGGTGTCATACCCTGCTTGTTTAATTTCTAACCATTCATTGATTCCAACACGTTCTAATTCCGCTAAATACTCATCCCACTCTTCGTCAATCTTGCCGTTAGTAATCCATTCCGCACGTTTACGATAAATATAATCCCACATATCGGTTTCGATTTTCGCTAAACGGTCGGTTTGTTCTTTTTCTAAGAAGACTTTAGGATAGTTATTTTCATTATTAACATACGGTAAATAGTGCTCATGCATTAAATCTAAACGCCATTTTGCATCGTCTGGCATCGTCGTAACCGTTCCGTAATACGTATCTAAAATCGCTAAAGGACCTGCTGCTTCGGTTTTTTGACGTAATTCACCAGGTGCTTCACCCGCTAAATCTAAATGATGTAACATGCCATCTTTTAATTCAAAGATATTTGCTTGTTCTGTATCACCATATGTTCCCCAGTTATTTTGAACCGATTGAAGTGGCGCATACATTTGATCGACCCAGCGAGCCGTCAATTCAAGGTTTTTATTCGCACTTGTGATGACAAAACGATCACGTGAAAAGCCCATTCCATTCGTTCTTGTAACGTGTTTACGACCATCAGGACCTGCTAAAACAGGTAATACATCATAACTCTCATTCATCCCTGAAATATTGGCTTTATCCCATGTGAAATACACACCGTAACGTTTTTCTTTTCCTTTGGCAACATAGGTATTCCAATCTTGTTCAAATGCTTCAGTATCGATTAGACCTTTATCATACATTTCATTAAAGTACTTCACAGCATCTTTGTATCCTTCTTTATCTGCCGTAAATTGGACATTTCCTTCATCATCGACGACTAAATGATCATCATTGTCACCTTCACCAAAAGCCCCAAATAATAATTTCAAATCTTCATTTCCGCCATTGTTAATAAATGAAAATGGAATTTCATCTGCTTCGCCATTACCATTTGGATCTTGCGTTTTAAAGGCTTCTAAGACAGTCATTAATTCATCTGTCGTTGTAGGCATCGGTAAATCCAAAGCGTCTAACCACTCCACGTTTATCCACGCCATATCATTTACAGTATGAATCGATTCTTTCCCTTGACCTAATTCTTCAATCCAAGGGAATGAATAAATGTGGCCATCTGGCGCTGTTGATAACGAGCGATATTCTGGATTTTCATCAAGTATTTTTTTTAAGTTCGGCATGTATTGTTCAATCAAATCTTCGACAGGAACAATAACTCCACTTTCCGCCCAATTTAATAAATCATAATCGCCTGCACCTGCATTAAAAATGGCATCCGGTAAATCACCACTGGCAATGTCTAGATTTCTTTTTTCTGCAAAATCGGCATTATAGTTCGTCCAATCAATATGAACATTTAATTCCTCTTCTAAACGTTGAAAAATAAGCTTTTCATTTGGATCCTTTGGTGCTAACGCTGCTCCTTGAGAAATCATTTTTAAGGATACTTTTTCTTCTAAAGGAAACGAAATATTCTCAAGTTCATAATCCGGACTTGATGATGATTTATCTGCTTTATTCCCACAAGCACCTAGTAACAAGACACTACACAAAGCGAACGGTACAACACGTTTAGTTATTTTCATTTGATTCTCTCCTCATATAAATAATTTTTAAAATAATGTTTTTATCCTTTAATGGAACCAACCAGAACACCTTTATCAAAATATTTCTGGAAGAATGGATACATAATAATTAGGGGTAAACTCGAAATCACGATTGTTGAGTATTTAATTAACTCCGCAATTTGTTTCATCTCAGCCATTGCCGTATTGGCGCCCACCATGTCTTGCGATGGTTGGTTTTGAATCAAGATATTTCTAAGAACTAATTGCAGTGGTTGTAAATCTTCATTTTTAATGTAAATCATCGCATCAAAGTAAGAATTCCATTGACCAACAAACGCATATAAGAACAACACAAACATAATTGGTTTTGATAAAGGCAAAATCACTTTAAAAAGAATTTGAATTTCATTTGCCCCATCGATTGTCGCGGCTTCACTCAGTTCTCTCGGTAATCCGCTGAAATAAGTACGAGCCATAATAATATTCCATACGTTAATGGCACCAGGGATAATCAAGGCCCAAACCGTATCCAACATGCCTAGATTTTTGATTAATAAGTAGGTTGGAATTAATCCACCACCCACAAACATGGTGATAATAAAGAATGTCATCAAGATACCGCGTCCGTATAAATCCGGTTTTGATAAAGGATACGCCGTAATCATCGTCACAAAGACTGTTAATGCACTAAAACTAAAAGAATAAAACAGAGAGTTCAGAAATCCACGGACAATCGAGTCATCCGCAAACACTCGCTTATAACCTTCAACCGTCCAATCACTCGGATTAAAACTAATTCCCTGACTAATGAGCGTTGAGGGATCCATAAATGACGCAATTAAAACATAACCTAATGGCACAATGGTAATGAATACAAGTAAACCAACCAGTACCCAGTTTACCCATACGAATTTTTTATCGAAACTTGTGTATAAATTCATTGTTTTCTCCCTCTCTTACAGTCCTTGACCGTCATTTAAACGCTTCGTAATGTTATTCACGATTAAGAGTAAAATGACGTTGATAATCATATTAAAGAGTCCTACTGCAGCTGAATAAGCATAGTTCCCTGATTGTAAACCAACCTTATACACATACGTTGAAATGATTTCTGACGTTGGAATATTCATCGACGTTTGCATTAAGTACGCTTTTTCGTAGCCCACGTTCATAATATTTCCTGCCGATAAGATAAAACTGATAACCATAATTGGTCGCATCGCTGGTAAATCAATATGCCAAATCTTTTGAATCAGATTTGCACCATCGATATTCGCTGCTTCGTACAAGTCAGTACTCACACCCGCTAATGTGGCCGTATACAGAATGGACGACCAACCAATCCCTTGCCAAATACCAGATAAGATGTAAATCGTTCGAAAATAATCAGGACTAGACATAAACATAATCGGATTACCCGTCAACTTTTGTACAATCGCATTAATGGGACCATTCGCAGATAAAAACAAGAACAACATCCCGACAATGACAACGACAGAAATAAAGTTTGGTGCATATAAAATTAACTGTAATTTCTTTTTGATTTTTTCATTCAACACTTGGTTCAAAGAAAGAGCCAAGATAATTGGTGGGAAAAAACCAAGAAGCAAGCCATAAATACTAATTTTCAACGTATTGCTTAACAACATCCCAAAGTTCGGTGATGAAATAAATTCTCTAAAATGCTCTAACCCTACCCAAGGACTATCTAAGATTCCGAGCATGGGATTGTAATCTTTAAAAGCAATAATCGCGCCATACATCGGGAAATATCTAAATACAAGCGTTAATAAGATCCCCGGTAGCATTAAAAAATAAAGCCACTTATCTTTTTTGAGTTGTTTTAATATTCGAGCTCTCTTCTTCTTGGTCATCTGACTTTTAGAAGGTTTAATTGCTGTCACTGCCTCTTCCATTTTAAATTCCTCCATCCATTTTAGAAACGTTTCCACTTTTTGTTTTAAAAATAAATACAAACGCTTTTGTTGAAAGTGGAAACGTTTCTATTTACAAAAAGAGAATATCACGTGAGCGCTTTCTTGTCAACGATAAATTTAAGGGAGAAGGATTATTTTGTTATTTACGGTCATCATACGAAATTCCTAAGTCGTCCAAGCTGGTAACTATTCGCTATCCATTCGAGCATATACGATTGGAAACAAGGCAGCTGAAGACGATGGGAAAACTAAAATCCCTTATTTTTTCCGACGATTCCATCTGATTTTATTCTTACATTTTTATTGAAATAGAAAACACGACAATTATTTTAAGGAAGTCGGGTAGGAGAATCATCATTAATTGATTATTTGTCCTATCACACCACCATAAGTACCGATTGGTATATAGCGGTTCCGTTGTTCTTGCTTTTGGCTATGTGCTTCGCACTAATAGGTCACAGTCAGGACTTTCAACTATTAGAGTTCGCCCGTGCTGAGCGAACAAAAAAAGCAAACGAGAGACAACGATCTCGTTTGCGTGTGTTATTTTACGAATAGGTGATGATTCGTTTTTTTGCTCATCGTATATTCTTTAGTTGCTCGTAAACATTCTCCTGCGTACCACAAAGGTATACGGGGATAATAGCATTATTTTGAATTTTGTAAGCGACGCGAGCAGAAAAAGCTAGTGTTGTGAAACAAGAAATGTTTCGTGCAACACTAGTGTTCAAATTCATTGTTAAATCTAATTTTCCACTATCAAAATCACGTTATCTTTTCATTTTTTTGAAAAATCACTTTCACTTTCACTAATAATTCATCTATCAATTTCTCTGGAACGCTCTCCACATAACTATATTTCCTTGCGTTGTATTCAATGGTAACTAATTAATCTAACAAAACTTTCCCTGAAGATTTCGTATCTTTTAAAGGAACATATAAAGGATAGTTGCGTTCTGTGTTTGATATTGGAGCAAAGACTGCTATATTAGCATAGTCACTGACACCATGATAACTTAAACAAATATAAGGTCTGTATCCTTGCTGTTCATATCCTTGTTTAGGATCTAAATTCATCTTAACAATATCGCCTTGTTTCACCATTTCTCATTTTCTATAGGAGAAAAATGTTGTAGTTCTGTTGTAAATGTTTCTTTGTTGTAGCCTTTGAATAGTTCTTCAAAGGTGACTTCTTTTTCGGCTTTAGTTAATACAATCGAATGATTCATAACTTCTACATTTAACTCATCATCTTTTTCTACTTTCAATGCTTCTAATAAGCTTTTTGGTAAACGGATTGCATGACTGTTACCCCACTGCTTAACTGGTAGTTTAATCATTAGAATCCCTTCCTTTCTTTTGTTCATTATACCAAACAAGTATCTATTTTATATACACTTGAAACTCGTTAAAAGTAGAAAGATGATAGCATTTACCTTCACTAAAAAAGAACTTCAGTACTTTAAAAGTGTCGAAGATTCTTTCAATCGATTTCCAAATTTTGGAAATTCACTAGAGTAAAGTCACCCCCATTCCTTCTTCTGCCCCGAAAAAAATCAGTCAAAGAAAAAATGCCAGCACCCTTCTCTCATAGAAGAGTGCTGGCATTTTGTGCGCGATTATGCCTTTGTCAAAAAGGCTTCTTGACGAGTGGCGTGTTTATCGATCATGATTTGATTAGGCGAAATCCCTTGCTTTGTCAGTAGCGCAATCGTTTCGTGTAAAAATTCATCGCTGCCGACGATATAATAAATACCGTCTTGATCGACTGCCAAGTCTGTAACTGCCGGATAATAGGCATTTCGTCCGTAGACAATCCGCGAGTGAATCTGTTCACTCGTTGCATCTCCCAAAAGATCTGTAAAAAGGGCATCACTCTGCGTCGTCACATGAAGCATGGTGAGTTGTTCAATGTTGCTGGTATCTGCCAAATAGTCGAGTACTAACGGTCGAAAAGAAGCCAAACCGACACCCGAAGAAAGGAAATAAAGGCGCTTGTTTTCCCGACGAAGGACTAAATGATGGTTGAGTTTAAATAATGCAACCTTTTCGCCGATTGCTAACTGTCTTAAGCGTGCTTTGAATTCAGAACAATCCGCCTTCACCCGCGTCGTAATCCCAACCATCCCTTCTGAAACGACCGTTGAAATCGACATATGACGCACGAGCGCCCGATTCGGCTTTTCGCCTGCGTTAAAACCTTCCAGCGCCAAATGCACATGCGCTCCTGCTTCCCATGCGAACCCTGGCGGACATTCAAAATAATACGTGTTGATTTCTGGTGTTTCTTCTCGTATCGCTTGCAACTTCACCCAATATATTTCCATATAATCCCATCCTGACATTGTTATATTCACCTACTATAACCTAATTGAGAATGATTATCAATTACAAGATTCTATTTTACCTTCCTATATGAATAACTATTCGAAAAAATATCAACAGACTTATTCTTAAAAACTTACCCATTTGCTTTTCATTCATCATCAAAAAAGCCTCGCAGGAACAATCCCACAAGACTTTTCAATCCATTAAGTTTAATCCAAAATAAACAACCTGTTACATTCCATCCTTGCCTAAGCAACATTTCTTATATTTTTTACCGCTGCCACACGGACAAGGATCATTACGCCCGATTTTGTTAACCTTTGAAGGTGCTTGAACAAATGACGGATGCAGCTCAAGTGTTGAAAATGAGCGCTCGTGTAATCCAGGTTTTTCAAATTTTTCAAAGAGTTCATTTGGCGTATACCCGTTGTTCTCCCAAATCCGCGTCGCGTTGAATAGTTCTTTTACGAGTTGGATGATGTCATTGAGTTGATCAATATCTTTAAATTCGATCTGTCGACGGTTAAATTGGTACAGCACGTCTTGCATATTTCTGTCAGCCTTACCAATCAGTTGAATGTCATCACAGAGCCTCTCATCAAAAAAGTCATCTATCCGAAAAAATGTTGAGGAATAATACGAATTTTAGTCATCAATACTAAAAGTTATACAGCCATTAAAAATTGAAAAAACAAAAAAAGAGCCTTACAGGAGATTATCCCATAAGACTCTTTCACATTTTAGTTTAAATTAAGCTTTAACGATGTTTACTGCTTGTAAACCGCGTTGGCCTTCTTCGATATCAAAAGATACTGCTTGACCTTCATCTAATGATTTGAAGCCTTCACCTTGGATAGCTGAGAAATGTGCGAAAACATCTTTCCCATCTTCTGCTGTGATGAAACCAAAACCTTTATCTGCATTAAACCATTTTACTGTACCGTTATTCATAAACGTTACCTCC
This sequence comes from Enterococcus sp. DIV1314a, assembly GCF_051713805.1. NCBI lineage: Bacteria > Bacillati > Bacillota > Bacilli > Lactobacillales > Enterococcaceae > Enterococcus > Enterococcus sp. DIV1314a. Next base: position 1,468,940 of record NZ_JBIOQP010000001.1, on the reverse strand, counting down.
ATATTACACACCTAGTGTGTTTATTTTTGCAATACCAACTCAAGTGTGAATAGAAGTGTTAGTGACTTATTGCTGTGCAATAAACAATTCTGAATTACATATAAGAAATACTACTTCCATAGAATAGCACGATAACATGAAAATAACAAGGGCTTTTGGACGATTCTTTTGAAAAGATGTGATTTACCTACAATTTATTACGTTTCCCTTAAGAAAAGACGAGATTCCTCCTCCGGTTGCCATTTTTGTGTGTCGAATGATGACTGTCTCTTCTTTTAAGCCCTCACTACAAAACATCACTAAGTATTCCCTTCAAACTCGTGCACATCTTCGATCGACTACTCAGATGATGATATTCCAAAAAAACAGAATATTATCTATCCATAAATAGATAGCCAAGAAAAACCTCTCTTTTGAAGGCCATCAATCATCTAAATCAAGATTCAGGTCATTAGTAGCAATACCTATCAAATAAACCTCCTACCTTCCTTCGTAAAGCTCCGAGCGGTTTTGACGATTTCGTGGGCGTCGGTTGGATCGATACATCTGGGCATGGGGTAAGGGCAGGAATCTTCGGTGCTTTCGGTAAAGAACAGTTCGTCAGGTGGGCAATAGAAGCCGCGGATTTTAAAGCAGCATTGTAAAACTCGGGTGTATTCAGCATCGTTGTCGAGGATTTTTTGGATGTCTTTTGCTGGGAAGGTGATATCAAATATTTTTTGGAATTTCCCTTCATCTCGGTAAAAATAGACGGTGTATTTGTGGAAGGGAACGCAACGTTTGTAGGCGATGACGGCGGCTTCGATCGTGGCTTGGGCGATTGTTTTGTCATCAAACTCGCCGATGAGCTTGATTTCCATGACAAGTTCATAAATTAGGCCTTCCGGAGTTTGAACTTTTTGTAGGAAAGTAGAGGTATAACGCATCGTTGGTAGACTTTGGATCATAGGATATTGGATGGTGCCGCTGTAACACATGGGGAATGTTTCAGTAAAAAAGTGCATGTGGTTATTGATAAATAAGGTGAAGCCAAAGAGAAGTGAGGTAATCGTTGAATAGGTTGTGAGGATTGTTTCTTGTAAAGCGTGGTTAGAGATTCTTCTTTGGAGGGCGAGTGTCGTTCGCTTACCATAGTAGATGACTTCATCGCCTTTTTCACTGTAAGTAGTCAGCTTACGATCAATCGCGATGTGAAGGACGAGATCAAGTCGTGCAATTAAGGTATGAAACCCACGTTTTTTGAGATAATCAAGAATCGAGTTTAAGCAAAATTGCTTATCATAATAATGATTATTTTGGTTGACGAGTTTAATATACGTCGCCAGGATGCGTTTTAAACCGATATTAATGACGTATCTTAAATTCATGAGTTTATTTTTGGTATCTTTTATGACGGGCGAGCTATGATGTTGTTTCCATGGTGTCAAAAATAGTTCCATATCCGGGAAAAAGAAAATCGCATTACACAATTCATGCATGACCATGTAGTCAATCCGCGTATTCGGGTATTCTCTAAAGTAGTCTTCTAATTCGCGATACGTCTCCTCGACGATTTCCGGCCTCCAGACAGCATATTTTTCTTCCGTAATTAAATCATGGAAATAGCAATGAAAAAGCGGGATGACCCCTGCCACTTGAATCTTCGTACTCGCATTGACCGCTGCGACAACCTCCTCGACATTCCCGCGAGACAGATAACGCGCAACGTACCGTTCCTGACACTCCACACGACTAAAGTCGCGGGGTTCTTAGGTAGTACGCCCTAACAGGCGCAAATTTACTAAGCTATCCCCGAAAGTCCTTCGGTTTTAATATTTATGCTTGCATTAATATCTCTATCATGAATTGTTCCACAATTTGAACAGACCCATTCACGAATATTTAGCTCTTTCTTACCGTCATTCTGACCGCAAGAAGAACAAAGTTGTGAACTTGGGAAGAAACGATCTACTTTAAGTAAAGTACGCCCTTTCCACTGACATTTATAGTCTAATTGTCGAACGAATTCACTCCAAGAGACATCTGAAATTGACTTCGCTAATTTATGATTTTTTACCAATCCTTTTACATTTAAATCTTCAATACAAATGATTTGGTTCTCATCAGTCAGTTTTGAAGATAGTTTATGTAAAAAATCAGTACGTTGGTTTGAAATTTTTTCATGGATACGGGCAACTTTAACTTTCTGTTTTTGATAGTTTCGGCACTCATCGAGTTTTCGATTATGCTTTTTCGCAACCTCTAAACGTCTTGAAAGTTTTCGTTGTTCACGTACCAAACGTTGTTCAAGAGAACGGTAAAAGCGATTGTTATCGATTTTTTCTCCTGCGGATGTGATACAGAAATGAGTTAAGCCTAAATCCAATCCAATACTATTTTTCACAGGGGCTTTTTGAAAATTATCAGAATCAACTAAGAATGTCGCAAAATATTTCCCTGATTTGCTTTGACTAATCGTTACGTTCATTAGTTTCCCTTTAAAACGCAATTCTTCTGCCATTTTGACCCAACCAACTTTCGAAACATAGAAGTATCGACCATTGACTTTCATGCCTACGGCAGTTCGATAGGATTTCTTCGAGTATTTTTTACTCTTAAACTTAGGAAACCCAAATTTAGAGTTAAACGTATTTTTGTACGCTTTATTCAAATCCATATTCACTTGACTTAGTGGTTGTGCTTCCACTTCTTTTAGCCAAGCAAACTCTTCTTGCTTCTTAAGTCCAGCATAGGTCAGTTTATTTTCAATATATTTAGGATTTTCTTTTTTCATCTTATAGTTCGTAATTCTTTGATCTAGTAAAAAATTCCAGTAGAATCGAACACAACCAAAGGTTTTTTGAAATTGAATTTCCTGTCTTGAATTCGGATAGATTCTAATTTTATGAGCTTTTTTCATTTCTGTACACCTCCTTAACGTAAACTCAGTATCTTGTTCTTTGATTTTCCACATATAGTTTTATAGTTTCGCTAGAAACGTTTCCTGCTGTTGAAACAAAGTAAGATCGTGTCCAAACACTTGGCATTTTACTTAAATGTTCAAATGATTGTCGTAATTCTCTAGATGTTCTTCCCTTAATCACCTTCATGATATCCGCTGGTGAATAGGTAGGTTGAACATTTACAAAAAGATGACAATGATCTTTATCTGTCTCTATAGCCATGATTTCCCATTCATTTTCTTTACAGATTGAATGAACAAGAGATTTAAAACTAGCGTCTACTTCGGAATTGACAAATATTTTCCGACGATATCTAGGACAAAAAACAAAATGATAGTTGAGTAACGATACAGTTGTTTTAGAATGTCTATATTCGTTATCCATGAGTTTATTATACACCAAAAAGTGTACGAAGTAAATATTTTTATACACAAATACTAAGCTTTTTTTGACTTTATCGTGTAGAGTTTGTTCACATAGGTTCGCAACTTCCTATGCAGTTCTCTGATGAACTTCTTACACTTTCATGCAAGCACAGACTATATCTTATCCTTCAACGTTACTTGTTAAGGCGAAACCACTTCCACACGCTTGTGTGTACTTCCCTCAAGAGGAATAGTCGTTGAACCTTCCTATTTCTAGGCTTGGCTGCTGATTTTCGATTATGCGAACACTTAGGATTTAACCTTATGCCATCTAACGAATTTTTTCTGTTTTCACCACGTTCACGCTTGGGTTTAATATCCCTACGTTGTCGTTTCGTCAGCTTTACGAGTTCCCAGCAATTCAGTTTCTTCATTGGACAATACGAGTTTTTGTATTGTCTCTAAATGCAAGTTTCCCTACATTCTTACAGTACATCTACAGGCTATCATCCCACCATTAAAATAGTGGGTTTTCTCGCCCGTAAATTCTATAATTTCCCATTGAAAAACCTCCTAATGTTATTTAAAACGCATCCATTCATAAAAGATAGGCAATCCGCAAAATTCTACACTGAAGTCATCCGCTAACACACTGACGAACAATTGGGCTTTAATAAAATCTGGCAAATGACGAGTTCACGAAAACGATTCGATATGATCATCTTTTTCCAATGACCCTGATATTCCTTTTTTTCACTCCATTTCTTTAAGTAACAAATTTGATATTGTGACATTATTCACTTATGACACTAGCTCTTTGGTTCATTTTCGAAGCGACTCTTCTACTAATTTATCAGCGACTTCAGCAATTTCGTAGCCACCACTTCGTATAAACTAAAAGGTAAAGTATACAAGTCTTCTCCTTTCGATGATGATCAATCCTATCTGATTTGAATACACGTTTTTAGCATTTTTGACTTCTATCACGAACCTATGAATGACGAGAACCCTTCAAAAACCGATGATAACGAGCCTTCATCGCCATCTAGCGCTATGTTTTTCATCAATCAAAACGCTCAAAAATTCGTTGTTGAATCGATTAAGTTCGCTCGACAGAGTCCTCCACTATCTCGCCATACTAAATGTAAGCGATATCATTTAACGATAAAAAGAATAAGGCAATTCCCGATTTACTCGTCCGGAACTGTCTTATGGAAAACATTTGTTATGTTTTTTCATCATAACACATTCATTCACAAACTTCTACTGATTTTGAAAATTTCATTTAAACAAGCTAGTTATTCTAAGAACTCTTATCTAAAAAATCTTGAGATATACCCTCTTGTGCGATCATAATAGCAATGTAAAAATCATGTCTCGCTCACAAATTTTCTTTATCACTAAAGAACCACGCTATTTTGATCTCACTTCTAAAATAATATTTCTGCTTTTTGGCATAATGCTTCAAATAAATAACAGACTGATTCACAACTTGCTTCTTTCAAAAAATCCAAAAAAGACTCCCCTCCGCCATAGGTTAGTCCCCTAACACTACATCCAGAAAGGAATCTCAAAAACGTTGCACACTAGAAATTGTTTACACTTCAATCAATATCATATTCCATTTACTTTCCTAAAGCTAATTCGACTTCTTCTACTGTCGGTAAGGCGGGAATGGCGCCGTATTTGGTACAGGTTAAGGCGCCGACGACGTTTGCGACTGTTAAAAAGTCAACTAGTTTGGCAAAGGTTAGTTCTGCGGTGCCGGCTTTTTGGATTTGGTACAAGAGTCCGCCGGTGAAGGCATCGCCTGCGCCTGTGGAATCGACTTGTTTGATGGCAATCGAACCGACTATTGCTTGTGCTTCCACGCTTTGTAGTAGGGTGCCCTCTTTTCCTAACGTGACTGCCAGATATTTCGCGCCGAGTGCACAAATCTGTTGCGCACCTTGACGGATATCTGTTTCACCGGTAATCAAGGTTAATTCTTCATCGCTGAGCTTCACAAAATCGGCTACTGCAATAAAGGTGCGCACTTTCGCTAAATATGCGGCTAAGTCCTCTGGGGCGATCAATGTCTCTCTGTAATTTGGATCAAAACTAATGAAGGCACCTTTTGCGATTGCTTCATCTCGTAAGCGAAAATAACTTTCTTCTAACGCGCCTCCACAAAATCCTAAGGCTGCGCCAAAGTGGACGATGTCTGTTTCATCGATCTCAGATAAAGGTAAGTTCGCGGCTTCATAGTTGCCATCTGCTCCTCGCACGAACGAAAAGTGTCTTTCGCCCGTTGGATCGATGCCGACAAAGGCAAGCGTTGTGGTGCCCGCTTGAATCATTCCTTGCGTTTGCACGCCATGTTCGATCAACGTATCTTTTAAGTGATCCCCAAAATCGTCTTTCCCCACTTGGCCTAGGAAGCTAATGTCTCCACCTAATTTTGCGACAGCGGCTGCGACGTTGGCGGGTGCGCCACCTGCATTTTTTTCAAATTGTTTACCGTGACGGAGTCCTAAAGAATCCGTACAAGCAAAGTCGATCAACGCTTCGCCAATACAGTAGATATGTCTCGTCATCAGATGGCCTCCTTATTCGAAATTTCCCATTGGGTTGCAGTAACGCTCGCTTGTCCGTCAGCAAAAAAGGCGACTTGATTCTGGTCTAATTGTGAATATATCCGAGCGGTAAAGACCTCTAAGCCATCATTCACAAAAATCTCAACGGAAGATTCGTCCATAAATAATTGAATCGTGAGTGTTTCTTCTGAAAAATCACATCGACGGATCGTGCCATATTCATCCGTGACAGATTTGCCAGATTGGCTGCGATCAAAGACGAGTTTTTTAGCGACCAGGTCATAATAGAAAGTGGTGACTTCCTCGGCTCCTTGACGAAAAGCCAAACCGACACGCGTTCCTTTTATGTCATTAAACGCGACTTTCAGTTCATAGGTTCGCACGGTAAAATCTTCGACGACGATCGTTTCATTGTCTAGTGTCATGGCTTTGGTGACTTCTTTCCCACGGAGTGCTGCAAGTTCTGGGACGGGTCGTTGATATAGTTGGCCGTTTTGAAGACTGAGTTCTCGAGGAATCGTTAAACAGTGCGCCCATCCGAATTCATCGGTGACACAATCGACCCCTGGCAAACCGAGCCAGCCAACTAATAATTGGCGTCCCTGAGGATCTGTCATGGTTTGTGGTGCGTAAAAATCAAAGCCACGGTCGAGTTCGTTAAAGCGCTCGGTCACTTCAAATTCACCGGTAGCAAAATCAAGCGGTTCGCCGATGAGATAACCCGACTGAAAAATATTATGATACTTGTCTCCCTCTGGTGCCATTCCTTGAGGCGAGAACAATAAAATACCTTGACCCGCTAATTCAAAATAATCCGGACATTCCCACATGAATCCTTGATTCTCTGTGGCAATATTTCCTTTTAGTTGAATGGCTTGTTGGTACGTCCAGTTCGTCAAGTCGTCTGACACGTAGTACGCGATGGCACCTTGATGATCACTCGTTTCAGCGCCAATAATACAGTAATAACGCGCGCCTTGCTTCAGGACTTTCGGGTCTCTAAAGTTATCGGTATACCCTGCCGGCGAATCACTGATCAACGGCTCGGCGTCTTTTTTGATTTGATTATCCTGCCCCATGACGGCGTGACATTGGTACGGAATACGCGTCCAATCTGGCGTTCGCGTATTGCCCGTATAAAATAAATGCAACTGATCGTTTTCCACAAATCCCGTTCCAGAAAAAACGCCATGACTGTCATAGGCCGTATCCGGTGCTATTGCGATGCCTAAATCTTGCCAATCCACCAAATTGTCTGAAGCGACATGGTACCAATATTTCACGCCATGCACAGGTCCTAAAGGAAACCATTGGTAAAACAAGTGATATTGCCCGTTATAATAGCTAAAGCCATTCGGATCATTTAATAAACCGGTGTTCGGTTGAATATGAAAGGTTTGTCGGTAAGGACCCTCACTTGTCTTTTTTGCCAGTTCTACAATAGATGCTTCAGAAACATCTTCCATTCGTTGATAGCGTTCTTCTCTTGACCATTCCATCCTATTTTTCCACATACTTTCTCTTTTCTTTTCGTATCTTAAGCTAATGGATTTTTTTCGCGACTCATCTTAGCAAATAGGATCGTCATCGCAAAGGCCACGATAAAGCCAATGGCCATTGAAACCAAGTATTGCACCATTGATTGCGGTCGAATCACGATAACGCCTGGTAACCCTGCAGGTCCTTGCGATAACGAAAGAACGTCCATCCAAGTCGCATAAGCCGCTCCGACAGCAGAACCGATTAACGCTGCTACAAATGGGTATTTTAGTTTTAAATTGACCCCAAAGACAGCTGGTTCTGTAATGCCAAGTAAAGCCGATACGCCTGCAGCAGAAGCAATAGCTTTCATTTTCACATCTTTTTTGTAGAGGAAAAAGACAGCCAGAGCCGCAGCCCCTTGTGCCACGTTTGACGCCGCTACAACCGCAAAAGTCGGTGAACCACCAAGTGTTTCGATGTTCGCTAAAATTTGCATTTCAGATGTCACCAAACTGTGGTGCATTCCAGTAATCACGAGTAAGGGATAAACCACACCATAAATCGCGCCACCAATTGGGCCTAATTCAAAAAATAACCACATCACACCGTTCGTCATCCAATCGCCCACCACACGCATGATCGGACCAATGGCGATAAACGTAAAGCTGGCGGTGAATAAAACTGCAATTAAAGGTGTCACAATATTATCTAACATCATTGGAATAAATTTACGTAAGACTTTTTCCGTTTTCGCTAACACAAAAGCCGCGCCAATCACCGGTAAAACCGTCCCTTGGTAACCGACTTTCGCGATTTCAAAACCAAAGACAGTCCAAACTGGTAACGTATTGTCTAAGACGGCCTGTCCGTAACCATAGCCATTTAATAAATCAGGGTGAATCATAATCGCGCCAATGACCGCCCCTAAAACAGGTGTGCCACCAAAAATCTTAGCCGCATAAAAACCAATTAAAACCGGTAAAAAGACAAACGCCGCATTCGCAAAAATATTAATCATATCTGCTAAATCCGCAAACTGTGGATAGGCTTCAATCAGCGTTTTACCTGAAACAAACAACCCTTCAGCCGTTAATAAGTTATTTAGCCCCATTAATAAACCGGAAGCGACTAATGCTGGTAAAATCGGCACAAAGATATCTGCCAACGCTTTCAGTACGCGTTGCACAACGTTTAATTTCGAACTGGCAATCTCTTTTAATTCTTCCTTGTCCACTTCCGAAATATTCGTTTGTGCGACGAATTCTTGATAGACTTGATTGACTAATCCCGTACCCAAAATAATTTGGAACTGTCCCCCATTATTGAACGAGCCCTTTACGCCATCGATTTGCTCAATCGCTTCTGTCTGGACGAGCGAATCATCTTTTAACACAATTCTTAATCGCGTCGCACAATGGGCAGCCGAAACAATATTTCCTTCTCCCCCAATTGCCTCAATGATTTGTTTTGCTATTTGTTTGATATCTAACTTACTCATGACACACCTCCGTATTTTAATCAAAAATGAAACGTTTCATTTTTATAATATAAACAACGAACTTCAAGTTGTCAACCTTTTTTCAGAAAGGTTACCACTCGAAGTTCGTTCAGCTTGAATCTCTATTTTATTGCTTCGTCGTCATACCCACTTGATACGTGACCGGTAAAATGGTTTCTAACGGTGTCTCTTTTTTTTCGATGATGTTCATTAAAGACTTCACCGCAGCGGCCGCCATCGCCGGAATCGGTTGGCGAATACTCGAAAGCATTGAAGGAATATTCGTCGATTGTTGACTACCATCAAAGCCAATCACTTGGATCTCTTCCGGCACGCGAACATTATTTTTCTGCAGTAAATTCAACACTTCATAGGCCTGTTCATCATTGACCACAAAAATCCCATCGACCCCTTTACTGATAATCGTTTCTTGCACCAGTTCGGGCAACTTTTCATTAAATTCATGGTGATGCCCTTCATAATAAATAATCTCCGCTTCAAGCCCATGCGTTTGACAATACGCTTGAAACCCGCGATAGCGATCCCTTGTCGAATTATCATAAATCGAGCCATAGCCAATAAACGCCAATTTCGTCGCGCCCGCTTGGATTAACTTTTCAGCCGCAAGCCCTCCCCCAGCAAAATTATCACTCATAATCGTGGGAATCTTCTCTGAAAAATACCGGTCAATACTGACAATCGGCAACGCACTCGAAATATACTCATCGACATTACTATACGTTAAGGCAATCAACCCATCCACCTTATTTTGACGCGCCATTGAGATATACGCGATTTCATTTTCATAATTATTTTGCGTATTACACAAAATTAATTTAGACTGATAATGCCGCAACTCAGTTTCAATATGAAACGCTAATTCACTAAAAAAAGGATGCCAAATCGTTGGCACAATTAACGCAATCGTATGAGTCCGATTCGTTCTTAAGCCCGTCGCATACTCATTTTTTTCATAATTCAGCGCTTGAATCGCCTGTTCAATCGCAAGCGTCGTTTTTGCTTTTAACTTCCCGCCATTCAAATATTTTGAGACACTGCCTACCGAGACATCCGCTAGTTTTGCCACATCCTTGATTGAAGCCATCTTTTTTCTCCTTCATCCACACTTGATATACCTAAGAATACCATTGCTGGGCAGATTGCTCAAATGAAGTTGGGAAAGAGATGATAAAAAATAGTAGAAAGATTATTAGTAGGATTGGATGATTTCTAGTGGAAGTCAAAAATCCTACCCACCCCCAAACTTCCTACGCTCCACCACCCAATTAAACAACGGGATGAGGCGATCAAAATAGTCGATTTGACCGGATTGTTGGTATTGGACTAATAAATCTTGAATGAACTCGATGCAGTCTTCCCACTGTGCTTGTCGAATGAAACTTGCAAGTTGAGCGTACTCTGGAAGAGATGAGGGGATCGTACGCATTTGGCTAGCACCACTAAGATCTTGGATGGTGAACTTGGCATAGTACGGATGACCTGATTCACGTTCGCGGAGATAACCGTATTCTTCGACTTTTTTCAAATAGTGATAAATCACTTTAGTCAAATCCGGAACGCCTCGATAATCCGGAATATCTTTGGTGTAAACCAAATCAAATAGCAGCCGGTCCTTGAACTCCATTTTAACCTTCTTCTGAATATATTTAACGGAGACGGGATATGTTCGATCTTTGAACAGCGCGATTTTATTGTAAATATGACGATAAAAAAGATAGGATTGCCATACACGACGGTCACAACCAAACACGATTTCACCTGGGATTGGAATGTTTAAGTATTCTGGTATCTTACGGCTTGATAGGTTCATCCCATTTGAGGCGATTTTCCATAATGGATCCGCTTCGAAAGTCTTTGCCCATGTTTGTCTGAGCGTTTCTTGATAGGCAGGATCAAGCAACACTTCGATTCGTTTAGCTTTTTCTTGACGCTTCGCTGCATTGATTTTTTCGAGTCGTTGTTTTTGTTCCTCGGCTTTTTGCTCTGCTAACGCTTCTTCTTGAAGTTGTTGCTGGTACGTCTGCTTGAGGACTGCTCTTTCTTTTTCTGCTAATGTATTATAAACCCACTGCTTATTGTCAGTAGCATGAATAATCTGGTTTCTCAACCAATCAGGATCGAAAGTCGTATCGAAAGTGGAGAGATTAATCTCTAACGTCGAGATTCCCAATTTCACTATTTTGGCGTATTTTATTTCGTCTATTCCATGCGTCACCTTTACTTCAATCATTAAGGGCCGTTGACGCTTATACGCTAGGATATCCGGTCTGATGTCATCCACACGATGTTCTAAGATGACATAGTCAAACGTCACCATCCGAGCTTTCGTTACTTCCTTATTAAGATGCTCGTAACTCGCAGTAACACTTGGTAAATGCAATTGTTTTTCTTCTTCAATGATTTCTTTTGCTTTTAAATGCAGCGCCGTCTCAACCGCATATTCACACTCATCGCCGCGATGATGCGCAAAACGCGGCGTAAAATCCTTTCGCGTCTTCGGTAACTTCGCTTGGAGCCTGACACCACAACTTGGACACACACAACGACAGCGTAACCCAGACTCACTTGGAATAATCTCAGAAATATGGACCAATCTTTCTGATTCCCCTTCTTGACGCAAGCCATAGGGTAGTTTCACCACATACAATCTTTCATACCTCCTCTTAGTTATAGATATAGAACATTCATTTAATACCTGAGGATACCTATATATATAAAACGCTTGCATATAATTAAAACTCAAATAAAATAATCTATTTAGTTTGATAAATCACAATAGTGAATTGAACTTGACTCAACCCACTATCTCTTCCAATCGCTCATAACCATCTTCCGTAAATACGACGTGACTAAATATCGCTTAAATGATTTCATTCATTACCTCTTTACAATCATTCCACAAATCACAAATCTTTATCTCTAAAATGCCATAGAATAACATCGATATCTCTAGGTCTCCAGCAATACTGATTCGAAAGTTCATTTAATTCGTGCGCTTTCTTTTTGAACTGCTCAATTAGATAAACAGCATCTTTTCTTTTGATATCTTGAGGATTAATTGCTTTAATGATTGCATCGTCTCGATATTCATCACATGTCAGTAAAGCACGGACAACCATCTCATCAACTGTACCGAAGTAACTCGGGAACAATAATGCTAACAGACCAGAAGCGCCAGCTACACCTAACCCATAAATCTCACCAGCTGCCTGTAATCCTAGTCTTGTCTTAGAGAGGTCAAAGCTAAATAATCCATCTTGGATTTCACGTAGTTCATTCATATCATTTTCATATTTTTTTAAAGAATTACGTGTAGACGCTAAGCGATGTTTTGCCGTATATTTCCATACAAAATAATCATCATGTAAAAAAGAGTAAAAATCCTCTACTGGTAAATGTTGGATATATTCAACATTTAATTTCGACATTTTCGTTTCGATCGAATTATCCCGTTCTGTTTCTTTTGTTGCTTCTGCTAATGCATCTTTCCAAACACTTATTTCTTTCGAATTCCAAATCTCATTAACTTTCATGTTCCTTCTCCTCCTATTTTTTTATATTGACGATACGAAAATAAATAATCAAACTGCTGTAATATGAATCATCGCATCGTTAATTTCCATTCTTATCACAGCTTTTTTGTAGAAACGGTTTCTCTATATGTTCAGTGCTAGTTAATATCTGTTTCTCCCATTTTATTAAAACGCTTCCAAAATAACTAACTACACAATAACTAGTTGAATTCTATCTCGAATCCAACTAGTTATTTCACTTTGATCTATAATTCACAAAATTGATTTGCATCTCACTCATCCCAAAATATCTTCCAAGCGTTCGTAACCATCTTCAGTAAACAAATACATTTGCTTTTGTCCATTGACCGTTGCGATCACGACTCCCATTACTTGACCTTCCTTCTTACGAAATGTCATCGGTAACTCACCAAAGAACTGCGAATCAAATGACGATGCAATAAAATCCTGTTGATTCAAATAAATCGTCCGAATAAAATTCAAGATATTTACTTTCACTTGATCCTCAAGACTCAATTCCTCCGACATCTTAAGTAGTCTTTTGACTTCTAGTTCTGAATAGCGCATAGAGTCTCTCCTTTTCTTCTATCCAATCAATAAAATAGAAGAAATCATCACAACTTATCTTCTTTACTTAAGAAGTGATGATTTACAAAAATTATATTCTATCCAATAACCCTTTTAAATAAATTTTTAACTCATCTTTTATCTCAGGATGTTTCAAGCCATACTCAATATTAGCTTCTAACATTCCCATTTTATTCCCGACATCATACCGTTTCCCTTTAAACTCATGCGCAAAAACACGTTGCGTTTTGTTCAACGTATCAATCGCATCAGTCAATTGAATCTCGCCCCCAAGACCCGGTTCTTGATTTTCTAAAATCTCAAAAATTTCGGGTTTCAACAAATAACGACCGGTAATGGCTAAATCACTAGGTGCATCTGCTGGTTTTGGTTTTTCGACAAAGTGATTCACATCGTATAATCCAGGTGAAACTTCTTCATTTGGTGCAATCACACCATATTTGTCAGTATCCTCATGAGGGATCTGCATAACGGCTAAAGCCGAAGCTCTCGTTACATCATAGGTATTGATTAATTGCTTCGTCAGCGGAATCTCATCTTCCATGATATCATCGCCCAACATCACGACGAATGGTTCATTACTGACAAACGCTTTTGCTTGTAAAACAGCATGACCCAAACCTAAAGGACGTTTTTGACGAATAAAGTGAATATTAATACCTGTTGTTTCTTCGACTAAAGCTAATAACTCATCTTTTCCTTGAGACGCAAGACTTTGTTCCAGCTCCACATTCGCATCAAAATGATCTTCAATGGGAAGCTTTGCTTTACCCGTCACAATAATAATATCTTCAATCCCAGATTGAATCGCTTCTTCTACGATAAATTGAATCGTTGGTTTATCGATAATTGGTAACATTTCTTTTGCAATGGCTTTTGTTGCAGGTAAAAATCTTGTACCTAGAATGGCAGATTGACGGAAATTATTAGAATCAGCTTTCATTGTTAAGCGATAAACACCCACAATTTGGGGAGACTTTTTAATACTCATGTCAGCAATATGATCTTTACGAGTTCGATTAGCTTCGACAACTGCAGACATAATGTTTTGTGGGACATCTGCATAGTTTGCTAATAACTGTTTAGTGTCTTCGGGTAGACAATAACCTTCATAACCAAAAGAAGGATTATTATAATGTGTACCTATTCTAGGATCCAAACCAATACCTTCGATGATTTATTTGCTATCTAGACCTCTGATAGATGACTACTGAATATTATCCGATAGTAAGTTATTAAGTGCTTCCTTCCAATCAATTATCGAAAATCCCAATTCCTCACTCTTACTCAAATCCATAATGGAACGCTTCGGTCGAGTCGCTTTTTGTGGAAATTCTTCAGAGGTTACCGGGAGTACTTCAACATCAGTATTCTCTTTTAGAATTTCTTTCGCAAATTCATACCATGAACAAGATCCTTTATTCGATAAGTGATATACGCCATACGGTGCTTCTTTTTCCACAATAAATTGCATAAATTCGGCCAAGGTTCGCGTCCACGTTGGCCGACCTACTTGATCACTCACAATGGTTAAAGTCTTTCTATTTTCCGCTAATTTTTTCATGGTATAAACAAAATTCGACCCATATTGACCAAATACCCATGACGTTCTGATAATATAATAATTCGTTAACAGTTTTTCGATTACTTGTTCTCCCGCTAGTTTTGCTTTCCCATATTCATTTTGGGGATTCTTTGGCGAATCAACGGTATATTCACCTTCACCTAACAGTCCATCAAAAACATAATCTGTACTAATATAAACTAAAGTCGCGCCGACTTCCTTCGCAGCTAAAGCAATATTTTTCGTGCCATCGATATTGACAGCTTGATTCAATGCTTTCCCTTCATCCTCTGCTAAATCAACCGCTGTATAAGCCGCACAATGAAAAATGATACTTGGTTGAAGTGCTTGAACGAAATGTGCTACCTGTTCAGCATTGGTAATATCCAAATCAGCCATTGCAGTCCCCACATACTCAATCCCTTGTTCATCTAACAAATGACATAGTTCCATTCCTAGCTGACCTTTGGCTCCAGTTACTAAAATCATGGCTTTCATCCTTTCAAAAAAAGCAGGATTTCTCCTGCTACTATCGTTCTTATTGCCCTTGCTCTGCGTAAATTTGTTCGACCGCTTCTTTTTCTGCTTGCCACCATTGTTGATTTTCTTGATACCAAGCAATTGTTTCAGCTAATCCTTCTTCAAAATTAGTAAAAGAAGGTGTCCATCCCAATTCGTTGCGTAGTTTCGAAGAATCGATTGCGTAACGCAAATCATGACCTGGACGATCAACGACATGATCATAGGCATCTTTCGATTGATCCATTAACTCTAGTAATAATTCAATAACTTCTTTGTTATTTTTCTCACCATCGGCACCAATCAAATAGGTTTCGCCAATTTGTCCTTTCGTCAAAATCGTCCACACTGCAGAAGAATGGTCTTCGGTGTGAATCCAATCTCGAACATTCTTACCCTCACCATAGAGCTTAGGACGAATCCCACTCAAAATATTTGTGATTTGACGAGGAATAAATTTCTCGATATGTTGATAAGGTCCGTAGTTATTGGAACAATTCGATAAGGTCGCCTGTAAGCCAAAAGAACGAACCCAAGCTTTTACTAACAAATCAGAACCGGCTTTCGTTGCTGAATAGGGACTAGACGGATTATAAGGGGTCTTATCCGTAAATTTCTCGCCTACACCTTCTCCATTACCTGGTAAATCCTCTCTTAAAGGTAAATCGCCATACACTTCATCGGTAGAAACATGGTGGTATCGAACGTTATATTTACGGCATGCTTCAATCAAAGCATACGTTCCAATTAAGTTGGTTTGCACAAAAGGATACGGTTCTCTCAGCGAATTATCATTGTGCGATTCTGCTGCATAGTGAACGACAGCATCTGTTTTTGCGACTAATGAGTCTACAAGCGCCATGTCTGCGACGTCACCCACTACTAATGTCACACGATCTTCAGGAAGACCTGCTAAATTCTCTTTATTTCCGGCATAAGTTAATTTGTCTAAAACTGTCACATGGACTTCAGGATGATGATTCACGACATAGTGAACAAAATTAGAACCAATGAATCCTGCGCCACCTGTTACAATGATATTTTTCAATGTCTTCTTCTCCTTAAATCGTTCCATAAATAAATGGATTTTCATTTTCAAAAGATGCCAATGTTGGGTGTTGTTTGTCTTTTTCAGACAAAATCGCCTTCGATAAATCGAGCGGCCAATCAATTCCTAACGCCGGATCATCAAATGCAATACCCCCATCAGCTTCCGCATTATAATAGTTATCACATTTATATAAAAAATTCACGTTGGGCGTAAGTGTCACAAAACCATGCGCAAAACCTTTTGGTACTAACAATTGTCGTTGATTGTCAGCAGATAAAATATAGCCTTCGGACTTCCCATAGGTCGGGGATCCTTTCCGGATATCAACAATCACATCTAGGACTGCGCCTGAAACGACACGAATCAATTTTGTTTGTGCCGCTTCGCCTTTTTGGAAATGTAACCCACGAATGACACCTGCTTCAACAGATAATGAATGATTATCTTGCACAAAGTCAAACGTGATACCCACTTCGCTAAATGCTTCTTTCGAATAACTTTCGGTAAAAAAACCACGATGATCGCCAAAAACAGCCGGTTCTATAATTTTTACATCCATTAGTTTCGTTTCTGTTACTTTGATTTTTGCCATCTATTCTTCTCCCACCAATCGCAATAAGTATTGTCCGTATTGATTTTTCTTTAACGGTTGGGCTAATTGGATGACTTCTTCTTTGGTAATATAGCCCATACGAAAAGCAATTTCTTCTAGACAAGCGACTTTTAAGTTTTGCCGTTTTTCAATCGTTTCGATAAATAAGGACGCTTCAAGTAGTGATTCATGCGTACCTGTATCTAACCAAGCAAACCCTCGACCCATTAATTCAACTGATAAGTCGCCACGCTCTAAATAAGCTTTATTGATGTCCGTGATTTCTAATTCCCCACGAGGAGAAGGTTGAATCTTTTTTGCGATTTCAACGACATCATTATCATAAAAATAAAGTCCAGTTACCGCATAATTGGATTTTGGTTCTTCAGGTTTTTCTTCAATCGATAAAGCGCGCATTTCTTGATCAAATTCGACCACTCCAAAGCGTTCTGGATCATTCACATGATAACCAAAAACAGTCGCACCACTTTCTTTTTCAGCAGCTCGTTGTAAGATTTTCGATAAGCCACCACCGTAGTAGATATTGTCACCTAAAATCAAGCATACACTTTCTTCACCAATAAATTCTTCCCCAATAATAAAGGCTTGGGCCAAACCATCGGGACTAGGTTGAATCGCATACTCTAAATGAATCCCTAATTCTTTCCCATCACCAAGGAGTTCTTGAAATCTCGGCGTGTCTTGTGGAGTCGAGATAATTAAAATTTCTTTAATTCCTGCCAACATCAAAATCGATAGTGGATAATAAATCATCGGTTTATCATAAATCGGCATGAGTTGCTTTGAAGTTGCTTTTGTTAGAGGGTATAGGCGTGTGCCTGATCCTCCAGCGAGTATTATTCCTTTCATTTTGTTCCTCCATTTTTTTATCTATTAAATTTAATAACTAACCCATTTTTTTAGGAAATAGAATTGTATTTCAGTTCCTATATTTATTAATTGTATAACAACAAACTACATTATACTAGCTATACTAGAAACCTTATTCACATCATGGTCATTGAGTTAATAATCTATTTCAAATCGTCCCTCCTCAGGTATGATGAAATTATCGCACACAAGCAAAACTGACTTTTCTTGATATAGCTGTACTTTAAGAAACGTTATATCAACTTCAGTCTATTCTCTATTTTGGTATGGTAAACAACTATACCAAAATGTATAGAAGATTTTTATATTTGCCTTCCTACATGAATCAACGTACTTAATCCATAATATAGCAGGAATTACGTTACTGAATAGTTAACCAATATCTTTTAGATGCCATTTAAAAAAATATTATGTTTAAAAAACGGGCTTATAATAATTCGAATCTCGCTTAATAACAACGCCTCTACAACAAACCATGCACTTATAAAAACGACTACTAGAATCGAAAATAATGAAGTTTTACAGCTGTATTTTTTAGTTATTGCGAACATTATGAGATCTATGCAAAATATATTTCTAACCAATCTATAGTAATTAATCTGAATCAACGTAAACGGTAGCAGATAGCACGACAATAGATTTAGCCAAAGAACAGTTCTTACTATAGCTGCATCCTCTTTGCGATTTCTACTATTATTAACGTTACTTCTATTTACAATATACATTGAATAAAAGGATAATCCAATTGCTGCGAGATGCATTGAAATTGGAATAAGAGGTCCCCATCCGGTCTGTATACCACTATATTGGGCAACCCTAGTTTCATCAACAATACTAATAAAGCTGAGAATTGGTCCTAAAGCACTTCTAAACATAAAAAGAAGTACCGTAAATAACAAACCTACTGTCGCATGCATCTTAAATAATTTATTTTTATTATACTTCTTGCTGGGAATTAGAAGAAAGATAAAATAAACAATGAAACTACTATGTACAAAAAAAGCTCCTAAAAGTGCTGCTGAACACTTTACTTTCCAACCTCGCTTCTTATGACTCATATAGTAAAAAGCAAGGATCAAAAACGGTATCGCAAAAAAATTTCGTATTTGTATACCATCCATAAAAAGCATTATAGGAAAATATAAGAAAACAAAATAACTGATGTTAATCTTAAATCTTTTCAACAACTCATAAATAAAAAATATAGATATTGATGATACGATTATTCTATATTGATAAAATGTAAACCCTAGTCTGTGAATAAAGGCCATTGAACTAGTATAAATAATCTGATATAATCCTGTCGACTTAATTGTTGTCTCTGCACTGCTATAAATGTCCAAATAATTATAAAAATCAGGTCCATCGTTGTTTCCAGACCATAAGAATACAATGAATACGCCAGTTAAAATTAATAACCATTGCACATTTTTTTTTCGATTTCTAGCCAAATAATTCATGATTAACAAAACAAAATATGATAATTGCAGCAAGTTAATGATTCTCCTCCCTATTTTCTGTGACTTACATTAAGATTTGCTATCATTCCCCTTATCACGGAATTCTTAAATACATAAAGTACTACTAGGTAAGCAAATAATGCCGTAACTGCAGAAATAATTATTGAAACTAAGTCATTAATAACGGTATTCTGGATGAAGATACATATTACTAGTACACATATGCCTCCCGCAATATAGCTTAATAAGTCTTTAAACGACAGTAAAGATTGTGCTAACTTTCTTTTTTTTACATAAAGGAATCCCATAATTGCTACAATCAATTCTGAAAAAACTGTTGTTATCGAAGCACCGAGATAATTAAAACGAGATATGAAGAATAAGTTCAACACGATATTTACTATTGCACCGATTAATGTAATAATAAACACTTGCTTTTCATACTTTGATGTGATTAAAATACAGTTTGTAATAAAATAACCCATTACTGAAAATAAAACACCAATTGAAAGTAACATTAATGAAGTGAAGCCAATCACATATTGATCCCCACCCATCACAAACATTAGTGGCTTCGACAATGAAAATACTCCCACAGTTATGGGGACTGTTAGAACAAGTGTATACCCAAAAATACTTTTAAGAAATCTATTATATTTTTCGAACTCATTATTTCCAACCATTTCGGATAACCTAGGAATTGTCACTACAATCAGTGATGAAATTACTAATTTAATCACTGAGTAAATTTTACTAGACAATGAATAAACCCCTACAGAATAGTCATCCTTCATTAATCCAAGCATTGTTATATCAGAATTAACGTAAATCGTAATTGCAACAGCATTCGCAAATAAAATTAATATTGGCTTTATATGTAGCAAAATAGCCTTGTTGAATATAAATTTAAAATCTATATATTTATGAATATAAATAAAATTCAACATATTCGCTCCCGCAATAGCAATGACACTAATAACTGCATACATTAAATAATCCTCAGTGTTTTTCACGAAAAAAAACATTGCTATAATAGATAATCCTTGAATAATTACATATCTAATGGTTAGATATCTGTAGTCTTCATACACGACATTCACCCAGTCCATACCGACTGTATTGAAAATTATCACTAAACTTTGAATCAACATAATCTCACGATAAGGAGCAAATCTATTTATTGAAATTGTAATGAAAAGTAGTAGGTATGCAATAAGAGTTGATATTATATTAATGCTAAACATTTCGCTAGCAAATTTTGATATTTCGAATTTATTCCTTCTGCGTATGGAACCTTCTCTTACTGCATAGGTATTTATACCTAATGCAGCTAGCAGTACAAAATAACTCACAACTGAATTTGAGTAATTAATCGTTCCATATCTCTCTACCCCAAGTACTCTAGTAATATATGGTATAGTTATAAGCGAAAATAAAACTTGAGAACTTTGTTTTATACCATTTAATATACCATTACTTACCACTGTTTTTTTCATCAATATACATCCTCTACAGAATTTTTTTCACTATTTTAGCTGGATTACCGGCTACTACAGAATAAGATGCAACATCTTTTGTTACAATCGACCCTGCAGCTACCGTACAGCATTCCCCAATATGTACACCTGGAAGTATAACTACATTTTCACATATCCAACTATTTTTGCCGATAGATACGCTTCCTTTGCTATAAAGATCTCGTTCTGAAGGATGTATATTCATTTCTTCTAATTTATTTTGGCCATGTGAATGATCCGTAATAAAAACATTACTCCCCAAAAGACAATTATCACCTATTTTTATGGAATTAATTGCCCCTATATGGCATTTAGAATTAATCCTCACATCGTTACCAAATTCAATTGTTGGTGAAAATTTTACACCGTTAAAAGAATCCCACGCTTCAATTCTACACATAGAGCCAATTTTACAATTAGCTCCAATATGAACGTATTGAGGATTAAGAATTCTAATATCCCCAACAAACCTAGCATTTTCTCCAAAATAAGCTAGCTTACTACGTAGTATGAAATATCGAATTTTATATATTACTCTACTGAGAATCATCATTAATTATCTCTTTCTTTACATACTCTGCCAATAAATCAGTTGTGCTGGAAAAACTACCACCATCAAAGTATTCCTTATTGATACTAAATTCTGAAACATGTTTCTCATACTCATCACAAAGGCTACATAACTTTTGGTATATTATATTTGGATCACAGTTTTCTATTGAAACAATGTTATCATTAAATCCAGTTAAATCTTTATTCTCAAATTTATTTGTAATTGTTCTAATGCCAAAAGTTGACATTTCTAATGGTGGGTATGATGGGTGTGGCGAAACCATCAACGAAATGGCAGCATACGACTTTAACATAGTGTCTGCATAATCATTTAGTGATAATTTCCCTTTCGACTCTATGATATTATTCTTTAAATGTAAAGTTGACATAGAAGATCCAAGAGAATATATTTTCCATTCAGATGCATTCTTATATGTATCAGACCATTTACTTAATGCATACCTGATAATTTCAAATACGTTCCTATCCACCCTAGGTCTTCCATATATAAGTATTATCTTCTCTCTATATTTTTTTGCATCTGACGAAATAAGCTTTTGTTTCAATGCTTCATTTATTTCTGGTTCGAAGTTCACTTCATTACCAAAATAATAACCATGATTGTGAAAATACTCTTGCAAGAGTGAAGTATTAAAAACTGCATAGATACTTTCAGGTTTTTGTGTATATGTTCTCTCCGATAACACATATTCTGTAGACCAATTATAAAATGCGGGCTCAAAATCCTGAATCAGATAAATTAACTGTCGTTTTTCGATATCAAAATATTCTTTTTGCGCATCTAATAAATTTGAAATCGACGGAATCGTTGTCCAAAAAGTGCCAATGAAAAAATCATTAACCCCTATTTCTAGAACTCTACCTTCGTCAATAAAAATCAAGTCTTGACTCTCTTTCGACGAAGATATTTGATGAGTTTTATATGTAGACTTATTGCTATAAAATCCATTTAAAACGATTATTCGTATACTAGCATTTGCTTTATTTGCAATTTCATACATTACTTTCAGAGCGGTAGTAACCCCTCCATAAACGAAGTCTGCCTCGAATGAAGGTAAAAAAATGTTTATTCTCGTTTTTTTATCTTTAATAAATTCCCAATTAATGTATTTGATACTGTCACATTTAAAACTATTACCCTTGATTTTATTTAATAAAGAGTCATAAACTTTGGATATCCCCTTTGTATTTCTGAGAAAATATTTCAAATCAGACTTATTCATATCACAACATCCTCCCTCAATCTTTCTTTTTTTCTATGCGTATTAGTTGTATCCCATCTTTTATCCCTTTTAAAGAAGCAGAAATTTTGTTTTTCTTATCTTGCTCGAATAATATGATTAGTATTATAATTTTACCAACACTAAAAATTGTACCTATATTTATATTATTGTTTATTAAGAAATCACAATATAACTTATTCCTTACTATATAGTACTTCCTGAAAGCATTGTGATTGTGCAAATCTAAAGCAATAGGTCCCAAATAAAAAACTTTACCGTGTCCTATTGAATGTTCAATCTTGAGGTTAATATTCTGATAAATTTCAAAACCATTCTTTATTATTCGATTACAGAATTCAAAATCAACTCCATCAATAAATAAATCTTCTCTAAATCCGCCAACAGCATGCCATATTTCTGTATTAGTTAAGGCTCCCGATGTTATACATTTTCTTATACTAATCAATTTATCATCTGATTTAGCGCCTACTAAGGATGTTTTATCTACGACTTTTCGGTTGAAATCATATATCACTGGCGCAATCATTGCAGTTTTATCAGTATAAGATTCCCCTAATGCCACCTCTAAATAATTAGGTGGCACTATGGTATCCTGATCAAAAGTCGCCACCCAAGTATACTGATTCTGTTTTGAAAACTTCATTATTTGATTTAATGCTACTGCAATTCCTTTATTGCTATCATTCTCAATTAAGTCAACTGTGTCTGGGATTGTGCTTTTTATCTCTTCAATATTAGTAGAGTTGTTATCAGATATTATAAGCCTTGCATTTTCATTAAGTAACGTAGAAATGTTTCTCTTTAACACTTCAATATTTGGATTAAACGTTACTATTCCTACTATCACTTTTTGCATAGTCAATATCTCCTATTATTTTTTATCTAACTCATTTTAATTCTTAGTCAAGTCCAGACTCCTGTGTAAAATGCTATACAATGTTTTTACCATTTCTACTTATCAAAATTAATGTATTTTCTTGAAGAATAAATCCATTCATCATGCAGGTCCATAAGAACGGCTCCAATTAAGCGATTGGCTGATGTTTGATTGGGGAAGATGCGAATAATCTTTTCTCTTCTGCGTACTTCTTGATTCAGTCGTTCAATTAGATTGGTACTCTTTAGTCGATTGTGGGAATTTCCTTGTACGGTATATTGAAAGGCGTCTTCGAATCCATCATCCAATGATGCGCAAGCTTTTGAATATTTTGGTTGATCGATATAATCATGAATCAATCGATTCTTAGCCTCACGCGCTAAGTTAATATCTGTGAACTTAAAAATTCCTTTAACAGCTTCTCTGAAAGATTTTGAATTTTTTTTAGGAATGGTGGTAAAGATATTTCTTAGGAAGTGAACTTGGCATCTTTGCCAACTTGCGTTGGTGAAGGATTTTCTAATGGCAGAGACTAATCCTTTGTGCGCATCAGAAATAACGAGTTCCGTACCTTGTAAACCGCGTTCTTTTAGGTATTCAAAAAATGTTGTCCAGGTCTCTTCGCTTTCGCCACTTTGAATCATGAAGCCGATAATTTCACGGTCGCCATCTTTGGTTATTCCAATCGCTATATGACAGCTTTTTGAGAGTACTCGATTTTCTTCTCGTACTTTTATATAGAGTACATCGGTCATTAAGTAAGGATAATTTTTTTCTGATAATAAACGATTCTGCCACTCGTTAACCATAGTTTCTAGCTGTTCTGTTAAGCTAGAAACAAAGGACTTAGAGACGGATTTACCACAAAGTTCTTCCACAATTTTTGATACTTTACGAGTTGAAACGCCTGATACATACATTTCCAACATTGAAGCCATGAGGGCTTTTTCGTTTCGTTGATAACGTTCAAACACTGTGGGTGAAAAATGGCCATCACGTGTTCTGGGTACTTTTAATTCTAGCGTGCCTACACGTGTCGTAAAGCTGCGCTCATAATAGCCATTTCGTTGACTTTGTCGGTTTTCTGTTCGTTCATATTCTTTTGCTTGAATATATTCTGTTCGTTGATTTTCCATTAGTTGATTAAATACCGTTGTTAAAATATTTTTAGAAACGTCATCCTTTACAGAATATTCAATAATGCTTTGAATCTCTTCGCTTTTCAGTGTAAAATGTACTTGGGTCATGTAAAAGTCCTCCTGGGTATGTTTTTGTCGTTAAAAACATTGTACCGTAAAAGGACTGTTATATGGCCTTTTTACTTTTACACAATTATACGGACTTTATCTTATTCTTACCCCATATTCATTCTTTTTATATGCTTTTCTTCCATCTACGATTAATTTGACTTTTTCTATTCGATCTTTTTCAAAAATAACATTAAAAAGGATTCTCATCCTTTGTTTACGCATTATTGAACATAGTCTTCTATTAGTCCTATACTTATCTAAAAAGAAACGGGAATTTCTTTCCATATAATAATATCTATCATTGCTAAGATGAACTATATGAAAAAACTTATTGATCCAAGTATTTTCCAATTGTTCACCAACAACTTGATACATAACCGAATTACCATATCTTAAAATTACACTTAGTGGGTAATTCACTTTCAAACTGGCACATACATCGTAATCGACCATTCCAATGAACCAATCTTCAATTGGCATTATTCTTTTGAGAAAAGAAACCTTCATATAGCTTCCAGATGTCATAGAGAACGAACACTCCTGTATTCTTTCTCTTTCTATATTTAGGGGGCCAACTACATTGTTTCCACTATCTGTATATTGCTTGGCAAAATTCGCTGAATATATACATACATTATCGATTCCTTGACTTTCTTGTTTCTCAATAAAACGCACCATTTTTTCAATTTCGTCTGAGGGGTAATAAGTATCTTGATCCATTGTGAGCAAATAATCGATGCTATTTTCAATAGCCCATTTGTACGCTTCGTTCAAAGCTACAGCCATCCCCTTATTTCCACCCATAAATTGATAGATTACTCCGTCTCTATTCAGAAAATAGTCCTCATTACTCGTTGTGGAATTATCAATAATCAAAATATGCTTAAACACTTTTTGATATACAGTTATATTCTGAAATGAATTTTTATTCGGATTATAAAAAACTATTGCTACAGCATATTCCATCTAAGTCACCTTCCACAAAAATCATATATCTGAATATATTTTTTTCATTATATTAGTAACAACTTCTGTATCGAACGATTTCATGGTTTCAATGTTTACTGTCCCCATTTCTCCAGCCTTTGAATGAACTATTTTTTCCATCCCCTCAGAAAAGCCATCAATATCATAAGGATCGTATAAATAACCACCATTACCATCCTTGATTAAATCCTCATTACCTCTGATTTTACTACACACTACTGGTAACCCAACAGACATTGCCTCCATTAAAGATGCCGGCAATCCTTCTTGAAGACTTGGAAATGCGTACCCATCTACACCATGTAATAGTTCCTTAACATCGCCTCTATAACCTGTGAAAATAACCCTGTTCTTTAACCCAAGCTTTATTACTAGTTCCTTTAATTCTTGATCCAGCTCACCAAAACCAACAATCAAATATTTGACTCTGTCATCTTTGATTTTACTCAATGCTTTTATTATTACTTCGTGATTTTTGCGAACAGAGAGTTGTCCAGTACTCATAAAAACAAAATCTTTTTCAGAAAAACCGAGCTCTTTTCTTTTTGCATTTCTATCAACAGCTACATTTCTAAATTCATCAGTATGCACCCCAATTCCAGGAACAAATTCCGTCTTTTTTGCATGAAATTTCTGAGCAATGTTATAATCTTCCTTGTTTATCGTAATTAGTAGATCAGTAAATCTTGAACAGAATTTTTCAATTGGATAGAAAATTAACCATGCTTTTTTACTCGCGCCTTTAAAAAAGTGAAATCCATGAGCGGTATAAATCACTTTGATACCATGCTTTTTTCTTGATGCTCTACAAGCCAATCTGCAAACTACACCACCAATCGGAGAATGACAATGAACTATTCTATACTGATTTTCTTCAATCAATTTTTTAATCAGTTTGTATGATTTCATTATCCCGCCATTTACAATACTTCTAGGTATAGGTATCTGAAATGTTCTAATATCGTCTTTTTCCAATTCATTTCTAAATTCATTAACCCTATCTTGACTTGTTATCGATCCATATTCAAAATTGGTTGCAACATCAACACTATATCCTAGATCTTTTAAGATAGAAATGTTATCCATATTGAATAAATCTATCATAGATGCAACCGATGCTAACATTAATGCCTTAGGTTTCATACTCATCTATTCTTCCTTCCTTCAAAATACTTTCTTCAAAACCTACCACTCTATAATTAATCTTATATTCACTCATCTTAAGATCGTAAGCAGAATCACCAAATGCTTTTGTAGCAAGCCCACCTATCTTTCCAGGAAACTTCATTAAAAGCTTGATTATCCAGCCAAATCCTGGGATCATTACAATTTTGTGACCTTTAGTCTTTGCAATCATATGAACCATTTCGCTTGTTACTGTATATTGACTATTCTGCGGAAAAAATACACCAGATTCTTGGTTATCAATCATCAGTTTTACAAACTCACAGAGGTTATCAATGTACAACATAGATCTCCTATTTATTACTACCGGAAATACTGGAAGCTTAGTTGCAAGCTTAACAAGTTCTGCATAGTTACCCTTACTTTTATTTCCATAAATCATCGGAGGTCTTAGAACGACTACTTTGAAATCTCGTGTCTCAATTGCTCTGATTTTTTGATCAGCCTGCCACTTAGAGTCCCCATAGAAATTAAGTGCTACAGGAGCAGTATCTTTTGTAATGAATTTTTCCTCACACCCAGAGTAAACTATCATGGAAGACATAAAGATAAACTGCTTAACACCTTCATTTTTTGCTTTCTGTGCTACTTCTACCGCTAAATCCGTATTAATCTTATAGTAGAGAAGCTTACGCTCTTCTGATACATTTCCTACATCTGCATGAGCAATACCAGCGACATGGTATATAACATCATATTGAGAAAAATCTTTCACTTTCCATTTACCATCAATCATATCGATAGTATCCACAGAATATGCATCAGGATTTTTCTTCAACCATTCTTCTACATGTGATCCGATATAACTGTTTGCTCCCGTTATTAGAACTCTCTTCATAGCTTAGATTCTTCCTTTTTTACCATTTCTGCGGCTCCGCCTTCGACAACACCATCACTTCTTAGTACGCTTAAAAATGTACCAAAGAAACACTTCATATCCATTTTAAATCCGATATTCTTTACATATTCACCATCAAGTTTAGCCTTTGCTTCGATATCAAGTTCATCTCTTCCATTAATCTGTGCCCATCCAGTAAGTCCAACAGGGACATCATTTGCACCATACTTATCCCTCTCATTCAAAAGATCATATTGATTCCACAGCGCAGGTCTTGGCCCAACAATAGACATTTCACCTTTTAAGATATTAATGATTTGAGGTAACTCATCAAGTGAAGTTTTGCGTAAAAATCTCCCTACCTTTGTAATCCATTGATCCGGATTTTCTAAAAGATGAGTTGGTGTGTCCTTTGGTGTATCAATTCTCATTGTCCTAAACTTTAAAATATCGAATTGCTTCTTATGTAAACCAACCCTCCTCTGCTTAAAAAGAATAGCCCCAGGGGAATCCAGCTTTATTGCGGTAGTGAGCACTAAAAATACAGGAGATAATATGATAAGTCCTAATGTTGAAAGTATGATATCTATTAATCTTTTAATTTTTAAGTAAACCATGAAAGTTCCTCCTGCCCTTTGTAAATGTATATCAAAGTGGTTAATACACCTTGATTTCTTAATCTATATGTAGTGTGTTGCATTGAATTTAAGCACTATATCTTGCATAATTCCATCTCTTGATTGGATGCTTAGACATGTAATGCTTCTGTAACATTCGCCCATATACATCAACCTCTAAAACCCTTGCCCTCACTGCCTTACAGCCTCTTTATCCTTTCACCCTACTCACGTCGAAAAACATATCCAATCAAGAATGTTTATAAATATATAGCTTTGGTTAGAACTTAGAATATAGTTATCTATTCGCAAACCCCACAACTTTTTTCGCTAACAATCTTTCGTCTTCTGGTAAACTCTCCAAAAAATCCATCACTTCTTCGAGTTTCGCGCCTTTGATATTTCCAACAAAAATTTTATCAAAGACTTGTTGATCGTTGCGTTCTTCATCGAGTAGTAATTCTTCATAAAGTTTTTCACCTGGACGAATCCCACTTTCAACGATTTTAATCTCGTTTTCAGTATAGCCACTGAGCTGAATCATGTTTTTGGCCAGATCAACGATTTTGACGGGTTCGCCCATGTCTAAGACAAAGATTTCGCCCCCACTCGCTAGTGCCCCTGATTGAATCACGAGGCGACTTGCTTCAGGAATCGTCATGAAGTAGCGGGTCATGCGAAAGTCGGTAATCGTAATCGGACCACCTTTGGCAATTTGTTCACGGAATACCGGAATGACACTACCACGTGAACCTAAGACGTTACCAAAGCGGACCGCTGAGAATTTGGTTTGGCTATTTTCGTTGAGTCCTGTCACAATCAGTTCGGCAATGCGTTTCGTTGCGCCCATCACGTTTGGTGGGTTATTGGCTTTATCCGTTGAAACCATTACGAATTTTGCGACACCGGCCGCTTTGGCAGCTTCGGCGACGTTTTTTGTACCGTAGACATTGTTTTTAACAGATTCTCTTGGATTGGCTTCCATTAACGGCACGTGCTTGTGCGCTGCCGCATGATAGACAATCTGTGGTTGGTACTCGGACATGACGTCCATTATCCGTTGGCGATCTTGCACGTCGGCAATCACTGGGATGATTTGGGTCGTTTTTGTCGCAAACGTTTGACGCAATTCACGCTCGATTAAGTAAATTGAATTTTCGCCGTGTCCCAGTAAAAGTAATGTCTTCGGCGTAAATTGCATGACTTGGCGACAGATTTCTGAGCCAATCGACCCACCTGCTCCAGTAACCAGAATCACTTTATCGGTTAATTGATCTTTGATTTGTTCAATATCAAGTTTAACTTCTTCGCGTCCAAGTAAATCGACGACGTCAATGTTTTTTAAGCGTGAGATACTGACTTTCCCCGAAGCCAGTTCTTCCATTGACGGCATCGTATTGATTTTGACGGGCGTTGTTTTTAATAAGGTAATCATTTCGCGCAGCCGTTTCGGCGTCAAGGATGGAATGGCAATTGTCACCATGTCGATTTGATGCTCTTTAATCAAATCAGGCAAGTCTTCAATCGTTCCTTTGACTTGAATCCCTTCTAAATAAATACGTTGTTTATTTGGATCATCGTCAATCAGACCGATAATCTCAATTTCATGAGCGGTGAGTGAATGCGTCACGCTATTAATTAAGATGCGTCCTGCTTCTCCCGCACCAATAACTAGTGTCCGTTGTTCCTTTTCGCCTCGATCTTTACGCCAACCGTTTTTGCGTTCGATATACAGTCGCCACATCAAGCGGCTCATCACAACCAGTAAGGTGCTGACTAAAAAAATAAACGTCATCATGCGTTTACTAAAGGAACCGTAAAATAGCCAATTTAACAATAAACTGCTAGCTGCCATTGACGTTGTCGTTAAAACAATGGCGATAATTTCTTGTAAATTCGTATAGCGATTCATCCGAGTGAAGACTTTAAAGAATACACCAAAGACAAAATACATCCCGGTCGTAATCAACATCATCCCCGGTAAAGAGGATACTTCGATTGAAACAAAAGGATCCATAAATAAATAGGCAAATAGATTGGAAAAAAGTAAAATCAATAAATCGACGAGTGCGATAATCATGATTTTGCGTTTTCTTGTTAACACAAACACCCGAATTCCCCCTAAAACAATCCAAATTTTTTCTTTTTCACTTCTGTGTAACTTGGATAAGTCACGTCATCGCCGTTGACGAGGTCTCTAGCGACTTGTTGCATTTGTAAGACTTTTTCTTTGCCCCAGTCTTGTTTAATGATTTCGTAAGCTTCTTTCAAATAAAATCGGCGTTTTGCCACGCCATGAGCATCGGAGGCCACCATTTGGACCAGATTGTGGGTGACCATTTCGTGTGCTGTCTTTTGAATGTGTTTGCCGAAAACACCGACAATGCTTGGTGCGGTCAATTGTGCTAAACAGCCCATCTCTAAAAACGGGATTAAGCGATTCGGATTTTCACGAAACATCGCATTGCGTTCTGGATGAACGATGACTGGTACTTTACCGAGTGTACGTAATTCAAAGAATAACGATTCGCTAAAAGCTGGAACATCCTGTGTTGGGAATTCCAGTAATAGATACGTATCCGTAATATCAGTAAATAATAGGTGATCTTTTTCGATTGCGGTGATGAGCTCGCCCGTCACGCGAACCTCTTGACCTTCTAACAAGGTCAAGGGGAGGTTGCGTTCATCAAGGGCATTTTGTAGGTGGTGAACAGCCTCAATGATTGATTTTTTATTATTTTCATAGCGTCCGTTGTTGTGATGCGGGGTACATAAGAGGTGGGTAATGCCTT
The DNA here is from genome assembly GCF_051713805.1 of Enterococcus sp. DIV1314a. Classification (NCBI taxonomy): domain Bacteria; kingdom Bacillati; phylum Bacillota; class Bacilli; order Lactobacillales; family Enterococcaceae; genus Enterococcus; species Enterococcus sp. DIV1314a. The sequence continues at coordinate 1,437,978 of NZ_JBIOQP010000001.1, read as the reverse complement.
GTGCGATGGCTTGTTCTGCCATCGATAAACTTTCTTGTAGACTTGCGGCACCGTCATCGACGCCCGGTAAGATATGGCAATGTAAATCAATCATGCGTGTTCACTTCCTTTCTCACTTACGTTTTTAAGCTTACTTTAAGGTAAAACTGTTATTAATAGTAGTAATAGCCTTGGTCTTTCGCTTGGGTAGCGCCGTTATAGACAGTGCCTAAGATATGCGCTTTAACTAAGGTTAAGGCTTCTTTGGCTTTTGTAATCGATTCTTTGTTCGTCACATTTTCACGAATAACAAGTAGCGTCCCATCGACTTTGGAAGCCACAATTTGCGCGTCCGTCACGGTAATCACCGGTGGCATATCAAAGATAATAATGTCATAGGCTTGTTTCAGTTCCGCAATGACTTGATTCATGCGTTTTGATCCAAGTAACTCGGAAGGGTTCGGTGGTTTTGGTCCACTCGTTAAGACATGAAGATTTTCAACCACGGTTGGTTGACAAACCTCTAACACGTTTTGGCTAGTACTTAAAACCGTACTCAATCCTTTGGCGTTATTTAGTTGGAACGTCTTAAAGACGGTTGGTTTGCGCATATCGGCATCGGCTAATAAGACTCTTTGACCAGATTTAGCGAAGACAATCGCTAAGTTCGCCGCAGTGGTGGACTTCCCTTCACCAGGACCTGATGACGTCACCACCATTGTTTGTAGGCGGCGATCGACGGATGAGGCAAATTGAATATTCGTTCGAATCGTGCGGTATTGTTCTGAAACCGGTGAAGAAGGATCAGTCAAGGTGATCAACCCCACGGCTTTTGTTTGGGTTTCTTTTGCTTGTTTTTTTGACATGTGCTTCTCCTTCTAGACTTTCGAACGACTACGGCGATTGACTTCACCAGTTGTCGTCTTTTTTTGTGTCGCAGGTTTCACGATTTTTTGAGTTACTTTCGCATTAACTTCTTTGGCACTCATTAGTGGAACGGTTCCCAAAATGGTTAATTCTAAGTTTTCCGTCACAAAACGTGGATCTTTCACTGTACGATCGAGTAGTTCAAAGACAAAGGCTAATCCGACACCGACCATCACGCCAAGTACCAGACCGATGGCTAAATTTAATTTGTTATTCGGTGAAACAGGGTTCGGACTGGCAACCGCTCTTGAGACAATCGTAATTTCTTCGACATTCGTTAAGATGTCTTTCACCGTTTCTTGGAAGACTTCGGCTGTCGTATTGGCAATTAGTTCCGCTGTCATCGCATTGTCCGCTGTCGCTTGGATCGAGAACATTTGTGAATTTTGTGCTTGAACGACTTCTAAAGAAGCTTTGATCTCGCCCATTGTCATGTTGATGCCATTATCTGCTTCTAAGCGACGTTGTACTTCTTCTGCTTGGGCGTCTCCTTGCAAAATAATATCTTTATACGTATTTAACATTTGTAAATTAAAATTGATATCGTTCACACTACTTGTCTCAGATTGTGGCATTGAGACGATTAATTGAGCGCGTGAACTATATTGTGGTGTAATGAAAAAGAAGGTAAATCCTCCAGCCAAGGCCAGACCGATAAACGTACTGATTAAAATCGTGGTCATGCGTTTCCGTAAGAGATCAAATATCTCTTTTAAGCTAATTGTTTCTTCCATGTTTTCTCTACTTTCTATCCTTAATTATGATCTATTTATATTATAGAAGCTTTTTATTCATACGTTTCATCTTGCGAGTAGTACATCGAACCGAAACCAAGTTGCTCACCGATTTGATTCAACTGCGTTTGGAATGTTTCTTTTAGTTCAGGATTTCTTACTTGGGTAATACTATCAGCCGCCGTTAAGTAATGTTCATACGTCGCCGCGTCCGTCACTTTGCCATCGTCTAACATCTCTTCAAAGCTCGTGCGTAAATCATTTGCCCGACTGACTTGGGCTTGGGCATAATCCAAGTATTCCTTCATCATAGCTTGCCACTGTTCTCCTGGCAATAATGTCACCGCTTCTCGAATCGTCTCAATTTCTTTGAGCGTAGCTTCTGGTTGAATAATGACATCATTGATCGCTTCTTGGAAGTTGATTGATTCATTGGTGAATAATTTTAGTAACTGTTGCTGAAGTTTTACTTTATCACTGACAATCTGCAATTGCGTTTGAAGCTGTGCTTTTTGCTGACCCAAGCTTTCCACTTCTGCCGGCAAATCTTTGGCTGATAGTGAAAAATCAGCTGCGGTTACTTTCAGCCGATTGAGATTATTTTCAATTTTCGTCATACTCTCAACCGTTACATTCGGTTTTAATAGATCTTGTGTTTCGTCCTCGTAAGCAGCATCAATAGCTGTTTGGATTGTTTCAAGTTGTTTCTGTTGATTACTTATAGTTGTGACGGCCTGCTCGATTCGTTGTGCCTGCTGGGCTTGTTTGGTTTTCGTATACCCTAGGACATTTACGCCAACAGCTACTCCGGCCACGATCAAGACACTAACTCCTTTGACCCACGGATTTTTCATTTGAAGCAATACCCTCCCTAAAATTGACGATTTTTTCGACTAATCGTTATTATTATATCGGATAACCCACCTTTAGCAAAGCTTTTATTGACATTTTCTTAAAAGATAAAGCCGAACTATCGGATTTCACGAAATCAACCGATTTCATTAAATGCTTCCTATTAAAGGATTGTTCGACTATTTAAGTGTTCTACTCTATGATAATCGTTGTTTTTATTAATTATTCGCTTAAAAAGATTTTTAACACTTTGTTATTTTAACAAGCTAATTATAATTGAATTTTATATGTTATTTTAATAATTATACTGATTGTCAAAAAAAGAACAAACATTGAACGATCCCAAGGTTCTATTCAATGTTTGTTCAAAAAATATGCGTGTAAAAATTCCGTTCGTCTTTTTCTCTCTTAAATACAAAAAAATATTTGTGACTTATACAAGATTAAATTATTGGCAAATATTCATTTTCAGTACTCTTCAAAAATTAAAAACAAAAAACGCCTCATCCATCTTCGCTCTACACGAAGACAAATGAGACGTCCGCTTATTTTTTATGTAATAATCATTTAATCTAAAATCGTCACTTTGACATTGAAGCGGCGTCCCCACTGACGACAGGCTTCCACACTGCCAAGATGGACGTCTAAGATGTTCCCTTTGATGGCGCCACCGGTATCTGCAGCTAAGGCAATGCCGTATCCTTCGACTTCTACCAGAGTTCCAAGTGGAATGACGTTTGGATCGACAGCGACGACTTGTGAGTTTTGACGTAAATCAATCCCAAGCGCCGTGTAATAACTTGAGCCAGGTTCGGTATATGAATAGGCTGTTGACTCCATGTATAAGACTTTGCCCGTGCTCGTTGGTTTTTCTTCCACGACTGGTGTCTCTTCCACAGATGGTGCTGGTTGTGGCGTTGATGGTGTTGTCGTGCTTGGTTTGCTGACGGATTGATTCGATGACGTATTTTGGTTCACGTTGGTTTGGATTTGTTCTTTTTTCGCTTCTTCAGCGGCTTTTTTCGCGTCGGCTTCGGCTTGTTTTTGGGCCGCAGCTTCTTCTTCTTGACGTTTGGCTTCTGCCTCAATGCGCGCGAGTTCCACGGCTTTGCTGTTGGCAATCGTCGTTAACGCTGCTTGATTGGTCGCAAGTTGTTCTTGCAACGCTTGAACGCGTGTCTCAAACGTTGCGGCTTCTTCTTCTAATGCCGCTTGGTTTTGCGTCAAATTTGCTTGTGTTTCTTCCATCGTTGCTTCGAGTGTTTCGAGTTTTGCCGTTTCGCTTTCTAAACTTTCCACCGCTTCTTTTTCGGCGTTTTGGAAGAGGGTAATGGCGTAGACACCGTTAATAAGCTCTTGGAGGCTCGATGATTCTAGGAGCACGAAGAGTTTATTCTCGTTGACGCGATTTACTTGTAGCTGACGTAAGCGTTCTGCCACGACTTCTTTGCGTCGTTCGATGGCTTCTTGCGTTTGGCTAATCTCTTCTTTGGTTTCGACGAGGCGCGCCTCGTTTTCGGCGATATCACTTTTCAGTGTTTCGACCGCTTGATACGTCTCATTGACTTGCGTTAAAGCGCTCTGTACTTCTTGACTGATCGCTTGACTTTGTTGTTGTAACTGATTTTCTTCTTTATTCAGCGAGTCGATCGTATCCGCTGAGACAGCCATTGGGGCGATAAGTTGGAACAATAAGAGCCCATAGGCGATACCTTTTTTTCCCTTCAACAAAAATAATTCACACCTTTCTTTTGTTAAACGAATTCTTTGGATAGTATACTTGATTTTCAGTTGTTATTTATTGCAATTTGCTTACAGATTATTACAATCATGCGTGAAATTCGACAGTTAACTTGTATTCTATTGAACAAACGAGTCAAAAGAGTGAATGAAAGCCATTTCTTTTTCGTTACATTCGTTACTTGTTTGTAACATCATGCACAGTTCTTTTCATTTCATCCTTTTTTCGCTATGATAGAACAAGGAAACCACTGAAGGAGTTGGAGGAATGTTCCATTTATTGAAATATGCAAAAGACTATCGCAAGGAAATGATTTTAGGTCCCGTCTTTAAATTTGCGGAGGCGATCTTTGAATTAATTCTTCCATTATTAATGGCAGTCTTAATCGACCAAGGTATCCAGCAACAAAACTGGACAAAAGTCTGGGAAATGACTGGCTGGATGATTTTCTTCTCGATTACCGGTTTAATTTGTGCGGTGACGTGTCAGTATTACGCATCTATCGCCTCACTCGGGCTTGGCACGGAGCTACGCAAACAGTTACTGCAAAAAATTAACCGCCTGAATCACAGTGATTTGAATTACTTTGGCTCCGATACGTTAATCACGCGGATGACCAATGACGTCAACCAAATGCAACTGGCACTGGCGATGCTCATTCGTCTCGTCGTTCGTGCACCGTTTTTAAGTATTGGCGCGCTCGTCATGTCGTTTTATATTGATTGGCAAATGGGTCTCGTGTTTGTGGCAATTTTACCGATTTTCTCGCTCTTATTATTTATTTTAATTCGTTTTTCGGTGCCGCTTTATCGCACGGTGCAACAACAACTCGACCGCCTCAATCAACTGGTCGCGCAAAACTTAAGTGGTGTGCGCATCATTCGGGCGTTTGATCGCCAATCAAATGAAGTCAAAAAATTCAATGACGCCAGTGACGCGTTGAATAAAGATTATTTACGAGTGGCGCAACTATCAACCATTTTGTCGCCACTGACGACCTTGATTTTAAACCTCGGCGTACTCGGTGTGTTTGCCATTGGTGGCTTAAAAGTTGAAGTCGGCGATCTGCAACAAGGTGAGATTTTAGCGCTCGTCAATTATATGAACCAAATGTTATTAGCCTTAATTGTCGTCTCCAATTTAGTCGTGATTTTTACCCGCTCAGAAGCGTCCGCGCGTCGAATTAATGAAGTCTTTGATCGCCCGGTAACCTTACTTGAACGTGGCACCGACTATACGCCAGAAGAAATGGCGGGTGAAATCGTCTTTGATAACGTGAATTTCCGTTATCGTCCCGATTACGGCCGTGTCTTAAAAGAAATCTCGTTTGCCATACCAGCTGGAAGTACTGTAGGGATTACCGGGCCAACCGGTTCTGGGAAATCGACGTTAACGCAATTGTTGCCCCGCTTTTACGATGTGACAAGCGGTAACGTTTTGATTGATCACGTTAATGTTACCGACTGGCCACTAGATAATTTACGCAATCAAATTGCGTTTGTCCCGCAAAAATCAATCTTACTGCGTGGCACGATTCGTGAAAACTTGCAGTGGGGGAATGCGGAAGCGAGCGATGACGACTGTTGGGAAGCCCTGACGATTGCCCAAGGGGCGGAATTCGTCCGGCAGTTGCCGCAACAACTCGACACGTTAATTGTTGAAGGCGGTAAAAACTTCTCAGGTGGGCAAGTTCAACGCTTGGCGATTGCCCGTGCGTTAATGCGCAAACCCAATATCTTGGTACTCGATGACTCGCTAAGCGCGCTTGATTACCAAACCGACTATCTCTTGCGCCAAGAATTAAAAGCGTTGTCGATGACCGTTTTCTTAATTTCGCAACGCATTGCTTCGATTAAAGAAGCCGATCAAATTCTCGTCTTAGAAAAAGGTCGCCTGACCGCGCAAGGCACGCACAAGACCTTGCTTGCGACTTCTAGTTATTACCAAGCGATGGTCGACACACAAAAGGAGGCGATTTAAATGCGAAAAAAATCATTTGATTGGCAGACGTTTACCCGTTTTCTGCCGTATTTAACGGCCTCATTCAAAGAAAATCTCTTCGCCCTCGTCTTTGGCGTCATCGCAGGTGGCACGTCGGTGTATGTCACCTTCTTGATTGGTCGCGCCATTGACCAATTAATCGGCTTTGGTCGCGTGAATTTCGATGTCTTATGGGACATTTTGTGGTTATTTTTAATCGTGATTTTGATTACGGTCTTTAGCCAGTGGATTATTCAACGCTTAGGAAACCAGGTCGCTTACCAAAGCGTCAATCGCTTGCGTCAAGATACGTTTGCTCATTTGAACCAACTGCCACTTCAAACGTATGACCAAACGCCACACGGGAGTTTAATGAGTCGCTTCACCAATGACTTGGATCAAGTCTCAGTCGCGGTCTCGGCCGTTTACCAACAATTATTTACCGGCGTCACCGTTATTATTTTAGCCTTTTTCTTAATGCTCACACTCAACGTGACCCTGACACTCGTTGTCTTACTCGTGACACCGATTATCTTTTTTGTGAGTTACTGGGTCGCCAAACGCTCCCAAAACGATTTTCGCCAGCAACAAGAAATTCTCGGCGATATGACGAGTTTCATTAATGAACGCGTCGGCAATCAAAGTCTCGTCAAAGCGTTCCAACAAGAAACACGCAATGAAGTCGCCTTTGATGGCTTGAACCAGACGTTACGCGTTCGCGGACAACAAGCGATGTACTCTTCTTCCCTTACAAACCCGGTCTCACGCTTTGTCGATCACTTAGCGTATGTCGCGGTCGGTTTTGTTGGCGCGTGGTTAATTTTACGTGGATCCACAACCGTGACTGTCGGAATGATCGCCAGCTTTACGATTTACTCGACCCAATTTTCCAAACCATTCATTGAAATTTCGGGCTTAATGACGCAAATCCAAGGGGCTTTCGCTGGATTGAGTCGCGCCTTTGACTTACTCGATCAACCGATTGAAACCGTCGAAGCAACACGCACGTTACCAGCCGTCAAAGGTGAGATTGTGTTTGAGAACGTGGCGTTTGCTTACCAAGAAGATCGTCCGCTAATCACCGACTTTTCGTTCACCGCACATGCCGGTGAAACGATTGCGATTGTTGGGAAAACCGGTGCCGGCAAATCAACCTTAGTCAACTTACTGATGCGCTTTTACGACGTGCAAGCCGGCAAAATCTTGCTTGATGGTGAAGACATCCAAATGATTCCGCGGAATCAATTACGTCAATCGTTTGGGATGGTATTACAAGATACGTGGCTCTTTGACGCCACGCTCCGTGAGAACCTGACGTACGGTAGACCCGACGCCACCAACGAGATGATTTATGACGCACTCAAAAAAACCGAAATGTTCGACTATGTCATGGACTTACCCGAACAACTCGATACCCAAATCGGCCATTACGGCGTTAAATTATCCGAAGGCCAGCGCCAGTTATTGACGATTACCCGGACGATGATTGCCAACCCGCCGATGTTAATTTTGGACGAAGCCACTAGTTCCGTTGACCCATTGACCGAGAAGAAAATCCAAGACGCCTTCTTAGCGCTGATGTCTGGGAAAACCAGCTTTGTCATTGCCCATCGCCTGGCAACAATCCAAGCGGCCGATCAAATCTTGGTGATGGATCAAGGCCAAATCATTGAACAAGGAACGCATGAACAGTTACTCGCAGCAGAAGGCGCGTATCACGCACTCTATCACGCGCAGTTCCAACAATCTATAACGTTAGAATGAGGATAAACAAAAAGCAGCGACCGGAAATTCGGCCGCTGCTTTTTTGTGTGATGTTATTGTCGTTGGATAGTGTTATTCGTTTAGAAGACCTAGCGATTCTTTGAGCGTGAGAATCCGACGCACGGACGCGTCTAAGTCCGCTTCTGGATAGTCGCCATTTTCCACTGCCGTAATGACGACGGGAATTTGGCTTGCATAACTTGAAGACAAGACTAAATCATTGCCGGCTTTAAGCGCAGCTAGGCCCGCTTGTTCTTGGCTCGTAAAATCGGCGAGCCCTAGCATGTCCATGTCATCGGTCATAATGACACCCTCAAAGCCCAGTTCCTCGCGTAAGACTTGGATGACTTTAGGAGATAGCGAAGCAGGTTGCGTGTCGTCAATACTGGTGACGATATTATGTGACACGAGGACACTATCCGCTCCGGCTTTAATCCCTGCTTCAAAAGGCAGAAAATCATTGGCGCGCAGTTCTTCAAGGGTTCGCGTATCGCGCACGATCTCGACATGCGAATCACGATTATTACCGTAACCTGGAAAATGTTTCAACGTCGAAGCAACGCCTGTTCCGGCAAGGCTCTTAACGACCGTTTCGACAAAGGTACTCGTCCCCGCCGCGTCTAAGCCAATCGTGCGATCATAAATGAAGGCATTCGGATCGGTCGAAACATCGGCCACTGGGAATAAGCCGAGTTGAATGCCGTAATTGGTTAAGATTTCTGCTTTTTGTTTCGTATCGGCAGTGATTGCTTCCCAGCCACCATTTTGGTACAGCGTTTGTGGGGCTAAAAATGGACTCGCCACAAGATTCGCGTTACGGCTAATCCGTGTCACGGTCCCTCCTTCTTCATCGGCGCCCATCAAGAGCGGGATGTCACTGTTTGCTTGTAAGGTTTGAATTTGAGTGATCAGACTTTCAGCTGTCGCATTTTCCACATCTTGGCCAAAGAGTAAAAAACCGCCTAGATGATAGGTTTGGCTATCGGTTAGCGCGATGTCTCCAGGATAACGGACAAGAAAGAGTTGGCCGACTTTTTCTGCGATGGTCATTTCTGCAATTTTTTGATCAATCCATGTAGCGGATTCGTTTGGAGCAGTTGTGCTTTCCGTTGTGTTGTCAGATGTTGTCGTCGTGCTTGGTTGCGTTGTATTTGTGCTAGCGGTTGTCTCGCTGCTAGTCGTTGAACTTGTGTCTGTTGATTCGGTCGCATCGTTTGAGGGTCGGTTGAACCAAATCATTGCGCCCACGATGAGCGCGAGTGCGAGCAGACCAAGTGATATGAGGGTTTGTTTCTGCATTAAAAAATCTCCTTTCCAGACTCTATTTTAGAGTACAGGGAAAGGAGATGCGATGCAACTATTACGCTATTAGAAAGAATAGCGACTTCTTTTCATTAATGTCTTCATTGGAATGGCACGACCGACGACATACGTTAAGATGGTTTGGATCGGTAACATCAACGCACCTTTCACGAGGCGTGGTCCCCAGATGACCCAGCTTGTTAATGGTTGGTTGTACATAATTGCCAACCAAATCGGTGTTAAGATAAAGCCAATTAACAAGGTATTTGCCAAGGTACATAAGAACGCATTTTTCCATGTGACTTCTTTTTTATAAAAGAAGTAGCCGTAAATACAACCTCCGATAAAGGCGTTGAGGGTAAAGCCTGGAAAGAAAGCGGCTTTTGCAAAGAGCATCATTCCGATGATGTCGGCGATGACTGCGCCGATGCCGGTCCAAATCGGTCCAAACATCATTGCCATGACGATTTTTGGCACAAAATCAAACGAGATTTTGATGAATTGCCATTCGAACCCTAAGATTCGGGATAGGACGACCATTATGGCGATCAGCAGTCCCATCATGCTTATCATGTAAGCATTTAGTTTTTTGTTCATTTGAAGCATCTCCTTTTTAGAGTTGCAACATTCGATTATTCAGCGAATGCGAAAATAAAACCGCGAGCCACAGCCCTTCGTCCAAAAACGACATTCCATTTTTTGACACTTAACGCTTTATTTTCTACTCTGATTATTTTTAGGCTTACAGCCGTGGATAGAATATACCACAGTTGTCTCTTTCCGACAATGGCATTTTCTGAAAGTTTTCTTACTCGGCAAAAACACTTCAAAATATCTACTTAAATATATGTGATGTTGATGTAACCTACCTTATACATTGCATTCAACTTTGAATAGATCCGACTGGAGAGAACCTCTGGTTTGGGTTAGGAATTTCTTACAGAATTTTTGGGTCGCTTTCGGTAGCGCTGGGACCGTTTCGAGCCTGTAGTTGCTGAAGCCGTTCGAGCATAGCGAGTTACGGATACAGTATCAGGCCTCTGCGTGACTCTCAACTTTCAAGCTTCAAACAGCCTCTACACGCTGACGCATGAAGAGGCTGTAATTCACATTGAATCCTTGGACAGTGCTACAAGCGACCAAAATTCTTCCAGAAATTCTGCCGAGTATGCGTTTCTTTTTAATGATAGTGGTTAATTACGCTGTTGAAAAATTTAAGAATAAATACTGAAACCATGGCAAGTATTTCTACATAAACTTGCTGATCTAAAAGTAATATAATGAGTTCATAACTATAAAAAAACTATCTAATGCATACCATGTTTACTTTGGCTTACATTAGATAGTTCATTATTTTATCGTGAATTATTTAAAAAAATAACCATCTTATACACAACTTAGTCTATAAGTGATAAACGGTCGAACCGTTTTTTCCTTTGAAAATATTCTATCATTCTCTATTACAATTCACAATTACCTTTTCTAAAAATGAGATGATAATTACGTTGGCTTATTGCTTTAGCAATTAGCTAGCGTTTGAAACTCTCAGGTCCGAGTGTCACGCTTGCAGCCTGATACTGTATCCGTAACTCGCTTTGCTCGAACGGCTTCAGTAATCATCGTCTGAGGACGGTCTAACGGTTAACCCAGGAAACGAAAAGTTTTTGAAGAAAACGGGCATATTGAGCAATCTTCATTATTCTAACAATGCTACATAACATAATCGGGGAAGGTTCTTCTAACGTACGAACGAATCTAAGCTGCTTCTTCTTTTGCTTTGCGGAAAATTGGGATGGCAAAGCCGCGATTGAGTGAGCGAACAACGAAAAAGGCGATGTTATAATCGATCATGCTGTGGACGATGCCGCCGACGCCCATTAACACGAAGAAGAAGTAAAAGACATTTCCGTCGACTTGCAATTGTCCTCCGAATAAGAAGATTGCGACAACGAGTAGTTCAAAGGCTGCGTGGATCAAAGCTAAGATAAAATTATACACTTGGAATTTTTTTGGTTCTAAAACAATTTCCGGATGTTTTTGTAAATACGTCGAGCCGATCACGGCAAAGACTAAATGCGATAATGCTCGTAGGCCGATAATAAATGGTAAGCCGTTAATAAAGAAGCCAAATGCAGTTCCCAAAGCGACCGCGATTGCGACACTTGGTGAAAAGAACATGGCGATAAATAATGGGACATGGCTTGCTAATGTAAAGGATGCGGGTCCGATGACGATTTTTGGCATCACCATTGGAATGATGACACCCATGGCGATTAGTAATGCTGAAATGGTTATTTGATGCGTTGAATTTCTTTTCATTTTGTTTCCCTCCATCTAATTAGGTGTCAAGACACTTTTTTAACTGTCTTTAGTGTAGCTTTTAAGACACGACCTGTCAAGACAGTTGATGAAACTTTCGATTGTCTTTTCACGATACATTTTCAAATGAAATATAGAAACGTGAATCTGTATCAAATTTTTTCCAGTTGAGATTGTCTTTTCAAAAGAAATACACACAAGCAAAAAAGCCTAAAACAAATCGTTCTAGGCTTTTTTGTCGTGATTATTTAGGTTGTACAATTTTTAGTGTTGATGGAAATATCGCTACAAGCTTTCTCTCAGCATTTATTTCATTTTTTAACAAAAAAGATATCAAACGGATAACGGATACTAGCGGACTGGAGAAAAACGCCTTGTGTCGGCTGCGTTAAAAGACGAAATGTGAATTACTCTAGGTTTGTGCTTCAGCACTTACCTAGAGTTTGAAGCTTTCGAGCTGAGCGTCACGCAGAGGCCTGATACTGTATCCGTAACTCGCTTTGCTCGAACGGCTTCAGCAATCCTAAGCTCGAAGCGGTCTCGCAGCCCTTCACACAAGGTGATTTTTCGCAAGGGAGCGCCAGATTCCAACAATACCATTTGATAAAGAGCATTATTTACTTGCTAGCATCGCGTTGCTTAACGCTGCGAATTCAGCTAGTGATAAGGTTTCGCCGCGGCGTGTTGGATCAATGCCGGCGGTTTCTAAGCTGGCTTGGAGCCATTCTTTGATTTCAGGTGTTTTGCCGTATGTGTTTTGCAAGTTATTCCAAAGGGTTTTGCGACGTAATTGGAATGCGGCTTTGGTTAATTTAAAGAATTCTTTTTCATCTGTGACGTCAACAGCTGGTGTCGCCCGGCGTGTTAATCTTAAGATGGCCGAATCCACGTTTGGTTGTGGCACGAAGACGGTTTTGGGTACGATGAAGGCCAGTTGTGCTTCCATGTAGTATTGTACGGCGATGGAGAGTGAGCCGTATGCTTTGGTACCAGGTTTTGCGCTGATCCGGTCGGCGACTTCTTTTTGCATCATGACAACCATTTCGGCAATATCGACACCGGATTCTAAAAAGTACATCATAATGGGCGTCGTAATGTAATACGGTAAGTTTGCGACGACTTTAATGGGTAAATTTTCGTTAAATTCTTCTTTGACGACGGTCGCAATGTCGGCTTTTAAGACGTCTTGGTGCAAGACTTTAATATTTGAGTACGGTGCGAGCGTATCGGCTAAGACGGGAATCAAGCGGTCGTCGATTTCAAAGGCGATGACTTGATTGGCGCTTCTTCCGAGGTGTTCGGTTAAAGCTCCGATGCCGGGTCCGACTTCAATCACGTTGGTTTCTTTGGTGATTTCAGCGGTTGCGACGATTTTACGTAAAATATTTGGTTCGGTCAAAAAGTTTTGGCCTAAGCTTTTTTTAAAGACAAAGCCGTGTTTTTTTAAGATTTCCTTCGTTCTGGAAGGGTTAGCGATATCGCGGTTTTCGTTCAATGATTTTCCTCTACTTTCTCTAGGGCGGCGATGAGTTCTTCTTTGGTAATGCGGAACATGCTGAGGCGTTTTTGTAATTGTTTGCCATTCGTATAGCCAATGCGGAGCTCGTCGCCAATTTTTTCGCGGCGTTGTTTAGAGCCTTCGCCGACCATTAGTCCTAAGGCGATTAAATCTTTTTGACTAATCGCATTTTCGGCAGATACGGCTTCACTGACGGGTGTCACGACGCGGCTGAGTGCTTCTAAGATTGCTTCATCACTGGCATGTTCAACGCCTAAGCTGCGGTGTTTCTTTTTGCCTTGCGCTTGGGCACGTGGCAAGAAGGCGTGTTTGACGTCCGGCACGGCTTCCATAATGATTTTGCGGATTTTCTCGCCAGCAAAATCAGGATCGGTAAAGACAATGACGCCCCGAATTTCTTGGGCATGGGCGATTTGTTTTAAGATGACGTCGTTAATGGCTGAGCCGATGGTTTCAATCGTATCGGCGACCACGACTTCTTGCAAGCGTTTGGTGTCGTCTTTGCCTTCGACGACAATGATTTCTTCAAAAATTGGTTTTTCCATTAGACAATCCGAAACAATTCATGCGCATTTTTCGTTGTTTGACGCGCGACTTCTTCAAAGGATTGTTCGCGTAGCTCGGCGATTTTCTCGACGACATAACGAGTATACCCAGGTTCGTTGCGTTTGCCACGGTATGGGACAGGCGCTAAATACGGCGCATCCGTTTCAACGAGTAAGCGATCAAACGGCACGACTTGGGCGGCTTTTTGAACGTCGAGTGCTTTTTTGAACGTCACGACACCACTAAAGGAGAGGTGCATGCCTAAATCTAAAAAGCGTTTCGCCCATTCGTCATCGCCACTAAAGCTATGCATAATACCGCCAATGTCTTGAATCTTGCTTTCTTTTAAGATGCGATACGTGTCTTCCATCGCGTCTCTCGTGTGAATGCTGATAGGTAAATTCATTTCTTTCGCGATCGCAATTTGACGGCTAAAGACACGGGCTTGCACGTCTTTTGGATCAGACATCCAGTAATAATCAAGGCCAATTTCACCTAAAGTCACAACTTTTGGCAAAGTGAGTTGTTCTTGTAAGGTCTTTTCGATCGCTGGTGTGTAGCTCCCTGCTTCGGTCGGATGCCATCCGATAATACTATAAATAAAGTCATAGTCACGACTAAGTTCTAGACTTTTGGCAATCGTTAAGGTGTCAAATCCGACAACAGCCATTTCGGTGACGTCGAGTTCTTGTGCACGTTTGATGACGTCGGGAATTTCACCGTTAAACTGTTCGGCATTTAGATGGGTATGTGAATCAAATATCATAACAAGTTTCCTCCTCGTTCTCTTGTATACAATAGCATATTTTGCCGTATTCTGAAATGAAAAGGCTAGAACTTTTCATTATTTTAATCATAAAATTTTACACGGTGTTCGATTGCTTTTTCTACGGTAATCTACTATTCTTAAGTAGTTAGCTAAATTCGATTATAAAAGGAGGCCTCGGCATGCTTGACTTCATATATCCTGTTATTTTAATTGTCTGCCTGCTTTCTATCCTCTGGCTCTTCTTAAAACCCAAAAAAGCCCACGAAGTTCATTATTTAATTCACAAGAACAAACAAAAAATCCTAGATATTTCAAAAGCCTATGATTTATACGCCGAAGCGAGCCATTTGGTGATTGCGCAGTTCAGTGATACGCACTTTGGGCGACGTCGGAAGCCGCATCTGATCAATCCGTTGATTCGTTCGACGATTATAAGGCAACCCGATGTGATCGTCGCGACTGGTGATTTAATTGACGACTATGCCCGTTGGCCGCATCGTCAAACGCATCTTTTGACGGAGAAGTTAAAACGCTTTAACGCGCCACTTGGGACGTTCGCCGTTCTTGGGAATCAAGACTATGTAAATAACGGTCAATATTTTGTCAAAGAGGTGTTAAAAGAAGGTCAATTCACGCCGTTAATTAATGAAGAGACGTTCGTGATACGAGAAGATGTTTCGCTGCGGATTGTGGGACTGGATGATACGTTAGTTGGAAAACCGATGTATGATTTTGAGAAAAAAATTGCGACGTGGCAAGTCTTACTCGTCCATGAGGCCCATCACGTGGAACGAGTCGCGAATCTGACAGACTATGATTTAATTTTGACGGGTCATCCGGTGAAACCGGGCACGGAACAATCAAAAGATGTTTCCGTAAAATTCACCCATGGCTTGTATCAAATCGGCAAAAAGACGTTGCTCTCGATTTATCCTGGTTTAATGAATCGCCGCTTTTTTGCTCGAAAGCCAATGATCTATTATTATCATTTGGCCCCTGAAACAAAGAAAAAAAACACCGACTAACCGACGCCCTCGATCTTAGGACGCGCCTCGTTTAGTGGTGCTTTTTTTTTGCTGTTTTTTGTCGCTTTCACGGACGAATTTTTTAGTGCGTTGCCGCGTGCTACTGCGTTAAGCCTTGACTAATTTGTTCGATGTTCCACTTCATCATATCGTAGTAACTGTCCCCGACTTCTCCCGCTGGCGCAATCGAATCGGTAAAAATCCGACTATAAATCGGAATGCCAGTATCTGTTGAGACACTCTCCATTGGTTTTGGATTGACGCTACTTTCAAGGAAAAGTGCTGGTACTTGCGAAGCTTTAAGGGTATCAACCAGTGTCCGTAATTGTTCCGGACTGCCTTCTTCTTCGGTATTAATTTCCCAAATGTAAGCAGAAGGGATGCCGTACGCTTTTGAAAAATATTTAAAACTACCTTCACTTGTGACAATCAGCTTTTTGGCGTCTGGAATTTGGGCAAAGCGTGCTAGACTTTCTTCGTGAAGCGTTGCGAGTTTGGCTAAATAGTTTTTAGCATTGGCTTGATAGTAAGCTTGATTGTCTGGGTCTTTTTCGCTTAAGTAGCGGGCAATATTTTCGACATAAATCATCCCATTGGCCAAACTTAACCACGCATGCGGGTCTTCTTTGCCTTCGTTGTTCGCTCCTTCTAGATAAAGTGGCGCAACCCCTTCACTCACGGCAAAATAATCTTGCCCTTCGACTTTATCAGCATTATTCATGAGTTTGGTAAACCATGAGTTACCGCCTGTTTCCAGGTTCATACCATTAAAAAAGATGACATCCGCATTCGTTGCGCGTCGAATATCTTCGGGTAAAACTTCGTGATCGTGTGGGTCTTTACCAATCGGAACGAGACTATGTAAATCAATTTTATCGCCCCCGACTTCTTTGGTCATATCCGCGATAATCGCATTGGTCACCACGACTTTTAATTGATCGTTTTGACTAGTAGTCGGATGCACACTTTGATAGAAGAATAAGCCAACTGCAACTAAACTGACAGCCATTCCTGCTTTGACGAGACTTTTCTTGCCGTGTTTTTGGCGTTGTTGTGGGGATAAAAAGAAGCCAAAGACAAAGAAGAAAGCGGCGGTCAAGACAATACTTGAACCGGCTGCAATATTTAAGCTATAGCCGATAAATAATCCGACGACAGAAGCCAATCCTCCTAAAAATGAAGAGAGCATAATCATGCGACTAAGACGTTTCGTGTATAAAAAGGCCGTTGCAGCGGGCGTAATCAGTAGCGCCACCACCAAAACGGTTCCGACACTTTGCATGGCAGTTACGGCAACAAGCGTTAAGAGTAACATCAGTAAGTAGTGATACGCTTGGACGTTCATCCCAAAGGCTTTGGCCATCATGGGATCAAACGACGTTAAGAGTAACGGACGGTAAAAGAGAACAATCGCGCCTACGACGAGCACGGCAATCCCAATCGTCAACCATTTATCACTATCTTGAACAGCTAAAACATTCCCGAATAAAATATGAAATAAATCGGTCGAACTATTGGCAACCCCAATTAAAATGACCCCTAATGCTAAAAATGAACTAAAGGTAATCCCGATGGCCGTGTCGCTTTTGACAATACTATGATTGGAAATATAGGTGATCAAGAGCGACGCGATAATCCCAAAAATAATCGCCCCAACAAAAAAGTTAATGCCTAAAATATACGACAACGCGACACCCGGTAAGACCGCATGGGCAATCGCATCGCCCATTAGAGACATGCCGCGTAAAATAATAAAACAGCCAATCGCACCGGCCACAATCCCGATTGCAACCGAAGTAATCAAGGCGTTTTGTAAAAAGTGGTAGTCGCTTAAGCCTTGGATAAAGGTTTGAATCATCTTATTTCGCCTCCCAAACAAGTAATTGTTCGCCAAATGCTTGGCGTAATAATGGCGCTTTTGCGACTGTTGCTGTCGGTCCAAAGGCAATCAGTTTGCGATTGAGGAGTAACAATTGGTCAAAATACGTCGCGACTTTCGATAAATCATGATGCACGATAAAAATGTATTTCCCCTCTTCTTTCATCTGACGAAGTAACGCCATAATAATCCCTTCGCTGACGACATCAATGCCGACAAATGGTTCATCTAAAAAAATGAAACTTGCTTCTTGGACGAGCGTTCGGGCGATCAGCACTCGTTGGAATTGCCCACCGGAAAGTTCGCCTATTTGACGTTCTTCGTATTCCAGCATATCAACCGCGGCTAAGGCTTCTTCGACTTTTTGCCAATCGGCTGTGGTCAAGCGCTGTAAGAGACGTTTTTTTGGATACAGTCCGAGTGAAACACATTCTTTTACGGTAATCGGGAACGTATAATCGACGGCACTTTTTTGTTCAACATAGGCAATTTCTTTTTGAAAGGTTTTTAACGGTTGACCGTTTAAAGTGAGACTGCCTTCATGATCGATGAGATTCAGCATCGCTTTGATTAACGTTGATTTTCCAGCGCCGTTTGGTCCGATAATCCCGATAATACTTGGTTCTTCGACGGTATAACTGACGGCTTCAACGGCAAGTTGTTTGCCTTGGTAACGAGCAGAGATATTTTTTATTTCTAGCATTTTCAGCGCTCCTTCATTAAATTTCTAGGTATACCTAAACTTTAATTCTATCTTACGCTTCTCTTCCTTAAAATGCAACGATTTTATTTTTTTAGTCAATGGCTACATTCATGCTTGATTGCGGATTGCGTTTACGCTCGAGGTTTTTTTACACGCAAAAAAACCGAACGAAAAACTCTTTCGCTCGGTTCTTTCGTGTATTTAGTTTTTCTCGTCGTTTACTGAATCAGGTGTATGGCCTTCTAACAACCGATTTTGTCCGGTGATGTGCTGAATGTCGGTAATGTCTTGCGTCACTTCTAGACACCCTAAGTATTGGCCTTGCGAATCGTGCAACGCAAAATAGCGAATGTAAATTTTGCGGTCTTTTAGATCAATCCAAAAATCAGCTTGGGCACGCGTGCCCGCTTTAAAGTCCGTCAGAATCGCTTCCACCATGTGCATACTTTTTGGTGGATGACAGTTGACCACGGCACGTCCGATGACCGATTTTGTCCGTGGGAAAATCCGAATAGGGCCTTCCGAATAAAAACGGACGCAATCCTCGGCATCGACAAACGTCAAATCAACCGGTAAATTTTCGAAAATGGCCACGAGTTGATCGAGCGTTAAGATGCCCGTTGGAAAGACAACTTGATCGACTTGCGGCGCTTCTTCCCATTCATAATGGTCTTCTTGGGAATCAGATGCGGTAGACGGTGTAAGGTTTTTGGCAATTTCTTCGGTCGTTTCTTTGGCTCTTTGGATCGCCAGCTGACGCACCGGCTCGCGCTCGGCTTCTTTTTCATAAGCTGCTTGATCGGCTCTCCAAGGTAAGGGTTCGGCAATATACGCATAACCAAAGTCCTGACTATCAGCGGCGATGCGTTCCCAATCGCTTAAGGAAAAGACGTCCAACGTCATCGGTACCATAATCTCTTCTTCTTTGAATATCATTTCTTCGATTTCTTCTTTTGTTTTTTCCCATTTTTCGATCAGCGGATTGCAGGCAACTTTCTCACTTTTTGCGTAGGCCAACGTCTCTTTGATCATTTGGCGGATGTCGTCATCCACGCCCCACATGACTTGCGGTGGTGCGGTAATGCCGTATTTTTCCATGTAACGAAAGATTAAATTTTCCTTGCGCGCATAATGTTTCTCAATTTGTTGCAAATCCGTTAACGCCGCAATCAACCGTTCTTGATAAGACCAATCGCCTTGTTGAATTTTGGCTAGCAAGCCATCAATCTCATCGGTTAAGAGCGATTGAAGGACTTGGTTTTCAAGTTTTAACGTATGAACAGGATGGCCCGGCTGACCATGGGATTCATGCGACTGATGAATGTCATTAATTGAACCCTTAAAAACGGCCGCGTGAATATTACAAAGACGCTGAATTTCAGCTGGATCCATCCCTTGTTGGATGAGTGCGCGCTCAGCTGACGTAATTTCAGTGACATCTACCCCGTCGAATTCTTCGTTAAACAAGCGTTTCGCTTCTTCAAATGATCCACCTTCATGCAGTAAGGATAAAATTTCCACAATCCGTTTTTGACGCTCTTCTTTTGTTCGTTCTTTCATTCTTTTTCCCCCACAATCTGAAAACCCGCTTCTTCAAACGCCTGAATAATCGTTTCTAACGGGATTTTCTTCATTTTTGCTCCTTTTGGGATGGTCATGTAGCGCCCGGCAGTTTGTAACATCCCTGGTTTCGTAATTTCATTAAAGCCAATTCCCAGCATGATTTCTTTAATTTCTGGGTATTGACTGACAAGTTCGTACAATGATTTTGAAAAATCAATTTCCATCATGAATCCTCCTATTAAGAATCATTCTCAATTAGACTTTAGTATACCACGATTTTCTCGAAAAAGAAAAGAGTTTCACAAACTTTTGGTCTGGTGTTTTCGTGGAGATAGAATTGATCGAAAAATGTCTGAGATGAATACGGAACGGATAGGATCATCCCATTGATACGTAGGCCTTTCATCGCATTTAATTTATCTACTGTACAAGCATCATTCGTTTGAGCAAACCATAAAAAAACGTGAAGTCTGGCACATCGTAAGGATGCACAGACTTCACGTTGGTCATATTCACATTGTGGATTAGGACAATTACTCGTGATCGTCCGCTTTTTCTTCTTTTTCTTTTTCTTCATTTGCAGCAACTGCTTCACGCGCTTCACGGAAAATTGCTTCTTTCTCTTGCTTGTAATCATCTTGACGTTCTGCGTAGACTTCTTCTTTTGATTTATTCGGCATAACATTTCCCTCCAATAAAATATCGTTTTTTGATAACGCTTTATAATTACACTATAAAGAAAAAGTGTGACTTTGTAAACTTTAATGATTGTATTTCTTGCTAAACATCCTATTTCTCGTTGTCAAATGGTGGTGATGGAATCGCCCGCTACCCTACGAAAAATCACCTTGTGTGGTGAGCTGCGAGACCGCTTCGAGCCTAGGATTGCTGACGCCGTTCGAGCAAAGCGAGTGACGGATACAGTATCAGGCCTCCGCGTGACGCTCAGCTCGAAAGCTTCAAACTCTAGCTAAGTGCTCAAGCACAAACCTAGAGTCATTCACATTTCGTCTTTTGGCGTAGCTAACACCAGACATTTTTCTCCGGTCCGCTAGTGTCGATTCTCTTTTTGATACTTGTCTTGTCAAAAAATAAAATAAATACTAAAAGAAAACCTTATGACGATATCTTCATTAATACTAATACTAAAAATGAACTGTCCCAATAAAAGCGTTGCAGGATCTTATGATATATTCTTCCTCAACAATAACAATTATCAAACCACAATTATTATTGTACCTCTTGTAAGCTTGCTCGAATTAGCCCCAACTATTCTTAAACACTAAGGCGATTGTCCGAATGCAAAAAAAACCGTTGCTCGAATCGAATGAACGAACAACAGTTTTTATAAGCGCGTTTAAAAATCATCGCTTGCTAAGCTTTGGAAATATTTTTTGGCCACAACCTAGTATTATAATGATTCTGGTCGACACGCGTCTTTGATTTCTTGATAGATGACTTCGACTTCGGCTAAGTCTTTCGCATTGGCACCACTGGCTAAGGGATGTCCGCCGCCATTATGACGCTGGGCAATCGTGTGAATAACAGGCCCTTTGGAACGCATGCGAACGCGATAGTAGCCTTCTGGTTGTTCGACAAAAATCGCCCACGCAACCACTTCTTCAATTGCGCCAGGAAGTGGCACGACTTCTGATGTTTCTGCATCACTCACACCGTATTCTTGCAAGATTGCTTGGCTTAAAATCACTTTACCAGCACCATTTTCATCAAGTGTTAAATGATTATACACGTAGCCTGCTAAGCGCGCGACACTTAACGGGAATTGTGATAACTGACGGTTTAAGCGCGTCGCATCAAAGTCAAACTCTCGTAGATCTGCCGCGATTTTAAGGGTGTGGGCTGTCGTGCTTGGGTATAAAAAGCGTCCCGTATCACCAACAATACCCGCATATAATAACCGCGCGGCATTTTCTGTCATCGTTAATTCATCGGCAAAAAATTGCCAAAAGTCCGCGATGATTTCACTACAACTACTTGCTTTGGTGTTCACCCAAGTAAGATCCCCATAAGGTTCATCGTTTGGATGATGGTCGATTTTGATGAGTTTGTCGCCTAATAGGTAACGCTCATCGCTAATGCGCGGCGTATTAGCGGTATCTGTGACAATCACTAACGCGCCTTCATACGTTTCGTCGGTAATAGGTTGCATGGTTGCTAGAAAATCGAGTCCATCAATCGGACCTCCGACTTGATAGACGAATTTATCGGGGAAACTTGCCCGAATGATTTCAGCTAACCCAACTTGCGATCCCAGTGCGTCGGGGTCTGGACGTTGATGACGATGAATGATAATGGTCTCGTAGGCTTTAATCGTTGCTAAAATCTGATTTTCGATTTTCATAGTGTTTCCCTTCTTTCTATGGTCTTTCCATAACTTGGCAGACGACGATGGCTTTGCCGACTAGTGAATTTTCGATAAAAATTTCGATGTCTAGTTTCGCGGAGCGACGGCCAAATTCTAAAATTTTCGGTCGTAACACAACTTCACTTTCCAGTTGAATTAAACGGAAATAATGCAAATTGACTTGTTCGATCCAAGTATTCCGACGTTGATTAATTAATAAGCTCCGTTTGGCCGCACTGGCGATGATTTCACTTAACACGCCAAACGAGATGGTTCCGAGTTCATTCACCATTTGTGGCGTGACGATAAAACGAAACTCCGGCTGTTCTAGCTTGTTGCCTTCAAAGTCATATTCCACCATTTGAATTTGACCCGCGATTTGATCGGAAATCGTATCGGAAACTTGTGGCTGACGTTGGACTAATTGCATCGCCTTCATAATATCTTGACGCGTCACAATTCCTAAAAGTGATAAATCATCCGTCACAACTGGCATCACTTCGAGACCTTCCCAAATCATTTGATGGCTAACAGATGCAACACTCATCGTTTTTTTTGCCATCCGTGGATCTTTGGTCATAATGCGTTCAATGACTTGTTGATCACTTTTTTCTAAGACGTCTTTGGCTGTGACAATCCCGACGACGCGACGGTTTTTGTTCACGACAGGAAAGCGTGTATGGGTCGTGAGTTCAGATAATGCTTTATAATCTTTGACTAACTCGGT
This sequence comes from Enterococcus sp. DIV1314a, assembly GCF_051713805.1. Lineage (NCBI taxonomy): Bacteria > Bacillati > Bacillota > Bacilli > Lactobacillales > Enterococcaceae > Enterococcus > Enterococcus sp. DIV1314a. Next base: position 1,415,284 of record NZ_JBIOQP010000001.1, on the reverse strand, counting down.
CGTTTCTAAGTATTGCGTTTTATCAAGTGGCATGTATATATCACCGACGAGTAAAATGTCTTTTTTAATTAATTGGTCGCTTAACGCTCGGTTAATCATCGTTGCAACCGTGAACGTATCATACGTAGTCGAGATGATCGGTAGGGCCTGTTCATCGGCAATCGTCTCAATTTCGGGAGTCGTTTCAAACCCACCGGTAATCAACACCGCAGCGCCTTCTTTTAAAGCGAGCTTTTGAACATTGGTTCGGTTACCGACAATCATGAGCGATCCAGGAGTGATGTAACGTTCCATTGCTTTTTCTTCCATCGCACCGATCACAAATTTATTTAAATCTTTCTCTAATCCTGCTGATCCTCCAAGGACTTCACCTTCAACAATTTTGGAGACTTCAGCAAAGGTTAATTTCTCAATGTGTTTTTTTAATTTTCGTTCAATTCGAATGGTTCCTACTCGTTGAATTGTCGAGACGATGCCACTGTTTTCGGCATCTTTAATGGCGCGGTAAGCCGTGCCTTCACTGACATCCAGTTCTTTGGCGATTCCACGAACCGAAATCCGCTCGCCTACCGGTAAATTTTCAATGTGAGCGATAATTAAATCATGTTTTGTCGCCATCTCTTTCTTCCCCACCCTTACTTTTTCGTTTCAACTCTTTCTGAAAATAGTGACAGCTTCAAAAAAACTGTTTCATGTAATTTTTCGGTCACATCAACATTCGTAGTCCTTAACTCGGAATAAATAAGTACAGCATAATAAATACATTGTAACAGATTCTATCAAAGATACAAATACTAGGATTCGAAAAATTCAAAGAGAATTTAGGAAGCCTCACGATTTTTTAGCTTTGGACATTATCAATTGAAAAAGAAACGTCGCCTTTTTGAAGCAAATGCTAGACGGATGTGATCGCCTTTCATGGATAAATCGAGTAGTTAGAGTTCGCCCATGCTGGGCGAACAAAAAAGACTATGACATTCGTCACAGCCCTTGCGTATTTTAGCACTTCGTTGTTTTCTTTCGAAGAAGACCACAACCATTTAGCAGTATTTGGCGATATAACGGACTAAGTCTTCTGTTTCTTCCCATCCTAAGCATGGGTCGGTAATCGATTGACCAAATACGCCACCGCCTGGTTCTTGACGGCCATCTTCTATGTAACTTTCTATCATAAAGCCACGGACGTATTGTTTGATGTCTTCATTCCACGAACGATTTCGGAGAACTTCTTGGACAATCCGCACTTGTTCTTTGTATTTTTTGCCTGAGTTGTCATGGTTCGTATCGACCATCACAAATGGATTTTTTAATTGACTCTTTTGGTAATGTTCAATGACTTTGATTAAGTCTTCGTAATGGTAATTCGGTACAACTTCACCCGTATCCGTTAGGCCACCACGTAAAATCACATGCGCCCAAGGATTCGAACTTGTTGCCACTTCGACACCATTGTACATAAGTTCTTGTTTTTGTTGCGCGGCATAAATGCCATTGAACATCACATTAAGATTGCCGCTTGTTGGATTTTTTAAGCCGGTTGGAAAATCGAGTCCGCTTGCGACAAAACGGTGTTGTTGGTTTTCCACCGAACGCGCACCAATCGCGTGGTAACTTACGAGGTCATCCACAAATTTCAAGTTATCAGGGTAAAGCATTTCATCGGCTGTCGTTAAGCCAGCTTCGGTGATGACCCGTTTATGCATTTTACGCACGGCTACCATACCACGAATCAAATTGATTTCGCCATCAGGTGACGCATCTTGTTGGTGCATCATCCCTTTATAGCCATCGCCATTCGTCCGCGGTTTATTGGTATAAACCCGTTGCACGATAAAGACTTTATCTTTCACTTCTTCTTGTAATTTGGCTAAACGCTTCGCATATTCCACAACAGCCTCGACGTTATCCGCTGAACAAGGACCAATAACGAGTAAAAAGCGTGAATCTTTCCCTTCGATAATGGCTTTTAATTCCTCATCGCGTGCTGCTTTAAAAGCCGCCGCTTCTTCACTTAATTGTGAAATACTTTTAACGATATCAACATTGATTTTTTTACTTAATTCCTGAAAACTCATGTGACCCCTCCTATGAAAATCTATCTCATCTATCTTACCATATTTTCATTTTAAGCGGTGAAGAATTTTTCCTGAATCTTTTCATTCGATAAAAAAAGCGATGTAAAAAGTCAGACCAACGATTAGAAATATTCCTTACATAACAGTTTCCCCCTCTCACTCATTTTTTTCACAGAAAAAGAGGATTGGTATCTGTGGGAGATTTTGAGGATAAAACATTTATTACGTTGGTACTTTGACTAGAAAAGATAAAAATTAGTTGCAGTGAACAAAGTGTGTTTGATGATTTCGTATTCGTCTGACTTTTAGCCATCGTATAAAGCGGTTGTATAACTTTTAGTGTTGATGACTAATATTCAGATCATTCTTCAACACTTTTTTCGAATAGATTATTTCTAATAATGATGGAATCATCGCTAAACTACTTTCTTCTATCATTTCTTTTATTTTTAACAGATTAAGCATCAAAAAGAGATTAAGCACTAGCGAGCCGGAGAAAAATGCCTTGTGTCAGCTGCGTTAAAAGACGAAATGTGAATTACTCTAGGTTCGTGCTTTAGCACTTACCTAGAGTTTGAAGCTTTCGAGCTGAGAGACCAAGGCTCGAAGCGGTCTCGCAGCTTCCACCACAAGGCGATTTTTCGTAGGGGAGCGCGCGATTCCATCAACACAATTTAGCAAAGCTACATAAAAAGATAAAAACAAAAATCCTCAGGAAAGATTTCCTAAGGATTTGATTCGATCGTTATTACGCTAATTTGCTTGCAGCTGCGTCATCAAGGATGATGGTCACATCTGGATGGTTTTGGAGCACACTTGCAGGCACGTCAATTGTTATTTCGCCGTTAATGGTATTTGCAATCGCTTCTGCTTTTGCTTCACCATAAGCGATTAAGATCACTTTTTTGCTCTTCATTATTGAGCCGATCCCCATTGAAATGGCTGTTGTTGGGACGTCTTCGATTTTTTCGAAGTTACGTTTGTTCGCGTTGATCGTTGATTCTGTTAACTCAACGACTTGTGTTGGCGCGTCAAACGGCGTACCAGGTTCATTAAAACCAATGTGGGCATTTTCGCCAATACCAAGGATTTGAATATCGATGGGATGATTCGCTAATATTTCTTCGTAATGACGACATTCAGCCGCTAAATCTTCGGCTTTACCATTTGGCACATACGTTGCTTTAAATGGTTTTTGGTTAAATAAATGGCTATTCATGAAGTACCGGTAACTTTGATCGTTATCGCCACTTAAACCGATGTACTCATCTAAGTTGATGCTGACGCAATTTGAAAAGTCGACATCACTTTTTACCATTTCTTGGTATAACGTTTCAGGTGTACTACCGGTCGCGAGTCCTAGCACTTGCGCGCCATTTTCGATTCCTTCTTTAATCAGTTCAAACGCTTTTTTTCCGCCTTCTTCAGCGTCTTTCACTCGGATAATCTTGAACATTTAAACACTCCTCTGATTTTTGTCGCATTCATTGTACCATCGAACCTTTGTCTCTTCAATCGCTGTTTTTCTTAACGACGACGATTGCGTTGGCTACCTTCCATAATAACAGGTAAGATCACCGGACGACGCTTCGTTTGGTCAAATAAGAAACGACTTAACTGGTCGCGAATATCTTGTTTTAATTTTGCCCATTCAAAGTCTGGATCGACTAAATGTTTTTCGACAATTTGTTCGACCATGTCGCTACCTTCACGCAACAAATCACGGTTGGCTTTTACGTAGACAAAGCCTCGAGTGGTAATTTGTGGTTTTGAGAGAATTCGTTTTTCACGGCGGCTAATCGTCACAACTGCCACAAAAATACCATCTTCTGATAAGACTTTACGGTCTTTTAAGACAATGTTTCCGATATCGCCAACACCAATTCCATCCACCATAATGTTGTCAGATGGCACGGAACTTGATAGTTTAAATTCGCCATTGATCAGCTCAAAAATATCGCCGCGTGCTGCGATAAAAATATTGGATTTTGGAATTCCGACTTCTTCGGCTAATTTCGCATGTGCTGAAAGCAAGCGGTACTCACCTTGAATTGGGAACATGTATTTTGGTTTCATGAAATTCATCATAAATTGTAAATCAGCGGGACCTGCATGACCGGAGACACGGTAATTATCGGAAATGGTTTTAACTGTTCCACCTGCGCGATAAATAATATCCTCGGTTTTGGCCATGACTGTTTCCATGGCAATCGTTGGTGTCGTCGCAATATAGGCTAAATCGCCTTCTTTCACACGAACCGCGCGATGCGAGCCACTCGCCATTTTTTGTAAGGATTTAATGGGCTCACCCATTTGTCCCGTTTCTAAAATCAGAATTTCTTCATCGGCATAATTTTTCATTTCTTTTAACGTGACGAGTAAGTTTTCATCGGGTAACGTTAATTTGCCGAGTTTCATGGTTGTTTTAATGATACGACCAAAGTCTTGTCCCGTTAAAACAACTTTACGACCGGAGCGATACGCAGCATCCAGTACTTGTTGCAGGCGTTGTAAATTGCTTGCGACACAGGCCACAATAATACGACCTTCCCAGTAGCGAATGTTGTCATAGACTTCATCGGCAATTTGTAACTCTGAAGCGACCGTCGCTGGATTTTCCGCATTACTTGAAGTGCTAAGTAGTGCTAAAACGCCTGATTGTCCAATCTCTGCTAAACGTGCAAAGTCTGTTTGGTACATCGGAATCGCCGTTTGATCAAATTTAAAATCACCGGTATAAACGATACTACCTTCGGATGTTTTTAAACTAATCCCAACTGAATCGGGAATGGAGTGTGTCGTTCTAAAGAAACACACGACAGAACTGCCAAAATCAATTTCGGTTTTGCAGTCAATCACATGAAATTCTTTAAAATGTTTGGATGGTTCATAGCGTTGTACCGCAAGTTTTGCTAACTCGATCGTTAATTCCGTTCCAAAGACTGGCACTTCTAATTTTTCGAGTAAGTACGGTAAGCCACCAATCGCATCGGCATGCCCGTGAGTTAAGAAGACGCCTGCTACACGATCCGCGTTTTCTTCTAAATACGTAAAGTCTGGAATGACCGTATCGATTCCTAATAATTCATTTTCTGGATAGCGTAAGCCACAATCCAGAACAAAGATTTCCTCTTCAATTTCGGCGATATACAAATTTTTTCCATTTTCTCGGACACCGCTTAAAGGAATAATTTTAATTGAACTCAAATTGTTCACCTCTTATTTTTTATTGGTTATTTATGTTCTCTGACAAAAAAATCCCATCACTTATTATTATACACGAAATATCAGGAAAAAGTATCTGTGCTCCTTGAAAATCAAAAAAAACTGGAACAATGGTTGCTTCCAGTTTTCCTCTAACATTCATAGCGCTAATTAAATTAACGCTAATTCATGCATTTTTTCCGCAATTTGAATCGAATTTAAGGCTGCACCTTTGAGTAAGTTATCTGAAACAACCCATAGATGGAACCCTTTAGGATTATCTAAGTCTCGTCGAATGCGACCCACGAAAGTACCTTTTTGGTCGATACTGTCAATCGCTTGTGGATAGCGTTGTTGACTTGGATCATCGACTAATTCCACACCTGGCGCTTTAGCCAAAATCTCTTGAATCGCTTGAACTGTCGTCTCTTCTTTCAGTTCAATATAAATGGATTCCGAGTGGCCATTAACGATTGGTACTCGAACACAGGTCGCTGCCACTTTAATGCTCTCATCGCCCATGATTTTTTTCGTTTCATTGATCATTTTCCATTCTTCTAACGTGTAACCCTCTTCGCCAAAGACGTCGATTTGCGGTAACGCATTAAAGGCGATTGGATAATGTTTTTTATCGCCACCTGAAGGTAAAATAGTCGCGGTTAATTCCGTTAATGGTTTACCATCTAAGTATTCTTGTACTTGATTTTCTAATTCGGCAATCGCTTTCGCACCTGCGCCCGAAACAGCTTGATACGTGGACACGATGATTTTATCTAACCCAAAGGCTTGACGAAGCGGTTCTAACGCGACCATCATTTGAATGGTTGAACAGTTAGGATTCGCGATAATGCCTTGATGCGTTTTTAAACTTTCCGGATTCACTTCGGGCACAACTAACGGAATGCCTGGAACCATACGGAAATGACTCGTATTGTCAATCACCACGGCTCCTCGTTTGACGGCTTCTGGTGCGAAAATTTCAGAAATGCCGCCACCTGCACTAAATAACGCAATATCAACGCCTTCAAATGATTCGGCAGTTAATTCTTCAATTGTTAGTACTTGATCCTTAAAAGCCAATGTTTTACCGGCTGAACGTTTTGAAGCTAAGGCTTTCACACGTTCAATTGGTAAATTTACCTCTTGTAATAATTCGAGCATTTTCGTTCCAACGGCACCTGTTGCGCCAACAACCGCAACTGTATATTTTTTCCCCATTTCCACAACTCCTCATTTTCTAAAGATTCTTTCATTATTTTATCATAAAGCAATCTTTAAGTACATGGTTCTAAGCGCAAGTTCCAGTATGTAAGCGTTTGTTTTATTCATTTTGTGTGAAAAGTCGAAAAATTCAAACGAACACTTTTTTTAACTCGAATTCTGACGATAGCGTCTCCTTGTTTAAAACAAAAAAATCCCTCTATCATGTGAAATCCCACACGAAAAGCCTTGTCTGATAAGGTTCCACACGCGTGCAAATAGTTGAGAAAATAACGATTTCCAGTTATAATACAGGTGAGAAGAATTTTGGGGAAGATTCTTCACAACGTGCATCAACGTTTCAAAAAAGAAGCTAGCGAAGGTTAGCTTCTTTTGAGTGGGGAATCTTCCTGCGTATTATCTTTCTATCAGTCGTTTTTTTTGTTATTTTTGTTTTTGTGCTCGCAAATAGCGTGCGATTGTTTTGATTGAAGCCAACTTTTTATTCGTTGGTTTCTTTTTTTGCCTTTAGATAGTTCGTGAATAGTCTTGACGCTATTCATCGCCACAAATTGCAGAAACAAAAAAGAGCTTCCTTTTTCGTCACTTGAAAAGGAAGCTCTTTTTGATTATTTCACTGCACCATCGGCTACGCCTTTGATGATTTGTTTTTGCATAAAGAAGTAGAAAATGATGACTGGTAAAATCGCAATGACTAATCCCGCTAATGCTAGGTGCCATTGTTTCGTGTATTGTCCAAAGAAGAAGAACATCTTCAACGGAATCGTTTGCGTTGTTGGTGAATTGATTACGAGTGATGGTAAGAGATAATCGTTCCAAATCCACATCGTGTTCAACACGGCAACGGTAACGGTTGTTGGTTTTAGCATTGGGAAAATCACTTTCCAAAAGACTTGCCAACGACTCGCGCCATCGATAATCGCGGCTTCATCTAGCGCACGAGGAATCGACTTCATCGCACCGTGATATAAGAAAATGGACATACTACCACCAAAACCTAAATACATGAAGATAATCCCAATTTGGTTGAGCATTTGGGCTTTCCCAAAAAGTGCGACTAAGGGAATCATCACCGATTGGAATGGCACAAGCATCGCTGCGACAAACACCATAAAGGTAATTGTACTAAATTTTGATTTGATCCGTTCTAACGCGTAAGCTGCCATCGCCGAAAAAATCACGATAACGATAACGGAAGAGACCGTAATGAGTAAGGAATTCGCTAATGTCCGGATAAAGTCCAATTGACGAAAGGCTTCCGGATAGTTTTCAAAAGTGAATGCTTCTGGGAATTTCAAGGGATTGGTAAAAATCTCTTGTTTGGTTTTAAATGAGTTGGTTACCATTAAGTAAAACGGAATCAGCCAAACAAGACCTAGGGCTAGGCCAAGAAAAGCTTTTCCTAATTGCTTTGAGCCTTGTTTCATTATGCTTCAACCTCTTTTCTTTTTGTCAGATAAACTTGCGTTAAGGAAATAATCGCTACACACAAGAAGAAGATAACGGCTTTGGATTGGGCGTACCCCATTTTATTTTCTAAAAAAGCGGTATTATAGATGTTCATTGCGACCATTTGCGTGGATTTATACGGTCCACCATTTGTTAACGATAAGTTTTGATCGTAAAGTTTAAAGGAATTTGACAATGTCATAAATAAACTTACGGTAAAACCAGGCATAATCAGTGGGAATTTGACGTGCCAGAATTTTTGGAATGCAGAAGCGCCATCTAAGTCAGAAGCTTCTAATAAGGCATCGTCCACGCTTTGTAAATACGAAATGTAAATAACCATCACGTAACCAGACATTTGCCAACACATGACGATGACCATTGCCCAAAAACCTGTTTCGGGTGTCGACAGCCACGTTTTTAAGCCGGTGGAGTTCAAGACGTCTCCAATAGCTGAAAAGGCGTTAATAAAAATAAATTGCCAGATGAATCCTAAGATTAAGCCCCCAATTAAGTTAGGCATAAAGAAGATCGTCCGTAACAAATTGGCTCCTTTAAATTTATTCGTAACAAGCAATGCCAGTCCTAGTCCAATGGCGTTAATTAAGATGATTGCCACAAAAGCAAATTTGGTAGTAAACCAAATCGATGTCCAAAATTCTTGGTCTTTTAATAGTTTCGAATAATTACTAAAACCGACGAGTGCTGCTTCAGAAACCCCATTCCAATCGGTGAATGAATAATAAATGCCATAGAAAAACGGTATTACGACTACAATGAACAAGGCGATAATGACTGGCGCTGAAAATAAATAAAACCAAGTTTTCTTTTGATGTGTCATGTTCTTTCCCCCATTTTAATTTAAAAAAGAAGCGAGAGAGTCAAAGGCTTCTCTCTCACTTTCTTTCCATTATTCTCTTATTCTCTTTCTTCTGCCCATTTCGTTTTCGCTACATCTTCCACTTCAGCCCATGTTGCTTCACCTGCAACATATTTTTGGATTTCAGCACCAAGTGTTTGTTCTCCCCATCCTGCAGGATAACCCATGAATACCCATCCAGTTGTGTTGCCTTCCGTGTAGTAAGTGTAAACGTCTTTTGATAATGGATCTGAGATTTTTTCAGTGTCATATCCTTTATATGCTGGTACAAATTTGAAGTCTTCTAAGACGATTCGTTTGCCTTCTTCTGTTGTGTATAAGTAGTCTAAGAAATCTTTTGAAGCTTGAACTTCCGCTTCGCTACCATTTGGATTCACACCCCAGTACATTGGTACGCCGACTGGAATCGTGCCTTCTGTTACTCCATCAATTGGAATTGGCAGTAAACCAATATTTTCAGCTAGTTCAGGATTTACACTGGCAATCGTTGGATATACCCAGTTTCCTTGTTGTGTCATCGCAACTTTACCATTTGAGAATAGTTGTTCGATTTGTTGTGAGTAGTCTAAACTATTCGCTGGTTGCACGGAATACTTGTTACTGATATCGATGTATTTTTGGAATTGTTCGCCGTATTTGAATTCAACTGTCTTAGAATCAAAAGCTTTCATTACGTCGTTATCAAATTCTGCATTCAAGAAGGCATTGCCTGAGTGTAAGCCCGTAATCCATAGTTCTTTCGCAGCTAGGGCAAATGGTGCATCTAGGCCTAACTCTTCTTTTTTGCTGTCTAATGTTTTAGCGGCTTCTTCTAAATCCGTTAGGGTTTTGATTGTAGTAGCATCAATGCCTGCTTCTTCAAATATAGCTTTGTTATAGACCACACCATATCCTTCGATGTTATAAGGTAATCCTAGAACTTTTCCATCTTTTGTCGCACCGGTTAACGTGCCTTCAAGGGCTTGATTCGCCGCTTCGGTATCACTTAAATCGGTTAAATTGTCAACCCACATCGTCACATCTTCTGGTCCACCGATGTTATAGATGTCTGGTTCGTTTCCTGAAGAGAATTTTGATTTGAGAGCGGCACCGTAATCGGATCCACCACCGACTGTTTCGATGTTAATTTTGACATTTTCATTTTCGGCTTCGTATTGTTTTGCTAACGCCTCAAATTGATCCTTGAATTCGACTTTAAACTGGAAGATGTCGATTTCGACGACTTCACCACTTGCACCCTTGTCTGTGCCACTTGCGCCAGCTGCACTATTCTTTGTTTCGCTAGCATTGCCACAAGCTGCAAGCGTTGTTAGTGTCAAACCTGCTAATAAAATACCTGAACCAATTTTCTTCATACGTTTATTTAACATGATATATCCTCCCTGTATTTGATAAGCTTATTATGCAACCGATTGCGATAAAAAGCAAGCGTTTTCTTGTATTTTTTAAAAATATTTGTTTTCGTTGATTTAAAAGGACTTTAACGCAATAAAGTTCATTAAATCGATTGATTCAATGAACTTTATATTTTTTAACATATTATTTTTACGCAACCGGTTTTTCTATAATTTATTATTGATAATGACAAACCCTTTTGGCTCGATGTGATACGCTTGGTCTTCTTTCGTTACAAGATGATTAAAACATTCTTCTCCTGCCGCTTCCACCGTGATTGTTTCAGCCCCCGTATTAAAGATTCCCTGAATCACTTGTTCGTCAAGATGACGTTCAAACCAGATGAGACCATTTGTTTGGTCGACTGCGTGCCAGTAAACACGGCCTTCCGATAAACAAGCGGCTTCTTTGCGACGAAGCGCAATCAATGACTTCGTAAAAGCTAAGAGTTCTAAATCTTGATTTTCTTCTTCCCAGACCATACATTTCCGACAATCCGGATCATTCGCTCCAGTCATACCGATTTCATCGCCATAATACAAGCACGGTACCCCTGGTTGAATGTAGGTAAAGGCCATCACTTGTTTCATCAAGTCTTTGTCTTCGTTCGTTTCCGTTAATAAGCGAGCGGTATCATGGGAATCCAAGACGTTAAACTGCATTTGATTGGTTTGATCCCGGTAAAGCATCAATTGTTGGTTAATTTCAGAGACCATTTTCGGTAGTGAAAGATTTTCTTTGACGAAGTAACCTAAAATCGCATCGGTATAAGCATAGTTCATGACCGCATGGAATTCATCACCTTGTAGCCAATTTTGCGAAGAATGCCAAATTTCCCCTAGTATATAGAAATCTTCTTTCGTTTCGTCACAGACTTGACGGAATTTTTTCCAAAACGCGTGATCGACTTCGTTTGCCACATCTAAGCGCCAGGCATCGATATCGTATTCTCCAATCCAAAATTTCGCAATCTCCAGTAAATGCGCCTGCACTTCTGGATTCGCGGTATTTAATTTTGGCATATGTGGCGTAAAGGCAAAAACGTCATACGTTAAATCTTCGGCATTTTCAAAATCTTTGCCTTCGGTATACGTTACCGGGAATTCCCGCACGTAAAACCAATCCGCATACGGCGAATCGGCACCGTTCTCAATGACGTCTTGCCACTGCGGCGATGTATCTCCGATATGATTGAAGACCGCATCAAGCATCACTTTAATGCCGCGCGCATGACAAGCCTCCACCAGCTCTTTAAAGAGTGCACCATCTCCAAAAGCGGGATCCACTTTTAAATAATCAATTGTGTCGTATTTATGGTTTGAACCTGCTTCAAAAATCGGACAGAAGTACAACCCGTTAATGCCTAAGTCTTCTAAATAATCCAGATTATCGAGCACCCCTTTTAAGTCGCCCCCAAAGAAATCTTGGCGATCAGGATCTTGACTGCCCCACGGCAACGTGCCTTCTGGGTCATTTGACGGATCGCCATTGGCAAAACGTTCTGGGAAAATTTGATACCAAACCGTTTCTTTCACCCACGCAGGTACTTTAAAACGATCGGCTTCTTGGAAATATGGCATTCTAAAATAATTGTTTGGCATCGCTAAGGTTTTTTCATTTAATGGATAAATCCCGTGATCGCCATAAAAGGCCATTAAGCCATCTTCACCTTCTAAGGTAAATCCATAAGCTAAGCGCTTGGATTCAGCCGTCACTGCGATAACCCAATAATCGAAAAGATCCGTCGAAAGAATTTTCTCCAGCGGTTGCGGTGTTTCATGACACCACTGATCCACTAGATACGGATCACCACTCACTAAATGGACGCGCGCGACGTCTCCTTTAGCGGTACGAATGCGTAAATGTAGGGTTTCTGAGTCATATAGATAAGCAAATTCACTTTCTGGTCGATGATAAATTGCAGCTGTGTTCATAAACAACACTCCTTCTCATTTTTGCTTATTATGCCACATCAGGGAATGAAATGCAATAAAGTGAGAAACCGATTGCGTAGGCGATTCTCATTAAAAGAAAGACTTCGTGAAAGGGTTTACCACTTTATTAAAAGTTGATTTTACTATTATTGATTGAAATCGAAAAATATCTTTTTACTGGAAAAATGAGAAAAGGTATTGACTATATTTGCAATCGGTTGCATAATATTGTTGTAACTAATTTTATTACACGGAGGGATTATTTATGAAGAAAAATTGGAAAAAATATTTAACAAGTGGACTCGTTTTAAGCGCATCAACCGTATTATTAGCAGCATGTGCGAGCGGTGGCGGCGGGGCAAGCAGTGCGGCACCAGATGAGAGCGCTTCAGGAAGCAGCGCAACAGAAGAAGTAAAAGTTGAAGGAAAAGTCAAAGTTTGGATTGATACTGAACACGTTGAAACCTTTAAAGGGATTGTCGCTGATTTCCAAACAGAATTTCCAGATGTTGAAGTTGAAATCGCTGCCGGAAGTTCTGCCGATGCAAAAACGGAAGTTTCAAAAGATCCAAAAGCAGCAGCGGATGTTTTCATGATGCCTCATGACCAAGTTGGGCAAATGGCCGAGGCTGGACTTCTTTATCCAAATACAAAATATGCAGATGAAGTGAAAGCAAATAACGTGGACTCTGCGATTGAAGGCGCAACATGGGACGGCGAGTTATACGGCTACCCTTATGGAGTGGAATCACAAATTCTTTACTATAATAAAGCAACCCTTTCAGAAGATGATGTGAAATCTTGGGCAACAATGACTGAAAAAGGCAAAATCGGTGCAAACCTTGGCGAAGCAGGTGCGAACTATGTCTTCGGACCACTCTTCATGAGTAATGGTCTGTACTTATATGGTGAAACGGGTGAAGATCCAAATGGAACAAACTTTAATACAGAACCAGGTGTCGAAGTTTTACAATGGATTGCCGATCAAAAAAATAACCCAGGTGTTATTCAATCAAATGCTGAAGCGTTATCAAACTTAGAATCTGGCGTAACTGATGCATTCCTTTCTGGTCCTTGGTCTAAGAATGACGTTGAAAAAGCGTTAGGTGAAAACATGGCAGTTGCCGCTTACCCAACAGTTGATTTTGGGAATGGCGAAGTGCAAATGAAAGCTTTCTTAGGGGTTAAATTGTTCGCAGTTAACCAACAAACTGAAGCACCACTTGCAGCAATGGCATTAGCGAACTACTTATCAAACGAAAGCTCTCAATTAGTTGAGTTTGAAAAAATGGGCGTTATTCCATCAAACAAAGCTTTACAAAGCAATGAAGCGATTACAAAAGATGCCGTTGCGAAAGCGGTAATGGAAATGTCTCAAACAACTCACTCAGTTGTAATGCCTAAGATTCCAGAAATGGTTTCATTCTGGCCTGCAATGGATGCGGTTATCAATGACACTTACAAAGGAAATATTAAACCAGCAGATTACATGACAAAACTCGATGCACTTGTTACTGAAACTGCAACGATTTCTGAATAATCAATCAAAAGACGAGATGAGGCATTCATCGATCCAGGCGATGCCTCTTCTTTTTTTTAATTCTAGACGAAAGTGAGTCGATAGCATATGTTCAACAGAAAAAAACATCTGCCACAACTTTCCTTTATCGAATTGTTTAAAGAAGGCGACCTCGCGACGAAACTCTCCTTTATCGTCATGGGTAGTGCCAACTTTGCCAATAAACAATGGTTAAAAGGAATAATTTTTCTCGCAACGCAAATTGGATTTTTATTTTGGTTTATTTCAAATGGGATTATCGCACTGAGTATGCTCTCTCATTTAGGAACGGTTGAACAAGGGTTAGTAATGGATGACCGGTTAGGCATTCCGATTTTACAAGAGGGTGACAACTCCATGTTGATATTATTATTCGGGATTGCTGCCATTATATTATGTGTTGTGATGCTCATCTTGTATATCGCAAACTTAAAGAGTGCCCGCTATTTACATGAATTAAAACAAAAAGGCCTCCCTGCTCCAACAACGCGGGAAGATTTGAAGAGTTTGTTAAATGAGCGATTCCACGCAACGTTAATGACGATTCCGTTACTTGGGGTCTTACTCTTTACGGTTTTACCTTTGTTATACATGATCTCGATTGCCTTTACGAATTATGATCACAATCACTTACCACCCAAAAATCTCTTTACTTGGGTTGGTTTGAAAAATTTCGGTAACGTGTTAAACGGAAAAATGGCTGGTACGTTTTTCCCAGTCCTTGGTTGGACGTTAACGTGGGCAGTCCTTGCTACCGTTACGTGTTTCTTCTTCGGTGTCCTACTTGCACTCTTAATTAATACAAAAGGCTTAAAATTCAAAGGCTTATGGCGCACGATTTTCGTGTTAACGTTAGCTGTGCCACAGTTTATTTCATTATTAGTGATGCGTAACTTGTTAAATGGTGCGGGTCCGATCAACGCGACGTTGATTCGTTGGGGCTGGATCGATGCGGCCATTCCGTTTTTAACCGATCCGAACTGGGCGAAAATCACCGTGATTGTCGTCAACATGTGGATCGGGATTCCGGCAACGATGCTCGTTTCGACCGGGATTATCCAAAACTTACCAACCGATCAAATCGAAGCCGCGCATATTGATGGCGCGAATGCTTTCCAAATTTTCAAAAATATCACGTTCCCACAAATTTTATTCGTGATGACGCCAGCTTTAATCCAACAGTTTATTGGAAATATCAATAACTTTAACGTGATTTTCCTCTTAACGGGTGGCGGACCAACGAACTCAGACTTTTACGGAGCAGGTTCGACTGACCTGTTAGTGACTTGGTTGTATAATTTAACGGTGAATACACTCGACTACAACTTAGCATCTGTTATCGGTATTTTAATCTTTATCTTATCAGCAGTCTTTAGTTTATTTGCTTACACAAGAACGAATTCATTTAAGGAGGCGTAATCGATGGCGCAAGAAAAGAAAATCAAGAGTTACAAAGCAAAACGCAAATGGACCTTAACTTCGTCATATACGGCGCTCATTGCCTTATCCATCGTTTGGTTATTCCCGATTGTATGGATTGTTCTGACGAGTTTCCGGGGCGAAGGTGGCGCGTTTGTGCCGTATATCATTCCTAAAACTTTTACACTTGAAAACTATCGCATTTTACTCACGAACGCCACGGGGAACTTTCCGTTTGTTCGCTGGTTCCTCAATACGTTATTTGTGGCAACCATTAGCTGTATCTTATCAACGTTCATCACGATTGCGATGGCGTACGCGTTATCTCGTTTACGTTTCCGCCTAAGAAAACCATTCTTAAAAGTCGCATTAGTCTTGAATATGTTCCCAGGATTTATGAGTATGATTGCTATCTACTATATTTTAAAAGCATTAGGCTTAACAGAAACATTGTTTGCCTTAATCTTAGTTTATTCTTCTGGCGCGGCACTAGGATTTTATATCGCGAAAGGATTCTTTGATACCATTCCGATGGCGCTTGATGAATCCGCGATGATTGATGGGGCAAATAAATGGGAAATCTTCACACAAATTACGTTGCCTCTTTCTAAACCAATGATTGTCTACACATCATTAATGACCTTTATGGGACCATGGATGGACTTCATCTTTGCGAAAATCATCATGGGCGATAAAGTTCAAAACTATACGGTTGCGATTGGTCTATTCACCATGATGACTCGTACAACAGCCAACTCATTGTTTATGGCGTTTACCGCAGGGTGTGTGTTGATTGCCATTCCAATTACGATTTTATTCATCTTCATGCAACGCTTCTACGTTGAAGGCATTACTTCAGGATCCGTGAAGGGATAAGAAAATGAACCAACGGGCTTTGGCCTGCTGGTTCGTTTTTTTGCGCTCTTTTAAAAGTATTATTAACGGTATTTCAGGCTCCCCTTTTGGGTTCTTTGTCAAATCGTGATATTTTGCATGATCCATACAATTAAGGAGGACCTCGGTTCTTCTTTTTTTATCCATTGATTTTGAAGCTCAATGGCATAGTGAATCGCTCCCTTACGAAAAAATTTATTGGAGGGGAGAGCCGTGGGACCGCCTCGATCCTGTATCCGTAACTACAGGCTCGAAGCGGTCTCGCAGCCCCTCACACAAGGCGATTTTTCGTAGGGGAGCGCGAGATTCCATCAACACTATTTGCCGAAAGAGCCCTAAAAACCCCCTTCAGGAGAATCAACGCCTGAGGGGGGTCACTGTTATTTTGTTTCTAAATCGTGTAAGAACAAACCACTTAATAATTTTGGTTCGAACCAAGTTGATTTTGGTGGCATGATTTCGCCAGCATCTGCTACGGCAAGTAGATCGCTCATTTGAGTTGGATACATCGCAAAGGCTAAGTTCCATGCGCCACTATCGACGTGTTTGACGAGTTCTTCTGAACCACGAATGCCGCCGACAAAATCAATGCGTTTGTCACTACGGATATCCATGATGTCAAAGATTTCTTCAAAAACGTGTTTTTGTAAATAAGAAACGTCTAAGCTATCGATTAAATCAGCTGGGATTTTTTCAGTTGGAATAGTTAATTGATACCACTTTTGATCCAAATACATTTGAATTTGTCTTGGTTCACGCGCTTTATTTTCAGTTGTTTCTTCCACAATGAAATGTTGTTTAAGGATTGTCATAAAGTCTTCTGGTAACGGGACATTTAAAATCCGGTTGTACTCTAAAATTTCAAGTTCTTCGGCTGGGAATAAAATCGACAAGAAGAAATCACTCTCGGGACTATCCGTTCCATTCGCCCGTTTTTCAAGTCCTACTTTAACCGCTGATTCACTACGGTGATGTCCGTCAGCAATATATAACGCATCAACCTCTTCAAAAAGCTGACTCAATCGTTCTGTCGTTCTTTCGTCGTCGATTAACCAGACACAGTGATGAACATCATGATAGCTCTCAAAATCATACAGCGTGGCGTGATTTTTCTTCCACTCTTCAATAATCGTTTGAATTTCAGCTTCTTTGCGATACGTTAAGAAAATCGGACTCGTATTGGCATCGCATGCTTTCATATGGTTGATCCGATCAATTTCTTTTTCGTAACGCGTAAATTCGTGTTTTTTAATTTTACCAGCAATATAATCATCAATTGACGTACATGCCACAAGCCCTGTTTGGCTACGACCATTCATCGTTAATTGATATAAATAAAAATTCGGATGATTGTCTTTGACTAGCCACCCTTTTTCCAAATTCAGCGCTAAGTTTTCCGCTGCTTTTTGGTAGACTTCTTCACTGTAAGGTGACACATCTTCTGGTAAATCAATTTCAGCTTTATCGATGTGGAAATAGCTATAGGGATTGTTCTGCGCTAATTCCTTTGCTTCTTGTGAGTTGACAACGTCGTAAGGTAACTCAGCAATCTTTGCTGCATAAGCAGGCTTTGGACGTATTCCTTTAAATGCTTTGACTAACACCATTCGTTAAAGACCTCCGTATTTTTAATCGCACGCACGCGAATCATGTGCGCTTTGCCTTCTAAGTGACGTTTCACTCTTTGCATAATCGCGTCGTCTTGGACATTGACGTCGACTAAGGTATACGCAAAGTCGCCACGACCACGATTGATCATATTATCGATATTAATGCCCAGTGAGGCAATTTCGGTTGAAATTTGGCCTAAGACATTTGGCGCATTATCGTGAATAATCGTGATGCGATACGGTGATTGGAAACTCATTTCGACCGTTGGGAAGTTAACGGAACGCTTGATGACACCTGTCTCTAAGAAGCGTTTTAAGGTACGAGCGGCCATTTTTGCACAGTTGATTTCGGCTTCTTCCGTCGACGCACCTAAATGTGGTAAGACTAAAATTTTCGGATTATGAAGTAGTTTGCTATCGGCAAAATCGGTCGTAAAACCACCTAATTCATCGGCATTGATCGCTTTTAAGACAGCATCGGTATCCACAATTTCACCACGAGAGAAGTTTAAGACTCTTGCCGTCGGTTTCATCAAGGCGATTTCTTTTTCCCCGATTAACCCACGAGTCCCCTCGGTTAACGGCACATGAACGGTAATAAAATCACATGTCGTAAAAATTTCTTCAATTTGTTGCGCCCGTTTTACTCGACGTGAGATGGTCCATGCAGTATCGACAGAGACATACGGATCGTAACCCATGACTTCCATGCCTAAACGATAAGCGTCGTTGGCAATCATGGCACCAATTGCACCTAATCCGATGACCCCAAGACGTTTGCCTTCGAGTTCATTACCGGCAAATTGTTTTTTGTTCGCTTCTGCGACTTCTTCTAAATTGTCGCCTTCTAGTGATTGTACCCAGTTTGCTCCTTGTAAAATCGGACGTACACTTAATAATAAACTCGCCACGACTAATTCTTTGACGGCGTTCGCGTTTGCTCCTGGCGTATTAAAGACCACCACACCAGCTTTGGTTAACTCCTCAACTGGAATATTGTTCGTTCCAGCTCCTGCGCGTGCAACGGCTAAGACGGACTCAGGAAAATCGTAGCCATGTAATTTTTCACTTCGTAAAATAATCCCATGTGCTGCTTGATCTTGATCAATGGTGTAATTTTCATCTTCGAAACGCGCCATACCTTCTGGAGCAATTGCATTAAACGTTTTAATATGAAACATTTATTTTCCCGCCTTTTCTTCTTCAAATTTTTGCATGAGCGCCACGAGTGCTTCAACGCCTTCTTTTGGAAAGGCATTATAAAGACTCGCACGCATGCCTCCAACACTACGGTGACCTTTTAAGTTAAGCATCCCTGCTTCGAGTGCTCGTTTATTGAATTCTTTATCCCAATCGTCATTGCCCGTTACAAACGGAATATTATTAATGGAACGGTCTTCTTTGGCTACGGGACTCGTGAAGATATCTGACGCATCGATGGCATCGTAAAGTAATTGTGCTTTTTCTTGATTTTTCGCGAGAATGCCTGCGACGCCACCTTGTTCTTCTAACCATTCAAAAACAAGTTTTGCAATATAAATACCGTACGTTGCCGGTGTGTTGTACATGGATTTGTTTTCGGCATGAATTCGGTAATCGAGCATTGGGGCAAAAATGGGTTCGTCATTTAATAAATCATCGCGAATAATCACCACGGTTAACCCAGATGGCCCAATATTTTTTTGCGCGCCGGCATAAATCACACCAAAATCCGTGACTTTGTAATCATTTGATAAGATATTTGATGACATATCCGCAACAATCGGCACGTCACCAGCATCAGGAATCTCATTAAAGGCGATTCCGCCAATCGTTTCATTCGTTGTAATATGTAAGTAAGCCGCGTCTTGATCGACCATATCGCGGGTAGTTTTTGGTACGTAGTTAAAGTTTTGGTCTTTACTTGAGGCAATGACTTCAACTTCCACACCCTCAATGGCTTGCGCTGCTTCAATGGCTTTTTTCGCCCACGCGCCTGTATTAACGTAGAGCGCTTTTTTTCCTTTGGCAAGGTTTAAAGGCAACATTGAAAATTGTAAACTTGCGCCGCCTTGTAAAAATAGGACGTGGTAGTTTTCTGGAATCGCCATCAACTGACGTAAGCGTTGTTCGGCTTCATTGATGATGCTTTCATATAAGGAGGAACGATGGCTCATTTCCATTACGGACAGCTGACTTCCTTGGTAATCTAATAGTTCTTCTTGTGCTTTTTTTAGAACAGATTTTGGTAAAATGGCTGGACCTGCTGAAAAGTTATAAACGGTCATGATGTTCTCCCCTTTTAATATGATGTAACGTTGATTATAGCAAAGATACGGAGTGAATGACAACAAAATGCAATCATTTTTGAAATTAAAATGAAAATCATTCGTCTTTTTCACGGAAGTCTTTTTAAAACGGGCTTCAGCTCACTTATCATATGGATTTTCGGGGATGTTTGGAATGGCTATTATTTAGTTGGAGAGTACCCTGAATATCGTTTTGATCAACTTATAAGGCATCTCTTGTTTTGGACTAGGAATTTCTGACAGAATTTTGGGGGCGTTTTTGATAGCGCTGGGACCGTTTCGAGCCTGTTGTAGTTGCTGAAGCGATGTCGCAACCCATCCACACAAGCCGATTTTTCGTAATGTAGCGCGAGATTTCATCAACACCAATTGACGAAGAGACCAAAAAAGTTCAAGTCTACATTTTGAGACTTGAACTTTTTGCTATTATTTATCTCCCAGCTACGGCAAACATTTCATCGATTAATGCAAGGACCTGACGGACTTCGGCATTTTTGACGATTGGTTCTTTACCTTCACGAATCACTTCATAAAGATTTTCATAGAATGGCACAAAATCAGCGTGGCCTTCTGGTAATGGAATACTTTCCATCGCTTCTTCTGAAGGAGGTGCCATGGTTTTTGTCAGACCAACACCGGCTTGGATTGCTTTTGGTGCGCTGACGTTCTCAGCATTTGTGGCACGAATCATTTCACCTTGACAATCCCAATCGTCAATTTTAGCGGTTCCTTCCATTCCTTTGACATACCAACGAGGAAGTTTTGTGTAATTGCTTGTTCCAACTTCGACAATGGCACGCACACCATTTTCAAACGTAATATACGTGAAGAAACCATCATCAACTGGATCACCTAAAACGTAACTAAAGTCTACATTGAATGATTGAATCGGACTGTCAACTAACCATAGTAATTGATCGAGTAAGTGAACGCCCCAATCAAGCAGCATTCCGCCGCCATGTTCTTTTAGATGGCGCCAGTCGCCTGGAATGCCGTTCGCGCCTTGAACGCGTGATTCAATTTGGAAAATATCGCCAATTGGTTTTGCTTGATACATCTCACGAACCATGAGGAAATCAGGATCCCAACGACGGTTTTGGTGCACCATGAAGGTCTTTCCTGTCTCTTTTGCAACTGCGAGGATTTCATCTAATTCTTGGACGTTCATCGTGACTGGTTTTTCACAAACGACGTGCTTGCCTGCTCGTAAAGCGGCAATCGCTAAGTCTTTATGGGAATCATTTGGTGTCGCGATTAACACCACTTCAACTTTTTCATCCGCTAAAACAGCTTCAAAGCTTTCGTATGTTTCTAAACCCGCTTCTTTGGCCGCTTCGATACGCTCTGGAAGAACGTCATAAGCACCTGTTACGGTTAATTTATCATTTTGTGCAGGGATGATTGTATTGCCATGGTATGAACCCATGCCACCGTACCCCACAATTACTACGTTAATTTTTGTCATGTGAAAAACTCCTTCTGTCATTTACCCAAAAAATAGACTTTGACAATCGTCACAGTCTTTTTTTGGAGGGGATTTGTCTTTTGATTAAGGTTAGGCCGATTTGCTCTTACGGCAACTTCAGTAAAATAAGTCAATCGAAAAACCACGATTGCTTCATTTTCCTTCCAGTTGCTTAGAGCAAATCGGCCTTGCTAACACCTTTTATTGACGGGTTAGGCGTGGCCTGCTCTTGCGGCAACTTCAGTAAAATGAGTCAATCGAAAAACCACGATTGCTTCATTTTCCTTCCAGTTGCTTAGAGCAAATCGGCCTTGCTAACACCTTTTATGCCCACCACATGTCGCTTGGTTGGTCTTTAATCATGATGCTTTGTAAGTTTGTAACGGCGCGGGTTAATCCTTCGTCAACGGACATGATTGGATCTTCATGTTCGATACTTAAGACGTAATCGTAACCGTATAGGCGTAGAGCTGAGATGATATCTGACCATTCTTTTAAGTCATGGCCACAACCGACAGAGCGGAAAGTCCAAGCGCGTGTTTGAACGTTGCCGTATGGTTGCATGTCTGTTAAGCCGTACATATTGATATTATCTTGATCGAGATACGTGTCTTTGGCATGGAAATGGTGAATGGCATTTTCTTTGCCAAGGATTTTAATTGCCGCAACAGGATCAATTCCTTGCCACCACAAGTGACTTGGATCTAAGTTACAACCGATTGCTTTTCCTGCGCCTTCGCGTAGTTTTAACATCGTATAAGGTGTATGCGCTAAGAAACCACCATGAAGTTCGATTCCGATTTTGACACCGGCTGCTTCAGCGTCTGTGTTGATCCCTTTCCAATAAGGGATGAGTTTTTGGTCCCATTGATAATTGTAGTTGTCTTCATACTCTGTTGGCCACGGTAACACTGGCCAGTTGACTTGTGTATCTGTTGCATTGCCGCCTGCGATTCCGGAAAATCCGTTGACAACCGGAACGTTCATTAAGCTTGCCAATTTGATGGTTTTGCGTAAGAGTTCATCCGCTTCTTGAGCGACGCTTGCGATTGGTGAAATTGGATTGTTGTGACAACTTAAGGCAGAAATCTCAAGTCCTTTGTCAGCTAATTTCGCTAAATATTCTTTGCGTGCTGCGCTACTTGCTAAGAGTGATTCAATGTCTAAGTGCGCATTGCCAGGATAACCTCCTGTACCGATTTCGACTGTCTGCAAGCCTTTTTTGGCAACCGCATCAATCATTTCTTCAAAACTTAATTGGTTAA
This sequence comes from Enterococcus sp. DIV1314a, assembly GCF_051713805.1. Taxonomy (NCBI): domain Bacteria; kingdom Bacillati; phylum Bacillota; class Bacilli; order Lactobacillales; family Enterococcaceae; genus Enterococcus; species Enterococcus sp. DIV1314a. Next base: position 1,392,627 of record NZ_JBIOQP010000001.1, on the reverse strand, counting down.
ATAATGGCGTAAATACACCTAATTTCATCGATTATACATCCTCTCTTGCTTGATAATGTCCGTATGTCGGATACGTATTTTCAGTTGGTGCACACCAACGAATCGCATTTTTAATGACTTTTTGAACTTGTTCGTTGTAATAACTTGGGTAAGTCTCATGTCCTGGTTGGAAGTAAAAGACTTTTCCGTTGCCCCGACGATACGTACAGCCACTACGGAAGACCTCGCCCCCTGGGAACCATGTCACGAAAACAAGTTCGTCTGGTGCGGGGATATCAAAGTGTTCGCCATACATTTCTTCTTGTTCGAGTTCGATCATTTCGCCGACCCCTTCCACAATTGGATGGCTTGGATTGACGTTCCAAATGCGACAATGTTTGCCGTCTTCACGCCATTTTAAGTCACAACTTGTCCCCATTAATTTTTTGAAAATTTTAGAAAAATGACCGGAATGAAGCACGATTAACCCCATGCCTTCTAGAACGCGTTGGTGAACGCGGTTGACAATTTCGTCTTGAACTTCATCGTGGGCAACATGTCCCCACCAAAGTAAGACGTCGGTTTCGGCTAAGACTTCTTCAGTTAACCCGTGTTCTTCTTCATCTAAAGTTGCGGTACGAACGGTAAATTCTTCCCCGATAAAGTTCGCTAATTGACCATGAATGCCTTCTGGATACATTTTTTGAACTTCTTCGTCTGTTTTTTCGTGACGGTATTCATTCCATACAGTAACTTGAATCATCTCAACGACACTCCTCTATGATTTTATGTAGTGCTTGATAATTTGCACGCATCGCTTCCATTGGTGTCAGTGCTTGGAACGCTTCTTGTTCCACGATTAGCCAAGGAAGTTCGAATGTTTTGGCTTTTTGTACGTACTCGTGAATTGGCAAGATGCCCTTACCAATTTCGGTACTTTCTTTTGGTTCAGCTTGCATTTCTTTGATATGGAGCAGTCCTACCGCAGCTTTTTGCGTATCCAACCAAGCATCCACGTTTTGTTCGGCGTATTGTAGCCAGTAAACGTCGACTTCTAGTTTTAATCCCGGTAAAGCTGTTGCTAAGTAAGCTACCGCATCAAAGTCCGAAATACTCGTAAACTCATGGTCATGGTTATGGTAATACACCGTGAATCCTTCTGCTTGTAACGTTGGAAGGAGTGTCTTTAATGTCGCGGCAAAGTCTTCCCATCCTTTTTTATCAGGAAACGTCGCATAGGGAATGACAATGCGCGTATTGCCGATTGCTTTTTCAAAGGCAACCGTTGCGTCAAAATCGTCCACTAATTTTTCGTATGGCACATGTGAAGCAGCCACCGCTAAGTCTAATTCATTTAATAAATCACGCACTTCTGTTGCGCTAAGGCCATGATAGCCGGCGAATTCGACGCCGGCATATCCTGCCTTTTTGACTTCTCGCAACGTATTTCGAAAATCTTTTTCACAGTCTTCTTTGATACTCCAAAGTTGTAAGGCAATCTTAGGCTCCATGTTTTTCGCTCCTTTAAAAGAATACGGGTGCATTGGTTTTAGAAGATTCGTAAATCGCTTCTAAAATTTCAGTTACAACTAACGCTTGTTCTGGTTTTACGACTGGTTCTGTGTCATTAATGATGGCATCGACCCATGATTGCGCTTCTAAGACTTCTTTACTGATTCCACTACCGTCGTAGAAAGCGACGCCGCCTGTTTCTAATTCAATTTTCTTCTCATATAATAAGCCACGGTCTTCGCCATTGATGGTTAAACCGTCATTCATATCCGCGCCGCCTTTTGTTCCAAATAGCGTCGTTTTGGATTCTTTCACATCTAAGCTGTTTAATGCCCAACTTGCTTCTAAATAAATGGTTGCGCCATTTTCCATGACTACAAAACCAAAGGCAGAATCTTCCACCGTGAATTCAGCTGGATCCCAAGGTCCCCAAGCATTTGCTGCATTTTCCGTTTTCGCTAATTCATGATACGTTTTGCCAACTACGTATTTTGGTTTGTAGTTGTCCATCATCCATAATGTTAAGTCTAATGCGTGTGTACCGATATCAATTAACGGGCCGCCACCTTGCGCTTCTTCATCTAAGAATACACCCCAAGTTGGGACTGCACGACGACGAATCGCATGCGCTTTAGCTGAATAGATTTCGCCTAATTCGCCGGCAGCACAAACTTCTTGTAAGTAACGAGATTCTGTTGCAAAGCGGTTTTGGTAACCGATTGTTAATTTTTTGCCTGTGCGTTTTGCGACTTCAATCATTTCACGCGCTTCTGCAGCGGTTTTTGCCATTGGTTTTTCACACATCACGTGGTTCCCTGCTTCTAAAGCGGCAATTGAAATTTCTGCATGTGAGATATTCGGTGTACAAACATGAACGACATCTAAGTCCATCGCTGCTAACATTTCTTTATAATCGCTAAACACTTGGCTATCTGTTGTGCCGTATTGTTCTTGTGCTTCTTCTGCTCGCTCTAACACGATGTCACAAAAAGCCACCATTTCAACTTCTTTTACTTGTGCCAATGATGGCAAATGTTTACCACGGGCGATTCCGCCACATCCGATGATTCCAACTTTTAATACTGTCATGTGTTATTTCCTCCTGAAAGCCTTTTTATTTGATACTCTTATTATAAGCAAAGGCTTACAATCTTTCTTCCCACCTTTCATCCATAAAATTCCTGGATATTGCCTTTTTTCGAAGTAAAATCTGCTAATATCATATATTTTTGTAAAATTACCAGAAATGATTAATTATATTATCATTCTACCGATTATATATTTATAATAAGCGTTTTTTTAAAAGGAGGATATCAAATAATACATAGTTTTGTTAGGGACTGTGGTATTTTAACGGATGCTTATTATGTAGGATTTACTTCTAACAAAATAACCTAAAGGAGAATAAAATGAAACGAAGTAAGAAGCGGTTTTTAGCGAGTTTTTCAATCGTAATATTATTGGCACCCATGTTATTAAACAGCGTTGAAATTTTTGCAGAAGATTATGCCACAAGCACACCAACGGAAACGACTCAGACGATGGATCCTTCCTTTTCCGAGGATTTCTCTGTTGAAAGCACGGAGTCATCACTACCTTCAGAAACGTCAGAATTCTCGACCGAAGAAACGTTTTCGACAACCGATGAATCGTTTTTTCCTGAAGATTCTAGTTTTCCCGAAGATGATGTAGTAGTCGATTCTTCTACTGAAATACCTGATTTTTCTGATTCCTCACTTGAAGAGGAATCTTCGAGTGACGTGGAAAATGATACTCCTGACCATGACTGGACAGGTGGTATTGGACTGGACGATTTAGAGATTGATCAAACGATTGATGAGCGTTTCACACTAAGCCCAGCTAATATTATTAAGCATTCAACGAATCCTGACTATGTCTTACAAACAAAAGATGGGCTGTTATCATTAACGTTAGACACTGACTATTACTTTAGTAGTTATCAAGGATATGCTACAGATAATAATATGCTCAACGCTTCTGCTCACGGAGTTATCTCCTTAACAGATTCGAACTCGGGAGATTTATACTCTTTCTCAGGTTCACAAGGGGAAATTAACGTCTATGATTTTGGATATGAGACAGAACAAACTTTTTATTTTAAAGATAAAAAAGGAAAAGTCACCGAGTACAACTTAACATTAGCCATAGAAGAACTTTCAATTTCTACAGAAAAAGAAGTCAAGATGGCAAAAGAAACATCTGGAAAAGTTATTAAAACAGAGGATGGTCTCGTTAAGCTGACACTCGATTATGAATCATTCAGTTGGAACATCCAGACAACCACTAATGATTGGCAAGTCTTAAATTACGACGCGGAAAGTTATATTCTTGATAAGCGCTATGAAGAATTAAGTTATCACATTGCGATTTATTCCGAAAAACTTCAACAAGTAAAAGCTTATTCATTTAAAGTGGATCGTGTGATCGCTGAGAGTGATGTGATTGATCATGAAATTGATATCACTCTTTCAAAGAATAATCAATTTCGTTTTGCTAACGAGTTTTATCAAACTTACGACGATTTGCTGCCAGGATTATCCGTTTTAGGGCATTATCGATACTCTGATTTCTATCTCGAGATAAAGAGTGACTCTGAAGAAAATTATTATTGGAATGATGAGTTAAGATACGGTGAAACCGATGGCAATCGAGACTATGTCAGTTATCTCGAAAAAACGTGGACGGAAAATATTTTAGATGAGAATGGTGACAACGTTGATACCGTCGAAAAGAAGATGAGAATTAAATTAAATATTCAACTTGATAATACGACGGAGATTGACGAATCGTTAGAAAAACCATTTACCTTCACCTTAGAACACGAAGATTTAATTATGAATTCAAAGGAAGATCACCCTTATGAAATTAATTTATCTTATGGTGGCCCTTCCAATTTAACAGAGACCTTTTATATTGGTTATTTAAATACGAATGATTTCGATGAGGGAAAAGACGTTGTTTATAAAGATGATTATGTAGAAGTAAATAAAGATTGGGACTACGTCAATCGTTTGCATGAAGTAGAACCTGGGAATCTTATCGGATATTCGAACTACGGAACTCCTCTTCACTTCAATATTCTAAATGGACCGCAAGCTCATTCGGAGACCGTGGCCGTCCCGATTGGTCGCAAAACAAATTCGGAAACTCAAGTAGAAGTCTCCCCACTGTCAGATGAGAATTTCAGAATTTCTGGATACCGTGATGGGCTCTCTTATTACTTAAGTTTCGATTACGATTATGATGGTTTACATTACTATGAATCTGCACAAGATTGGATTTATAACACACCACTGGATTCGAAAGTGGTCGATCAAAAAATATATAAAAGAAAACATGCTACTGGTAAAATAGTAGCAATTTATACCGTGCAATTCCAATTCGACACGATTGACTATCAACTACAAGCGCCACTGGAAATCACGATTCCGAAAAAACTTGGCTTTAATCGGGTGTATCTCGAAACTCCAGATGGTGAAGCTGTTCTAGTAGGATCCAGTGATGAATACGACGAGGAGAATTTTTCTTACCATGTTTATGCGTTCCCAACAAAACAAGGTGAAAAAAATAAGACCCTTCTCTACTATAATGGCTATCACTGGCCAAATGATTCCGAAAGCGAAACAACAGAAGACAACTTTTTATATACTGAAACACAAGATGGTATCTTTAAAAAATATCCTGTTACTGTGATTCCAGAAGTAAATGGCGAAAATCCTACTATCCGGGAATACTATGAATTTGATATTAAAGCAACGTCACAAGAATTACTCCAAGTGAAGCCAAATAGCGATTATATTGAGTACGGCAAACTATTTGATCTTCCGTATTCAGACTACGAAACGACATATCCTAGGATTTATTTAGATAGAGAGAACACTTTTGAGGCACATGATAATTCTACACCAGCTAATGAACGCTTTGTTCTATTGCATCAAGGGGTTTTGCCATTCAAAAAAGTAAGCCACAATCGTTATCAAATGAAGGCTGAATATCTTCCATTTATCTATAATTTAACGATTACTGATGGTGAAGTCAGTGACATTCTGCCAATAAAACTTGAACTATCGAAAGAAAAAGTCACCATTGCAGCAGGTTCTACTGCTACGATTTCAGCGACAATTACACCAAAAGATGCCACAAATCAATCTCTTACATGGACAAGTAAGGATGAAAAAATTGCGACCGTCAAAAATGGTGTTATCAGCGGATTGAAAGAAGGAAAAACTACGATTACTGCTGAAACGGTAAACGGATTGAAGCAATCCATTGCTGTAACAGTTGAAAAAGAAGCGGAAGTTCCAATTATTAAAGAAGAAATTAAAGATGAGTCTGGTTCTGGAATTAGCGTATCAGCTCCTGAAGGGGTATTACCAAAAGGTGCAGAACTCAAAGTCGAACCGATTAAACCGACGAATGACGTCCATCAAAAATTAGATGAATTGACAGAAGGAAAATTCGTTCTCTTTGATATTAAACTGGAAAATTCGGGTCAACATGTCCAACCAAACGGAATGGTTGCTGTGCGTGTACCAATTCCAACTGGCTTTGATCCTGCCAAAATCAAAATGTATCATTTTGATGAAGTGACTGGAAAACGGACTGCCTTAAAAGGTTGGGTTGAAGGAGCTTATTATGTCTTTGAAACCGATCATTTTTCTTATTATAGTTTAGTTGAAGAAGAACCTGAGGAAGAAAAAGAAGACAATGAGGACTTACCTGACGTCAATAAACAATCCTTAGAAGCTGTGATTCTTAAGGCCGAAGCATTGAAGCAAGGAGATTACACAGCCGAGACATGGCTCTTATTTACAGAGAAACTACGTGCAGCTCAAGGAACGGCAGCGAATAAATTAGCAACTGAAGCTGAAGTAAAAATCGCTTTAGATGCACTTGCTGCGGCGATTGCGGGATTAGTGAAAGAATCGGGGGAAACGGACATCAAAGAACCTGAAGACGATACGACAGATACTGAAGGTACCGATGATTCGACAGATCGTAAGCCAGTAGTTGAGGAATCCGTTACACAGGATTCTACTGAGAACGATACTATCGTGAACGGAGCAACGAATCCATCGACTTCCGAGCAAGATTCTCCAATAGTAGAGAATGTCAAAAACGAAACAGAAAAACCAAAACCAAGTGAGCATGTTCTACCACAATTAGGAGAAGATACGACACTCACATTGACGATTACAGGAGTGTTATTAATCGTCTTGGCTAGTCTACTTTACTATAGACGACGAGATAGTTAATCCATTCAAAAACCCTAAAGCAAGTCAATCAATTTTGACGACGCTTTAGGGTTTTTAGTTATTGATATGAAAATGAAAAACTCAGCCTTGTCTTGCAAGATCGTTAATGAACGCTTAGATACAAATGAATGACACCATTTTCGTTGGGTTTAGCCGATTTTCAGGATCAAACACTGCTTTTATTTGACATAAATACCTATGGACGGTCGAATCCGTTTCCTTTCAGAAATACTCTGTTTTAATATAATGCTGGGAATCTATTGCTCAAATGAACCTTTATTCCGATACATTTCCATCTGGCGCTTGCCCGTCATGCGCTAACCATTGACACTCTGTTATTTCCATCTCTGAAAATACTGCTTTAAAGGATGAATCTTCTGGACTACATGCATAAACACCAAATTGAATTGAACGATTCCCTTTCCACATGTGGAATATGCGCATCTGACTATAATGAATGCCATCAATAGATGATTCTATACAATAATCATCCGCTCTTCGACTAAATCGATACCACATTGAATTAATCGATGCATCAATAACTGTAGTAGCCCAATCAGAATAACCATTATTTGTCACAACACTTCCTAAATGTTGAAAATCTTCATTTTCATATTCAACTGAACCTTTAAACCAATTTTCACTATCTAAATACATCACGACTCCACATTGGTCAAAACGATGATTGCTTTCAAATTCCGTTTTTACGATAAAAGAAAAATATTTTTCTTCCGTATTCATTTGCAAAACAGGCGCATTGTCATTCTGAAAGTTATAATAGGTTCTTTGCCATAAATCAGTGTGAGGTTCTGTCATCATTTCGATTTTATTCTCAGTAATAATATAGTTTTTAGGTTCTCTTAGCCATTTTAAATCGCTCACATCAAACTTCATTCTTCTTCTCCTTTTTTGAATTTAACAGTGTTCATAACGGAACACCGTGAATAAAAAACGTCCTCATGTATTTCCATGAATTATTGAAGTTAACATACAATCAACAAAGCATGGATTGACGATGAGATAACTAGAGAATAACATAAAATTATCCAAGGAACACACACTACTTATACGGAAATATCAACTGAGCTTGTCAATGAGACTCAATGGCATGGTGATAATCGGACTGTCTAATTGGTTTAATCCAACATCATTTCTCCAAATCTGCTAGTCCCAGATACCGTAGCCTAGCTCATTATTGATCACAGATTAGATAGATTGAATAACGCCTCTCATCCGAATGCTGGCTATCATCTACTTGAAATATACGAATCAAATAGAAAAAAATAAGCTATTCGAAATGGGTTCATTTAAGAATAAAGTTTAAACTTATGAAGTAAAGAAGTTTCGCTAGTTAATACTGTTTTAACTAATAGGTAACCTAAAGCAGCTCCCATTGTATTTACGACAATATCGGCAACATCCGCACCACGCCAACCACCTAAAAAGTAGTTGGTTAAAAATTGGAAAAATTCAATTCCGAGGCTAACGAAGAAACTTAAGAGAACTGCTCTAACGAAAGTAGCATTTTTTTTAAATAAGAAATAATAAACAGATAATGGGAGCAACATCAGCAGATTGGGTAAAGCAGAAAAATCAAGAACAGGATCAAAATTAATCCGACTCAACCAAGGCGTTTGATTAGCATATATCCCCGTTTGGATTTGAAAAGGAAAAAAAGTCAAATATAGAACCGAAAAACAGTAAAAGACAAAAGAGTAAATCGTGATTTTTTGATACATTGTAAATGATTTATTTCTCGTCATTCTCATGATATAGAGTCCCGTTAAAAGAAAAAACGGAATTAGAATAAAGCCGGACACAGTTAATTGCATGTTTACTACCTCTTTTCATCGTTAAGATAAAAAAGTATGCGCTATTTTTTGATCTTATCAATCAGCCTGTAGAAGTAGTTCACACTACAACCTCCCATTCTTTTACATGCAAACTACAAAAAAACACTCTTGCTAAAACCAATTTTAAGCTCCATCATTTTGTCTCAATTCATTTGTATGTTACGCTTTAAGTAACAAAAGCTGAGTCATAGATAAGGTGGTGATAGAATGAAGAAACTTTTAGTACTCTCAATTTTAGGGATGGGCTTAACTGGGGCAATCCTAATTTTCTCGGTTGCTTTATTATTCAACCCGCCAATCGGGAATGGATTGATGATGGTTACTGCTGCTTCACTAACAGCTTTCGTTCTCTTCGCTATTTCTGCTCTAGTCCTTCGCCGACAATTAAATCATTAAGAAAAATCTACTGCCAAAATTAAAATGGCCTCTCTGTCAAAGATATAAAAAAAAAGATCTTATAAAGATTGCTCCCTGGTAATAAACAGTGGGCAATCTTTTTAATTCCACTGTCCTCGTGCATTTATCTACCTATCCTTCTCTACTTGACACTCCACACGACTAAAGTCGTCGGATTCTTAGGTAGTACGCCCTAACGGACGCAAATTGACTAAGCGATCCCCGAAAGTCCTTCGGTTTTAATATTTATGCTTGCATTAATATCTCTGTCATGAATTGTTCCACAATTTGAACATACCCATTCACGAATATTTAGCTCTTTTTTGCCGTCATTATGACCACAAGAAGAACAAAGTTGTGAACTTGGGAAAAATCGGTCAACTTTAACTAAAGTACGACCTTTCCATGCACATTTATAGTCTAATTGTCGAACGAATTCACTCCAAGATACATCTGAAATTGACTTCGCTAATTTATGATTTTTAACCAACCCTTTTACATTCAAATCTTCAATACAAATGATTTGGTTCTCATCAGTAAGTCGTGAAGATAGTTTATGTAAAAAATCAGTACGTTGGTTGGCAATTTTCTCATGGATACGCGCAACTTTTACTTTTTGTTTTTGGTAGTTGCGACACTCATCTAATTTTCGATTGTGTTTTTTCGCAACTTCCAAACGCTTGGAAAGTTTTCGTTGTTCGCGTATTAACCGTTGTTCAAGAGAGCGATAGAATCGGTTATTATCGATTTTTTCTCCTGCGGATGTGATACAGAAATGAGTTAAGCCCAAATCTAATCCAATGTTATTTGCTACGGGTTCTTGTTGGAAATTCTCAGCATCAACTAAGAATGTCGCAAAATATTTCCCTGATTTAGTTTGACTGATCGTCACGTTCATTAATTTTCCTTTGAAACGCAATTCTTCTGCCATCTTGACCCAACCAACTTTAGAAACATAGAAGTATCGTCCGTTGACTTTCATGCCTACGGCAGTTCGATAGGATTTCTTTGAATATTTTTTACTCTTGAATTTAGGAAATCCGAATTTAGAGTTGAACGTATTTTTGTACGCTTTATTCAAATCCATATTTACTTGGCTTAGAGGTTGTGCTTCAACTTCTTTTAACCAAGAAAATTCTTCTTGCTTTTTCAGTCCAGCATAGGTCAGTTTGTTTTCAATATATTCAGGATTTTCTTTTTTCATCTTGTCATTCGTAATCCGTTGGTCAAGTAAAAAATTCCAGTAGAACCGAACACAACCAAAGGTTTTTTGAAATTGAATTTCCTGTCTTGAATTAGGGTAGATTCTGATTTTATGGGCTTTTTTCATTTCTGTACACCTCCTTAACGTAAACTCAATATCTTGTCCTTTGATTTTCTACATATCGTTTAATTGTTTCACTAGAAACATTCCCTGCTGTTGAAACAAAGTAAGATCGTGTCCAAACACTTGGCATTTTACTTAAATGTTCAAATGATTGTCGTAATTCTCTAGATGTTCTTCCCTTAATCACCTTCATGATATCCGCTGGTGAATAGGTAGGTTGAACATTTACAAAAAGATGACAATGATCTTTATCTGTCTCTATAGCCATGATTTCCCATTCATTTTCTTTACAGATTGAATGAACAAGAGATTTAAAACGAGCGTCTACTTCGGAATTGACAAATAGTTTCCGACGATATCTAGGACAAAAAACAAAATGATAGTTGAGTAACGATACAGTTGTCTTAGAATGTCTATATTCGTTATCCATGAGTTTATTATACATCAAAAAGTGTATTAATTAAAAATTATTATACACAAATAGTAACATTTTTTTGACTTTATCGTGTGGAGTTTGTTCACACAGGTTCGCGACTTCCCATGCAGTTCTCTGATGAACTTCTTACACTTCCATGCAGGCACAGACTATATCTTATCCTTCAACTTTACTTGTTAAGGCGAAACCACTTCCACATACTTGTGTGGACTTCCCTCAAGAGGAATAGTCGTTGAACCTTCCTATTTCTAGGCTTGGCTGCTGATGTTCGATTATGTGAACACTTAGGATTTAAGCTTATGCCATCTAACGAATTTTTTCTGTTTTCACCACGTTCACGCTTGGGTTTGATATCCCTACGTTGTCGTTTCGTTAGCTTTACGAGTTCCCAGCAATTCAGTTTCTTCATTGGACAATACAAGTGTTTGTATTGCCTCTAAATGCAAGTTTCTCTACATTCTTACAGTACGTCTACGGGCTATCATCCCACCATTAAAATAGTGGGTTTTCTCGCCCGCAAATTCTATAAGTATAAAAAAGAGACCCTTATAAAGGATCCTTTTTTAGTATCTATTCTATAGGGTCTATTTAAAAGTAAGTGAGTGTTTTTATTTTTTTAAAAGAGAAATATGAAATTAGTTCAGGTACAATCATATTTTATCATTTAGTTTTAAGTTAAATAACGAATCATCCTATACCAACAACGTCTCCACTGCGTGTAAATAGTAATTCACCGCATAATATAACGCCTGGTCATCAACTGAAAAGGCTGGATGATGCAATGGGGTTTGTGTCCCTGTCCCAATCCAAGCAAAATATGTCGGTACGTGTTCTTGGTAGTAGGCAAAATCCTCTCCACCTAAACTCGGCGACAGTGTCAAGACTTCTCTTGCAACTTTTGTAAGCGATGGTGTTAATGTTTGTTGCAAGGTTACATTGTTTTCCACAGAACCTGGACCAATGATCCATTCCACGTTTGCCGTTTGCAGGTAGCTATCTGCCGTATTATGCACAATGCGTTCAAGTAATAGATGCACTTGTTGACGAATCTGAGCGTTAAACGTGCGAATCGTCCCTTCAAAAACGAATTGATCCGGAATCACATTCCACGTCTGTCCAGCTTTCACGTGGGTCACGGAAAGAATCGCCTCTTCGCTAGCTGGGATGTGACGACTAATGATTGCTTGAAGATTCGTAATCATTTGCGCACCCGTCACGATTGGATCGCTCCCTTGCTCAGGATGTGCAGCATGCGTCCCCGTGCCATGAACGGTTACGAAAAAACGATCGACGCTCGCTGTTTGCTTTGCCTCTCCATGGCCGATTGTTCCCAGTGGTAATGTTGGGGAGTTATGGAATCCAACTAAGGCATCCCAATCATCGAACGCTACCGTTTCAATGACGGCTTTCGCGCCTTGAAAATTTTCTTCTGCGGGTTGAAAAATCAAGCGAATCGTTCCTGGTAGTTCTTGTTCTCTTTCTTTCAATAACTTCGCTGCACCTAACAGTGACGCCGTGTGAAAATCATGTCCACAAGCGTGCATGACATCTTTATGTTGTGATTGATACGCGACTTGCGTTTCTTCTTGAACAGGCAAGGCATCAATGTCGGCACGCAATCCTATAATCGGTCCGCTATTTAACCCAATTTCGGCAACTAAACCTGTTTCTAACTGCGTATCTAAGATTCGAATTCCTTGCGTCTCTAGATAATTCTTAATGAATTGCGTTGTCAAATACTCTTTTCCGGATAATTCAGGGATTTGATGAAGCTTTTGTCGGGTTATCGTCAGTTCTTGAAAAAAATGATCTTCTTTAAACATCTAATCACTCCTTATTTTTTCAAATCTTCGGGTATAAACCAATAATTATTTTTATTTTCTTTTTCGAGATAGGTGGCAAATTCATCTGATTGATAGGCAGCGATAATCGCTTTTGCCCAATCGGTTTCCACATTTTTCTCATGTACGGTCACGACTAATTCATAATTTTCTAAAATATCTTCACTTAATAAACTATCTTCAGCTGGAATATCCGCACTATAAACGATACTACCTGGAATAACCGCATAATCAACATCCGATAAACTACGAGGAATTTGCGCGGATTCTAGTTCATTTATCGTTAAGTTCCATTTATTCTCAATAATATCGCTTGGGGTAGCCTCAATTAACGCTACATCAGTATCTAACGTAATCCAATCTGCTTTTTGTAAAATCAATAATGCGCGCGCCATATTTGATGGGTCTTGTGGAATCGCAATCACATCCCCTTCTTCTACTTCTTCTAGGCTTGCCTTGCGTCCCCCGAAAATCCCTGCCGGTACCGTTGGAATCGAAATCAAGCCCGCCAAATGTCCGTCGCTATTTTCATTAAAGTTATTTAAATACGCGGTATGTTGATCCACATTAAAGTCAATATCTCCATCATTTAACGCGACATCTGCTTGTAACAGCGCATCAAATGCCACTTGATCCACGATATAGCCGTCATTTTCAAGGATTGGTTTGACTGCTGTTAAAAACAATTCGCTATACGGTCCAGGAGAAGTCCCGATGGTGATTGTTTCTTTTACCTCAGCCTCCGTACTGCTAAGACTCTCTCCCTCTTGCTTTTCACTTGCACATGCCGTTACCAATAATCCCAATGTGATGAACCCAACAATACGACCTAGTACTTTCTTTTTATTCATTTTCTCTTGCCCCCTCTATATTTTTGCCTATCCTTTTATTTTCTTTACTCAATAGACTCCTTTCAATATTAATAAAAAAAAACGCCCCTTTGTCGTATTCAAACGACAAAGGGACGGAAATAACCGTGTGACCACCCTAATTCGTACTATCCTCACAAATAGCACCTCAACAGTTCTAACAAACTGGGCAAGCTAACGGTTGCAACCGTCCGTAAAGCGTGAACCTTACGAAAAACTCAGAGCTCATCTTCACTCTCAAACTTGTGCCTCTTTTTCACCAAACGGAGGTCTCTGTCCACAAATCTCTCAAGTTACTCTTCTCTTCAATGTTTATTATTAAAATTAAATTAAATTATAGCGAACGTTTTTCTAATAGTCAAGCGATATCGAAAAAAAGGCGTCATTCGGATTATTTGAAAGTCATTTACTTTTTCTAGTGATTCGGTCTATTACTCACACGACAACCTCAATATCACGACCGAAACAAGCAAACAGTATCGATCAAATTTCAACAAAAAAACACGATTAAGAAAGATGCTCTCTCTTAATCGTGTGATTTTGATTCAATTAATCTTGTCTTGCAAGATCCGTAATATATGCAAAGAATGCCTCGCGATCAACGTCGTGGACTAGATTAACCGGTCGACCGGTTTCGTCTGGATACGTTTGGCCTTGGCTGACGCCGTGCGCGTGAACTTTAGAATGTACGACTTCTTTTTGAATCAGGGATTCCTCGCCAAAAGCAACGGCAGTTAAAACGTCCCATAAGAAGTACGTCGAATTGGTTTGGAAATGAACGAGTGGTGGAACGATTGCATAGGCTTGACCTAAGAAATCGATGCCTTCATCTTTTCTTTTTGACGCCCACATTTGACGAATATCATTGGTTAAGGGCACTTTATTGGTGCTCTCAAGTGCGACTAAATCAATTTCAAGCGTTGATTCCCAGACACGTCCCACCGCTTCTGGATCCCAAAAGGCATTCCACTCAGCTGTTCCGTCATGTTCAGGTTCTTCAACGTTGCCTTTTTCAAGGAACGTGCCACCCATCCAATAGAGTTTATTGATTTTTTCTTCGATCGTTGGATCCACGTCTAATGCCCGTGCTAAATCGGTTAATGGACCGACAAAGACTAAATCAATTTTTTCGGTTTGTGCTTTTAATGTTTCAACTAAGTGGAGATGGGCCGGTAAATATGACACAACCGTCTCCACTTTGCCACTTTCATTTAAAATTGGTAATGCATCGACTGTGAAGGCATGCATGCGCCAATCTTTGGGAAAGGGATTTTGGGGTCTAGAATTTGAAGCGGCAACCGTGATTTTTTGACCGTGTCCAAATTTATCAATAATTTTTTGACTTGCTAAAACAGCAGGCTCTAAATAACAATCGGCTGGAATCACGCCAACACCGACGATTTCGACTTCTTTCATTTGGAGCATTAAAAATAATGTGACTAAGTCATCGACTCCGCCATCGTGATTTAAGTAAACTTTACGCATGGATATTCTCCTTACTTCACTGTATTTTCGACGATGATTTCACCATCAATAATTGCTTGACGCGCTGTTTCAACGGCTGCTTGGACTTCTTCTGAAAGCTGACCTTTGGTAATTCCCACACCATTCGCTTCTAAACCATAGACAATGTGCTCGCCACCTGGGAACGTTCCTTCATTCGCTTTATTCGCTAAGTCTTTGACTGTTTGACCAACTTGTTTCAAAGTAGACGTTAAGGTGAAGTTTTCTTCTTTGCCGTCTTTTTTGTAATAGCCATCTTCCGTTTGATCACGGTCAACGCCAATTACCCAAACTTTTTTGTCTTGTGATTCATTGATTGATTTTGCTTCTTGGAACAAGCCATTTCCTGTTGCACCCGCTGCTGCATAGATGATATCGATACCTGATGCATACATTGCTTGCGCGATGGCCCGTCCTTTATCTGGGGCATCAAAAGCGCCCGCATATTGAGAAACAACGGTAATTTCTTTGTTTAATGCTTTCGCACCATCCGCGACTCCTTGACGAAATCCTGCGTCAAATTCTTCTACGACAGCTACTTGCACGCCGCCTAAGAAGCCGATTTGATTCGTTGTTGTCGTGTATGCTGCAGAGAGTCCAGCTAGATAAGCTGCTTCATTTGATTGGAAAGTCGCGGATACCACATTATCGATATTCTCAATAACTTCATCGACCATGACAAAATGGATATCTGGATTGGCTTTAGCTTGTTCTTCAACTGCTGAGACAAGTTTGTACCCAATACCAAAAATTGTTTCAAAACCTGCATTTAACGCTTGATCAATGTTCGGAATATAATCCGATTCATTCGAAGATTGGAAATATTGATAGCCGGCATTGCCTTGTTCAAGCGCGTGCTCTGCCCCCCACTCAACCATTCCTTCCCAAGCCGATTGATTGAATGAACGATCATCGACACCGTTCGTATCGGTAATTAAGGCTGCCGTTTTAACAGCGCTGTTGCCTTCTGATTGGGTGTTTGATTCAGTTGATGCGCCGGCACTACCACACGCGGCTAATAACAGCGTACTTGTTGTGAATAACAAACTCATTTTGCTAAATTTCATGAATGATTTTCCTCCTAGAATCGTTAATTGTCTTTAATTCAGAACTAAAAACAAATTATTTTTCTTTTTTATCATTTAAATTCACTGAAAACCGTACAATAAAAATGACTACTTGATGAATTATACTGGTTCACAAACATTTGTAAAGTTATTTCAGCTATTTATTATTTTTTTCATGAAATTTTCATCTAAAAATAAGATAAAACCGAACATTAATCCGTTGAAAGGGTTTTATTTTCGTTTTATCTGCGATTAAGTCAAAAAAGAACAGTGTGGATTACACACTGTTCTTACTTGTTATTCGTGGTTGTATAACTTTTAGTGTTAATGACTGATTTCAGTATCTTTCTTCAACACTTTATTTAGGATAGTTTATTTTTAGCGATGATGGGCTCATCACTAAACTATTTTCTTTTATCATTTCTTTCAATTTTTACAAATTATGCACCAAAATGAGATTAGGCACTAGCGAACCGGAGAAAAACGCCTTGTATCGGCTGCGTCAAACAACCACTCCTTTGATAAACCGCTTTCATTTTCATTTTTTTAAATCATTCTTCTAACGAGCAGTTCCCACCAGTAATCGTTATACCATTACTGGTGGCTGTTCTTTACTCGTCAATTCCTACTTATTGATTCATCTTCTTTTGATACTGTAAGGGCGAAATGCCAGTGGTTTCTTTGAAAACATGATGGAACGTTTTAACACTAGAAAATCCGGCTTTTTCTGCCACATCAATCATTGGAAGTTTTTCATTCGCAAGAATGAATTTTGCCAAATTAATTCGATACTCGGTTAAAAATTGGACGAAGGTCTGCCCCGTATTTTTTTTAAAGAAACGGGTGAAATAATACGGACTGAAACCGACATATTTCGCTACGTCTTCAATGGTAATCGTTTCTTGATAGCGATTTTCAATGTATTCAAATACTTGATTCAACCGTTCAAGTGTATCTTTGCGATGAATCGTATTCGGTGTTTTTTTCTTCTTTTGCTCGGTCCGTTTAGGTAAACAAGCATAGCACTCGGCGACTAATCGCGCCAAGTTCGCTAATACGAAATAATTTTTACCCGTCGGTTGTTGCGTTTCGAATTGATAAAGTTCGACTAACAATTCGGTCATTTTCACTTGAAATGCTGGGTCCCAATTACGACTGTGTCTTTCACCTGCCGCAAATAAGTTCAGTAAACTTTCTTCGGTTTCTCGTAAGAAAGATTCATCAAAAAATTTTAAATCAAATTGGTACACGTAGCGTTCACTGTCGGGTGAAGCTAAAAAGTAATGGGGTTCACCACTGGCAAAGAAAAAGATTTCTCCTTCTTGCAGTTCGACGACCATATCATCGACGCCAATTTTGACTTGTCCACGACTTGCATAAATGATTTCAATCTCCTTATGCCAATGCGGATAAACGATTG
This sequence comes from Enterococcus sp. DIV1314a, assembly GCF_051713805.1. NCBI lineage: Bacteria > Bacillati > Bacillota > Bacilli > Lactobacillales > Enterococcaceae > Enterococcus > Enterococcus sp. DIV1314a. The sequence goes on along the minus strand of NZ_JBIOQP010000001.1, from coordinate 1,375,148 downwards.
TCATCCCATCATTTAAAAAAGCACGATAAGGAAATTGGAGGTTCAACTGTGGAATTTCTAGATACAAACTCATCACTAGTCCCCCTTATCCAATGGATTCATGTAAAGAATTAAGCGTCAGCCTTTGCTTTTTGAGCAAGAGCTAAGCAACCAATTGTGCCAGCATTATCTTCTAATGCAGGTGTCACGATATACTGCGCTAATGGCGGTGTTGCAACATAGCCTTTCATTAAACGCTCGAAAGCCGCATGGACTTTTTCCATCATATGGCGTTGTTTCATCACGCCACCACCAAAAATAATCACTTCTGGTGCAAACATCAATGTCGTATTATATGCACATTGGGCAATGTATTCTGCTTCAATCGCCCAGAATGCATCCTCTTCAGGAATATCTTGCCCTTTACGTCCTGTTCTTTTTTCAATTGCTGGACCCGCTGCCATGCCTTCTAAACAATTGCCATGGAACGGACAACTTCCTGCAAAATCATCGTCTTCATGTGGTACAACTAACACGTGTCCCATTTCAGGATGACTGAACCCTTCGATGAATTGACCATTTTGAATAGCACCGGCTCCGACACCCGTACCGATTGTATAATAAACCACACTTGATAAGTCTTTTCCATGACCGTAGGCGTATTCGCCGTACGCTGCAGCGTTTACATCTGTCGTCCAAGCCATTGGCACATCAAACGCTTCTTTCATTGCGCCTAAGAAGTTATAGTTTTGCCACGCTAATTTCGGTGTAGACGTAATAAACCCATATGTTTCAGAAGTTGGACGAATATCGATTGGTCCAAATGATCCAATTCCAATGGAAACGAGTTCTTCTTTATATTGATTAAAAAAGTCGATGACTAATGCCATTGTTTCAGCAGGTGTCGTAGTTGGATAACTCACACGTTCTAAAATTTCTAATTTTTCATTCCCGATAGCACAAACGAACTTCGTGCCGCCTGCTTCAATTGATCCATATAACATGATTGATTTCTCCTTTTATGCTTTAATAAGTCTATTTTAAAGAGATTACTTCAATAAAGCTAGCCCTTTCATAAATTTCTTATTCGATAGAACGCTTACATTGGATTTTTCTTTTATTTGGGGTGAAAACGCCTTATTTATCGTTGAATAATAAAACAATATGGGAAGAATCGAAAGAAATTCGAAGATTGTTTTGCCTAATTATTTGGCAAAAAGAATGGGCTGTGACAAAAGTCACAGCCCATTTCAGTTATACGAATCGTTAATCGAGACACCAGAAACTTTTGATTCTTAGCTAGTTGTTTGTTATTTCGCTAATTTCGCTGTTTCGATGATTGCTTGTAAGTAACCTTGTGAATCAGAGAACGTTGCACCAGAGACAACATCTGCTGGATTGCCTTCTTCACCAAGGGCTTCTAGTTCACTTGCTGCTGCTTCTAATTCAGCAACCGTTTTACCAATTGCGAAATCTTGGATGGCTTTCATATTATCAGCATACGTTTTTGTTGCGCCACCTTTTTCTTTCATCATCGCAGAGTAAGCTTCGTTGTTCGCCACTTTCGATGCAAGGACCACACCTTCTGCAACGCCAGCACCAAAATCACTATCAGAGTTTGGTACGCCACCGAATTGTGTTAAATCAACAAATTGGAATTCATCGACGAAAACTGCTGCGACTTTATCGCCGTCCATTGCAACGGTTGTCATCGCAAATGATTTATCGCCATGCGGTGCACCGAGTAATTGTGCTTCTTTTAAATCGGTTGTTTCTGTCGTTGCGCCAATTGACACAAGGCCGTTTTTCGCAGTCTCTACGATTGCTTGTAAGTAGCCACGTGAATCACTAAAGGTTGCCCCAGAAATCACATCTGCTGGATTTCCTTCTTCACCTAATGCTTCTAAGTCAGCGACTGCTTTTTCAAGATCCGCAACGGTTTTTCCTTTCGCAAAATCGGTAATAGCAGTTAAACTTTGCGCCCATGTTTGCGTCGCGCCACCTTTTTCTTTCATCATCGCAGAATAGCTGTCGTTATTTTCAGCTTTACTTGCTAACACGACATCCGCTGGGAATGATTCTCCAAAACCACCGTCTGCATTTGGTACACCTTTAAAGTCAGCTGGTGCTAAATACTGAAACTCATCTAAATGCGCGCTCACAATCGTGTCGCCATTCATTAACACATTCACTGCTGCGAATGATTTCGTTCCATGAGGTGCTGTGTACATTTGACGCATGACTAATGTTCCGGCTTCTGGTAACGTAGTCGTTGTGTCTTCTCCTTGTGCAATCGTGATCGCAACGTCTGTTGTCGCTTCGCTTTCGCTTGTCGCAGCAGGTGCGCTACTTTCGACTGGTGCTGTTGAGGAACTGGATGTACTTGGTGTATCCGCACTACATGCTGCTAACCCTAAACTTGCTAAAATAATAAATGCCCCTAAATTCTTCTTTTTCATTTGTATCCTCCTAAGAAACTTATTTGTGTTCTTATTCACATATTATCATATTTTATCCTTTTTGCAACTGTTTTTATAAAAAAAGAGTACGGTTTTTTTTGTGAAGAATAAAAATAAAAATAAAAAAAAAGCATCCACTCTCTTTTTAAAGCGTGAGTAAATGCTTGATTTATAAACGTTAACGATTCTATTAGACGCTCGTACTACTTCCTGCAGCACTTTCATCACTTTTCACACAATCAATGGCAATTACTAGTGAAATAACTAACTCTTCCATTGTTTCATCTAAAATCGTGACCTCATAGGTATCGCCCCAAGAAAACCAGCGCTTCGCAATCGTAGCGATAGGTTTTCCTTGATGTAAGATATTGAACGTCATATCCCACCAGTCCCCATCAACCGTTATTCCTTTCGCTGAAATGTGGTAGCGCGCTTTTAAAAAGGTTAACTCTTTTTCAATCAGAATTTGCGATTGCTGGCGAATATCGACATAAAATTTCGGTAGGAAACTCCAGATTTTTTTCGTAATCACGGCTATTTCTTGATCGTGATGGTTGTAAATCGTAAACTGTTTTGGGATTTTCATGAAGCTACCTTTAACGTAGTATTGACGTCGCTCTTGGTCGTCATACACACTAAATTGATCGGTGAAACTAAAGACTTTTTGTTTAATGTATAATTTACGCATGAAATAGACTCCTTTCGTTGGTTTAACTGTTTGAAGGACGGGTCGCATCACCAGTATTAATCACCGGTTGCGTGCCTTTATCGGTAATAATCGACACGAGTAAGTTATTAATTAATTGAATTTTGCGATCATCGCTAAACGTCATGCCTTGGCCTTCTTCGATTTGTTCAAGCGCCATTTGTGTCATGGAAACGGCCCCTTCAACGATCGTTTGACGGGCTGATAAAATTGCTTTGGCTTGTTGGCGTTGTAACATTGCACTGGCAATTTCGGTCGCGTAAGCCAAGTGATTCAGTCGCGTTTCAATGACTTCTACGCCCGCAACGCTGAGTCGTTCTTGGAGTTCCGTCGCTAATTCAGCCGAGACTTCCGATGTATTGCCACGTAATGTAATATCATCGTCTTTAAAGGTATCGTAAGGATATTGACTCGCAATATGGCGAATCGCTGTTTCGCTTTGGATTTCAATGAATTCTTGATAATAGTCAACATCAAACAAAGCTTTCGCTGTATCTCTCACTTTATAGACGACAACTGCCGAAATCTCAACAGGATTTCCATCGGAGTCATTAACTTTCAATAGCGAACTGTTGAAGTTGCGAACTTTTAACGAGACATTCACTTTTTGAGTCAATGGTGTAGTGATAAATAAGCCGTTCGAACGAATCGTTCCTAAATATTGGCCGAAAAACAAAATCGCTTTTGATTGATTCGGACTCACGATTGTCAACGAACTTAGAAACAACAAAGCGATCACACCTAATATGACAGCGGTAATCATTTGCCAAGCCGTTTGTGTTTCCACACCTAAATAAAAGAGATAACCGCCCCCAACGAGTAATCCTAATAATACCACTAACCCTAAATAGCCATTCACATGAAACGTCTTTTTTTCATTCATTTTACTTCCTCCTCTTCTCTTTTATTATTATCTCATAGTTTATTCAAAAATATATCAGACCAAAGATGGATTCAATAAAAAAATGGAGTTGGGAATATATCCAACTCCATTTTTGATTAATGCGCGACGGCTGTTTCTTTGTCATACAAATTCATCGTACCATCTTTAATTTCATAGACTTTATCGCAAAAGTCGATTAAGCGTGTATCGTGGGTAACCATCATAATCGCTTTATTTTTATCTTTGGCTTCTTTAGCTAAAATTTTAACAACTTCAAAAGCTTTTTCTGAATCTAAACTAGCCGTCGGTTCATCCGCCAAAATAATAGACGGATCGTTATAAAGCGCCCTTGCAATAGCGATTCGTTGTCTTTCCCCACCAGACAAATCTTGTGGGTATTTGTTTTCTAACTTTGTGACACCCAGTTGATCAAACAACGTGTTGGCTTTGTCTTTTTGATTCGATCGGTTAATTTTATCGACTAATTTTAGTTGTTTTTTGACCGTTAAAAACGGAATCAAATTGGATGCTTGTAAAATAAAGCCAATTTCTTTAAAACGGATTTTCGCGCGTTTTTTTTCTTTTTCCTCACTAAACGCTTGACCGTTAATTAATACTTCACCCGCTGTGGGTGTTTGAAGGCCTCCTGCTAGTGTTAAAAACGTACTTTTCCCTGAGCCAGATGGCCCGATAATGCCGATAAATTCGCCAGCTGCGGCCGAAAAATTTGTTTCTTTTAAGCCTTGAATAATTTGATCGCCATCTTTAAATTCTTTGCGAACATTCTTAAATTCAATCACATTCATGCTTTTCTCTCCTATCCAATCGCTTTTAGCGGATCAATTTTGACAATCGTTTTTACAGAGAATACGGCACCGAATAAGGCAAAGAAGACCATTAACAGACCTATAATTCCGAAAAACGCGAAGTTACTTTGAAACGGTACGGCTGTTGGTAAAAATAATGCCGTGCCATATGTCCCAATAAAGCCTAGTCCAACACCAAAAATGGCTAATAAGAATGTTTGGACGATGACGGATGACGCAATGTAGCCACTTGAAATTCCTTGTGCCTTCATGACACCGAAGATACTAACTTTTTGCATCGTTAGGACATAAATAAAGATTCCAATCACAATGGCTGCGATCACGATTAAGAATCCAATCATAAAGCCAAAGGTTAAGACTTGTGCGTTGTATCCTGGTAATTCACTGATGAATTGCGAGATTTCAATTTTGTCTAAATCATCTTCAGGATAGGCCGTCACATCGCCACGAACCACAATTCCATTAATTCGAGCGTCTGGGCTATCATCGGTTTTTTCAAAACGAATTTCTTGATAGGCGCCAATCGTGGTGTAAATGACAGGTGAGACACTAAATTTCGCATTTTCAACAAAACCAACAATTTTAATTGTTTTCTCTTGACCCGAAAGTTTTAATTCATCGCCAAGTTCAATGCCATATTCTTCTTTAATACTGATATCGGCAATTCCTTCATCATTATTTTCAAATGCTTCTCCTTCAACAACCTCTGGCATAATAAATTCATCTGAACGAATCCCAAAGAAGCTGACCGAGATTTTATCATCGGATTTTTTCGCGCCCACTTTTTGAACAACACCCGGGGTCTGCGCGAGAACGGCTTTTTCGGATGCCTCAACTTCATCAAAGTCTTTGATGGGAATCATCGACATTCCTAGATTATTATTGGACTCATTGGAAAGCAAGATTGCATCTGCATCCCACTGGTCCACCGCCACTCGGTTTTCCTGAGCTAACCCGTAAGCTAATCCCGTGAGGAAAAATACTAAATATGCAATTAAAAACATTACACCGATAATCAGTGCATAGCGAAATTTCGAATGACGAATTTCATTAAACGCTAAAAACATTAACTTCCACCTACTTTTTTTATTTTACTTATCAACTGATAAGCCCATTGTAAAAAAAAAAAGGCTCGTTGTAAAATAATCTGACTCACAACTTTTGAGATGGATTACTTTACTTATCAGTCAATCAATCTTAGAATGAAAAAAAGAGAACGTTTTAAGTTTATCAAAAAGGGTGAAAAAGATGGAAAATAAACAACACGATACACGGCATCAAATTTTAGAGGTTGCAAGTTCCCTCTTTATGAATCACGGCTTTTTAGCGACCTCCACCCGTAAGATTGCTACTGAAGTCGGAATCACTCAGCCGAATTTGTATCACCATTTTCGCAATAAAGAAGAAATTTATGTAGCAGTGATGGAGAATTTAGCGGCGGAAGTCAAAGTCTATTTAGACGAAATGGTCGCTTCCACGAAATACACATTTGTGGAGCAATTAGCTCATATGATTTTATTTTTACAGGAGAAACATCCCGCCGACTTTAATATTATGATGCATGACATGGATAATCATTTATCCCCTGAAAGTCGTGCAAAACTATTTATCATCTGGAAAAACTCGTATCAACAGCCCTTTATTTCGTTATTTGAAACAAAAAAAGCGCATTTGCGTGCCAACTTGTCGCCGGAATTAGCGGCTCGCCACTTTTTCCTCACCCTAGCACCTTATATTCGAAAAGAACCTCTTCCAGGAGGACTGACAACCGAGCAGATGATCGACTTTTTCATTTACGGCATTGTCAAAGACGCACCTTAAACAGACCTCTAAAATGATTTTAGAGGTCTGTTTTTTGGTACCTATACAACAGTTAGTCTATCTCAAAATTCAAAGAATAACATTCGAAGAGTCAAACACTTCTTCTAAAGAATCTGGATATGCTTCAAAGATGACTTGCGGCCGTAAAAAAGCTTGGTTGGTGCGTTCTACTTCTGCGTATAACGCTCGAAGCACTTCTTTCTTCGCGGCCTTTCCTTGTCGAAAGTCATCAATCAGTGCAATCATCGCGGCTTTTTCTTTTGCCGGTAACTCTTTTGACAAGTAGCCAAACATGTGTTGCAAGGCATTCGTGCTATTTTTAATCGACATGCCATGTTGTAAGAGTTCGATTAAGATTACTTCATAATGCTGAAAGACTTCTGTTAATGACAATTTTTTGGGATTAGCGACGATGCGACCTAATTGATCTTTGAGCCGCTGATGATAACAAAAATACAGGTATTTGTGATGGCTGTGAAATAACATTAAGGCCCGTGCGCTCCCAATCGCTTTGACTTCGTAAAAACGAGCTAGTAAAAAAACATGGGTGAAAAAGGCTTCTCGCAACGAGGCATCCTGCAGATCACCTGCCGTGATAATCGCAACGCTTGGGACAAGTTGCGTGACGGTAGTTTGTATTCGCTGCGTGCGGCGTCGGACGTATTCCTCTTCGTTTTGCTCGGAGGCGTGCGGCAATACAAGTCCTTGGAAGTTCGCTCGCAACAGTTCCGCCTGAAGATTTTCTTCATCCATGCTCTGTTCGATTAGGCAGAGCTTGTAAATGTTCAACCACGGCGCGAGTGTTTCTTTGAACGTGGAAAGCGCCGCTGCTTGGCTAGACAACATTAAGACTGTCGGTCGCATCGTGCTTCCTCCTTTCTACGGTGTTTTTTCATAATATTTATATTTTTCAATCGACTGCAATCTTTGATGCTTATGATCAACGATTTGGGGCGGATAAAGACGCTTCAAATCGATGCCTTCTTTTGTCCGCAATTTTTGCTCAAAGTGATAGGGTTCATGAATGGCGTAATCCGGAACATCACGTAATTCTGGGACATACTGCCGAATAAATGCACCTGATGGATCAAACTTTTGACTTTGCAGCGTAGGATTAAAAATCCGAAAATAGGGCACGGCATCCGTCCCGACCGAAGCGGACCATTGCCAGCCACCGATATTGGACGCACTATCGTAATCAATCAGCTGTTGGGCGAAGTAGGCTTCCCCTAGACGCCAATCGATGTTTAAATCTTTCGCTAAAAAAGAAGCGGCAATCATGCGTAACCGGTTGTGCATCCAACCCTCTGTCTGTAATTGGCGCATCGCCGCATCGACAATCGGAAAACCCGTCTGACCTGCTTGCCATTTGGCGAACCACTCGTCATTGCTTTGCCATGGAATCCCTTGATATTTTTCCATCACTTCCAACTCTTTTTGTTGCGGATGAAACGCGTAAACCATCTGATAAAAATCACGCCACGCGAGTTCTTTGATAAAATTTTCTTTGCCCTGACTATCGGGCGCTTGACTGACTTGTAAAAATACATCACGAATCGACAATTGGCCGGTACTCAAATACGAGGATAAACGGCTCGTCCCATCGATACTCGGGAAATCTTTGTCGAGGTGATAGCGATGCATTTTTTCCACGCAAAACAGACGAAGGCGTGCTTGGGCATTTTCTTCCCCTAGCCAATCAGCATAATCACCTTGTATCTGGCGACATAGCGTCTGAAAAAGTATTTCGCCATCCCGGGTTTTCCCAGAGATATCTTGGATGACGTGTCGCTGTAGGGCAGCTAAATCAAGGGACAACGGCTGACGTTTGGTCCGTAATTTCCACTGATTATAATAAGGCGTATAGACTTTATACGGGGTATCGTCTTTGGTCAAAATTTCATGAGCCGCATGTAGGTGATGATCGGAATAACCTTTAAAAATCGTCCCTTTGTCACGGAGCATGTCCGCCACTTTTCGGTCTCTTTTTAAGCCATACCCTCTGTGGCTGACATTGTAGTGAATTCCTTTAAGCGTTGGGAATTGATCGAATAATGTGGCAAAAGCTTGATCCAATGGTCCTGTTATCAAGTAAAGCGGGAGATTCTTTGCCTGACACGAAGCATGAAAATCGGCTAACGCGGCAAAGAAATAATCATGACTTCTCGTTTCTGGCGCTAATTGTAGCGGATCAAGATAAAAAAACAACAGTAACGGTTCCTGTTCACGCTCGGCTATCTTTAGCGCGTGAACCAACGCGGTATTATCCGTCAACCGCAAATCATTACGAATCCAAACGGCTTGCATCGTCTCGAACCCCTCCTTCTTTTTTGCCTCATTGTACCTTAAACAATCAAAAAAAGGAAATGCCGAAACTTGCGACATTTCCTGCTTAATTTGATTATAGTATGCGTTATTTTACGCGCTGACTTCTTCTGAAACAATGGCAGCTAAACGTATCGCACGCTCTTCTTCTGAAATGCCATTACGCTTAATGTAACGATTCGTTTCACTTGCCGCACAGTCGTAGCAACAGCCACCTAAATGTTTGGCTTCATTTTCTTCTGAAGTAATAATTTGACGGTTACATGATGGGTTCCCACAGTTAATATATCGTTCACAAGGCGTACCATCAAACCAATCTTTGCCGACAATTTGTTTGTCGACTTGGTTGATTTCAACACTGATTCGATCATCAAAGACGTACATTTTGCCGTCCCACATTTCGCCTTTGACTTCTGGATCTTTCCCATAAGTCGCAATCCCACCGTGTAATTGGGCAACATTTTCGACTCCTTCACGTAATAACCAACCAGAGAATTTTTCGCAGCGAATGCCGCCGGTACAATAAGTGACCACTTTTTTGTCCATGAATTTCTCTTTGTTTTCGCGAATCCATTCTGGCAACTCACGGAAATTGCGAATATCCGGACGAATCGCGCCACGGAAATGACCTAAATCATATTCGTAATCATTGCGAGCATCTAAAACAATGGTATCTTCGTCTAGTAATGCTTCTTTAAAAGCTTTTGGATCTAAATATTCACCCGTTAAACGTAACGGATCGACATCTTCTTCTAAGTTCAGTGCGACCAATTCTTTTCTTGGGCGAACGAACATTTTACGAAAGGCATGTCCTTCACTCTCGTCAATCTTAAACCATGTATCTTTGAAACGTTCATCGTTATGCATCCAGTCCATGTATTGCTGTGTGGCTTCGATGGTTCCTGATGCCGTTCCGTTAATGCCTTCTTCTGCTACTAAAATTCGACCTTTTAAACCTAAGCTCTTACAAAGCGCTAAATGCTCTTTGGCAAACTGTTCAGGGTTCTCAATTTTAGTATAATTGTAATAAAGTAATACGCGATAGTCCATATATCGGTTCCTCCTTAAAAATCATACATCAGACATTATAACGGAAATGAAAAGCAAAAACGATTTTAACGCTTGTGTGTTTTTTCTCAATGCAACTGTTTTTAGGTAGCACATTGGATTCGTTTTTAGAAAAAAAAGAACTTACCCCCTTTTCCAAATCAAATCAAGTATAATAAAGAAAACGCTTAAAGGTGGGATTTGAATGGATTTAGAAGAATCAAAACGTCGAATGCACGATAGAAAACTCTATTATGCCGGTCAGCCAGAACTGATTGCGGATCAACTAACTTATTTAGAAAAAAACTTTGATTACAATCAACTACGCCCTTCTCAACAAGAAGAAAAGCAAGCACTCCTTAAACAACTATTTGCTGAAATTGGCGAAGGTTGCTATATTGAAGCGCCTTTTCATGCCAATTGGGGTGGAAAACATGTACATTTAGGTAATCATGTTTACGTTAATTACAATTTAACCTTAGTCGATGATACGCATATTTATATCGGTGACCATGTGATGATTGCACCCAATGTTGTAATTGCTACCGGAACGCATCCGATTCATCCTGGATTGCGACGCAAAGAAGCCCAGTATAATTTGCCGGTCCATATTCAAAACAATGTGTGGTTAGGTGCTGGTTGTCTCGTGATGCCGGGTGTAACGATTGGTGAAAATTCGGTGATTGGTGCGGGGAGTGTTGTGACGAAAGATATTCCGGCAAATGTCGTAGCCGTTGGCAATCCTTGTCGCGTCTTACGTGACATTTCGGAGAGGGATTTGACGGTCTATCATAAGGAGTCGTTGATTGATATTGAGTAAATAAATCTTTAGCGGATAGCTACTTTTAGGCCTTGGGGATTCTTTCTGAGGTCTTTTTTCGTGTGATACGCTAGTTTCGAGTTTTATCTGTTTGCCACGTAATATTTGCAGACTCCTTCGTATTTATTAACTTGAAAGAACCTCTAGTTTTGGATTAGGAATTTCTTACAGAATTTTTGGGTCGCTATCGATCTCGCAGCCCCTCACACAAGGCGATTTTTCGTAGGGGAGCGCGAGATTCAATCAACACCATTTGGTGAAGAGCCCTAAAAAGAGTACTTCTTTCTAGAATTCCAGCACAAACACCCTTAAGTTAGAGCGAATCTAACTTAAGGGTGTTTTCGATAGACGGGTGCCTAAAGCATACTTTCGGCAATCCTCATTTCTTCTATTCGTCTTCCATTTCTAAAATATCAATGACTTTCATCAATCGCGTCACATTACCGCGCTCGTTTTCATCGAGCGTGTTTTCAATGTGCGCGATTGTTTCCGTTAAGTTCGGAATGGTTAAATACTCCAAGGCGTTGACACGCCGCTTTGTCGTTTCAATTTCTTTTGCAATTAATTGACAGGTTTTTTCGATTTCGGCGAGTTGTAACATTAACGGTAAAATCGAATCTAAGTAATCTAACGATAAATCGAGTTCACTTGTCGTTGAGACAAAGCCATAAGAAAAATCATCGACATCGCTATCTTCTTGATACATCGTATTTAAAACGGGAACTTCGGTGTTCATAATACTTTTGGTCTGAACATCTAGTGACACTTTATTAAACGGGATCGAAAAGGCTTCTTCTAAGACGTGATCGGGAATGACACTCGAGGCTAAGACGTATTCTTTCATGCCTTTTTGCAGCGAGCTGTCCATTTTTTTACGGAGTTCTTGATTTTTTTTGACTAATAGAATAAATTGACGCACGAGTTCATCTTGCTTATCCTTTAACAACTTATGTCCCCTGGTGGCCGTCCCTAGTCGTTTACGGAGTCGACTGAGTTCCATTCGCGTCGGATTGACATTTAAAATCGCCATTAGTCATTCAGCTCCTTCGTATCCGGTAAGAATTCTGCAATGTATTCTTCTTTGATGCGACTGAGTTCTTCTTTTGGTAAAGTGGCGAGGAGTCGCCAGCTAATATCCAAGGTTTCTTCAATGCTACGGTTCACATAGAATCCTTGGTTTAAATATTCTTTTTCGAATAAATCGGCAAAACGAGCGTACTTGCGGTCGACTTCCGATAAGGCTGACTCGCCTAACACAACGGCTAGTTCTTTTGCATCTTTTCCGTCGGCATAAGCAGCATAAATTTGGTTCATCGTCGCGGCATGGTCTTTTCTTGTTTTGTCTTCGCCGGTTCCTTTGTCTTTTAGACGAGATAGGCTTGGCAAGACATCGATCGGAGGATTGATGTTACGCTTAGCTAATTCCGGTGATAAAATGATTTGCCCTTCGGTAATATAACCCGTTAAATCAGGAATGGGATGGGTTTTATCATTGTCTGGCATCGTTAAAATTGGAATTTGTGTAATCGAGCCTGGTTTATCTGTTAACATGCCGGCGCGCTCATACAGTCCGGCTAAATCGGTATATAAATAACCTGGATAGCCACGACGTCCGGGGACTTCGCGACGAGCGGCGGAGATTTCACGCAAGGCTTCGCAGTAATTCGTCATGTCGGTTAAGATGACTAAGACGTGCATGCCTTTTTCAAATGCGAGATATTCAGCGGCGGTTAAGGCCATGCGTGGTGTCGCAATGCGTTCGATGGCGGGATCGTTGGCTAAGTTTAAAAACATCACGGAACGATCGAGTGCACCTGTTTTGCGAAACTCCTCAATGAAAAATTCCGATTCTTCAAAGGGAATCCCAATGGCTCCAAAGACGATAGCAAAGTTTCCTTCGTCGTTTGGCACGGTTGCTTGCCGTGCGATTTGGGCGGCCATTTCTTTATGGGGCAAGCCAGCTGAAGAGAAAATCGGTAATTTTTGACCACGGACAAGGGTATTTAAGTGGTCAATGGCTGAAATACCGGTTTGGATAAACTCATCAGGAAAGGCGCGGGCCATCGGATTAATCGAGGCACCATTGACGTCCACGCGTTTATCTGGAATAATCCGCGGGCCATTATCAATCGGTTGTCCGGTCCCATCAAAAATCCGACCTAACATGTCTTCTGAAACACCAAGGCTTAAACCAGTCCCTAGAAAACGGACCCGGCTTTCTTCGGCTCCTAAATTACTTGTGCCTTCAAAGACTTGGACAATCGCTTTATCTTTGGTGACTTCGAGGACTTGACCTCGGCGAATTTCGCCGCTATCAGTGCGAATTTCAACGAGTTCATCATATTTGACGCCTTCGACATTTTCCACGACCATAATTGGTCCATAAATTTCAGAGACGGAACGGTATTCTTTTAACATTTATTCCATCCCTCCTTTTTCAACAATTTGTTGAATCGTTGTTTTGATTTCTTGTTCCATTTGGGTCAGTTCTCCGAGTTTTGCTTCGGGAACGTATTTGCTTCTGGCAAGGCGTTCGCGTAAGCTCACGGTGCCTTGAATAATTTCTTTAAAGTAGGCACCTAACGCAATGCCTCTTAATGCTTCATGGTAAAAGAATAAAATATTTTTCAGTAAGAAAAATTGTTTTTCTCTTGAGGTGTACGTATCGACTTCGTCAAAGGCATTTTGTTGCAAGAAGTCTTGACGAATCGAACGAGCTGTGACGAGCGTCATGCGATCTTTTGGTAATAAGGCATCGACGCCGACTAATTGAACAATTTCATCTAAGCGGCTTTCTTCTTGCAATAACCCCATCGCTTCATTCACTTGTTTTGACCATTGACCTTCAAAGACATCATCTAAATAGTCGTGTAATTCATCTTCATATAAAGAATAAGAATTCGTCCAGTTAATCGACGGAAAATGACGTTTTTGGGCTAAGGCGCTATCTAAGGCCCAAAAGACTTTGACGATGCGTAAGGTGTTTTGGGTGACGGGTTCACTAATGTCCCCGCCGGCTGGTGACACGGCCCCAATGGCAGTAATGCTGCCTTCGCGGTCATCGCTACCTAATGTTTGGTAACGGCCAGCACGCTCATAATATTCGGCAATTCGGCTACCTAAGTAAGCGGGATAGCCTTCATCGCCGGGAATTTCTTGTAAGCGGCCACTCATCTCACGCAAGGCTTCGGCCCAGCGCGACGTTGAATCAGCCATAATCGCAACGCTATAGCCCATATCACGGTAATATTCCGCAATCGTAATCCCGGTATAAATCGACGCTTCACGAGCAGCAACCGGCATGTTCGACGTGTTTGCAATTAACACAGTTCGTTCCATTAAGGATTTTCCTGTTTGCGGGTCAATTAGTTCTGAGAATTCACTGATGACGTCTTTCATCTCATTGCCGCGTTCGCCACAGCCGACATACACGACTAAATCGACATCTGACCACTTCGCAATTTGATGTTGCACAACGGTTTTCCCTGCACCAAAAGGTCCGGGAACGGCTGCGGATCCACCTTTTGCTACTGGGAAAAAGGTATCAATAATGCGTTGACCGGTCACTAACGGTTGACTTGGTTTTAATTTTTGCTGCGTTGGGCGTGGTTTACGTACCGGCCAACGTTGTAACATCGGCAATTTCTTTTCGTCGCCATTTGGTGTTTCTACTAAACAAATCGGTTCAGTGATACTATAGTTCCCGGCTTTGATTTCTTTTATGACGCCACGGACGCCATTTGGCACCATGATGCGATGTTCAACGACACTCGTTTCTTGCACGACGCCTAAAATATCGCCGGCTTCTACCGTGTCACCGACCCCTTTTTTAGGGACAAAGGTCCATTTTTTTTGCCAGTCTAGCGCATCAATCATGACACCTCGTTCTAAATAATCACTATCGGTGACGGCCATGAATTGATCGAGTGGCCGCTGAATACCATCAAACATTTGGCCGAGTAATCCTGGCGCAAGTTCGACAGATAATGGTGTCCCAGTTGTTTCGACGACTTCTCCTGGTCCGATACCGTTTGTTTCTTCATATACTTGAATAGAGGCAATGCCTTTTTTTAATTCAATAATTTCCCCTAATAGCCCTTTTTCACTGACTTTACAAAGTTCGTGAATCTTGGCGCCTTTTAGGCCAATGGCTTGGACTAATGGTCCGGAAACTTTGATAATTTCTCCAATTGCCAAATATGCTCCTCCTCTACGTTAATCCTCTTGTAAAATAGCCATCCCAATTGCTTGCTCCACATTCTTATGTAAGCGAGCCATGCCAATCCCTAACGTTCCACTACTACTTGGAATCGGAATGATGGCTGGCGTTAACGCATTGTCGTAGATGGCAATTTCAGCTTCGAGCTGTTCTACAATGCGCTCGGTAATAAAAATGACGCCATATTCTTCGGCCATTTTTGCGAGTTGTTCTTTTGCTGCTTCAAGGTTCGTTATCGGAAAAACATCAATGCCTAAGCCTTTAAAAGGTAAGATCGAGTTTTTTCCGCCTAACATTCCTATTTTTTTATACATACGTTTCACGCACCCGACTTCTTAGAATTTCGACTGGAATTTTGTTGATTTTCCCAATAAAGATCAAGCGTAAGTTTTTAATTTCAATTTCTTTGGCATATAAATACCCTAACATGGCACTCGGACCAAACGGCATAACTTTGCGTTCTTTAAAGCGCGCCATTAAGAAATTGTCTTTCATTAAATCAAATTGATTCAAAGTTTTAAATTCCTCAAATTCTTGAATACTGCTACTTACTAAATGATGGTATGGCGTTTTCGCGAGTAACGCCATAAAATCAGACAGCGAGTGTTGAATGGCACTTAACATCGGTTCTGTCGGAAGTGTGCCGCCGTCTGCGACGACTGCACTCATAAAGCCTTTTTTGCGGCCGGTAATGTAGCTGCGTAAAATGGTCGAGATATTGAAGACATCGATCATCCGTTGTCCAAGTTCGCCAAAGATTTCTCCGTTATGTCGCTTCGTAATTTCTAGAAAGTGTTGCCAGTAATAATTATCGAAAATAATATCTATGCCTTGCACTTCTTCATATTCTTCAATGTATGAAAACACTTCTTCCAGGCAATCAATTATCGCTTGTGGCAATGCTTGGTGCTTTCTTGTTTGCACACCTTCTTTTAAATGCGTTAACGAAACGGAGCCAAACGGGACAAGTAAATGAGCTAAATCTTCCTTGGTATACCACATTTTGACGAGAACTTTTAAGTTTTGGTAATCATATTTTAACGTAAAGACATCGACGACTTCCTTAATTGGCGTCAGGGCATAGGCCTGTTCAAAGGTTCGTTTTTCTTCCGCCAATAAGATTTGTTCAAAGTCGTGATAGTTGGTTGTTTCTTCAATGAAATCCCCGTAAGGCGTTTCTTGCAAGATCGGAAACAGATCACGCGCATGGTCAACACTCAGTAATCGTTCCAAAAAGGGGGGATCTAATAATTGATTTTCATACGTTCGAATGCGAACATTGGCACTACTAAACTGAATATCTTTCAAATGATCCCTCCTACTCTTGATTGAAAATAAATGCAATCAGTTGATAACTGAGTTCTTCTTCTTTGGATTCTAATAATGCTTCAAAAATAAAGTTAAACTCGACTTCTCCTTGTTTAAAGACGACGCCACTCCGATTCGGGATCGTTTCTTTTGCGACCTGAATTGTCAGGTCTGATTCAAATTGAGCTTGCCAACGTTGAATCATGGTTTCGCTCACGAGTGGCGCACTTTTAGAGCCAAAGACTAGTTCCACTGTACCCGTTAATTGAACGAGCGCTAGTTTACGCTCGACGAAAGCGTCAAAGTCTTCTGCCGTGATGTTTTGCAGTTGTTCTTTGGCATCCGCGAACAATTCATCTAAGACTTGTTGCTTGGCTGCTAACATGCGGTTACGTGATTTCACGTGTAAATCTGAGACTTTTAAGCTCAATTCTTTTTGGAGTTCTTTTTCATAACGCGCTAAGTGAGCCGCGACTTCTTTTTCAAGTTGTTGTTTTTTAATCCGTTCTTTTTTAGCAATTTCTTTTTCTGCTTCTTCGATTAAATGCGCTTGTTTTTTTTGCGCATCTTCGACAATTTTTGTCGTTAATTTTCGGATATCTGACATGGTTTTCCTCCTACATCATGACCAATAAGAAAGAAATAACGAAACCTAAGATGGCATAAGTTTCCATCATCGCAACGAAGATAATCCCCTTCGTCGTATGTTCTGGCTTTTTGGCTAAAATTTGCATTGCGGCACTGGCTCCACGACCTTGCCAAACCCCATTGGCGATCGCTGTAATGGAAATCGGTAAGGCTGCGACAAATAAGAATAAGCCTTTTTGGAAGCTAATGTCACCAGTAATTTGTAAGTAAATCATAAAGGAAATAACGAAACCGTATAATCCTTGCGTGGCCGAAAGTAATTCTAAAATTAAGGCTTGTCCGAATTTTTCCGGTTGTTCTGAAATCAGTCCTGCAGCAGCTTGGGACGTCATCCCAACCCCAATCGTTGAACCTATCCCCCCACAAATTGTGGCTGTGGCCATTCCTAATGCGGCAAAGACTAAGCCGCCATTCTCATAAAAAAAACTAATCCAATTTTCCATTTATCCTTGTTCCTCCTGTTGTGTAGTGGTTTCGGGTGTAATCGTAACGTATTTTTCACTCGCTTTTAACGGTGTGAAGGCGCGACCGCCACCGGTAAAGAACTTACCGAAAAACTCTAAATATTGTAAACGAATGCCATGAACATAGGCACTTAAATAACTTAAAAAGATATTAATCGCATGTAACAAGATGAATAACACAATCCCGATTGTAAAGCGCGCCACGGGTGGTAAGAAACTAATAATTAAGTTGAAGGCCGCCGCAATACTACCACCGGCCACACCAAGGGCCATCAAGCGGGTGTAACTGACTAAATCACTCATATAGTTCGTTAAATCCATCAAACTATATAACCCGGTCCCAATTTTCCCGACGAGTGTTTCGCCTTCAAAACTTCCTCCAATGACAACCGCAATCAAGGACACGATAATGCCTGTCAGACCAATTGTCGTTAGCGGTGTTTCTGGTAAAATCGTAAACCCAAGAGCTAGACTTGCACCACTTAGTAAAAAGACCATCCACGAACCAGCTTGAAAGATCGCTTTGAGTTTTTGATTTTTGCGACTCCATAAGAGATAAAACTTTAAGATTAACGCAAAGAAGACTTGAATGAAACCAAAAACGACAGAAATAATCAAGATTTCGGTGATATCTGATTGATTGGATAATAGCTGAATCGGCATGGTTGCCCCAAAGAAACTACCATAAATCAAGCCCCACATCATCGTTGGAACGGCACATAGTTGAAAGAAAGTTAAACTACGCTTCATACTGGCTTCGAAGTGGAAAAAGTGTTTCGCAAGTAGAATGCCGAGAAATAAGACTAGTCCGTACCCAAAATCGGCAACCATCATTCCAAAGGCTAAAGCATAAAATGGTGCCATAAAAGGCGTCGGATCGAGTTCATCGTATTGCGGTAAACTATACATTTCAATCAATGTTTCAAAAGGTGCCACGAAACGATGATTTTTTAATAAGATTGGGACATTCGGAATTTCTTCTTCTTTGACTTCTTCGAAAACGAGATAATAATTTCCTTTTGTAATTTGTTGTAAGCGTGCTTCTAAGTTGCTTGCTTCATCGGAAGGGACCCAACCGGCCAAGCTTGTGACCGATTTCGAGCGTAATAATTTTTCTTGGCTCTTACTTTTCACAATGGCGCTACTATAATATTCCGCCACTAAGGTTAACGTAGCCGCTTCTGCGGACATTTGTTTTAATTGATTTTTGATGGATTGTTCTTCTTCTAGTACCTCAGCCATTTTGGATTTCATTTCACTTAAGGCTTCTGAAGGTTTCGCGGAAAAAGGATAATGATATTCGGTGAATCCAACGGTCGATAAGAGACGTTGAATCGGTTTTTGATTGACTTTATGAAACAACACGAATAAATACGTTGTTGTTGTTGTTTGTTGGATGGTTTGGCAATACGTGCTTGGATATTTTTCAAGCTCATGCGTTAAATGGGTCATTTGTTCATTCGGCAAGGTTCCTAACAAGCCGACTGAATGCTTCAGCGTTTTTAACACGGACGGCGCTTCATCAAAATAACGCCAACGGTTTAATTCGTCTTCTGCTTGCGAAAGATCTTGTCTTTCTTGTTCTAAAATGCGTAAACGCTTTTCTTTTTGGCGCAACTCATCCACTACTGTCTGCCATGAGGAAGCCTCGGTGATTTCGGCTAACTGTGACAACGTGTAGGTCGTGGGTTTCTTACGTAATCCTTCTATAAATGAGGGTTTTGGGATATACGATTCTAAGAAAGCTTTACCCAAAAGGACGCGGGTGAGTTCATTCTCGAGTGCTTCTGTTTGAGCCGAGATATTTTCTGACGTAAAGGCATTTTCAGACACTAAGATGCCATCATCTGCCGGTAATAATTCGGCCTTTTGAAAATTTTGGAGCGCTTGTAAGACGTGTTGTTGTTCTTTTTGAAACGTTAAGACATGGAATTTTTGCATTTGTACAATCGCCAATTAATTCACCACCGCTTCAAGGATCAGATTAATGGCTTTGCGCCGTATTTCTGGAGAGACTTGTTGCAAGGTCGCAATTTCTCCTGCAGTTTTTTCGATTAAAGGTGCTTTGAGCTGCGCTAACTCTGCTGCTTGTTGCTCGAGCAGTTCTTGTTGCGCTTGTTTTTCTTGGACACGCAATGTGTCATGGAACGCTTCAATCGCTTCTTGACTACGTTTTTCTTTTTCTTCGATTAAAGCAGTTGTTTCTTGCAAAAGCGTTTCGGCTTTTTTTTCTGCTTCGATCACTTGTTGAATCGCATCGACACTCATGACGAATTTCCTCCTTTGGTTTGATTCAAATAAAAGCATAACAGGTAAACTTATTTGTTATATAAATGTTAACGAAATTTTTAGAGTGAGTCAAGGAAACTCTCCCTTTTTTCTTAAAAAATTCACACTTTTTCGCTTTTAAACATGATTTCGTCACACTTTATCGCTGCTTTCGAATAAAAAACACTATTAAATAGGAAGAAAAAATTCTTTTTAAGAAAGAATACACCTTGGCAAGCTGTATCAGATTTGTTTACTTTTTAAGCGAAGTGGTGTCAAAATGGATCAATCATCAGATAATTACAATCATTCTCCAACCCTTTCACCACGAAAAAAAGATACTGATTTCTAGTCTTATGCTAGAAATTCAGTATCTTTTTGGCTTTATTTCATTTCGGCTAAACGATTTTTTTCCATTAGTTTAAAGAATGGGTAATAAATCACTGCACTGGTAAAGACTAAGAAGAGCGTAAAGATGACATTGCGCCAGTCCATACTGGATAAGTATGCTTGCGCGACGAATGGCGTAAAGGATGGATCGATGATGAACCCTAATCCGATAAAGCCAAGCTTTTGGGCAAAATACGTTAGTAATAAGTTGACAATTGGTGCGACTAAAAATGGAAAAGCTAAGATTGGATTAAAGACGATTGGCAAGCCAAAAATCACCGGCTCATTAATCGAGCATAGTCCTGGAATGAAGGATAATTTCCCAATTGTCCGAAACTCGCTGACTTTACTTCTCATCATCAAGACAACCAGTCCCATCGTAGCACCTGCGCCACCCATAACGGAGATTCGGAACATTTGTAAATTCATCAAGTGCGTCATTTGTTCCCCGTTTGCCAATTGTTCTGCGTTATAACCGGTTTGCGCGATTCCTAACGTGAAAACAAGTGGGAAGATAATGGACGATCCATTAATCCCAAATAACCAAAGGATGTTTCCAAGAGTCACGATTAGTAAGAATCCACCTAAACTACCGGCTAAGTCAGTCGCTGGCGTTAACACTTGCATAATTGCTTCTGGGAAAATTTGATCGGTTGTAATTAAGAAAATCACATTGATACCATAAAAGAAAATAATGTTGGCTAACAGCGGTAATAAGGTATTCATAAACATTGTCACCATCGGCGGAACAGTATCCGGCATGGTGAATTTAATGTTTTTTGTTTCAAAGAAACGTGAAATTTCAACAGCTAATAATCCGATAATAATTGCGACAAATAAGCCATTTGTCCCTAAATAGTTTAAGTTAATCGTTCCTTCAACGACCGGTGTACAAACCATCGCAAAGGTTACTAAGGCCATCATTCCGTTCATAGATGGATTTAGTCCATAATCTTTTGCTAAGGAATAGGCAATTCCAAAGGCACTAATTAAACCAACTAGCCCCATTGTTAAATTGTAAGGCGCTGTAATCAAATCATAGTTTGCCGTTGCAAAATCTTTCCAGTTCGCTAAGAAACGTAAGAATATTCCGGCTGTTTCAGGATTGTATTGCTCCATATTGATCGATGGATTAGCAAAAATTAAGAAAAACGAGCCAATCACGATAAAAGGTAACCCAAACATCATCCCCGTTGAGATGGCTTTTAAGTGTCGTTGATTACCCAATTTTGCGGCTAACGGGCTTAAAAGACCATTTAATTTATCCATAAACGCTGCTGACTTTTTCATTCTTTTTTCCTCCTAGACTTGCCAACTATTAAACTGAAACGCATCTTCTACGACATTGTTTGGATCATAATGATTTAAAATCTCGTCGTATTGCTCTTTGTAGTCATTATCAACTTTCGCTTGAGGAATGACTTTACTTGCTTCGTGTAAGAAATGATGGGAATCACGTCCCATTTGTGCGCCACGAGTCGTATGTTTGTCGAGTGCATAGTCAGGAATTTCAGGTACATAGCCCATCGCAAAACTTTTAATCATAATATTTTTGAGTAAATCTGAAGAACGGTCTTTTTCAGAAGCACATAAGTAACGAATCGCATGAATAATAAACATTAAACGGTCCGATTCATTGTACTGGAATTCTTTACGCATTTGATTAAAGTTATTCACCATAATGGCCGCTTCTGGATTTCCCATGCCGATATCTTCGACCGAAATCGCTAGTAGGCGACGCCATAATTTTTCTTCATATTGCGGCGAGGTAATATACATTTCATACGCAAATTCACATGCGGCTCTTTCGTAACCTCTGCGAATTGATTTTTGTAGAGCAGAAATAACTTCGTCGCCAGCTAAGCCGTTACGCGTAGTCGTTCTTGCCCAAGGATCTTGAATGATTTTTTTCTTTTCCATGGTATAATGCTCCTATCTAGATTTTTATTGGGGTGAAATGATGAATATTGAAAATTTAATTGAAAAGTATCAATTAAATGATTCCGAAGCTCGTGCCTTACGCTTTATGGATCAACATAAAGAAGGCTTAAAAAAAATAGGGATTCGCGAAGTGGCCAAACAAGCTTTTGTTTCAACAGCGAGCATTGTCAATATGTCCAAAAAAATGGGATTTTCTGGTTATAGTGAACTCGTTTTTTCACTCCAGTCGCCAAGCGTCTCAGCAAATACCGACTTGACGGATTTAGTCACTGTCGAAGAACAACAGCTGTTTACCCAATTAATGACCCACTATCGTGACAAACGAATCATGGTATTGGCATCGGGCTTTTCGCAAAATATTGCGAACTACATGAACGAAACCTTTAATCTTTATGGCTTTCGGGCAACAGCCAATAGCCATTTAGAATTTTTGCGCGGGACGAATGAGGAAGACATTTTACTCATTATTATTTCGAATTCTGGTGATACCCAGCGCTTAGTTGAACTCGCAGAAATTGCTCAAAAACATCAGATGGCGTTAATTGCTTTTGTTGGAGATAAAAAATCGAAAGTTGGCGACTTAGCAACTTTGACGATTAGCACCAATACGTATTCACCAAAAACGCTACAATCCTTCACGCCAAACTTCTTTTTTGGGACGGTACTCAATCAATTCGAATTATTATTGAACGGAGCCTTAAAGAATCTTTATGACGCACCTTAAGTGTTTGGCCTTTTCTACGATTTCATTATAACGAGGAATTGGATTTTTGTACGCTTTTTTAAGTTTTTATAAAATTTTTTACTAATTTTAAAACATGTTTCACTATCTTTAGCGAACTTATTCTTCTTTATACTTTAAAATCGTTCGTTTATAACGCAAAAAAAAGAAGCTGTGACAATCGTCATCGCTTCTTTTTTTTCATCATTCTTTAATGGGTAAGAGTAAACGTAAGCCATTCAAAATGACAACGAGTGTACTGCCTTCGTGGACAAAGACGCCAAGCCCAATTTCGATTTTGCCAAAGAAATTGAATACGACGAGTAACGCCACAATTAACATGGAGAAAATCATATTTTGCCAAACAATCCGGTCGAGTTTCTTGGAGACTTGATGGGCATATTTAAATCGCGTTAAGTCATTCTTCATAATAACGGCGTCTGCTACGTCAATCGCCACATCCGTTCCATCACCCATGGCAAAACCAATATCCGCTTGGACTAGGGCTGGCGCATCATTAATCCCATCGCCAAGCATCACCGTTTTGCCATACTGTTGTTGTAGTTCTGTGATAATGGTTGATTTTTGTTCGGGTAAAACATTGCCTTTTACCTGCGAGATGCCCAGCAAATCCCCCACCGCTTGTCCAGTTAAGGTAGCATCTCCTGTAATCATGACTGTTTGAATCCCTTGTGTATTCAAATAATCGATGACACTTGATGCCGTTGGTTGTGGTAAATCCATCATAGCCAAATAGCCAACCACATGATCATTTTCACCAAAGAAGACGACATTTTTACCTTGTTTTGTCAGACGTTCGGTTTGCACTAATAATTCGCTCGCGATGTTGGCAAAGAAATCTTGTTTCCCGATTTTATATTCCTTGCCTTCATATATAGTCTTTAAGCCTTTCCCAATGTCATTTTGGACATCGAGTGCAATGGGGGACACTTGATCAAAATGACGTAACATTGCTTTCGCTAACGGATGGTTCGCACTATTTTCCATTGAAACAATGATTTTTGTCCAGTCAGACGCTTTTCTCTCATCGATAAAATAAACGTCCGTTACCGCGGGATTCCCTTGCGTCAATGTACCAGTTTTGTCAAAGGCAACTGCTTGTACATCTGCTAAATTGGCTAAGTACGAGCCACCTTTAAACAGCACACCACGTTTGGCTAAATTGGATATGCCGGATAAACTAGCCGGAATCGCACTTGCTGCTAGGGCACATGGGGACGATGAAATCATCAAAACCATTCCTCGATAGAAACTCGCATACCAGCCCCACTGAAAGATCACTATCCCGGATAAAATAAAGAGTGGCACGATGGCTAAGACCGTTTTTACGTAGAGTGGTTCAATTTGTTTAATTTTTGTTGCTGTCGGTGATAAGCGACTTTGCGATTGGTTCACTAATGTTAAAATTTTGGCAAAGATCGTGTCGGAAGCAACTTTTGTAACAGTCATCGTAAACGTTCCTTGACCATTAATGGTGCTTCCGTAAACTTCTGCTCCAACAGTTTTTTCTTGTGGCATGCTTTCACCATTAATGGACGATTCATTTAACGTACTACTTCCTTCAAGAATCACACCATCTGTTGGCACTTGATCACCTGGGAGGACTTTTAACTGGTCCCCAATTTTTAAGGTCTCAACTTCTACCATTACATATTCACCATTTGCTTGGCGTAACCGAGCTTTCGTTGGGTTCATTTTTAGGAGCGCGGTAATTTCTCGCTTACTGCGTCCTTCCGCATATTCTTCTAGAAAATGAGCTCCTGAAAAAATAAGAATAAGTAATGCACCTTCATCGTAATCGCCAAGAAAAACAGCCCCAATGGCAGCTAGCGTCATTAAAATATGCACGTTTGGCCAAAATTTCTTTAAACGGATACTCTCTGTAATGGTTTCACCAATTCCTTCAAAAATCACTTGATAACCGGCCACGACCATCGCACTCAACATGAATAGATTCGATAACGATTCTGGTAACGGACTAAGAAGAGCGATCAAATAAAGGACTAGTCCAACAACATACAGGATGACTGGCTGCTTTCCATGATGATGGTGATGACTACAGCTAGATGCCGCCTCTGTGTGTTGGTGGTGATGCTCATGATCGTGATGGTCTTGGCATGAATGGTCATTTTTTACTATCATTGACATTTCGTTCCCTCCAGTTCATACATGAATAATCGTTCATTTATTATCCTTATTATATATGAATGAAAATTCATTTGTCAATAGACTTTCTCCTCTTTCACCTATTTTTAACTATTGTTACAATTAATCGAAACGACTTTGCAATTCGTCTAGTTCTCGTCATTTTTGCGATAAAAAAAAGGAATAGAATCATGACAGTTGTCATCGTTCTATTCCTTTTTTCTGTATGGATTTCCAGTCGCTCAGAGCATAACGCCTTTTGTCGCACCTTATTTTTAGGGTTCAAAAGGCTGCTCTTTCGGCTACTTCAATCCTTACGCTCAATTGAGAAAACCAATTGCTCGTAGGGATTTCCAGTCGCTCAGAACAAATCGCCTTTTGTCGCACCTTATTTTTCTTCGCGTAGGAGGCGTAAGCCATTTAAAATAACTAAAATCGTACTACCCTCATGCCCGATTACAGCTAGAGGAATCGTTAAGCTTTGCATTAAATTCAAGGCAATTAACGATAAAATGACCGCGACACTAAAAATAATATTTTGTTTAATGATTCTTTTCATTTTTTGAGAGAGGCGATGAGTGTACACGAGTTTCGCTAAATTATTTTCCATAATCACGACATCGGCCACGTCCATGGCAACATCCGTTCCTTCGCCCATCGCAATCCCGATTGTCGCGGTTGCAAGTGCTGGCGCATCGTTGACGCCATCACCCACCATCGCATTTTTACCATATTTTTCTTTCAACTGTTGGACGTATTTCACTTTATCTTCTGGAAGTAGTTCGCCGTAATACTCTTTGATTCCTGCACCTTGTGCGACCGTTTGGGCGGTATGCCGATTATCACCGGTTAACATGACCGTTTGAATTCCAGCATGATTAAAGTAAGCGACGGATTCTTGGGCATTTTTATTTAATGTATCAAGCAGACCAATACCTCCGACAAATTGGTGATCTCGTTCTACATAAATGACGGTTTTTCCTTGATGTTTCCACTCAGCTAACGCTTCAGGTTCTTCATAGGTGCCACGTTTTTTCCCTACGTAATAGGTATGATCCCCTTCGACTGCCTGAATCCCACTAGCCGTGATTTCTTCTGTTACGAGATCAAGACTTTGATACGCTTGTCCCCATTTTTTGACAATTCCTTGGGCTAACGGATGGGTACTTTTCCCTTCTAATCCAAGGACATAAGGTAAAATAACCGCTTCGTCTTCTGCCCAATACTCATCGGTGACGCTAAATTCACCTTTTGTTAAAGTACCGGTTTTATCAAAGGCGATACTCCGAATTTCTGCCAGTTCTTCTAGATAAGTGCCTCCTTTAAAGAGCATTCCGTGACGTGCGCCATTACTAATAGCACTCAGTAAAGCCGGTGTGGAACTCGCCACTAAGGCACAGGGGCTTGCAACGACGAGTAAGTTCACACCACGATAGAGGCTTTCGTTCCAAGTCCAAGATAAGCCGAAACGAAAAGCGAGAATCGCTAATGGAACAGTGATTAAAATAATCATCACGTACTGATTTTCGACACGTTGGATAAAGCTTTCGGTCTTCGTTTGACTATTTTGTGCGGATTCAACTAACGCAATAATTTTCGCAAAAACGGTTTCTGAGCGATCTTTATTGACTTCAATCTCAAGCGCATCCCCGAGATTAATCGTGCCACCATAAATTTCTTCATTGATGCCTTTCAAACGAGGAACACTTTCACCATTCACGACCGATTCATCAATTTCAGACGCGCCTTTCATAATGACACCATCTGTTGGAATATGTTCTCCTTTAAAAACAGCCACTTTATCGCCTATCTCTAAATCGGCTGTGTCAATCATTTCGTACGTCCCATCAGCCAACACCAAGCGCGCTTTTTTCGGTTGCCGATCAATCAAACGATTAATTTCGCGGGCACTTTTTTCAGTGGTATATTCTTCTAATAAATGACTAAGACTAAAAATAAAAATAAGTAGCGAACCTTCACGCCAATCACCAATTAACCCCGCACTTACTGCTGCTAAGATCATCAATAAATCGACATTAAAATGTTTTTCCGCCATCAATTCACGTACACCGGCAATTGTGATTTCCGTTCCACCACTGATAACCGACGCTAAATAAATCAGCCAACTATATTCCCATTGAAAGCCAAACTCTAAAATCAAGCCTACAATTAAAAACACAATACAACTTACCGTACTAATTAACGTGATATTTTCTTTAATTTTTTTCATTTCAACCACCTCATTCGTCTTTCTACACTCTTACTTTAGCACCCTTTCGAACGTTTAGATACGGGATTTACTTAATTGAAAGAGATTATCATTGTCAGTGAGAAGACGGTTAGACGGTTGAATCATTCTATGATACACTAACAAAAATGAAAAAGGAGTCGTTGCGAATGTCATATTATTTTACGCTACCGGTCAATGAAAACATTGCGCTAGCTTACTGTGATTTATCGATGGCGCAAGAGATTTATGAATGTGTCATCTCGGATAAAGAACACATTGGCGAGTTTCTTGATTTTGCCCATCGTACAACGGATATCTCCGTTCAAGAAGAATACATCAAAATGAAGCTCCACAACAATGCCGAAGGAACTGATAAAATGTTTTGTCTCATTTTTGAAGAGGCGATTATTGGGTGTATTGATTTACATAAAATCAATCAAAAAAATCAAAGTGCCGAAATTGGGTATTGGATTCATTCGGATTATACCAATCGCGGGTTTATTACGGCAGTCGTGAAGAAAATCTGTGCCTATTCTTTTTATGGATTACATCTGAATAAACTTTCAATTTTTGCGGATGTAGCCAATGTCGCAAGCAATAAAGTAGCACTCAAATGCGGATTTGAATTTGTTGGGACAGATAAAGCAGAAATACTGTTACGCGATGAGTTGCGTGATATGAATAAATACTCGTTACTAAAAAAAGATTTTCAGCTTGAATAAAAAGAAAATAGCTAATAGAACGGCAAAAGATACAATCCGTTCTATTAGCTATTTTTTGTTGTGGAGTGGATGCTTATTAAGTCAGAATCTTTATTTCTCCCACGGTTATTGTCCGATGAATTTACCAATGACTTTTAGCAATAATCGACGAAAGAAATACTCAAACAATAGCAAAAAAAAACTCCGAAATGAGCCGCCCCGCTAAAGTTCGATGTTTAGGTCCAACTTTTGCGGAGCGCTATCGATGCCGGAGGTTTTACTCTATTTTTCGCGAATATACACGCCTTCAATTTCTATCCAATAAGTGATCGGTTGATTGTTCTCATCTACTTGCATTTCAATATGATTAAAGATGAGTTGTCCTTCGATTTCATCGGTGCTAAATGGATATTCCAAGGTCGCAACGGTAGTCGATTCTTTTTGTTCTGTTGTCGGCGGATATTCTGCAAGCAATCCTTCTACAAAGGTTTTCAGAGACTCTTCTAAAATCACTTGATTGTTTAATTTAATCGTGAGTTTTGGGACGCTATTTCCATTTTCAGATAGGATCCACTCAATCTCATATGTCCCTTTATTCCCTTCAAAAGTTCCACCTTGACCTTCTTTTTGGTCTTGATAGGTTAGTGGAACGCGCCAATCAAAGGACGCAATATCAATCGCTTGATTCTCGCGACTCACACTCGTAATCGCATTTTGCAAAGGAGCCACATCTTCTTGTCTTGGATAGATAGGGGCAAATCCCATCACTTCCTTAAAGCTTTCATCGTCATATGGCTCAATACTGAACCAAACAGGTAAACGATCTTGCTCTTGCCGGGCCAAATATTGGGCCGAAACAGTCATTTTTTCTCTAATTGGTTGCTCGATTGCTTCACTTCCTGGGATGATTTCATTATTTTCAAACATCTGTGCTTGAATTAATAATTTTTCGAATCGTTGAACTTGAAGTCGTACGGGCAAGCTTTGATAACCGACAAGTGGCATCACCGAGAATAGCATTGTCGCCATGACCAGGAGTAAAACCGAGGCATAGGCGCTTCTATTTTTGAAGACTAAGAGAAGCATGGCTACGACTGCCACTAGCCAAACGAGCATAAAATAATATTCAGTCGTTTGCATTCCGTAAGTCATCAGTTGCTGGATTAACGCCCAACCTTCAAAGGCTAAAATAATGAGCGTGGCAAAAGGAAAGACTTGGCGATACAATTTTGCAACTTTATTTTGTGCTTCATGAACCATCATATAAAGCCAGATACCTACGACTGCATAACTCGTTGCAATACTTGATAAACGAATAAAGTAATTGCCAACTCCTTGGAAAATAATCCGAATTGTCCAAAGTAATAATACAATGGTCAGTGCTAAGGTAACCGGAACAAGAATATAAGAAAATAATAGTTGAATAAATTTCGATTGTTCTTGCGCAGCTTGGTGTTTTTCATCTGGTTGCGTTTGGGAAAAATCAGGTAAGGATCCTAGAAAGATCAGGAACGTCACAAAGCCAATAATCGAACCTAGATGTTGATAAACTTTGAAACTCATTGCGGGATAGAGTAATCCTTGGATGGCACCTGCCACTGCTGAAGTCCCTGCTAATAAGACCATTCCATAAATTAGGGCAATAAAAAAAGATTTTTGGATCATAAAAATCGTGCGCGACAGCGATTGATTTTCTTTTTGGCGTGCTGCAAATAAGACAAAGGCTAAAAACGTTACGCCTAATAACATCGCCATTCTGGCATTGGCAATCTCACTTAAATAGAGATAGTTAAAGGAACTGCTCGCATCAGGAGCCGTTTGTCCAAAAAAGTAAAGCAGTAAAAAACTACTTAACGAAACGATTCCCGTTACACCATTTGCAAGCGACATTCGTGTCGTTTCGAGTTGTTGCCCACGCACATAGGTCGCCGCCATTAAACCAAAAATTGCACCAAAGGCAAACGCCCAATGCAAACTATTAAATAACAAATGAAATTCATCTGCTTGTACACCCTCTATTTGAGTCCGTATCATCGTCGTTATCGTAAATAGCAACCCACTGATGCTCGCAGCTGGGAATGTCCCCATCGCTTGAAAAGCGCCTTTGACAACTTGTTCTACCGAACGTTTCAATTCTTGCATCACTAAAACCTCCCTCATATCGATTTATCCACATTCATTATACCATAATCGTAAAAAACTCTTTCTTTTAACCACTGTTACTGCGACTAATTTTCAATTAAGCTTGCTATGACTGATGAAACAGTACAATCGTTTCTTTAGCGTTAATATTGCTGTTGCTCAAGCGTCTAAAAAAAATCTCAAGTCATCTTTTGAATGAACAGACCCCAAAAAGTTCGATGGTTAAGTCGAATTTTTCGGGGTCTTTCGATTAATTTAAAGAGATCAAGATTCTCTTTAAAAAACTCACAGGCAATTTTATGGTATCATCATTTACTAAAAAAATACGTTTAACAATTGTTCTGACATACTTTTCGTCTTTTTAGTTGGTTGTATAGTAGGCTTAACACTTTAAGAGATAACAGATAGATTCCGACAAAAAGAAGGCCGATGACATTATTCCAGATTCTGAGTTGAACCGATCCCCCGATGCCATAACGATCTTGTGCTAGTAGCAATGCACCAAAACAATTCAGAATGGTTTGATTACGATACGTTGTAAATAATCCTAAACCGAAGCCGCCAATTGGACCAATCAAAAAAGAGAACGATTTGGTAAAAATGACAAAGAAATTTCCAACCGGATGGCAGGACAGCCGCAAGCTGGGGGAAAATAGTAAGAGCATTGACACTCCACACGACTAAAGTCGTCGGATTCTTAGGTAGTACGCCCTAACGGACGCAAATTGACTAAGCGATCCCCGAAAGTCCTTCGGTTTTAATATTTATGCTTGCATTAATATCTCTGTCATGAATTGTTCCACAATTTGAACATATCCATTCACGAATATTTAGCTCTTTTTTGCCGTCATTATGACCACAAGAAGAACAAAGTTGTGAACTTGGGAAAAATCGGTCAACTTTAACTAAAGTACGACCTTTCCATGCACATTTATAGTCTAATTGTCGAACGAATTCACTCCAAGATACATCTGAAATTGACTTCGCTAATTTATGATTTTTAACCAACCCTTTTACATTCAAATCTTCAATACAAATGATTTGGTTCTCATCAGTAAGTCGTGAAGATAGTTTATGTAAAAAATCAGTACGTTGGTTGACAATTTTCTCATGGATACGCGCTACTTTTACTTTTTGTTTTTGGTAGTTGCGACACTCATCTAATTTTCGATTGTGTTTTTTCGCAACTTCCAAACGCTTGGAAAGTTTTCGTTGTTCGCGTATTAACCGTTGTTCAAGAGAGCGATAGAATCGATTATTATCGATTTTTTCTCCTGCGGATGTGATACAGAAATGAGTTAAGCCCAAATCTAATCCAATGTTATTTGCTACGGGTTCTTGTTGGAAATTCTCAGCATCAACTAAGAATGTCGCAAAATATTTCCCTGATTTAGTTTGACTGATCGTCACGTTCATTAATTTCCCTTTGAAACGCAATTCTTCTGCCATCTTGACCCAACCAACTTTAGAAACATAGAAGTATCGTCCGTTGACTTTCATGCCTACGGCAGTTCGATAGGATTTCTTTGAATATTTTTTACTCTTGAATTTAGGAAATCCGAATTTAGAGTTGAACGTATTTTTGTACGCTTTATTCAAATCCATATTTACTTGGCTTAGAGGTTGTGCTTCAACTTCTTTTAACCAAGAAAATTCTTCTTGCTTTTTCAGTCCAGCATAGGTCAGTTTGTTTTCAATATATTCAGGATTTTCTTTTTTCATCTTGTCATTCGTAATCCGTTGGTCAAGTAAAAAATTCCAGTAGAACCGAACACAACCAAAGGTTTTTTGAAATTGAATTTCCTGTCTTGAATTAGGGTAGATTCTGATTTTATGGGCTTTTTTCATTTCTGTACACCTCCTTAACGTAAACTCAATATCTTGTCCTTTGATTTTCTACATATCGTTTAATTGTTTCACTAGAAACATTCCCTGCTGTTGAAACAAAGTAAGATCGTGTCCAAACACTTGGCATTTTACTTAAATGTTCAAATGATTGTCTTAATTCTCTAGATGTTCTTCCCTTAATCACCTTCATGATATCCGCTGGTGAATAGGTAGGTTGAACATTTACAAAAAGATGACAATGATCTTTATCTGTCTCTATAGCCATGATTTCCCATTCATTTTCTTTACAGATTGAATGAACAATAGATTTAAAACTAGCGTCTACTTCGGAATTGACAAATAGTTTCCGACGATATCTAGGACAAAAAACTAAATGATAGTTGAGTAACGATACAGTTGTCTTAGAATGTCTATATTCGTTATCCATGAGTTTATTATACATCAAAAAGTGTATTAATTAAAAATTATTATACACAAATAGTAACATTTTTTTGACTTTATAAAGTAAAATAACACTATCGAGGAGTATACTGTTAATTCATTTTTTCTTCAATTAAAAAACTTCGGAAAAAATATTTTCCAAAGTTTTTGATTACTGCTTATTTAAAAATTAACTTCATCTGGATTGGCTGCCGTTCCCGCTTGACCTTTTAATTGATCAATCACAGCCATGTCTTCCGGGGTTATTTCAAAATCAAAGAGTTTCGTATTTTCAATAATCCGTGATTCGGTGACTGATTTTGGCAATGGTAACAATCCTTTTTGTAAACTCCAACGTAAAACAAGTTGGGCGATTGTTTTTTGATAATGGTCTGCTAAGGTTTGTAATGATTCAATCTCAAAAATACGGCCGGTACCTAAGGGACTATAGGCTTCTGTTAAAATGCCATGTGCAGTATTATACGCTACAAGTTCATCTTGGGGATCACTTGGATTGGCATAAATTTGATTCACGACCGGTTTGATTGTCGCTGTTTCGAGTAAGGCATCGATATGATGGGGATGGAAATTCGAGATCCCAATGGCCCGAATTTTACCAGCTTGTACGGCTTCTTCCATCGCGCGCCAGGAATCTGCATTTGTTGCTTGCCAATTCGGACGATATTTTTTCGGATTCGGCCAATGAATTAAATACAAATCAAGATAGTCTACACCAAGTTGTTCTAACGATGCATCGATGGCTTTTCGAGTCTCTTCAAATGTCCGCTGCGTATTCGCTAATTTCGTCGTAATAAATATTTCTTCTCGAGGAATCCCACTTTTAACGATTGCGCGACCGACTGACGCTTCATTTTTGTAAGCGGCGGCGGTATCGATGTGTCGGTATCCAGCCTTTAAAGCGGTTAAAACGGAATGTTCGGCTACATCGCCATCTGGTGTTTGCCAAGTTCCAAAACCAACGATTGGGATTTCTACGCCATTGCTTAACTGATACGTTGTAGTTAATGTCATTGTTTCTCCTCCTAAATTTTTTTACTTCTATATAATTAATGGTACCTCATTCTCGTCTCATTGTCATGCAATCGACTTATACAATAAAATGTATAAAATTAAGTATTTTTAGAAATTAATTGAATAAAAATACAAAAACACTTGCTTTCTCTTTATATATGGATTATTATACATAATATACTTATTTAAGACATTAAATATTCATAAACAACCGATTATGATGAATATTTACGGAAGGAGCTTTTCATGGATCATTATTATCTTAGTGCGATTGTTCTAGACTTTGGCAAACTCATCAAATGGATTCCTACTTTTATCGATGGCACAATTGTTACGATTGTCTTATCGCTAATGACTGTTTTCCTAGGATCAATTATTGGACTATTCGCTACTTTACTCAAACAATCCCCAAATAAATTTTTTAAAGCAATCGCGGCGGTTTATACGCAGGTCGTACGTGGAACCCCATTACTCGTGCAATTATACATTTGGTTATACGGCTTGCCGCTCATCGGCGTGACGCTACCTGCACTACCATTTTTGGGTGATGTCTATGGTTCACGCGAATTTCTAACAGCCGTCGTTGCCCTTTCGATTAACTCAGGTGCCTACATTTGCGAATTACTTCGTGGTGGCTTAGAAGCTATTGATAAAGGTCAAATGGAAGCCGGACGTTCGTTAGGATTAAGTCGCAAACAAACGATGCGCTCTATCATTATTCCACAAGCTATACGCGTGATTCTTCCTGGCTTAGGAAACGAATTTATCGCCATGATTAAAGAATCTTCCATTGTTTCCGTCGTTGGAATTTTCGATGTGATGTACACGAGTAATATTATTAAAGCATCGACGTATTCGATTTTCGAACCCTTAATTGTCGTTGCCTTGATTTACTTCTTCCTAACCTTCACATTAACAGCTTTAATGAAACAATTAGAAAAGAGGTTAAGTGTTTATGATTAAAACAATCAACTTACAAAAAGATTACGGTGATTTAAAAGTCCTTAAAGGCATTTCAACTGACATCAAACAAGGTGAAATTGTCGCTGTGATTGGCCCTTCTGGTTCAGGAAAGTCAACGTTTTTACGTTGTTTGAACTTAATGGAGCAACCAACAGGCGGCGAGGTATTCTTTAAAGGCAAATCTTTAACCGAAAAAATGTTAAAAGAAGCCGAAATTGATCAAATTCGGCAACATATTGGCATGGTTTTCCAACATTTTAATTTATTTCCCAATATGACGGTTTTAGAAAATATTATTTTAGCTCCAATGAAATTAAAAAATTTATCAAAAGCGGAAGCAACCACGATCGCCGAAGCCTTACTACGAAAAGTCGGCTTATCCGATAAAAAAGATGTGTATCCGAATAAACTTTCTGGTGGACAAAAACAACGGGTAGCCATCGCCCGCGCACTTGCGATGGAACCAGAAGTCATGCTTTTTGATGAACCAACGTCGGCCCTTGACCCAGAGATGGTCAAAGAAGTGTTACTCGTGATTCAAGCCTTGGCAAAAGATCATTTAACGACCGTTATTGTCACGCATGAAATGAGTTTCGCAAAAAAAGTTGCCTCACGCGTCCTCTTTATGGATCAAGGGGTCATCGTAGAAGAAGGAACACCAACCGAATTATTTGAACATCCAAAAGAAGAACGAACGAAAGTCTTTTTAGATCAAATTACTTTTTAACCTGATTATCAATTACCCGAGGAGGAACTCTTATGAAATTAAAACATACCTTTACGCTAGCTGTTGCTAGCTTATTATCCCTAACTTTACTCGCTGCATGTGGCAGTAGTGAAAACACCAATGAATCACAAGGAAGCGCGACGGTCGAAATGGATCAACTAAGTAAAATTCAAGAAGCTGGAAAATTAGTGATGGCAACTTCACCTGACTTCCCTCCTGCTGAATTTTATATTTTAAAAGATGGTAAAAAAGAAATTGTCGGTAGTGACGTGGCCTTAATCCAAGCGATTGCGGATGAAATTGGTGTTGAACTTGAAATTAAACCAACGGACTTTAATGGTGTTCTAGCGAATATCCAAACAGGCAGCGTTGACCTTGGAATTGCAGCTTTTGTTGGAACCGATGAACGTGGACAAGTCATGGAGTTTTCAGATGGCTATCAACAAGAAGCGGCCGATGGGTTTCAAGGGGTTTTAATGACGAAAGACAATGCGGCGAAATTTAAGACACTGGATGAATTAAAAGCAGCAGAATTAACCGTCGGTGCTCAAGGTGGTTCTGTCCAATATGAACTTGCAACAACGATTACGGACGCTAAAAAAATCAAGCAATTCGGGACTATGGATGCAGCGATTTTAGCGTTAAATTCAGGTGACGTTGATGCGATTACGGTTTCTACTTCCCACGTTTTACCCATGTTAGAAACATTCCCAGATTTAGTGATTTTACCACAAGAATCATTCGACCTTGATGTGAATCAAAAATATGCTACGAACGTTATTGGGTTTCCAAAAACAAATGACAATGCGCGTCTAATCGAGATTGCCAATAAAGTCATCCAAGAAAACTTGGAAAACGGGAATTTAGAAAAATGGCGGAAAGAATATACAGAATTAGCCGTTCAAGCAGTGGAGTAGACGAAAGAAGAAGGAGATTTTACAATGACAACTTTATCAGCAAAGGAAACAATCTTAGCATCAATTGAAAATAACATTGATGATTACATGGAACTTGTGCAAACGATGTATGATAATCCAGAAATTGGAAATGAAGAATTTGAAACAATGGCGCTTTTAGTCAATTATCTCGATCAAGCTGGCTTTAAAACCACATCCGGCTACGTTGTTCCAACTGGTTTTATTGGGGAATACGATACAGGAAAAGCTGGACCTACTATTGCTGTCATGTGTGAATACGATGCTTTACCTGAAGTCGGACATGGTTGCGGACATAACTTAATTGCCGGGATTGGCATTGCCACCGGTGAAGCGGTAAAAGCGGTGATTGATCAGTTCGGTGGCAAATTATTAGTTGTTGGAACACCGGCAGAAGAAAACTTTGGTGGCAAGGTCAGCATGTCAGAAGCGGGCGTCTTTGACGATGTGGATGTGGCATTAATGGTTCATCCAGGTAGTCATAATGGCGTCGGCGGACGTTCTTCTGCCTTAAATCCGATTAAATTTGAATTTTTCGGAACAAACGCTCATGCTTGTAAACCACAATCCGGTGCTTCTGCCTTAGACGCAGCCGTAATGAGTTACTTACAAATCAATTTAATCCGTCAATTTGTTAATCCGCATACGTACATTCATGGCGTGATTAAAGATGGTGGCGAAGCAGCCAATGTTATCCCCGCTTATGCTTCATTAGAATATTATTTTAGAGCACCCACGATGGCTTACGCAAAAGAAATCACTGAAAAAGCCATCAAAGCAGTTGATGGCATTTGTGCTGCAAACGGTGTGACGTATCAAACATCCACGTATGAGTGCCCTTATGAAGATACCGTCATCAACTACTTATTAGCAGATGTGTTAACCGAAAAATACGAAGAACTAGGACTAACCGATATTCATCCTGTCGATGAAGTGGCAACAGGATCTACTGATGTTGGTGCGGTGAGCTATAGATGCCCAACCATTCAAGGTTTTATCAAAATTTGTGGTGAAGAAGTCAATGCACACACAGTTGAAATGGCGAATGCGACGATTTCGCCTGATGGTAAAAACGGCTTAATCAAAGCGGCTCAAGGATTAGGCCTAACAATTTTAGAACTACTCGAAAATCCAGAAAAACTAGTGGCGATTAAACAGGAATTTGACACGACTATCGCAACCTTAACGTAAGTCGTTCAAAGAAAGTCACTACAACGACCGCCAGAGCATGATTGCTCCGGTGGTCGTT
Organism: Enterococcus sp. DIV1314a; assembly: GCF_051713805.1. Classification (NCBI taxonomy): domain Bacteria; kingdom Bacillati; phylum Bacillota; class Bacilli; order Lactobacillales; family Enterococcaceae; genus Enterococcus; species Enterococcus sp. DIV1314a. The sequence continues at coordinate 1,337,909 of NZ_JBIOQP010000001.1, read as the reverse complement.
TCATCTTTATAAAGTAAAAACCAACGCTTAGAAGTTGCCTTCTAAGTGTTGGTTTTTACGTGTTTTATTATCTAATTTTTCATAAAGAGTGATTTGATTGCGACCGAATTCCTTCGAATAGTAACAAGCGGTATCCGCTCTTTCAATCGTTGTCAGTAAATCTTTCTCATAGTCATCATTCGAGGCAATCCCAGCCGAAAATGTTAAATCGATTCGGACATCCTCATCAACGATAACCCCTTGTTCTTTCAAACGAATACTAAAATCATCTAATAATGTAAAAACTTCTTTTTCTGATAAATCATAAAAGAAAAGACAAAATTCTTCGCCCCCAAAGCGATAAATCTCAAATTGGGTTGCATCGATTTTTAAAGATAGTTGCCCTCTTAAAACATCAATAAATTCTTTTAAGACGATGTTGCCGACTAAATGGCCATGTTTATCGTTAATTGATTTAAATAAATCTAAATCAATCATGCCAACAACGACATTGACACTTTCATTTTTCAATAATTCAATGACTTCATTTAACGCCGTAAAATTATAAGAACCGGTTAATAAATCCTTTTTACTTTGCAAAATGACTTCCCGATGGTGTCGAATCTCTTTTTCTCGCATATTATAATAAACATTAAAAACGGAAACAATGATAAGCGCTCCCAGTAATATCAGTAAACGAACATCTAGGATCCGTTCATTTTGTAAATTTTTGATATCATCCCACCTAAAATAAATCGAAACATAAGTCGTCAGCAAAAAAAGAAGTTTAAAACTCCATTTTTTCTTTACTAGCGGCGTTTCATTATATATTAAGTACAATGTCAATTGTAACAAACCGAGTAAAATAATGTTCCAATTCGAGGTATTTGTTAACATTCCAGAAGTATGGGCACTAAGGAGAATAAAAAACGGGGTAATCACTAAAAGTATTTTCCCGATTTTTTTAAAAAAATAATGTGCAATAAATAATGCTAACGTGTATTCAAAAATAATTTCACCTAATAAAAAAGTCGATAATGCTATTAGAATATATAAATAGACAAAGTATAAGAACGTTATCACACCTAATTGACTCTCGAATTTTGGAAACCATTGTTCTAACGTACGAAATACCGTATCTACCGTTATCACTAAACTAACGACTAATACGGGTAAAATTAAGACAATCACTAGTGCAGCATTCATTTTTTCGCCCTTTCCTTAATTTTGACATGATAATCATCCTCATTATAGCACTTTATCATAAGCGAATATAGTCATTTATGAGAGAGTTTTAAAAAAGAATTCTTGATTATTTGCATTTATTCACGTTTTATGCTAAATAAACAATTTCTTACGATTTATTTCCACTATTTTGTCTTTTAAACCACTCTTTCTTTGTGTTTTAGTGAACAGAATTCCCACTCCCTCTCTCTAAATCAGATATCTATCATCAAAAAAGCATCCACTCCAATCAGCGCATGATTGTCAGTGGATGCTTCGTTAATCGCTTATTTATTATTGGTGAACCGTCACCGTTTTAGTTGTTTCAACGGTTACTCGACCGTCTTTAATGACGAAGAGACGAGTTGGGATATCGATAATCGCATCATTTACGACTTTCGTATCTAAAATCACGAGATTCGCTTTATTTCCTTCCCCAATGCCATATCCGTCTAACTTCAAGGCTTTCGCAGGATTTTCGGTAATCATCGGTAACACCGTTGGTAAATCGTCTGCTCCCCCTAAATGTGCTACAGGGATCGCAATCATTGCCGTTTGGAAAATATCGCCATTTCCATAAGGTGTGAAGGCATTGCGAATATTGTTTGTTGCAATACATACGTTGACGCCTGCATCACGTAATTTACGGATTGGTGTTACCGCTCGACGGACGTTATATTCATCATTACGAGCACCTAAATGCAAGTCAGTCGCTGGAAGTGCCATGACACTAATTTGTGCTTGTGCCATTAATTCTAAAATTGGCGTTAATTTTTCTTCAGGTAAGGCATGAAGTGCTGTTAAGTGACCCACAGAAACACGGCCTTGATAACCTTCATCAATTGTTTTTTGACAGAGATATTCAATACTCATATGATCCGCTTCATCGGCAAAATCTTGGTGTAAATCAATGTCTTTGTCATATTTTTTCGCAATTTCAAAAATCAAATCGATATGGTCATTCGCGGGTGCATCGTTATACGGAATACCACCAACAACGTCTGCTCCCATCTCCATTGCTTGATGCATCATCGCTTCCGTTCCTGGTGCTTTGAAGATTCCTTCTTGCGGGAATGCGACAACTTGGATATCCACGAATTTTTTGTATTCTTCTTTCAGTTTTAAAATCACTTCAAAACCAGTGAATCCTTGTGCTGGATCAAATTCAGAATGCGTACGAATCGCCGTCACGCCGTTTGGAATAATCATATCTAAAACTTTTTTTGCTCGGTCATAAATATCTTCTTTGGTAAAGGTTGGTTTTAATTCAGCCGTCACTTCAATTGCTTCTTTTAACGTTCCTGATTTATTCGGTTTACGACTTGCAATTAACGCTTTATCTAAGTGAATATGACTTTCAACAAGACCTGGAATCACCACACGACCCTCAGCGTCGATTACGCGTGTTGCTTCTCCCTCGATACTTGGCGCGATTTTGCTAATTTTTCCAGCTTCAATCGCAATATCTGTTAACGATTGGTCATCGCTTAAACGTGCATTTTTAATTAAAATATCCATATTCTCTACTTCCTCCTAATATATTATCGTTCTTATTTATTATTACCCCATCACTAGTGAAATGATAAGGAGAACAACCGCTGCCATACTAATCCATTTCACGTTACCTTTTACAACATCTAAAATCGGAATATCAAAACCGGAAGACAGAGCTTGCATCGTAATATTTACGAAACTCATTTGACTTCCAAGTCCAACACCCATTGTCACAAATCCTAGTGCAAGTGGTGAAAAACCAAGTGAAATTGCTACAGGTAAGACCAATGTTAAGACAGAACCAACATAGGCTCCGGCTGGTACACCAATTAAAATCCCGGTTAAGACAGCAACTGGTACGACAATGGCCGCAGGTGCTCCTTTAGCTACACCCGCAATTACCGCAAAGGTTCCTGTTTGGGCAATCACGTTAATGAACGCTAAGAAAATCCCAACTTGGAAGAGACGAGTTAAGATGTATGTCGATCCTTCAATCATGGATTCTACTGTTTTATTCATTGAGAATGATGTACACGCGAAAATCAGAATTAACGTTGCAATCATATAAACAAGTGGTGTGAAAAGTGCAAATCCGATAAGATTATTCACAACTGGGCCCAAAATAACTGCAAATAGTAAGAAAATAGCCGGAATGGTTAATTTAAATAATTGGCCATTATTCATTTCTGCGTACTCATCGTTTTCAACTTCTTTAAAGCCGACGTTACGACGTTTTGTTCCCCAGTAAGCTAAAACTAAAGCTAATCCGACAAATAGTAACCAGTACGGACGCATTGTCACAACATATTCACTGACGTCAAAACCGCCAAGTTGTGAGACGATACTAGACTCAAGTGATGCTGGCGAAGTCGTAAATGAAACGGCTGCCGCTAAAGACATTGCCGCAATTAACTCAGGTACAACTCCGACCGCTGCAAACGCAAGTGGTGCAATAACCATCGCGCTACCGCCACCAATTCCAGACATGTAAGTTGCGGCTGCGAGTAAAATGACGATAAAAACAGAAACAAGTTCAACTTTCCCTTTTGTTCCACGTTTCGCTAACGTAAGTGCAGCAGAATAGCCACCTGATTTGAATACTGCCATCGCAATAGCAGAGTTAATAATCGGAACAGTAATGCCCAACATTGTCGGAATCGCTTCTAATAGTTTTTGATTGGCTTCTGCTAATCCAATACCACCAATCACCATCGCGATTGCACCACCGACAACCCCTGCAATAATCATATCTACCTTCATAAATAAGAGCACTAAGACAATCACTAATGGTACGATTGTTAACACCGCCATAAAGCCTGTTGGTGCGACAATTTCTTGCATTTCTTCAGCAAAGACCGTCACTGGCGCCAACATCAGGCACAGCCCTGCGAATAAGATACTTAATTTTTGTTTGTTCATTTATAACGCCTCCTCTATATTTTTCCTTGCTTAATTTTTTTGATTAAAGACTTCATAATCAATCTCATTTACCGAACGAGCGACAACAATCGCGGAATAAACATCAGAATTCACATTTAAGAATGTTCTTAACATTCCGACAAACCATTCAACACCCGCAAAAATAGCAATACTCTCAATTGGTAGCCCTAATTGCGGCACGATAATCGCGAGAGAAACTAGTCCTGCTCCTGGAACCACTGCATTGGCAAGCGAGACAAAAGTCGCGGTAATCGCTGCGGTAATCATTTTGGAAAGATCAAAGTCCATTTGATACATTTGAGAAATCGTCATCACCGTCAATGCCATATGCATGGCTGAACCATTACTATTTAACGACATTCCCAAAGGTAAGACTAAATTCGTAATCCGGTCGCTTAATCCAAGTTTTTCATGGGCTTCTTCCATCGCAATCGGCAAGGTAATCGCCGAAGATGTCGTTGCTAACGCCATGACCGTCATACTTTTCATGTTTTTAACTAATTGAATCGGATTCACTTTACAATAAATGGTAATCATTAAAATCCATAATCCCATAAATAATAAGGATGCCGTCGCGTAAACGAGCAGATATTTGATTAGCGGTAAAATAATTTGTAACCCTAAATTACTAATCGTTGACGCAATTAATGCAAAGATTCCTAAAGGCGCGACCAACATCACATAGCGAATGACATTGATAATGACCTCATTGAAGTCAATGATTAATTCAAATAATTTAGACTCTGGCTTCGTCTGAATATAACGATTCAGGCCAATTCCAAAAAAGAGCGCGAACACAATAATTTGAATAATCGAACCTTTTGATAGCGAATCGAAAATATTCGTCGGTAAAAAATTTAAAAAGGTTTCAGCAGGCGTAATTTCTTGGGTTTGAATGCCCAAATCCTGAGCCCCTGCTAAATCAATGCCTCTTCCCGGATTAAAAACCACGGCCATCGCAACACCCCAAACGGCAGCTAAGAAGGAAGAAATGCCAAAGACGGCAATCGTTTTACCACCTAGCTTCGTGAGTTCTTGGGGGTTAATCCCCGCGACCGCTTGAATAATTTGCCCTAAAATTAAAACTGGAATCGCCATTTGCATTAAACGTAAGAACGCATCCCCGATAATTTTTAACTCAATCCCGATTTTCGGTAACAACAATCCAAACGCAACCCCTAATACGACGGCAATGACAATTTGTGTAATCATTGATACTTTTTTCATTTTTCACGCTCCCCTCGATTGATCGGCGGGTTCTTTGTAAGCGGATGATACTCTTTAAAATAATCGATATAATAACTAATTGTTTGATGTGCGATTCGAGAATGACAGAAATCTTACGAATACCTTATTGAAGAGCTTACGTTTTTTTATCACAAAACAAGCAGACGTTTCTCTCATTTCTTTTCTCGCTTCATCTTACTTGACAACATGACCATCCTCGCTCAATCCCACTTTTCAATCTTCTCTTTGTTTGATGAATTCTGCTCTAAATTTTCATCGTATCCACCCATAACAATCCTCCTTTTTCTCCCCTATCTTATCAGATTTTTTTATAGATACCAAATCTGAGTATCATAATTATTGGAATTTTTTTACTTTTGTAGCAATTGAATAAAACGCTTCCAAAAGAATGTTCACTCTGTCCAATTATAGGATCGCTTTCATTCTAAATCGAATTATTTTTGCACGTAAAGTACTAATGTTCCCTTCTTTCGTCTGTACTCTAACCATAACAAAAAGCACTCTAGACCTTTGGTGCCGGCTAGAGTGCTTTTTTGTATCACTTCTTATTTGTATCAATGCGTGTTGAACTTGTTAATCACGTTCGCTTTTGACACAGTTATTTTTTTGTTTTATCTGGGAATTTTGCTTCAACGCGATAAATCGGTTGCCCTTTTGAAGAGAATTTACGCTCATATTCGGTCATAATATTGCCCTCGTAAGAACTCGCATGTAAGTCTAACCATACTTTTTGAATAATCAGTCCGTATTGCGAAAAACTCGCTAATGAATATTCAAAGAGCCCTTGATTATCCGTTTTAAAATGCAATTCGCCGGCGGGACGTAAAATTTGTTCATCGACCGCTAAGAAGGTCTTGTACGTTAAACGACGTTTTTCATGCTTGGATTTTGGCCAAGGATCTGAAAAGTTCAAATAAATTTGATCGACTTCACTATCCGCAAAGTAATTTGTTAATTCTGAGCCATCCACATGCAACAATTGTAAATTAGGAACTTCTTCAGCAATCAGTTTATCTAAAGCAAACGATACGACACTCGTTTGCATATCGATACCGATATAATTAATCTCTGGATGTGCTTTTGCCATTCCAAAAATAAATTGCCCTTTTCCCATCCCAATTTCAATATGAATCGGTTGGTCATTTCCAAAACGTTCTGTCCAGCGACCTTTCCATTTTTGGGGTTCATCAACTACATATTGCGGATAACTCGCAATTAGTTCTTCTGCTCCACTACGTTTTCTAACTCTCATATCTTATCCTTCCTAATTTCACCAAAAAGCGATCTTTCTGGGCGCTTTTTTAGTCTGTTATTTTCTAAACATATATTCGTTTTAATTGGACGATTTCTTGATTCATTTTTTGATATTCACCTTTTAAATCATACTTTTTAATTTCTTGAAGCATGCTTAAAATCGCATACCAATACGTTTTTTCTAATACATCGCCTGTCGGATGAATCCCGTAACTAATTAGCCACTGTTCCCAGTTTGAAATCGGCACATAATGACCTAAGATGGAGCCGATATCGACAAAGGGATCACTAAACATCACCGAATCCCAATCGACTAAATATAAGTAGTGATTAGAAACGAGCCAATTACGACAATTCACGTCGCCGTGGACAACGGTTTTTTCCTCGCGCTGAAACGTCGGCATATGTTGAATTAAGTATTGATACACCAAGACCAAAAAAGGATTTTCTTGTAAATGTTGCGGTAAGTTCAGGCGATATTCTTGTAGCATTTTTTGGGGCGTGTACGTCTCCCCACCCATTTTTTCTAGCATATTTTTTAAAGAAGCAGAGTGGTGTAAATGATAAAGGACATCAATCACATCATTGCGTTCACCAATTTCATCCGGCGCTAAAATCCGACCTTCTAACCATTCTTGCGCGGTTAAGACATCGCCATTGCCCATGCGCTTCGTCCAAACAAGTTTCGGGGTAATGCCTTCTCTTGATAAAGCAGCTAACATCGGGGTTGTATTGCGTTTAATAAAGACTTTTTCTTCTGCGTTAAAGCCGTAATATGTTTTTCCGGTATCGCCTTTGATTGGCTGGATTTTCCATCCGCTATCTAATCGCAGTTCCATCTTTACGCCTCCCCTTTTTTATTTTTTAAGACAGTAATATTTATTTTAGCCCCCTAAACGGTCTGAGTCAAGCACATGTATGTTCGCTTTGTGAATCTTACTCTGTTAATTTTTTGATTCGATAAGGTAAATAAATGAAAATAAACAGTCCGACCACGCCAAAATAGGTACCTGTGACAATGAATCCTTGACGAACAGATGCCAGTGAGATCCCACCAATGATTCCAAAAATAAGGGCGCAAAGGCTCAGTAACACGGTTAACAATTGACGTAAGGCTTTTTCTTTTTGTTTTTCTTGAATCGGATATAACTGAACCGTCGTAACATAGCGGAATTGTTGCGCTAACGGTAATAATTGAAATCCAATCAAATAAAGAAATAAACTCCCAATCCCAAGCGCAAACCAAACATCATTCACAAAAAATAATAAGAGGCTACCAATGACTGTTAAACGTAAATAGAGTCCACTGTACTCCGTTCCACGCACAAAATGGCGCGAAAATAAATAGAGATACGTATTTTCTTGTGTCACGGTAATGTTACGCAATACCCAGTCAAGTGATTTTCGGCGTTTAATCGTCCCTTGCATTTCAGGAACATCGGTAAATAAATGAATAAATTGATAGACCCGGCGCAAACGGGTTTGTTCTGCGTGGATGAAGGCTTCCCAATCAAGCGGCGCGTGCATCTTGACCCATAACCATTGATAAAAGAAAACTATTTGGAAAATGGCTAGCAAACTAGCCCAGACATAAGAGCCAAAAATACTCACGCTTAAAATAGCTAGACTCACTACCGTCCAAAGAATCTTACTTTGTTGACGCAAGCCCTTCACATTCTGGAAAAAAGCTAAGCGTTGAATTAGTAAGTGACTTCCTTTTAAATTCCATAAGATAAAAATAAAGAAAATCGTACTCGAAAATGAGATGTTCCCCGTCGCAATCACGACTAGAGGCATCGCCATCGCTGTCGTGAGAATTAAAACCCCAAATGGCAAATAGCAACTATAAATCAGCGCTTGATTTAAATACTTGCGCATTTGCGTTTCTTTTGGTAACAAAAAAATCCCATCGGCTCGCTGAATTAAACTAGCAAATTGACCGAAATACAACGTCAAAAACAAAAAAAGAACAACGATGATTTTCCCAAGCGGATACGGAGAAGGCAATGTTTTGAGTAATCCTGAGTAATAAAAGCCCAATCCGCCGAGTAAAAAAGTCATCGTAAAGGCAAAGTGATCATTAAAAACATATTTTAAATAGCGCTGCATTCGCCGTTGATGGTGGCGAACACGCTGTTGAAATAAATCGGTCATCCCTATGCCTCCTTCGTCAAGGCCAAATAGATATCATCTAGCGAAGCTTCTGGCAAGTCAAATTCCTGTTGCAAAGCCGCAATCGTTCCTTGTGCCCGAATTTGACCTTCATGCAAAATAATGAACCGATCGCAATGTTGTTGCGCCGTCGCTAAGACGTGGGTTGACATTAAAATCGAGACACCTCGTTGTTTCATTTCGCCAAAGAGTTGTAACAAGGCATGAATGGCTAACGGATCCAGTCCTAAAAAAGGTTCGTCGACAATTAGTAAACTTGGCTCCGTAATCAAGGCACATAAAATCATGACCTTTTGTTTCATCCCTTTTGAAAAATTAGCCGGAAACCAATCGATCCGATTTTCTAAACGAAAGACTTTCAATAAATTAGCCGCACGTTCCCTCGCCACTTCAGGCGCAATATCATAGGCCATCGCCGTAATCTCAATGTGTTCTTTTAAGGTTAATTCTTCATAGAGAACCGGCGTTTCAGGAATATAGCCGATTTTTTGGCGATACGCTTGAGGATCTTTCTTTAAACTTAACCCATCTAACGTAATCGTGCCGCTTTGTGGTTGCAATAAACCCATGATTTCTTTGATCGTCGTACTTTTTCCGGCACCGTTCAAGCCAATTAAACCGACTAACTCATGGTCATGAATTTCAAAACTAATATCTTTTAACACAGGGATTGGGCCGTAGCCACCTGTGACGTGTTGTAGCGTTAAGGTCATCGCTGTTTTCCTCCAAAAATTGATTGTTTTCATTATACCATGCTCAGAAAGAAAGAAGTACTACAAACCCGCGGCGTTTTGAGGCGACTTATCGACTTATCATCGCAACATTTTTTGCCATTATTTCGGTAGAAGATAGACTACTCTACCGAAAACAGCCTCTTCACGAAGGGACATGAAGAGGCTGTTACGAACAGGCCGTAGCCTTTAGGTTATCGTTAAAATGGATATTTGCTTGTTTATTCGGCTTCTTCTGAAAATTGACTGTTATACAGATCGGCGTAGAACCCTTCTTTGGCCATCAGTACATCATGGTTCCCCGTTTCGACAATCGAACCGTGGTTCATGACAATAATATTGCTTGCTTCACGAATCGTTGACAAGCGATGCGCCACCACAAAACTAGTGCGTTTTTCCAAAAGACGTTCCATTGCTCGCTGGATCAGATGCTCCGTACGCGTATCAACACTCGACGTCGCTTCGTCTAAAATCAACACATCCGGATTTGCTAAGAATGCCCGCGCAATGGTAATTAACTGGCGTTGACCTTGCGAAATATTCGACGCATCTTCATTTAAAACAGTGTCATACCCATTTGGGAGTTTCCGGACGAATTCATCCACGTGAGCCGCTGTTGCTGCTGCAATTACTTGCTCATGCGTCGCGTGCTCATTGCCGTACAAAATGTTGTCATAAATGGTTCCGGTAAAGAGCCAAGTATCTTGGAGCACCATCGAAAAATGACTGCGCAGTTCTTCACGGCTATAGTCACGAGTATCTTTTCCGTTATAGCGGATACTTCCTCCAGAAATATCATAAAAGCGTTCCAATAAGTTTATCAGCGTTGTTTTTCCTGCGCCTGTTGGTCCGACGATTGCAACCATCTCGCCTGGTTCAACATCTAAACTAAAGTCGTTCATGAGTAGTTGCTTGTCATCGTAACCGAATTGCACATTTTCAAACGACACTTTATAAGGTGTCTGTTCTTTTACAGGCAATCCTGAAGGTTCGTCGTTCATTTCAGCTTCGTCAAGAATTTCAAAAATGCGTTCCGCCGAAGCAACGGTTGATTGAATGGTATTCATCAAACTTGCCAGTTGCGTAATCGGTTGAGAGAATTGATTGGTGTACTGTAAGAAAGCTTGCACGTTCCCTAACGTCATCGTACCATTGGCTACTTTAATCCCACCGAGCACCGCCACAAAGACGTAGCCGAGGTTTTTAATGAAATTCATTAACGGCATGATCATCGCGGAAATAAACTGAGCTTTCCAACCGGCTTGATATAATTTTTCGTTTTCGACTTCAAAAACTGCTTGATCCTCTGCTTCGTGGTTAAACGTTTTGACCACTGTATGCCCGCCGTAAGTTTCTTCCACTTGATTGTTGAGTAATCCTAAGCTCTTTTGTTGAGCGGCGAAGTATTTTTGCGAGCGCGGTGCGACGATCATTACGACAATTAAACTAAGTGGGACAGTGACCAGTGCGATGAGGGTTAACTGCCAACTAATTGTCAGCATCATCCACAATACCCCGATAAACGTCACCGTACTTGTTAAAAATTGGGTAACGTTTTGTTGCAACGTACTCGCAATATTATCCATATCATTAATAGCGCGTGACATAATATCACCATTTGAATGGGTATCAAAGTAGGAAATCGGCAGACGACTCATTTTTTCATCTAAATCTTTACGGAGTTCATAAACGGTTCGTTGCGATACCCGTGTCATAATAAATTGTTGTCCAAAGTTAAAGACGGCTGACAAGAGATACAGCACAATGACAACCAAGATAATCTGAGCTATCTTCTCAAAATCAATGGGGAAACGGGTGATTTGTTCACCGGCTTGGATTTGTTTCATTCCGGCCATTACACCACTAAAAATTTCCGTCGTCGCTTTTCCGAGGATTTTCGGGGTTTGAATTTGAAAAATGACTGCCGTAATGGCTAACACAAAGACAAATCCGACGGCGATTAGACGACTAGACATATAGGCAAAGAGGCGCTTTACCGTGGCACCAAAGTTTTTTGGTTTCTCAACTTTCATTCCGATGCCACGACCCGGGCCACCGCCACCCATTGGTCCTGCTTGCGGTCGTTTTGCTTTTTCGCTCATTATAAGTCCTCCTCTCTCAATTGAGACGCGACAATTTCTCGATAGGTCTCATTCGTCGCTAACAATTCAGCATGTGTACCTTGACCGACGACTTTCCCTTCATCAAGGACTAAGATGACATCAGCGTCAATCACGGTACTGACGCGCTGGGCAACAATCACTAAGATTCCTTGGGTGACATCTTCTTTTAAGGCTTTTCGTAAATTCGCATCGGTTTTAAAATCTAACGCCGAGAAAGAATCATCGAAAATAAAGACATCCGCCGGTTTAACTAACGCACGGGCGATGGCTAAGCGTTGTTTTTGGCCACCCGAAAAATTGCCGCCACCTTGTTCAACCCGACTATCTAAACCGTCCGGCAATGAAGCAACAAATTCTTCAGCTTGCGCCGTTCTTAACGCTTGCCAAATTTCTTCGTCCGTCGCGTGCTGGTTACCATACTGCATATTTTGACGAATCGTTCCCGAAAAGAGCACGGCTTTTTGTGGGACAAAGCCAATCAATTCGCGGACATTTTTTTGAGTGAGCTGGGTAATATTTTTCCCATTCAGCTTAATTTCGCCACTTTCAATATCATATAAACGGGGAATCAAATTCACGAGCGTCGTTTTCCCTGAACCTGTCCCACCGATAATCGCCACCATTTGGCCGGATGTCGCCTCAAATGAGACATCTTCCAGCGTTCGTTTTTCGGCCCCATCATAACGATAATCGACTTGATTAAACGAAAGGGTTGCCGCAGCACCTTGACGGGTTACAACTTGTGGTTCAACTGGGTCTAAGACGTCGACTTCTTCTTCTAAAATCTCGTTAATCCGCTTGGCAGAGGCTTGCGCTCTTGGAACCATCACAAAAATCATCGCTAACATCATGAAACTAAATAAAATTTGCATCGCGTAGGTCATAAACGCAATTAAATTACCGACTTCTAATTGCATATCGGCAATATATTGTGCGCCAAACCACGTAATGGCAATATTCGTTCCACTCATAATTAAGGTCATCATGGGCATCATACTCGAAACAATCGTATTCACTTTAATCGCTGTATTGGTGTAATCCATACTCGCATCATCAAAGCGTTTTTCTTCATAAGCTGTTTTATTGAAAGCGCGAATCACTCGAACTCCCGTTAAATTCTCACGGAAAATTAAGTTCAAACGGTCTGTTTTTTCTTGCATACTTTTAAATAAAGGGACTGAGAAATACATGATAACCCCAATTAGAACCATCATAATTGGCACAACAACTAAGAATATTTTCGTTAGTTGGGCATCTTTTTGGTAAGCTAAAATACTGGCACCAATTAAGGTGATGGGCGCATTGATCATCATGCGCAAAAACATTTGCGTTACTAAGGCCACTTGGTTAATATCATTGGTCGTCCGGTTAATTAAAGAAGCTGTCCCATATTTATCAAACATCTTCGTAGAGGAGTGTTCGACTTTTTGGTAGACCTCCGTTCGAAGTTTCCGACCTAACTGTTGGGATTCTTTCGTCGCAAAATAGGTGTTCCCTACCGCTGCGAGAATGCTAATCAACGAAAAACCCAACATGAAAATCCCTGTGCGCCAAATATAAGGAATATCACCTGTTGCCACTCCGTTATTAATAATATTTGCTGTTAAATTTGGCAAATAGAGTTCTGAAACCACTTGAACGACCATAAATAAGATCGCCATGATTGCAGAAACAACAGAGACTCGTTTCACTAATTTAATCATGTTCATTTTCCTTTCTGGCACCTTTTTTCAGCCATTGTATTTTGAGCGCAAATTGCTCCTTCATTGTGTCGAGCGAAACGTTCGCCGACTCTTCTTGCTGCCGACAGCCTTCCGCAATGGTCGAAAAAAGAAGATGCATCAACAGTTTGAACAACAAAATCAACTCGTCATCATTTTGAACATTCAACGAAGCTTGATTGACGACTCGGACTAATTCTTGCTGGTTTTTTTCGCGCTCATGACTGTGAAATGCTGCGTGATGGCCCTCTTTTTTTTCCAAACAAGGAATGACGCGTTGAAACCCATGTGAATCCATATTTAAAAAAAGATGGCGAAAGAACGACCGATTCTCTCCTTCAAACACTTCAGGCAATAAACGCAGAAAATAATCTTCCACTCCGGCAAATAAATCCCCGTCTTTGTCTTCGATCGTTTGAATTAAATAACGGTGCCCACTTCTTTTTAGCGTTTGGAAGTAATAATAGTACAAGTCCTCTTTATCCCTAAAATATTGGTAAAAACTACCACGAGAGATATCAGCCGTGCGAATCACCTTGGCAATCGAGGCTTCGTTTAAGCCCGCTTGCGAGAATTCCTGAGCCGCGGCTTTTAAAATTCGTTGTTGCTTTTCTTTTGGTAAATTAAAAAACGTTTCTGTTGGCACATCTCATTCCTCCTAACCAAAACATGACACCTTGTCATATGACATGGTGTCATGTTACTACTTCTCTCGATAAATTTCAAGTGTGCAACCTTCAAAAATTTTCTAAAAGCTACCGTATCCTTTTGACTGTCGTCTTCTCAGATGATGACGCGAGAGAACTACTGGATTTTTGTTAAATATTCGGTGAGCGCATTGGGTAACGCTAGTCAAACTTGTTTCACGGCTTTCCTAAAGCTCGCTGACTTGCGATGCTTCAGAGTATCTGTAATCGAAAAAATAGTCTGACGATTATTTGATGATTCTTCGAGAAAATCTATTTGTTTTTCTTACTATTTCTTGTGTTTCCGCGCTTTCTCCTTTTCCTCTTTTCGGTATTTTATGGTAAACTAACGAATGGAAAGTCAAATCAAACGGACTTGTATTGATTGAGAGGAGAGAGAGAATCTTACATGATTACGATGAAAGATATTATTCGTGAAGGACATCCCACTTTGCGAGAGACCGCTCAGCCGGTTGCTTTTCCTTTAAGTGAGGAAGATATCACCTTAGGACAAGAAATGTTAGAATTTTTGGAAAATAGCCAAGATCCGGTGAAAGCCGAAGAATTAGCATTACGTGGGGGCGTTGGGTTAGCAGCACCGCAATTAGCGATTCCCAAACGAATCATCGCGGTTTTAATCCCCAGTAATGATCCCGAAAAACCAGAACCCGTTGTGCGCGAGGTCTTGTATAACCCTAAAATTGTGAGTCACTCAGTGCAAGAAGCTTGTTTAGGCGATGGAGAAGGCTGTTTGTCAGTGGATCGTGACGTTCCTGGCTATGTCATTCGTCCAGCACGCATTACGGTCTCTTATACGAATGCGGCCGGTGAAAGCAAGAAAATGCGCTTTAAAAACTATAGCGCGATTGTTCTCCAACATGAAGTGGATCACCTCAACGGGATTATGTTTTATGATCATATCAATAAAGACAATCCTTTTGCCTTAAGACCAGATGTATTAGTGATTGAATAATCCGCGTTTAAGTACAAATCGACCAAAAAAGCTGAAGCAATCACTGCTTCAGCTTTTTGGTCGATTTTTGCTTAATTCCCTTTTGCTAAACTAGCTTGATGTTCTTCTTTAATTGTTGCAAGTAGCTCTGGTTGTTCAATTAAATCAAGGGCTGTTTTGGCTAATAACTCCGCTGCAATGCCAATGGAATTTAATCCTTTTGGACTACGAGCCGCTGCTTTAAATTCGATTGAATGTCCGGCAATGTAGTCATCTGAAATGGAAACGGTCGGTTGGATTGTTGGGATGACTTGACTGACATTCCCTACATCAGAAGAACCCAGGCTTTGTTTTTTGACTTCAACGATTTCGTCTGCTGGAACGCCTGCTGCTTGGGCATGACTGAAGAATACTTCATCAAAGGCATCGGTTACGATGATATCATCCACCGAGTTTTGGAACAATCCAAATTCATAAGTGGCACCCGTTGCGAGCGCAGCTGCTTTCACGATATTTTCGACTTTTGCATAAACGTCATTTAACGTCGCACGATTGGCAGCGCGTAAGTAAAAGCGCGCAGACGCAAAATCAGGAACAACATTCGCTGCCACACCACCATTTGTGATAATGCCATGAATATTAACGTCTTTTGGTAAATGAAGACGAAGCGCATTAATGCTATTGAAGACTTGGATGACCGCTTCTAAAGCATTCACGCCTTTTTCTGGTGCGCCGGCTGCATGACTCGCTACCCCATAAAACTTAATATCAACGGGATCGTTCGCTAAGCCTGTTGACGTTTTTGCGTAACGATGACCTGGATGGACACATAGCGCGGCATCGACATCATCAAAGAATCCTTCACGAACAAAACTCGCTTTTGAGGACCCATTTTCGCCACCTTCTTCACCCGGCGTTCCGTACACGCGAATTTCGCCACCTGTTTCATCAATGACTTGTTTCAAGGCACTGGCTGCAAGTGCGGAATAGTTTCCAAATAAATTATGACCACAGGCATGACCAATGCCTGGAAGGGCGTCATATTCCGCTAAAAAGGAAAGGGTCGGTCCGGCTTTTTCAGACTTGTAACGAGCATCAAATCCTGTGTGATGACCCGCGACATCTTTTGTTACTTCAAATCCTTCTTTTTTCAGTTGATCAATCAAGACTTGAGAAGAATAGACTTCATAATTACTGACTTCCGGATGTTCGTGAATGTCAATAGCTAACTGTTGATACGTTGGTAAGCTTTCTTTAATAAAAGCTTCAATTACCTCATGTTTTGTTTGTGTTGCTGTTGTCATAACCAATCGCTCCTTTTCTTCACCTATTAACCTATAACCCTAGTTATTATTTTTTACCGAATGTTTCCCAAGCTGGAATACTTGAACCTTTGGACGTTTCTTCGATGACTTTAATCGTTTCATCCGTTTGATAGGCTGCAACAATTTTTTGATAAATATCATTATCCGCGTCTTCTGCTCTAGTAGCGATGATATTCACATACGGACGAGACTTTTCATCAACCGGCTCTAAATAAATCGCATCATTGGCAGGGATGTAACCAGCATCCACAGCCATTCCGCTATTGATAACCGAAACAGTTACGTCTTGTAAAGCACGAGCCGTTTGTGCGGCATCTAATTCAACAATTTCTAAATTCAATGGGTTATCCGTAATATCTGAAACCGTTGGTGCTTGTTGTTTCGCTTCATCAACCGTAAGAAGTCCGGCTGATTGTAATAAAATTAAGGCACGGCCGCCATTGGTCACATCATTTGGAATGGCAACTTTATCGCCTTCTTTTAATTCTGCGATATCACTGATTTTTTCAGAATAAATGCCTAATGGTGCATTGACCGTATTCCCGATTGAAACCAAATCTGTTTCGTGTTCCTCGTTAAAATTATCTAAGAAAAATTGATGTTGGAATGAATTCAAATCAATATCGCCACTCGCTAACGCTGTGTTCGGTTGACTATAATCGGTAAATTGTACGTATTCCAAATCAATGCCTTCGTCTTTCAAACGTGCTTGGACGCTATCCCAGACGTCGGTGTCTGCACCGATAATGCCAAGTTTCACGGTCGTACGTTCTTGTTCACTTGTTTGCCCTGCTGCACTAACACCTGTTTCGTCATTTTTGCCACAACCTGTTGCTAAAACCAATAAAGCAACAGCTGCTAAACCAACTGATAAATATTTTTTCATTTTCATTTCCCCCTCTATTGTTTAATGCGTAATTTTTCTAATCAGCAAGTTGCTCACTGCTTGACTAATAAATACCAAGACTAAAATAATTAACATCGCCACAATCGTGACATCTGTCTGAAAACGATTATACCCACGAGTCACCGCTAAACTACCGAGACCACCGGCACCTACCGCTCCCGCCATGGCAGTTAAACCTATCACATTAATAATCGTTAAGGCCGAAACGCGGATGATTCCGGCTAAGCCTTCTTTTAAATAGACGCGGAAGATAATCCCGAAAGGACTCGTTCCCATCGCTTCCGCCGCTTCGATGACTCCTGGATCAACTTCAAGCAACGCGATTTCAATTTGACGGGCAAAAAATGGAATAACGCCTGCAATCAGTGGAACCAGTGCTGCTGTTGCCCCAATCGATGTCCCCACAATCAATCGTGTAAATCCGACTAATAATGAAAGTAAAATAATAAAAGGGATGGAACGCACGATATTCACAATTTGATCTAAGACCACAAAAATCGCTTTTTGTTCTAAAATCCCTCCCGGTCGAGTGACTACGAGTAAAACCCCGAAAAAGATTCCGAGAAAACCTGAAATTATCGCTGTCCAAAAGGTCATATAGATGGTTTCAATGGTTGCTTTGACAAATTCTTGAGGAATTGCCATCGCATTTGGGAAATACGTTTCAAAAAATGCGTACATCTTATTGTCCTCCTTTCGTTGTTTCTTTAAGAATCGTCACACTCACACCTTGACTCTTTAAATAATCAAGAGCCCGCTGGCGGTTATCAAACGTTCCTTTTAACGTCACAATTAAACTTCCTAAAGGCACTTCTTGGATAATTTCGACATTGCCATATAAGATATTCGTTACGACTTGATACGTACTAAACATTTCAGCAATAATGGGTTGCCCAGTTTGTTCGCCAACATACGAAAGTTCGACTAACCATTCATCATCTGCCAAATTCGCTAACGTTTGGTGTCCTAAAATTGTTTCGAGTGCTTGATCGATATGCGTCGCGGTTCGGATAAAGTCTTTCGTTAACGGTTGTTTTGGTTGGCTAAAGATTTGGACGCTCTCACCATGTTCAATCACGCGTCCCTCTTCCATAACCGCTACTTTATTACAAATTTCTTTCACGACTTGCATCTCATGGGTAATTAACACAATCGTTAAGCCCAATTTTTTATTTAATTCTCTTAATAATGCTAAAATTTGTAAGGTTGTTTTGGGATCAAGGGCACTCGTTGCCTCATCACAAAGTAAAATTTCTGGATCATTCGCTAACGCTCTAGCAATGGCTACCCGTTGCTTTTGACCGCCGGATAATTGACTTGGATAAGCATTCGCTTTATCGCCTAAACCAACTAACTCAAGTAACTCAAGCACTTTTTTTTGACGATCAATTTTCTTTTTGCCGGTGTATTTCAACGAAAAATCAACGTTATCAAAAATCGTACGACTATCCATTAAATTAAAATGTTGGAAAATCATCCCAATCGATTTCCGTTTTTTTCTCAACTCTTTAGGAGCCAAGTTTGTCAAATTTGTCCCATCGACAATCACACTACCCGTTGTTGGTCGTTGCAATAAGTTAATCACCCGGACTAACGTACTTTTCCCGGCACCTGAATAACCGACAATCCCATAAACATCGCCCCGTTCAATTGTTAAATCGACATCCGTCACCGCTGTAATGACGCGTTTTCCTTGATTAAAAATCACTGAAATATCTTTTAATTCTATCATGTTGTTCCTCCTCGTTTTTCTCGTTACTTGAGGATAACAAATAAAAAAGACATCCTCAAACAAAGAACATTTTTCTCTGTTTGAGGACGCCTTTTTGCGTGTTACCACCTCAGTTTAAGTGAATGACTCACTCCTTAGCCCAATCATTTTTAGCTAAAAAAACAAAAAAATCCTTTTACTAGTCGAAACTAGTAAAAGGACGAAAATTCGTGTTACCACCTTTTGTTCGGAAGTTGCCTTCCCTTAGCCCAACAAATTCAGTTGATCTGAACGATTGGCGTTTCTTATAACGGTGAAACGTTCCGAGTGTGCCTACTTATCGACAAACTTTCCTCCAAGGCCATTTTTCTACTTTTCTGAACTTAGCTCTTTTCACCTGCCAGAGCCTCTCTAATAAAGCATCCAAGTATACTTTCCTTCTCACGGGAATTTACTATTTAGTTTTGTTGTTGAAAACCAATTTACAGGATTTCACACTCTTTGTCAATGATTTTTTGTTGTTTTTTCGAAATAGACGAACTTTCCATCTAATGTTCTCGACAATCATTTGTTGACGGTCGCATCCATTGTATCTTGGTATAAAATGCCCTGTTCAGCAAGCGCTTGTTTAATTTGTGCTAAATCTTTCGCTTTTTGATACCGAATCGTATGCAAATGAATGCCATTGGTTAACTGTGATAATAAGCGTGCTTGTGACTTTTCATATTTCTGCATAAAATTCAACATTTCGATTTCGTTACTAATATAAAGACCCCCAACGAGTTCTCCATAAAGATCGTGTTCAACAATCACATCTAAAATCTCGGCACCAAAAGACAAAATCGTTTCGAGCTCTAATTGCGTTTGACTTTCATCATGTTGAACCGCAATTTTTGCAAGGAAGCCTTCTGCTAATTCCTCAGAAGCCAACTTATATCCACGAGCAGTCGCGATAATTTCCTCGCCAGCAGCCCGTAGTAAGGCAACGTCGCCGACAATCACTTGCCGACTCACCCCTAGTTCTTTTGCGAATTTAGTCGCACTATAGGCTTGTTTCGTTGTTTGTAATTGCGCAAGAATCGCTTTGCGTCGCTGTTCTCCATCTAACACAATCATCCCTCCAATTGACGTTTTTGATAGCGTCGCGATTGTGCCATCATATCAGCAAAAGTCGCGACAATCGTTTCTGCATAATCCGGATTTTGGACTTTTCCCCGAACTTTTTCTAGGACTTCTGCTTCTCTTGTGTTATCTAAAATCGCCATCTCGTTTTCTTTTTTAATGCGAACAACCTCCGAAACAGCTTGCATGCGTGCTTCTAGTAAACGCACGATTTGCCCATCAAGCGCATCGATTTCTTGTCTTGTTTTTGCTAACGGATGCTCAGTTAGATCTGTTTTTTTGGTGACTGTCTTGATTACTCTTGCTGGATTCCCCGCTAGAACGACATTATCCGGAAATGATTTCGTCACCACACTGCCCGCTCCAACAACTACATTATCGCCCAGTGTGACACCAGGTAAAATGACACAACCCCCTCCTAGCCAAACATTGTTCCCAATGGTCACAGGTGCACCATTTTCATATCCACTATTACGTTCAATCGGATCTAATGGATGACTGGCAGTATAAATTTGAACGTTTGGGGCGAGCATACAGTTGTCGCCAAAGGTAATCGGACAAACATCTAATAAAATACAATCAAAGTTCGCATAAAAATCTTTGCCAACGGAGATATTATAACCATAATCAAAACGAAGATTCGGTTCAATGTAAACAGTATCTGCGACTTGTCCAAATGTTTGTTTTAAGATTTCCTCTCGAATCTGTGGATCGATTTCGGCATTAAACCTCATCATTTGCTTACGGGCAAACTGGCGACCGGCCACTAACTCTGGATCTCCAGCTAAGTACAGCTCGCCAGCAATCATTTTTTCTTTTTCACTACGATTTTCACTCATTCTTTTGGCTCCTCTACTCTTCTTCTCGTCTTTTCCATTATACCTAAAGATGGAATAGAAAGGAAAAGCTTTTCACATTCTTTTTATTTTTCAAAAATAAGAAGTTTTTCACAAGTTTTTCATGACAGGGTTTTAAAAAGGTGTTAAAATCAAAGTGATTGATTTGAAGTGAGGTGAAAAAAGATGTTAGCAGCAATTATTTATTGGGCAATTATTTTAGTATGTATCGCATGGACAGCGATTAGCTTGTACTTCTCTGTTTTTTACTTAAGCCGTAAAGAAAACGGAAATTTATGGGCCTTTGCATTCTTTAACGTCCTAGCAATCATCGTTTTAGCAATTTCTTTAGTCGTTTTCCGTACGTGGGGCTTTGGCGTCACTCAATACTCTAGCTTAATCTACGTAATTTTAGGTGTGATGGCTGGTTTAACTGTTTTACAAGCTATTTTAGGTCGTGAACCAAAAGCAAAAGCGGCATAAAGCTTTTTCATCATAACTGTGAGACGCTCGAAACGTCTAAACAACAAAACCAACCAAACAGTCTTCTGTTTGGTTGGTTTTTTGTATTCATACTAAGGAAAGTAATCTCTGAAAGTACGTTTTTTTGGGGATAACACAGTTGTTATGATTTGTCGTATGTTGTTTTGACCTATCCGCGCGACATCCCTTCCCAAGTCGTATCATTTGAGTAAACGCTCTCAAAGAGTTAAAATATAATTGAGTTACAAACTTCATCATTATGAAGGAATCTGAAAGGAGCATTCAAATGAAATTTGTTGAAGGAAGTTATGCTACTCCCCAAAGCGCTTTTTTAGCGGTTGAACGTTTGCAAGCACAAGGTTATGAAAAAAAAGACATTCGCTTAATCTCCAATGAGGCTACCCGTCACGAATACCATCAACTAGCGAGCATCGATATTACGACTGAACACGAGTTGACCGAAGAAGCAAAAGAACATCGGTCTTTATGGGAAAAAATTAAAGATGCATTTTCAGATGAATCGTATAACGAAGAAGAAATCCAAAGCGATCAACATTTACTTTACGACTATCGCGAAGATTTACAAAAAGGCTATATTGTGATCTTAATTGAGGGTGAACCAAAAGATCGACTACCCGATGAGGAAGTGCCAAGTGGCTATCCCAATGAGTCAATCGAAACATTACGAGAAAAAGAAATTGAGACGGAACTAGGCTATAACCGACACGATCCGATTTTATAGTCATCTATACGTTGGTTAAATACGACGGAAGCATCTATCTTGACTATAAAAATGAAATCATTTAGCATTGTAGTTGTAGTCATAAACGATTTTCCTAAGCAATACGATTCAAGCAGCCATCATTTTACGATGAGTGATTCGATAGAAATTGTCTATGACCTGATTACATGAACCATATTGAACGGTTATTTCTATCTTTTTTCTTTAGGCTGTAGCGATCCATTTGTTACAGGAAAATTTTCACCATTTTCATTGTTCTATCCTATTTTAAAACGGAAGAGGATTGGTTTTCTCTGACAGGTTTGATGTTCGATGGAACGATTGGCAATGCGGAAATATGACTTGATTCGGTGTGAAAGCCAATCAAAAAAAAAAAATAAAGGAGAGATTATCATGGGTTTTATTTGGGCATTAATTGTAGGGGGCGTAATCGGCGCAGTCGCTGGTGCAATCTTAAATAAAGGAAATTCAATGGGTATTATCGCGAATGTTGTCGCAGGTTTAGTCGGCGCATCTGTTGGTCAAGCACTCCTTGGCGAATGGGGACCTTCACTTGCAGGCATGGCTTTAATTCCATCAATTGTAGGTGCAATCATTGTGATTGCTGTTGTTTCTTTCTTTACAGGTAGAGGTAGAGCATAATTTTTTATATGTTTGATATCCATTTTGTATAAAATATTGGCATCATATTATTTGAATACGTAAACGAGTAAGGAGTTTCTCTTCTTACTCGTTTTTTTGTCTATACCTAAATAAAACGCATCGATGAAAGTGTCCGAAGACTCTTTCGTTGATGCGTTTGTTGATATACCAATCATGTCACAACATTTGTATCAGATAAACTTCCCACTCATTACCTTGGCATTTGATTTTTTCTATTTTTCATCGCCCATTTTACGAGTCCAAAGACAAAAACCCAACCAACTGCTGTCCCTAGTACTTGTAAAGGATACATGGCACCTTTTTTATTGCTAGACATATGAGATGACCTCCTTTTTTGATCGTATTTGACGGTCGCACGGTAAAGCTTGTTGTTAATTAAAGTATAGTTAAAATCGCCCCATTATTCAATCAATACGCCTTTTATATCCGAATAATCTTTTCTCCTCGGGCTTTTTGCGTTTTAAAGATTTCGGATGGTACTTACGCTAATAAACGTCACGGAAATACTCGTAAGGATAACTAGGGAGCACTACTACGTTCTGGATTTCTTGTAGCATTTTCGGATCGCTTAGGATCGCACTGGAATCCGTTCAAACTTGTAGTTGCTGAGAACCTTTTAAAACGACTTCATAAAAAAAGCGACCAAATGACTTCTCTCTTTTGAAAAGTCGGTTGGTCGCTTGAAAAGCATGAAACTGGTTTAAGCAGATGCGTTTACAGATTCATTCATTTTTCTATTTTGGATCTTTTTTAAGACAAAGCGTGAAAAGGGACCTACAATCAGTAATTGATATGGCAGCGCCACGATAAAGTTCATTTTCCAAGCGTTAAGATATGCAGCTACCGATAGCGCTCCGAACCCGCCTTCCACTACTAAACCAAATAATGACATAAACGTCACCATTCCAAGGACCATTAAAGATGAAATCGTTAGAATTAGTTGCATCGGTTTTGTTTTATCAACAAATGAACAGCTAAAGGCGATTTTTTTCGCTACTATTCCGACGACAAATACATCGAGAATAAAAGCAACGATAAATCCTAAGACTACCCCCATGAAAAGATTGATCATCGAAAAATCTTGATGCAATAATAAATTATAAATACTCATTCCGAGCACCATAAGAAAACACATCAAACTGGTAAAAAAGATACCTTCATTTTTTGTTTTTGGCATCATACTTCCTCCTGTCTTGTTTTACAATAACAGTAGCCAGTCTAGCAGAAATAAAGCCGCCTCATAAGTTAAATTTTCATGAGAATTAACAAATTGAATTCTCATGAAAAAGAACCTCTTCAAGAGAGGCATCTTTTTTATTTTGAATATTTTTTATTTCGCAAATAGATTGCCGTTAGAATCGCTAAAAACATCGCTCCAGCAGAGACAGCCAAAAAACCAAAATTAGATTTTTCTCCTGGAAGTCCGCCGGTATTCATGCCCCAAATCCCCGCAATCATCGCAGGAACTGAAACGACCAATGCAGCGGAGTCTAAGAATTTCATCAAATGATTTAAGTTATTACTCATCATATCACTAAATAATCCGCCGACATTTTCCAATAAATCGCGATATAAGCGAACCATTTTTTCGGCATATTTTTGGCGTAGGTTAATTTCATACCGTAATTTCGTATCCGAGAGTTGTTCTGCAAATTTCGTTTCTTCGAAAAAAGTTTGTAATGTTTCTTTTTGTTCTTGTAGCGTGTGATCTAAGAAAATCACGATTCGTTCCGTATTTGCTAAGCGGTCGAGCGCTTCATTTTTGGTCGTTTCACGTGCATCGTCATCAAGTGCATCAATGACTTCCTTAATCTGTCTAAGTTCTTGAATATAATGAGAATAAATCATTAATATCGCATACGCCGTCAAACTTTCTTTGGAGTCAACAGCCGAACCATGTTTTTCGAGTAGTCGTGGGAAAAAGTTCGATTCGGCAGTCGTAAGCGTCAGCATGACCGTATCCGAAAAAATAAAAATAATGGGTTCTAAACGCTCTTCAATTCGTTTATCCCGTTGATTGGTAAGATTCGTTAACACAAGGATTTGTACTTCCTTTAATTCATCGCTTTGATAAATTTCCAAACGGGCAACTTCTTCTTCTTGACGAATTCTCGCTAGTAAATCTTCCGGTAATTTATACGCTTGAAGACACTTTTTAATTTCTTCATCCGTAGCGTCATAAAGGGCAATCCAGTCTGCCTGTGTTTCGGATTCGATTTCTTGAATTGCCTCTTTCACATCAATCTGATAATAATGGATCATCGATCACTCAAATCCTTTCTATCTTCATTCATCTGTAAACGTTCGTTCTCAAATACAGTAACCAAGCGTTTTTGTCGCCTTGTATATAGTGTTTTGAACAACGAAAAAAGATTGCTTCTTTGCAACGTTTTTTCGTTCACTTATAAAGGAAATAAGGTTACTTACAATTATAGCAGAATGCATGAAGGCTCCAAAGAAAAAGCGCTTTTCGTGATTCTCCTCCTATTTCGCCTACGATAACGTCTCTTTTTGCAACTAGCTGCTTTTAGCGCTATGTTTGACAAAGAGAAGCTTATCGGCTAAAATCGCAATAAGTAATAACAATTGAATATGATACCTTCAACCAGGTAGAGGTCGCGAGGTTCATTAACCCTGTCGAGTGAAGCAACACTTTGACGCAGGACTAGGGAACATCGCCGAAACGCTTTTTTAGCTGCTTTCTAAAAAACGTTGGGTCGCAAGTGAATAATTTGCGAACTGTCTTAGTTTCGACTAAGGTGCGCTATGTTTTGTGAGAAGTTTGTCGACAATTATTTCGCTATCTGTCTACAGCCGCTTTCTGATCATAGAGACCGGCTGTTTTTTGTCTTTTTTTAGACATTACCTCGGATGATTGGTGTCCTGATTCAAAGAAAAGAGGATATCAAATGAAAAAAAGAAGGACATTATTTCTATTAATTGCTTTGACCCTTTCCATGGTTGTCGGCACTTTTTCCGTCAATGCGGATGACAAAACACCCGAAAATGAATTTCGTGTGGGGATGGAAACAGCCTATGCTCCTTTTAACTGGACACAAACGAGCGATGCGCATGGTGCTGTTTTAAAGTATGGTGAAAAAAATTCTTATGCAGGTGGCTACGATGTTGAAATTGCGAAGCGCGTCGCTGAAGGTTTAGGCAAAGAACTGGTGATTGTGCCAACTCAGTGGGATGGTCTCGTTCCAGCATTAACATCTGGTTCGATTGATGCCATTATTGCGGGGATGTCCCCCACAGAAGAACGTCGTCAAGTCATTGATTTTACCGACCCCTACTACGAATCACGTTTAGTTGTCGTAACGCGTAAAAATAGTGAGTTTGCCAATGCGACGTCTTTAGCTGATTTTTCCGGTGCGAAAATTACTGGGCAATTAAATACCTTTCACTATTCAGTCGTCGATCAAATTCCGGATGTCGTTTATCAAGATCCGATGAAAGATTTCTCCGCTATGCGTGTGGCGCTAGCCTCTGGTATTATCGATGGCTATGTGAGTGAACGACCAGAAGGAGTCACGGCAACCAACGTCAATGAAAATTTAACAATGATTGAGTTTGCTCCAGAAGATGGTTTTCAAACAGAACCAGAAGATGTGCAAGTTGCGATTGGCATGCGTAAAAACGATCCCCTTGTTCAAGATGTCAACCAAATTTTAGCAGGGATTTCTGCTGAAGAGCGTACAGAATTAATGGATTTAGCCATTCAAAATCAACCTTCCGCTAGCCAAGAAGGAGAGATGAGTCTTTGGTCTACGTTAAAACAAATTATGAGTGAATATGGTATTTTGTTTTTACAAGGTGCAGGACTAACGTTATTAATTGCCATCTTCTCCACGATTGCCGGAACACTCATTGGATTATTGGTCGGTGTTTTTCGGACATTGCCGCAAAGCGATCAACCTTTGACTCGTTTCATGCAAAAATTAGGCGATTGGCTCTTAACGATTTATATTGAAGTCTTTCGTGGAACACCGATGATGGTGCAAGCAATGGTCATTTTCTACGGTTTAGCGTTAGCATTTGGGATTGATTTAAACCGGACAGTCGCAGCGTTACTGATTGTTTCGATTAATACAGGCGCTTATATGTCAGAAATTGTTCGTGGTGGGATTTTCGCAGTCGATAAAGGGCAATTTGAAGCGGCCCAAGCGATCGGAATGACGCATACCCAGACGATGCGTAAAATCGTCTTACCACAAGTTGTTCGAAACATTTTACCTGCGATTGGAAATGAAACCGTCGTAAATATTAAAGATACTGCTGTTTTAAGTGTCATTAGTGTGGGCGATTTATTCTTCCAAGGAACCGCAGCAGCAGGTACAAACTATCTATTCTTCCAAACATTCTTAATTGTCGGGTTGATTTACTTAGTGATGACGCTCAGTGCAACACGCTTGTTACGTTTAATGGAGAAGAAAATCGATGGACCGGATGCTTTCACTAAAGTAGAAGAACCGATAGAAGGTCAAAGATAGGAGAGGTTTTATGTCAACAATTATTGAAATTAATCATTTGAAAAAAAGTTTCGGTGACAATGAAGTCTTAAAAGATATCCAAACGACGGTCAATAAAGGTGAAGTATTAACCATTATCGGATCTTCCGGCTCCGGAAAATCCACCTTACTCCGCTGTATTAACTTATTAGAAAAACCAACAAGTGGCGAAATTCTGTATAATGGCGAAAACGTCTTACAAAAAGGCTATAACTTATCGACCTATCGCACGAAACTTGGAATGGTTTTTCAATCGTTTAATTTGTTTAACAATTTAAACGTCTTAGAAAATTGTACCACGGGACAAATCACTGTCTTAAAACGCCATCCCGAAGAAGCGAAAAAAATTGCTTTAGAAAACTTAGATAAAGTTGGCTTAAAAGAATTTCAAAGTGCCAAACCGAGTCAACTCTCTGGGGGACAAAAACAACGGGTAGCGATTGCGCGTGCATTATCAATGAATCCCGATGTGATGCTGTTTGATGAACCAACTTCAGCACTCGATCCAGAAACCGTGGGGGAAGTGTTAAAAACAATGAAAGACTTGGCGCAGACCGGTTTGACAATGGTGATTGTTACCCATGAAATGGATTTTGCGCGTGATGTTTCTGATCGAGTCATTTTTATGGATAAGGGTGTCATCGCAGAAGAAGGTGCTCCAGAAGATATTTTTGTTCATCCAAAAGAAGAACGCACTAAAACGTTCTTGAGTCGCATTTTAACGCCTTAATCACAATTAAGCACCGCCTAAAAGCCTATGTTAACTGACGGCTTTTAGGCAGTGCTTTTTTCGTGCTTTATGATTACTTCAAGATAAATCCGAACAATTTCCTTCCTAATCGCTTCTTTGTTAGAGTCCTCTATTAGTTAGCTAAGAATTTACTGAAAATTCTTGATTTACAATTGCCATTGCTAACGTAATTTGTTATTTTTGGTACAATCAGATATAGAAATGTGGGGGACGTTATGGAAAAAAAATTAACTTTCACTGATTATTTAACCATCGGATCAATGCTTTTTGGCCTATTCTTTGGTGCAGGCAACTTGATTTTCCCTGTACATATGGGACAAATGGCAGGAGAAAACGTCTTTTGGGCAAATCTTGGTTTCTTAATTACCGGAATTGGACTTCCTTTTTTAGGGGTCATCGCCATTGGTAGTTCACAAAGTCAAGGACTCTTTGACTTAGCTTCACGAGTAAATCGTCAATATGCCTTTATTTTTACCATTTTATTATACCTCGTGATTGGGCCGTTTTTTGCCCTACCACGTTTAGCGACGACTTCATTTGAAATTGCGTTCGCACCTTATTTACCAAAAGAACAACAAACGCTTGGACTGGCTCTCTTTAGCGCATTATTCTTTTTTACGGCTTGGTTCTTAGCCAAAAAACCTTCTAAACTCTTTGATTATATCGGCAGATACTTAAATCCTTTCTTTTTGTGTCTCCTAAGTATCTTAATGGCCTTAGCCTTTATTCGACCAATGGGCCAGACTAGCGCTGCACCGGTGCAGTATGCTTATCAAGATTTCCCCTTTTTCACAGGCTTTACTGAAGGCTACAATACGTTAGACGCCCTTGCTTCTTTAGCGTTTGGGATTATTATTGTTAAAACTATTCAAACCCGTGGCGTCACTAAACCCGCAACAATTGCAATGGATACGATTAAATCCGGCGCAATTAGCATTGTCTTAATGGGAATCATCTATACATTGCTCGCATATATGGGAAGTATGAGTCTCGGCACGCTAGAACTAAGTGAGAACGGCGGCATCGCCTTGGCACAAATGGCTCAATACTATCTTGGATCGTATGGCAGTATCGTCTTAGCCTTAGTCGTCATCTCTGCCTGTTTAAAAACAGCCATTGGGTTAACTTCTGCTTTTTCTGAAACATTCATTGAACTATTCCCTAGTCGTAGCTACTTATTTTTTGCTAGCGCGGTTAGTATGATGGCAGGTGTTTTTGCCAATGTCGGCTTAACAAAAATTATTGAGTTCTCAATTCCTGTCTTAATGTTCTTATATCCACTAGCGATGACCTTAATTATTTTAGCGATTATCGGTCCAATTTTTAAACATGATCCAAAGGTCTATCAAATGACCACACTCTTTACCTTAATTGCTTCGGTTATTGACGGGCTTAATGCTAGCCCCGCTTTCATTCGTCAAACCGCCTTTGCCCAATTTTTCATTGGGTTAGGTGAAGCGACTTTACCTCTGTTTGGAATTGGAATGGGCTGGGTCCTACCGGCTTTAATCGGCTTTGCAGGCGGCATTATTTGGCGTTTTTCAACCCAGAAAAGTTATTAATCATTATTTCTTAACAACTTTCAAAGATTTTCGTCACAAAAAATTCACATTTTCTCAGTAGTATATAAGTGTACCAACAAACAACCCTAACAAACACTTTTTCATTTTTTACTCCTTTTCCTACCGGTCCCCGCCGGTAGGTATTTTTTTGGCGTTTTTTTAACATTTCGTACTACTTTTGCGTTTTGATATTGAGCTTCTTTAATGAACTCTTTTAAACGCGACACGTTGTCTAGTTAATTGTTAAATAGTTTAGTGTCGGATATTCACGATAATCATTAAATACCATTCGTATCCCCGTTGTTTTTACAGGAGGTCGTTCAATGATGCGCTGATAACCAACGCTTGCGCCAGTCCCCCAAGGTTTCCATTGTTGCTCATCGTAATAATACAATGTGAACGCTTCAATACGTTGGCTTTGACGAATGTCTTCTTGTAAAATGACGCGCTGTATCACTTGTTCTTTCGCCCATTCAACTTGAATCATGGGTTTTACATCATCCGGTTGACTCTGCCAGACCTTCCCATCCTCGCGCAACAAATCGCTGAGCGTTACCGGAGTAGTGGCACTCGAATAAGAAAGATGACCACCTTTCATCATCGTTTGATCTTTTACTTGTGCAATTTTCGCCCCTAATTCCTGTAAAACGTCTAGATCTTTTTCATGAAATTCCCCATCTGGTTTCGGTGGGATATTTAATAAGAACGTCGCATTTCCACCTACTGATCGCACATAAATTTGATACAATTCTTCCGCAGAACGGACTTGGTCATTTTCACTTTCATGGTAAAACCATCCCGGACGAATCGAGGTATTAACTTCTGCCGGATACCAGACAAGTTCTCCGTGATAATGTTCCAACGCTTTTCGACTTCCTAAATCCTCATCGCCTGACGTGATTTTTCGTGAAAAGATCCCGTCATCGATTTGCTGAGAACGCTCGGTAATTTTTTCTAAGTCTTGTAGTTCAACAGGCACCACACTCCACTCTTGCGCCCGTGTGTGTCCGGCCTCATTGCCACACCAACGGACATCTGGACCACAAACACTAATCACGGCATTTGGTTGCAACTGACGTACAACTTGGTTGATGCGCTCCCAATCATACTGTTGTTTTTTTCCATTTGGCCCCTCTCCATTGGCACCGTCTAACCAAACACTAAATATCTCCCCATAGTTCGTTAAGAGTTCCGTTAACTGCGCGAGATAAAAATCGTTATACGCTTGACCGCTGCCATAACTTTGCGCGTGACGATCCCAAGGTGACAGATAGATGCCAAATTTCAACCCGTATTTTTGACATGCTTGCGATACCTCTTTTACTAAGTCACCTTCTCCTGCTTTCCAGGGCGCGGTTTTGACACTATAGTCTGTTGTTGTACTCGGCCACAAACAAAATCCGTCATGGTGCTTACAGGTCAAAATGACGCCCTGCATCTGTCCAGCTTTCATCTGTTGCACCCACTTATCCGCATCCAGTTTTTGAGGATCAAACAACGTGGTTGGTTCATTCCCGAATCCCCATTCGCGGTCCGTCATCGTATTGATTCCAAAATGGATAAAACCATAGTATTGTGTCTGCTGCCAAGCAAGTTGTCGTGGACTTGGAACGACTGTTGTCAAATCAGTTATGTTCATTTGTTGGACTCCTTTAAGTAGGCACGCGCGCCTTTTTCTAATAAGTCATGCATTTGTTGGATTGTTTGAATAAGCTGGAGCGTCTCATTTTCTGAGAAAGGCACTTGCGCACCATAATCATTTGTTTTCCCCGACAGTTGTGGCCATCCATCCAGTAGTTGTGTGACCTCTGACACGAGTGCCGGCTGTTTTTTTTGTAAAAATAAATATTTTCGGCTATCGTTGAGTGCTTGTTGCATTTGCTGAAAACGCAGTGACATCATCGCACCCTTTTCTCCTGGATAAAGTAAAAAGGGATCGCCACTTTCCCAGTACCAGTGACTGCCGTTGACTAATGGATCTTTAACCCACGCATCCAATGCCCATCGTAAAAAACCATCTGCCCCATAAGCCACCGTATTCCAAATCACCCATTGACTCTCAAATGGATGACTATAAAGAAACATCGCAGGGTAATCCCCCACACAGTTATAAATCGACGTTGTAAGACCCTTTGTTCGTCGTTGTTCACACCACTGACGAAATACAGTCTGATCACCTAGATGCTGTTGACCAATCGCTAGATCAGCAATTTGCTCAAGTAATGTATGATCGAAACTTTGATAATTCAGCGCACACGAAACTTTTAACATTTTCCCTTCTTGATTCGGGTGCTCTTTGATTAGTTGTAAAACATTCGTTAACGTTTCGGCTGGTCGCTCATCAATCGCAATATAGGTGATATCAAACCAACCTTTTTCTTCTAAATGTTGAACAAATGCTGTCAAAAAGTCACGCCAAATCTTTTGCCACTGCGGTGAGTCAACCGGATAAATCCGCTCTTGCAAGACACCTGCTTCATCAAAATAATAAATTTTATCTTCCCAAGGCAACATTGAAAAACATTTTATTTTTTGATTAATACCAAGTGCTAAACAAAGCGCCACATATTGATCAAACCATGTAAAATCAAAGGTCATTTTCTCACCGCTTTGCTGCCAAGTGACCAGACTCGGATAAGCATCATACGTTTGGTGATTCCAAGGATCGTGGACAATCGTCGTTACAATCGTATCGCCTCCCGCTTCGGCGTAATACGCTAAACTTTCAGCAATTCGCTCACAATGGGCTTTATTAAAATAATCTTTCGGTTCGATTTGATAATAACGGGCCACCGCAAAAGGATATTGCCAAAGTTCTAAGGTAGGCGCCGTTTGAGTCGGTAGTAAAAGTGGTAAGACCTCAAACGTCAGTGTTTTTGAGACGCTGATTTTGCCTTGTGTGGCCCTAATTTCTCCTTGCCATTTTCCAGGAGCCGTCCCTGTCAGGCGTAAACAAAACAATTGGTAAGAAGACGTTGGCACTTCTTCTTGAATGACAAATGGTTGGAGACAATCATAAAAAGAAGCCTCTGGTGCTTGTGGAATCTCTCCCCACGTCACACCTCGACCGATATGCGCTTGCGTGCTGTTTAATTGATAAAGTTCTACCTCACAGTCGGAAAAACCTGTCACCGTTAAACGATACGGTTCTTCAGTCATGTCATCCAAGGAAAAATAATAATCCTTGGCTTCATTCAACCATCCCACTTTTATTTTGGTTGTCTTTTCTTCTTCTGGCTTGTCAAACGGCTTGATTCCGTTCAACGCGAACCAATTGATTTTCATTTTCTTAAATCCTTTCTATCTCTCTTTTTCCCCCTTCCTTAGGATACTAAAAACGCTTCCAAATGAGTAGTGTTTTTAGACAATAAAAAAAGATTTTCCTTCTTTATCTCTAAAAGAAGAAAAATCGATCTTTATTTGGCGATTTTTTTATTTTTCATGCTGAGGACGCTTACTTTTTCAATCTTATGAAGCGGAACAATTCGTAATTGATGCTGATTCTTTTGCATTTTAATCACAACATTGTCATTCCCACTATTTTTACTGGCAACGTAGCCGACAATCGTTTCAAACGCATCAATTTTCTCCGTTTGTAATTGTAAAACGACTAAATCTTGATCACGAGCCGCTTCGCTCAAACGGCTGCGATAGGTTTCAATCGTTTGCTGCTTTTCAAGGTCATCATTAAATAAATTATCCAATAAGGTTACCGAAGTCATGACGAGTCGTTTCCCTAGTTGTTTTAGTGAAATTGGTTTTTTTTCCATTTTTCTCGCCCTCCTACGATTCTACCTTGATTCATTTTCTGACCAATAAGTCAGCCACTTTGGGAGCGCTGCTTGGATCAATTGATCGGTTTTTTGAAAGTCCCCAGTGTACCATGGATCCGGAACATCTTGGATTGAATCAACCTCTTCTACCGATAAAAACAAGTGAACTTTCTTTTTTGTTCCGTCAGGTGCAATTTTCATTAAATCAATTACATTTTGTTGATCCATTCCAATAATATAGTCAAACGTCAGAAAATCTTCCGATGTTATTTGACGAGCAATCATATTTTGAACATCCACTTGATGCTGCTTTAAGATTTTTTGGGTCCCTGGATGCGGAGCTTCGCCAATTTGATAACGACTCGTTGCAGCCGAATCGACCTCAATTCTCACGCCTTGTTCCTGTGCGTACTTTCGCAACAGGCCTTCTGCCATCGGTGAGCGGCAAATATTTCCAAGACAAACAAATAATACTCGCATCTGCCTCACTCCTTCTTATTCCCCTACATAAGGATAGTTAAAATGTTCATAGGATAATCGCGTCACCATTCGCCCTCTTTGCGTTCGCTTTAAAAATCCTTTTTGAATCAAATAAGGTTCATACATATCCTCGACCGTTTCTTGTTCCTCTCCGATATTTACAGAGAGTGTACTTAAACCAACAGGCCCACCATTATATAATTCGATCATCGTTTTAATTAATTTTTGATCGACATAATCTAATCCCGCATGATCCACTTGTAGCAACAACAGTGCCCGGTCCGCTAATTGACGATTAATAACGCCATCACCTTCTACTTGGGCAAAATCTCGCACCCGCTTCAATAAACGATTGGCAATTCGAGGAGTCCCTCTAGATCGTCGTGCAATCTCTAAAGCCCCTTCTTCCACAATCTCTGTCGAAAAAATAGCCGCCGATCGACAAATGATTTCTTGCAAATCTGCTTCTGTATAGTATTCCATATGAGAGATAATGCCAAAACGATCTCTCAAAGGCGCAGAAAGCATCCCTGCGCGCGTCGTCGCCCCTACTAAGGTAAATGGCGGTAACGGGAAGTGAACTGGATGAGCCGACGTTCCTTGCCCAACCATGATATCAATATAAAAGTCTTCCATCGCTGAATAGAGCATTTCTTCTACCACTTTTGGTAAACGGTGAATTTCATCGATAAACAACACATCACCTGGATCTAGTTCATTTAAAATCGCAACCAAATCACCTGGTTTTTCAATCGCCGGACCACTCGTCGTTCGGACATTGACTTGCATTTCATTGGCAATCACCATCGCCATCGTCGTCTTTCCTAAGCCAGGAGGTCCATAAAGTAAAACGTGATCCAAAGACTCTTCCCTTTGCTTCGCCGCTTGAATATAAATCCCCAGTTCATTTTTTACTTTATCTTGTCCAATATATTCACTAAAGAATTGTGGTCGAAGCGATTTTTCAAAAGTATCTTCTTCTCTTTCAATT
This sequence comes from Enterococcus sp. DIV1314a, assembly GCF_051713805.1. Lineage (NCBI taxonomy): Bacteria > Bacillati > Bacillota > Bacilli > Lactobacillales > Enterococcaceae > Enterococcus > Enterococcus sp. DIV1314a. Next base: position 1,303,028 of record NZ_JBIOQP010000001.1, on the reverse strand, counting down.
GGTGAAATAATCCGTTCTTCCATCGATTGCTCCTTTTATTTCTTCATAATCATTTTTAAAGCTACCCGTAAATATTCATCGGTCGTCGTACAAATTGTCTGTTGCAATTCTTTTTCGACTTTCTTGACTTCTTTCTCACTGTAACCCAATGCCTTCAATGCCGCTAATGCTTCTTCTAAGTGATGGGTACCATCGAAAAGTTGCGGTTGTTTCGCCGGTAAGCCTTCTTCAATAATATCGCCCAACTTCCCTTGTAAATCAAGAATTAATTGCTGCGCTGTTTTCTTTCCAACACCAGGAAACTTCGTCAAATAGGCTCCATCTTGTGATTCAATCGCTTGGATCAATCCTAAGTGATCATCATTAGCCATAATTGCTAAGCCACTTTTAGGACCAATTCCTGAAACACTAATTAAGCGTAAAAACAGTTTCTTTTCCTCAACTGTTTTGAACCCAAACAATTGATGAGCGTCTTCTCGAATGACTTGATGGACATAAATACGCGTTTCTTGCGTTTCTTTTCCGACGTAATAATACGGATTCCCGCATTGAATTTGATAGCCGATTCCTTGATTTTCTAACACAATATAAGCCGGTGTAATCCCGGTTACTTTTCCAATAAGATATTCGTACATGATTAACCCTTTCTGCACATATGTTCCCTTCATTGTACCATAAAATAGACAAATAAGAAAAACCTAGATGAATGAATTTCTTCTAGGTTTTTCTTATTTATTATTTCACGTAAGGGATAAAAGACTCGTAGCCTGCTTGCTTCATTTCATTTAAAGGAATAAATTTTAAAGCAGCAGAGTTAATACAGTAGCGTAAGCCGCCTTCGTCTACTGGTCCATCTGGAAAAACGTGTCCCAAATGCGAATCCGCTTCTTGACTACGAACTTCAATCCGTGTCATACCTAGAGTAGTATCCTTATTTTCTTTAATCATAACTTTTGGTAATGGCCGAGTAAAGGATGGCCATCCACATCCAGCATCATACTTATCTGTTGAAGCAAAAAGCGGTTCTCCACTCACAATATCAACATAAATCCCTTTATCATAGTGATTATCATACTTTCCAGTAAACGGACGCTCCGTCGCATTTTCTTGTGTTACCGCATATTCAACAACCGATAATTGTTTCTTTAACTCATCTTTGGATTGTTTCATCTAAGATTCCTCCTCATGATTCTGGTTATTTATTTCAACTATCTTTATTTTGCAACGTTTTCTTAAAATATGCGAGTATTTAGCTTTTGACACGCCATTTTGCATAAGAGCTGTAGCAAGATCGCTATCTTTCACACTTATTGTACATCCTTCAAATAAATTATTTTAATCATAACGTTTTTCTCTTATTTAGATGATTTCGTAAACCTACATTAAACAAAAAAAGACTAGAATTTTCATTCTAATCTTTTATATTCGCGTGGCGACGTCCTGCTCTCACAAAGGGAAACCCTTCACTACAATCGGCGCTAAGAAGCTTAACTTCTGTGTTCGGCATGGGTACAGGTGTATCCTTCTTGCTATCGCCACCACACTATTTGATTATTTGAGTAAGTGTTGCTCACTCAAAACTGGATTTGAAGAAAATCATTGTACCGTACCAAGTTTTTATTTTACCATTTTGGTTAAGTCCTCGATCGATTAGTATCAGTCCGCTCCGTACATCGCTGCACTTCCACTCCTGACCTATCTACCTGATCATCTCTCAGGGATCTTACTTTCTTAAAGAAATGGGAAATCTCATCTTGAGGTGGGCTTCACACTTAGATGCTTTCAGCGTTTATCCCTTCCCTACATAGCTACCCAGCGATGCCTCTGGCGAGACAACTGGTACACCAGCGGTAAGTCCATCCCGGTCCTCTCGTACTAAGGACAGCTCCTCTCAAATTTCCAACGCCCGCGACGGATAGGGACCGAACTGTCTCACGACGTTCTGAACCCAGCTCGCGTGCCGCTTTAATGGGCGAACAGCCCAACCCTTGGGACCGACTACAGCCCCAGGATGCGACGAGCCGACATCGAGGTGCCAAACCTCCCCGTCGATGTGGACTCTTGGGGGAGATAAGCCTGTTATCCCCAGGGTAGCTTTTATCCGTTGAGCGATGGCCCTTCCATGCGGAACCACCGGATCACTAAGCCCGACTTTCGTCCCTGCTCGAGTTGTAGCTCTCGCAGTCAAGCTCCCTTTTGCCTTTGCACTCTACGAATGATTTCCAACCATTCTGAGGGAACCTTTGGGCGCCTCCGTTACCTTTTAGGAGGCGACCGCCCCAGTCAAACTGCCCATCTGACACTGTCTCCCATCACGATTAGTGATGCGGGTTAGAGTGGCCATAACACAAGGGTAGTATCCCACCATTGCCTCCATCGAAACTAGCGTCCCGATCTCTACGGCTCCTACCTATCCTGTACATGCGGTACAGACACTCAATATCAAATTACAGTAAAGCTCCATGGGGTCTTTCCGTCCTGTCGCGGGTAACCTGCATCTTCACAGGTACTAAAATTTCACCGAGTCTCTCGTTGAGACAGTGCCCAAATCGTTACGCCTTTCGTGCGGGTCGGAACTTACCCGACAAGGAATTTCGCTACCTTAGGACCGTTATAGTTACGGCCGCCGTTTACTGGGGCTTCAATTCGTACCTTCGCTTGCGCTAAGCACTCCTCTTAACCTTCCAGCACCGGGCAGGCGTCAGCCCCTATACTTCATCTTTCGATTTTGCAGAGACCTGTGTTTTTGATAAACAGTCGCTTGGGCCTATTCACTGCGGCTGTTCTTGCGAACAGCACCCCTTCTCCCGAAGTTACGGGGTCATTTTGCCGAGTTCCTTAACGAGAGTTCTCTCGCACACCTTAGGATACTCTCCTCGACTACCTGTGTCGGTTTACGGTACGGGCCGTTGTTTTCTAACTAGAAGCTTTTCTCGGCAGTGTGACATCAGAAACTTCGGTACTTAAATTTCCCTCCCCATCACAACTTGTCCTTAATGAATGAAAGCATTTGACTCTCACTCGGACTTATTGCTTGGACAGACATTTCCAATCGTCTGCATTTCTTAGCCTACTGCGTCCCTCCATCGCTCAAACAAAAACAACGGGTACAGGAATATCAACCTGTTGTCCATCGCCTACGCCTATCGGCCTCGGCTTAGGTCCCGACTAACCCTGGGCGGACGAGCCTTCCCCAGGAAACCTTAGTCATACGGTGGACAGGATTCTCACCTGTCTTTCGCTACTCATACCGGCATTCTCACTTCTAAGCGCTCCAGCAGTCCTCACGGTCTACCTTCGACGCCCTTAGAACGCTCTCCTACCAGTGTACATACGTACACTCCACAGCTTCGGTAATATGTTTAGCCCCGGTAAATTTTCGGCGCAGGGTCACTCGACTAGTGAGCTATTACGCACTCTTTAAATGATGGCTGCTTCTGAGCCAACATCCTAGTTGTCTGTGCAACCCCACATCCTTTTCCACTTAACATATATTTTGGGACCTTAGCTGGTGGTCTGGGCTGTTTCCCTTTCGACTATGGATCTTATCACTCACAGTCTGACTGCCAGATATAAATGTATGGCATTCGGAGTTTATCTGAATTCGGTAACCCTAGACGGGCCCCTAGTCCAAACAGTGCTCTACCTCCATCATTCTTAAAATCTGACGCTAGCCCTAAAGCTATTTCGGAGAGAACCAGCTATCTCCAAGTTCGTTTGGAATTTCTCCGCTACCCACACCTCATCCCCGCATTTTTCAACATACGTGGGTTCGGTCCTCCAGTGCGTTTTACCGCACCTTCAACCTGGACATGGGTAGATCACTTGGTTTCGGGTCTACGACCACCTACTCATTCGCCCTATTCAGACTCGCTTTCGCTACGGCTCCGTCTCTTCGACTTAACCTCGCAGATAATCGTAACTCGCCGGTTCATTCTACAAAAGGCACGCTATCACCCATTAACGGGCTCTAACTTGTTGTAGGCACATGGTTTCAGGATCTATTTCACTCCCCTTCCGGGGTGCTTTTCACCTTTCCCTCACGGTACTGGTTCACTATCGGTCACTAGAGAGTATTTAGCCTTGGGAGATGGTCCTCCCGGATTCCGACGGAATTCCTCGTGTTCCGCCGTACTCAGGATCCTCCTAGGTGCTTTCCAAATTTCGTCTACGGGGTTTTTACCCTCTTTGACGGACTTTTCCAAATCCTTCGACTATCTGAAAAAACTACCATATCGGAGTCCTACAACCCCAACAAGCAAGCTTGTTGGTTTGGGCTGTTCCCGTTTCGCTCGCCGCTACTAAGGGAATCGAATTTTCTTTCTCTTCCTGCAGGTACTTAGATGTTTCAGTTCTCTGCGTCTACCTCTAATCAGCTATGTATTCACTGAAAAGTAACATCCTATAAAAGATGTTGGGTTTCCCCATTCGGAAATCTCTGGATCAAAGCTTACGTACAGCTCCCCAAAGCATATCGGTGTTCGTCCCGTCCTTCATCGGCTTCTAGTGCCAAGGCATCCACCATGCGCCCTTATTCACTTAACCTTCTCAACCTTACGGTTGGGTTTTTGACGTTGTTTCTAGCGATAGAAACGCGATCAAAGATAAAATAAATAAAGTAATTGGAATCATGTAACAATCATCCAACACAATGTTCTTGGTTTGTTATATTTCTTTTCTTCAATATCCAGTTTTCAATGAGCAAAATACAATTAAATTGAGAGTAAACCTCTCAAAACTGAACAAAGAGCAAACGATGTGTAGTTTCCGTGATGTTTGATTGGCAAATGATGAAACATCATTGCGTCAAACAAATTCCTTAGAAAGGAGGTGATCCAGCCGCACCTTCCGATACGGCTACCTTGTTACGACTTCACCCCAATCATCTATCCCACCTTAGGCGACTGGCTCCAAAAAGGTTACCTCATCGACTTCGGGTGTTACAAACTTTCGTGGTGTGACGGGCGGTGTGTACAAGGCCCGGGAACGTATTCACCGCGGCATGCTGATCCGCGATTACTAGCGATTCCGGCTTCATGTAGGCGAGTTGCAGCCTACAATCCGAACTGAGAGAGGTTTTAAGAGATTAGCTCAGCCTCGCGGCTTGGCGACTCGTTGTACCTCCCATTGTAGCACGTGTGTAGCCCAGGTCATAAGGGGCATGATGATTTGACGTCATCCCCACCTTCCTCCGGTTTGTCACCGGCAGTCTCGCTAGAGTGCCCAACTAAATGATGGCAACTAACAATAAGGGTTGCGCTCGTTGCGGGACTTAACCCAACATCTCACGACACGAGCTGACGACAACCATGCACCACCTGTCACTTTGTCCCCGAAGGGAAAGCTCTATCTCTAGAGTGGTCAAAGGATGTCAAGACCTGGTAAGGTTCTTCGCGTTGCTTCGAATTAAACCACATGCTCCACCGCTTGTGCGGGCCCCCGTCAATTCCTTTGAGTTTCAGTCTTGCGACCGTACTCCCCAGGCGGAGTGCTTAATGCGTTAGCTGCAGCACTGAAGGGCGGAAACC
>NZ_JBIOQP010000001.1:1292500-1295000 GCF_051713805.1 Enterococcus sp. DIV1314a | reverse complement strand
TAACGAGAGTTCTCTCGCACACCTTAGGATACTCTCCTCGACTACCTGTGTCGGTTTACGGTACGGGCCGTTGTTTTCTAACTAGAAGCTTTTCTCGGCAGTGTGACATCAGAAACTTCGGTACTTAAATTTCCCTCCCCATCACAACTTGTCCTTAATGAATGAAAGCATTTGACTCTCACTCGGACTTATTGCTTGGACAGACATTTCCAATCGTCTGCATTTCTTAGCCTACTGCGTCCCTCCATCGCTCAAACAAAAACAACGGGTACAGGAATATCAACCTGTTGTCCATCGCCTACGCCTATCGGCCTCGGCTTAGGTCCCGACTAACCCTGGGCGGACGAGCCTTCCCCAGGAAACCTTAGTCATACGGTGGACAGGATTCTCACCTGTCTTTCGCTACTCATACCGGCATTCTCACTTCTAAGCGCTCCAGCAGTCCTCACGGTCTACCTTCGACGCCCTTAGAACGCTCTCCTACCAGTGTACATAAGTACACTCCACAGCTTCGGTAATATGTTTAGCCCCGGTAAATTTTCGGCGCAGGGTCACTCGACTAGTGAGCTATTACGCACTCTTTAAATGATGGCTGCTTCTGAGCCAACATCCTAGTTGTCTGTGCAACCCCACATCCTTTTCCACTTAACATATATTTTGGGACCTTAGCTGGTGGTCTGGGCTGTTTCCCTTTCGACTATGGATCTTATCACTCACAGTCTGACTGCCAGATATAAATGTATGGCATTCGGAGTTTATCTGAATTCGGTAACCCTAGACGGGCCCCTAGTCCAAACAGTGCTCTACCTCCATCATTCTTAAAATCTGACGCTAGCCCTAAAGCTATTTCGGAGAGAACCAGCTATCTCCAAGTTCGTTTGGAATTTCTCCGCTACCCACACCTCATCCCCGCATTTTTCAACATACGTGGGTTCGGTCCTCCAGTGCGTTTTACCGCACCTTCAACCTGGACATGGGTAGATCACTTGGTTTCGGGTCTACGACCACCTACTCATTCGCCCTATTCAGACTCGCTTTCGCTACGGCTCCGTCTCTTCGACTTAACCTCGCAGATAATCGTAACTCGCCGGTTCATTCTACAAAAGGCACGCTATCACCCATTAACGGGCTCTAACTTGTTGTAGGCACATGGTTTCAGGATCTATTTCACTCCCCTTCCGGGGTGCTTTTCACCTTTCCCTCACGGTACTGGTTCACTATCGGTCACTAGAGAGTATTTAGCCTTGGGAGATGGTCCTCCCGGATTCCGACGGAATTCCTCGTGTTCCGCCGTACTCAGGATCCTCCTAGGTGCTTTCCAAATTTCGTCTACGGGGTTTTTACCCTCTTTGACGGACTTTTCCAAATCCTTCGACTATCTGAAAAAACTACCATATCGGAGTCCTACAACCCCAACAAGCAAGCTTGTTGGTTTGGGCTGTTCCCGTTTCGCTCGCCGCTACTAAGGGAATCGAATTTTCTTTCTCTTCCTGCAGGTACTTAGATGTTTCAGTTCTCTGCGTCTACCTCTAATCAGCTATGTATTCACTGAAAAGTAACATCCTATAAAAGATGTTGGGTTTCCCCATTCGGAAATCTCTGGATCAAAGCTTACGTACAGCTCCCCAAAGCATATCGGTGTTCGTCCCGTCCTTCATCGGCTTCTAGTGCCAAGGCATCCACCATGCGCCCTTATTCACTTAACCTTCTCAACCTTACGGTTGGGTTTTTGACGTTGTTTCTAGCGATAGAAACGCAATCAAAGATAAAATAAATAAAGTAATTGGAATCATGTAACAATCATCCAACACAATGTTCTTGGTTTGTTATATTTCTTTTCTTCAATATCCAGTTTTCAATGAGCAAAATACAATTAAATTGAGAGTAAACCTCTCAAAACTGAACAAAGAGCAAACGATGTGTAGTTTCCGTGATGTTTGATTGGCAAATGATGAAACATCATTGCGTCAAACAAATTCCTTAGAAAGGAGGTGATCCAGCCGCACCTTCCGATACGGCTACCTTGTTACGACTTCACCCCAATCATCTATCCCACCTTAGGCGACTGGCTCCAAAAAGGTTACCTCATCGACTTCGGGTGTTACAAACTTTCGTGGTGTGACGGGCGGTGTGTACAAGGCCCGGGAACGTATTCACCGCGGCATGCTGATCCGCGATTACTAGCGATTCCGGCTTCATGTAGGCGAGTTGCAGCCTACAATCCGAACTGAGAGAGGTTTTAAGAGATTAGCTCAGCCTCGCGGCTTGGCGACTCGTTGTACCTCCCATTGTAGCACGTGTGTAGCCCAGGTCATAAGGGGCATGATGATTTGACGTCATCCCCACCTTCCTCCGGTTTGTCACCGGCAGTCTCGCTAGAGTGCCCAACTAAATGATGGCAACTAACAATAAGGGTTGCGCTCGTTGCGGGACTTAACCCAACATCTCACGACACGAGCTGACGACAACCATGCACCACCTGTCACTTTGTCCCCGAAGG